>NZ_LT990039.1:0-1384795 GCF_900312975.1 Massilistercora timonensis | reverse complement strand
GGCGTTGCCAGGTCCAGGAGTACATGCGGCTTGGAGCGCTGCTGTCCCAGAACTTAAGAAAAGGGACCAAGGGACTGACACAGATGCTGCGGATGGAGGCGATCCAGGCATTCGAGGAGAGAAAAGCCCGGGCAAAAAGGCTGGGCGAGGAGGCGGGGACCAAGCTCCTGGCGCCTATGTTCCTTATGCTGGCGGTGGTGCTGGTGATCGTGATCGTGCCGGCGTTTCTGTCCATCCAGTTGTAGAAAGAGAAAGGAGAGATCTTATGTGGAGACTGAGATATTTTATGCAGACATTGAAGGAAGAAAAAGGGATCGGCGTGGTGGAAGTGATCCTGATCCTGGTGGTACTGATCGGTCTGGTGATCATTTTCAAGTCCCAGCTCACCAGCCTGGTGCAGACCATATTTCAGAAGATCACCAGTGAGAGCGCAGGGATATAGATCCGGGCTTAAGGGGGAGGTGACGGCCTACTTAAGTCTGGTATTCCTCCTCCTTGTGTCCTTTACCGGATCCATGATGGAGAGCGCTTCCATCCAGAACGCCAAGAATTATGGCCGGGCGGATATGAACCGGGCCATGGAATCGGTGTTTGCGGAGTACCAGAAGGAGCTTCTGGAAGACTATGATATCTTCGCCCTGGAAGGAAGCTATGAGACCGGCAATTACTCAGAAGCCCTGCTGAAAAAGCGACTTGCATACTACGGGGCGGGGAGTATGAAACAAAAGGTGCAGGCCATTGAATTCCTGACGGACCAGGGAGGCCGGGCCTTCTACCGGCAGGCGGCGGCCTATATGGAACACAAATACGGGCTGTCCGCCTTCCAGGGCCAGGAAGGGGACGCTACGATCTGGAGGCAGCAGGAGCAGGAGGCGAAGAAAGTCCAGGAACAGGAGCGGCAACAACAGCAGGAGCTGTCGGATCTTCTGGAGCAGGAGGAGGGAGCCCTGCCGGAGAAGGACAATCCCATCGCTCATGTGGACAAGCTAAAGTCTTCCCCTCTTCTGGAGCTTGTGACGCCAAAAGAAATGACGGTTTCTCAGAAGGCCATCCGCCTGGAGGAGACGGCAAGCCACCGTACTCTTCAGGAAGGGTACGGAGAATTTACCCAGGGAGAGGAAGAAACGGGGGCGCTGTCGGACGTACTGTTCGGAGAGTATCTGATGGATCATTTCTCCGGGGCGACGGAAGGGAAGGATACCGGGGCCCTGGATTATGAGCTGGAGTATCTTCTGGCAGGGGAAGGGAGCGACCGGGAGAATCTGGAGGCGGTGGCAGGGAAACTTTTGCTGCTGCGGTTTGTGCCCAATTACGTTCATCTCCAGAGCAGCGCTGGGAAGAAGGCGGAGGCCCGGGCGCTGGCGGGGACCTTATGCACCCTGCTGGCAGTTCCCGCCATCACGGAGGCGGCAGCCCAGGCGATCCTTTTGGCATGGGCATTCGGGGAATCGGTGATGGATCTAAGAGCGCTGCTTAGGGGAAGCAAGGTGCCTCTGGTGAAGACGGAGGAGAACTGGCAGCTCTCCCTTGCCAACCTGATGAAGCTTGGCGGGGAGGAGGATCCGGGGGATGGAAAGGACGGAAAGACAGGCCTTGACTACAGGGCTTACCTTCGGATCCTGCTGCTTCTGGAGTCAAAGGAGGACTTAAGCATCCGGGCCCTGGATCTGATCGAGGCAAATATGAAGGCAGAACATGGGCTTACGTTCTTCCGGGCAGATCAGTGCATCAGCCGCCTGGAGATGGAGAGTACCTGTTCTCTGCGAAGAGGGGTGACCTACCGGTTCCCTACGTATTTTGCCTATCAATGAGAAAAAGGAGGTGAAGGCAGATGCCCTTCCGGCAAGTCTTAAAAATACCACATAGAAAAGAAAAAATATTAAAGGAAAGGAGCAGGATTCGTACGGCCCAAGATCACAAACTCCCCTCACGATTCGTTTGTCATACGTCCGCCGGGAGGGCATCTGCCTTCACCTCCTTAAGAGGAAGCATTACCCTGGAAGCGGCGGCCGCTGTGCCCATCTTCTTCTTCGCGGTGGTAAGCCTTCTCTTCCTTATGGAGATCATGTCTATCCAGACGGCGGTCCGCTCCGGCCTGCAGTACGCCGGGAAGCTGGCGGCGGAAGAGGCCTATCCTACATCGGTCCTGAGGCCGGGGAAGGTGGAGCAGGATGTGACAGCCGCCATTGGGGCGGACCGGCTTGGAAGGAGCCTGGTGGAAGGAGGGATCGACTGCAGCCGGTCCCGGATGTCCCTGCGCACCGGGGTGGCGGAACTGTCCGCCGTCTACCATGTGCGGGTGCCCCTGCCTATCTTCCGGATCCCGCTGCTGGAATACGAAGAGACCATGCGGGTAAAGGGATGGACCGGGTATGAGAGGACCGGGTTCGGGACAGAGAGCGAGGAGACGGTATATGTGACGGAGACAGGCCTGGTGTATCACAAGGACTACCACTGTACCCATCTGGAACTGTCCATCCGCATGGTATCCCTCTCCGATGTGGCTGGGCTTCGCAACGAAAGCGGCGGAAAGTACCACGCCTGTGAGCACTGCGGGGCAGAAAGCGCCGGCGGAGTCTATATCACGGACACCGGGAACCGGTATCACAGTTCCCTGTCCTGCAGCGGCCTGAAGCGGACGGTGTACGCGGTGCCGGTGTCCGAGGTGGTTGGAAAGGGGGCGTGTTCCCGATGTGGGAAGTAGGACGGATGATGTGCCTGGGGGCGCTTGCGGGACTTTCGGTGACCGACATCTTCTGGCGGAGGATCCCGGCGGAGATCTTGGTCATGGGAACCGCAGGAGTGCTGCTTTATCAGGCGGTATGCCGGGAGATGGATCCTGCCCTGCTGGCGGGAGGCGCCGCCGTGGGAGCGGGATTCCTTTTGCTCAGCAAAGTTACGGGAGAAGGGATCGGATACGGGGACAGCTGGGGGATCCTGGTGCTGGGGCTGTATCTGGGACTGTGGAAGCTTCTGGAAGTACTGGCGGGAACCTTTCTGCTCCTTCTGGCCGCCTCTCTGGTGGTTCTGGCAGGAAAAGGGATGAAGGCGGGCGCGAAGCGGGGGATCCCCTTCTTTCCTTTCCTGACCGGGGGCTATCTGATGGGACTGATGATGGGAGGTGCGCTTTGGTGAGAGGAAAAAGGATCTGGCTTGCCGGAAGCCTGACGGTGGAAATGTCTCTTCTGATGCCTCTGATCCTTCTCCTGCTTATGAGCAGCATCCTGGCGGTCTTCTACTTCCACGACAAGAACATCCTGGCGGGGGCGGCCTATGAAACCGCCGCTGTGGCGGGAACCAGGGCCCGGGAGGAAGAAGGGACGGATGCCGGGGAGATGGAGGCCTTGTTCCGGGAGCGGGCAGAGGGGAAATGTATTCTCTTTCCCACGCCTTCCGCTTCGGTGGAGGTCACAGAGGCAGAGGTCACTGTGTCGGCCTGGGTGAGCCGGGGACGGTTTGGCCTGACGGTGGAGAAGAAGATGGCGGTGACTCACCCGGAGAAGGAGATCCGGGACAGAAAAAGACTGATAGATACAGGAGAAGCGATCATAAATGGAACGAAAGATAACGATTGAAGAAGCGGGAGTATATCAGGAGGATTATCAGATGAAGATGCTTGGGACAGGGGAGCCGGAAGGTCTCTTGCCGGTGAAAGGGAGGGGGCTGGATGGCAGCAGCTTCTATGATTATGACGTCAGCGGGAAGGTTTCTTTCCAGGCGCTGTATGAGAGAAATAAGATCACCGGGGAGGATCTTAAGGTGTTCCTGCGGAGATTTCAGATGGTGCTGGGGGAAGTCGCCCGGTATCTTCTGGACATCAACAAGATCCTGCTGAAGCCGGAGTATCTCTTCTACGAGGACGGGAATGTGTATTTCTGTTACTATCCGCCCTTTCAGGGGGATATCTGGCAGGAATTCCATGATCTTACGGAATATTTTGTAAAGCAGGCGGACTATGGGGATAAGGAGTGCGTCCGGATGGTGTTCCTGCTCCACAAGGGAACCATGGAGGAGAACTACAGCCTGGAGAAACTGATCGGCGAGTGCCTGAAGAAGGAAGAGCCGAAGGAGGAACCTGAGAAAGAAGAATACGATACTCGGGAGCACGACTGGATCACCAGCCAGGAGATGGGAAGCCTTATTATGGAAGAGACCGAGAACCTGTGGACCCCTGTGAAACGGTTCCTGCGCAGGCACAAGAAACCCAAGTGGGGAGACTGGGACGGGCTGTATATCGAAGAGGATGAATTGTAAGGATTGCTATTGACACTGTCCGGGAATAATGAGAAAATTAACGCATGACAGGCAGATATTCTCAAAAAGCGATTTGTACAATGATACTGGCAGCGGTGAATGTGGCTGTTTTCTTCTTTCTCAGTTTCCAGGGGATGACGGAAGACGCCGGGTTCATGCTGGAGCACGGAGCCATGTATGTGCCTCTGATGCTGGAGCAGGGGAAGTACAGCCCGCTGTTTACCAGTATGTTTCTTCATTTTGGATTCTCGCATCTGGTCAACAATATGGTGATGCTGCTGGTAATCGGCTGGAATCTGGAACTGGAGATCGGCAGGATCAAATTTTTGATCATTTATTTCGCCAGTGGGTTCTGTGGAAATATTGCTTCTGTACTGTGGGATCTTCACACCGGACAGTACGCAGTTTCCGCGGGAGCCTCCGGAGCCATCTTCGGGATCACAGGAGCGCTGCTTTATGTAGCGATCCGCAACCGGGGACAGATCGGCAATGTGACAGGCCGGGGCCTGGTGTTTATGGTGGCTCTTAGTCTTTACTATGGCTTCTCCAGCGGCGGGGTGGATAATTTTGCCCACATCGGCGGGCTGGTCTCCGGGTTTGTGCTGGCAGTGTTATTATATTGGAAGAGACACCGTGAATACCGTACGGACTCCTGGGGCGGAAGCTGCTTCTAGGGACCCGCCGTGGGCGGCTATGATCCGTCGGGCAATGGCAAGGCCTAAGCCGGTGCCGTTTTCCTTGTAGGTGACGAAGGGCTGGAAGATATGGGACAGTTCTTCTTCCGGGATACCGCAGCCGTTATCGGATACCGTGATCTGAAGCATACCGCCGGAGAGGTGTGCGCGCAAACCGATGGAAGGAGAGTGGTCCCTGGGGCAGGAGGTGGAAGTCACCGCGTCCCGGGCATTTCGAAGGAGATTCAGGAGCACCTGGCGCAGCTTTACTCCATCTACAGTAACCGGGGGAAGCTCCGGAGAGATCTCCGAGCGGAACTCAATGTCCGTGTCCACCAGGGAAGAGGCGAAAGACAGGGCCAGGGTCTTAAGGAACGTATTGGTATCCATAGGAGCAAGCTTCAGGTGGTCTCCATTATTATAGGAAGAGAGTTCTTCCAGAAGCTGTTTCATATATTCCATATCCCGACAAAGCGTCTGCCAGTGTGTGCAGGTAGTGACGTCGGGCCGCTCGCCTTCGATCATCTGCAGTGTGCTGTAGATGAGGGTGAAGGGATTGCGGATCTCATGGCTGATGGCGCTTACTTCCATCCGGTGAGATTCCAGAAGCCTGGTGAGGAGTTCCTTTTTCCAGGGAGCTTCCTCCATGATCTGTTGTAATTTGTCGTAGTCTGTCGCTGAAAACATCGTATTTACCGCCCTTTCTGAGATATCAGTGTAGCATTGGGTGAAGGAATAATCAATGAGATTTTAAGAAGAAAGAAGGAGAAGAAAATGAGAGACGAAAACTGTATTTTCTGTAAGCTGGCAAACGGGGATATCCCTACCGCCACCCTGTATGAGGACGATGACTTCCGGGTGATCCTGGATGCGGGCCCGGCTTCCAAGGGGCATGCGCTAATCCTGCCCAAGGAGCATTACAAGAACCTGTATGAGCTGGATGACGAGATCGCGGCGAAGGCGCTGGTGCTGGCCAAGAAGATGATCACAAGGCTTACGGATGTACTGGGCTGCGACGGTTATAACATCGTTCAGAACAACGGGGAAGTGGCCGGACAGACGGTATTTCATTTCCACATCCATCTGATCCCTCGGTATGAAGGGGATGAAGTGGGGCTTGGCTGGAAGATGGGCGAGCTTACCGATGAGGTCAGAGACGAGATTCTGTCAAAATTGGGATAAGAGAAAGTGAAGGAAGAGACCAGTGGGAGTAAAAGCGATAGGCAGGACTGCCTTTGAGGCAATCTATGAAAAGAACGCGCAGATCGTGTACAAGACAGCATTGTACTACTCCGGGAACTGCGATACTGCAGAAGAGATCACGCAGGCTGTGTTCATGAAATTGTATGTGAGCATGGAAAATATCAATATGGAGGCAGTGGATAACTGGCTGTTGGTTACGGCGAAGCATATGGCGCTGAATACAGAGAGAAAGAGACGTCGGGAGATCCTGATAGAGGATGTGATCTGGGCAGAGGATCCTCCGCCGGCGGCGGAAGGCCCGGAAGAAAAGTTCTTAAGCCGGCTGCGCAGCCGGGAACATCGGGAACTGGCGGAATCGATCTTTGCCGAACTGCATCGGGTAAATGAAAGATGGTATGATGCCGTCCTCCTTACCTGCTTTTTGGGAAAACCGCAGAAAGAGGTGGCAGAGATCATGGATATTTCTCTGGATTGTCTCCACAGTACTCTGTATCGGGCAAGACAATGGATACGGAAGAATTATGAAGAACAGTTTCATCAGTTGAACAAAGCATAAAAACAGGCGCCGTCTGGCGCCTGTTTTCGTTGATGTGCGCCTGGCGGCGCACGTTTCTAACGGGTGCAAGTCCCGAATCCGCCTGGTAGCGGGAAGGATATAGCCGAAGGCAAGGGTGTTGCAGGTGACTGCGAATCTGAAGGAAGCTGGATGTGGGGAACATACTAACCCACGGGCAAACCTCTGGTCTGACGAACAGAAATCGCATAGAAGGCTGTGCATGAGGGTAAGTCTGCATCACAAGATGAAGCCCGATAGCTACACGGAATCATGTGCAGTAAATGCGGCAGACAGATGGAGGGAAAGAAACGTGTGGTACCCAGGGAGGTCTGTGCGGAACGCCCCGAAAGGAGTAACCATTATCGAGAGGTAATGCTGAACGTACAGAAGTCAGCAGAGGTCATAGTAGCTGAGTTTTTTTCAGCGAAGGACTGAATCAGTAGGAGTCCTTAGTACGACAGGGAAAGGAGGAATGAGCAGATGGGTACAGAAAACAAAGAAAGCTGCTCGCAAAGAGATAGCGCGGAACGCAAAGGGTATGTGAGAGCGCACCGCTCATTCAACCGGATATGGAAGGAAAGGGACAGTGCAGAGCCGGACATCTTGGGTAAGATTCTGGAAAAAGATAACCTGAACAGAGCTTACAAGAGAGTAAAGGCAAACAAGGGAGCGCCGGGAATCGATGGGATGACCATCGAAGCGGCACTGCCGTGGCTGAGGGATAATAACCACGAGCTGGTAGAAAGAATCAGGAGAGGAAAATACACCCCTTCTCCAGTCAGAAGAGTGTAGATTCCGAAGCCGGACGGAGGGATACGAAAACTTGGTATCCCTACTGTCATCGACCGTATCATCCAACAGGCAATGCTCCAACAGCTTATGCCAATCTATGAGCCGCTGTTTTCAGAGGATAGCTTTGGCTATCGTCCGGGAAGAGGAGCAAAAGACGCTATTTTCAGGATAAAGGAGTACACGGAGCAGGGCTATACAAGGGCAGTCGTCCTTGACCTGTCTAAGTATTTCGATACGCTGAACCACACAATCCTGCTGAACCTGCTGAGAAAGCGGGTAAAAGACGAGAGGGTGATACAGATGGTAAAGCGGTACCTGAAAAGCGGAGTGATGGAAAACGGTGTAGTAACAGAGACAGAAGAAGGCTCGCCACAGGGAGGAAATCTTTCCCCACTCTTAGCAAATGTGTATCTGAATGAATTCGACTGGGAGTTCCACAGACGGGGCGTACCGTGCATTCGCTATGCGGATGATATCGTACTGCTGGCGAAAAGCGAACGGGCGGCGGAACGTCTGCTGGAGAGCAGTACAAAATATCTGGAAGAAACACTGAAGCTGAGAGTGAACCGGGAAAAGAGCCGGACGGTCAGTGCATTCGCAATCCGAAATTTTAAGTTCCTTGGTTTTTGTTTTGGGAAGAACGGAAAAGGAACTTATATCCGAGTCCATGGGAAGTCATGGAAGAAAGCCAAGGATAAACTGCGCAGGCTCACTTTCCGGAGCAGGTGTGGGAGTATCATCCAAACCATGGAGAAGATAAAGGTCTGCATGAGAGGATGGCTGAATTACTACGGGATAGCGGACATGAAGAACAACATCGAAAGCCTGAATGGATGGCTGTACCGCCGGATACGGATGTGTATCTGGAAACAATGGAAACTGCCGAAGACCCGAAGAAGAAAGCTGATGGGGCTGGGCTTGCCGGAGTGGGCAGCCTGTGAGGGAGCATACAGCAGGAAATCCTACTGGAGGATGTCTAACACAGGCGTGGTCAAAAGAGCGTTAACTAAAGAAAGACTGATAAACTGGGGTTTTTATGATTTAACCACAGCCTATCAGTCTCTGCACGTCAACTATTGAAACCGCCGTGTACCGAACGGTACGCACGGTGGTGTGAGAGGACGGGAGTTAATCACTCCCTCCTACTCGATTGTTACGGTAAAAGCCTGCTTATCGGGCTACGGATTCGATCAGATCGATAATGGTATCGATAGAATTCTGCTGAGAAGATCTCTTCATGGTCTCGATATAGACTTCCCGATTCTCATACAGCCGGTTGATCGCGGCAAGTAAGGTCTCGTTGGTCATCTCAGATTCCTCCAGCACAATGCTGAATCCCTGGCGCTCAAAAGAGCGGGCGTTGAGGATCTGGTCCCCCCGGCTTGCATTGGCGGGAAGAGGGATCAGAAGATTCGGCTTATGTAAGGCCAGAAGCTCACAGATGGCATTGGCTCCGGCCCGGGAGACTACAATATCGGTAAGGGCAAAAAGATCCTTCAGCTCCTCCTTGATATATTCGTACTGGGCGTAGCCTTCCAGGTTGACCAGTGTGGGATCGATCTTGCCTCTTCCGCACAGATGGATGATCTGATATGTTTTCAGAAGCTCCGGAAGGATCGCCCGCACAGCTTCATTAACGGCAACAGCCCCAAGGCTTCCGCCGATGATCAGGATCACCGGTTTGTCAGAGGTAAAGCCCAGGAATTCACGGGCTTTATACCGGTCTCCGCTGAGCAGTTCCTGGCGGATCGGCGAGCCGGTGAGGACTGCTTTTCCCTCCGGAAGAAGTTCCAGAGTCTCAGGGAAATTGCAGCATACTTTGGTGGCGGCGGACAGGGAAAGCTTATTGGCCAGCCCGGGCGTCATGTCCGATTCGTGGATGATGGTGGGTATATGCCGCTTCTTGCCTGCCAGGACCACAGGAACAGACACGAATCCGCCTTTGGAGAAGATCACATCCGGGTCCAGGATCTTGATCAGCCGCCGGGCCTCTCCCAGGCCCTTGAGAACACGGAAAGGATCCGTGAGGTTGCGCGCGCTTAAGTAACGGCGCAGCTTGCCGGTGGAGATCCCGTGATAGGGAATTCCAAACGGTTCGATCAGCTCCTTCTCTATACCCTGATAAGAACCGATATAGTGAATGTCATACTGTAGTTCCTTCAGGCGTGGAAGAAGAGCGATATTGGGCGTTACATGTCCTGCAGTTCCGCCTCCGGTTAAGATAATTCTCTTCATAACGACCTCCCAAATGTAGTTGCCTTTGATTATTAATTATTATACTATTATATATATTATACGTTTCTAAGGGATTTGGTCAAGAGAAAGAGAGAAATGTAGAATGAAAGAAAACGGCGCTGATCTGGATCAGATCATCAAGGAAGAGATAGAAAAAGAAGCCGGGGAGATTCAGGAAATAATCCAGAACTCAGATGCAGAGGATCTGCCAGAGGACCGGAAGGAGAGGATTCATCAAAAACTGCAGGAGCAGATAGAATCTTACGAGCGGGAAAAGGTCTATAAACAGTTGTCCCAGGAGGACCGGGAAGCGCTGGAGCTGGGGAAACAGATCCAGAAGGAGCGGCAGGAGGAGAAGATCCGCAGAGGAAAAGGATGGGGGCGGCTGCGGAAAGCGGCCCTTAATCTGGCGGCAGTGATGGCGTTGGTGCTTGTCCTTGGGATTACCAGCGTGGGAGGCCCGGAGCGGTTTGTGGAAATGGTTCGGACCATGGTTGGCGGTCGAGAAGTTGTGAAGATAAATTCGGATGAGAATAATCTGAAGATTGCGGAGGAGCAGGAAGAAGAGGCATACCAGGAGATCAAGGATGCGTTCGGGGTGGATCCGGTGAAAATGTTGATTTATCCAGAAGATATGAGATTTTCTTCTATTGATATAGACGAATCTTTGCAAACAGCAGAGATGATATATGTATACAAGGGTGAAACTATAATTTATATTATGAGTGCAACTTATGCAGATGCATCGTATGGATTAGATGTGGAGGATCCAATAGTCGATCAGTATTATAAAAAGAAAAAAAATCAGGATATTGAAATAACAGAGTATCAGATAGAAGGAACCCATATAAAAAGATATTCTGCTAAATATAAATATAAAGGCATTGAATATTTTTTAATAGGAACACTGAATAAAGAGGAAATGGAATTAATTGTCGATAATTTATATTTTAATTAAGAAAACCCGTCAGTTTTTGACAGGATATGTGTCTTTATATATGAGGGGGAGAAGTAGTATGGAGGTAGTAGATGAGAAAGAAGCTTATATCATTGAGCTGTGCGCTTCTGCTGATGGCAGGCTTGCTGGGGATTTCCACAAGTCAGGTACAGGCGGAGGACCGGCCGATGATAGACGGTTCCTACTTAATCCGGGAAAAGGAGTCGGTTGGTTATGATACTAAAATAACCAGGGGCGTGGATCTGCTGACAGGATATTCCAAGTCGGTACGGCTGGGGCCTGGACTTTTATATGCAGGTGGCAGTACCATTGCAGCGCATATTGTGGATGAAGTGGGAATAGGCGTGGTTGTAGAGCGGGCTCAGGAAGGCGATGATCATTGGTCCATCTATGACGGATGGCAGAAATTTAATCAGAACATCGACAAAGTTTCTTCAAACCGCCGTATGGAGGTAGAAGGAGGTTACTACTACCGGGTGCGGTGTACTCACTCAGCCAACAGCGATATGAGCAGTAGTTTCACAGACGGAGTCTTCATCGAAGAGCCACAGATCCTTCCGGGAATTCCGGAGATCGGCTAAAGCAATTTCATTAATGAATCCATAGTTACTTCGATAACCTGATGGAGCATTTTGTCAGGGGATCTGCAGCGGACACTACATGCGGTGCACAGTTGAAACTATTAACCAATACTTTCAGCTTACATTGAGAAAATCGAGAAACCATGCAGGTCCGCGCCGCGGGCCAAAGTCGTCGCGGTAATGTCCGCTGCAGATTCCCTGACGCCCAAAACAAAAGAGAACGAATAAGCAGGGGAGAAGGATACCAGGCATAAGCCCAGGTATCCTTTTTCTTTCGGCTGCTAAATTTTCCCGGTGGCCTGCTTCAGCGCCCAGGCAAGCTGGTCGGGACAGGATGTAGGCTTATTGCCGCATCGGATCCCCTCCAGGCGGGCGATGGCCTCGTCCACATCCATTCCCCGGATCAGCCGGGACACGCCCTGGGTGTTGCCGCTGCAGCCGCCGATAAACTCTACATTTTTCACAATATTGTCTTCTACGTCTACCCGGATCAGCTGGGAGCAGACGCCGTGTGGTCTGAAATCCATGTTGTACCTCCTGAAAAAATCTGTGTCGGATTGTTCCTGTATGGATTATACCAGACTTGATAAGAGGTGGCAAATCCGAAGTTCCTGTGGTAGAATCAGAGAAGACAAAAGGAAAGGACGGACAAGGATATGATCGGAATCATCGGAGCCATGGAAGAAGAAGTACAGGCCTTGAAGGAGGCTATGACTATTGCGGAAACAAAGGAGAAGGCGTCCATGACCTTCTGCAGGGGAACGCTGCAGGGCAGGGATGTGGTTGTGGTAAGAAGCGGCGTGGGAAAGGTGAACGCAGGGATCTGCGCTCAGATCCTGATCGACGACTTTGGGGCGGACACGTTGATCAACACCGGGATCGCCGGATCGCTGGACGCCCGGATCGATATCGGGGATATTGTGATCTCCACGGAAGCTCTGCACCACGACATGGACGCCAGTATCTTCGGGGATCCGGTGGGACAGGTGCCCCGGATGGATGTGCTGGCATTCCCGGCGGATCCGGATCTTGCCAAGAAGGCCCGGCAGGCCAACGAGGCGGCCAACCCGGACATTCACACTTTCCTGGGCCGGGTGGTGAGCGGGGATCAGTTTATCTCCTCCCATGAGGCAAAGGAGCGGATCAGCAGCCTGTTCCACCCGCTGTGTACGGAGATGGAAGGGGCGGGGATCGCCCAGGCAGCGTATCTGAACAAAGTTTCGTACGTCATCATTCGTGCCATTTCTGACAAAGCCGACAACAGCGCCCAGATGGACTACCCGGAGTTTGAACGCCAGGCCATTGCCCACAGCGTGCGGCTTGTGAAGGAACTGCTGGGAAGAATGTAGACGCCAGGCCGTTCTTTTGGCGGCGGCAGAGACAAAAAGCGACAGCGCCGGGTCGATTTGCGGCGAACGGTTTTTAAGCCCTCTTTGCGGATTTTCAGTATAATCGAAGCAAAAGGAGGGCTTTTGTTATGTTGGAAATGATTTTGGACAAACAGATTTTCTTTGTGCTGATGGGGATCTTCACGGTCCTTGGGCTGGTGAGCAAATGGGTGGCCAACGCCTCTCTGAAACGGCTTGTCCGGGCGGCAGGAAACATGGGCAAATCCGCCCATCCCCTGATGCGGCTTGTCCGGGCCAAGTTCGAGCATGCCTGTATGATCAGCGAGCGGGTGGAGAATGTGGGGGCCTTTGTGGACAAGTACCTCTACGAGTATAAGGTGGCGGGCATCCGGCTTCACACCTGGAGGCGGCTGGAGAAGCTGGCGGCGGGGATGTGCTTTCTGCTGGGTCTTCTTGGGGCGGCGGCCTGGTACGGCGCGGCGGGGATGCAGGAGATGGTTCTTCGTACAGGCGCGGCGGGAGCGGGGCTTGGGATCCTGATCCTTCTGGTACATATGGCCACGGATGAGGATTACCAGCTGGAGGCTGCCCGGAATTATATGGTGGATTATCTGGAAAATGTGTGCCTTCACCGGTATGAGAAGGCCTATCAGAAGGAGCTTAAGGTGATGACGCCGGAGACGCCGGCAGCAGTTGCGCCGGTTGTTGTCGTGGAAAAAGTAAAAGAGCCGGAAGCCAGAGAAGCGGAAGCAAAAGAGGCAGAAATAAAAACGGCGGAGATCCAAAAGACGCCTGCCAGGGAGACCTCTGTGACGGAGGCGGTGGGGGAGCCCCGGCCGGTCCGGGCGGCGGAAGAGAAGCCCCGGGAGGAGAAGGCCCCGGAGACGCCCAAAGATGTGCTCATCCGTCAGATCCTGGAGGAGTTTATGGCTTGATTAAAGGAAAGCGATTTGCTAAAATGTAAGAGATATATGGTATTTTTTACATTCAGCCATGGAAGGAAGGAGTCGTTATGGGAGACAGAGTTACATTCGATTATTCGAAGGCAGAGAAATTTATCGGCGAGCATGAAGTAAAGGCCATGGAGCAGATCGCCCTGCAGGCAAAGGAAGTCCTGGTGGAGAGAAGCGGCGCGGGAAATGATTTCCTGGGCTGGATCGATCTTCCGGTAGACTATGATAAAGAAGAGTTCGCACGGATCAAGGCGGCGGCAGAGAAGATCCAGTCAGATTCCGAAGTGCTGATCGTGATCGGCATCGGCGGATCCTATCTGGGAGCAAGGGCGGCCATTGAATTTTTACGCCACAGCTTTTACAATTCTGTTTCAAAAGAGATCCGCAAGACGCCGGAGATCTATTATGCAGGAAACAGCATCAGCAGCGCCTATCTTACAGACCTGCTACAGGTGGTAGGAGACAGGGATTTCTCCGTAAATATCATCTCCAAATCGGGAACGACTACGGAACCTGCCATTGCTTTTCGTATTTTCAAAGAACTTCTGGAGAAGAAGTACGGCAAAGAAGGAGCGGCGAAGCGGATCTACGCTACCACGGATAAGGCCAGGGGAGCGCTTAAGAATCTGGCGGACGAGGAAGGCTATGAGACCTTTGTTGTGCCGGACGATGTAGGAGGAAGATATTCGGTCCTGACAGCGGTGGGGCTGCTTCCTATCGCGGTAAGCGGAGCGGATATTGACAAGCTGATGGAAGGGGCGGCCAGCGCAAGAGAGCAGGCGCTGAACAGTGAGTTTGCCCAGAACCCGGCCCTTCAGTACGCGGCGATCCGGAACATTTTACACAGAAAGGGCAAATCCGTAGAAGTCCTGGCCAATTACGAGCCGGCCCTCCACTATGTATCTGAGTGGTGGAAGCAGCTCTACGGCGAGAGCGAGGGCAAGGACCAGAAGGGGATCTTCCCGGCGTCCGTGGATCTTACCACAGATCTTCACTCCATGGGACAGTTTATCCAGGACGGAAGCCGGATCATGTATGAGACGGTGATGTGCGTGGAGAACTCCCGGTCTGAAGTAGTGCTGCAGGAAGAGCCGGTGGATCTGGACGGCCTTAATTATCTGGCGGGCAAGACTGTAGATTTCGTCAACAAGAGCGCTATGAACGGGACCATCCTGGCTCACACCGACGGCAACGTGCCCAACCTGCTGGTAACCATCCCGGCTCAGGACGAGTACTCACTGGGACAGCTGTTCTACTTCTTCGAGTTTGCCTGCGGCGTCAGCGGCTACATTTCCGGAGTGAATCCGTTCAACCAGCCGGGCGTGGAGAGCTATAAGAGAAATATGTTCGCGCTGCTTGGCAAGCCGGGTTTTGAGAAGGAAAGAGAAGAATTATTAAAAAGACTGTAATGGGTACACTGTACGAGAGATTAAAAAACTATGGGGAATCGGATCATTACGGTTTCCACATGCCCGGCCACAAGAGACAGACGGGGATCCCGGGGATGGAGAAGCTGTATCAGATCGATATTACGGAGATCGAGGGCTTTGACGACCTGCACCACCCCAGGGGTATCCTGAAGGAGGCCCAGGAGCGGGCGGCAAGGGTCTTCCAGGCGGAAGAGACCCATTTCCTGATCAACGGGAGCACCGTGGGGATCTTAAGCGCCCTCGCCGGAGTGACCAGAAGAGGCGATACCGTACTTGTGGCAAGAAATTGCCACAAGTCCGTGTATCACGCGATCTATATGAAGGAACTGAAACCGGTCTATCTGTATCCGGGATTTGATCAGGAGACCGGGCTGAATACGCAGATCTCGCCGGAAGATGTGCGAAGGGCCCTGGAAGCGGATCCGACGATCCGCGCGGTGGTGATCGTCTCTCCCACCTACGAGGGGATCGTCTCCGATGTGGAGAAGATCGGGGAGGAGGCTCACGCCAGGGGGATCCCGCTGATCGTGGACGAGGCCCACGGAGCACATTTTGGCTTTCATCCTTATTTTCCCGGGAATTCTAATACCAGAGGCGCCGATCTTGTGGTGCAAAGTCTTCACAAAACCCTGCCTTCTTTAACTCAGACCGCCCTTTTGTACATGAACGGTTCTTATGTGGACCGGCGGGAAGTGCGCCGGTATCTGGACATGCTTCAGACCAGCAGCCCTTCTTATGTGTTGATGGCCAGTATAGACGACTGTGTGTGCCGGCTGGAGGAGAAGGGGGACGAGTTGTGGGAACCTTATGTGGAGAGGCTGAAGTGGCTTCGGGGGGAACTGGAGAAGTTAAAGGCGCTGGAACTGATCCGGCTGCCGGGGCAGGAACCCTCCAAGCTTGTGATCTCCACAAGGAAGACGAGGATGACGGGAAGGCAGCTGCAGGAACTCCTTCTGGAGCAGTATCATCTGGAGCTTGAGATGGCGGCGGGAAGTTACGCGCTGGCCATGACTTCCCCGGGAGACACCCGGGAGGGAATGGAGCGGCTTGCCCGGGCATTAATGGACGTTGATGAAATGGCCGGATTGATGTATAATGCAGACAAGTCTTGTGGAGAGTTCCAGTATCCGCGCCTGGAGCAGGTGTATACCAGCGCCGGGATGGCGGACAGGCGAAGGGACGGCGTCCGGGGAGAGCGGGTGCCCTGGGAAGAGAGCGAAGGAATGGTTTCTTTCGAGTACGCCTATCTGTATCCGCCGGGGATCCCGCTGATCGTTCCGGGAGAGCGGATCAACAGGGAGGCGGTGGAGATCCTGCGCCGTTACCGGGAGATGGGATTCGCGATAGAAGGACTGGATAAGGAAGGCTGGATCGAGGTTTGGAAGGATGGGTAAGATCTACTATCTGATGGGGAAAAGTTCCTCCGGGAAAGACACCCTGTATAAAGAACTTAAGAAATGTTTCCCCGGGCTTCGCCAGGTGATCCTCTACACCACCCGGCCCATCCGGGAGGGGGAGCAGGACGGGGTGGAGTACCATTTCGTCCCGGCGGAGAAGCTGGAGTCCTACCGGAAGGAAGGGAAGCTGATCGAGATGCGGACCTATCATACCGCCTGCGGGGACTGGAGTTACGCTACGGTGGACGACGGGCAGATCTGCGTGGGGGAAGCGGATTATCTGATGATCGGGACCCTGGAGTCCTACCGGAAGATGAAGGAATATTTTGGAGCAGACGCACTGATCCCCATTTATATAGAAGTAGAAGACGGAGAACGGCTCTGCCGGGCTCTTAAGCGGGAACGGCAGCAGGCGGTTCCCAGGTATGATGAACTGTGCAGGCGGTTCCTGGCGGACAAGGAGGATTTCTCCGAGGAGAAGCTTCAGGAGGCCGGGATCACTCGAAGGTACAGGAATCAGGACCAGGTACAGTGTTTGGAAGAAATTGCAGAGGAAATACGGTATGGGAAGTTTTAAAGATGTGGTAGGCCACAAGGATATTATCCGGTATATTCAGAACGCGGTGACGGAGGACAAGGTTTCTCACGCGTATATTTTAAATGGGGAAAGAGGCGCGGGGAAGAAGCTTCTGGCGGCGCTTTTCGCGGAGACGCTCCTGTGTGAGAAGAAGGGGCCGGAGCCCTGCGGAAAATGTCATTCCTGCATCCAGGCTGAGGGCGGGAATCATCCGGACATCATCCGGGTGACCCACGAGAAGCCGGGGAGCATCGCTGTAGATGATATCCGGGAGCAGGTGAATCAGACAGTTGCGGTGAAGCCTTACCAGGGAGCCTACAAGGTCTATATCATTCCGGAGGCGGATCTTATGACGGTACAGGCCCAGAACGCGCTTCTGAAGACTATCGAGGAGCCGCCGGAGTATGTGGTGATCCTGCTTCTCACAGAGAACGCGGACCAGCTCCTTCCCACCATCAATTCCCGCTGCGTGATGCTGAAGCTTCGCAACATTAAGGACAAGCTGATCAAGAGATATCTGATGGAGAAGCTGGAAGTGCCGGATTACAAGGCAGACATCTGTACCGCATTTGCCCAGGGCAATATGGGGCGGGCCATCATGCTGGCCAACTCGGAGCACTTCAACGAGATCCGGGAGGAAGCCATCCAGCTTCTGAAGTATGTCCATGAGATGGAGATCGAAGAGATCATCGAGGCAGTGAACCATATCACCACCTACAAGCTGGAGATCAACGACTATCTGGATATCCTGATGGTATGGTATCGGGATATGCTGATGTATAAAGCTACCAAGGATATGGACAAGGTAGTGTTCAAAGACCAGATCAACGTGATCCGGGAGCAGGTGAAGAAAAGCTCCTACGAGGGGATCGAGCTGATCCTGGAGAGCCTGGAGAAGGCCAAGGTAAGACTGAAAGCGAACGTTAATTTTGAGCTGACAATGGAACTTCTGTTCCTGACGATAAAGGAGAACTGACAGAAATGGTGAAGATAATCGGTGTTAGATTCCGGACCGCCGGCAAGGTTTACTACTTCTCTCCCGGCAAGACCGAGCCCAAAGCAGGGGACAAGGTGATCGTGGAGACCGCCCGGGGCGTAGAGTTCGGGACGGTGGTGCTGGGGCCCAAAGAGATGGAGGAGGACAAGATCACGCCGCCTCTCAAATCGGTGATCCGGCTTGCCACGGCAGAGGATATCAAGAAAGAAGAGAAGAACCGGGAGAAGGAGAAGGAAGCCTTCAAGATCTGCCTGGAGAAGATCCGCAAGCACGGGCTGGAGATGAAGCTGATCGACGCGGAATATACCTTTGACAACAACAAGGTGCTGTTTTACTTTACTGCTGACGGACGGATCGACTTCCGGGAGCTGGTGAAGGATCTGGCAAGCGTGTTCCGCACCCGGATCGAGCTGCGCCAGATCGGCGTCCGGGATGAGACCAAGATCCGGGGCGGTATCGGCATCTGCGGCCGGCCGCTGTGCTGCCACACCTATCTGACAGAGTTCGCGCCGGTGTCCATCAAGATGGCCAAGGAGCAGAATCTGTCCCTGAACCCCACCAAGATCTCCGGGGTCTGCGGACGGCTGATGTGCTGCCTGACCAACGAAGAAGAGACCTATGAGGAACTGAACAGCCATCTTCCTTCCAACGGGGATCATGTGACCACCCCGGAAGGGCTTAAGGGAACAGTGCAGGCGGTGAACGTGCTGCGGCAGCTGGTGAAGGTGGTAGTGGACCTGGAAAACGATGAAAAAGAGGTCCGGGAGTACAAAGCCGCCGAGCTGAAATTCAAGCCCCGGCGCAAGAAAAAGGATTCCAAACTGTCCAAAGAAGAGATGGCACAGCTGAAAGGGCTGGAAGAGAAAAATGGAAAATCAAAACTGGACGACGCCTGATCTGAAAGAGGGAGAACGGCTGGACGACCTGCAAATCAAGGGCTACCGGATCATCCAGGATCCGGGCCGGTTCTGCTTCGGGATGGACGCAGTATTACTGTCCTCCTTCGCCCGGGTGCGGCCGGGGGAGAAGGCGCTGGATCTGGGGACAGGGACCGGGATCCTGCCCATCCTTCTGGAGGCCAAGAACGCAGGCGAAAGCTATACCGGGCTGGAGATCCAGGAGGAGAGCGCGGACATGGCCAGGCGGAGCGTCTTCCTGAACCATCTGGAGGATAAGATCCGCATCGTGACAGGAGATATCAAAGAGGCAGCAGCGATATTCGGCGCGGCCTCTTTTGCAGTCATAACGGTGAACCCGCCCTATATGATCGGCAGCCACGGCCTGAAAAATGAGAACGAAGCTCTGTGTATCGCCCGGCACGAGGTGCTGTGCACTCTGGACGATATCCTCAGGGAGAGCGGGAAGATCCTGGGGGACAAAGGACGGTTCTATATGGTGCACCGGCCGTTCCGGCTGCCGGAGATCCTGAGGAAAATGTCTGAGTACCGGCTGGAGCCAAAGCGGATGCAGCTTGTATATCCTCAGGCGGACAAGGAGCCCAATATGGTGCTGCTGGAGGGGCTTAAGGGCGGAAAGCCGCGGCTTAAGGTGGAGCCGCCCTTGATCGTATATGAGAAAGACGGAAGCTATACCCGCCAGATCCGGGAAGCCTACTCCCTGGATGAGGGAGCCGGCGCGGCGGACATAACAAAAAAGGAGAGATAAGATGGCAGGGACATTGTATCTGTGCGCCACACCCATCGGGAACCTGGAAGATATCAGCTTCCGGGCGCTGCGGATCCTGAAGGAAGTGGATCTGATCGCGGCGGAGGATACCCGCAACAGCATCAAACTTTTGAATCATTTTGAGATCCGGACTCCCATGACCAGCTATCACGAGTACAATAAGATCGAGAAGGGAAGGAAGCTGGTGGAACGGCTGCAGAAGGGGGAGAACATCGCCCTTATCACAGACGCGGGCACGCCCGGGATCTCCGATCCAGGGGAAGAGCTGACCGCCATGTGCCATGAGGCGGGGATCCCGGTGACGGCGGTGCCCGGGCCGGCGGCCTGTGTGACGGCGCTGACCCTGTCGGGGCTTCCCACCCGGAGGTTTGCCTTTGAGGCCTTTCTTCCCACAGAGAAGAAGCAGCGGCAGGCGGTGCTGGAGGAGCTGAAGGGAGAGACCCGCACCATGGTGCTCTACGAAGCGCCCCATCGTCTTACGAAGACCCTGGAAGTGCTGGAGGAGACCCTGGGAGACCGGCAGATGAGCCTGTGCCGGGAACTGACCAAGAAGCATGAAGAGATTTTCCGGACCACCATTTCCCAGGCGCTGGAGCATTTCCGCCGGCAGCCCCCCAAGGGGGAATGCGTGCTGGTGATCCGGGGAAGGGATCCCCGGGAGGCAAGAGAAGAAGAGGTAAGAGCCTGGGAGGAGATAAGCCTGGAAGAGCATATGGAGCGCTATCTGGGGCAGGGGATGGACAGGAAGGAAGCCATGAAGCAGGTGGCCAGGGACCGGGGCGTGAGCAAACGGGACATTTACCGGCAGCTTCTGTAGGGTTTCGTCAACTTGTATAGAAATTAAAAAAAAGATTGTTCAACTTGGGCATGGCTCAAGTTGGACTTTTTTTATATACTCTTTACCAGAGCAGTCGATATCGGAGATATCGGCAAATGATTTAGGAGGAAATTTAAGATGGCAAGTTTATCACTGAAGCACATTAATAAAACTTATCCCAATGGATTTGAGGCTGTAAAGGATTTCAACCTTGAGATCGAAGACAAAGAGTTCATCATCTTCGTTGGTCCTTCCGGATGTGGAAAGTCCACTACCCTTCGTATGGTAGCCGGACTGGAGGATATCACCTCCGGCGAGTTGAAGATCGGCGACAAGGTTGTAAACGACGTAGAGCCAAAAGACAGAGATATCGCGATGGTATTCCAGAACTACGCTCTGTATCCGCATATGACCGTATATGACAACATGGCATTTGGTCTGAAGCTGAGAAAAGTTCCCAAAGATGAGATCGACAAGATGGTTCGCGAGGCAGCCAGAATTCTTGACCTGGAAGCTCTTCTGGACCGTAAGCCGAAGGCTCTTTCCGGTGGTCAGAGACAGCGTGTTGCCATGGGACGTGCGATCGTACGTAATCCGAAGGTGTTCCTGATGGACGAGCCTCTTTCCAACCTGGACGCGAAGCTTCGTGGACAGATGCGTATCGAGATCTCCAAGCTTCATCAGAGACTGGGCACAACCATTATCTACGTAACCCATGACCAGACAGAGGCTATGACTCTTGGTACCAGGATCGTAGTTATGAACGCCGGTGTTGTTCAGCAGGTAGATACTCCGCAGACTCTGTACGATTATCCCTGCAACCTGTTCGTAGCAGGATTCATCGGATCTCCGCAGATGAACTTTGTAGACGCTACCTGTCAGGTAGAGAACGGCAAGGTATACCTGGTAGCAGGACCTTCCAAGATCGAACTTCCGGCTTCCAAGGGACAGAAATTGATCGACGGCGGATACGACGGAAAGACCGTTGTGCTTGGTATCCGTCCGGAAGATGTTCATGATGAGCCTGCATTCCTTGCAGCTTCTCCGAACACCGTGATCGAAGCTAAGATCCGTGTATACGAGATGCTGGGAGCTGAAGTATTCCTGTACTTCGATTACGAGGGATCCAGCATGACCGCAAGAGTTGATCCCAGAACAACCGCAAGAACAGGCGATACCGTTAAGTTCGCTCTGGACGCTGAGAAGATCCATGTATTTGACAAAGAGACTGAGCAGACCATCACAAACTAGTGAACGGTTTTTGAAACAGCAAGTTGAGAGGGCATTCCTTAGGGAGTGCCCTTTTTATATGATGACAGGATTCTGGGCGTGGACAGTCCGGGGATCCTATGATAAAATGGATAAATGTAAACCAGTAGGCTCCAGATGGGAGGAGTTTTCGTGTTATCAAATCAGATATTGCATAGAACAGTGCAGGATATCCGGGAGATCACCGGACTGGAATGTTCCGTATGGGATGTGCGGGGGACCTGCCTGGTCAGGACCAGTGAGAAAGCCATAGAGATGGAGCAGGATGTGCGGGCGTTCTGTACCTCGGGACAGGAGAGCCGGATCGGCGGAGAGGAAGGATTCTTTCTGATCCGTGATGATGAGGATCCGGTCTATGTGCTGGCGCTGCGGGGCAGCGAAGAAGAGATGGGCCTTGCGGGCCGGATGGGCGCAAGCCAGCTTGGGAACCTGATCCTGGCCTATAAAGAACGGATGGATAAGAACCGGTTCGTCCAGAATCTTCTGCTGGACAATCTTCTGATGGTGGATGTGTATAATCAGGCGAGAAAGATGCGGATCCCCACGGAACTGAAGCGGGCAGTGTTCCTTATCCAGGCCAAGAACGAAGGGGACAACCTGATCATGGACACCCTGAAGGGCCTGTACGCCACCGGCACCAGGGATTTTGTGACGGCGGTGGATGAGGAGAATATCATCCTGGTGAAAGCCCTGGAGGAACCGGAGGGATACCCGTATCTTGCCCAGACGGCCCGGGTCCTGGTGGACACTCTGAATATGGAAGCCATGGTCAGCGTGCGGGTTTCCTACGGGACCATCGTGCAGGAATTACGGGATGTGTCCCGGTCTTACAAGGAGGCCGCCATGGCCATGGAAGTGGGCAAGGTCTTCTATGTGGACAAAAATATCTTCGCCTACAATGAGCTGGGGATCGGAAGGCTGATCCATCAGCTGCCGGCGTCCTTATGTGAAATGTTCCTGCGGGAAGTGTTCGAGGACCAGGAGGCGGAAACATTCGGGGAGGAAGAACTGACCACCGTCTTCACCTTCTTCGACAACAACCTGAACATCTCAGAGACTGCGCGCCAGCTGCACGTACACCGGAACACGCTGGTGTACCGGCTTGAGAAGATCGAGAAAAAAACAGGCCTGGACGTCCGGATCTTCGAGGACGCCCTGACCTTTAAGATCGCCATCATGGTGGCAGATCATATGAAAGACTTAGAGAACAGGAGGAGCTAAAGCATGATAAAATTATACGACAACGGAGTCTATCTCTTAAATGGTACCGAGATCGTGGAGAGCCCCGAGGAGGCGAAAGCCAGAACCGGGAAGGAAGTATCCCGGGAAGAGGCGGCTCAGCAGACCATGGCCTACAATATCCTGAAGGAGCACAACACTTCCGGGAATATGGAGCGGCTGCAGATCAAGTTTGACAAGCTGACCTCCCACGACATTACATTTGTGGGGATCATCCAGACGGCGAGAGCTTCCGGTCTGGAGAAGTTCCCCATCCCCTATGTGCTCACCAACTGCCACAATTCCCTGTGCGCGGTGGGCGGTACCATCAATGAGGATGACCACATGTTTGGACTGACCTGCGCCAAGAAGTACGGCGGCGTCTATGTGCCCCCTCATCAGGCGGTTATCCATCAGTATGCCCGGGAAATGCTGGCAGGCGGCGGCAAGATGATCCTGGGATCTGACAGCCACACCCGCTACGGCGCCCTGGGAACCATGGCCATGGGCGAGGGCGGACCGGAGCTGGTCAAGCAGCTTCTGAATAAAACTTATGATATCAAGATGCCTCAGGTGATCGGTATCTACCTGGACGGCGAGCCCATGAAAGGAGTAGGGCCTCAGGATGTGGCTCTGGCCATTATCGGAGCTACCTTCGGCAACGGATATGTGAACAATAAAGTTATGGAGTTCGTAGGCCCAGGCGTGGAGAAGCTGAGCGCGGACTTCCGGATCAGTATTGATGTAATGACCACAGAGACTACCTGCCTGTCCTCCATCTGGAAGACGGATGAGAAGATCCGGGAGTTCTATGAGATCCACGGACGGGAAGGGGATTACAAGGAATTAAACCCGGGAGCGGTCACCTATTACGACGGCATGGTCTATGTCAACTTAAGCGAGATCCGGCCGATGATCGCCATGCCCTTCCATCCATCCAACGTCTACACCATCGACGAGGTGAACGCCAACCTGGCGGACGTCCTCCACGATGTGGAGAAGAAGGCCCAGGTAAGCCTGGACGGCGCGGTGGAGTACTCTCTCCAGGATAAGATCGTAAATGGAAAACTGTATGTAGATCAGGGGATCATCGCCGGATGTGCCGGCGGCGGATTTGAGAATATCTGCGCGGCGGCGGATATCATCCGGGGCCATTATATCGGCGCGGATGAATTTACCTTCAGCGTCTATCCGGCCAGCACGCCGATCTACATGGAACTGGTGAAAAACGGCGCGGTAGCGGATCTGATGGAAGCAGGAACCATTGTGAAGACCGCCTTCTGCGG
This sequence comes from Massilistercora timonensis, assembly GCF_900312975.1. Taxonomy (NCBI): domain Bacteria; kingdom Bacillati; phylum Bacillota; class Clostridia; order Eubacteriales; genus Massilistercora; species Massilistercora timonensis. The sequence continues at coordinate 1,360,563 of NZ_LT990039.1, read as the reverse complement.
CCCCTGCTTCGGCGCGGGAGACACGCCGGCCAACAACGCGTTCTCCATCCGTCACTCCACCAGAAACTTCCCCAACCGGGAGGGCTCCAAGCTGCAGAGCGGCCAGATCGCGTCGGTGGCGTTGATGGACGCCCGTTCCATCGCGGCAACGGCGGCCAACAAGGGATTCCTGACGCCGGCCACTGATATGGACGTAGAGTACAAAGGACGCACCTATCATTTTGATCAGAATATTTACGCCAACCGGGTATTTGACAGCAAGGGCGTGGCAGATCCCGGCGTGGAGATCAAGTTCGGCCCTAACATCAAAGACTGGCCGCAGATGCCGGCGCTTCCGGAGAACCTGATCCTGAAGGTGGTATCTGAGATCCACGATCCGGTGACCACCACAGACGAGCTGATCCCCTCCGGCGAGACTTCTTCTTACCGGTCCAATCCGCTGGGCCTGGCAGAGTTCGCCCTGTCCAGGAAGGACCCGGCCTATGTGGGACGGGCCAAGGAAGTGCAGAAGGCCCAGAAGGCCCTGGAGGCAGGGGAAGACCCAACAGAAGCCCTGACAGAGCTAAAGATGGTGCTTTCGAAGATCACAGCGGAATATCCGGAGGTCAACACCGGAAACATTGGCGTGGGCAGCACCATTTTCGCAGTGAAGCCGGGAGACGGATCTGCGAGAGAGCAGGCGGCCTCCTGTCAGAAAGTGCTGGGCGGCTGGGCCAATATCGCCAATGAGTACGCTACCAAACGGTACCGCTCCAACCTGATCAACTGGGGAATGCTTCCCTTCATCACGGAAGAGAACGACCAGGCCTTGAGCTTTAAGAACGGAGACTATCTGTTTGTGCCGGAGATCCGGAAGGCAGTGGAGGAGAAGGCGTCCGAAGTGAAGGCTTATCTTGTGGGAGAGAGTCTCAAAGAGATCAGCCTGAAGCTGGGAGATATGACAGATGCAGAGCGGGAGATCATCTGCAAGGGATGTCTGATCAATTATTACAGAGGATAGAAGAGTGATCCGGGCCGGGAAAAAATTTTTCCCGGCCTTTTATGCATCAAAAGAGATCTTTTTCGACTCTAATAGATACGATACCAGAAGATCCTATCTGATGAGGGAGGACAGGATTATGAAGTGTGACGGGGATACATTTGCAAAGATGTACCAGAGCGTGTACCAGGATCTGTACCGGTTCGCCCTCTGTATCCTGCGGGACGGACAGGAAGCGGAGGATGCAGTCAGCGAAGCGGTGCTGGCGGGCTATGAGAATATCGGGAAGCTGCGAAAAGAGGAGGCTTTTAAAAGCTGGATGTTCACCATCCTGGCGAACCAATGCAAAAAGCGGTTCCGGGAGCGGGCGCGCCTTGTAAGCCTGGACCAGGAGGAGACTTTCTTCTCCGTGGAGGCCCGGGAGACAGATCCGGGACTTGCCCTGGATGTGCGGAAGGCATTCGCCGTTCTGCCGGAGGAGGAGCAGATGATCGTGGGACTGTCTGTGTTCGGCGGATATACCAGCCGGGAGATCAGCCGGATCCTCAGGATGAACGAGCATACGGTCCGCTCCAGGAAAAGGCGGGCGCTGGAGAAGATGGAGTGTGTATTAGAGTAGGAAAGGGGTATCTTTATGAACAGGAACGAGCAGGAAATTCTGGAAAAGATCCGGAAGAAGACGGCAGAGATCCAGCCGCCGGACAGCCTTGGCCCGGAGGCGGTAAGAGAACGGCTTGCTGGCGTCAGGAAGAAGAGACCAGCGTGGAAGTATCTGGCGGTTCCGGCGGCAGCCTGTCTGGTGATCACTGCAGGGATATCCATTTACAGCGGCCTTGGCGGCAGGGAGGGAGGAACATCCGCCGTACCGGCAGAGACGGTGGTGGAGGAGATCAGCGGGAGCGGATCCATCGCCTGCGCGAACAGTTATGAAGAGATCTATGATCAGATCCAGGAAGGGATCAAAGAGCAACGGGCCAGAAGCTGGGTGGTGAACGAGTCCGCGGATATGATCGCCGCCACCGAATCCCAGAGCAGCACTTTCGGCGGGGCGGCAAAGACTGCGGAAGCGGGGACAGACTATTCTGAGACCAACCTGCGGCAGCAGGGAGTGGACGAAGGAGACCTGGTGAAAACCGACGGGAACTATCTCTATGTCGTGGAGACGAATCAGACAGAGGTGGGGATCGTGAAAGCAGGAGAGGCGTTAGAGGAGACCGGGGAGATCCAGATCAAAGAAGGCTGGGGGATCGAGGAGATCTATGTGGTCCCGGAGGAGAAGCGGGTGATCCTGGTATGTTCGAAGAATCTGGGAGATGTGGAGTTCTATCCGGAAGAGGAGCAGGCAGAGTCCATGGTCCTGACCTATGATGTAAGCGATCCAAAAGCCCCTGGGCTGGAGGGGGAAGTTACCCAGAGCGGCTGGTATCATTCCTCCCGGCTGGCAGAGGGGGTTCTCTATCTTTTTACCCAGTATGACGTGGGAACAGATATCCAGGAGGCCAGGCCGGAGACCTATATCCCTCAGGTACAGGGGAAACTTCTGGAGGAATCAGAGATCTTCCTTCCGCCCTACGGGCAGGGGACGCTCTATGAGATCGTCACCGCCGTAGATCTGGAGAAGCCGCAGGTGACCAGGAACAGCCGGGCCATTTTCTCCAAAGGGGGAGACCTGTATGTAAGCGGTGAAAATATTTACTATTATGAGACTGTCTGGACAGAAAAGGGGCAGCGGGAGATGACCACCATCCGGAAGATCTCTTACCGGGACGGGGAACTGGAGCCGGAAGCTCAGGGAGCCGTGGACGGCTATATCAACGATTCCTTCTCCATCGACGAATACGAGGGGCGGCTGCGGATCGTGACTACAGTGGGGGAGACCAATTCCGTTACGGTCCTGGATGAAGAGCTGCAGACGACGGGAGAGATCACCGGCCTGGCGAAGGACGAGCGGATCTATTCGGCCAGATTCCTGGGCGAGGTGGGATATTTTGTCACCTTCCGGGAGACGGATCCTCTGTTCTCTGTAGACTTCTCCGATCCGGATAAGCCCCGGATCATCGGGAAGCTTAAGATCCCCGGGTTCTCAGATTATCTCCATTCCTACCGGGATGGCCAGCTTCTGGGGATCGGCATGGATGTGGACGAGAAGACCCAGATCACCGAAGGGGTGAAACTGACCATGTTCGACGTCACCGATCCGGCGGATGTGAAGGAAGCAGACACCTATGTCCTGGAAAATGTCTACAATACCGATGTGTCTTATGATTACAAAGCGGCGCTGGTGGACGGAGAGAAAGACCTGATCGGCTTCCCGGCAGATTCGGAGGGAGGGAGGACATACTATCTCTTCAGCTACGATACCGAAGCCGGATTCCAGCGCCTGATGGAAGAAGAGGTGAACGGCGGCGGCGGAACTACCAGAGGGCTCTATATTGGGGACCGGCTGTATGTGGTGGATGGGAATGTGATCGAAGCCTACAGTCTGGAGAACTATGAGAAGCTGGATGGATTAATTTTGTAAATTTAAACTAAAAATCAAATAATTCAGAAAACAATTAAAATATAGAACCAAAGTAAATTAATATAAATAAAAACAAAAAATAGTGTTGACAAATAAAAAACCCGGTGCTATTATAATATCAATCCAAAGGAGATCCAGAAAAGAAAACCTGACGAGAAAGGGTTTTAAAAAGGACAGAGAAGAAAAGATCTGTCAGAGATGGATTCCAAAGATATTTCATATGTCGGTGAGATATCAAAGAATTGGAAAATCTTAGAAAAGGAGGCTTATACCATTGGACAGTTCAGTAGAAACAACAATTCAATATGTTAGTGGTATGGCAGAGAAAAGGTCCCATAGAATAAGCCTTTATAATAAAAGGCGATAAAACCGGTAAGATTTGAATGAAAGAGAAAGTCGGAGAAGAGAAAAAGCCGGACAGTAAATAAACCGATTACTATCTGCAAACATATTGAAAAAATACCACATAAGATCGATTCAAAGAGTTTTGGACGATGTGTAAAGAAACATCAGCTAAACGGTCGATATTTATAGAAACCATATAAAGCAAGGTTATAGAAGGAATAACTTAATACGATTACAGACAAATGATAAGGGCTCTGGCTGTAATGGAAACGGTTATAGATATAAATAGCCAAGGAAATGTTTTATATGGAAAATGAGGGATATAAATAATGATATCGAAGATCGTAAGATCCGAGACTTTGAGTTGTAGTTTTCCTGAATAGGGATAAGGGACCGATAATCAGAGATTCCTCCGATTTATATAAAAAAATATGATAAAATTAAATAGAGAGTAGCCATTATATCGAAAATCGATTATAATGGCTACTTTTTTGTAATTTTTTGTAATAGAAATTTAACAATCTTTCCCGTATATTTTGACAACAGCTATCCCCTTGTGATACACTGGTAGCAGTGAAAATATAGACTTTTGTCTGTAAAGAAAATTTTTTGAGGTGAGAGATTTGGATAAATATGAATATAGGGTGAAGACCGAGCAGATGCTCGATCATATGGAAAAGAAGCAGTATAAGAAAGCGATGGAGATCGCGGATACCATAGATTGGAGACGGGTGAAAAGCACATCCATGCTCAACACAGTGAGCGAGATCTATGAGCTGTGCGGGGAGACCCAGAAGAGCAGGGATATCCTGTTTATGGCCTTCGACCGGGCGCCGGGCAGCAGAAAGATTATCTATCGGCTGGGCCTTCTGGCTCTGAAGCTGAATGATGTGGAGGAGGCTTCCGACTGTTACGAGGAATTTGTAAAAGCCGCGCCCAAGGATCCGAATCAGCATATCCTGAAGTACAAGATCCTGAAAGCCCAGAAAGCGCCTCTGACGGAGCAGATCGCGGCCCTGGAGGATTTCAAGAAGGCAGAATATGTGGAGAAATGGGCCTATGAGCTGGCGAACCTGTACCATGAAGCAGGCATGACGGCGAAGTGTCTGGAAGAGTGCGATGATCTGATCTTATGGTTCAGTGAAGGCAAGTACGTATATCAGGCAATGGAACTGAAGATGAAGTATAAACCCCTTACACCGCTGCAGCAGGAGAAGTATGACAGCAGACCGGGTGCGCCGAAAGTGCGGAAACCTGTATTTGCGGCTGAGACGGCAGCAGCGGCAACGGCGGCCTCAGCTCTGCACAGAGGAGAGACCCAGACTTATGGGAAGGCGGAAGTGGAAGAAGAAGCGCCGGCAGCTGAGGAGCCGGAAGAGATCCAGGAGGAAGTTCCAGAGGAAGTTTCGGAAACGCCGGCGGAAGAAGCTGTGGCAGAAGCGGGTGCAGAAGTTGCGGAACCGGAAGAGGAAGCTGCTGCGGCAGAAGTCGTGGAGCCGGAAGTGGTTGCAGAGGATGAAGAAAAGGAAGAAGAGCCGGTACATACTCCCATCTCAAGAGTAGTAAAGGGAGCTACGCTGGAGGAGGCTCTTGCCAACGGAGTTGCGATGGCCAGCAGCCTGAATATTGAAGAGAAGGCCATGGCAGAGAAGGACGAAGAGCTCCGGATCGGCGGCCAGATGAAGATTGATGAGATCCTGCAGGCATGGGAGGAGAAGCAGAAGGTCCATGCCCAGGCTATTGAAGAGCAGAAGCAGAAGGATGACGAACGCCTGGAGAAAGAGCGGGAAGAAGCCAGAAAGCGCCAGGAAGCGGAGCGTCTGGAAGTAGAGCGGAAAGCCGCGGAGGCAGAAGCGGCACGGAAGGCTGCGGAAGAAGCGGCAGCCCGCGAGGCGGAGAAAAAAGCCGCAGAAGAAGCTGCGCGGAAGGCTGCAGAGGAAGAAGCGGCAAGAAAAGCGGCAGAAGAGGAAGCGGCACGCCAGGCAGCGGAAGAAGAAGCGGCGATCCGAAAGGCCGCAGAGGCGGCAGCGGCAAGAAAAGCAGCAGAAGAAGCTGCTGAGACCCAGGTGCCGGACGGAAAGACCCAGAGACTGCCGGATGATATCATGGAGTTGGTAGATCAACTGGAGAGCCGGGTTGCAAAGGCTGAGGAAGAGGATCCGGAGGATCTGTTTGACGTAGAAGAAGAGCTGGAACTGGCCAGCACAGCGAAGGCGGATTTCGAGGATGAGGACTTTGAAGACGACTTCGATGAAGCGGATTTCGAGGAAGAAGATTTCAACGAAGACGACTTTGAAGAAGAGGATTTTGACGAAGACGACTTCGATGAGGAGGACTTCGACGAGGAGGACTTTGACGAGGCCGAATATGAGGACGATTTCGGAGAAGAGGATCCGGAGGAGGCCGAATATGAGGATGAAGAGGACTTCGAGGAAGAGGATTTTGACGAAGATGATTTCTTTGAGGATGATTTCGAGATAAAAGAAACAGCGGAAGAACCGCTGGAGATCGAAGAGCCTTCCGAGGAAGAGATCCAGAAGCGGATCAAGAAGTCGAAAGGAACCGGAGTTCCATTCGATACCGGATTTGTTGTTACCGGACGGTATGACTTAAGCGCCACCAGTGAGATCGGACTGAAGGCAGGACTTACGGAAGAGCAGAAGAAGTTGTTCTCTTACTTCGTTCCGGTGAGAGGAATGAGCGAACAGATCGTGGAGGTGCTGGACAACGACCGGCGCGCCCAGCGGGAAGGGACCTCCAAGACGGGCAACCTGCTGGTGATCGGAAGAAAGGGTTCCGGAAAGACGGTTCTGGCGGTGGATATCGTCAAAGCGATCCAGAAGCAAAGGAACCTGAAACAGGGGAAACTGGCAATTGTTACCGGGGAATCTCTGAATAAGAAGGAACTGGGAAATATCATCCAGAAGCTGAAGGGCGGAGCCATTATCATCGAGAAAGCCGGAAAGCTGAACTCCCGGACGATCAAGGAACTGAACCATCTGATGGAGCGCAAGACCGGAGAGATGCTGTTTGTTCTGGAAGACCAGAGGAAGCCGCTGGAGCGGATCCTGACCGCGAACCCGGATTTCAAGAAGAAATTTACATCCAAGCTGGAATTACCGATCTTTATCAACGACGAGCTGGTTACCTTTGGTCAGACTTACGCGAAGGAGAACGGTTACAAACTGGATGAGATGGGAATCCTGGCGCTGTACAGCCGGATCGATGTGATGCAGAGAGAGGATCACGCGGTTTCTGTAGCTGAGGTTAAGGAGATCATGGATGAGGCGATCGAGCACTCTCAGAAGGCAAATGTAAAACATCTTGCCAGAAGAGTATTTGGAAAGAGCACAGATGCTTCTGACAGAATCATCCTGAAAGAGGAAGATTTCAAAATTTAATCCCGTTAAAGCAGGGTTTTGGCAGATAAGATTTGCTAAAACCCTTTCTTTTTGCGACGTTGTAAAGTATAATAAGTGTAAATTTATCATGGAACGTAAGAGGGTGAAGATATGTCAGAGAGAAAGAAAAAGCCTTACGAGATCGGAGATCTGGATCAGTACCTTTTTGGACAGGGGAACCACTATGATCTTTATAAGAAGATGGGTGCGCATCTGGTTTCCGACGGAAAGAAGAAGGGAGCGTATTTTGCTGTCTGGGCGCCCCACGCGAAGAGTGTTTCGGTGGTGGGTGATTTTAACGACTGGGATACACAGGCCAATCCGATGGAGAGGGAAGAGCCCTTGGGGATCTATACCTGTTTTATCCCGGGCATTGAGGAAAATACGCTTTATAAATATTGTATCGAGACGTATACCGGCGACTATATCTTTAAGGCGGATCCCTTCGCGAATTATGCGGAGCTGCGCCCGGGGACCGCTTCCAGAGTTGCGGACATCGATCATCTGAAGTGGACGGATACACAGTGGATGGACAAGCGCAAGACCTGGAAACATGAGCAGGAGCCCATGTCCATCTATGAAGTCCATATCGGATCCTGGAAACGCCATCCCGGACGGGAGGACGAGGGATTCTATTCCTACCGGGAGTTCGCGAAGGAGATCGTGAAATACGTGAAGGATATGGGATATACTCATATTGAGATCATCGGGATCGCGGAACATCCTTTTGATGGTTCCTGGGGATATCAGGTGACCGGGTATTACGCGCCTACTTCCAGGTACGGGACGCCGGAGGATTTCGCGTGGATGATCAATTACCTTCATCGAAATAAGATCGGTGTTATCCTGGACTGGGTTCCGGCACATTTTCCGAGAGACGCTCATGGTCTGGCAGATTTTGACGGAACGCCTACTTTTGAATACGCGGATCCCAGAAAAGGAGAACATCCGGACTGGGGGACCAAGATCTTTGACTACGGGAAAAATGAGGTGCGCAACTTCCTGATCGCCAACGCCTTGTTCTGGATCGAGCATTTCCACGTGGACGGACTGCGGGTAGACGCGGTTGCCTCCATGCTGTACCTGGATTACGGGAAGCAGGACGGACAGTGGGTTGCCAATAAATACGGAGGAAATAAGAATCTGGAAGCCATTGATTTCTTTAAGCATCTGAATTCAGTTGTGCTGGGAAGGAATCCGGGAGCGCTGATGATCGCGGAGGAGTCCACGGCATGGCCGAAAGTGACGGGTGATGTGGAGGATGACGGACTGGGCTTCAGCCTGAAGTGGAATATGGGCTGGATGCATGATTTTACAGAGTACATGAAGCTGGATCCCTATTTTCGTAAAGACAATCATAACCTGATGACCTTTGCCATGAGTTACGCGTACAGTGAGAAATATATCCTGGTGCTGTCCCATGACGAGGTGGTACATCTGAAATGTTCCATGCTCAATAAGATGCCCGGGCTTGGCTTTGACAAATATGCCAATCTGAAGGTGGCCTACGCCTTTATGATGGGGCACGCGGGCAAGAAGCTGCTCTTCATGGGCCAGGAGTTCGCTCAGCTCAGGGAATGGAGCGAGGAGCGGGAGCTGGACTGGTATCTTCTGGCTGAGAAGGAGCATCAGGCGATCCAGAACTGGTACCGGGATCTTCTGCATCTCTACAGGAGCCATAAGGCGCTGTACGAGATGGATCAGTCCTGGGAGGGATTTGAATGGATCAATGCAGATGACGCTTACCGCAGTATCTTCAGCTTTATGCGTCATTCAAAGGGAAACAAGAGAAATCTGCTCTTTGTATGTAACTTTACGCCTATGGAGCGCTCAGATTACCGCGTGGGTGTTCCCAGGAAGAAGCAGTATAAACTGGTTCTGAACAGCGATGACGTTCAGTATGGCGGAAAAGGAGAGAAACGGCCGCTGATCTATAAGGCGGAGAAACAGGAATGCGACGGAAGACCGTACTCCTTCGCTTATCCGCTGCCGCCCTATGGAGTAGCAGTGTTTGAGTTTTAAATTCAGGTTTGTGGGGATGATATGACAGTGATCAGACGCACGAAAACAGAGTCAGCCCCTGCAGCGAATCCGAAACTGTTCGCGAAGAATCCTTAACATCAAAACACAGAAGATTTCATGACCAGAGCAATTCGCAGGGAAATCTGATGATTTCCCTGCTCAGGTTCTTTTCAGATTTGACTGGAAGTCAAATCTTCCCATGAAATCTTCTGTGTTTTTCTGTAACGGATTCTAACGCTCCAATACGGATTCTATGCAGGGGCTGCCTTCGTTTTCTGTACGTTCTGATTCTGTCAGGACATCCACAAGGTCCTTCCCGTCTTCTTTCCGGCCGAAGGCTGACTAACACTTATCAGGCCTTTGTCGAGGCAGTTGGCGATAAGGCGGGGCCGGATGATTGCGGAGGTTAAGCGTCAGCCTCGGAGCAATCGCCGGACCCCGCCTCTCGACAAACTGCGTGATAAACCTGAATTTATTTGTGAAAAGGGGATTGACAATCCCAGGCGGTTAGTTTAAACTATCTATGTGAATAAATGAGAATGATTTTAATTTGCAAAAAAAGGAGATAGATATCATGACGCTAGCAGAGGCAAGAGAGGGAGAAGAATATCTCATAAAGGGTATTACCACGGACGATGAGGAACTGGAGGCGTTTCTGTTCTCCCTGGGGTGTTATAGCGGCGAACCGATCACGGTGGTCTCCCGGCTTCCCGGCGGCTGCGTGGTTTCCATCAAGGATGGCCGTTATAATATTGATACTGATCTGGCGAAAGCTATATCAATATAAGATTTGTGTTTTTTTACACAGAAGTTAGCTTAGACTAATCTAAATGAAGGAGGAGATGTAAACATGAGAGTTGCTTTTGCGGGGAATCCCAACAGCGGCAAGACAACAATGTACAACGCCCTGACAGGAAGAAATGAGAAAGTTGGAAACTGGGCCGGCGTTACGGTGGAGCGGAAGGAAAGCCTGATCAAAAAGGCTTATTACGGGGGGAGCGAGGAACTGGTGGCAGTAGACCTGCCGGGCGCTTATTCTATGTCCCCTTTTACATCGGAGGAAAGTATCACCAGCAGTTATGTGAAAAACGAACATCCGGACGCCATCGTCAACATCGTGGACGCCACGAACCTGAGCCGGAGCCTGTTCTTTACCACCCAGCTTCTGGAACTTGGCGTTCCGGTGGTGGTTGCTCTGAACAAAAGCGACCTTACAGAAAAGAAACAGACAAAGATCGACGAAAAACGACTTGCAGAAAAGCTGGGCTGTCCGGTGATCAAGACCATCTCTACTTCTTCCGGGCATACCGGGCTGAAAGAAGTGGTGGAAGCCGCGGTCGCGTTAAAGGGCGCAGGCCAGAAAGCCCCTTATGTGCAGGCAGATATCGATCTGACGGATAAAGAAGCGGTAGAAGCGGCAGACCGGAAGCGGTTTGATTTCGTGAATGCGATCGTTAAAGAAGTAGAGCAGCGAAAAGTATTTACAAAAGATAAAAATGCCCAGGATAAGATCGACAGCGTGATCACCCACAAAATCATCGGGATCCCGCTTTTTGCGGCGATTATCTTTCTGGTGTTCTACATATCCCAGACCACGGTGGGAACCTGGATCGCTGACTGGCTGGTTGCCTGGATCGAGACCTTCCAGGGCTGGGTTGGCGGCCTGATGGAAAATGCCAATCCTATGCTGTACGCGCTTCTTGTGGATGGTATCATCGGAGGCGTAGGCGCGGTAGTCGGATTCCTTCCGCTGGTAATGGTTATGTATTTCCTGATCGCCCTTCTGGAAGATTGCGGATACATGGCCAGAGCTACGGTTGTACTGGATCCTATCTTTAAAAGAGTGGGACTGTCCGGGAAATCCATCATCCCCATGGTCATCGGTACCGGCTGCGCCATCCCCGGCGTTATGGCCTCCCGGACGATCCGGAATGAAAGAGAGCGGCGGACCACAGCCATGCTGACGCCTTTCATGCCCTGCGGCGCCAAGATCCCGGTGATCGCATTATTTGCCGGTGCTTTCTTCGCAGACGCCTGGTGGGTATCGGCAACCATGTATCTGGTAGGAATCCTGCTGATCCTTCTGGGAGCGTTGCTGGTTAAGCGGATCACTGGTCAGAAATACCGGAAATCCTTCTTTATCATTGAGCTTCCGGAATATAAGCTCCCCAGCCTGAAGCGGGCATGCATCTCCATGCTGGAACGGGGCAAAGCATACATTATCAAAGCCGGAACCATCATCCTTGTGTGCAACACGGTAGTGCAGATCATGCAGACCTTTAACTGGCAGTTCCAGGTGGTTGCAGAAGGCGCGGAAGATACTTCCATCCTGGCCAGCATCGCCCACCCCATTGCTATTCTGTTCATCCCATTGGGATTTGGCGTATGGCAGCTGGCAGCGGCGGCGGTAACCGGATTTATCGCGAAAGAAAATGTAGTTGGCACACTGGCGGTTGTTTACGGCGTGACAAATCTGATCGACACAGATGAGCTGGCGCTGGTGGGAAGCGGAAATGAAGTGGCAACCATCATGGGCCTGACAAAGGTGGCGGCTCTCGCCTACCTGATGTTCAACCTCTACACACCGCCCTGCTTCGCGGCGCTGGGAGCCATGAACTCGGAGATGAAGAGCGGAAAATGGCTGCTTGGCGGAATCTGCCTGCAGCTGGGAACCGGCTATACGGTGGCCTTCCTGGTATACCAGATCGGCACGCTGGCAACCACAGGATCCCTTGGAACCGGTTTTGTTCCCGGTCTCATCGCGGTGATCGTATTTGCCCTTATCATCCTGTGGCGGATCCGCAAGTCAGATAAAGAGTTTGCGGCGGAATACCGTTTACACGCGGCGGCATAAGTAGTAAGATAAGAATCAGCAGTGGACAGAGTCTTGGCGCTTTGTCCACTGTTCCCTGTCAAGAAAGGACGTTGTTTGTATGGCAGATTTGATCGTGGTCGTGATCCTGGCAGTTCTTCTGGGAAGCGCCATCTCCTATATTGTAAAAGCGAAAAAACGGGGTGTTAAATGCATCGGATGTCCCGCCGGCGGAAGTTGTCCAAGCGCTGCGAAACCGCCGAAGAAAAAACTGGACGGCCCGGTGATCGGAAAGAAAACACTGTCCATTGAAGGCATGCATTGCGCCCACTGCGCAGGGAATGTGACAAAGATGCTCAATCAGATCGACGGCGTCAGCGCCCGGGTGGATCTGTCAAAGAATCAGGCGGTGGTTTCCTGCGACCGGATCGTATCAGACGAGGTGTTGAAAGAAGCGGTGGAGAAGATGGGGTATCATGTGACCGGGATATCCTGAAATTCAGGTTTATCGTGCGGTTTGTCGAGAGGCGAGGCCCGGCGATTGCTCCGAGGCTAACACTTAACCTCCGCAATCATCCGGTCCCCGCCTTATCGCCAACTGTCCCGACAAAGGCTTGAATTGCCAAGATGATTCTGCGGAAGAATATGGAACAGGGAAGCGCGTACAGCTTGCGGATAGAACCATAGGGAAGCATTAGAATCTGTTACAGAAAAACACCTGCGAATTGCTCTGGTTATGAAATCGCAGGTGTTTTGATGTTAAGGATTCTTCGCGAACCTTTCTGGCTTCTATCAGCAGGCCGTATGCGCTTCCCTGAGCATTTTTAGTCCACAGAATCAGCGCGATAACCTGAATTTATTCGCTTATGCTTTCGTCTGCTGTATCCTGGGAAGTGGTCTCATCCCCGGAAGAATCGGAGCTGTCATCGGCAGTGGCGCTGCCATCGTCAGCGGTCTCTTCCTGGGCGGAAGTGTCGGAGCTGCTTTCGCTGTCTGGGGCGACAGTATCGTCCGCGCTGTTGGAGTCGTCAACAGCGGGGTCATCAGCAGTGGAATCATCAACGGTATCGTTGGTGGTCTCTTCCTCGGTGGCCTGCTCATCGTCACCACCGAAAAGGCCTTTGAAGAAGTCGACGATTTTATCCCACCAGCTGTCGCCATCGGCGCTCTCGGCTGCATCCTTGACGGAATCCAGGGTGCTGTCGATCACGGCGTTGTCGCCTAAGATTTCATCGTTGGTATCGTTAAGGATGCCGCCCGTGCTGTCCCCGCCGGTGAAGAAGTTCTTGATGGATTCCCACAGGCTGGCGAAGAAGCCGTCTCCCTTGCCGGCCAGGTTATCCAGGGTGTCCTTCAGGGCGTTTACATCATAGTCGAACTGGGAGATGGTCTGCATGAGAGCCACGATCTCGGCCATCTGCTCTTCTGTGAGGGTGATGTTCAGGCTGCCGGCAGCGTCGTTGACTGCGTCCTGGATCTCGCCTTCTTCGGTCAGGCCCTTCTCGATCACATCCTGCTTGACGTCGTTCATCAGCTGGCTGGCTTCTTCCTGGCCGACAGAGTCTGCCAGGTCGCCGGTGGTGACAAGTTCTTCTACAGCGGCTTCTTTCTGTTCTTCACTCAATTCTTCTCCGCTGGCGGTCTCATAGGCCATCATGATCCCGGTAAGGGCGCCTGTGCCGGAGACTTCAATGGGAGAAGCGGCAACCACGTTACAGTTCTCCATTCCAGAAGTGAGAAGAGTGCTGGCGATCATGGAACTGGTCACAAAGGTAAGATTCGCAACCTTTACCTGGATCCCGCCGCTGCTTGTAGGCTCTACATAAGAGCAGCTGTAGGTACGAGTTCCGATCTGGGCTTCTGTGGCGATGCCCTCCATGTATTCCCGCTCGTCAGCGTTGGTTACTTCGATGGTCTCTACCTGGTCGGCGGAGGTCCCAAAATACTCGTACATGGAAGTCTTCTGTTCTTCCGAGAGGTTGGCTCCAAGGGTAACGACCTTGGAACTGTCGGCCTGGGCAGCTATGGGAAGGCTTGCGCAGGTCAGGGTCATTATCAGCATAAATGGTATGATCTTTCTTAATTTCTTCATAAGACTGGTGTAACACCATTCCTCCTTTATGATTTATTTTAATACTTACCTAATATATCATAAGAAGGAATATTTGCAAAGGAAAACCGGCTTAACAATTTCTGAAGATTTCCTTGAGCCGCTGTTCCAGAGTGGCTTCGCCGATCAACCCTTTCATGGTGGACACGGCAGCGCTATTTTGGAAGAAAACAAATGTGGGGACGATGTCCGCCCCGTACCGGTCCGCCAGGAGAGGGGACTCGTCGATTTCCACCTCGAAGAACCGGACGCGCCTCTGATGGCGCTCGGCCACGTCCTCCACCATTGGTCTTGTCATGGCGCATTTCCCGCACCAGCGGGCGTAGAACAGGACCACTGCCGGACGGGGGTCTTTTATGATCCTGGTTTCAAAATTTTCACAAGTCAGATGCAGCATATTTATAACCTCTCCTGCCTCGGAGAGGGAAGATCCTGTCAGTGGCGGCAGCCGGGATTCAGGAAGAGATAGACTTCCCGCAGGGAATTCTGGAGGACTCCAAGCTTCCGGGAGAGTCTTCGCCTGCGCCAGGTGGATCCGCACATTTTATATTTCCAGGATTTTCCGCAGTTTCTGTTCATAGTATCCTCCGGGGCGAATGATTCAATACCAGTATATGCGGCAGAGACGAAAAAGGCCCGGAGGAGCCACGCTTTATTCAGCGGCTCCTTCGGGCGATAAGCTTGCAGATGGGATGATCCATGGAGGAAAACTTCTCTTCGTATTCCGTCATGATGTTCCCCTGGTTCAGAAGAGGGTCATGGTGAAGATCAAAGGTGCGGGCGGCAAGGGTCCAGACAGGGGAAGCCTCAATCTGCTCCAGGGAGAAGTCGAAGAGGGCCCGGTTGTCGGTCTTGAATTCCACCTGCCCGTTGGGGGAGAGGATCTCATCGTAACGAGCCAGATATTCCAGGGAGGTGAGGCGGCGTCTGGCGTGGCGTGCCTTGGGCCAGGGATCCGAGAAGTTCAGATAGATCCGGTCCACTTCACCAGGGGCGAAAACCTGGGAGATGTCCGCCGCATCCATGCAGATAAACCGCAGATTGGAGGGAACGGCTTCTCCTGCGGCCTGCATGGAAGCCAGCTTCTCTACGGGGCGCAGAAGGACGCTGGAATACCGCTCGATCCCGATATAATTTACAGAAGGGTTCTGAAGGGCCAGTGTGAGAAGGAACTGGCCTTTGCCCATGCCGATCTCAATGTGGAGAGGGTCTGTATTCTGAAAAACCGTCTGCCGGAAAGCGCCGCGAAATTGCTCCGGGTCTTTTAAGACCCTGGGGGAAGCTGCCAGCACGCTTTCAGCCCGGGGAATATTTCGAAGTCTCATAGGGAACTCCTTTCATCTGGATGATTTCGTGCTTTTTAGTTTAGCGGCGGGAGGGGAAAATGTCAAACAGGAACAGGATTTTTTTGGTTATTTTTCATGTAAAGTTTTCGCTAATTATTAAGTTTTTGGAGAAATTTACTCTGGTAATTTAAAAAAATAGGTGTATTATGTATTATAACATGAAAGACTAGGCTTTTACGTGAGCAAAGACGGAGGTAACATATGGAAGCAGTGATTGAAAAACTGGCGGAAATTGAGAAAACCGCTGAGGCGATCGTGGAAGAGGCGCAGGCGCAGAAGTCCGAGATCGAGAAGGAGATACAGGCAAAGCGGGATGCGTTTGACCAGCAGCTGGAAGAGGATACCCGTAAGAAACTGAGCGAGATCCGCGCGGAAGGGGAGCAGAAGATCAACGCGCTCCTGGAGGAAGAGCGGGAGAAGAACTCTTATATGATAGAGAATCTGAAGAAGGAATTCGAGGGGAGCCACACGACTTACGCGCAGGCGATCCTGAAGAAGGTATTAGAGGTGTAGGCATATGTGCAGTCTTATGACTTACAGCGGGATCGTGACGAAGATCAGGGCCATGCAGGCCAAGCTTCTGACGGACCAGGATTTTGAGAACATCGCGGGGTTAAGAAGCGTCCCGGAGGTGATCGAATACCTGAAGGAAAAGCCCGCGTACGCAGAGGACCTGGGGCAGATGGACGTGGCTCTGTATCACAGGGGCAACGTGGAGAAAGTCCTGTACCAGTCCCTGTATAATGATTATACAAAGATCTTCCGGTTCGCCGGAATGCAGCAGAAAAAGTTCCTGAAATTATACTGGAAGCAGTACGAGGTCGTGCTGATCAACTATTGTCTGAGGATCGTGTTCAACCACTATGACAAGCCCTTTGACCTGGATTACAAGAAGGAAGTGTTTGACCGGTATTCTCAGATTTCCATTGACCGTCTGATCACGTCCAGGAATATCGAGGAACTGGTAGATAATCTGAAGGATACGGAATATTACGCTCCGCTTAAGAAGATCCGGGATTCAGGAACAGGAAAGCTATTTGATTACGACCTGGCCCTGGATCTGTATTATTTCTCCACTCTTTGGAGAAAGGAAAAGCGCTTGCTCAAGCGGAAGGAGAAAGAACTTTTCACCAGGGACTGCGGGACGAAGATCGATCTTCTGAACCTGCAGTGGATCTACCGGGCGAAGAAGTATTACCATATGGTCCCGCCGGATATTTATTCCCTGACCATTCCCATCCAGTACCGCCTGAAGCATGACGAGTTCAAGGCGCTGGTGGAGGCGCCCACGGTGGAAGAGTTTATCAAGCTGGTAGAGGAAACCTACTATGCGAAGCACTATCATTTCGGCGACGAGCGGACGCTGGAGCAGATGTACCGGGACGCGCAGCGGACCCTGTATCTGGCGGACCGCCGCAGAAATCCTTATTCCGTGGCAGCGATCAATACTTACTTATTCTTAAAGGAAGAGGAAATCTATAAGCTGACGACAGCTCTTGAATGTATCCGTTACGGTCTGTCCGCAAGAGAGACGCTGGCTTATGTAGGAGGTGTGAAACAATGATTGTAAAGATGAAGTTCTTAAGCATCAGCGGTCCGAGAACGGATATCGACCGGGTGTGCGACGTCTATCTTTCCAAATATGAGATGCAGCTTGAGAACGCGGTCACAGAACTTCGGACGACCCAGAACCTCCTTCCCTTTGTGGAGGTGAACCCGTACAAGGAGCCGCTGGCCAAGGCGGAACAGTTCGCCGGCCTTCTGCCTTCTGGAGAGTATCACACGGACCACACGCTGACTACGGAAGAGATCCTGGCGCTGATCCGGGATGTGAACCATGACTATCTGGATATCCAGGAGAACAAAGAGCTTCTGAAGAAGAAGAAGGATGAGCTGACCGGCAAGCTGAATGTGCTGGAGCCCTTCCGGTCCCTGGATCTGGACGTGCACAAGGTGCTTCATTACCGGTACATGCATGTGCGTTTTGGCCGGATCGACCTGGATCATTATCAGAAGCTGGAGAAATATCTGTTTGACGATCTGAACGCCATTTTCCTGGAAGGGACCCGGACGGAGAATTATGTGTACGGCTGTTACTTCGCGGCCAATTCAGATACCAGCCGGGTGGACGCAGTGTTTAATTCCATGCACTTTGAGCGGATCACGGTCTCCGACGAATACATCGGGACGCCTCAGGTGGCCTGTGAGACTCTGAAGGAAGAGATCGAGGAGACCCAGAAAGCCATCGATCAGCTGGAGGAAGATACCCGGTCTCTGATGGAGAGCCACGCCTCCGAGCTGATGGGAGCAAGGAAGCGGCTGGAAGAGCTGTCCAACAATTTCGACGTGCGCAAGATGGCCGCGCGGATCGAGGACGACAATAAAGAAGATTACTACATTCTCTGCGGATGGATGGGAGAGAAAGACGTGGAAGCTTTCGTCAAGGAAGCGGAGAATGATCACAGGGTGCTGATCGTGGTGGAGGAAGAGCGGGAGAAATTCTTCGGCGATCCGCCTACGAAACTGAAGAATCCCAAGATCTTCAAGCCCTTTGAGATGTTTATCAAGATGTACGGGCTGCCGGCCCATGACGAGATGGATCCCACTATCTTCGTAGCTCTGACATATACCTTTATCTTTGGAGCCATGTTTGGAGACGTGGGACAGGGACTGTGCCTGTTCCTGATCGGCGGGATCATCTATCTGACGAAGAAGGCGAACCTGGCGGGGATCATCTCTGTGGCGGGACTTTTCTCCACCTTCTTCGGATTTATGTTCGGAAGCGTGTTTGGATTTGAAGATATCCTGCCAGCCAGATGGCTGCGGCCGGTGAGCGCTATGACGGACCTGCCCTTTATCGGGCAGCTGAACACGGTGTTCGTGGTGGCGATCGCCTTTGGTATGGCGCTGAACATCCTGGTGATGTTGTTCCACATCGTCAACGCCATCCGGGCCCGGGATACGGAAAACATCTGGTTTTCCAACAATGGTCTGGCGGGACTTGTGTTCTACGGATTCCTGGTGCTGACGGTAGTGCTTTTCATGACCGGTCACAAGACGCCGGGTAATATCCTGATGGCCATCTTCCTGGGAGTGCCGGTGGTCCTGTTCTTATTCAAGGAACCGCTGACAAACCTGGTGGAGCGAAACCATAAGAAGATCGAAGAAGGCAAGGTGATGTTCCTGGTACAGGGATTTTTCGAACTGTTCGAGACCATGCTGAGCTATTTCTCCAATACGCTTTCCTATGTGCGTATCGGAGCCTTCGCGGTAAGCCACGCGGCGATCATGGAAGTAGTCCTTATGCTCTCCGGAGCTACGGACGGAAGCCCCAATATCATCGGGCTTGTGATCGGAAATATCGTGGTGTGCGGCCTGGAAGGCCTGGTTGTGGGAATTCAGGTACTGCGTCTGGAATACTATGAGATGTTCAGCCGGTTCTACAAAGGAACCGGGCGGGAATTCAAGCCATTTAACAATCATAAGAAAGCATAGAAAAATACTCAGTCATTTATTTTAAGGAGGAAAATAAAGCCATGACAGTAACAGTGAAAATTTTGTTGATCGCAACTTTGATACTCAGCATTGTAATCCCGTTTGGGTACTACCTGATCGGGGAGAAGAACAAGAAGCGTTATAAGCGCGCTATCGGGACCAACATTTTCTTCTATTTTGGAGCATTCATCGCGGCGGGGATCATGTTGTTCTCCGGCACTCCTGTACAGGCTGCCGACGCGGCTGCAGGGGCTGCTTCAAACGCGGCGGGATTCGGTTATCTTGCGGCCGCACTGTCAACCGGTTTATCATGTGTGGGCGGCGGTATCGCCGTAGCAAGTGCAGCAAGCGCGGCGCTGGGAGCTATCAGCGAGGACTCCAGCGCGCTTGGTAAGTCCCTGATCTTCGTAGGTCTTGCAGAAGGTGTATGTCTGTACGGACTGATCATCTCCTTCATGATCCTGGGACAGCTGTAAGATGAAAATGTATCTGATCAGTGATAATGTCGATACCCTGACAGGGCTGCGGCTGGCCGGCGTAGACGGAGTGGTGGTCCACGAGCGAAACGAGCTTAGGGAAGCCATTGAGAACGCCATGACCGACAAGACCGTGGGGATCATCCTGCTGACGGAAAAGTTCGGGCGGGAGTTCCCGGACCTGATCGATGAGATCCGGCTGGAGCATACCATGCCGCTTCTGATCGAGATCCCTGACAGGCACGGAACCGGACGTAAAGAAGATTTTATCACTTCCTATGTAAACGAAGCCATCGGCTTAAAACTGTAATGAAGAAGGTGAACAGGCGTGACATTAGAAGAAAAGACCGCGCATTTGCAGGAGGCTGCCATGAAAGAGGCAAGAGCCCAGGGCAATGCGATCATCGAACAGCATAGAAATGCTTTGGAAGGTGTATTTGAACAGCACAAGCAGGAGGCGCTGCGCCAGTCGGAGACCCGGCTTAAGGCGGAGACCACCCATGAGAAGCAGCAGCTTAATATGGCGGTGTCCAAGGCCCAGCTGCAGCTGAAGAGAGATCTGAGCAAAGTACAGAATGAACTGAAGAAAGAGTTGTTTGAAGAAGTGCGCCAGCTGGTGGCAGCTTATATGCAGACAGAGGAATATCTGCGCCTTCTGGTGGAGTATATCGAGAAGGCGGCCGCATTTGCCGGAAGCGAGGCTATGACCATCTATATCAATCCTACGGATGCGGATAAGAAGGACTATCTGGAGGAGCATACCGGCTTCCAGCTGACGGTGAGCAAAGAAGATTTCATCGGCGGCGTCAGATGTGTGGTACACGGGAGGAATATCCTGGTAGACCATGCCTTCAAGGGAGCCATCGAGCGCGAATACCAGAGATTCTTGTTCAAGGGAGGTACGGGCGTTGAATAGTAAGAAAGTAGCAACAATCTACGGCATCAATGGCCCGGTGATCTACCTGAAGGGAAAGACGGGATTCAAGATGTCGGAAATGGTCCATGTGGGCCCGCAGCGGCTGGTAGGGGAAGTCATTTCTCTGGATAAGGACCGGACCACGGTGCAGGTCTATGAGGAGACTTCAGGCCTGCGTCCGGGGGAGACGGTGGAAGCCACAGGGGCGGCCATCTCTGTGACGCTGGCGCCTGGAATCCTGAATAATATCTTCGACGGAATCGAGCGTCCTCTGGAGCGGATCGCGGAAAGCGGCGGCGCGTTTATCACCCGGGGTGTCAGCGTGGATGCGCTGGATCGCAAGAAACTGTGGGATACCCATATAACTGTGAAGACCGGAGACCTGGTGCGCGGCGGGACCATCATCGCGGAGGTTCCGGAGACTTCTGCTATTGTGCACAAATGCATGGTTCCTCCTGATGTAGAAGGAACGGTAGTGGAGACCGTGGCGGATGGACAGTATACCATCGAGGATAGTATTGTGACCATCGAGCTGGCTGACGGGACCAGGCGGGAGCTTTCCATGACCCAGCACTGGCCCATCCGTGTGCCAAGACCGGTGAACCAGAGATATCCGGCCAGCGTCCCGCTGGTTACAGGGCAGCGGATCCTGGATACCATGTTCCCCATCGCGAAGGGCGGAACAGCGGCGATCCCCGGCGGATTCGGAACCGGAAAGACTATGACCCAGCATCAGATCGCCAAGTGGGCGGATGCGGACATTATCGTATATATCGGCTGCGGAGAGCGTGGCAATGAGATGACCCAGGTACTGGAAGAGTTTGGGGAACTGGTGGATCCCAGGAACGGTAATCCTCTGATGGATCGTACTGTTCTGATCGCCAACACTTCCAACATGCCGGTGGCGGCCCGTGAGGCTTCCATCTATACCGGGCTTACCCTGGCGGAATATTACCGGGATATGGGATATGACGTGGCCATCATGGCAGACTCCACCTCCCGGTGGGCAGAGGCGCTGCGTGAGCTGTCCGGACGTCTGGAGGAGATGCCGGCGGAGGAAGGGTTCCCGGCCTATCTGGCTTCCCGTCTGTCTGCGTTCTATGAGCGGGCGGGGATGATGCAGACCCTGAACGGAGCCACCGGTTCCGTATCCATCATTGGTGCGGTTTCTCCCCAGGGAGGAGATTTCTCCGAGCCTGTGACTCAGAATACCAAGCGTTTTGTGCGCTGCTTCTGGGGACTGGATAAGTCTCTGGCTTATTCCAGACATTTCCCGGCCATCCACTGGCTGAGCAGCTACAGTGAGTATCTTACGGACTTAAGCGGCTGGTACACCGATCATGTGTCGCCCAAGTTCGTGGATTACCGGAATCGTCTGATGGCGCTCCTCAATCAGGAGAGCAGCCTGATGGAGATCGTAAAGCTGATCGGCGGCGACGTGCTGCCGGATGATCAGAAGCTGGTGCTGGAGATCGCCAAGGTGATCCGGCTTGGCTTCCTGCAGCAGAATGCCTTCCACAAGGAAGACACCTGCGTATCCATGGAGAAGCAGTTTAAGATGATGGATGTGATCCTGTATCTCTATAAGCAGAGCCGGAAGCTGGTGGCCATGGGCATGCCCATGTCTGTGCTGAAGGCAGAGGGGATTTTTGAGAAAGTGATCGCCATCAAGTATGACGTTCCCAATGACAACCTGCAGATGCTGGATCTTTATAAGAAAGACATCGACGATTTCTACAATCGTGTTCTTGAGAAGAATGGTTAAAGGAGGGACAGAATATGGCAATTGAATATCTTGGACTTAGTAATATCAATGGCCCTCTGGTTGTTCTGGAGGGAGTGCAGGATGCCTTCTTTGACGAGATCGTGGAATTCGTTGTAGATGGAGACACCCGGAAAATGGGGCGTATCGTGGAGCTGGATGAGGACAAAGCCATCATCCAGGTATTTGAAGGCACGGAAAATATGTCCCTTAACAATACGCATACAAAGCTTACCGGCCGTCCGATGGAGATCGCGGTCTCCCCGGAGATGCTGGGACGTACCTTCAACGGAGTGGGAGAGCCGATCGATGAGCTGGGGCCCATTTTCTCTGATGATATGCGGGATGTGAACGGCCTGCCGCTGAACCCGGTGCGCCGGGAGTATCCGAGGAACTATATCCGTACTGGTATCTCTGCCATTGACGGGCTGACCACACTGATCCGCGGGCAGAAGCTGCCGATCTTCTCCGGAAATGGTCTTCCTCACGACCAGCTTGCGGCGCAGATCGTAAAGCAGGCGTCTCTGGGAGAGGATTCGGAAGAAGAGTTCGCTATTGTGTTTGGCGCTATGGGCGTAAAGCATGATGTGGCGGAGTTCTTCCGCAAGACTTTTGAAGAAAGCGGGGTTTCCGACCATGTGGCCATGTTCCTGAACCTGGCAAACGACCCGGTGGTGGAACGTCTGATCACCCCCAAGGTGGCCCTTACCGTGGCGGAATACCTGGCATTTGAATGCAACATGCATATTCTGGTCATCCTGACGGATATGACCTCATTTGCAGAGGCGCTGCGTGAGGTTTCCTCCTCCAAGGGCGAGATCCCTTCCAGAAAAGGTTATCCGGGATACTTATACAGTGAACTGGCCACCATCTATGAACGGGCCGGTATCGTGGAAGGAGCCAGCGGGTCTGTGACCCAGCTGCCGATCCTGACCATGCCCAACGACGACATTACCCATCCGATCCCGGACCTGACCGGTTACATCACAGAAGGCCAGATCGTTCTGGATCGGAACCTGCACGGGCAGAGCGTCTATCCGCCTATCAGCGTGCTGCCGTCGCTGTCCCGTCTGATGAAGGACGGTATCGGCGCAGGATATACAAGAGAAGACCATCAGGGGCTGGCAAACCAGCTGTTCTCCGCCTACGCCAAGGTGGGGGAGGCTAGGAACCTGGCTTCCGTTATCGGAGAAGACGAGCTGTCGCCTCTGGATAAACAGTATCTGAAATTCGGGCAGGAATTTGAGAAACGCTATATTGGCCAGGGGCCCACAGAGAACCGGACCATCCAGGAGACGCTGGATCTGGGCTGGGAGCTTCTGGGACTTCTGCCGAAAGAGGAACTGGACCGGATTGATACGAAGCTGGTTGAATTATACTACCATCCGGCGAAAGAAGAAGCGTAGATCGCAGGGAAAGGGGAGGCATTTTATGGATCCAAGAGAATTTCCCACCAAGGGCAATCTGATGCTTGCGAAGAATTCCCTTGCCCTTGCCCACCAGGGCTACGACCTGATGGACAAGAAGCGGAATATCCTTCTGCAGGAACTGATGAGCCTGATCGATGAAGCAAAAGAAATCCAGGAAAAGATCGATACTACATTTACCAAAGCCTATGCCTGCCTGCAGCGGGCCAATATCGAGCACGGGATCAGCAAGGTGCAGGAACTGGCGTATACGGTTCCCATTGAGGAATCCATCCGGATCCAGACCCGGAGTATCATGGGGACGGAGATCCCTCATGTGAAGTATGACGCGAAGCAGAACGACCTTACGTATTCCTTCAGCACCACCCATGAATCTATCGATATCGCCCGGGAGGCATTCCGGGAGGTGAAGGATCTGACTATCAAGCTGTCTATGGTGGAAAACGCGGCGTACCGCCTGGCGACTAATATCAAGAAGACTCAGAAGCGGGCCAACGCGCTGAAGAACATTACGATTCCCATGTACAGCAATCTGGTATATACGATCAATAATGCGCTGGAAGAAAAAGAACGAGAAGAATTTACCCGGCTGAAAGTCATCAAGAGGATGCAGACCGGGGGGAAATAATCAAAAAGGGACAGGGTATTTTCAATCTGGGACGTGGTATTTTTAAAAATACCACGTCCCCAATTATTTTCTACAGCTTCCGGGACTTCTCCGCTCCGGCGTTGATACAGTCGATCACTGCGGCGCGCATGCCGCCCCGCTCCAGGGCTTCGCAGCCTTCGATGGTGGTTCCTCCGGGGGAGGTGACCATATCTTTGAGCTGTCCGGGATGGATATTTTTGTCCAGGATCATCTTGGCGGTGCCAAGGCAGGTCTGGGCAGCCAGGCGATAGGCAGTGGCCCGGGGGAGCCCCTGTTTTACGCCGCCGTCCGCCATGGCTTCGATAAACATGGCCACATACGCCGGACCGCCGCCGCTTAAGCCGCATACTGCGTCGATCAGGTGCTCGGGCACCAGTTCTACAATGCCGATAGCCTCGAAGAGGGCGATGGCAGCTTTTTGTTCTTCCTCGGTAAGATCGTTGTCAGAGCACAGGGCGAAAGCGCCTTCAAATACCATGGCCGGGGTATTGGGCATGGTGCGCAGGATCCGGGGAGTGCCGGAGATCATTGCGCGGAGCCGTTCCGCAGTGATGCCAGCCACGATGGAGACAATGGCCTTTCCCTCTAGAGCATCCTGGCATTTGGCCAGGGTTTCCGGGGTGTACTGTGGTTTGACTGCGAGAAGGATGATGTCGCTCTTCTGGCAGAGGTCTACACAGTCTTTGGCAAGATTCACGCCCCATTGGGCCGCCCGCTCCATGGCGGCAGAGCTGACGTCATAGACATAGGCGTTTCCTTTGGGGAGCACGCCGCTTTCAAGGGCGCCGGAGAGGATGGCTCCTCCCATGTTTCCACAGCCGATCAGGCCGATTTTCTGTGTGATCATAAAAATTCCTCCTTAGATTATGTAATGTTATTTTCAAAAGGGGACAGGGTATTTTCAATCTGGGACGTGGTATTTTCGAAAATACTACGTCCCCAACCAGAGAAGTGTGCCCTCTGCCATACACCTTGCGGCGTACAGCATCCCTTTGTGTCCGATGCTCATGCCTGCCTGTCTGGCGGCGGCCCAGTGATGGAGCGGCGTGCCCAGGCACATGGTGGCGGCGCTTATGGTGATCAGGGGAACGGTGTGGCTTACTTCGGAGGCGTCGGTGCCGATGGAGATAGGAACGGGCTCATCCTCCAGAGGTTCCAGGCCGCGGAAATATTCGCCCTGATTGTCGAAGCCGGCTTCTTCGCTGATCCTGGCGGCAAAATCCAGCTCCTCCCGGGTGTATTCCGGAGTGGGGATGTGGGTCATGGCCTCATAGTACAATTCGGTGAGAGGCCGGTAAATCTTCATCTCCTTGCAGCTTGACACCAGTTCGATGTCCACGGTGGTGCCGGTCATAAGGGCGGCGCCTCTGGCGCAGTCATCTACCCGCCGGGAAGCGTCGTCAGTGCGGGAGCGCAGGCTGGAGCGGATAAAGTAGTTGGTCTTGGCAAGATCGGGCACTACATTGGCGGGCTGCCCGTTGTCAATATAGGCATAGTGCATCCGCACGTCGCCGGGCACGTGTTCCCGCAGGTAATTGACTCCGATATTCATAAGCTCTGCCGCGTCCAGGGCGCTTCGCCCGTTTTCCGGAGACTTGGACGCATGGGCGCTGATGCCGTGGAAGGTGTAGTTCTTGATGTCCTGGGCCTGCCAGATGTCGTTGCTGACCCGATTGCGGTCGAAGGGGTGCCAGGTGACGGCCAGATCCAGATCGTCGAACACGCCGGCCTGGTTCATGACGATCTTGCCGGACATGATCTCTTCCGCCGGGCAGCCGTAGACCCGCAGAATGGCCGGGACGCCGCTTTGCTCCAGTTCTGATTTCAGAGCGCAGGCAGCAGCGGCAGCGCCGGTTCCTAAGAGGTTGTGGCCGCAGGCATGTCCCAGCTCCGGCAGAGCGTCGTATTCTGCCAGGAAGCCGATGACGGGCGCCTGGCTGTCGGTGTTCTGCCAGCTGGCGAGGAAGGCGGTCTTGATCCCGGCAGTTCCACGCTCCACGGTGAACCCGTGCCGTTCCAGGAATTGTGCCAGATATTCGGACGACAGTGTTTCCTGATACGCCAGTTCCGGATGCTGGAAAATGTAGTCTGCTGTCTGGATCAGTTCTTCCTGATGGTCAGAAAGCCAGGAGGCGATCCGGTTGGTTGTGTGTTGTTGCTCCATAGTTTCTTTCCTTTCCCGGTCTGATCCGTCCTTTAAGCGGGATAGACGCCTTCCAGGACATCCAGATATTCCTGTCCGAAGGTGCGGACATAATCTTCCAGGGCCAGTTCCACCGCTTTCTCACCATCCTCCCCCAGATCTTCGATGAGGGTTTCGCTGATGGTGTATTTCAGATGGGCGGTGTGGAAGTTGAAGTCCTTCATACAGGAAGCCCCCAGTTCCTTCTTCTTAGCGGTCAGGGCCTGGTTTTCCTCCGGGCTTAAGGGAGCGCCCCAGTCGAACTCACAGCGCTCTCCGCCCCAGCTCATGGCCGTTGCAGTGGGGGTGCAGGCGTATTTGTCCTGAAATCCCTGATATACAGCGTTGTCTACGTTGACGCAGTAATATTTCCCGTATTCGGTGAGGCCGTGTTTGGCCCAGGCGTCACACCAGGCACATTTGGAAATGTAGGTCTGAAGAGTGGGCTCTGTGCGAAGCTGGCCAAATTCCATCTGGCCTTCATAATCCGGCTTCCATTCGCCGTAGGCCTGGTTGGTCATTACGTTTGGTTCGTCTCCGCGGGCAAGGGCGTTGGCGGCCATCCGCTGTCCCCGTTCATTTCCATAGATGGTCATACCGCGGAGAATGGATTCCTTCCCCGCTTCGCCGCAGAGCTCAATGGCCCGTTTGGAGAGGAAGGCGAACAGGATGGCGTGGTGTTCGATCCTGCAGGAAACAGGTTGATCTGTCATAGCAAAACTCCTTTCCCGGCGCAGAAAATTACCGGCTGCGCCGCTTGTCTGTCACTAAGGAGATTATACTACAAATTGAGAAGGTTTGCAGGCGGAATTGAGGGACTTGTCAGAAAAACTGATCATTCATAAGGGAAAAAGAGAGGGATGCCCGGCGGGAAGCAGGTAAAGACAAAGAAGAAAAATATACCGGCGCCCCACAGAGTGAAGATCACATTTGCCGAGGGGATCTGCTTCAGAGCGCGGAAAAAGATCCGGGCAGCTGAAAAGCTGAGAACCACGCTGAGGAAAAAGATCAGGAGATCCAGGATCAGAACATGGGAACCCCAGATGCCGGTGTAGGTGTAGAAAGTAACCAGAGTGAAGGCCATTCCGCAGACGACGCCGAGAAAACGGCAGTAGAAAAAACGCCTGTCCCGGAAGCGGCACAAGGCGGCGGTCCAAAGAGTGACGAAAAGAAAGGGAAAGAATAAAAGCTTCAGGTGCTCCCAGGGGGATTCGTTGATGGGACAGAACAGGGCGGCAAAGGAAGAGCCGCCGGTCCAGTCGTAGAGAAAATGGTTGAGAGAACCCAGGATAGATACGGTAAGGATAGCGGGGAGATCCCGCCGGTCTGTATATTTTGAGATGTGCGCATCCATAAAAGCCTCCGTGAGAAACGGCGTGATTTTGGGAGATTTGCCGCTCTGGTATCAATATATGCGGGCTGCAGAGAAAAAATACTAAAAAAATAGAAAAAAGCACTTGCAAAGCCCGTAAAGCTGTTATATAATAGCATTTGCGTTGAGACAAACGGAACGCAGGCAATAATTAATAGAAAATGCGCGATTAGCTCAGCTGGCAGAGCACCTGACTCTTAATCAGGGTGTCCAGGGTTCGAACCCCTGATCGCGCACTTAGAAATCGCTGTTTTTGCGGACATTGCGAGCCGCGGGGACGGCGGTTTTTTTGCGTGAAGCAATGAGCAGCGCGGAGCGCGGAATCGAAGTGCGCGCTGCGAATGGAAGCAGAGAAAGAGCGCAGAGAAGATTTTCCCCGTAAATATCAGGAATGTCTTACGGAAAAGTCTGGATAGAACCCCCTCAGTGCGTTCATGATGAGCTTAAATGTAAGTTCGGCCATATGCTGGGGACTTACGGAAGATCCATCTGACAGCCAGGCCTTGACCAGGCCGATACAGCCGGAGAGACAGAAGGCGTAGTAGTATGTCAGATCATCCATTTTCTCCGGAAATGTTTCTTTCAGGGCGTTCAGGCTGTGCTCGGAGAGGATATTCTCAATCCGGTGCAGAAAAGAGATATCACCGTTGGGACCCAGGAGAGCGGCGCAGATATCCCGGTTTTCCGCGAGGATGGAAAAAATATCCTCGATGAACGGAAAGCTGTCTTCGTTGAACGGACTTACCGGATGGGTATGGATCAGATCTTCGATGTCTCCGGTCAGTTCGTTTTCAATCTTTTCCATCATGTCATAGATATCCGCATAGTGCAGATAGAAAGTGGAACGGTTGATGTCCACTTTTTCTACGAGTTCTTTGACCGTGATCTCTTTTAAACTCTTTTCTTTCAGAAGTTCGGCCAGTCCCTGACGGAGCTGGGCTCTTGTCTTGCGAACCCGCCGGTCCATATTTTTTGACATGAAACATTCCCTCCTTTAAAAATAATAGACACCGCATTGTTTGCTTATCCATTAACAGACAGAGTACTGCTGCATTAATGGTTGTATCTTTTTTATGATTTTACTATAATTCATGATGTTAAAAAAATCAACACAATATCTATTAATAGAGTTAATGTTGCAAAAAGAAAGGGGACAGGAGACAATGCTGAAGCAGGAATGGCGCAGGCTGTTTAAAAATAAGATTTTGCTGATTGTTACAGTCGCGGTCATCGCGATCCCGACAATCTATACCACACTTTTCCTTGGATCCATGTGGGACCCATACGGGAATATCGATAAACTTCCGGTAGCGGTCATCAACCATGACGTGCCGGTCACCTATGAAGATCAGAAACTGGATATCGGCGGAACGTTGATGGAGGAACTGAAACACAACGATTCTCTGGACTTTCAGTTTCCTTCAGAGACGGAGGCGCAGAGGGGCCTTGAGGACGGCACATACTATATGGTCATCACCATACCGGAGGAATTTTCGGCCCATGCCTCATCGCTGACAGACGCGCATCCGGAGAAGATGACGCTGGCTTATGAAACGAATCCGGGAACGAACTACATCGCGTCCAAGATGAGCGAGACGGCGATGAAGGAACTGGAGAGCTCAGTACGGGAAGAGGTTACAAAAACGTATACAGAAGTTCTGTTCGGCAAACTTGCGGAAGTGGGTGACGGAATGCGGGAAGCGGCGGATGGGTCGGGTGAACTGAAAACCGGAACGGATCAGCTGGCCGACGGAAATCAGACGATTACCGACAATCTGCGGGCTCTTTCGGACAGTTCCTTAGTATTTGTGGACGGAAGCCGGGAACTGGAAGTGGGGATTGGCCGGTATACGGACGGAGCCAGTGCGGCCGCGGCAGGGGCCAAGGAGCTGCAAAGAGGTGTAAATGCACTGGACAGTGGGGTAAATGGCGCGCAGAAAGGCGGTTCTGATCTGGCAGATGGCGCGGTGGATGTGGATGATAACATGACTGCGCTCAATGCCGGCCTGTCTGAACTGAACGCGGCGGCATCGGCCCTTCCCGATGCGGCGGATGCGCTGAATGACGGCGCGGCTTCATTAAGTGACGGCGCGCGGCAGCTCTCAGACGGGATTGCATCTCTGTCTGAAGGAGCGGCCAGCCTGAAGGACGGCGCAGATGCGCTTAATTCCGGCCTGCAGTCTGCTGCTTCCAATTCCCAGTCGCTGCGCGAAGGGGCGGCCGAGATCAGTCAGGCGCTGTCGACACTCGCCGGAGAGGAAGGCGTGCCGGAGGAAGTGCGGGCACAGATCGCGGCAGTTCAGCAGCAGGCGGACACATTTTCTGCAAGTGTTTCCGCCTACACATACGGTGTCGATGAAGCGGCGGACGGGAGCGCGCAGATTGCAGCGGAGATCCCGGATCTTCAGAACGGCATTTCCGCGGTACAGAGTGGTGCAGATTCCCTTAAGAACGGGATAGGGCGGCTTCAGACCGGCACTTCCGCATTGGCGGAACAGGCGCCGGCGCTGGCGGGTGGAATCTCCAATGCCGCATCAGGGGCGGATCAGCTTCAGAAGCAGGGAACATCGGCGCTCCGGAAAGGAGCTGCGAATCTGGACAGCGGTCTGGGAGAGCTGGCACAGGGAAGCGCGAAGCTGAAAGATGGAACGGATACGCTTGCCTCCGGAACCGGGCAGCTTACCTCGAACAGCAAATCGTTGACGGAAGGCGCGGCGAAACTAACAGATGGAGCCGGCCAGATCAGCAGCGGTGCGGGACAACTCGCTGACGGCAGCGGAGAACTAGGCGATGGGATCAGGCAGGTTTCGGAAGGCGCGGAGACGCTGTCAAAGGAACTGGGAAGCGGCGCGGAGCAGATCCGGGAGACGAACACATCGGATCAGGCGGCGGATATGTTTGCCGCACCGATAGATGCGGAAGAGACACAGATTACGGAGGTGGCCGACAACGGCCATGCCATGGCGCCGTATATGATGTCCGTAGGCTTGTGGGTCGGCTGTATCGCGTTCAGTCTGATGTATCCGCTGGCCAGTTATGCCGGGCAGATGAAATCCGGTTTCCGCTGGTGGATCAGCAAGGCGTCCGTGCTCTATCTGACGGCAGTGCTCCAGGCAGTAGTTATGATCGGCGCACTGCATATATTCGATGGTTTTATACCTGTGGAAATGGGAAAGACAGTCCTGACAGCGTGCGCGGCGTCCCTTGCATTCATGTCGGTGATGTACTTCTTCACCAGCCTGCTGGGGCGCGTTGGAAGCTTCCTGATGCTGATCTTCATGGTGATCCAGCTGGCAGGTTCCGTGGGCACATACCCCTATGAACTGTCCGGATCATTTGTGCCGTATCTTCACGACTGGGTACCGTTTACCTATACGGTGAAAGCGTTCCGCAGCACCATAAGCGGCGGGGAGAGTATCCGGGGCTGTCTCATTTTCCTGCTGCTCCTGTTCCTCGTATTTACAGGACTTACAATCCTGGAGTTCACTGTGCGTGCGCGGAAAATGCGGGAAGGGAAGAACACCTGGATGGTATGGCTGGAAGAGCACGGACTGGCATAATGGATGAAATGTCTCTTAATCAGGGTGTCCAGGGTTCGAACCCCTGATCGCGCACTCAATCGCTGTTTTTGCAGACACAGGAGCGCGAAGCGCGGAATCGAGGTGTGTTGCATGCAATTGAGCACACAGCGCTTACGATAAAGAAAAATTACAAAGGATTTCAGGAATATTGGAAAAGCATTTTGGATAGATTGATTTTGTCGAAGGTATATGGTATTATACCAATAGGCAAAAAGATACGATAGTTCCATTAGGAGCGACGAAAATCCCGGAGATGGCAGTCTCCGGGATTTTCTGTTCTGTACGATTTACAACAAATATTTGGCATGCTAAAATGTAGGAGAACCAAAATCCGGAAGGGAGGAGGTCAATATGTGTCAGGCGTTGAAGGAAATCTATGCGGACGGGGTAACAGAGGGTAGAGAAGAGGGAATCTTCTCCGTGGTAAAGCACATGACAGACAATGGGTTTTCTCCGGAGGATATTGAACGTTACACCGGGATCTCCGGCAAGGAAATCCGGCGGGCGATGGAGACGCTGCAGGAGGCATAAGTGAAAGAAACAGGCGGAGGATGAGTGATTTCATCCTCTGTTTTTTTATGACTTCAAAAAAGAAAAAAATTTCTCTTTCCTTTTTCCTTTGATTAGTGTATGATAGTACAGGACACTAAATATAGTAATCATAAATGACAAATATCAATATTTGGTATGTGAAGGGAGTAAACATGGACATTCAGGTAAGGACCAAAGTAATCAAGAGAAACGGGGAAGAGGTGGACTTCCACCTGGAGAAGATCATCAACGCCATCAAGGCGGCCAATAAAGAGGTAGACAAGATCCACCAGATGAATGAATATCAGATCATCGCCATCGCGGACAACATCGCGCTGAAGGTGCGGGATTTCACCCACGCGGTGAACGTGGAGGATATCCAGGACATGGTGGAGACAGGCATCATGGAGATGCGGGGATACGAAGTTGCCCAGAAATACGTGCGCTACCGCTATAAGAGAGAACTGACCCGTAAGTCCAACACCACGGACAACGGGATCCTGTCTCTTCTGGACAATATCAATGAAGAAGTGAATCAGGAGAATTCCAACAAGAACCCGGTGATCAATTCCACCCAGAGAGACTACATGGCGGGGGAAGTGAGCAAGGACCTGACCAGAAGAGTCCTTCTCCCGGAGGAGATCGTGCGGGCGCATGAAGAGGGGATCATCCATTTCCACGATTCCGATTATTTTGCCCAGAGAGAGCACAACTGTGATCTTATCAACCTGGAGGATATGCTGCAGAACGGCACGGTGATCAGCGAGACTCTGATCGAGAAGCCTCACAGCTTCTTCACGGCCTGCAACGTGACCACTCAGATCGTGGCTCAGGTGGCCAGTAACCAGTACGGCGGCCAGTCCTTCACACTGGCCCATCTGGCGCCTTTCGTGGACATCAGTCGCCAGAAGATCCGCAAGAACGTGATCGCGGAGCGGGAGGCCTGCGGCGAGAGCCTGGATGAGAAGATCATCGACGCAGTGACGGAACGCCGTCTGAAGGAAGAAGTAAAGAGCGGGATCCAGACCATCCAGTATCAGCTGATCACCCTGATGACCTGTAACGGGCAGGCGCCCTTTGTCACGGTGTTCATGTACCTGGACGAAGTGGAGGGCGGGAAGATCCGGGACGACCTTGCTATGATCATAGAAGAAGTGCTGGTACAGCGGATGCAGGGTGTGAAGAATGAGAAGGGCGTGTGGATCACGCCGGCCTTCCCCAAGCTGATCTACGTGCTGGACGAGGACAATGTAACTGCGGATTCCAAATACTGGTACCTGACAGAGCTGGCGGCAAAATGTACCGCGAAGCGGATGGTTCCGGACTATATCTCTGCCAAGATCATGAAGGAGCTGAAGCAGGGAGAGGTATATCCCTGTATGGGATGCCGTTCCTTCCTGACGGTAGAAGATTCCCAGAGGAACGCGGACGGAAGCCACAAGTTCTACGGCAGGTTTAACCAGGGTGTGGTGACCATCAACCTGGTAGACGTGGCCTGCTCTTCCGAGGGGGACATGGGCCGGTTCTGGGAGATCCTGGACGAGCGGCTGGAGCTGTGTCACCGGGCGCTTCGCTGCCGGCATGAGCGGCTTCTTGGAACGGTTTCCGATGTGGCGCCCATCCTGTGGCAGTACGGAGCCCTGGCCCGTCTGAAGAAGGGGGAGAAGATCGACAGGCTTCTTTATAATGGATATTCCACCATTTCTCTTGGCTATGCGGGACTTTACGAGATGTGCGTGCGGATGCTGGGCAAGACCCACACCGATCCGGAAGCCCAGCCATTTGCCATGCAGGTGATGCAGCGGCTGAACGACAAGTGCAGAGAATGGAAGGAAGCAGAGCACATCAGTTATTCCGTATATGGAACGCCCATGGAATCCACTACCTATAAATTCGCCAAATGCCTGCAGAAGCGGTTTGGCATCATCGAGGGCGTGACCGACAAGAACTATATCACCAACAGCTATCATGTGCACGTGTCCGAGGAGATCGACGCGTTCCACAAGCTGAAATTCGAGTCGGAGTTCCAGAAGCTGTCTCCGGGCGGAGCCATCAGCTACGTGGAAGTGCCCAATATGCAGGACAATATCCCGGCGGTACTGTCTGTGATGCAGTTCATTTACGATAACATTATGTACGCGGAGCTGAATACCAAGAGCGACTACTGTGAGTGCTGCGGCTACGACGGAGAGATCCAG
Source organism: Massilistercora timonensis (assembly GCF_900312975.1). Classification (NCBI taxonomy): domain Bacteria; kingdom Bacillati; phylum Bacillota; class Clostridia; order Eubacteriales; genus Massilistercora; species Massilistercora timonensis. The sequence goes on along the minus strand of NZ_LT990039.1, from coordinate 1,326,438 downwards.
ATCAAGGAGGATGAATCCGGCAAGCTGATCTGGGAGTGCCCCAACTGCGGCAACAAGGATCAGGATAAGATGTTTGTGGCCCGCAGGACCTGCGGCTATATCGGGACCCAGTTCTGGAACCAGGGACGGACCCAGGAGATCAAGGACCGGGTACTGCACTTGTAGGAGAGACTATGTATTACGGAAATATCAAACCTTATGATATCGCGGACGGTCCGGGAGTCAGGGTAAGCCTGTTCGTCTCGGGCTGCCGCCATCACTGCAAGGGCTGTTTTAACGCGGAGACCTGGGATTTCCACTATGGACAGCCCTACACAAAGGAGACGGAGGAAGAGATCTTATCCCTTCTGTCTCCTTCTTATATCCAGGGATTCACCCTCCTTGGCGGAGAGCCCTTTGAGCCGGGGAACCAGCGGGAGCTGGTGCAACTCCTTCACAGGGTGCGGGAGGCATTTCCCGGGAAGGACATCTGGTGCTATACCGGCTATACCCAGGATGTGGATCTGGTCCCCGGCGGGAAGGTGTATACGGAAGTGACGGAGGAGATGCTGTCTTATATCGACCGGCTGGTGGACGGGGAATTCGTGGAGGAGAAAAAGGACGTGACCCTGAAATTCCGGGGCAGCCAAAACCAGAGGATCCTGCGGAAGAAGGAATCAGGCGGCTGGGAGGTTGACCCTGCTTACCGTCCCTAGAGGATCCGTTGAAATATGACTTCAGGAGGAGAGAGAATGAAAGTATCACAGCGTTTGTACGAGAAGGCTCTTCCCATCTGGGAGAGTTATTTTACCCATCCCTTTATCCAGGGGATGGCGGACGGAACCCTGGCGAAGGATAAGTTCCAGTTCTATATGATCCAGGACCACAAGTACCTGATGGAGTACGCCAAAGTATTTGCCCTGGGGGTGATAAAATCCCGGGACGAGAAGGATATGCGGCTGTTTGCGGCCTTTATCGCGGATACTCTGAATACGGAAAATGCGGTGCACCAGTTCTTCTTAAAGGAGCTGGGGATCACCCAGGAGGACATCGAGCGCACGCCTATGTGCCTGAACAATGATTCTTACACCAATTATATGATCGCGGTGGCCATGAAGGAAGGCCTGGCGGAGCTGACCACGGCGGTGCTGGCCTGCTTCTGGAGCTACAAGCTGATCGGCGATTATATGGAGACCACCCCGGGAGCTCTGGAGCAGCCCTTCTATGGCAGGTGGTCAAGTACCTATGTGAGCGACGCCTTCCGGGGCGGAAACCAGACGGTGATCGACCTTCTGGACCGGCTGACAGAAGGGTACACAGAGGAGCAGATCCAGAACCTGGAGCATATCCTGATCAACTGCAGCAAATATGAGTATCAGTTCTGGGATATGGCCTGGACCAAAGGAGAGATGGATTACCGGTTATAGAGGAAATCTATAGAGCGGACGTATATTAAAAGAATCAATTAGTGGAAATCAGGACTCCATGCTATAATAATCCCGTTTGAGAGTTGGTGAAAGCAACGAAAGAAAGGGAGAAAGACATGGAGAAAAAATTTACAACAAAAGAAGTTGTGGTCGTGGCAATGGTTGCCGCTGTGATCGGTGTGATCTACACTCTGCTTGACTGGGCGTACATGCCGCTGTCTGCAGTTCTTGGCACTGTTTTTATGGAGCTTACGTTTGGCGTGTATATGCTGTCTGCGGCAATGCCCATGTATCTGGTGCGCAAGCCGGGATTCGCCATCTTTGGCGCGCTGGTGACAGCTGGTGTGAACCTGCTGCTGGGAAGCCCCTATGGTCTGCAGCTGGTGCTGGCAGGATTCCTGGAGGGACTTGCGGTTGAGATCGCGTACGCTGTGGTAGACCGGTATCAGGGAAGTATGAAGAACCTGGTGCTGTCCGGGATCCTTGGGCCTATCTTTGTACTGTGCAGAGATGCCTTCTTCTGGGGAACGCCCTGGAGTTATGGAACAGCAGTTGCGGCGGGCGTTGTGATCGTCCGGTTCTTCAGCGCCATCGTGCTGACAACTATCATCGTGAAAGTGATCACAGCAGCGCTGGCGAAGACAGGCGTACTGAAAGGATTCAAATGCGTACAGAAGTAGAGCACAACGAAAATCATGTGATCCTGGAACTTCAGGACGTGACATACTGTTATGACGGAGAGACGCTCCCTGTGTGGGAGCATCTCTCTTGCTGTTTTTATAAAGGAAAGATCCATGCCATCAGCGGCCCCAGCGGCTGCGGAAAGAGTTCCATCCTCTATCTCCTGGACGGACTGGCGCCCCATATGTATGAAGGGGAACTGACGGGCCGGGTGCTGCTGGAAGGAGAGGACATTACCAGCGTGCCGCCAAGAGACCGGTGCGACCGGATCGGATTCGTCATGCAGAATCCGGAGAGCCAGTTCTGTACCTTTACCGTGGAGGAAGAGCTGGCTTTTGGTATGGAGAACCTGGGCGTGGCCCCGGAAGTTATGAAGGGGAAGATCGAGGAAGCTCTGGCATTCGTGGGAATGTCCGGGTATGAGAAGACGGATCTTAACAACCTGTCCGGCGGGCAGAAGCAGAAAGTCGCCATTGCTTCCCTCCTGGTGACAGAGCCTGAGATCCTGCTGCTGGATGAGCCTACAGCGAACCTGGATCCCCAGAGCCGCAGGCAGATCTTCGATCTGATCCTTCGGCTGGCGAAAGAGCAGGGGATCACCATTGTCCTGGTGGAGCACAATATCGGGGAGATCCTGGAGGAAGTGGATCATATCCTGGCGCTGGACGGCCATGGGAGCGTGGTGGCCAGGGGCAGCAGGGAAGCGGTGCTGGCCCAGGGTTGGAGGCTACGGCAGGAGAAGGACACAGTGGGAGCGGCAAAGGATCTGTCTACAGAGGAAGAAGTGCTGCGCATTACGGATCTGGAGTTTGCCTATCCCATTCCCGGCAGGAGGAAGAAAGACCCGGCAAACGGAAAGAAGATCCTGGACGGATTGAGCCTTGCGGTGCGCCGTCAGGAGTTTCTGGCTATCGTGGGAGAAAACGGGGTTGGAAAGACCACGCTCATGCGGCTGATCTTCCGGATTTTTTCTCAGGATGCCGGGAAGATAGAGCTTTTTGGACGTCCTGTGGAGAGTTACCGGAAGAAGGACCTGTATCATCTGATCGGCCTGGTGTTCCAGAATCCGGAGAACCAGTTTATCAAGAATACCGTTTACGAAGAGCTGATGTTCAGCCTGAAGAGGGTGCGGATCAGCCAGGAAGAAAAAGAGAGGCGGGTCCAGGAAATGCTGGAGCGGTTCCACCTGGCACAGGAGAAGGAGAAAAGCCCCTTTGTATTAAGCCAGGGGCAGAAGCGCCGCCTGAGCGTGGCGGATATGCTTCTGACTAATCAGGAGATCCTGTTCCTGGACGAGCCTACCTACGGGCAGGATTTCGAGAACCGCCAGGAACTGATGAAGGATATGCAGAAGCTGGTGGAGGAGGGAATCACCATTGTGATGATCACCCATGACCTGTCGCTGGTTCGCCAGTACGCCACAAGAGTAGTGGAACTGGAGGATGGAAAGGTGAGAAAAGACCTGCCCACAGAAGCGTATTTCGCATGGCGCAGGGAAGAAACGGGAAAGGAGGAGCAGTGAGATGTTTGCCTATATTGAGAAAGATTCCTTCCTTCACAGAAGGAATCCGCTGATCAAACTGATCCTGATCGTGGCGGTGACTATTATCGTGTGCCTCTCTTATTTCCCGGTGCTGCCGTTCTTTACGTTCCTGATCTTTTTCGCGGGAACCTGGATCGGAGGAAAGATTCCCTTCCCCAATCTGCTGCGGCGATTGCTTTTATTTCTGGTGGTGAGCTTTCTGTTCATGGTGTCCATGGTGGCGCTGCGGGGGCTGAATGAGGAGCCGGGGATCATCCTGCGGCTGTGGATCTTCCGCTGGACCCAGCGGGATCTGGTACACGGGATCTCTCTTGGGTTTCGGATCCTGGCGCTTGTCACCATGTCCATGGGCTTCGTCTTGACTACAAGGCCCAGCGATCTGGTACTGAGCCTGATCACCCAGTGTAAGCTGTCCATCACCCACGGCTATGCAACTATGGCCACCTACCGGTTCCTGCCGGAGCTGCAGTCTCAGGTGGATTCTATTCATCTGGCTCAGGAGATCCGGGGGATTCCCTGGAATAAGGGTGTGTGGTCCCGGTTTACCTCCCCCTTCCGGGTCATGCTGCCGCTGTTCTGCGTGGCGGCAAGGCGGGGCGAGCGGGTAGCCTGCGCTATGGAGAGCCGGGGACTGGGAAGAGAAGGGGAGAGGACCTTCTACCGGACTATGAAAATGGATCGGACCGACTGGATCTTCCTGGCGGTAAGCTTGATTTTCTATCTGATCCTTGTTATGATCCTGGTAAGATATGACCTGTTCCGGTTTAGTTTCGCGTCGATCCAGTAGACATTCTGAAAGGAGAGAAAACCATGCCTTATAAACATAAAAATATTGAATACGGCCTGCCTCATGAGCAGTATCCGAAGGAGAGGATCAAGGAAAGTATTGAACAGTTAAAAGAAGTGATCGGACTTGGGGTGGAGCCGGTAGGGATCACGCTGCTTTTCACCAAAGAAGACTATGACGCTTATCCGGTAGAAGAGACCAAGACAGCCATGCCTTACTGTGTGATGGTAAAGCAGGCGGCTCTCAGAAGCGTGGGGATCAAAAGCCGGCTGGAACATCACAAATGTGACGGCGCTACGACGGCCCTGGGCCTGGAGCCCAGCACAGAGCGGATCGAGAGCGGCCAGGAGTATTTCTCCTATCAGCTGTATTCCTCTGTGGCCACGGCGGGACGGCTTCGCCGGTCTATCCGGAGCCTGCACCGGGAACAGGTCTCCACATACGGTGTGGCGGTGGTGCCGCTGAAGGATTGTGAACAGACGCCGGATGTGGTGATCGTGATGACCAACGCCTACCAGTCTATGCGGATGGTGCAGGGATATGAGTATGGAACCGGTAAGAAACCGGCCATCGATATGGGAGCCATGCAGGGAATGTGCTCAGAACTGACCATATCGCCTTATCTCACCGGAGAGATGAATGTCAGCGTGCTGTGCCCCAGCACCCGAATGTTGTGCAAGTGGAGTGAGAACGATATGGCGGTGGGGATCCCCTATGAGCTGTTTGAGCAGATCGTGGAGGGCGTGGAGGCGACACAGCCCAATTATTAGAATCAGTATTTCTTAAAAATAACAGCGGCCTCTATTAGCCGCTGTTATTTTTGTGGTTATATACATTTTATACTTCTGGCAGTTCGATCACTTCTCCGTCCTCCGGCACGAAGACATTTCCGTCATAGAACTGCTTTGCTTCCTCAGTGTAGCGTGTTTTCCGTGTCCCGAAGGTGGCGTCTTCCGTGTGCCACAGGATCAGGTTTTTCGCCTGGCAGTCCTGGGCCAGGAGGCTTGCCTCCCGGACGGTGCTGTGATGATACTTATAGGGGGTGAAGATTTCCCGGTCTGCGTAGAGGCAGAAGGCTTCTGACAGCAGCCAGTCGGCGTCCTGGCAGTAGGGGCGGCAGGCATCATTTACCGGCTCATCGCCAGGGAAGACCAGCTTCATCTCGTCAGGCCATGTCATCTGGAACCCAAACTGTTTTGCCTTGGTGGACCGGATATCGAAGAAGCTGAAATCGCAGCCCCAGATCTGTTCCCGTTCTCCGTCCCGGATGAGATGGAAATGGATCCTCTCATCCAGGCGGTCACATTCTACTTTCCGCAGCAGGGCCCGGCATACCATCCGAAGCTTGTCGGCCAGCTCGGCGTGGCAGTATAGATGGAAGTCGCCGTCGTAACGGTCCTCGCACATCTGGAAGGCGATATAGCGCAGGACCCATACCATGCCAAGAAAGTGGTCGGTATGCTCGTGGGAGAGAAAGGCGTAATGAACCTTTGTCCAGTCCAGTCCCATATGGTCGAACTGGCGCAGGATCTCTGCCCCGCCCATTCCGTCCACCAGGAAATAATCCTGGCCGTTGTCCAGCACGAAAGCGGTATTCAGATATTTTGTCACAACGGCAGTTCCGGTGCCCAGTACATGTAGTTTTCTCATAGTACCCCTTTTCTTCCTTTGAACATTCCCTTCTTGAAGGAGCCGTTTAACATGGCTTCCATCACTTCATTGCACAGATCTGCAAATTCCTGGTCTACGATATGCATATCGGCGATGATCAGATCCAGATTTTCGTTGTCGGGATCGAATTTTTCCTCCAGGATCTTGCGCATAACCGTGGAGCGGATGGACCAGGTGGGGTTCTCCGGATCCGGATCCCACTGAGGGCCGTCTCCGTTTTCAGCGGACCAGCCACGCTCGGTGGTGGCGATCTCCTTGCGCTGGTCGTAAGCGGACCATCCCTGCATAGGAAGGATAAAGGCGGTGGGACCTTTGGTGGTGTTCAGCTTCTCGGCATAGTATTCAGACAGCTCCACGATCTCGTCCATGGTAGGATACATGATGGTAACTCCTTCGTTGTGGATATAGGGAAGCCCGGTATCCTTCCAGGTACGTCTTCTGCCGGCCTTGTAATCATCCAGGTACTCCTGTTTCATGGAGGAGATGGGATTGTAGGCGCTCTGATCGCAGCCGCCCGGCGTTACGATCTGTGGGATGCCCATGTCGCTGGCAGCGGTGACGCGCTCCCCGTTCCAGGTGGAGGGGGTTCCGTAGATGCTGTCGTACATGTTGTTGGTCAGCTCGCCGGTGGTCAGGTCGATGATGGCAGTGATCATGCCGGAGCGGATCAGGTCTTCCATGGTGGCGCCGGTCCCTACCTGGTGGATGATGATGGTATCCCAGCCCTTGGCGTTCCAGTAAGCGCTGCAGGCGTTGACTGTCTGGGTGGTGGTGCCGTAAGCGGTGATAGCCATCAGCGGTTTTTCTTCTGTGTCATGGATCTCGCCTACCTGTGCCATGGCTACGATGGCGGCAGCCGCATTGGCCACCATTTTCCGGGTAACGGTGTTGACGCCCTGCTCCGCGGTGGGGTTCATGATATAGATGTCCTTGTTGCCCAGCCACATGCTGACGTCGCTGGAAGCCATATCGGTCATCATGATCTTGGGCACGCCAAAGGGAAGCGCCCGCATAAGATAGGTGACGGTGGTGGTTCCCATGGATCCGGCCCAGGAGATGATCCCGTCTACTTCGCCGGCTTCATACATCTGCATGATCTTCTTGGCTCCGGCCTCGCCCACCATCTTGATGGCGGTAGAGCGGGGAACCTTGAAGACTTCTTCCTGCTTGATGCCATCTGCGTCCAGCACATCCTGAAGGGAGATGTCCGGCCAGTCGCAGACTTTGCCGCAGCCACAGTTCATCACTTTTACGTCGCCGCCGGCTTTTTCTACCTGCTCGGCAAGAAATTTCAATTCGGTGTACTTGGTGTCGCACATACCTGCTACGATGATTTTGGGTTTCTTTTCCATAAAATGTGCCCTCCTTTTATAATGTGATCTCTTTGTATTCCTGTGTGGCTGCGAGAACGGCCTTCTCAATAGGCATTCTCTCTGCGGCGGAACCGCCGATGAAGCCCACTGCGTCGGTTTTCTCTACCACATATTTTGCTTCCTCTGGTCCTTTCATGGGCCCGCCGTGGGCGAAGAGGATCACGTCCGGGTTGACGGCCTTGGCCGCGTCAAAGATCTGCTGGCTGATCTCGCATGCCTCGTCCAGAGTCAGGCTGGTCTTGGCTCCCTTTAATCCGCCGGCGGTGGAGCCGCAGTGGGAGGCGATGGCAGGACAGCCCACTTCTGCCAGGATCCGGGCTTCTTCCGGGGTAAAGGCGTAGGCAAGGGAGAACATATCCATCTTGTGGGCTTCCCCCACGAAGTCTACTTCTTTGTCCCAGCCCATGCCGATGGCTTCCATCTGTTCCATTACGCCGCTTCCGTAGATCATCATCATGAAGGGGTTGATCCCGGAGATGCCGGCGTCCCACAGCATTTGCAGATGCTTCTTGTGGGGCAGCAGAGGATTGGTGCCGCCGGACAGAGACAGGATGGGAGCTTTCTCTACATTTGCCACGATCTCGGGGGCAAGTTCCAGGATGACTTTGTTAATGTCGCTGTAAGGCATAAGCGGCGCCAGGGATCCCTGGCCTTTCATGCGCCAGTAGCTGGTGGCGGACAGGCAGATCAGGTCCGCGCCGCCTTTTTCCTGAAGCTTGGCGGTGAGGCCGCAGCCGCAGTTAGGCATGAAAAGCATTTTCTTAGCCTCTACCTGGGCTTTCAGCATGTCGACAACTTCTTGTTCGTGATAACGTTTTGCCATGGTTCATCTCTCCTTTTTGATTTGAATGATATAGTTAAAAAATAGAAAACAGTTTTAAGGTTCTGGATCCTGGAAAATCCCATATTTTCTGCAGAACTGTTCAGCGTTTTCATGGAGAAGTCCATTAAGGTCCCCTCTGGTAAGAAGTGGGGAGTCTCCAAGATGTTCTTCAAGCCTGCGGGTGTGGGAAACGGTCACGTCCTGCAGATAGAAGGGGTAATCCGATCCAAACAAAAGCTTTTCGGTTGTTCCGCACCAGAGCTTTACGGTTTCCATCAGGTTAAAAAGCTGCCGCCATTCCTGTCCCGCAAGCCGGCCAAAATTGGTGCTGATATCGGCGTACACATGAGGGTGCTTCCGCAGGATCATAGCAGTGGTCTCGTAGTGGATCCTCCCGGCGTGCCCCATGATGATAGGAAGATCCGGGAAATCGCAGGCGATGGTGTCGATCCGTTCCGGCGCGCCGTAGCAGTCCCGGATCCCGTTAAGCCCGATGCCGCCGGTGTGGAAGAGAACCGGATAGCGGTGTTCTTCCAGCCATTGGTAGATAGGGTACAGCCGCTGGTCGTCCGCATAAAAGCACTGGATGTTGGGGTGGAGCTTTAATCCCCGGAAGCAGGGCTTTTCCAGCAGAGAAGTCATGGTGTCAAAGGTGTCTTCCCGGAAGGGCTGGACTGTGCAGAAGGCGGCAAGGCGTCCCTGGGACTGATCGATCTGTGCCTCCACATAATCGTGGAGAGGAGCCAGATCCGGATTGCTCATCTGGCTGTCAAAGGCCAGCACGCTGATCACGGCGCGGTGGATCTGGCAGTGGTCCATAGATCTGAGAAGACCGGGGCCGGTCAGAGAGATCTCCTGGCCTGCTTCCTTTTTCTTCTTCAGATAGTCCGCCATATAGTCCGGCGACTGGTGAGCCGGCCAGAGGTGTGTGTGCATGTCGATCATGAGCTACGCCTCCTTCTTCCACAAATGCCGGATGGCTTCCAGTTCCGGGCATTGCCTGGCTGCTTCCTCAAGGGAAGTGCCGTTCATGGCTGCTTCTACCGCGGCGAACATGGCGCGGACGCCGGCCTGGCTTCCCATGGGATGGCCCTGGATAGCGCCGCCGGGCGCCAGGATAATGTCGCTGCCCAGATCCCGGATCAGGGTCTCGGCCATTCCCGGGTTTACGCCGCCGCCGCAGGAGGGAAGGGCAGGCCGGATGCCGGGAAGGGCAAGTGTCAGTTCCTGGGCGGTCCGCAGATAGCGGGACCGCTTAATGGGATAGCCCCCGTAAGGGGTGTTGATCATCACAATATCAGCGCCCAGAAGCCGGGGCAGTTTGCCCAGGACCAGGCTGGAGGTTACTCCGGAAGTGGGACCCTCATAGTAGGGTCCTGCCCCGGCATAATGGCCCATAATGGGAAGGTCAATCTCTTCCCGCAGCATTTGCAGGGCGCCAAAGCCGGTGGCGGCAAAATTTACCATCACGATCTTTGCGCCGGCTTCCTGGGCGGCCTTGGCGTGATCCACAAGCCGGGAGACGTGGTCGGTAATGTTGGGAACATAGATGGTCTCCTTGCCGGTCTCTTCAAAGGCGGCTCTGGAAGCCTGGTTGTAGGCCCGGATCCGTTCTGTCAGAGGACAGTAGGAAGGGTTCCCCAGAAGTTCGTCGTCTTTGATAAGATCGATCCCGCCAAGAGCGGTGGAATAGAAGATCCTGGCGCCCACTTCCGGGGAAAACCCGGTGCAGGGCTTGATCATATTCAGAAGGACGGGCCGTTTCTCTACCTGGCAGAGGGAACGGATCCCTTCTATTCCGTAGGCTGGTCCCGGGAAGGAACTTAGCATGCACTTTGGCAGGTACAGATCGATAAGCTTGGCCTGTACGGAGGTGGAGGCGTCATTCCCCAGAAGGGTGGTGAGAAGGAGCGGGATGCTGTTCTCAAAGTTTGCCACCGGGTAGGCGATCTGGAAAATGTAATGCTCCAGACCGGAGCCGGCCGGAATGGGGGATTCCAGATCGTCGGGCTGAAGGTCATAGATATTTACGATCTTGCCCATGTAATTCTGGCGCATTTCCTCAGTGATGCCGGGGACCGGGATCCAGGTTCCGATGGTCTGGCCTACGGCCATGTTTTTGGCCTTTTCGTAAGGGTCGCTTCCGGGAGGAAGGCTTACATAGTAGGTGGCCACGCAGAAATCTCTGGATAGGATAGATTCTGTTAGGGAAAGCAGGAGATTGTTGTTCATATCACACCTCCTTGAGTTTTTTGTTTAGATTATGTTAATATGTTACATATCAGTTTTGATAATTGTATTATAAATCACATATTAAAAGGTGTAAACTAACATTTGTGTGACTGATGTTGTTAAACAGAAAATAGGAGACTGTTTTGTTAACAAAAATAACATTTTCGGGCGTATATAACAAAAAAATATACAAAAACAAGAGGAAATGAAAAGAAATCTTCTATTTTAGGTGGGGGTTTTGTTACATTTCTTGAAAAAATGTTGTGAATCAACTATAATAACAAAAAACGAAAAAGGTGGACGGGAACATGAAGAAAAAGGAACAGAGACTTAACGATATCATGGCGCTGGTACGGGAACAGCCGACTATCTCGATAAAAGAACTTGCCAAGATCCTGGATGTGTCTGAGATGACCATCCGAAGAGATATTTCTTATCTGAAGGAATCCAATGCCATGACCCAGATGCTGGGGATGAATGTGATCAGCGCGGCGCCGGCGCAGCCGCCTCTGATGTATGATTTTCAGTATGAACTGGAGCGGAACGTGGAGGCGAAGGAGCGGATCGCGCGTAAGGCCTCCAACCTGATAAGACCGAGGGATATTCTGATCCTGGATTCCAGTACCACCGTCAGCAAGATTGTGCCCTATATCCCCAACAACATGGAATTAACGGTAATCTCAGGGAATTACTATATTATCAGCAAGCTGCCCAAGAATGATTCTATCAACCTGATCGTTCCGGGGGGAGTCTATAACCGCCAGCTTCAGATGTTTGAGTCTTCAGAGGGGATCAATATCATCAAGGAGCACCGGGCGACAAAGTATTTCTTCTCCGCCTCGGGGATCCATGAGCACCTGGGAATGACCTGTTCCTATGCCTTTGAAGTGCTGACCAAGCGGGCGGGGCTGGCAAGTTCGGTCTGCAAGATCCTGCTGGCAGATTCCAGCAAGTTCGGGATCATTACCACGTCTTATTTTGCGAAATTAAATGAGGCGGATATTATCATCACAGATACGGGGATTTCCGGGGAATGGAAAAAGATCATTGAAGATATGGGGATTGAGCTGTATATTGTATAGACAGGAGGACATTTGCAATGGATCATTTTTTATTCGACCTGGACGGGACCCTGCTCCCAATGAAGCAGGAGGAATTTGTAAGATATTACCTGCCCCTTCTGGCGGCGCGGTTTCAGGACCGGGGCTTTTCCCCGGAGCAGCTGATCGGCGCGGTGTGGAAGGGCTTTGAGCGGATGGTGGCAAACGACGGGAGCCGCACCAATGAAGAGGTGTTCTGGGACAGCTTCTCCAAGGATCTGTCCATCCGGCGGGAGGAAGTGGAGACGGAGGTGCTGGATTTCTACGGAAATGATTTCAACCAGGCCATCTGCACCACCCGGCCGGATCCCTTTGCGGCAGAGATCATCCGGTATCTGAAGGAGAAGGGGAAGAAAGTTTACCTTGCCACCAACCCGGTGTTTCCCCGGTGCGCCACCATGAACCGGATCCGCTGGGCCGGGCTTGACGCGGAGGATTTTGAGGAGATCACTACCTATGAGACCTGCCGGTACAGCAAACCCAGCGTGGGATATTTTCAGGAGATTCTAGAGCGGAACCATCTTAAGCCGGAGCGCTGCCTGATGGTGGGAAATGACCGGCGGGAAGATCTGGCGGCCGGAGCGCTTGGGGTGAAGACCTACCTGGTGACTCAGTGCGTGGAACATGGCGAAGAGCCGGGAAGGGCAGATTACGAAGGAGAAAACCTGGAACAACTGTATCAGGATCTGAAGGAGCTGGTGTGACCGGCTCCTTTTTTGATGACTGGATACTGGAAAAGAAGGAAACAAGACAATAAGATAATTAAAAAGGACTGCATATTGGGAGGTGTGCAGTCCTGAGGAAAAAGTTATGAAAAAGAATTATAAGTGTCCGCCTCTTGCGAACAATTATAGTATAGGCAGAAACTGTGATAAAACTGTGATGAAAATGAGAACGATTTGTTAACAAATGTAAATTGTTTGAAGTGTAAACCAGGACGTAGCCTTTTTGCATTTTGCTACGTCCTAAATTGAAGCTCCCGAAAGACGTCCAGGAAGAATTCTTGGAATAAATTGTCCTTTTTCCAGACAATGGAGATCTCGTGCCGGATATCAAAGCTTGTTATCGGTATTTTTTGAATAGTCCCGTTTTTCAGTTCGGATTTTACCGCTGTCTCATAGAGGAAGGTGATCCCTGCGCCTGCAGCAGTCATTTCCTTGATGGCGTTCATATTTCCGATAGTGACCACGTTGGCGAAATCTTCTGGGGCCAGGTCGTGATTGTTCAGAACCTGCTCCAAAATGGAACGGGTTCCGGAGCCGGGTTCCCGGATCAAAAGGGTTTCGCCGGTAAGGTCCGTGAGAGAAAGGGCGTGTCGTGTATTGGCGAAAGGGTGGGAAGAGCTGCAGATAGGGACAAACTGGTCTGTCAGGAAAGGGATGTGGGCATAGGCAGCCCTGGAGTAATCCCCCTCCAGAATGGCAAAATCAATAGAGCCCTCATCCAGCTGCTGCAGTAACCGGGCGGTATTTGCCACTGTTACCGAGATATCTGCATCTTTGTGGAGTTTCAGAAAATCGGCGAGGGGCCGGGCGATCATAAATTCGCCCACCGTCAGGGTGACGCCGAAATGCAGAGTTCTTTTCTTGTCCGTAAGGAAAGCCAGCTGTTCCTTCAGGTAGAGCTCATTATTGTGAAGGGCGGTCAGGGAACGTTTCAGCAGCTTCCCAGCATCCGTCAGAAGAATACTTTTCCCCACAAAACGAAAAAGTTTCACACCATAATACTCTTCAAGATATTGCATGTGCTGCGAAACAGCGGGCTGTGAAATGTGCAGTTTTTTTGCGGCGCGGGTAAAATTCATTTCCTGGCAGACAGTCAGGAAGGTCAAAGTACGGTAATCCAGCATGGCAGGCTCCTTTCAGGGGGGCGACAGTTTTGGTGGGGACGTGGTATTTTTAAAAATACCACGTCCCAGATTGAAAAAAATAATAAGATACACTTATCATAAAATAATGAATCATAATTTTACATGATTGTAATGTCATGATATCATTACGTTTGGAAAAATACAATGAGACAATGAAATTTTGCGGAGGAATGAGATGGATTTTATAAGGAAGAATGGAAAGGGGATCCTTGTGTGTCTGTGTATCGCGGTGCCGTCCTGGCTTTTGGGGAAGCGGTTTCCTATTGTTGGAGGACCGGTGATTGCTATTATCGCGGGGATGATCCTCACATTATTGATAAAGGATAAGGCGCACCTGGAGGGCGGGATCAAGTATACGTCCAAGAAGATCTTGCAGTATGCGGTGATCCTGCTGGGGTTTGGCCTGAATCTTCAGGTGATCCTGCAGACGGGGAAGCAGTCGCTGCCGATCATCGTTTCTACCATCGCTACGTCCCTGATCATCGCTTACGTGCTTCATAAGGTGATGCGTATTCCGGGGAAGATCTCTACGCTGGTGGGAGTGGGATCCTCGATCTGCGGGGGCTCGGCCATCGCGGCTACGGCGCCGGTGATCGATGCGGACGATGAGGAAGTGGCCCAGGCGATCTCGGTCATTTTCTTCTTCAATGTGCTGGCGGCGGTGCTCTTTCCCACCCTGGGAACATTCCTGGGCTTTTCCCAGAATTCCGGTGAGGCGTTCGGGATCTTCGCGGGGACGGCGGTGAACGACACTTCTTCTGTCACTGCTGCGGCCTCCACCTGGGACAGCATGTATCACCTGGGGAGCGCCACCCTGGACAAGGCGGTAACAGTGAAGCTGACCAGGACGCTGGCGATCATCCCCATCACCCTGGCGCTGGCGTTTGTCCGTACCAGGAATGCGGAGAAGCAGGAAGGGGGAAATGTATCGCTGAAGCAGGTGTTTCCATTTTTCATCCTGTTTTTCATCGGGGCTTCTGTGATCACCACGATTGCAGTGTCTGCGGGGATCTCCGCGGAAGTGTTCGCGCCGCTGAAAGAATTGTCCAAATTCTTTATTATCATGGCCATGGCGGCCATCGGGTTGAACACCAATATCGTGAAGCTGGTGAAGACCGGCGGGAAGCCCATTCTTATGGGAATGGCCTGCTGGATCGGGATCACGTTGGTGAGTCTTGGGATGCAACATGTGCTGGGGATCTGGTAAGAATTTAGTAAGAAATGCAAAAAGGGACAGGGTATTTTCAATCTGGGACGTGGTATTTTTAAAAATACCACGTCCCCAATTATTAATTATTTTATACCGTAGTAAAAAGATCCAGGACCTGGCCGGTCATAACCGGCGGCGCGTCACACAGCAGGTAAAGGATTGCCTTCGCCACATCTGCGGCGCTGCCCATCTGGATGTCATCCTGCCCTACGTTGTGGTTGTACACCCGCTGGCCGGGGGTGTCTACAATGCCCGGGGCCACGGCGTTGGCCCGGATGCCGTACTCTTTGGTCTGGATGGCGGTGGTCTTGGTCAGGGTGACGATGCCGCCCTTGGCCACGGCGTAAGCCCCCATTTGGGAGGCGATACGCCCCATCCGGGAGGAGACGCTGACGATGTCTCCGCTGCCCTGGCGGATCATGACGGGCACCACCTTATTGATACACAGGAAGGGAATCTTCAGATTGGTCTTGATGATCTGATCCCACTGTTCCTCAGACCACTCCCAGATCTTGATGGCCTGCTGTCTGACTTTGTCATAGATCTCAGAGGGATATCCTCCGGCGTTATTTACCAGGATATCGATGCGGCCGAAACGCGCCACCACTTCATCGGCCATGGACTGTACCTGGGCCGCGTCGGTCAGGTCCCGGGAGAGGGCGATGGCGTTTCCGCCTGCTTCTTCAATTAATCTGACGGTCTCATCCAGATCTGCCTGGGTCCGGGCGACGGCCACGACAGTGGCGCCTTCCGAGGCGACGGCCAGGGCGGCTTCCCGCCCGATGCCTTTCCCGGCTCCGGTAACAATGGCGATCTTACCTTGTAATTTCAATGTCTGTTCCTCCAATCTAATCTAAGGATCACACGGCCCGGTTTTCATCTTCGAAAAATCCGGCGTCCGCAGGATAAATGTAGCTGTCTCCGATCTCGTGGAGCAGGATCAGGTTTAAGTGTCCTCCCAGGTTTTTCTTGTCCCGGGTGATGGCCCCTGTCAGTTCTCCAAGAGGGAGTCCGCAGGCGTGGGGCAGCCCGTAGATATCCAGAAGCTTCCGGATCTCCTCTGCGGTTCCGGCCCTGGTAAGGCCTTTTTCCTCTGCCATCCGGCAGATCTGATACATGCCGATGGCCACTGCTTCCCCGTGGCTTTCCCGCTCATACTGGAAATGTTGTTCAATGGTATGTGCCAGAGTGTGGCCGAAATTTAAGAGCATCCGCTCTCCGGTATCGAACTGGTCCCGTTCAACTACCTGGCGTTTGATGTCCACGCACCGGAAAATGATATCCCCCAGATCTTCCCTCAGATCCTCAAAGAAGGTGTGGCCGGAAAGCAGCCGGAAGAGTCCGGCGTCCCGGATACATCCGTACTTGATCACTTCACCCATGCCGTCCTTCCGGAACCGCTCCGGCAGGGTATCAAGGACTGTGGGATCAATGAGCACCAGCGAAGGCTGGAAGAAAGCGCCCACCAGGTTCTTTCCCTGGGGCAGGTCCACAGCGACCTTTCCGCCTACAGAAGAATCCACCTGAGCCAGGAGAGAAGTGGGGATCTGCACCAGGCGCACGCCCCGCAGGAAGCTGGAGGCGGCAAAGCCGGCCAGATCACCGATCACTCCGCCGCCCAGGGCGATCACCAGGTCGCTTCTGGAGATCCCGGCGGCAAGAAGGGCATCGTAGATCCGGGGCAGGGACTGGAAATCCTTGGTGGATTCCCCGTGGGGGAGCACCAGGCTGTGACACTCCCAGGCCGTGGAAAGAGCGTCCAGAAGTTTCTCTCCATAGAGAGGATACACGTTGTCATCGGAGATGATCATGATCCGTTTCCCGGTAAATGCGGTCTCTATATAGGAAGCTGCATTTCCAAGAAGCCCGTTTTCAATATAGATGGGATAGCTGCTGGCTCCAAGGTCCACCGTAAGTTTCATGGATCACACCTGCTTTCCCACTACCTGGGCGATCTGGGAAACCTCCCGGAGAAGCCGGTCATATTTCTCCGGCTTCAGGGACTGGGCTCCGTCGCACAGGGCAGATTCCGGATCGTTGTGCACTTCCACCATCAGGCCGTCCGCCCCTGCCGCGATGGCGGCTTTGGACATGGAGTCTACCAGCCACCATTTCCCGCCGGCGTGGCTGGGATCGATGATCACCGGAAGGTGGGTCAGTTTATGAAGTACCGGAATACTCTGGAGATCCAGCGTGTTCCGGGTATAGCTCTCAAAGGTACGGATGCCCCGCTCGCAGAGGATTACATTTTCATTTCCGGAAGCCATGATATACTCCGCGGACATGATCCATTCATCATAGGTGGCGTTCAGGCCACGCTTGAGAAGGATGGGGCGGTCCACCTGGCCTAATTGCTTGAGCAGGTCGAAGTTCTGCATATTGCGGGCGCCGATCTGGATCAGATCCACCTTCTCATTGAAAATGTCCAGGTGCTCCGGGGACATCAGCTCTGTGACGATGGGAAGCCCCACTTCTTCTTTCACCTGGCAGAGGATCTCCAGTCCTTCCAGTCCCAGTCCCTGGAAGGCATACGGGCTGGTCCGGGGCTTGAACGCGCCGCCCCGCAGGAGATTGGCGCCGGAGGCCTTTACAGCTTTGGCCACGGTGAGAACCTGCTCAAAAGATTCTACAGAGCAGGGGCCGGCGATCAGGCCAAGATGACCGTCGCCGATCTTCACGCCGGAGACGTCCACCACGGAGTTGTCCGGATGGAAGGCCCGGTTGGCCAGCTTGTAAGGCTCCTGTACGTGCATGACCTTGTCTACATAAGGGTTGACCTCAAAGAGACGGGGGTCGATGCGGGAAGTGTCGCCGATACAGCCGATGATGGTCTGGCCGGTGCCGACTACGATATGTGTATCCAGTCCCCGCTTTTTCACAAGCGCTTCTACGCGGGAGACTTGTTCCTGGGTTGAATTTGGTTTTAATACGATGATCATAAGAATTTTCCCTCCATATTCGCACTGTAAAATTTTAGCTGTTTAAAGTGCGAAAACTAAGGATATCTTAACGCTGCGGGGGGTGTTTGTCAACCGGTTTTTCCAAATATTTTCCGCAAAAAACCGCCGGCGTAAATCTTCGCCCCGGCGGTTTTAAAATGGGTCATTCTTTGTCGTCTTTTTCCAGCTTCAGGATCTCGTTGACGTCGCAGTCCAGGAAATCACAGATCTTCGCAAGAGTGTGCAGATCGATGCGGACGACTTTGTTCTTGCAGTAGTTATTCAGCTGTGTGCGCTGGAGCCTGCAGGTGTAGCAAAGCTGCGTCTTGCTGATCCCCTTTTCCTGCAGAACCCGTTCTATGTCGATTCTAATCCTACTCATTATGTCTAACCCCACACTGTCTTTTGCAATCAGTATACCCAGATTACAATTGAAAATATAGATGTATTAAATTACACTGTAATTAAATAGAGTGTAATTTCTGGCAAGGGTGAGAAGAGTGAAAAGAAAAGGAAAACGAAGGGTTGTTTTTATCTGCGCGGCGGTGCTGGTCTTGTGGATGGCAAGTGTGGAGGCAAGGCCCTGGGAGGTGTGTGCTTCCTCGGTATTTACCAGCGGGAATGAGACGGATGTCCGGCTGTGCGTGGTGGTGAATTCCCTGCTCCCTATTGATGGGAGCAAGGTGGCCCGGGAAGTGGTGGAGGAGCATCTTAAGATCAACGGACCAAGAGAAGAAGCCCGGTATGAGTTGGAAGTATACCGGACCTATCTCCATTACCGGTGGCATTGTCCCTGGGGTGTGATCTATTGTGATCCCCGGGGAAAGATCCTTCCCTCTCCGTTTGCGCAAGGCCGGGGAACGTGCTACAATGACAGCAGAATATCTGACAGCGAGAAGGGAGGCTTCGCAGATGGGAACCATCTATCCAAGACCGCTTCGAAAGGGAGACCGGATCTGCGTGATCGATCCGGCCAATGCATTTACAGAGGAAGGGATCCTGGGGGTCCAGTCCTGCTTTGAGGAGAAAGGTTTCGAAGTGGTGTTTTCCAGGGATATGGCATTTCGTCACGGGACGCCGCAAGAGCGGGCAGAGATCTTTAATCAGGTGATCCGGGATGAGGAGAACAGAGGGATCTTCTGTATGTGGGGTGGGTATGGAACTATGACCCTTCTTGATCTTCTGGATTATCCGGCCCTGGAGGCGAATCGTCCGGTGTTCTCCGGGTTCAGCGACAATACGGCGCTCCATCTGGCCATCGGAAGCCGGACGGAGCTGGTCACCTTTCACGGACCGATCCTCTACAGTGAGAAACGGCCGGCCACGCCAAAGGCGACGGAAGCATTTCTTAAGCTGGCGGGAGAACCAAAGAAACCGAGGACACTTACCAATCTGAACGGGGAAGAGATGGAGATCTTCCGGGAGGGGGTCTGCGAAGGAAAGCTTACCGGCGGAAATCTGACGCTGATCAGCCGGCTGATGGGAACGCCCTGGGAGATTGATACGAAGGGGAAGATCCTCTTTTTTGAAGAGGTGGGGGAACGGCCCTACCGGCTGCATGGAATGCTGACCCAGCTGGCGATGGCGGGGAAGCTTCAGGAAGCGGCAGGCATTGTGGTGGGGGCGCTGACCGACTGCGATACCCCGGGACGCCCGGGAAGCGCAAGACAGCTTGTGATGGAGGCGCTGGAGGCGGCAAATGGGCCGGTGGTCTACGGGCTTGCGGCCGGCCACAGAGGCGACACCCTGACGCTGTCCATGAACGCGCCGGCCAGGCTGGAGGCGGTGGATGGAGAGATCCATTTTCAGACCGGCGTGTGATTTGACTTGTAAGATAAGGCAGATGAGGAGCGTATGAAGGGAAGACAGGTGAAGAACATAACCCCTGGAAGAAGACTGGTGGCGGCGGTTGTTCTGGCGGCTGCGGGGGCGGCTCTTGGCGGGGTGGCCAGAGGGATCCCGGGATTCGGGCAGTGGTACAGCACCCATATTTACCCGGTATTGGTTGGCGGGATCGGCCGGGT
This sequence comes from Massilistercora timonensis, assembly GCF_900312975.1. Classification (NCBI taxonomy): domain Bacteria; kingdom Bacillati; phylum Bacillota; class Clostridia; order Eubacteriales; genus Massilistercora; species Massilistercora timonensis. The sequence goes on along the minus strand of NZ_LT990039.1, from coordinate 1,306,779 downwards.
CACAGGATTTGTTCCCTTTTCGGTGGCGGAGATCCTTCTCTACGCAGGGGTGGTTTTTTTCCTGGGCTTTGGTGGGAGACAGATCTTCCGCAGGTTGAGGCGGACTGGAAGAAAAGGGGAGGGAGCAAGGTGGCTTGCCGGCGCGGCGCTGGCGGCGGGAATCCTTTTCTTCCTATATATGGCCTGCTGCGGCGTAAATTATTACCGGGAATCCTTCGCAGAGAGCGCCGGAATCCGGCGTGACCGGTATACGGTGGAGGAACTGCGGGAAGTCTGCCTGTGGCTGACAGAAGAGGTGAATACCTGGAGTGCCCAGGTGTCCCGTGGACAGGACGGGCAGATGGAATTGAAAGGTTCTCCGGAGAAGAAGACTGTGGAGGCCATGGAAGGTCTGGGAGAGATCTATCCTCAGCTGGGAGGATATTATCCCGGGCCCAAGGGACTTCTTAATCCCTGGATCCTGTCGGTACAGAAGCTGACAGGGGTGTATTCGCCTTTTACCATAGAGGCCAATTATAATACGGCGATGACGCCCTATAACATTCCCTTTACCGCCTGCCACGAGCTCTCTCACCTGAAGGGGTTCATGCAGGAGGAAGAGGCAAATTTTATTGCATTTCTTGCCTGCCGCCGCTCAGAGGATGCGGATTTTCAGTACAGCGGCGCCATGCTTGGCTGGATCAACTGCATGAACGTGCTCTATGAAGCGGATTATGAGAGCTGGGAGGAGATCCGCGGCCAGCTGGGAGAAGAGGCAAATGTAGATCTGGCGGCCAACAGTCAGTTCTGGAGCCGGTATGACGGCCGGGTGGCAGAGGTGGCGGATCAGGTCAATGACCGGTATCTCAAGGCCAACGGACAGAAAGACGGAGTGGAAAGCTATGACCGGATGGCAGACCTGATCGTGGCCTGGTATCTGGAACAATAATAAAGGAGGCTGAGGTTCAGTGGAAACAGGTTCAAGACTTACAGTGCGGGCGTACCACGTGACCGACGTGGAGTACGGAGAAGAAAACCGGGTGACGGTGGACGGGAAACTGACGGTGTGCAGGGAGACGGCGGAAGAGATCCTGGCAAAGGAACCGCTGATCAAAGAGATCAAGATCCGGATCATCCGGCCGGAGGAACATGATCAGCACACCAATACCATCATGGATGTGATCCCCATTTCCACCAAGGTTCTGGGGAAGGTGGGGGAAGGGATCACCCATACCCTGACCGGCGTGTATGTGCTGCTCACCGGCATCGACGAGAGCGGCCGGCAGGTCTGCAATTTCGGCGGAAGCAACGGGATCCTGGCAGAGAAGGTGGCCTGGGGACGGGCAGGGACACCTCTTGAGACCGACCTTCTGATTTCCTTTGACGTGGTGTTAAAAGAAGGTACCTGGGCGGACCGGCCGGGACCAGACGCGGCCCACAGGGCCTGCGACTCTTTCTGCCAGATCTTCCGGGAGCAGATGAAGAAATTCAACGGCTACAAATGTACGGAGAAGCATGTATTTCAGGAAACCTACGAGCCCTGGCGCAAGGATGTGTACATTGTCAAGGAAGTGTCCGGCCAGGGAGCGGTCTATGACACCCGGATGTTCGGCAACGAGCCCTGCGGCTTCGAGGGAGGGCACTCGGTGATCGATATGGGGTGCATGCCGGCGCTGGTGACGCCCAATGAATTCCGTGACGGTGTGATGCGGGCCATGGATTAGGAGAGGAGGAAGGACAGATGGGAATCGGAACAAGTATGAAGGAAACGTCGCTGCACTATTACCGGGATCCTCTGGTGGAGGCGGTGTCCCAGGACGGAGATGTGAATCTGCGGGGGATCATCATCGTAGGATCTCCGGACGGAAACGAGGATAAATATCTGTCTGCGGAGCGGGTGGGCGTGAGCCTGGAATGTGCCCGGGCGGACGGAGCCATCTTCTCCTGCAACGGCCTGGGCAACAACCATGTGGATTATGCCCACGCCATTGAGGCGGCGGAGGTAAGAGGCGTGCCGGTGGTGGCGCTGAGCATGGTGCCGGCCAAGGATTTCGTGGTGCAGAACGACCACCTGGACGGAGTCCAGTGTTACTATAAGGCGCTGGAGAAGACGGGCGCGGTGGGAGACGAGACTACCGTGCTGGCGGAAAATACCGTGGATGAGATGGACGCCAGGAAAGCCCTGGCCCGGCTGAAGCTGAAGATGAGGAAGAAAGAACAGGGATAAAAGAGGAGGGAGAGAAAACCGTGGATAAGAAAGAGACGTCCTGCATTGACTGCGGGGTAAAGAACTGTGATAAAGGAGACAAGACATTTCCAGAATTCTGCCTGACCACCCATATGGATCCGGAAATCCTCCGGGAGGCGATGGAGCTGTATCAGGAGGAAGAGAACCACCGGGTGACGGTGGCGGCGGCAGAAGTGGAGTATGAACATTATTGTAAATATACCCGGGTGGAGGAGATCATGGCCTTCGCCGAGAAGATCGGCGCCAAAAAGATTGGCATCGCCACCTGCGTGGGGCTTCTGAAAGAAAGCCGCACCCTGGCGGCGATCCTCAGGAAACACGGATTTGAAGTCTACGGCGTGGCCTGCAAGGCGGGGACAGTGCCCAAGACAGAAGTGGGAATTCCAGAAGAATGCTGCAGCCTGGGGAAGAATATGTGCAATCCCATCCTGCAGGCGAAGATCCTGAATGCAAAAGGGACTCAGCTGAATGTGGTGATGGGGCTGTGCGTGGGACATGACAGCCTCTTCTATAAATATTCGGAGGCGCTGACCACCACCGGGGTGACCAAGGACCGGGTGCTGGGGCATAATCCGGTGGCGGCGCTGTATACGGCGGAAAGTTACTATCAGAAGCTGTTTTAATTTAATTTTAATTGGGGACGTGGTATTTTTAAAAATACCACGTCCCAGATTGAAAATACCCTGTCCCTTTTTGACTCTTGCAAAATTTCAACCTTATGCTTATAATGGACTTGTGCCCATCGGGCACTACAATACGGGGAGCTGGCAGGAGCCGGCTGAGAGGAAGCGCATTCCCGCTTCGACCCGCTAACCTGATTTGGATAATGCCAACGTAGGGAGAAGATACCGGAGTACATTGCGGAAGATGCCCTGCGCATCTTCCTTTTTATTTCCCAAGGCTCAAAAAAACCTCGGGACACATCACGGGCGGCCTCCGGTATCGGCATGATTCCTGATCAGCATTTCTGATCAAGAGAAAGGAGTCGTATGTAACATGACACAGAAAATGACAACCAAGAAACTGGCCATGGCCGGTGTCCTCACCGCTCTGGCCACAGTGGGAAGTATGATCAGCTTCCCGGTAGCCGGCAGCCAGTGCGCGCCGGTGCAGCACATGGTCAATATCCTGGCCGCCGTTACGTTAGGCCCTGGCTGGGGCGTAGGCGTTGCCTTCTGCGCAAGTCTTCTGCGTAACATCCTTGGGATCGGCAGCCTGATGGCTTTCCCGGGCAGCATGATCGGAGCCTTCTGCTGCGGTATGGTCTATGCCAAATGGAAGAAGCTTGCTCCCACCTGCGTGGCCGAGGCGCTTGGCACCGGTATCCTTGGCGGGATCGCCGCGTATCCGGTGGCGGAATTCCTGATGGGGGCAGGTCCGGCAGGACTGTTTGTCTATGTAGTTCCCTTCCTGATCTCCACGGTAGCAGGAAGCATCCTGGCCTTCGTACTGATCACAGTACTGTCCAGAGGCGGGGTTTTAAATCAGTTAAAAGCAGCGTAAAACGCGAGAAACAAGCGGCAGGCCGGGGACACCACTTTCTGCCGCTATAGAAAAGCCGCAGCGCCTTGCCGCGGCGATCACCTGTTCACGAAAAAACAGTGTGAAGGCGTCAGCATCGGATCTGGGAAGCGTAGTCTCTTACGCTGCCCGGTAGTTCTGCTGACGCAAAATATATTTTCCACATTATAAGGAGGCAGGACAAATGAGAAACTACACAACCCAGATGGATGCGGCAAGAAAAGGAATCCTGACACCGGAAATGAAGACGGTGGCGGAAAAAGAACATTTTCCGGAAGAAAAACTGATGGCCCTTGTGGCCGAAGGAAAAGTGGTGATCTGCGCCAACAAAAAGCATACCTGTCTGGATCCGGAGGGGATCGGAAGTATGCTGCGCACGAAGGTCAATGTGAACCTGGGGGTATCCCGGGACTGCAAGGACTATGATATTGAGATGGAAAAGGTTATGAGCGCGGTAAACTTAGGCGCAGAGGCCATTATGGACCTCTCCAGCCACGGCAATACACAGCCCTTCCGCCAGAAACTAACCCGGGAATGCCCGGTGATGATCGGAACCGTTCCTGTCTATGACAGCGTCATCCATTACCAGCGGGACCTGGCCACCCTGACCGCCCAGGATTTCATCGACGTGATCCGGCTGCACGCTGAGGACGGAGTAGATTTTGTCACGCTTCACTGCGGCATCACCCGCAAGACTATCGAGCAGATCCGCAAACACAAACGGAAAATGAATATTGTAAGCCGGGGCGGAAGCCTGGTTTTTGCCTGGATGAGTATGACAGGGGAAGAGAATCCTTTCTATGAATATTTTGATCAGATCCTGGAGATCTGTGAAGAATACGATGTGACCATCTCTCTGGGAGACGCCTGCCGGCCCGGATGTCTGGCGGACGCCACCGACGTATGCCAGATCGAAGAACTGGTGCGCCTGGGCGAACTTACCAAGCGGGCCTGGGACCACAACGTACAGGTGATGGTGGAAGGACCGGGGCATGTGCCCCTCAACCAGGTGGCTGCTAATATGGAAGTGCAGAAAAGCCTGTGCATGGGCGCGCCCTTCTATGTGCTGGGACCTTTGGTCACTGATATTGCTCCCGGCTATGACCATATCACCGGCGCCATCGGCGGCGCGGTGGCTGCCATGAGCGGCGCGGCTTTCCTGTGCTACGTCACACCGGCAGAGCACCTGGCACTCCCCAATGTAGAGGACGTAAAACAGGGGATCATCGCCTCCAAGATCGCGGCTCACGCAGCCGACATTGCCAAGGGAATCCCCGGCGCCCGGGACATTGATGACCAGATGGCCGAAGCCCGGCGCAATCTGGACTGGGATGCTCAGTTTGCCTGCGCTCTGGATCCGGAGACCGCCAAGGCCATCCGGGATAGCAGAAGCCCCGAGGATGACCACAGCGACACTTGCAGCATGTGCGGAAAATTCTGCGCAGTGCGCAGTATGAATAAAGCGCTGGCCGGGGAATATATCGATATCTTGTAAAAAGGGACAGGGTATTTTCAATCTGGGACGTGGTATTTTTAAAAATACCACGTCCCCAACTATTGACACCCACAAGGTCTCTTTTTATAATGAAATCGTTATGGAAAGACAGAGAAAATTTATTATTAATTTTTTATATTTCGCGATCATCCTGGGAGTGGTATTCCTTTTTGTAAGGTTCCTGCTCCCGCTTCTTGCGCCTTTTGTGCTGGGCCTTCTGATCGCCTATGCCCTGCAGAAGCCAACATGCTTCCTGACAAGGAAGACCAGGGCGCCCCGGAAGCTGATGGCGGCGCTGATGGTGCTGGTGTTCTATGGAACGGTGGGTGTGCTGGTGGCGCTGGCGAGTATCAAGACTTTTTCCTGGGCGACACAGATGGTGGTGGAGCTGCCTTCTCTGGTACGGATTTATGTGCAGCCAGTGCTGACGCAGCTGTTCCAGGAGTTGGAGCAGGCGGTGATGAAGATGGATCCCACGCTTCTGGAGACGGTGAATTATATGAGCAACCAGCTGTTGTCCATGCTGGGTGATCTGATGTCCAGCCTGTCCATGTGGAGTATGCAGGCCATCTCCAGCTTTGCGTCTTCCCTTCCTATGCTGTTTTTGAAGCTGCTTCTGATGGTGATATCCACCTTCTTTATCGCCATGGATTTTGACAAGCTGACGGCTTTCTGTATGCGACAGCTGGATGAGAAGGGGAAGGAGATCTTCCTGCAGGTGAAGAAATACATGGTGGGTACGCTGTTTGTATGTATCCGTTCCTACGGACTGATCATGTCCATTACGTTCTGCGAACTGCTGCTTGGATTTACCATTATCGGCATGGAGCCGGCGGTGATCTTGGCTCTTTGTATCGCTATCTTCGATATCCTCCCGGTGCTGGGAACCGGCGGTATCATGATCCCCTGGGCAGTGATCACGGCTCTTCTGGGAGACTATTCGCTGGCGCTGAAGTTATTTGTCCTGTATCTGGTGATCACCATCATCCGGAACATCATTGAGCCGAAAATTGTAGGAAGCCAGCTGGGCCTCCACCCGGTGGTAACGCTGGCCAGCATGTTTGCCGGCGTGCAGCTTGCGGGAGTGGTAGGACTCTTTGGCTTCCCCATTGGTCTTTCTCTTATGAAACATCTGAACGATACCGGAACCATTGAGATCTTTAAGCGTCCGGATCAATCTTAATGCCAGACAGAGCGGCGGCGAAGGAATTGCCCACCGACTCTGTCTGTTGGTTTTTCAGGTAGCGCTGGACGTCCTTTTTGGAGACGCCGGCGCCTTCTTTTTCTCTGCGCTTCTTGAAAGCGGAGAGTTTCTCTTTATATCCACAGGAGCAGACGAAGGTCTCTTCCTCTCCTTTTTTGATCAGTTCCATTTTCTTATGACAGTTGGGACAGCGGGCGTTGCTCAGGCGGGCAACCGTCTCCCGGTAGCCGCACTCCCGATCCTGGCATACCAGGAGCCGGGCATTCTTGCCGTTGACAGAGAGCAGCCGCTTCCCGCAGCGGGGGCATTTGGCATTGGTGAGATTGTCGTGGCGGAAGATCCCTTCAGAAGTCTTGATCTCCCGGATCAGGTCTTTGGTATAAGATTCAATGTCCTGGAGAAATTGCTTTTCCTGGTGCTCGCCTCTGGCGATCCGGGCAAGGCGCATCTCCCAGTCGGCGGTGAGCTCCGGCTTCTTCAGATCCTCCGGCACCAGGGAGAGGAGCTGCCTGCCCTTGGAGGTGACAAGGATTTCCTGGCCCTTTTTCTCGATCAGGAAGGAATGGAACAGCTTCTTGATGATGTCTGCCCGGGTGGCAACGGTGCCCAGGCCGCCGGTCTCTCCCAGGGTCCTGCGGGCCGCCGCGTCATTGGATTCCATGTATCTGGCCGGGTTTTCCATGGCGGACAGAAGGGTGGCTTCCGTAAATCTGGCCGGTGGTTTTGTCTTGCCGGAAGTCAGATTCACCCGGTCGATGGGAAGGCGGTCCTGGTTTTTCAGCTGCGGAAGATTCTGGCTTCCCGGGAAAACCTGCGGGTCATCCTGGCTGTCGGAATCGCTGTCTTCCCAGGCTGGGCCGTCTTCATAAACGGCCTTCCAGCCGGAAAAAAGGATCCGTTTCCCCCGGGCGGCGAAGGTCTCGCCGGCAGCCTGGGCGGTAAGGGAGGTTTCTTCATATTCGCAGGCGGGATAAAGGACGCTGATAAAGCGGCGCACCACCAGGTCGTAGATCTTCCGCTCTTCATTGCTCATGTGCTCCAGCTGCACGAACTCTTCCGTGGGGATGATGGCGTGGTGGTCGCTGACCTTCTTGTCGTCCACGAAGGCTTTGCTGGTCCGGATGGGAGCCTTGAGAAGAGCCGGGATATATTTCCGATAGGGTCCGATGTTGCAGGCGGCCAGCCGTTCTTTCAGAGTGGGGACAATATCGGCGCCGATGTACCGGGAGTCGGTCCGGGGGTAGGTAATCACCTTGTGGTGTTCGTAGAGCCGCTGCATGATGTTCAGGGTTTCCTTGGCAGAGAAGCCAAACCGCAGGTTGGCGTCCCGCTGCAGTTCTGTCAGGTCATAGAGCCCTGGGGAAAATGTTTTCCTGGAGGATCTCTGTATGTCTGTGATGGTGAGAGACTGGCCCTTTAGCCGTTGCTCCAGCTCTGTTAGGGGAGCCTTCTGGAATGTGCGGGTGCTGCCGCCTTTCTTCTGCCGCCAGGTCCAGGTGACGCCGCCGGCCAGACAGGTAAGGCCGTAGTATTCCTGAGGGCAAAAAGAGCGGATCTCTTCCTCCCGCCGGGCAATGATGGCCAGGGTAGGGGTCTGGACCCTTCCGCAGGAAAGCTGGGCATTGTACTTGCAGGTGAGAGCACGGGTGGCGTTGATCCCCACCAGCCAGTCTGCTTCAGCCCGGCTCCTTGCTGCATGATAGAGGGGATCGTACTGGCGGCCTTCCTTTAAGTGAGCGAATCCCTCCCGGATGGCCTTGTCGGTGACGGAAGAGATCCAGAGCCGTTTGATGGGTTTATGGCAGCCGGAACGGTCCAGGATCCAGCGGGCCACCAGTTCTCCTTCTCTTCCCGCGTCAGTGGCGATGATGATCTGATCCACATCCTTGCGCAAAAGCTGGGCTTTGACGTGGCCGTACTGTTTGGCGGTCTGCCGGATCACTACCAGCTCCCATTTTGCCGGCACCATGGGAAGGTAATCCATCTTCCATTCTTTGAATCTGGGGTCATAAGCCTCCGGGTCGGCCAGAGTGACCAGATGGCCCAGAGCCCAGGTGACGATATATCTGGGACCTTCAATGGCGCCGGGAAGATTCCTGTGGCAGCCAAGGACCCGGGCGATGTCCCGGGCGACAGAAGGTTTCTCCGCTAAAACTAATGCTTTCATATGATCTCCTCCCTGAAGTTCTTCCTCTCAAGATAGCGGATTCGGAAGTGTTTGTCAATGGAGATAAAAATGGGGAAAAAGTAAAAAACCCGTTGCAAAGTGGCGGGGAGTGTGATATTATAAACCACGGTCACGCCGAGAGAGGTGTGCTATGGCTCCATGGTCAAGCGGTTAAGACATCGCCCTTTCACGGCGGTAACACGGGTTCGATTCCCGTTGGAGTCATATGGCGCAGTAGCCAAGTGGTAAGGCATGGGTCTGCAACACCCTGATTCACCGGTTCAAATCCGGTCTGCGCCTTCTTCATAAGCCCTGGAAATGATGGTTTCCGGGGCTTTTTCTGTGAGATAGGAGAAAAGAATTTCTTATCAAATTATACAAAAAGAATTTTGGAGAATTTCTTATTAAATTATACTTTTCTTGTAGTAAGTTAGTCATTGTGATAAAATAATTACGGACATTTGTGTGAAAGAAGGTGTTAATATGCCAATTATAAACCAGCCTTTCCAAGGCCAATTGGGTGAAATACTAAAAACTGAATTGAATTCAAATTATTCATCACTTACACTATTTTCAGCATTTGCAAAAAATAGTGGCATCTTGAGATTAAAAGATTCTCTTAAAACTTTCAAATCAAAGGATAGAACAATAAGAGCTTTCATTGGCATTGATCTTGATGGTACTTCTTACGAGGCGCTTTTAAACTTATATAATTTGTGTAATGAATTATATGTCATCCACTCCGAAAATTTTTCAATAACTTATCATAGCAAAATATATCTCCTCGAGAACACAGACATGGCTTGGTGTGCAATCGGATCAAATAATCTTACTGGCGGGGGGTTATGGACTAACTTCGAAAGTTGTTTTATACAGACATATTATTTGCCTGATGAAATAGCCGAGTTGGATTCCATCTATTCTTTGATTGAAAAATATAAAGATCCTAATTATAAATGTTCCACAAAGATTACTTCTATAGATGATATAAATGCTTTGTTTGAGGCAAACTATATTTCTAAAGAAGTCACCCAGAAAATCAATAACATTACCAAATGTGTGTCTTTAAAGAAAAAGCAAAAGAAAACAACGTTCTTTGGATCGGAAAAATTCTCTATTCCGAGGGTGATGTCTGATAATAGGCCTAGAAATAAATCTTTTTCAAATTCCGATGTCCCTGATATTGATTATATTGTTAATCCAGTATCTTTAGAGCCTGCATTTACGAATGAACAGTTTTGGTTTGAAATGCGAAAATCTACTGGCGGCTCAAGAAATATTCTTGATTTATCCAAAGTAGGACAGATTGAAGAAGGTTCTGTCGTAGGGACACCTTACGAATATACTGACTCGAAAAAAATGTATGGTGGAATAAAATTCTTTGACATTAACCCTGAGGACATAACCAGAGAAAAAAATATAACTATCAACTATCTTGGAAAAGACTATTATCCTTCTACAATCAAGTTTGCACCGGATAATGGCAGTTGGCGTATTCAACTTAAAGGATCGCCAAACGATGATACAGATGAATTATCTAAGTTTGGAAATCGCGGAGATTTTGTATACAAGATATTAGTTTTCGAAAAAATTACTACGGACTACTATGTTTTATCACTTTTAGATGAATCTGAGCTCGATCATGTTAAATCTTTAAGCCGTGTTTGGGCACGTAACGGAAGTAGTGTTACCTCAAAAGCATATGGCATGTTATAGTCTATAGAGGAGTTTTAAAAGAACTCCTCTATTTCATTCTTATTATAGAACTTATTAAAATTCATTGCTATATTTCTCAATTCGTCTTGTTTAATTTGATATGTAATTGCAACAAGACTATCAAGTTCTGATAATATCTGTTTTCTGCTTGATAAATTCAACATATAAGTATTCGTATCATCAAATAGTCCAGACATTCGATTATCTGATGCATACAGGACTTTTATTCGGCTGTTAATGTGCTCTTCTATCGATGCTTCTACTCCACAAAATATAATATTATCCTTATATCGCTCTTCCTTTGGTACAGGAATTTGCTTTATAATAGTTTGAGTAAGATCAAGTCCAGCCATTTTTAATCTCACAATATAATCAAACACTATTGAATTAAACACTGCAAGTACATGCCTCATTTGCTTTCTTGGAAGCTGAAGCAATTGTATTGACTGGCATGTGGGAACTAGGGGTAAAGCTGTTGCTAACATAGTTCTTCTATTTGTTGCTGAAGTAAGACTTCTCCAAGCTACAATATAATCATTTTTAAAATTCTTTGACAATTTTTTCCAGACAGTTTCATCTATAAAATATCTTGCATTTGGATATTCTTCGCCATCAATATCTTCAATTGCTCTTGCAGATGCCTTGTTTTTATATTTTTCATTTTCTGACATATTTCCAAAAGTAGAAAATTTGGCTGTATATATTTCTATAAATTTTCCTTCATAGATTGGTAGATACCCCGATTTTTCATTCTTAACGATGTAATCGGAATGATTTGTTAAATGAATTAACCTTCCAAATTTACAATCAGGATATGTTTCGCCAAATATCTGATTATTGTCATATATGGATATTAAAAAATTTAATTCCTCCTCACTACTTATATTGGGTAACATTCCTGTATCCGGATTCAATTTTTTTAACAAATGGTGTGATAGATATATCTTTTTTCTTAAAGTAAACTCCTCATATTCATCCAAATCTAATGCTATTCCTATATCTTTGCTCCCGCCTGCAACAAGATACATAACCGAAAATTCTTCTCTAGAATCTATATTGAATATTTTCTTCCGATTTACAAACATGTAAATCTCATGAATATTTCCGTTTTTTGTCATATTTCCCCAAAAAGTACGGTATACAGGCATTTTAAGCAATGATGTTTTTATAATGATTCCCGCAACCCCTTCATCTGATAATAATTTTAAGCATAGTTCTGTAAAAAGTGCATAAGTGTTCAATTCTCCACAGTTAGAACCAGTAAAAAAAGTATCCTTTTTAATGCTATTCTTCGCTTGTTCATAATCATTTACAAAGCTTTTGTAATACTGTCGATTTTCTTTTATAATTTCTCTTAAATAAGCTTCTCTTTCTGATTTTGTTCCTATTGTGTTCTCTTCAGAATAATGTCTTAAAAACTTCTTGTCTTCAAAGCGAATTTTTTCCCATGGGGGATTGCCCAATACTATATCCACATTACTTACAGGTATTACCGCCATACAGCTATTGTAAAAATGTCCTGCAAGGGCGTTATGAAATTTTATAGCACATGCAGTATTCTTGCCTATTCTCAACAAAGGATTGCCTAACACTATCTTATCAGAATTGCTTGCATCTCCTGTTGATTCAAATAGTCTGTATCTAGTTATCACTACAGCTATTGGATCTACATCATACCCGTATATATCTTGAGAAAATCCTTTTTCCTTGCATATTTCACATGCTGATACCAAAAAAGCTCCTCCTCCACATGAAAAATCTGCAATACGTATCTGCTCTTTCTTTGAAGACATCGAAAAAATATCTATCGTCTTTCTTACGATTTCTTTTGCAAAGTTTTCTTGGGTGTAATACGAGCCTAAAATGTCTCGACTATTTTTCCCTCCTTCAAATGTAAATATACCATCTTTTAATTTATAATCTCTTGATAAAAATTCCTGATAAACATTATTTATATCTAAAGTATTAATATTCACTAATAATTCTACGAGTTCATCTATAAAGTCTAATGCGTCTGCTGTACTCAATATAAAATCTATATTTTCAAATTTGTCAAAACCATTTACTGTAAAGATCTCATGTATATCCTTAGCTGAAGCTTTTCCTCGCAATTTGTACGTAATCATCGTGGCAAATGCTAAATATGAGTACCTTGCATAATATTCTCGTATATACTCCCAATATTTAAGATTCACATTCTTATTCATATACTTTGCAATCTTAACTCGCAATTTTTCTATCATATTTACAAATCCCTCCGTTTTTATATAATAAATACGGCCTGCCTTTAAATATCTCTGAATGGATCCGATTAAATTCAATTTGTATCCATGCTTTATAATCAATTTCGTCCTCGAACTTGCTCTTCAAAAATACTGATACATCGTCCAACACACAACGCTCGACGGATATACCACTATGTGTGTTGTATCCTAAATAATCTAATACAACATCATGAAGAATCATTTTTTTGTATTTATCAAGAATCGTTTCCATTGTATAAGGATTTTCCTGAATTTTCTTTACAATATCTTCAGGATTAACTCTCAAATCTTTCGATAAATATTCAACAATGCCATCACAGCCCAAACTATTTCCAGAAACCTTTGTCCTTTTCAAGCAACATGACGCATCTAATAGCTTATCCATATACTTATCAAGTTTTATTAAATCTATAGACGCAGTTCCAGTTATATGATAAGCACATTTACCAACGGTCTTCTCTAGCTGTTCTTGATCATCATCCGACAATCCATACTCTTTAAAAATATAGCTATCAATTTTACTTTCTATTTGAAGTTTAAGTAATTCGTTGGTCAAATCTTCGTTAAACATCACCCAAGCTGCTTTATTTAATTCTCTCGGAATCATATTGAGAAATTTTGAACTATATTCAAGGTTATTCGGTCTGGTTGATAATAGTTTTTGCTTCAATTCTACGCAAAGTCTTGCATCCTTTTCTAATACTACTGAGGATCCAATATTTTTTGTTATAGGTATCTGACCAATATATCCAGCAGCTATTGTGAGTTTCGGCGACATCATTCTTACACAATAAGATGCAAGCCGTGAATTGAGTAAAGCAAGATGTGCGTACTTATTTCCGTCTGTTATCCTTATTCCAGGTCCCGATGCGATGAATATCTGATTATCAAGCAAAATCCTCACATTAAGTCCTGCCGTTCCGGTATCACTGAAAACCATCTGGGTTTCCGGAAAATATTTAACATTCCTAAGTGCGGAACCTTTTTGATCCTTAATATATTCTCCGTTTTTTCCCCACCTTACTATACGATCATTTAAACCTTGCCATTTGCAGTAACCGCCTCCATTACTAACGTTAATCCAATCATCTTCACCAAAATGTTCCCAAAAGTATCCCACTAATTCTTTAGCATTGCCAGTAGATGTGCCTTGCATCGGAACTGCAATATCCTTGTATGTTATTTCTGATTCACTTAATTTTTTTAGCATTCCCTTTTCCGAAAAATCATATCCATTTGTTCCATCAATATTCTGCTGTAAAATTTCTATGAATTTGTTATTATTAAGCAACGCCTTCTTTTTTTCATTTAACGATAAATCACGTAGATCTGCCACTCGAATCTCATTGTTCTTGTTTACGCCCTTATTTAATATCATCAATGCAACATTTGACTTCTCTCCACTAAGATCAAGAAAAGCGCCAGAGCCAAGATTCGCAATACTTATAATTTTATATTGATTTGTAATTCTTGTTCTGATTTCTCTAAATGTTTTTAAATGCATCCAAGTATTTTGAGACACTATTCCACAGAATCCATCCTTTTTTAACATTTTATAAATTGCATCAAAATATGAAACACACATATCACAATTAGCATCGGGATAACTTTCTTTTAAAAAATCTTTTTGCTCTTGTTTCATACCTTTTGTTGTTGCAAATGGTGGATTTGTCAAAATGATATCTGCTTCCCCCAAAGCTTTTAATATTGTGGTTCTTTCACCTGTAATAATATCTACCACTTTCCTATCATCCACCGCTAAAGAACCACAAATTTCATCCTTGGATACAGACATATAAATATGGGGGGTTATATTATCCCAAACTTCAAATGAAACACTATTAAATTTACGACTTAGAATTGCTAATGCTCTCAATTTGATATTTACAAGTGCAACTCTCGTTATACTGACGTCGATATCATATCCATATAGTTTATCAGCGTTTGAGATAACAAAGGACTCGATATTCTCAGTTTCACAGTTGCTACACAGAGTCTCATAACATTCAACAAGAAAATTTCCGCCCCCCATACATGGATCAACAATTTTGTCTGCATACTGTATTTCTGAAATATTATCTACAAGATAGTCTATCATGTATTTTTCTGTAAAAAATTGTGTCCGACTATATATATTGTTCTCTACTATTTTGTTAGAGTATTGGTAAGCCCACGATAATAAGTTATCTATTTCCCTATCTTCTGCATATCGACTTATAAAAATGTAGACCTCTCTTAAAATGTCTTCATTATCGAAAGGATCTTTCAGTCCTGTAAGATCTGTGCTAATTTTCTTTTTAATATCATTGTTTAGCATATTTTTACCTATATAATGCCCACAAAGCCCTACTGCAATCGCAACCAATACATAACATTTTTTATCGACGTTTATATCTGTTAAATTTTCTGAAATCTTATATAGTGATTTTAATAATTTTTTTAGTTCTTTCCTAATCTCAAGATCTTCCGTATCCATGTTTTTTACTGTAGGACTTTTTTCCCTTGCATCAGAGGGCTTAGTTGCATTCTCTGGGATAACCCACATGTTACCAATCATCTTTGCTCCCTTTACGCGTCCTTCTCTACACAAAACTTGAATTCGTCTTTTGCTTATATTCCACTTATCTGTAAATTCCTGAATTGGTAAATATTCCATACTATCGTACTCCTTTCAATCCATATTTTAGTCTATATCGCGAATAATATCAACATATTTCTCATCCACTAAAAAAGTTAAGCTTGATTAATTTTATCAGGTCTGTATTGTATCTAATTACAGTTATGCAAATTTCCATTTTGTCATTCAGGGGGTTGTTTCTTCTATAAAGCCCTTCATTTCTGAAAAGTTCATTGTCGCTGGAAGAAACCTCTACTTCCCTTGAGTTTGGAGTGCCGATAATGGGGGTCAAGTTATCGCGGCTCTAGCAGTTGCCGCTGTCGGGGCTTTTCATCTCGTTGCTACAGATACCTTGCGCTGTTTAATATCCAAAGAATTGCTTTCAACATATCTTCATAGGCTTCCTAAAAATTTCCGGTTTTTTCGGAAGTAATCCCTGGCTCGTTGCAATCAATTTGTTCTGCAAGTTCCACCAGCCGATTCTCCATTTCCTGTAACCGTTCCATAATCTGATAGACGGGTCCTTTTTTCCAACCACGCATACTCGGCTATAAATGTAAGAGCGGACAAAAGGATCGTTTTTTTCATGTGTGTGAAGAGAAAAGAGGCGGCTTGCATGTCAGGCCGTTTTGTGTTACATTCATTTTATCTAAGGCGGCAGGCATATCGCCACATCTTACGCCGCCAGAGAATCTGGTAGTTCTAAAGCCTCTTGTTCAGAGGCAGAAATCAACTGCTTGTAACTATGTGAACGCTTCGCTATAATGAAGAAAGGAAGAAGCCTATGCGAAATGAACTGGCCGGAGATCTTTCTCTGGCGGAAGGAAAGAACCAGTACGACAATCACGTGAAACGAGTGCTGGCAAACAAGATCATCCTGGCATGGATCTTAAAGTATGCTACGGAAGAATTTGCAGATATGTCTGTGGAGGAGATCAAAGCCTGTATCGGATCAGATATTGAAGTGTCTGAGGTGGGAGTTCTGCCGGGCAGAAGTAATCGATGGAAGGCAGAAAAGATTAAAGGAGAAGCGCAGGAAGATGCAGTCCCCGGGGAGGGGGAGATTTACTACGACATCCGTTTTTCTGCATATCTTAAGTTGCGGAAGGAACGGATCAAGCTACTGGTCAATGTAGAGGCACAGAAGGCATTCTATCCTGGATATTCTCTTACAACCAGAGGCGTCTTCTATGGGGCCCGTATGATCTCGGCCCAGAAGGGGACGGAGTTTGCCGGAAGAGATTATGATAACATCCGTAAGGTGTACAGTATCTGGATCTGTATGAATGCGCCGGACTATATCGGGAATGCGATCTCTACGTACCGGATGTGCAAAGAGGATCTGATTCCCGGGATCCCGGATCAGAGAGAGACTTATGATAAGCTGGCAGTGGTGATGGTGTGTCTGAATCCAAAGTCAAAGAAAGGAGATCCTCTGACGCGGATGCTGGGTGTGCTTCTGGCACCTGGAGTCCGGGCAAAAGAAAAGATCCAGAAATTAGAAACAGAATTTGCGATACCAATGGAAACGGAAACAATAGGAGAGGAGCTGAACCAGATGTGCAACCTAAGTGATTATGTAGAAGAAATCGGAATACAAAAAGGAATCGAGCAAGGAATCGAGCAGGGGATTGAGCAGGGGATCGAGCGTGGCAGAGAGCAGACGCTGATCTGCCAGATCGAGAAGAAGCTTGCGAAGGGGATGGCGGTCCCGGAGATCGCGGATGCACTGGAAGAGACGGAAGAAACCATTCGCAGGCTCATTGACGGGATGAGATAAAACGATATTTGCAGGGGGGAGACGATTGTGATAAACTGCAAGAAGGGAATACGAAAAGGAGAATTGCAGTGGCAGGGATAAAGGATGTGGCAAAACGTGCCAACGTTGGTGTGGGCACGGTTTCCAGAATGTTGAACAACAGCGGATATGTGGCGGATGCGACAAGGAAAAAGATCGAAGTCGCCATGAAAGAATTGAATTATACGCCCAATGAACTGGCCCGGAATCTGTATCACAAACGGACAGGGATCATCGCGGTGCTTGTGCCGAATGTCCTGAACCCTTTTTTTGCGGAGTTTGTTGACTATGCGGAGGCGGAATTGTATGAGGCGGGGTTTAAAATGATGGTCTGCAATACGGTGAAGGAGAGCAATGCAGAGCTGGAGTATCTGGATATGCTGAACCGCCATATCGTAGACGGCGTGATCACCGGTGTACATTCTCTGGACGTAAAGGAATACCAGAAGGTTAATAAGCCCATCGTAGCCCTGGACCGATATCTGGGAGAACACATTCCTGTTGTGGCGGTGAACCATAAGGAGGGCGGACGCCTGGCTGCAGAGGAGCTGATCCGGAGCGGGTGCAGGAAGATCCTTCATTTCCGCGGTTCGGCGATCGTTGATTCTCCGTATCACGAGCGGCATATTGAATTTGAGCGTATCATGAAGGAACACCATATCCCGACCTATACTTACGATATGGAGTGGAACCGTTTGGATCTGACATATTATAAAGAAGTTGTGCAGGACGTTTTCTCAAAAACAGAGGATTTCGATGGCGTGTTTGCCGTGGATGCACTGGCCATTGAGTGCATGAATGAGACGATCCGGCGGCATCGGAAAGTGCCGCGGGATGTAAAATTTGTTGCCTATGACGGTACTTTTATCACAGAGTTGTCGGAACCCCGGATGACGGCAGTGGTCCAGCCACTGGAGGGACTGGCCAGGGAGTCTGTGCGCCTGTTGACAGATCTGATCAACGGAAAAGAGTACCATGACGAGGCGGTGCTGCTGGGAGTGGAGCTTAGAAGGGGGAAGACAACTCTTCCGTAAAAAAGGAAGATATATTTTTCTGGATGACACTCAAAGTGTACAAAAAGGGAAGAGCAAAATTAGATAAATTACACAAAAACGAATGAAAACAAGAGAAATTATTGACAAATCTGACAGCCTGATTATAATTAGATTTAAGAAAATAATTTTAGTTTATGATTATGTGGAACGCGTTCCATTAAGGAGTTAATCTGTTGCTTTTCTTTTTTTAAAAGAAGATGGAACGGGTTCCACATTGGAGAAAAAAAGATATGGGATGTATCATTTCAGGAGACCTGTGAAAGCGAGGACGTCCTGAATATGATCATTATATAAGTCCTGCGAAGAGCTTTCGGGGCAGTTGCAGATCAAAAAAGCCGGCGATGATCTGCTATGCTGCCGGGGCGAAAAGCAGGAGAAACATGTTAACAAAGCTACAAATAAGGAGGAGAATGATGAAAAAGAAATTGCTCAGTATTTTGCTTGTGACAGCGATGGTAGCAACGATGGCAGCCGGATGCGGCGGTTCAGGAGACAGCGCTTCTGAATCCGAAGAAGGCGGTGGAAACAGTATCACGGTTCTTGTAGAAAGCGGATCTCCTGCCGAGGCTCTTGCAAATGAGACGGCAGCGGATTTTGAAGAAGAGACCGGATGCAAAGTGATCGTGGACGCAGTGGCCTATACAGGAATGTATGACAAGCTTTCCACAGAGATCAAGGCCGGAGAAGCAGCACATGACGTTGCCTGCATGGACTTTGTATGGCTGGCGGCTTTCGCAGATGCCATTGAGCCTGTGGCGGACGCAGATACCAGCGACTTCCTTCCCACACTGGAAGAAAGTGGTACCATTGACGGAAATCTTCTTGGATATCCGATGTGGACAAACTGCAAGATCCTGATCTACAGAAAAGACATTATCCCTGAGGACAAAGTGCCGACCACATGGGATGAGTATAAAGCAGTTGCAGAGGAAGTGGCAACAAGTGATATGTATGGAACAACCGTACTGGGAAGCGGTTCCGACGCCGTATGCTCTTACCTTGACTTCGCATGCCAGGCTGGCGCAGAAGGACTTGTATTTGACGCAGACGGAAATGTAAATATCACAACCCAGCCGTATGTAGACGCCATGAACTTTATGGTAGAGACGTCAGGTGCGGATTATACCCCGTCTGACGCGCTTGCAACAGCAGCCACAGAGTCTCAGGAACTGTTCACAAACGGAAAAACAGCAATGCAGATCAACTGGAGCCATCAGTATCCGGCAGCAGTAGAAGCACTTGGCGCCGATAAGGTAGGCTGCGCACCGATGATCGCAGGAAGCGCGGGAATCGGCGCAACAACAGGCCCCTGGTATCAGTGTGTAATGAAAAATTCTGCAAACAAAGAAATGGCACAGCAGTATGTAGAATATATGTATGATCACAATGCCGACTATATGGATCTCACCCTGAAGATCGCAGGAAGAACCTCCGTATATGAGGAAGCAGGTCAGGAAGCCGGAAACGAACATACAACCGCAGTACTTGAGACACTGGAAGCGGCTCAGTCCCAGCCAAGACCGATGGTATCCACATGGGCACAGATCGAAGAGACTCTGATCGGAGTTGTAGAGTCCTGCCTTGGTGGAGCTGACGTAAATGAGACACTGGAAGCAGCACAGGCTGAAATCGAAGCGATTGGAAAGTAAAACGGAAGCTGATTCCTGAATGATTTGACTGACAGAGGGCGTTCCCTGAGCAAGGACCTGATCCTGGGGCCGCCCTCTGTTTTAAAAAAGGCGGTAGACATATGAGATTGATTTCGAGAAAAACATTGTTGTTATTCTTTTTGCCGGGCGCGATCTTCATGGGCGCGTTTCTGATATATCCGATCATCTCCATGGTTATCGACAGTTTTTTTGAGATCGGGATTACCGGGGAAAAGACGTTTGTTGGATTGGAAAATTATATCCGTGCTTTCACGGCAGGCGGATTTTTGAAGCAGTTAAAGAATACATTTGTTTATATTTTGATCGCAGTCAGCGTAGAGACTGTGATCGGGCTTTTGTTTGCGCTGTTCTTTGAACTGAACTACAAGGGCAGCAAAGTGATCCGGGCGTTGATGATGGCGCCGCTGATGATCGCGCCGCTGGTGGCAGGACTTACCTGGAAGCTGATGATGAGTTCCAGTTTTGGTATCGTCAATGAGCTTCTGACTCGTGTGGGGATCCTGGCCGAGAGCGGCGATATCCTCTGGCTGGCGGACACCAAATGGTCGCTCCTGGCATGCTGTATCGCGGATATCTGGCTGACGGTGCCGTTTATGATGCTGATGTCGCTGGCAGGCTTGCAGGGCCTGGACTCCAGTGTTATGGAGGCGGCGAAGATCGACGGGGCAAATATGTTCCAGCAGATTTTCTATGTCAAGCTTCCCATGATCAAGCCGGTGCTTCTGACAGCCCTTTCTGTCCGGATCATCGACGCAGCCCGGACATTTGACATTATCTGGGCAATGACTGAGGGCGGGCCGAACAGTTCGTCCGAGACCTTGAGCATCGTGATCTATAAGACGCTGACGCGATACAATGACATTGGATACGCAAGCGCAATGGCAGTCGTCTTTATTGCAGCGCTGGTGATCTTTACGCTTGTTTTCATGCAGAGCCTGTGGAATCCGAAGAAAAAGGCAAACTAACAGTGGGAACAGGAGGAAACGAAAGTGAAAAGAAAAGGTGAACTATTTAAAAAAGTTGGAATCTTGATATCAGTCGTTCTTACTGTGTTCTGGCTGATCCCATATATTTATGTGATCTGTTGTTCTTTCAAACCCGGCGCGGAAGTGATCGCAGTACCGCCGAAATTCTTCCCGGAGATGTTTTCTGTAGAAAATTTCACGGGTCTGTTTGAGCGGATGGATGCACTGCAGTTTCTTGTAAACAGCCTGACGGCGGCTGTGTGCAGCACGGTCATCGCGCTGATCCTGGGCGCGCTTGCGGCGTACGCCATCCAGCGCTCCGGGGCGAAGCTCTCCATTGTACTGATCGTGCTGATCCTCTGTCTGAAAATGATACCAACATCCAGTATCGCGGTTCCAATCTATGAGCTGATCTGTGATCTTGGGCTGTACGATACAAGGATTGCGCTGATCATCGTTTATGCGGCGGTGAACATGCCCTTTGTCATGTGGACCATGCTCAGCTTCTATGAAGGGATTCCCACAACGCTGGATGAAGCGGCTTATGTGGACGGGGCAAACAGCCTCCAGACATTCCGGCGAGTGATCCTGCCCATCTGTACGCCAGGGCTGGCCACGGCATTTATCTTTACATTGTTCCTGGCCTGGAACGATTTCCTGCTGGCGCTGCTTCTGACCAGTACCAATGCCAAGACATTTACGGTAGGACTTGCAGGATTTTTGTCTGCCTACAACCTGGACCTGGGACCGATGTGCGCGGGAGCGTTCCTGTTTAGCTTCCCGGTTATGATCATCTCACTGGTGGCGCAGAAATACATTGTCCAGGGAATGACCGCAGGAGCGGTAAAAGGCTAAAGAGGAAGAGGAGAAGTTTATGTCGAGAGAACTCATGCAGCAAAGAATCGAACAGGCACAGATCGAGACTGAACAGAAAAAGGAAATGGTGCAGGCAGGTCCCATGAGGCAGCATTATCATTTTATGCCTCAGACCGGGTGGCTGAATGATCCTAACGGCCTGATCTTCTATAAAGGGAAATATCATTTTTTCTTTCAGTGGAATCCGTACAGCGGTTTCTGGGATTTTATGCACTGGGGCCATGCGGTCAGCGAAGATCTGCTCCACTGGGAGTATCTGCCGCTGGCGCTGGCTCCCAGTGAGGAGTATGATGATTACAGGAAGGGCGGCTGTTTTTCCGGAAGCGCGATCGTGCATGAGGGGAAACTGTTTCTGATGTATACCGGGGTGACTAACCGGGGATCAGGAAATATACAGACCCAGTGCATTGCGTACAGTGAGGATGGGATCCATTTTGAGAAATACGAAGGAAATCCGGTGATCCTTCCGCCGGAAGGAGTGGACGGACAGCATTTCCGGGATCCCAAGATATGGAAACACAAAGACAGCTATTACATGGTGTGCGGGGCAAGCTGCAATAACCGGGCGCAGGCTCTTTTGTACCGGTCGGAAGACATGCTGCACTGGACCTATGTCAATGTGCTTGCAGAGAGCCGGGGCGAATGGGGTTACATGTGGGAATGTCCGGATTTCTATCCGCTGGAGGATAAATATGTCCTTATGTGTTCCCCTATGGGGGCAGGAGACCGGAAGGCTGTATATTTCGTAGGAGATTTTGACTATGATACAGGCCGGTTTGACTGGGATCTGTCCGGGGAGATCGACTGGGGGATGGATTTTTATGCGCCGCAGTCTTTCGAGGCGCCGGACGGAAGACGGCTGATCGCGGCCTGGGCCAATGAATGGGAATGCATGCCTTTCTGGAAAGACTGGGGGCCCACTTACCGGGAGGGCTGGTGCGGATTCTTCAACCTGCTCCGGGAAGTGCGGATGCTCCCGGATCATACCCTGCAGTTCGTTCCGGTGAAGGAACTTCAAAAACTGCGGGAAGAAGAGTGCTGCGAAGACCGGATAGAACTGGGAGACGCAGAAGAAAAAGAATTGAGAGCCGGAGACGGGATTTCCTTTGAAATGCAGTTTGCCATCGACCTGGAAGAGACACAGGCAGAAAAAATAGAACTGGACCTTCGCTGCGGCGAGGGCAGGCAAACCCGGTGTATGATAGACTTAAGGCAGGGGACCTTAAGCGTGGACCGGTCCCGGGCGGACGGATGGAGCGCGGGAGTTTCAAGAAGCGTGCTGTTCCTGAAGGGGAAGAAAGAACTGGATATCCATGTTTTCTCGGATCAGAGTTCGGTGGAGATTTTTGCGGATCAGTATCAGAATAATCATGCAAATAATATTTATGCAGGAAACGGGCAGAACAAGATCCTGATCCGCGCTGCCGGAGGCCGCGCAGTGATCAGAGGATACAGATCCTACGGTCTGAAAGAGTGTTTCAGATAAAATAGAACATAAAGGAGAAATGGCAGATATGGCTGGCACAAATTATTATGACGTAACAGAATGGCATGTGGGAGATCCCTATGAGGATATCGGTCAGGTGATCAACAGCATAATCGATGATGTGAAAAAGCGCCAGACGGAGAAGGATGTCCGGGAAGGCGGAAAACCGGGAGCAGTGATCTATATCCCGGTGGGAGATTATCATCTTCGCACCCAGGTAGTGATCGATATCAGTTATCTGAAGATCATGGGATCCGGCCACGGATTTACTTCTTCCAGCATTCGGTTCAATGTTCCGGAAGACGAGATCTGCGGACTCCATGAATTATGGCCGGGGGGCAGCCGGATCCTGGTGGATCTTCCCGCAAAGGAAGAGGGCGGAGAGGAAGCCCAGGCTGCATTCTATGTGAAGCGGGAGGGAAGTCCGCGGATCAGTTCCGTGGAATTTGAAAATTTCTGTATCGACGGGCTGCATTTTGTGGATGACGGAACCGGAGAGCCCAACCCGGAGAACACCTATGTAAATGGAAAGACCGGGATCTATGTGGCGGGGGCGCAGGATTCTTTCCGCATCACAGGGATGGGATTTGTTTATCTGGAGCATGCCATTACGATCTACCATGCAGATGCACTGAGTATTCATGACAATTTTATTGCAGAATGTGGAAGCTGTATTGAACTGCGTGGATGGGGACAGGCCTCCAAAGTGACGGAAAACCTGATCGGCGCGGGATACAAAGGATATTCTATCTACGCACAGAATTTTGGAGGGCTTCTGATCTCTTCCAACAATATTTTCCCCCGGGGGAAGAGCAGCGTGCATCTGGACGGGGTGGCGCGTTCCATCGTGACAGGGAACCGTTTTCATTCCTTTTATCCCGGAATGCTGGTGCTGGAAGGAAATTGTGCGGAAAATCTGATATCGTCCAATCATTTTTATCGTTCCCGGGAGCCCTGGCCGCCGATGCGTGCACATGGAAACGGGCTTGATGACCTCTACGGGCTTGTGTATATCAGTGGAAATCATAATGCGGTGACAGCGAATCATTTTTCTGAGATCCTTGATGAAGAGTATATTGTGCCGGCGGGAGCAAAGCCGGTGATCATCCGGATCGGGGCGGGCAGGAACAACTATGTCTGCGCCAATCATATCGCTGCGCTGACAGAAGCGGCTGAAGAGTCAAAGGAGGCTCAGGATGCCTGCTATTCCGCTCAGGTAGAGGCAATGCTGAGTATCGCCAGAGCAAAAGAGATTCCAGTGACAGCGGTACTGGTGGAGGAAGAGTCTGTGCGCAATACCATTCTGGATACCGGAACGGAAGAAGCGTGTGTGCTTGACAGAAAAGCGAACGCATTCCGGGCGATCCCGGAGATCGGGGATTATTAAAAAGGAACTGTGATAAAGAAAGAAGAGAGAGGCATCAGGGGGCCCGCGTAGGGCGTCCTGATGTTTTTTCTTGTGGTTTTACAGGCGCTGTGTTAAATTAATTCTGTAAATCAGACAGAACGGACGCGGGAGGGAGCAGGAAATGTGGTTAGGTGTGGATTATTATCCGGAGCAGTGGGAGGATTCCCTATTGGACCAGGATCTGGATACCATCTGTGAATTAGGCTGCAATGTGATCCGGATCGGGGAGTTTGCCTGGCACCGGATGGAGCGGTCGGAAGGAGCATATGATTTCTCGTATTTTGACCGGGTGGTGGAGAAGGCAAGAGAAAAAGGACTTGCCGTGATCATGGGAACGCCTACGGCGGCGATCCCGTCCTGGCTTGCCAAAAAGCATCCGGAGATCCTTTCAGAATCGGAAAACGGACAGAGGCGGGTTTTTGGCGGGAGACATGTGCATTGTTTTAACAATCCGTATATATATGAATATTCAGAGAAGATCATCCGGGCTCAGGCGGAACATTTCAAGGGAGAGAAAGGGATCGTGGCCTGGCAGATCGACAATGAGCTTGGGCATGAGGGCAGCGACCTCTGCTGGTGTCCCCGGTGCCATAAGGCATTTCAGGAATTCCTGAGAGAGAAGTTCCGGGGCGATATCGGGCTCCTGAATGAGACGTACGGGACAGCCTTCTGGTCTCAGGAGTATAATGACTTTGACGAGATCCCGATGCCCAGAGAGACCATCACAACACACAATCCGTCACTTCGGCTGGACTGGGAACGGTTTCGAAGTGAAAGTATCGTGAAGTTTGCAAGATTTCAGGCAGAGCTGCTTCATGAGATCATCCCGGGGGCTGTGGTGCTGCATGATTTTCCGGGCGGAGGGCTTGGGAAGCATGTGGATTATTCCCGGGTGGCAAAGGAACTGGACCGGGCGGCTTATAATAATTATCCGGTATGGGGAGGCCAGAGGGAACCGCTGCCACCCAATGAGATCGCCTTTGGGCTGGACTATATCCGGGGCTTAAGACAGGAGAATTTCTGGATCACAGAAGCGATCCTGGGGGCACAGGGACATGATGTGACAGGGTATGCGCCCAGACCGGGGCAGGCAAGATTGTGGTCCTGGCAGGGAATGGCCAGAGGATGTGAATCTCTGTTGTATTTCCGGTACCGGGGAGCGCTCAAAGGAGCGGAGCAGTTCTGTTACGGCATTCTGGACGGGGACAATGTGAAGCGGCGGAAGTTCTATGAGGCACAGAAATTTTTCCGGGAAGTACAGGAATATCAGCACGCACTGGAGACACCGGTAAAAAGCCAGGCGGCCATCGTGTATGATTATGATTCGCTGGCAGCTTTCCGGATCCAGCGGCAAAGCCCCATGCTGGATTGTGAGAAGGAAATGAAACGGTTTCACAAGATTTTCTATGATGGGAACGTGCCGGTGGACGTGATCCCGGCCGGGAGTGATCTCCTGGGATACCGGGTAGTGATCCTGCCGGTAATGATCATTGCCAGGCCGGATATTCAGAAGGAGATCAGAAGATTTGCAGAGAATGGTGGAACCGTGATCATAACGTTCCGGACTTTTGTCAAAGATGAGGACAACAACCTGGTATTTGGGAAAAAGATCCCTTTGGATTTCCAGGATGCCGCCGGCGTCTGTGTGGCTGAAACGGAGAGCCTGCAGGAAGGGCAGGAATTTCCGCTGGAAGGAGAAGGAAGATATGCCGGTGTTCACGGGCATGGCGGCATTTTCCGGGATATGTTGGAGACAGAAGGCGCAAAAGTGCTCTTTCATTATCAGGATGCGTTTTACCGGGAGTATGGGGCGGTGACCAGGAAGCAATGCGGGAAAGGCAGCATTTATTATCTTGGATGCGGATTGGAAGAAGAACTCCTGCGACAGGTGATGGCAAAGATCTGGGAGGAGCAGGGAATCTGTTGTGAGGAATCTCCGGAAGGGGTGGAGATCGTATATCGGGGAAGTGAAGATCACAAAATCCGGATCACCCTGAATCACAATGCCAGGGAAGTGGAAATGGACGGTGTGGTACTTGCTCCTTTTGAATGCAGGATCGAGGAGGAATAGGAGGATTCTGCAAAAAGCGGAAGCCTTACTGTGGGATCCGGCTGTCGATAAAGAGGCAGATCAGGATCAGCCCTGCGCCCAGAAGGCCCAGGCTGTTCAGGGTCTCGCCCAGCAGAAAATAGGCCACCAGTGCAGTCAGGATGGGCTGGGTGCACTGGAGCATAGAGACGGTGGATGCACTGAGGTGCGCCACCGCTTTGTTTTGCAAAAGATAGGCGGCGATGGTGCACACGCCTGCCAGGTAGAGGACCACCAGCCAGGCTTCCGGTTTTGCGGCCGCCAGGACGGAGGTGTGGTCGAAAATCAGTGCCCCTGCAAGGCTTAAGATCATGGTGACGCCGATCTGTACTCCCGTGACAGAAAGCACGTCCATTTGGGCAATAGCCTTCTCGCCGAAAACCAGGACGCCGGCCAGGCACAGGGCGTCCAGAAGCGCCAGGGCTTCGCCGGGGCCAAAGGAAAAAGTGCCGGTATTGCAGCACAGCAGGAACAGTCCCACAATGGTCACAAGCTGTACCGGAAGGTGCCGCCAGGCATAGGGATGGCGGAACACCAGGGAAAACAGAAGGGGAGCGAACAAAACCGGCAGGGACATGATGAAGCCTACGTTGGTGGCGGCGGTAAGGTCAAGGGCCAGGTTACAGGAGATATAGGCCCCTGCGCAGCAGAGGGCGGAAGGCAGCCAAAGGGTCCAGGACACCTTCCGCAGCTGAGAAAAGAGCCGGCGGCCAAAGAAAAGGGCAAACAAAAGAAAGGCAAGAGAAAACCGGGCGGCCAGAAGCCACAGCGGCGTAATGCTATAGTAGGCCACTTTGGTCAGGGGATTGCCGATCCCGTAGACCAGGCTCTGGATCAGGATAAAAGAAATATAAAGGGCTTTTCCTGAATGTGTCTTGGTTTCAGGCATGGACGCCTCCTTTCCGGTCTCTGGTCCGTTGGTGTTGGATCAGATCCTGGTCAAAAGCTGAGGAAGGTCTTTGAGTGCATGGAGTTCATAGTCCGGCTGGATTCCGGCCTCGTTGGCAGCAGAGGATGGGTGGAACCAGATGGTCCGGATCCCCGCGTTAAGGCCTCCTTTGATGTCAGAAGTCAGGCTGTCTCCTACGATCACGGATTCTTCCTTTTGAAAATCCGGGATCCGGGCAAAGCAGGCGTCAAAGTAGGCGGCGTTTGGCTTGTCTGCACCCAGCTCTTCCGAGATAAAGATCCCCTGAAAGTAAGGTTGGATCCCGGAGCTTTGCAGCCGGCTTTTCTGTACGGAGGCAGTGCCGTTGGTGACAAGATAGAGGCGGTAGTTCCCGTGGAGTTCCTGGAGAAGTTCTTCCGCCCCTTCTATGAAGTAATGGCCGATGCCAAGCTGGGTTTCATAGATCCGGGCGGCTTTCCCGGGATCTTGCCGGATGCCAAGCTCCTCAAAGAGCAGCTGATACCGGCGGAGCTTTACCTCCTGGCGGGTCAGTTGTCCCAGCTCCAGAAGTTTCCACTGAGCCAGGTTCAGCTGGCTGTAGCGGGCTACGACAGCCGGGGTGGGATCGACGCCCAGTTCCAGCAGAGTGCGGCGCACCGCCAGGGCTTCTGCCTTGTCAAAATCAAATAAAGTGTTGTCCAGGTCAAATAAAATGTTGCGGATCATAAGATTCCCTTTCTGTAAGATGTCTATGGATTACAGCTTCCGCAGGGTTCATAGCCTCGTTCCAGCAGTGTGTCCCGGTCGCCGGTGAAGGTTTCTTTGTTCCGGGGCTTGATATCTGCGACGCCGGAACAGTCGGGCAGATGGAACTTCTGGGTGTTCTTGTTCAGAATGTAGGTGCGGCTCTCTTCCTCAGAAGAAGAGTTTTCTGGGGTGGTCTCGTTAGAATCTGGTTCTTCCGC
This sequence comes from Massilistercora timonensis, assembly GCF_900312975.1. Lineage (NCBI taxonomy): Bacteria > Bacillati > Bacillota > Clostridia > Eubacteriales > Massilistercora > Massilistercora timonensis. Next base: position 1,278,367 of record NZ_LT990039.1, on the reverse strand, counting down.
AGGGGCGGCGTCCGGTACCGGACGGGTCTGGGGATCACCGGTGGGGTCGCCCCGCTGGCTTTCGCCGTTGGTATAGTTGATCACAACGTCGGGCTGGATGTTATAGACGTAGACATTGAAGGAGACTCCGGCGCCCTCGTCTTCCACAGACAGGGCTTCCATCTGTACGCCGGAGGCCACCAGATTGTCGCCGTCGAAGATGGGAGTGACCCGGTACAGTACATGGTTATTTGTTTCACGGACATACTCCGCCACTTCATTTTCAAAAGGAAGCATACCGTCCACGTTCATAAAGCGGGTGCCGGTGATCAGATTCTCAGGGTTGGCATTTTCCGCGGTAAGCTGAAACCCGATCAGGTGGCAGCGGTTGTAGAGATAATTACCGTCCACGCTCTCATATTTTACCGTGTGCCAGCCGGTGGGTTTGATCTGGCCGATGGATTCCCGGTCTTCTGTGGGCATAAGGTCCTGACCCACGCAGGCCTGGGCGGCCCCGCAGCGGCCCAGAGAGTCCAGATCGCTGTAACTTTCATAGGACTCCGGTTCCAGGTCTTCTTCTGAGAAATCAGGTTCATTTCCGGCCACTTCAACATAGGGTTCTCCCTCGTAGGCCGGCACGTCTTCCAGCTCGGCGGCAATAGGAGGGCGCTCTGCGAAGGCGCCGCAGCCTGTGGGGAAGAGAGCCGAGAGGATCAGAAGGCCCAGAAGAAGATAGGTTCGAAAGATTTTCCGTAAATTCGTCATAAAAATTCTCCAATAAAAGCAAACATTTGTTCGATAAAATAACTATAGCATTTCCAAAAAGGGAAATCAATTGGTAATTATAACAGATTTTAAAAATATGCGCCACCCCCTCTTGACATAGGTGTTATAATACAGTTGTAGCAAGAAAACCTACTTAACGACCTGCCAAATGTGAAGGCCTGCTAAGCAAATCAGATTTTTGGAGGAAGAGACAAATGGATACTTTAAAAGCTGAAAAAAGAAGTATGGACATCAAGGCAAAGAAATTAAGAAGGGAAGGTTTTGTTACCGGCAATGTATTCGGAAGAGACATGGAAGGTTCGATTCCGGTCAAGATGGAGAAACCGGCAGTGGAACGTCTTCTGAAGACCAGCGGCAAAGGGAGCCAGATCCTGCTGGATATTGAAGGGCAGACTATGAACGTGCTGATTAAGGAAGTGGATTTCAACAGCCTGAAAGGCCGGGTGGACGAGATGGATTTCCAGGCGCTGGTAAGCGATGAGAAAGTACATTCCACAGCAGAGATCATCCTGATCAACCATGAGAAGGTGAACACTGGGATGGTGGAACAGCATCTGCATGAGGTCGCGTACAAGGCATATCCGTCTGCGCTGGTAGATAAGATCCGGGTAGACGTGGGCGATATGAAGCTGGGAGATGTGATCAAGGTGGGAGACCTGGAGATCGCGTCCAATCCGGAGATCGATCTTGCCACAGATCCGGAGACGGCGGTTGCAAGCGTGATCGAGATCCACTCCGGAGCGGCAGATACAGCAGAAGAGGAAGAAACGGCAGAATAAACCGGCAATGTATGTTCGCGGAAAAACATGTTCGCAGAAAAACCAGGAGCGGCAGCCTGAAATCAAGGCTGCCGCTCCTGGTTTTTTTAGGTGGGGACGTGGTATTTCTGAAAATACCACGTCCCCAACCAGACAGGAGGAGAAGAGATGAACGAAAATCGGATCAAGCGGAACAGGATGTTGGGTGAGACGATCATCAAGGGGCTGGAGTCCCGCAACATGGAAGGCTACTACGTGGAGTCGAAGGAGGAGGCGCTTGAGAAGGCGCTGGAGCTGATCCCGGAGGGAAGTTCGGTGAGCTGGGGAGGATCTGTGTCCATTGCGGAGATCGGGCTGAAGGATGCGATCCGCCAGGGGAACTACACGGCCTATGACCGGGAGGGGGCGAAAAACCCGGAGGAGAAGCGGAAGATGGAGCTGGCAGCCTATGACTGTGATTTCTTCCTGTGCAGTTCCAACGCCATCACGGAGGACGGCATCCTGGTCAATATCGACGGGAACAGCAACCGGGTGTCCGCCATCTGCGCGGGGCCCAGGAATGTGCTGATGATCGTGGGGATGAACAAGGTGGCAAGGGATGTGGAAAGCGCCATATCCAGGGCGCGGAACGAGGCGGCGCCCATCAATGCCCAGCGGTTTGGGCTGTCAACGCCCTGCAGCAAGACGGGAGCCTGTTTCGACTGTAAGATCCCGGACACCATCTGCTGCCAGTTCCTGGTAACCCGGTATTCCAAGCGGCCGGGGCGGATCAAGGTGATCCTGGTAAATGAAGAATTAGGTTTTTAAAATGTTGACTTCACAGCGGGCATTTGTTATAATAAACGAGTGCCCGATAAGGCGCAGTAGCCAAGTGGTAAGGCATGGGTCTGCAACACCCTGATTCACCGGTTCAAATCCGGTCTGCGCCTCTTAAGGAAACCCGAGAACGTTACGTTCCCGGGTTTTTTCATTTCGGAAACAGGTATAAAATCCGTTCTCCCCGTCCATTCTAATCAGAAAAGACGGGAGAGTGGACGGCATGGGAAGAAAGGCTTCGCAAGGGGAAAAGGAGCTTCTGGCGGCGGCTCTTGACAACCGGGAGTTCTGTGTCTGGTATCAGCCCCAGGTGGATATGGAGACAGGTAAGATCGTGGGCGCGGAGGCGCTGGTGCGCTGGCAAAGGCCGGGGAAGGGACTGATCCTCCCCGGCCGGTTCATCCCTGCGCTGGAGGAGAATGGCCTGATGCCCCTTCTGGACTGCGAGGTGCTGCGCATAGTCTGCAGGGATATCCGGGAAGCCCGGGAAGGGGAGATCGATCCCGGCTGGGTGTCGGTCAACCTGTCTCAGCTCCACGCCGGGCATTACAGCGGGGAAATGGTGGGACGGCGGGCCCGGGAGGCAGTGGCCCGGGACCGGCTCCGGTTTGAGCTGACAGAGACCGCTCCCAGCCCGGAGGGCTCCGGGGAAATGCTGGATTTTGCCAGAAGGCTGCAGGAGCAGGGATTCCAGATCGCCATGGATGATTACGGCACCGGGAATTCCACCCTGAAGCTGCTCCATCAGATCCCCTTCGACATCCTGAAGCTGGACCGGTATTTTGTCAGCCGGATCGGAGCAAAGAAGTCTGAGACCATCCTTAAGTCTACCATCAGTCTGGCAAAAAGCCTGGGGATGAAGGTGGTGGCAGAAGGGGTGGAGACCAGGGAGCAGATGGAGTTTCTCCTGGAACACGGGTGCAGGCTGGGCCAGGGATATTATTTCTCCAGGCCCCTGGAAAAGGAGACTTACTTCGCCTGTCAGAAAGAGGGAAGGAAGCTGCCCTTTCAGGCGCGGGAAACCGGGAAGGGAGAAGTATGAGAAGGCTGTACCGGCGCCTGGCGCTCCTTTACTTTGTGTCAGCCCTGTTGTTTGTCCTGATCTTCGGCGTTCTTTTGTACCTGCGGGGACGGAAAGAAAATGAAGAGTACGTAACCCATGCCTGGGAGACGGCGTATATTCTGGAAAATGATCCAAAGGCGGCAGAGCCTTCAGCTCTGGAAGCCCTTCGGGAACTGCTGGGCGTGGGGGCCGTCTCTTTGCTGGGCACAGACGGGAAGATCCTGGTCAGCACCGAGGAAGAACTGGTGGGAACCCGGGAGGAAGAGCAGGTGATGGCCGGGCTTTTGACGTCGTCCGGGGATGAGGGAGCTGTGGTGCAGGTGGATGAGCCGGACTTCTGGGAGCGACCTGCCTATTTCTATGTGGCGGTGCCGGTGGAATCGCCCCGGTTCGCGGCGGTTCGTCTGGACGGGGACATGGAGCAACTGGGGCTGTCAAGCGGCGCCCAGCGGGTGCAGGAGGTTCTCAGACAGGCTACCACGGAATATGATACCAGTATCTTTGCAGCCGGGAAGGCCCGGGGGCTGGTCATCGGGATCACGGAGAACAACCGGCAGGACATCCAGATCCGCACCCTGCAGGAAGGGAGAGAATTGCTGGATTATCTTGAAGGCCTGCCCTTAGGCGAGGCCCTGGCCATGGAGATCAACGGGGCTTACCAGAGTACCGTGTTAAAAGAGCGGCATGACATGTATCTGGCTGCATTTACCGGGATGGACCGGGTGGCGTCGGATGTGTTTGCCACCTTTGGCGCCGGCCTGTCGGCAATGGCGGTGATCAGCGGGATCACGATCCTTATGGTGCGCATGTTTATCCGCAGATATCTGCTGGATCATTTCCGGCAGGTGGAGGAAGGGATCTATGAGGTCCTGCGCAGCGGGCGGGGATCTATGCCCTCTGGCGGCTGATGAGAAATAGCTGGAGGAGCGGCGCTGCCGGACGCATGGGGGCGTTTCTTCTTGCAGTTGTTCTGGCAGCCGGGACGGCGGGGCCTGCCCTTGTGTGGCAGTACCATGTGAGAACCGGGCTTGTTGGATTTGAAGGGAAGTTCCACTTTGAGGGAGAAGACCGTCCAGGGGAAGAGGGGAAGGGACTGGAGGAGGGAGGTGATCCTGCGGGGGAAGAGCTGTGGCCGCAGATCCGGGAACGCTTCTGGAAGGCGGCGACAGATCCCCGGGATCGGGCGTTTCAGGCATTTGTCCTGTGCACCCTGCTGGCCCTTGGGGCGTCCGTGTACGCCGCGGTTACCGGGAAGCGCGGATGGGGGCTTCCCTGGGCGCTGGTCTGGGATCTTCTTTTGCTGGCAGTTTATTACGGGGGGATGCTGGGGATGTATCTCTATCTTATGCCGGAGGAAGAAGCCCTGCGGCTGGCCGGGTTTGAGCGCTACGCCTGCAGCGGGATGACCTTGTATGCCGGGATCCTGCTGTTTCAGGCAGTGGCGGATCTGGAAGGCTCCTTTACGGTGGATATCGACCTGCGGGGGCCTACCGAGCGTACGCCTCCCCGGCGTCCAAGCGCCGGTATCAGTACGCGGTGCTGGGGACCTTCCTGTTGGGGATCAATTTCCTGTATTCTGAGTATAACGGGCTGATTGCCATCCGGGATCGGTATGAAGAGTCCCTGCCGGGGAGGGCGGAAGCGCTGGCAGGAGACCGGTGGTATGAAGGAGGAAGGACAGATCCGGCCAGCTATCTTATTATTGCTGCCGATGAAGAAGGACAGGTCTCCAGCGGGGAAGTGAGATATGTGTTCCGGTATTTCCTGTGGGCGGAAGAAGTGGATGTGACCACAGATCTGGCGGCAGAAGTGGAGGCGGGGAGAGAGTACGATCATATATTGGATATAAAGTTGGGGACGTGGTATTTTTGAAAATACCACGTCCCAGATTGAAAAAACCCTGTCCCCAATTAATGTCCGCAGGAATGTTCCCCGCATCCATGGCTTCCGCAAGAATGTTCATGATCCCCGTGATGATGCTCGCCGTGGTGATTGCAGGTGGTGTCCGGGTCAAAGGTAAGGGTTCCCTGAAGAAGTGCTTCTACTGCCTGATCAGCAGAACCGGAGACACCGGGGTAGAGCTGAATGCCTGCTTCGGAAAGGGCTGTGCGCGCGCCACCGCCGATGCCGCCGCAGATCAGGGTGTTAACACCGTGTTCCGCCAGAAACCCTGCCAATGCACCGTGGCCGCTTCCGTTGGTATCCACGATCGTGGAGTCTGCGATCTTCTGATCTTCGACGGTATAGATCTTAAACTGTTCTGTGTGTCCAAAATGCTGGAACACTTCTCCGTTTTCATAAGTTACTGCAATTTTCATATCTTTTACCTCCTGATAAAAATTTTCCCGATATTGTCTGTGCCGATGACAGCCGCTGCAACGGCTGCTTTTTCCTGTACCGTCGCAGAGACGGTAGTCTCCGCCTTCGATCTTCAGAGGCCGGCCGTCCACCAGGGCCAAAGCGATCTTCTGCCGGGCAGAAGCGTAGATCTGCTGGACAGTGGTCCGTGCCACCCCCATGTAAGCGCTGCATTCCTCCTGAGAAGCGCCTTCCTTGTCGATCAGCCGGATCGTTTCATATTCGTCAACAGTCAAAATCACCGGATTGTGGGTGAAGCTGTCTGAAACAGGCGAAAATTCGCATATGCGGGGCAGAAAACAGACCCTTCTGCATTTTCGTGGTCTTGGCAAAAAAACACCTCCAGATTCAAAAAGGGACAGGGTATTTTCAATCTGGGACGTGGTATTTTTAAAAATACCACGTCCCCAATTGAAAGTTTAACCCCATTTATGACATATGTCAATAATAAAAATTTGTCCAACAAATCTGCGGACAACGTGATACAATAGAGATCGTGGGAAATTTACATAAGAGAAATATGGACATCAAGAGGAAAGAGAGGAAGAACGAGAATGGAGCGAAGACAGGGGGCAGGCCATCTGGCAGCTATATTTACGGTGGTGGTGTGGGGGATCACTTTTATCTCTACGAAGATCCTGCTGGCAGATTTTGAGCCGGTGGAGATTTTGCTGCTCCGGTTTGTACTTGGCTTTGGGGCGCTGCTGCTGGTTTATCCTCATCGGATGCAGGGAACAGACCGGCGCCAGGAGCTTACTTTCGCCGCAGCGGGCCTTTGCGGCGTCTGTCTTTATTATCTTCTGGAAAACATCGCGCTTACCTTTACCCTTGCCTCCAATGTGGGAGTGATCGTCTCGGTATCGCCGTTTTTCACAGCGCTTTTCACCCGTTTTTTTGGAGATAAGGAACCGTTGAAGGGCCGCTTTTTCGTGGGTTTTGCGGCGGCGATGGCAGGAATCGGGCTGATCAGCTTCTGGGGGTCGCCGGTGCAGGTCAATCCTGCAGGCGATCTTCTGTCGCTGGGAGCGGCGGTGATGTGGGGATGTTATTCCGTATTGACGCGCAAGATCAGCGGTTTTGGTTACACTACCGTTCAGACGACCAGGCAGGTATTTGCCTATGGGATCGCATTTATGCTGCCCACCCTTTTCTTCCTGGATTTCCGGGTTGATGTTGCCCGGTTTTCAGAGCCGGAAAATGTGCTGAATATTCTGTTCCTGGGCGTAGGGGCCTCCGCGATCTGCTTTGTGACATGGAATTTTGCCGTGAAAGTTCTGGGGGCGGTTAAGACAAGCGTATACATCTATCTGATCCCTGTGGTCACAGTGATCACTTCTGTACTGGTGCTTCATGAGAAGATCTCCGGGCCGGGATGGGCAGGAATCCTGCTTACACTGGCAGGACTTGCTCTCTCGGAATACCGGGGGAAATCCTAAAAAGGGACAGGGTATTTTCAATCTGGGACGTGGTATTTTTAAAAATACCACGTCCCCAATTAAATTTTTTTAAGGATATTGTCTACAAATACGCGGGCGTGCTCTTCATCCAGGCTGTCGGGATGGGGCAGCGCCTGGTCGAAATTATGGATGAAATAATCCATCTGTTTCGCGTTTTCTTCATTGCGCATGGCCTCGTATTTCTGCCGCACCTTCTGGGGCATCCGGCCCTGGCAGATGAAGGAGCCCAGGTACTGGTTGTCGCTTTCGATCCAGGCGCTGACGCTCTGTTCGATCCGCTTATAGTATTCCGGGGAATCGCCCATGCCGCAGGTGCCAAAAAGGGCGATGGCCTTGCCGCTTAAGTCTCCCAGGAAATCGCTGACCCTGAGGCTGCAGGTGCCCCGGTGGACGCAGAAGCCGATGAAATAAACCCGGGCCTCGGGAATGGTCTTGTCTGTATTGATGTCGATCAGGTCCTTGGAATTGCCGGGGAGCCGGGAGAAGATGGCTGCCGCGATCTTCTTGGTATTGCCGGATTCGCTGTCGTAGAGTACCAGATATTCTAACATAGATGGAACCTCCTCAATGAAAGATTTCTATATGTATCTTCCCCCGTAGGGGTTGCCGCAGCACAGTCCGCCGCCGCAGCACAGGTTGCAGACGATGTTGGCGATGCAAAGCTTCATGCACCAGCTGCTCCCGCCGTAAAATGTGGTCTGATAGGGGCCCTGGCGCTGCTCGTACCACATGCCGCCGCTCTCCAGCTGGCGGACCAGCATCTGATACTGCAGGTTGCCGGGATCCCGGCGCAGCGCCTCCTGGGCGTACTGCAGGGCGATCACGTTGTTGCCCACCCCGGAATTTGCCGCGGCGCTGTAGAAATACCACTGAGCGTTTCGGGGCTTGATGCCGTTCAGGAGATTTAAGGCCTCCTGATAGTGGCCGCTGTTGATGAAGTTGGCCGCGGCCTGCATATGAAGCTCATCTTCCGTCTGGGCGGAACTGCCCCCGGCCTGGCGGTACTGTCCGGCGAAACCACGGAAGGGACCGTAATCTCCGAAGGGGCCGTAATCATAGTTGGAGCCGCCTCCGCTTCCGGAAGAGCCGTACTCCCGCTCATGCATGATCTGCTGGTAGGCCTGCTGAACCTCCTTAAAGCGGGCTTCCGCCTGGTCTTTGTTGGGATTGTTGATGTTGGCATCCGGGTGATATTTGCGGCTTAAGTTCCGGTAAGCTTTCTTGACCTCGTCGTCGGAAGCGCTTGGGGACACCCCCAGGATGCGATATGGATCAGTCATGATTCATGTCTCCTGTATCAGATTTCTGCAAAGATTTTTCTTTTTGCTCCTGCCGTCTGGCCGTGACCGCCGTATAGCGGCACCACACCCCGGAATACAGGATGTTGCGCAGAATGTCGGCGTGAAGAAGGATGGGAAGGGTCTCGAACTTGCGGGAACACTCGGCCATCATCAGAGTCAGAAGCTTCCTGCAGTCTTCCGCGAAGCCGGGATTTTCCTGAAAGGCTTTCTTCAGCGGATTATAGCTTCCGGTCTTTAGATCCTCTTCCACATCCTCGTAGGCGTCCATGAGGTAAATGAATTTCCCCAGGAAAAATCCCATCTTCCAGAGGGAATCCGCCCACTCGTCTTTGCGATATGTAAATAATTCTGCCATAATCTCCCCGAATAGTCCAGCCATTCTGTCCAGGCTTTCCTCCCCGGCGCGCTCCAGGGCGGTAAGCTTGTCCAGGTTGGAGGCGATGCACCTTGCCTTGGCGGGATACATCTTCTGGATCTCCCGTACTTTGGGGCGAAGGGCCCGGGCCGCGGCCAGGCTCTTTTTCTTCTTCTCGTCCTTCCAGTCGTCCATCAGCTTGTAATAAGTAAGAAGAAGGTTCACCGCCGCCGCATAGTCGGTAAATTCATTGGTCCGGGCGGTATGCTTCTCCAGGGGATGGGCGATGCAGTTTACCGTTTCCACCCGGGTCTCCGGCTCGTAGAGGCCGGTGAGCAGAAGGATGAGAAATGTCATGTCGTAGGACAGGGTCATCTGTCCCCGCCGTCCGTAGCGCTCCTTCAGCCGCTTGCACAGGCCGCAGTAGTAGGAGTGATAGACGTCAAAATCTTTGAATTTCATCTCTGCCTTGTTGATGGCAATATATCCAAACATGGTGATCAGACTCCCTGCTAACTGTTTTTGATAAACCGGGTGTTACATTTGGGGCAGCGGATCTCAATGCGCCCCTTTCCTCTGGGGACGCGGATCTTCTGCTTACAGGTGGGGCATTTGTAAATGTGATGGGTCTTCCGCTGGGCCAGCAGGTTTTTCTGCCGGGCAAAAAAGCAGCGCAGCTTATATGTCCTGGCCAGAAAGGCCTGATTTTCCGCGGAGCGTTTATAGATATTCCGGGAAAACATACGGAAATAGGCATAGATGATCCCTGCCCAGGCCAGAAGGGGGAAGATCGCGTTTTCAAAAAAGAAACTCAGCACAAAGGCCAGGATCGCCGCGCCCACAACGGACCGGCCCAGGTGATCCATCCCGTATCTTCCCTGCATGAACCGCATAAATTTTTCTCTCAAAACAAATCCCTCCTGTTTGAAAATACCGGCACAGCCTGCCCGCAGGCCTCTGCCGGTGTGGTTATAAAACTTATGATAGCCCTCTGGAAGATAAAGTCAATAAACTGCCGATTAAAAATCTATAAAATAATTACCGGATGGATTCCGATAAAAGACTGGTTCCATGGCGGCCGGTCTGTTATAATGGAAGGCAGTGAAAGAGGGAATATGGAGGTGACCGATATGCAGGAACTGACAAAACTCATCCGGGAGGATATGAAACCGGCCCTTGGGGTGACCGAGCCCGGAGCTATCGCCTTCGCGGTGGCCACGGCAAGAGAACATCTGGAGCAGCCGGAGGAGATAGAGACCATCGAGGTGGCGCTGAATTCTGGAATGTATAAGAATGCCTTTACCTGCGGCATTCCCAATTCCAGCCGTTACGGCAACCTCTACGCCGCAGCCCTTGGAGCGGTGGCGGCGAAGGCGGAGAAAGGCCTGGAATCCCTGGCGGACATTACGCCGGAGGATGATGAGAAGGCGGCCAGACTGGTGGAAGAAGGCAAGGTGAAAGCCTGGATGAGCCAGGTGGACTCCCGCATTTCCATTGACGCTACTGTGAAGACAGCCACAGAGACCTGCACGGTAGAGATCCGGGACAGCCATACCCACATCGTAAGGATCTGTAAGGACGGGAAAGACATTTTCCGGGAAGAGCAGGCGGCAGAAGAGACAGAAAGCGGGCAGGAGAAGGAAGAGATCCCTGTGATCCACCGCTACTCCTTCCATGAGATCCTGGAGTATGTAAGAAATGTGCCGGAGTCGGAGATCAGCTTTATCCGGGAGGCATTTTCCATGAATATGGATCTTCTGGAAGAAGGGATCCACTCTGGGCGCGCTGTGATCGCGGAACAGCTTCTGCGGGAAAATGACCACCATATCATCTCCGAGGACGCCCGGAAAACGGCACAGCTTCTGTGCAACGGGGCCATCGAGGCCCGGGTGCTGGGGCTTGGCCGGCCGGCCATGAGCATTACCGGCAGCGGATCTCATGGGATCATCGCCACCATGCCCCTGTTTGCCTTTTATGAGGTAAACTATGAGGTGGTGGACGACGATCTTCTGCTGCGGGCCACGGCCCTCAGCTATCTGATCACCATGTATATCAAGGAGTACTCCGGGAAACTGTCCGCTTTCTGCGGCTGCGGCATCGCCGCCGGTACGGGAATGGCCTGCGGGCTTGCGTATTTAAGAGGCGGCGGGGAAGAGGAATTGACTAAAGTAATCCAGAATATGGCCAGCGGTCTGACGGGAATGATCTGTGACGGCGGCAACCATGGCTGTGTTATGAAAGGAATCACCGCGGTGGATGCGGCTTTTCGGGCGGTGGATCTGGCTATGGAAGGGATCTGTATCGAAAATATCCACGGGATCAACGGGAAGACGCCGGAGGATACCATGCGCAATATGGGGCTGATCGCCTCGCCGGGAATGGAAGAGACGGAAAAGACGATCGTGGAGATCATGGAGAATAAATAACAGAAAGCTGTGGAAAAACGCGGCGCGGGAGGAAAATGCAATTATGGCAGAGGCAAATAGAAAGAAAAGGCATCACAGAGGCAGGAGGCGGAAGCGAAAGGGCGGAGTCTTGTCGAATCTCATTCTGGCAGTTGCCGTTGTGGTGTTCTGCGTATCGGGGTTCCAGTTGATCCGGATCGGAAAAGGATACTTGGACGGCCGGAGCGAGTATGAAAAGGTGCGGGATGTGGCGCTGACCAATCCGGATGAGCAGGAAGGCTTCCGGGTGGATTTTGAGGAATTGATGAAGATCAATCCAGACACAGTGGGATGGATCCGTTTTTATCCGGAGCCGTCTCAGATCAACTATCCCATTGTGCAGGGACAGGATAACGACAAGTATCTGCACCAGACTTTTTCCGCCAATGAAAATACCCTGGGGGCTATTTTCCTGAATGTGGACAATAAGGCGGATTTCTCTGACCGGAATTCCATCATCTATGGACACCGGATGAAGGACGGATCCATGTTCCGGCATCTGCAGGATTATGAGGAGAAATCCTTCTGGGAGGAGAACCCCTATTTTTACATTTACACGCCGGACGGAAGAGAGATCACCTATCAGATCTATTCTTACGCGGTGGTGGAGTCTACATCAGACATTTATCTTACGTCCTTTGCGGACGACGGAGCGTATCAGGAGTTCCTGGATATGACAAAAGAAGCTTCCGCTTATGACACAGGCGTGGAGGTGACGACGGAGGATACTATCGTGACCTTATCTACCTGTACCAGCGCCAGCGACGATCACCGGATCATTGTGCAGGGCGTGAAGGAAAAGGAAGTTGTGCTGGAGGATTAAAAAGAGATGGCATATCAATATGAAGTTGGCGATATCGTGACTCTGAAGAAGCCCCATCCCTGCGGCAGCAAGGAGTGGGAGATCCTGCGGGTGGGAGCGGATTTCCGGCTCAAATGCGCAGGCTGCGGACATCAGATCATGATCAGCCGGAAACTGGTGGAAAAAAACACCAGAGATTTGAAGAAAAAAGCTTGAAACAGGCCGCCTTTTATGGTATCATGTAAAACCGTGATACAATAAATCTGTGCAGAAAATGCGCGGAAATCCTTGCTCCCGCGGATAAGAGACGGGGGCCAAAAGACCAGAAGGAGGTGCAAAGGCGACATGAACAAATACGAATTAGCTGTTGTTGTCAGTGCAAAAATCGAAGATGACGAAAGAGCTCAGGTGATCGAGAAAGTAAAAGCGCTGGTTGAGCGTTTTGGAGGCCAGATCTCTGACGTCGATGAATGGGGTAAGAAAAAACTTGCTTACGAAATTCAGAAGATGAAAGAAGCATACTACTATTTCATCCACTTCGAAGCTGAGAGCGATGTTCCAGACGAGATCGAGCAGAGAATCCGTATCATGGACAACGTGATCAGATATTTATGCGTTAGACAGGAAGCATAAGCGGGAAGAAGAGGTAAATTTATGAATAAAGTAATTTTGATGGGACGACTGACCAGAGACCCGGAAGTGAGATATTCTCAGGGAGACAATCCCCTGGCGATCGCAAGATACACGCTGGCTGTGGACCGCAGATTCAAGCGGGACGGCGAGGCTACCGCGGATTTTATCAACTGCGTGGCATTCGGAAGACAGGCAGAGCATGTGGAGCGGTATTACCGTCAGGGTCTGAAGGTGGTAGTCAGCGGCCGGATCCAGACCGGAAGCTACACCAACCGGGACGGTGTGAAGGTGTATACTACAGAGGTAGTTGTGGAGGAGCAGGAGTTTGCCGAGAGCAAATCCGCCAGCGATTCCCACGCCGGACAGTACCAGTCAGCGCCCGCGCCTGCTCCGGCGCCAGCGGCGGATGCCGGGGACGGGTTCATGAATATTCCAGATGGAATTGATGAAGAATTACCGTTTAATTAAGCATTAGACACTTTCATTAAAAGGAGGTAAGCAAAATGGCTTTTGATAAAGCGAATCGTCCGGAAGGCGGCTTCAAGAGAAGAGGCGGCGGACGCAGAAGAAAAAAAGTTTGCGTGTTCTGTGGAAAAGAGAACAACGAGATCGATTACAAGGATGTAGCAAAGCTGCGTAAGTACATTTCTGAGAGAGGCAAGATCCTTCCCAGAAGAATTACCGGCAACTGCGCAAAGCACCAGAGAGCTCTGACGGTAGCGATCAAGAGAGCACGTCACATCGCTCTGATGCCTTATGTACAGGACTAATCTGAGTTAAAGATGATTACAGCAGCCATCAGGCAAGAAGCCTGATGGCTTTTTTTGCTTGCAAAACGGTGGTTTCGCCAGAGTTTTCACTATAGAAGAGCTGTATAAAACCATAAAAAATATCAATTTGATTTCTTTTAATCCGTCAGATACCATAATACTATATGACAAGAGGTTGTCAGAGAAAAAGGAGGAAAAGTATGAGAAGACAAAGGAAGAGATGGTCCCGCGTGGCGGCGCTGGTAATAGGCATGGCGCTTCTTGTGACCGGCTGCGGCGGATCGGGATCTGACGGAGGAGATGCCGGGGAAGGAACAACTACGGCGAATAAAGAAGAATTGCACATTGCGATTTCCGCGAATCCGCCATCGCTGGATCCGCAATCCATTAACTCCAATATTGTAGGAGGTATTGGAGCGCATGTGTATGAGCCCCTTTTTGCAATGAATGAGAATTATGAGCCCATGCCGGTGCTGGCAGAGTCTTACGAGGTGAGCGATGACGGAATGGTCTATACTATTAAACTTCGCGAGGGCGTGAAGTTCCATAATGGGGACGAGATGACTGCGGATGATGTAGTCGCTTCCATGAATCGCTGGCTGGAAGTATCTGCGAAAGCAAACACGCTGATCGGCGGCTCTACATTTGAAAAGGTGGATGATTATACTGTAAATCTGAATGTGAATCAGGCTTCTTCAGACATTATTATGATTCTGGCAAGCCCGATCCAGGCGGCGGCCATCTATCCGGCAGAGATTGCGGAGTCTGCATCTGCCGAGGGTATTGATGAATATATCGGGACAGGCCCATACAAGGTCGCGGAGTGGAAACAGGATCAGTATGTGAAGCTGGAAGTGTACGATGAGTACCAGGCGCCGGAAGGCGAGGCAAGCGGCCTGGCAGGCGCGAAGCAGGCAGCTACACCAACTCTTTACTTTGATGTAGTAACAGATGCGTCCACACGTATTGCCGGCGTACAGAGCGGAGAGTATGACATCGCGGAGGAAATTCCGATTGACAATTATGAGCAGCTTGCGGGCGATACCAATCTTACACTGAATGTGGACAAGGGAGGCACCTTGAACCTGTTCCTTGATACGACAGAGGGTGTGATGGCAAATGAAACACTCAGACAGGCGATCCTGGCGGCGCTGAACTGTGATGATATCATGCTGGCGGCTTATGGAAACCCAGATCTTTATGAGATCAACGCAGGCTGGAGCGATCCATCGGATGCACAGTGGGGAACTGACGCAGGCAGTGAATATTATAACCAGAATGATGTGGAGAAAGCCAAGGAGCTTCTGAAAGAGGCGGGATATAACAATGAGAAACTGGTTCTTGTAACGACACAGGATTATCCGGAGATGTACAATGCAACACTTGTTGTACAGGAGAATTTGAAGCAGGCGGGTATCAATGCTGAAGTGGAGACTTATGATTTCAGCACCTTCATGGAGCACCGCGCGGATCCGGCTCAATTCGATATGTTTATTACAAGCAACTCTTACAATATGCTTCCGATCCAGTTGTCTGTTCTTGACAGCGGATGGGCCGGACTGGATGCGCCGGAAGTGGCAGAAGGGGTTCAGAAGATCCGTGCTGCAGGATCTGATGAAGAAGCGGCCGCGGCATGGGAAGAACTCCAGACCTTCCTTTATGAGTATGGAGCGGCCACCGTGCTTGGACATTACACAGGCGTGATCGCTATGGCTGACGGCGTGACCGGATATAACTATCTCCGATTCCCGCTCTACTGGAATGTAACAGCGGCGGAATAACAGAACAGAGGAAAACGCAGGCAGCGGAGTGCATTCGTGCAGTCCGCTGCTATTGCAGTTTGGCTGTTTTTGAAGGGAAAGGAGTAGCGGACATGCTGTCTTATATTGGAAAAAGAATTTTATCACTGATCCCGGTGCTGTTTGTGGTCTCCTGCGTGATCTTCCTTGTAGTATATATGATACCGGGAGGCCCTGCGACGGCGCTCCTGGGACTTGAGGCGACGCCGGATCAGATCAATGCCCTGAACGCGGAACTGGGGTTTGACAGGCCTTTTCTTGTGCAGTATTTTGATTGGTTTATCAATGTGCTTAGAGGAGACTGGGGAGAGTCCTATTTTTTGCATCAGTCAGTAACACAGGCTATTGGAGAGTACTTCCTGCCCACGCTCAGTCTGGCCGTGCTGGCCCAGATTATTGCTCTGGTGCTGTCTATACCTTTAGGGATCCTGGCGGCTTATAAGAGAGGAACTGCTCTGGATATGACATGTGTTACGGCGTCCCTTCTTGGTGCGGCGCTGCCGGGGTTTCTGCTTAGTATGTTTTTAATGTTGTTTTTTGGCGTTTATCTGCATTGGTTTCCGGTTGCCGGGTATGCGCCGCTGGCAGAGGGGCTGTCAGAACATCTGCGGTATCTCTTTTTGCCGGCGCTGTCGCTTGGGATCGTTCAGGCGGCATATCTTACCAGAATGACTCGTTCTTCTGTGCTGGAAGTATTGTATAAGAATTATATTCAGACAGCAAGAGCGAAAGGCCTGAAAGAGCGAAAAGTGGTCCTGCGCTATGCGCTGAAAAATGGAGCGCCTGTGATCCTTACGGCTGTGGGACAGTCTTTTGGAAGTCTTATCACAGGGACGATCGTAACGGAAACCCTCTTTAATATTCCGGGGCTTGGAATGTTGACGCTCACATCGATTAACAGGAGGGATGTGTTTGTCATCCAGGGGGTTGTGCTTTTTGTAACCTTATTGTATGTGCTGGTCAATCTGATCGTGGATATTCTCTATGGGTTTGTGGATCCGCGTCTCCGGCCCGACCGCAGGTAGAAGGAGGGAGAGGCTATGATTTTATCAAGAAAACAGATGTCCGCGGCCAGTGCGGCTATTTTGAAAGAGCAGCGACAGCTGCGAAAGGAGAAAATCCTGGCAAGTCCGGCGCTTGTCATTGGGACGGTGGGCTTTGCAGTCATTCTGCTTTTGGCGATTCTGGTACCCTTCTTTAATCCGGTGGATCCAGACTCTATGGATGTGGTTAATCGTCTTCAGCCTCCGGGAAATGGATATCTTCTGGGAACCGATGAGTTTGGAAGAGATTTGTTTATTCGCGTTATGTATGGCGCCAGAGTCTCTCTGTGGGTAGGAGGTTGTGTTGCTGTTTTCTCTTGCGTGCTGGGGATTATTATAGGAATTTATGCCAGCTATTTTAAAATCCTGGATCAGATCCTGATGAGAATTTGCGACGGGTTGATCGCGATTCCTGGCATTCTGCTGGCGATTGCCCTGATCGCGGCGCTTGGTACATCCAGCTGGAATGTTATCGTAGCTCTTACAGTGGTGTATACACCGAGCGTGGCAAGAACGGTGCGGGCAAGTGCCATGGTGATTCGGGAGCAGACCTATGTAGAGGCGGCAAAAGTGCAGGGCTACAGCAGTTTTCGCATTTTGTGGAAGATGATCCTGCCGGGGGTGATCTCGCCGCTGACCGTGCAGGCGTCCTTTATTTTTGCGCAGGCCATTATCTCCGAGGCTTCCCTGAGTTTTCTGGGGGCCGGGATCCCGGCTCCGGCAGCCAGCTGGGGTAATATGCTGGAGGCCAGCAAGATGGTGTTTTCGCAAGCTCCCTGGACGATGATCTGCCCGGGCGCAGCGGTCATACTCTGCGTGTTGAGCCTGAATCTTCTTGGGGATGGACTGCGGGACTTCCTTGATCCGAGAGTGAAAGGGGGCAGGAAAAAGTGATGGAAGAAAGAAAGCCAATACTTGAGATACGGGATTTAAGGGTGCTTTTCCCTGTGCATAAAGACTGGCTGCCAGCAGTAGACGGAGTATCGCTTCGGATCCGGCCTGGTGAGATCACGGGTGTAGTGGGCGAATCAGGTTCTGGCAAGAGTGTAATGTCACAATCTATCCTTCGTCTTCGTGACCATGACACAGCGGTACGTTACGAAGGGGAGATCTTTTTTCATGAGGAAGATATATTGAAAAAACCTCTGGAAGAAATGAGAGATATACGGGGGAACAGTATCTCTGTTATTTTTCAGGATCCGCTCAACTCATTGAGCCCGGTGCATACGGTGGGAAGTCAGCTTGCGGAAGTGTTGATCCTGCATAAGAAGATGACAAAAGAGGAGGCGGCCGGACGAAGTGTGGAGATGTTGAAACTGACAGGAATCCCCGATCCGGAAGCCTGTATGAAGAAATATCCCTTTGAATTGTCAGGAGGTATGCAGCAGAGAGTTATGATCGCGATGGCGCTTGCCTGCGAACCGGAGCTGTTGATCGCGGATGAGCCGACAACGGCTTTGGATGTGACGATTCAGGAACAGATCCTGCATCTGATCCGGGAGTTGAATGAGAAGCTGGGCATGTCTGTTTTGTTCATCACACATGATATGGGAGCGGTGTCCAAGCTCTGTCACAGTGTGAAGGTTATGTATCTGGGCCAGGTTGTGGAAGATGTGGAGACGGAAGAATTGTTCCGCAATCCGCTTCATCCTTATACCCAGGGGTTATTGGCCTGTATTCCCCATCTTCATGTGGAACGGGACAAAGAGTTGCCGACCATTCAGGGGACGGTTCCTTCTTTGTCGCATATACCGGAGGGCTGTCATTTCTGCACCAGGTGTAAAGATGCGGATGAGAAGTGCCGCAGGATGCCGCCGCCGATGGTGGAGGCTGCGCCTGGACATATAGTCCGGTGCTGGAAGTATGCGGATAAAAAGGCGAGAGAGGGGGAGGCATAGACCATGAGTACACATCTTCTGGAGATCAAAGATTTGAAAAAGACCTATCCCCTGCGAGGGAAGAAGGCGAAGCTGTTTGGCCAGAAAGAGCGGATGTGCGCAGTGAATCAGTTGTCGCTTCACATAGAGGAGGGAGAAACCTATGGACTGGTGGGTGAATCCGGCTGTGGAAAATCCACTACCGGACGCACCATTGTCGGCCTGGAGAGAGCGGACAGCGGTATGATCCTATACGATGGAAAAGATCTGTGCAGTCTGAATGAAAAGGACTTCCGCCCCTACAGAAGCCAGCTGCAGATGGTATTCCAGAATTCTTTGTCCGCCATGAATCCAAGAAGCCGGGTGGGAGATATCCTGGAAGAAATCCTTGCTGTTCACGGAGAAAAAGATGGTGCCAGGAGACGGGAGCAGGTGCTCGCCATTATGGAGAAGGTGGGGCTTTCGGAAGAACATTACTTCCGGTTTCCTCATGAACTGTCCGGCGGACAGGTGCAGAGGCTTGGCATTGCCGGGGCGCTAATTACCCGGCCCAAACTGATCGTCTGTGATGAGCCGGTTTCAGCGCTGGATGTATCGATTCAGGCACAGATCCTGAATATGCTTATGAACCTGCAGAAGGAACTTCGGCTGAGTCTCCTGTTCATTTCCCATGATATTGGCGTGATCCGTTTTATTTCAGACCGGATCGGTGTTATGTATCTGGGAGAACTGGTGGAGGAAACGACGACAGAGAAACTGTTCGCGAATCCTGTTCATCCATATACGAAGACCCTTCTTTGCGCGGTGCCGGATCCGTATGTAAAAGGCCGGGACTTTCAGGCGTTGGAAGGGGAACAGCCAGTGCGTACTGAGGAATTTAAGGGATGTGCGTTTCGAAGCAGATGTCCCTATGCAACGGAGAAATGTGCGGTGGAGGAACCGGTGATCCGAGAGGTGGAGCCGGGGCATAGGGTGGCCTGTCATCATATCGGGCATTAAGATGCATTTTCTGAAAGCCTTCCGGCAGCGGGAGGCTTTTTCATTGTCTACTTGCAAATCCCGGGAAAATCCAGTATCTTAAAAAGCGGAGAAAGGAGAATGCCTTATGCGACTGACCATGCTTGGAACTGGCAACGCCAATGTAACCGATTACTACAACACCTGTTTCCTGCTGACCAAAGAGACCCCGGAGGGGCCTGCCCATTTCCTGGTGGATGCCGGAGGCGGCAACCGGATCCTGAAGATCCTGAAGGATGTGGGGGTCCGGATGGAAGACATCCACGATCTGTTTGTGACCCATGAGCATGTGGATCACATCCTGGGAGTGATCTGGCTGGTCCGCATGATCGGACAGAAGATAAACCGGGGAGAATATCAGGGGGAACTGCATATTTACTGCCATAAAGAGTTGGCGGAGAAGATCCGGGCTATCGCCGAGATGACTATTCAGAAGAAGGTATGCCGTAATTTTGGTGAGCGCATTATATTTGAAGTGGTGGAATCCGGAGAGAGCCGGGAGATCCTGGGATGTGATACGACATTTTTCGACATCGTATCCACCAAGGCGAAGCAGTTTGGTTTCACCATGAGGCTGCCTGACGGGAAGAAGCTGACCTGCGTGGGGGACGAGCCCTATCGGGAGGAAGAGCGCTTTTACGTGGAAGGGAGCGACTGGCTCCTGCATGAGGCTTTCTGCCTGTACAGTGAGGCGGAGCGGTTCAAGCCCTACGAGAAGCATCACAGCACCGTGAAGGAGGCCTGTGAGCTGGCAGAGAGCTTTGGGATCCCCAACCTGCTCCTGTATCATACCGAGGAGACCCACGGGAAAGAGCGGAAGAAGCTTTATGTAGAAGAGGGGCGGCAGTACTATCACGGGAACCTGTATGTGCCGGACGATCTGGAGTTGTTTGAATTGTAGCGAAATTGTAGGGGTCGGGGTATTTTCGAAAATACCACGTCCCCAACTAGAAGCTTCCGTCTGCCACGGCCTTGATGGAGGAGGCATACTCGGAAGGGGTCATGCCGGCTATTTTTTTGAACTGCCGGGAGAAGTAATGGATGGAGGTGTACCCCAGGGTCTCGGAGATCTGGGTGAAGTTCATCCGGCCGGTGCGGATCATCTCTTTGGCCGCATTGATCTTCATATGGGAAAAATATTCGATCACGCCCAGGGAGGTTTTCTTCTGGAACAGCTTCTGGAGCTGGGAGCGGCCGATCAGGTTGTCCCGGCAGATCTGTTCGATGGTGACGTGGCTGCTTAAGTTGGCCTCCAGGTAGTCGGTTACACGGCGGAAGATCTCTGCGTCGCTTTTCTCCCGGGTGGACTTGGTGGAGGCGGTGTCGGAGGTGATCTCTCTGGGGGACAGAGAGGGCTGGAGGTACCGCCTGGTGAGATGGATCAGGAACTGTTCCAGATAGAGGCGGATCAGCTGCTCGCTGCCGAAGAGATCGGATTCCTTCTGAGGCATATTCTGGAGATAGGGGTCGTCCAGGCGGCAGGCGAAGCAGTGCCGGGCCTCCATGATGATGTTGGCCAGAAGGTTTCGCTCGGTGCTGTCGGCCTTGAACAGCCGTTTCCGGAAGAATTCCATGGCTTCGCCGGGGCAGTCAAAAGAAATGACCACCAGATTGGGGGCGATGCCTTCCACCGCCTTTACATTGTGGAATTCTCCGGGCTCGTGGAAGAGGATCTCCCCTTTTTTGAGAACGGTGAAGGCGTCTCCGGCGGTGACGCCCACCTGGCCTTTGTCCACGAAGATAAATTCCCAGAAATCATGGCTTTCTCCTGCGAAGGAGAAGTTGCTCATATATTCAAAATAATGGATGCTGTAGATCCGCTTAATGGAAATGGAATCCTTCAGATCCACACCGTGATACGCCATAAATCCGCCTCCCCGGGCTCTTGCGGTTTGGTCTGGCAAGAGCGCTGTTTCCCTGTTTTTCTTTCATTATATAAGAGGCGGAAGAAAAAAGCAAAAGAAAAGTGCGGATTGTGCAAATTAAGAAAAATATAAGACAAAGATTTTGAAACATGATTGTACTATAATTTAGGCAAATGTTGGGAGGAATGGCAATGAACAAACCAGTATTAGTCATTATGGCAGCAGGAATGGGCAGCCGGTACGGCGGCCTGAAACAGATCGACCCGGTGGATGAGGAAGGCCACATCATCATGGATTTCTCCATGTACGATGCGAAGCAGGCCGGGTTTGAGAAGGTGATCTTCATCATCAAGAAAGAGAACGAGGCGGATTTCAGAGAAGCTATCGGTGACCGGATCGGCAAGTATATGGAAGTATCCTACGCGTTCCAGGAGCTTGACAATCTTCCGGAAGGATTCCAGGTGCCGGAAGGCCGGGTAAAACCCTGGGGAACTGCCCATGCGGTCTTAAGTTGTATCGACCAGATCGACGGACCCTTCGCGGTGATCAACGCGGATGATTACTATGGACAGGAAGCCTTCCGCCTGATCTACGATTATCTGGCCACCCATCAGGACGACGACAAGTACCGCTACACCATGGTGGGTTATGAGCTTGGCAAGACGGTGACGGACAACGGCCATGTGGCCCGGGGTATCTGCGAGATGAACGAGGCGGGAGAGCTGGTGGCCATCAACGAGCGGACCCGGATCGAGAAGCGGGACGGGGGCATCGCATTTACGGAGGACGACGGAGAGACCTGGACCTTTGTTCCGGCGGACACCACCGTATCCATGAATCTGTGGGGATTCTCCAGAAGCATTCTGGAGGAGATCCGGGACGGGTTCCCGGCATTTCTTCAGGAAGGGCTTAAGACCAATCCTATGAAATGCGAGTATTTCCTGCCCTCAGTGGTAAGCCGTCTGCTGGGCGAGGAGAAGGCTACAGTGGCAGTGCTGAAATCTTCGGACAAATGGTACGGCGTCACCTACAAGGAAGACAAGCCTGTGGTGGTAGCTGCGCTGAAGGCGATGAAAGAAGCGGGTCTCTACCCGAAACATATCTGGGAGGAAGCGTAATGGCAGCAGTAACACAAAAGCAGAAAGATGAAGTGATCAGTAATTTTCAGTTTGAAGGGACCCTGCTTTCCCAGGAGCCCTATGGAAGCGGTCATATCAACGATACATTTCTGCTGGAATTTGAGATCGCGGAAATGGGAAGACTGAAAGTGATCCTGCAGCGGATGAACCGGGAGGTATTTAAGAAGCCGGTGGAGCTGATGGAAAATGTGATGGGAGTGACCGCCTATCTGCGGGAGCGGATCATTGAAAATGGAGGCGACCCGGAGCGGGAGACCCTCAACGTGATCCCTACCAAAGAGGGAAAGCCCTACTATCTGGATTCCTGCGGGGATTACTGGCGGTGTTACCGGTTTATCACCGACGCCAGCTGTTACGACCAGGTGGAGAAGCCGGAAGATTTCTATGAGAGCGCGGTGGCGTTCGGAAACTTCCAGCGGCTGCTGGCAGGTTATCCGGCGGAGACCCTTCACGAGACCATCGAGGGCTTCCACGATACCAGGGCCCGGTTTGAAGTGTTTAAAAAAGCTGTGGCGGACGATGTGATGGGAAGAGCCGATTCTGTCCGGGAGGAGATCCAGTTTGTCCTGGACCGGGAGGATGTGGCGGATTATTTCAGCGAACTGCTGGATAAGAAAGAACTTCCCCTTCGCGTTACCCACAATGATACCAAGCTGAACAACATCATGATCGACGACAAGACCGGCAAGGGGATCTGCGTGATCGACCTGGATACGGTTATGCCGGGACTTGCGATGAACGATTTTGGCGATTCCATCCGTTTTGGCGCCAGCACGGCGGCAGAGGACGAGCAGGATCTTACGAAGGTATCCTGCAGCATGGAACTGTTTGAACTGTATACCAAAGGCTTTATCGAAGGCTGCGGCGGGAAGCTGACCGAGAAGGAGATCCGGCTTCTGCCCATGGGGGCCAAGGTGATGACCTTTGAGTGCGGGATGCGTTTCCTTACCGATTATCTTCAGGGAGACGTATACTTCAAGACCCACCGGGAAGGCCACAATCTGGACCGGTGCCGGACCCAGTTTAAGCTGGTGGAGGACATGGAGAAGAAGTGGCAGACCATGCAGGAGATCGTTGAAAAATATATGAATGTCTAGGAGGGAAATGACATGGCAAAGATCTTGATCACAGGAGGCGCGGGCTATATTGGAAGCCATACGGCGCTGGAACTTTTGAACCAGGGATATGAGGTTGTGGTTTACGACAATCTGTGCAATTCCTCTAAGGAGTCTCTTCATCGGGTGGAGGAACTGACCGGGAAATCCATCCGCTTCTATGAAGGCGATGTGCTGGATGCGGAAGCGCTGGAGGCCATGTTCCGGGCAGAAAATGTGGACGCGGTGATCCACTGCGCGGCTCTGAAGGCTGTGGGGGAATCCGTACAGAAACCGCTGGAGTACTACCGCAACAACATCACCGGTACACTGACTTTGATGGACGTGATGGACAAAGTAGGCGTGAAGAATATTGTGTTCAGTTCTTCCGCGACCGTTTACGGCGATCCTGAGATCATCCCCATCACCGAGGAGTGCCCCAAGGGACAGTGCACCAATCCTTACGGATGGACCAAATCCATGATGGAGCAGATCATGACGGACGTACAGAAGGCAAAACCGGACTGGAACGTGATCCTTCTTCGTTACTTCAATCCGGTAGGAGCTCATAAGAGCGGAAGGATCGGGGAGGATCCAAAGGGCATCCCCAACAACCTGATGCCTTACATTTCTCAGGTGGCAGTAGGAAAGCTTCCGAAGCTGGGAGTTTTTGGCGATGACTACAATACCCACGACGGCACCGGCGTGCGGGATTATATCCATGTAGTGGACCTGGCCATCGGACATGTGAAGGCAGTAGATTATATCTTCACCAACCCCGGGCTGGATGTGATCAATCTGGGAACCGGAACCGGATACTCGGTGTTGGATATGGTGAAGGCTTTCTCCAAGGCCTGCGGCAAGGAGATCCCCTACGAGATCAAGCCGAGAAGAGCCGGAGATATCGATATGTGTTACGCGGATCCTGCCAAGGCAGAGCGGGTGCTTGGCTGGAAGGCAGAGCGCGGCCTGGATGAGATGTGCGAGGACGCCTGGAGATGGCAGTCCCAGAATCCCAACGGATACGAGGAGTAAGGCCCGGCCTTGGGCCGGATCAGGGCGGAGATTGCCGCGGCGGCGGCAATTTCCGTCTTTTATTTTTGCGCTGGAAGTGGTATAATACAAACGTATATCGTGAAAAATCCATCGTTTCTATTGGGAAGTTTCAGAGGATGTAACTATGGGAAAGAGGAAAAAGGAAAATAAAAGCATACGTCTGAAAGGACAGCTCAGGATGTATATGCAGTGGCCGGCGATCATGGCGGTCTTCCTGGCGCTGGTGAATATCTGGACGTATCGGATCGACCGGCGCGCCGGAACGGTGATGTTTATCTTCGTTCTGATCTATATCGTGATGACCGGGATCCTGTATCTGTACAGTAAGTCGCTGATCATGAAGGACCTGGTGGAATTCGCGGCTCAGTACGGCGTGGTGCAGAACACCCTCTTGAAAGAGCTGGCGGTGCCTTACGCCATCTTTCTGGAAGACGGGAAAGCGGTATGGATGAACAGCCAGTTTGAGGAAGTGCTGGGAGGGAAGCCCAAGCGGGACGTCTACATCAGCAAATATATCCCGGAATTGAATAAGAGCATCTTCCCCAAAGAAGAGAACGATGTGGTCCATATGGACGTCTATTACGGCGCCAGAGAGTATAGGGCGGAGCTTCGGAAGGTATCGGTGAAGGGCTTCAGCGAGACGGAGCGGCTGATGGAGATGCCGGAGGAAGAAGAGTATTTCATCGCCGTATACCTTCAGGATGTGACGGAATTAAACCGCTACATCAAGGAAAATGAGGAACAGCGGCTGGTGGCCGGCCTGATCTATATCGACAATTACGACGAAGTGATCAACAGTGTGGAGGAAGTGCGCCAGTCTCTTCTGGTGGCGCTGGTGGACCGTAAGATCAATCAGTACATCGCCAGGGCGGACGGCATTGTGAAGAAAATGGAGAACGATAAATATTTTATCGCCATCCAGAAGCAGCACTTCAAACAGTTGGAGGAAGACAAATTCTCCCTCCTGGAGGAAGTCAAATCTGTAAATATCGGGAATAACGTTCCGGTGACTTTAAGTATCGGACTGGGACTGAGCGCGGAATCTTATTCACAGAGTTACAACTACGCCCGGGTATCCATCGACCTGGCTCTTGCCAGAGGCGGAGACCAGGCGGTGATCAAGGACTCCCACGGGATCACGTATTTTGGCGGCAAGCGGGAGCAGACATCCAGGAATACCCGTGTGAAGGCCCGGGTAAAGGCGGAGGCCCTGCGGGAGTTTCTGACGGTAAAAGACAAGATCTTTGTAATGGGACATAAATTAAGCGACGCGGATGCGCTGGGAGCGGCGGTGGGAATCTGCCGGGCGGCGGCAGCGCTGGAAAAAAGCGCCCATATCGTGTTAAATGAGGTGTCGGCGTCCTTGCGTCCCCTCTATAATCTGTATATCGACAACCCGGATTATCCGGCGGACTTTTTCCTGACGCCGGCAGAAGCGGTAGGGCTGGCGGATGAAAACTCCATGGTGGTGGTGGTGGACACCAACCGGCCGATGATGACGGAGTGCGAGGACTTGCTTCACATCGCCAAGACCATCGTGGTGCTGGATCATCACCGGCAGAGCAGCGACAATATCGAGAATGCCCTGCTGTCCTACATTGAGCCGTACGCTTCTTCATCCTGCGAGATGGTTTCGGAGATCCTGCAGTATATCGTGGACGATATCCGGATCCCCAACCTGGAGGCCAGCAGTCTCTATGCGGGAATTATGATCGACACCAACAACTTCGTGAACCGGACGGGAGTGCGTACCTTCGAGGCGGCTGCTTTCCTGCGCAGGCATGGGGCGGATATCACCCTGGTGCGCAAGATGTTCCGGGACGACATGGAAGCTTACCGGGCGAAAGCGGAGATCATCAGCAGCGCGGAAGTTTACCGGGAGCGTTTTGCCATCGCCACCGGCGTGGGGCTTGCCATTGAAAGCCCCACGATCGTAGGAGCCCAGGCTGCCAACGAACTTCTGGACATCAACGCTATCAAGGCGTCCTTTGTCCTTACGGAATACAATGGAAGGATCTATATCAGCGCCCGTTCCATTGATGAAGTGAATGTGCAGATCATCATGGAGCGTCTGGGAGGCGGAGGCCATATGAACGCCTCGGGAGCACAGTTTGATTATACGGATATGGACCGCGCGGTGGCAGCTCTTAAGAGCGTCATTGACGAAATGGTCGAAGGAGGAGATATCTGATGAAAGTAATTTTGAAAGAAGATGTAAAGTCCCTGGGAAAGAAGGGGCAGATCGTAGAAGTCAGCGACGGATACGCAAGGAATTTTATCCTGAAGAAAGGGAAAGGAGTGGAAGCCACCTCCAAAAACCTGAATGATCTGAAGCTGCAGAAAGCCAATGAGGACAAGATCGCCCAGGAGAATTATGAGGCGGCCCAGGAGCTGGGCAAGAAGATCGAAGCCGGACAGATCCAGGTGTCTATCAAGACCGGAGAGGGCGGCAAGGCCTTTGGCTCCGTTTCTTCCAAGGAGATCGCGGAGGAAGCCAAAAGCCAGCTTGGCCTGGATATTGATAAGAAGAAGATCCAGCTCAAAGAGACCATCAAGACGCTGGGCACTCACAACGTACCTGTGAAGCTGCACCCCAAGGTGACCGTTGGGCTGAAGGTGGTTGTGACAGAGGAAGCATAGGAGGAAAGAAACCGATGGAAGAAGCGCTCATCAAACGGGTCATGCCCCACAGTATTGAGGCGGAGCAGTCGGTGGTCGGCGCTATGCTGATGGATAAGGACGCCATCCTGACGGCTTCCGAGCTGATCAGCGGGCAGGATTTCTATCAGAGCGCCTACGGGGTGATCTTCGATTCCATGGTGGAGCTTTTTAACGAGGGGCGGCCGGTGGATCTGGTGACCTTGCAGGACCGGCTGAAAGAGAAGGATGTGCCGCCGGAGATCAGCAGCCTGGAGTTTGTCCGGGATCTGGTGACGGCAGTGCCCACTTCCGCCAATGTGAAATATTACGCCGAGATCGTGGCGGACAAGTCCATGATGCGGCGGCTGATCAAGCTGAATGATGAACTGTCCAATATCTGTTACGCGGGGAACGAGCCTCTGCCCGCCATTCTGGAGAAAACGGAGAAGTCTGTCTTTGAACTGCTCCAGAAGCGGAATCTGGGAGAATATACCCCCATCCGGCAGGTGGTGTTGAATGCCCTGGACCGGATCGAGCGGGCGTCGAAGAATAAAGGAACTGTGACGGGGATCCCCACCGGGTTCAACGATCTGGATTATAAATTATCAGGCCTGCAGCCCTCGGATCTGGTACTGGTGGCGGCAAGACCATCTATGGGCAAGACGGCGTTTGTTCTGAACATTGCCCAGTATGTAGCTTTTAAGAAGGAAAAGGGCGTGGCCATCTTCAGTCTGGAGATGTCCAAGGAGCAGCTGGTGAACCGTCTGTTCTCCCTGGAGTCCCAGGTGGATTCCCAGGCTATCCGTACCGGAAACCTTAAGGATTCTGACTGGGAGAAGCTGATCGAGGGAGCCGGGATCATCGGGAAGTCCAACCTGATCATTGACGATATCCCGGGAATCTCTGTGTCAGAGCTTCGCTCCAAGTGCAGAAAATACAAGCTGGAGCACGACATCCAGCTGGTGATCATCGACTACCTGCAGTTGATGACAGGAAGCGTGGGAAGGCATTCCGAGTCCCGGCAGCAGGAGATCTCTGAGATCTCCCGTTCCCTGAAGGCGCTGGCCCGGGAACTGAACGTGCCGGTGGTAGCCCTGTCTCAGTTGAGCCGGGCGGTGGAAGGAAGACCGGATAAGCGGCCTATGCTCTCGGACCTGCGTGAATCCGGCGCCATTGAGCAGGACGCGGACGTGGTAATGTTTATCTACCGGGATGAATACTACAACAAAGACACGGAATACAAGAAGCAGGCGGAGATCATCATCGCCAAACAGAGAAACGGCCCGGTAGGGACCGTTCATCTTGCATGGCTTGCGGATTATACCAAGTTCGCCAACCTAAGTCGGCAGGAATAATCGCTTTAACTTTTCTACTGGACCGCTCTCGGCGGCAGATTTCCGGAAGGACTGCTGCTGTCGGATGAGCTGGTCCAGTTTTTTGAACTGTTCTTCTTCCTGGCGCTCCTTGGCGTCCAGCAGGAAGGACATTTCTTTGCTGAACATGGAGATGAGCACTTCGTTGTTGTTCTCCAGCATCCGCTTCAGGCGCAGCTGTTCCCTGGTCCTCTTAAGGTCCGGGATCAGCGCCTTCAACTCTTCGAATGGGACGCCCTGGGCGTGGAGTTCCTGAAGGCAGCCATAGAGCTTGGCGTCGTCTTTGGTCTCCCGTTTCAGCTGTTCCAGTGAATTTTCTTTTCTTTCCATAGAAAGACCCCCTTATTTTAAACTTGTCCCCTTTCCAGGCAGATACAGCATAGCACGGGGGAGGAGCGAAGGGTGTCGCAGGCGGTCGGGAGAAACGGGGAAATTTTCCTCCAAATCAGAGGGAAAACGACGCGTTTTTATGATACAATAGAAGCCGGTGAGGGGAGGATGAAACCAATGAAGAGAAAATGGCTTCTCCTGACGCTGGTGGTAGTTCTTATTCTGGAACTTGCGGCAGCGGCAGGGATCATCTATAAAACCAGGTTACAGGGATCCGGCGAAGAAGAAGGAGGCGCAGTGGCAAAAGCGCATAGCGCCCTTGTGGCTGCAGGACTCTCCGGGGACGCGCAAGAGGCAGACAGGGAGGAAACAGAAGAGAGTGAGGAGCCGCAGTTAAATGGTTTTCTTGTGGCAATTGATCCGGGGCACCAGGGGCCTCATGTGGATATGAGCGCGAAAGAAGAGAACGGGCCGGGATCCGGGGAGATGAAGGCCAAAGCCACTGGCGGCACAACCGGAGCCTATACGGACCTTCCCGAATATCAGCTGAATCTGGACGTTGCCCTGAAGGTCCGGGATCTTCTGGAGGAGCGGGGGTATCAGGTGGTGATGGCGCGGGAGGACAATGATACCGCCATCAGTAACAAGGAGCGGGCCCAGCTTGCCAATGAAGCCGGGGCGGATGTGTGCGTGCGGATCCATGCCAACGGAAGTGAAGACCCGTCGGCCCAGGGGGCTCTTTGTCTTGTCATGTCCCGGGACAACCCTTATGTGGGAGAACTCTATGAGGAGAGCAGCCGCCTGGCGGAATCGGTGCTTGCCGCTTACTGTGACGCGACGGGATTCGCAAACCAGGGGGTGGTGACCAACGATACCATGACGGGGCTTAACTGGAGTGAGATCCCGGTGATGATCCTGGAGATGGGATTCATGACCAACGAACACGACGATACAAAGATGGCGGATGAAGCGTTCCAGAAGCAGATGGCAGAAGGAATCGTGGAAGGGATCGACGCATATATGAGGACGGGGGAAACTTAAGTTTCTCCCGTCCTCAATTAATGATGCGCTTGGCAACGCACGTTTTCTAAGGATGAAAGTTCCAAATCTGCCCGGCAGATGGAAAGCCTACTGGCGGACGGGACGGCTCCTTCCATCTTACTCGATTTTTGCGGGCGGATGAATATAAAGGCAACGTTTGCGGACAGTTAGGAAGCCTTCTTCCTGTAAGAGTTTCATTTTCCTCGATACAGTGCTTCGGGTGGAGGAAATCATTCCGGCCAGCTCTTCGTGGGTATAGCGGTAGGGGATTTGGATGCCATATTTTGTCGGTATTCCCTGCTGGGAGGACAGGCGCAAAAGAAGATTTTTCAGTCGTTCTCCAGCATCGCAAAAGGAAGAGTCCTGTAATTGTGCCATGAGGATCCGGAATTTGTAGGACAGCATTTGATTGACAGCATAGGAAACAGAGCTGTCCTTCTGAAGAAGAATAATAAAATCTTTGATCGGGATCTGACAGACAGATACAGGGGACAGGGACTGGGTAAATACTTGATCACAGTCCTGTTGTAAGCCTGTGATCTCGCCAAAAAGGTCGCCGCGTGACAGGAGGAGAAGCGTCTTTTCCGTGCCGTCGGGAGCGATGAAATATTGCCGGACAGCTCCATGCAGAAGGAGATAAACATAAGCTTTCGGCTTTCCGCTGGCTTCCAAAATGGTTTTGGAGGGAAATTCTTTGCTAACGCCAAGATGGGAAAAGGCTTCCAGATTTTTTTGACGATAGGATCTCATGAGACACCTCCTTAAGGAATTACGCGATTTTTACCATTATAGTATGAAAAATGCGAGTTTTCAACAGTGGCAAAAAAAGCGGCGAAAAAAAGAAAATGGCTGGAAATTGTGTCGCAGAACACATTTTTGTGGAAAAATATTTGTTAAATTAATAGAAAGCAAAACGAAATAACAGAAAATTTGGAGGTGTTTGACATGAGTCAATGGCTGCAGGAAAAATGTTGGAAAGAAGCGCAGGAATTGGTTAAAGAAAGCAAAGGGGTAGCGATCCTTCCGGTCGGAAGTGTGGAGCAGCACGGATATCACATGCCTCTTGGCACAGACAGCTACGTGGCGATCACGCTGGCGGAAGAGGCGGCCGAGAAGACAAAGGCCGCGGTGGTCCCGCCGGTATGGTTCGGATGGAGTCCTCATCACATGGTGCTTCCGGGAACAATCACCATCCGCCCGGAAATCCTGATGGGACTGGTCTATGATATCGCGGCTTCCCTGAAGAAGCATGGATTTGACAAGATTATAATGATCAACGGGCACCGTATTGTAAATGTGATTTGGATGCAGATGGCGGCCGAGAAGATTCAGCGGGAAGTAGGGGCTGCCGTCAAAATTTTTGATCCGGCCTATATGTCAAAAGATATTGTGGGAGAACTGGGATTTGGAGAGGTCGGACATGCGGAAGAAGTGGAGACGTCCCACATGCTGTATCGCTATCCGGATCTGGTCCACTTAGAACTGGCGAAGGACAATCCGATTAAACCGGCAGAGCTGTATTCCGTGGATCCGGCGTTTACTCATGATACCTTATGCTATGTTCCCAGCACCTATGAGCATGCGGAGAAAAACGCCAAGATTGCTGGAGGGACGACGGGAGAACCCACCAAGTCGGATGCGGAGAAGGGGAGAAAATATCATGAGCATCTGGTAGAGCGGCTGGTTCGTGTGATCCGGAAAATGCAGGAAGACTGACAGAGGGCGGAGAAAATAAGGAAGGAGAGAAAGATATGAGATTGTCAAAGGGTGAAAAAATCGTATATGGGATCTTTATTCTTGTGCTGATCATGGTCAATCCTCCGATCGTAAATCTGGTCAGTGATTTCGCAAAGACCCATCCTTTTGTTCTGGGCTGGCCAACGTTGCTGGTCTGGCTCGATGTCTGGTATGCGGCGGCGATCGTGGCGTTCCTTGTGGGAGTGCTGAAGATCAAAGCGTGGAAAAAGGATTATGACGATGTAAAGGAGGGAACAGACCGTGAGTAATGTAGGATTGATCATTCTTGGAATTTACACTTTGTCCCTGCTGGGGATCGCGTTTTACGCTTCCAGGCAGGATAAGAAAAACATCAAAGATTTTGCCACGGCCGGAAGCTCCCTTGGTGTTTTTGTGCTGACTTTGACGTTCAGCGCGACCTACCACAGCTCTTACGCCTTCCTGGGCGCCAGCGGCTTCGTATATAATAACGGCGTCGGCTGGTGGGTCAATGGGATCTGGACCGTATTCCCGGGCGTAATGTTCTGGGTCATCGGAAGGCGGTTTTGGTATCTGGGAAAAACCAGAGGCTACATTTCCATGTCGCAGTATATCAGCGATGTGTACCAGAATAAGACTATCGGCCTTTTGGTCACCATCATCGCCCTGGTGTTCACGGTGCCGTATGTGGCGATGCAGGCCATCGGCTCCGGATATATTTTTGAAGTGATCAGCGGCGGAAAGCTGAGCTATGCGTTTGGAACGATCATGTTCTTCGCGATCATGATCATCCTGGTCTGGATGGGCGGAATGAAAGGCGTGGCCATCACGGATGCGGCGCAGGGCGTTTTTATGTGGATCGGCATGGTGATCGGCTCCTATATCATCGTGACCCAGAATTACGGGAGCATTAGCGGCGCCTATGAGGCCATCCATCAGGCGATGCCGGAGCTTTTGACGCTGCCGGGGCCTCGGGGAGTGGTAACGCCGGCGGACTGGATTTCCAGATGGGTGGTAGTGACCATTGGAATGATGATGTTCCCCCATGTAACACTTCGGTTTTTCTCGGGAAAATCCTTGAAGGTCTTAAAGTGGTCCTCCGTGTTTTCCTCGATTTATCTGACTTCTATTTATATCTTCACGCCGGCGGTGGGGATGATCGGAAATTTGCTCATGCCGGATCTGGCGTCACCGGATACCGTTTTCCCGGAGATGCTTTTAAAGTACACGCCTATCGTGTTCGCGGCGCTGGTAATCTCCGGGGCGCTGGCCGCCTCCATGTCTACGGGAGATTCCCAGCTTCACGCGGTCAGCACCATGGTATCTACGGATGTTTATAAAACCTACGTGAATAAAGAAGCGACGGAATATCAGCAGTATAAAGTGGCAAGATTGGGTACGCTGATCTTTGGCTTTTTATCGGTGATCGTGGCTTTGATGCGGCCGGGACTGATCAGCGACATCCTGGCGCTGGCCAATGGAGGCGTGGCGGCGCTGGCGCCGGCCATGCTGGGAGGCGTATACTGGAAGAAGTCAACACCCGCGGCGGCGGTCAGCAGCATCTGTGTCGGTGAGGCGATCATGCTCTTTACTACCTTCGTGATCCCGAATCCATTTGGGATTATGGCGGGAGTCTGGGGACTGGGAGCGGCATTGATCCTGTTTGTGGTGGTGAGCCTTATGACAAAACCAGTCAAAGAGACAGGAGAGATCATTGATTCCATCAACGGATTTTTCGCGGGATAATTCACAGCGTGTCTTTTTAGATCAGAAGATGAAAAAACAGAATCGCCAGAACCGGCAAAACCGGTCCTGGCGATTCTTAGCCACGGGCTTTTTAAAGCCCTTTTGCTTCCGTAAATACAGGAATCCCTGATCTATATTGATTAACCCTCAGAGATCGCTCCTGTAGGACATACAGAAGCGCATGCGCCGCAGTCTACACAGGTATCCGCATCGATCTCGTAGTGATCTGCGCCCTGAGAGATAGCGCCTACTGGACATTCAGCCTCGCATGTTCCACAGCTTACACATTCATCGCTAATTACATGTGCCATTGGTATGTACCTCCTTTTTTACTTTATCCATATCATAATACAAAAGGGCGAAATATACAAGGGACTTTGAAAGTGCACATGAAAAAAAACAGTAGAAAAATTTAAGATTTTTTTCAACAATTTTTCACCGAATTGGTGTATAGTAGTTCTTGGTTTCAGATACAGAAAGATTCGGAATTAATCGGGAGTGTTTGTGTTATGAAGAAGAAATGGAGTCTGATGGCGCTGCTTTTGAGCCTGTCTCTGGTGCTGGGAGCCTGTGCTCCCGCGAACGGCGGGACAGATAAGGAAGATACGACGGGCGCCGGGGCAGAACAGGAAGAGACGGTGGACGAGGGCCCGGCGTACCAGGCGAAGCTGGATGTGATCGACCCGGCGGCCTACGGGAACGCCCAGGGACTTGCCCTGGAGAAGGGATCCTACATCTCCATTATCGGGAAGAGCGATGGCGGCCAGTACTGGGACGCAGTGAAGGAAGGCGCCCTGCAGGCGGCGGAGGATATCAACAAGGAACTGGGATATGAAGGGGATGATGAGATCAAAGTCACCTACAGCGGACCGGCCAAGAGTGATGACGTGGACGAGCAGGTAAGCATCCTGGATGAAGAACTGGACCGGTATCCGGTGGCGCTGGGGATCTCTATTGCTGATATGCAGGCCTGCGAGGTACAGTTCGACCTGGCGGCGGAAAGTGACATCCCGGTGGTGGCTTTCGACTCTGGCAGTGACTATCAGGGCCTGATGGCCACGGTTTCCACAGATAACGCTGAGGCAGCGGCCTATGCGGCGGGACAGATGGGAGAGCTTCTTGAGGGGAAAGGGCAGATCGCAGTCTTTGCCCCGGATTCCAAGTCCCAGTCGGTGCTGACAAGGGTGAACAGCTTCGTAAAACAGCTGGAGAAGGACTATCCGGAGATCCAGGTAGTTTCTACCTATTACAGTGATCAGATGGAAGAGATGCAGGAGACGGTGGCAGGAGAGATCAAGGCCGGTACATATCAGAGAGGGGAAGAGGCGGAAGATCCTCAGGAGGTGACGGCGGAAGAGATCACGGAAGAAGACATCATGGATTACCTTTTTGCCAAATATCCGGATCTGAAGGGCTGCTATGGAGTCAGCGGAGAGTCGGTGGAACTGATCATGGAGACCCTGGACCGGCTGGAGAAAGAGGATGTGGCAGTGATGGGCTTTGACGCGGAGGAAGAAGAAGTGGCTGCCATGGAGGAAGGCAAGATCGACGGCCTTGTGGTGCAGAATCCCTTCGGCATGGGATACGCGGCGGTGATCGCGGCGGCCCGGGCGGCCTGTGACCTGAATAATGAGGCTTATGTCAATACCGGGTATGTGTGGTTGACGCCGGACAACCTGGAGAGCGAAGAGATCCAGAACATGCTGTATTAAGAGATGCTGTAAGGCAATGAGAGAAGATGAGGAGGAAGGAACGATGAACAGAGAACAGGCACATGAGATTTTGATGAAATACATGGAGGGGGAGAACTACATTACCCACTCTTACGCGGTGGAAGCCATCATGCGGGGACTGGCCAAGCGGCTGGCGCCGGATGAGGTAGAGTACTGGGGGATCGTGGGACTGCTCCACGATCTGGACGAGGAGCAGTGCGACTGGGCCCACGACATGAGCGTTCACGGTCCTACTTCCGTTGAGATCCTGAAGAAAGAGGGCATTGAGGACCAGGTGCTCTTCGACGCCATCTGCGCCCACAATCCCAAGAGCGGGATGAAGGCCAGGACCAACCTGCAGTACGCCATCCTGGCGGCGGATCCCATGAGCGGCTTTGTGAAGGCGGTGGCCCAGATCTATCCGGACAAGAAGATCGCCAGCGTGAAGCACAAATCCGTGATGAAGCGGTTCAATGAGCTGCGGTTCGCCAAAGGGGCCAACCGGGATTATATGGAAGCCATTGAATTCACAGGCTTAAGCCTGGACGATCTGATCGATGTAGCCCTGGAGGAGATGGGAGCCATCGCGGACACCCTGGGATTGTAAAAAATGCCCGAAATCCCTTGACATCCTTGAAGAAACGTAATAAACTATTTGAGCGTGCAAAAAGATGCATCATCTTTTTTGTGCGCTCATTTCGCGGAAATGAATGCAACTTATTATTATTGTAGGAGGTGAAAGAGAATGCCAACATTTAACCAGTTAGTAAAGAAGGGACGTCAGACAGCAGTTAAGAAGTCTGGAGCTCCGGCACTTCAGAAAGGCTACAACTCTTTGAGAAAGAGAGCGACCGACGAGTCCGCTCCTCAGAAGAGAGGCGTATGTACCGCGGTTAAGACAGCAACTCCGAAGAAGCCTAACTCAGCGCTTCGTAAGATCGCCAGAGTTCGTCTTTCCAACGGAATCGAAGTGACAAGCTACATCCCGGGCGAAGGCCACAACCTTCAGGAGCACAGCGTTGTTCTGATCCGTGGAGGAAGAGTAAAGGACCTTCCGGGTACCAGATACCACATCGTTCGTGGAACTCTGGATACGGCAGGCGTTGCCAAGAGAAGACAGGCCCGTTCCAAATACGGCGCCAAGAGACCAAAAGACGCTAAGAAGTAATCACGAACAGAACTATGATAAAGTAAGTTGCAGGATATATAGACCGTATGTCCTGTGCACTACACTGTATCATCAGAAAGACACATGTGAGTACCGATGAATTAATCATTATGTTTAAGGAGGGAAGGACCGTGCCACGTAAAGGACATACTCAGAAAAGAGACGTATTAGCGGATCCATTGTACAATAACAAAGTGGTTACCAAGCTTATCAACAACATCATGTTGGACGGTAAGAAGGGAATCGCTCAGAAGATTGTATACGGAGCGTTTGAAAGAGTCGCAGACAAGACCGGCAAGCCGGCGATCGAAGTATTTGAAGAGGCGATGAACAACATCATGCCCGTACTTGAGGTAAAGGCAAGACGAATCGGTGGAGCGACTTATCAGGTGCCGATCGAAGTTAGAGCTGACAGAAGACAGGCACTTGCACTTCGCTGGCTGACCAACTTCTCCCGCGCAAGAGGCGAGAAGACCATGGAGGAGAGACTGGCGAACGAGATCATGGATGCAGCCAACAACACTGGCGCAGCCGTGAAGAGAAAAGAAGATATGCACAAGATGGCTGAAGCAAATAAGGCATTTGCTCACTACAGATTCTAGGAGGCAACCATGGCTGGAAGAGAATATCCATTAGAGAGAACCAGAAATATTGGTATCATGGCTCATATCGATGCCGGCAAGACTACGCTGACAGAGCGTATTCTCTACTATACCGGCGTAAACTACAAGATCGGTGATACTCATGAAGGTACTGCGACAATGGACTGGATGGAGCAGGAGCAGGAGAGAGGTATCACGATCACTTCCGCTGCCACCACCTGTCACTGGACACTGGAAGAGAACGGCAAGCCGAAGCCGGATGCCCTGGAGCACAGGATCAATATCATTGATACTCCGGGACACGTGGACTTCACCGTAGAGGTTGAGCGTTCCCTGCGTGTACTGGACGGCGCGGTTGGCGTATTCTGCGCCAAGGGCGGTGTTGAGCCTCAGTCTGAAAATGTATGGCGTCAGGCAGACACATACAACGTTCCGAGAATGGCTTTCATCAACAAGATGGACATTCTTGGCGCCGATTTCTACAATGCCGTAGAGCAGATCCGTACCAGACTTGGAAAGAACGCGATCTGTCTGCAGCTGCCGATCGGCAAGGAAGATGATTTCAAGGGGATCATCGATCTGATGGAGATGCAGTCCTACATTTACAATGATGAGAAGGGCGACGACATCACCATCGGAGAGATTCCGGAGGATATGAAGGACGACGCAGAGCTTTACCGTACCGAGCTGGTAGAGAAGATCTGTGATCTGGACGACGATCTGATGATGGAATACCTGGAAGGAAATGAGCCTTCCATCGAAGACATGAAGCGTGTGCTGAGAAAGGCTACCTGTGAGTGTAAGGCAATCCCTGTATGCTGCGGTTCCGCATACAGGAACAAGGGTGTTCAGAAGCTTCTGGACGCGATCCTGGAGTATATGCCGGCGCCTACCGATATTCCGCCTATCGAAGGTGTGGATATGGATGGAAATGAGATCGTGAGACATTCTTCTGATGAAGAGCCGTTCTCCGCTCTCGTATTCAAGATCATGACCGACCCGTTCGTTGGTAAGCTGGCTTACTTCCGTGCTTACTCAGGAACAGTGAACTCCGGTTCCTACGTCCTGAACGCGACCAAGGGCAAGAAAGAGCGTGTGGGACGTATCCTGCAGATGCACGCCAATAAGAGACAAGAGCTTGACAAGGTATACTCCGGAGATATCGCGGCAGCGATCGGATTCAAGTTTTCCACCACAGGTGATACCATCTGTGACGAGCAGCATCCGGTAATCCTGGAGTCCATGGAGTTCCCGGAGCCGGTTATCGAGCTGGCCATCGAGCCCAAGACCAAGGCTTCCCAGGGCAAACTTGGAGAATCCCTTGCGAAACTGGCAGAAGAAGACCCAACCTTCCGCGCGCACACTGACCAGGAGACTGGACAGACCATCATCGCCGGAATGGGCGAGCTTCACCTGGAGATCATCGTAGACAGACTTCTGCGTGAGTTCAAGGTAGAAGCAAATGTAGGTGCTCCTCAGGTTGCATACAAGGAAGCGTTTACAAAGGCTGTGGATGTGGACAGCAAGTACGCAAAACAGTCTGGTGGACGTGGACAGTACGGACACTGTAAAGTAAAATTCGAGCCCATGGATGTCAACGGGGAAGAGACCTTCAAGTTTGAGTCCACCGTAGTTGGCGGAGCGATCCCGAAAGAGTACATCCCGGCAGTAGGCGAGGGTATCGAAGAGGCTATGCAGTCCGGTATCCTGGGAGGATTCCCGGTTGTGGGCATCCACGCCAACGTATATGACGGATCCTACCATGAGGTAGACTCCAGTGAGATGGCATTCCATATCGCCGGATCCCTGGCATTCAAGGACGCTATGAAGAAGGCGGCTCCGGTACTGCTTGAGCCTATCATGAAGGTTGAAGTTACCATGCCGGAAGAGTATATGGGCGACGTCATCGGCGACATCAACTCCCGTCGTGGACGGATCGAGGGAATGGATGACCTTGGCGGCGGCAAGATCGTACGCGGATATGTGCCGTTGTCCGAGATGTTTGGTTACTCCACCGACCTTCGTTCCAGAACTCAGGGACGTGGAAACTACTCCATGTTCTTTGAGAAATACGAGCCCGTACCGAAATCCGTACAGGAAAAGGTATTATCCGGCAAAAATGAGTAATTAAATATGAAAAAGGCTTGAAAAACTGTATGATTTGAAATATAATCATTCTTAGCCGAGCAAAAACGTAAATATTATTTATGAAAATGCCCTTGCAGGCGCTATTATAAGGAGGATATTCAAAATGGCAAAAGCTAAATTTGAAAGAACAAAACCGCATTGTAATATCGGTACCATTGGCCACGTTGACCATGGTAAAACAACTCTGACCGCTGCGATCACAAAGGTACTTTCCAAGAGAGTAGCTGGTAACGCAGAGGTTGCATTCGACAACATCGACAAGGCTCCGGAAGAGAGAGAGCGTGGAATCACTATCTCTACCGCACACGTTGAGTACGAGACCGAGGCTCGTCACTACGCTCACGTTGACTGCCCGGGACATGCTGACTACGTTAAGAACATGATCACTGGTGCCGCTCAGATGGACGGCGCGATCCTGGTTGTTGCAGCTACCGACGGTGTTATGGCTCAGACAAGAGAGCACATCCTTCTGTCCCGTCAGGTAGGCGTTCCTTACATCGTTGTATTCATGAACAAGTGCGACATGGTTGACGATGAGGAGCTGCTTGAGCTGGTTGAGATGGAGATCCGTGAGCTGCTTGACGAGTATGAGTTCCCGGGAGATGACACTCCGATCATCAAGGGTTCTGCTCTGAAGGCTCTGGAAGATCCGGAAGGCGAGTGGGGCGACAAGATCATGGAACTGATGGACGCTGTTGACAGCTACATTCCGGATCCGGAGCGTGACGTTGACAAGCCGTTCCTGATGCCTGTAGAGGACGTATTCTCCATCACAGGTCGTGGAACCGTTGCTACTGGTAGAGTAGAGCGTGGTACTCTTCACGTATCTGATGAAGTTGAGATCGTTGGTATCCACGAGGAGACCAAGAAGACTGTTGTAACAGGTGTTGAGATGTTCCGTAAGCTGCTTGACGAGGCTCAGGCTGGTGACAACATCGGTGCTCTGCTTCGTGGTATCCAGAGAACTGAGATCGAAAGAGGTCAGGTTCTGTGTAAGCCAGGTTCTGTAACCTGCCACCACAAGTTTACCGCTCAGGTATACGTTCTGACCAAAGATGAAGGTGGACGTCATACTCCGTTCTTCAACAACTATCGTCCGCAGTTCTACTTCAGAACAACTGACGTAACAGGTGTCTGCATGCTTCCGGAAGGAACTGAGATGTGTATGCCTGGCGACCATATCGAGATGACAGCTGAGCTGATCCATCCGGTAGCTATGGAAGAGGGACTTCGTTTCGCTATCCGTGAGGGTGGACGTACCGTAGGTTCTGGCGTTGTTAAGAGCATCATCGAGTAATCATTAACAACCAAATATAAAAAATAAGGGAAGAGTGCGTGCGCTCTTCCCTGTTTTTTTCTCCATAAAAAGGCGATTTAGGAGGCGTTTAAGATGGATATTACGATCATCGGGGCGGCGATCCTGGACGTGCTGGCGCAGCCGGTTGACAGGGAAGTGTTTGAGACAGGATCCTGGCCGGTGGAGGATCTGCAGATGCATATGGGCGGGGACGGGGCCAATGAGGCGCTGGTGCTGGCAGGCCTTGGGAAACGGGTACAGCTTCAGACGGTACTGGGCTCTGATCTGGCGGGCAGGATGATCCTTGCCAGGCTTCGGGAGAGAGGGGTATTTATTGAGGATTCCTGTGTGCAGGAAGACCTGGTGACGGGGATCAATACCGTACTGATCCAAAAGGATGGGGAGCGCTGCTTTCTTACCAATCCAAAGGGAAGCCTGCGCAGGCTGTCCCTGGAGCATATCCGGATGCCTTTCCCAAAGGATACCAGGATCCTGTGCCTGGCCAGTATCTTCGTGTCCCCGCTTCTTGGAGTGAAGGAGCTGGAGACCATCTTCGCCCAGGCGAAGAAGCAGGGGATCACGGTCTGCGCGGATCTTACAAAGCGGAAAAATGGGGAGACGGCCAGGGATATGGAGCCGGCTCTCCGTTACATTGATTATCTTCTGCCAAACGCTGAGGAGGCGAAGCTGCTCACCGGAGAGAAGACTGTGGAAGAGGCGGCCAGAGCCCTGCAGGAGTGCGGCGTCGCCCATGTGGTGGTCAAGTGCGGGAGCAGGGGTTGCTATGTACTGGAGGAGAAGGAAGGATACTGGGTCCCGCCGGAATATCCGGTGAACTGCATAGATACCACCGGGGCGGGAGACAGCTTCGCGGGAGGCTTTCTCGCAGCCCTCTCGGAAGGAAAAGATATCCGGGAATGCGCCCGGTTTGCCAATCAGTGCGGAGGGAAGGCGGTAAGCTGCGTGGGGGCAGCAAGCTGGCTGGAATAAATCTTGACAAGCCCCATTTGCGTGTCCTATCATGGAAAAAGGGGACGCCCCGTTTTCACTGACTTGAGGAGGATTTACTGAAGATGAGCCGACGAATCAAATGTGCGTTTTTCCTGATCCTGGGATGTATGTGCTGTAGTATCGCAACCAACTGGATCCTGATCCCCAATGGACTTTCCACGCCGGGGATCACCGGTATCTCCATGACGCTGGAACATTTTACCGGGATCAATTACGCGTTGATCTATTATGCCATTACCATTCTGATCCTGATCCTTACCTACTTCACTCTGGGGAAGAAGGACGCTTCCAATATCGTGATCCTGTCCATCCTGTATCCCATGGTGCTGTGGGTGCTGAGTTTTATCGATGTGCAGATCATTTTCGAGGATAAGCTGGTGGCCATCGCCGCCTTTGGCGTGGTGTACGGCACCGGCATCGGGATTCCCTACCGGATCGGGTTTTCCTACGGCGGCGACGATACGGTGGCCAAGATCCTGAAGAAATGTGTGTGGAAGTCAGTAGAACTGAAGAAGATCATGTATGGAGAGGAGGCTCTGGTGATCCTCTTTATGGCCACGGTATTCGACCTTAACATCCTGGCGTACGCCTTCGTGGGCCAGTTGATCTATGTAAGCTGCATGAACTATGTGATCTTCAATCTGGGGCCGAAGCTTTACGACGTCCATATCATCGGGAAGCATATGGAACAGATCGAGGACTTTATCATCCATACGATCCATAAGAGCGTGACCATCTATCACGACGCCATGGGCGGATACTCCCGGGAGCCCAAAGTCCAGATGAGCTGCGTGTGCAATTCCAAGGACTATGTGCAGCTGCGGGAATTTATCCGGGAGGGGAATTTTGACTGCTTTATCAAGGTGATCCCTCTGGTCCATGTGTTTGGCCAGAACAAGGATTTCCACAGGTTGGACGATGAGAATATCGAGTAAAAGAAAGGAGTGCGGGAATGGAATATTCACACGAGATCGTACTGCCCAATGAAGACATTCCCTTTCGGATGTTTATCTTCGAAGGCAGAGATGGGAACTACATCCGGGAAAAGCATTGGCATCGCTCCATCGAGATCTTCGCGCTTTTCGAAGGGGAACTGGAATTCTATGTCAACGAGGTCAGATATCCGCTTCATCCGGGAGAATTTATGCTGGTCAACTCCAACGAGATCCATTCCATCCATTCGCCCAGGAAGAATCTGACGGTAGTATTGCAGATCCCCCTTTCTACTTTTGAAAGATATTATACAAATGAGAAATTTATCTATTTCTCTCACAGCAGCCGGCTGCACGATGAGAAAGTGATGGAACTTATCCGGTCCATGTACCAGATCTACGAGAAAAAAGAGTTCGGTTATGAACTGCAGGTGCAGAGCCAGTTTTTCATGCTCATCTATCTTCTGGTGGCCAAATACCGGAAGACGGATGTGGATGTGGAGATGGTGAAAAGCAGCAAAAAACTGACCAAGCTTTCCTCTATCACCGATTATATGAAGAGTAATTACAACAAGGATCTGTCCCTGGAATCGCTGGCCCAGACATTTGGGTATTCGCCTACCTATCTGTCCCGGATGTTCCAGAAGTATGCCAGGACGAACTATAAGAGTTATCTGGACAACTTGCGGCTGGAACATGCCTATAAGGACCTGATGAACACGGATCTGTCCATCAGCGCCATTGCCAGCCAGAACGGATTTGCCAACAGCAAGGCATTTGCCAAGGTGTTCCAGAAAAAGTACGGACAATTGCCAAGTAA
This sequence comes from Massilistercora timonensis, assembly GCF_900312975.1. Lineage (NCBI taxonomy): Bacteria > Bacillati > Bacillota > Clostridia > Eubacteriales > Massilistercora > Massilistercora timonensis. Next base: position 1,235,419 of record NZ_LT990039.1, on the reverse strand, counting down.
ATTTCGAAAAGACAAAAAAATGCCCTAAAAGAGTTAAATATTTGGTCGTAAGGCCGGATGGAAATTGCTATAATAAAAGCAATAAAAGAGGAGGTGGGAAAAGTGAAGATGCAAAAAGTTACAGACGCCGCGTTTGGAGTATATGGCCGGGTGCTGGAAGGATATGATATAGAACCCCTTCTCAAAGCCATGTGCCATACGCCGCTTCCGGAGGATGAGGTTCTCTACATTGCATCGGAGGAGGAACTGGAGGAACTGGCTGTGGCAAAACAGTTTCAGAACCAGGCTTTCGGCGGTCTTCCCATCGAGGTTGGATTCTGCAACGGCCACAATCACACGCTGAATGCTCTGGAATACCATCGTTCATCCGAGATCAATGTGGCGGTTACGGACATGATCCTGCTGGTAGGAAGACAGCAGGATATCACCGGAGACTACCATTATGACACGGCGAAGGTGGAGGCATTTTTCGTGCCGGCGGGCACGGTGGTAGAGATGTACGCGACCACACTGCACTATGCGCCCTGCATGACGGAGGGGAAAGGATTCCGCTGTACGGTGATCCTTCCCAGGGGAACCAATGCGGAACTTGGAGAGACTGGAAGCCGGGAAGGGGAAGGAAAACTTCTTGCGGCGAAGAACAAATGGCTGATCGCTCATGAGGAGGCGGGAATCGAAGGCGCTTTCTGCGGACTTGTGGGAGAGAATGTGACCGTTTAAAAAAGGAGGGACTTGGCAATGAACAATATGCCGGAAGTAAAGATCGGAGTAGTGGCAGTCAGTCGTGACTGCTTTCCGGAGAGCCTGTCTGTGAACAGGAGAAAGAACCTGATAGACGCTTATACAAGAAAATATGGCGCCGAAGAGATCTATGAATGTCCGGTCTGCATCGTGGAGAGCGAGATCCACATGGTGCAGGCGCTGGAAGATGTGAAGAAAGCCGGGTGCAACGCCCTGGTGGTTTACCTTGGAAATTTCGGGCCGGAGATCTCAGAGACCCTGCTTGCAAAACATTTTGACGGACCCAAGATGTTCGTGGCGGCCGCGGAGGAGACCGGGGACGACCTGGTACAGGGCAGAGGCGACGCCTACTGCGGAATGCTCAACGCCAGCTACAACCTGAAGCTTCGGAATATCCAGGCTTACATTCCGGAATATCCGGTAGGCGACGCAGAGGACTGCGCGGATATGATCCATGAGTTCCTGCCCATTGCCCGGGCAGTCATCGGACTTTCCCAGTTGAAGATCATAAGCTTTGGCCCCCGTCCGCTGAATTTCCTGGCCTGCAACGCGCCCATCAAACAGCTTTATAACCTGGGTGTGGAGATCGAAGAGAACTCCGAGCTGGATCTCTTTGAAGCCTTCCACAAGCACGACGGAGATGAGCGGATCCCCGCCGTTGTAAAAGAGATGGAAGAAGAACTGGGTGCAGGAAACAAGAAGCCTGAGATCCTTGCCAAGCTTGCTCAGTACGAACTGACTTTGAAGGACTGGGTGGAGGAGCATAAAGGCTACCGCAAATATGTGGCCATTGCCGGAAAATGCTGGCCTGCCTTCCAGACGCAGTTTGGATTTGTCCCCTGCTATGTAAACAGCCGTCTGACAGACCAGGGGATCCCGGTATCCTGCGAGGTGGATATCTACGGAGCCCTCAGTGAATTCATCGGAACGGTGGTAAGCCAGGATACGGTTACCCTGCTGGATATCAACAACACCGTGCCAAAAGATATGTACGAGGCAGACATCAAAGGGAAATACGATTATAAACTGCAGGATACCTTCATGGGCTTCCATTGCGGAAACACCGCTTCCAGCAAGCTGGCTTTCTGTGAGATGAAGAACCAGATGATCATGGCAAGGACCCTTCCGGAGGAAGTGACCCAGGGAACCCTGGAGGGCGATATTGTTCCGGGAGAGATCACCTTCTACCGTCTTCAGAGCACGGCGGATAACAAGCTGCGGGCATACATCGCCCAGGGCGAGGTGCTTCCGGTGAAGACCAGATCCTTTGGCGGCGTAGGCGTATTCGCCATCCCGGAGATGGGACGGTTCTACCGCCATGTACTGCTGGAGGGCGGCTATCCTCATCATGGAGCGGTGGCGTTCGGACACTTTGGAAAAGCGCTTTACGAAGTATTTAAATATATCGGCGTGCCGGTAGAGGAGATTGGCTACAATCAGCCGGCAGGAGTCAGGTACCCAACGGAGAATCCGTTTGCGTAAAGGAGGTAGAAAAGATGTTGTATATTGGTGTTGACCTTGGGACGTCAGCGGTAAAACTGCTTATGATGGACAGCGAGGGAAAGATCCAGAAGATCGTGTCCAAAGAGTATCCCCTGTATTTCCCACATCCGGGCTGGTCTGAACAGAAGCCGGAGGACTGGTTTGAGAAGTCAATGGAAGGCATCAAGGAACTGACAGCAGAGTGTGACAAAAGCCAGGTTGCAGGAATCAGCTTCGGAGGCCAGATGCATGGACTTGTGGCCCTGGATAAGGACGACAATGTGATCCGTCCTGCGATCCTGTGGAATGACGGGAGAACCGGAGAGGAGACAGATTATCTGAATCAGGTGATCGGAAAAGAAAAACTCTCTCTTTATACAGCAAATATTGCTTTCGCGGGATTTACTGCCCCTAAAATCCTGTGGATGAAGAAACACGAGCCGGAGAATTTCGCAAAAATCTCCAAGATCATGCTGCCGAAAGATTATCTTGCTTACAAACTTTCCGGTTCTTTCTGCAGTGATGTATCAGACGCTTCCGGTATGCTGCTGATGGATGTAAAGAACCGCTGCTGGTCCAAGGAAATGATCGAGATCTGCGGTATCACAGAGGAACAGCTGCCGAAACTCTATGAAAGCTATGAAGTGGTAGGAACGCTGAAGCCAGAGATTGCGCAGGAGCTGGGGCTTTCCGCGGATGTAAAGGTGATCGCCGGCGCCGGGGACAATGCGGCAGCGGCGGTTGGAACCGGAACGGTAGGAGACGGGATGTGCAACATTTCTCTTGGAACCTCCGGAACCATCTTCATCTCCAGCAAGAACTTTGGCGTGGACGAGCACAACGCGCTCCACTCCTTCGCCCATGCGGACGGCAACTATCATCTGATGGGCTGTATGCTGAGCGCGGCGTCCTGTAATAAATGGTGGAACGAAGAGATCTTAAAGACAACGGATTTCGCGGCGGAGCAGGCGGGGATCCAGAAACTTGGCGAGAACCAGGTATTCTATCTGCCTTACCTGATGGGAGAGCGTTCTCCTCATAATGACCCGGATGCAAGAGCTACCTTCATCGGCATGACCATGGATACTACAAGAGAGGATATGACTCAGGCAGTGCTGGAAGGCGTGTCCTTCGGCCTGAGAGATTCCCTGGAAGTAGCCAGAAGCCTTGGCCTTAAGATCGAGCGGACCAAGATCTGCGGCGGCGGAGCCAAGAGCCCGCTGTGGAAGAAGATGATCGCCAACATCATGAACATGAAGGTGGATGTGATTGAGAGCGAGGAAGGCCCGGCCCTTGGCGGCGCGATGCTGGCGGCGGTTGGCTGCGGTGAGTACCCGGATGTGGAGACCATTGCGGCGAAGATGGTGAAGGTGGTAGACACTGTAGAGCCGGATCCGGAGCTGGTGGCCAAATACGAGGAGCGGTATCAGAAGTTCCGCAAGATCTATCCCACAGTAAAAGGACTTTTCAAAGAACTGAAATAGAGAGAAACAGAGCAAAAGAGAATGGCGCGACAGCCATTCTCTTTTTTAGATTCGGCAAAGGGGGATTGCCGGAAGAGATATATTGAGTTAAGAAAGTGTAAGGTGAGAAACGCAGAACGGATCTACAGTTTTGTGATTTAAGGTAACGCCTAATCCCGGTGCGGTCGGTACATCTAAATAACCGTTTTTGATTTTTTTCTCCAAAGGATTTTCAACGATATCGTAGTGCATAGGAGGACGATAGGGGAAAATCTCAAGGAGAGCTAAGTTGGAAAGGCAAGCTGCCATTTGTACTGCGGCAGCAGTCAGAACAGGCCCGCCACAATTGTGGGGGGCAATTCTCATATTGTGAGCCTCAGCCATATTGCCGATAGTCCAGACTTCTCTCAGCCCACCACAAGTGCCAGGATCAGGTTGAACGATATCAACACCCCGGCTTTCAATGATGCGTCTAAATCCATATCGGGTATATAATCGTTCTCCAGTAGCAATTGGAATATTTACTTTATCATGAAGTTGCCGGTAGGCATCGACATCGAATGCGTCAATGGGCTCTTCGTACCAAAGGAGATAAAATTCTTCCAGATTTTTTCCAATTCGGGTCATAACGTCAGCGGGACCTTCGGAAGTTACGTCTACCATCAGATCAATTTCAGATCCGATCGCTTCACGAACCAGTCGAACAACTTTTGTTGTCATTTTTTCATCTTCTAAAGTAACTTCGCGGTTTTTGATATGTCTGGTAAGATTGCGAACGGGATCAAAGCGGCTGAGAGGGTACATCTTCAAACATGTAAATCCGTCTTCCACAACCTGCACAGCGCGTTCAGCCATTTCTTCAGGGTGAACAAAGCCCTTATCGCCCCAGTCATTGGCATAAACACGAAGAGAATCGCGAAGTTTTCCGCCAAATAGTTCGTAGACAGGAACATTTAAAGCTTTGCCTTTCAGATCCCAAAGGGCCTGTTCAATGGCACTGACAGCCGCATAAAAAATGGGTCCGCCATTTTTACCCCAGACAGTATGAAAATAAAAATCGTTCCATATAGAATTAATATTTCCAGGGTCTTGGCCAAGGACAAAATTCTCTGCCAGATCGCTGATCATTGTTCCGGCTGCATAGCAGCCAATTCCGAAACCGACAGCGCCTTCGCCAATTCCAGTAAGACCTTCGTCTGTAACAAGTTCTACAATAGGTGGGCGAAAACCGCCAGTTTCTACAACATATACATTAACTTCAACTACTTTCATAACTGGGCTCCTTTCTTGAAAAATGTTTATGCACTGAATGTAGTATATAATATAAAAATATATTAGTCAATACAAAAGAATAAACAATATAGCAAAAATAAAATAATTGTTACAATATTAAAATATAAACAAAATAAAAATAGAAAAATTAGTAAGTTACGACAAATATAAAAAAATATATTGATTAATACATAAAAATAGAATATACTACAAATACAAGAAAAATATTAAATAAAACATATTAAAATCGAATAATACAAACAGAATTAAAAAAGGTTATAAGTCGTAAGACAAAAATATAAAAAGGAGGTATAGGTATGAAAAAGTTACTGTCGGTTATTTTGGTCGCAGCAATGACGATGGGGTTGATGGCCTGTGGAGGATCCGGCGGAGGATCGGGAGGAGGTGAAGATTTTCCAGACAAATCTATCACAGTGGTAGTTCCCTGGAGCGCAGGGGGCGGAAATGACATTGCGGCAAGAGAACTGCAACCAATTTTTAAGGATAAGTTTGATGTAGAACTTGTTATTGAAAATGTGGAAGGTGGTTCTAGCGCAGTTGGATTGACTCAGGCAATTCAGTCCAAAGCAGATGGATATACAGTAGGATTTATGACTAGTACTTATCTTGGATTGGCTGCGCAGGGAACGGTTTCCAGTGATTTTGAATCAGATTTTGAATCTCTGTGTCTGGTTATGGAAGATCCGATTGCCATTGTTTGTAAAACAGGAAGATATGAAACTTTAGATGATTTTATTGAAGATGCAAAAAGCCGAAAAGGTGAAAGTATCATTGCTTTATCTAATACATTTGGTACAGGTCCTACCTATTGCACCTTACTAAATGAACAAACAGGTATGGATGCAGAATTGATCTGTTATGACAGCGGATCAAGATGTGTAACGGAAGTGTTGGGAGATCATGCGGAAGTATCCTGTAGTAATTACACAGACTTTGTAGACCAGATCGCAGCTGGCGAGATGACATGTCTGGCAGTATGTATGGAAGAACGTGCTGAATTGTTACCGGATGTTCCTACAGTTAATGAATGTGGCTATGATATTTTTTCGTTAGGATATCTTAGCCAGATGAGTTTTATGGTGGCACCGGCAGGACTGGATCCTGAAATAAAGGAAAAATTATGTAGTATGTTCCAGGAAGCGTGTCAATCGGAAGAATATCAGGAATTTGCGGAAGGAAGAAGTTTTGTTTCTCCGGGAACCACAGGAGAAGAATTGGATGAAATTGTTCAAGAAACTTATGATGGACTAAAAGAAGCATATGATGCATATTTTGCGACATAGGCATAGAAGAAGTCAGGGCCGCCTATGAGAACAGGTGGCCCTGACTGTTTCTGTTAGATAAAGGAGGATAAGGAATGAAAGATAAAACCAGTCGGATTTTTGAAATGATAACAGCAGTCCTCCTCGGTGGATTTAGTCTTGTGATGATCATATACGCAGGAATAGATCATATAGATGCGGCGGGACCAGGTATGGCATCCTATAGTTTCCCGCTGGGGATATTTGGGGTAATCTTTGTCTGCTGTGTTGTGGTGATTATTAAGAATATTCTTTTGTCGCTAAAAAAGACAAAAGAATATCAGGCTTTAACAGAGAAGGAACGAGATGAACTCAGCGAGGAAAAGAAAGAGGAATATGTTTTTCAAAAATTAGATAAACGAGTTTGGATCACCGTTGGTGTGATGATCATATATGTGGGATTGTGGCAGGTGCTTGGATTCTTGCTTTCGACAATTCTCTTTGTTATTGCGGAATCTAAGATATTAAAGAAGGATGAGCCGATATGGAAAGCGGTACTTATTGCAGTTGCGGTAGACTTGATTATTTATGTGGTGTTTATCAGAGTTTTTGCCATATCGCTGCCAGAAACTTTTCTTGCCAGGATTTTATAGAAGGAGGTGTGTGAATAATGCCAGATGTATCAGTTGTACTATCATCTATAGGATCTGTAGTTACAAGTCCGACTACTTTACTAATTATACTATTGGGAACGACGATGGGATTGATCTTTGGTTCGCTGCCTGGCTTAACAGCCACCATGGGAGTTGCGCTCTTAATCCCGCTTACATATACTTTGGAACCAGTGCAGGCAATAGGAATGATGCTGGGCTGCTATGTTGGAGGTATTGCGGGCGGAGCAATCCCCGCATGTCTGCTTAATATCCCGGGTACGCCAGATGCGTGTGTAACAACTTTAGATGGTTATCCCATGGCACAGAAAGGACAGGGAGCAAAAGCGTTGGGGTGGGCGGCTTTCGCCTCCGGGATCGGTACTTTTTTCAGTTGGATCGTTCTGGTGTTCGCGGCGCCGCTTCTTGCCAGTATTTGTATCGAGTTTGGTTCTCCGGAATATTGCGCGCTGGCCTTCTTTGGGTTATCTGTTATTATTGCTGTATCCGGGAAGTCGTTGGTCAAAGGTATTATCGCCGGTCTTTTGGGTGTGGGGATTTCATTTATTGGTGTAGATCCCATCTGGGGTAACATGCGGTATACATTTGACAGCATTAACCTGATCGGAGGGATCAGTTTGATGCCAGCTCTGATCGGTTTTTATTCGATTCCTCAAATATTAAACGGGTGTACGGGGAAAAGTCTTCGAACAAAAGGAGAACGAATCCGACTTCGAGATTTTATTCCCACACGTAAGGAATTATGGGAGAGTAAATTTACTATTATCCGTTCTAGTATTATAGGGACAATTATTGGGGCGGTTCCTGCAACTGGTGGAAATATTGCGGCATATATCGCCTATGACCAAAGTAAAAAATGGTCAAAGGATCCAGATAGTTTTGGAAAGGGAAATTACCGGGGGGTTATTTCGTCAGAAGCGGCGAATAATGGAGTGTGTGGCGGAGCGATGATTCCGCTGACAACATTAGGAATTCCTGGAGACAGTGTGACAGCCATGTTACTTGGAGGGTTGATCATTCATGGAATTCAGCCGGGACCATTGCTGTTTCGTGATAGTCCGGAGGTTGTGTATGGCCTTTTTGCAACCTTACTGGTTGGAACAATATTTATGGTTGCGTTACAAATGTTCGGGATTCGTATTTTTGTAAAAATCCTTAGTGTTCCTATTAATTTCTTGAGTGCGATATTGGTTGTTCTTTCCCTGGTAGGTTCCTATGCTTTGAATAATAATTTCTTCGATGTAATTGTGGCATTGGTATTGGGCCTGGTAGGCTTCCTGATGAGCAAAGGAGATTTCCCGGCAGCACCGGCAGTTCTCGGGCTTGTGTTGGGAGATAAATTTGAAACAGAGTTTAGAAGATCGTTACAGATGAGTCACGATTCATTTTCTATCTTTTTTACGCGGCCAATTTCCTGCGCGTTGATTCTTGTAGCAGTTGCTATGATTATTCTTTCTGTAGTTAGTCATCATAGAAGCGCAAAACGTGAAGCGGAAAGAGAAGCAGAAAATGCATCCGCATAGGATGGAGGAAAGATATGCAAGAAAAGATCAGAAATAGAGACAAGCTGTTGAAAACGGGTGATATTGAATCCAGGAGAATTGTTTTAGAAATTACGGAAAAAACGTTAGAAAGATTAGATTCTGGAGAGAGAATTAAGAGTATCATGCACAGAGAGGGGTCCCTGCTTCACATTGGAACAAAGACATGGGATCTGGCGAAGAAAAGACATGTGTATATGATCGGAGCGGGAAAAGCTTGTAATGCAATGACTATGGCGGTAGATGAGATATTGGGAGACTATCTGACCCGCGGATATGCAATTGTCAAAATACCGGAAGAGACGGACAGTTACACTAATACAGAAGTTTTTGTCGGTGGACATCCAATCCCGAATGAGGAAGGATTACGAGCATGTAAAAAAATACTGGAGGTAGTAGATCAGTCGGGAAAGGATGATCTGTTTATTACTTTGATGAGCGGCGGGAGTTCGGCATTAATGGGTTGTCCTATCGAAGGGATCACTCTGGAAGATGAGAAAAAAACAACAGATATTCTCTTGAAATCAGGCGCCGGGATTTTGGAGATCAATGCAATCCGCAGACATATATCACAGATGAATGGCGGGAATCTTGCAAAACGAATCCAGGCGGTTGGCGCAGAGATGATAGGGTTTTCTATTTTTGATGTTGTAGGTTATCCGCTGACAGGAGATATTTCGATTCCATATCCAAATCTGACGGGAACACCGATCGGAGCGGATAATACAACATTGGAAGATGCAAGGAGAGTCATCCATGATTATAAGCTGGAAGACCGTCTTCCCAAAAGTGTTGTGGACTATTTAATGCATTGCGGACCGGAGGGTGAAACCGCCAAAGAATTTCCAGAGTTTACTTATTATGGGATAAATTCATTGCCGGATTCCTGTCAATACGCAAAAGAGATTGCAGAATCTATGGGGGTTCGGGCAATGGTCCTGTCTTCCTTTTTAGAAGGAGAAAGCAAGGATGTGGGAACTGTATTTGCGGCTCTTGCGAGAGAAATCCAGACATATGGAAATCCAATACAGCCGCCGTGCGTGATCATCAGCGCAGGAGAGACAACAACGAAGATCGCTGACAATAGTATGATCAAGGGGCATGGAGGCCCTGGGCAGGAGTTGACGGCCAGCTTTGCATTGTCGGCATATAAAGCGCCTGGAGCATGTATGCTTTCAATCGACAGCGAGGGAACGGATGGAACAACGCCAATCGCTGGAGGTATTACAGATTCAAAAACATATGGATATGCTGAAAAGAAAGATGTAGATCTCCATGAAGCTCTTAGAACCCATGCGTGTTATGAGGCGTTAACTGAGTTGAATTGTGATGTGTTTACCGGGAATACGGGGACAAATGTATGCGATTTTAATGTTTTATATGTGCCAGAAATAAAGGATAAAGTGAGGCAGCATCTATGAGTGAGAGAATCAAATCCGTTTGTGCACGTCAGATTTTCGACAGTAAAAACCGACCGATCGTAGAAGTGGATATTGTCACAGAGACTGGCATTCTTGGAAGGGGCTCTGCCTCGACAGGAACTTCGGTTGGAATGTATGAAGCATCTGTTATGCTGGATGGAGAAGAAAAGTGTTTTGATGGTATGAGTGTCTATCATGCGATTGATAATGTAAACCGTATCATAGGTCCTGCAATTGTCGGAATGGATATCCATGACCAGGAAGAAATCGATGCAAAGATGATTGAATTGGACGGTACAGCCAATAAATCACGACTGGGTGGAAATGCGATATACGCGACATCTATTGCAAATCTAAAAGCAGCAGCCAGAGCTGCACATCTGCCGTTGTATCGCTATCTTGCCGGACGAGAGTTAGAGACATTGCCGATTCCTACCTTCAATAGTATTAATGGAGGAATTTACGGAGATTTCTGTATGGGGATTCAGGAATTTACTTTTTGTCCGTATAAGGCGGAAAGTATGGCTGAGGCTGTGGAAATTGCAATGAAGGTATTTCCGATGATTGGAAAGGTGATTGGAGAATATCAAAAAGGCCGTCCGGCAAAAGTGGGACACTATTATGGATGGCAGCCGCCAACGGAAGATCCGGTTGTTACAATGGAATTGCTGCATGAAGCTGTACTGCGATGTGGGGTAGAAAAGAAGGTGGCGTATGCATTAGATTGTGCGTCCAGTGAAGTCTATGATCCCCAGACAAATACATACTATATGAACGGGAAAAATGTAGACAGAGAAGAAATGATTGGATTTGCGAAAAAAATGTCAGAAAAGTATCCGTTCCTGTATATAGAAGATTTGCTGGACCAAAATGACTGGGAAGGATATCAAAAAGCAGTGCGTGAAATCAATCAAACCATTTTGATTGGTGATGATTTTATTGTAACAAATCAACAGCGATTAAAACGTGCATATGAGGAACATGCGATCGGCGGTTTTATTTTCAAGCCGAATCAGGTGGGAACAATTACAGAGAGCCTCCAGACACATAAGTTTGCCAGGGAGCACGGAATGATCTCGGTGGCATCTCAGCGCGGCGGTGGAGTGATTGACGATGTGGTCATGGACTTGTGTTTGGCTATGGAAATGCCTGCGGTAAAGAACAGCGCGCCCAGATCCGGGGAAAGGATTTATGCGTGCAATATGTTGTACCGTGCTGCGGACGAAAATCCTCATGCAAAACTTTTTGATTTTGACAAACTTAAAAAATTTAAAGATTAGGGTATACTGAGGGCAGAAAAATGTTGGATACCAGAATTAAGTCTGTACATGCGAGACAGGTAATGGATTGTAAATTCCGTCCGGTTTTGGAAGCGGTTGTTGAACTGGAATGTGGAATAACCGGGCAAGGATCAGCTCCGACAGGTACTTCTGTGGGAAGCCATGAAGCTGCTGTAATAAGAGATCATAACAGGAATAGTTTCTGTGGGTTAAGCGTATTTCACGCAATTGAACATGTAAATACGACAATTGATTCCGCGTTAAAAGGAATGGATGTATTGGATCAACAGGGAATTGATCAGAAAATGATTGAACTGGATGGTACACCAAATAAAAGCCGTTTGGGAGGCAATGCGATTTACAGTGTCTCTATTGCGTGCCTAAAGGCAGCTGCAGAAGTACAGCAGAAAAGTTTATATCAACTGGTGGCGGGAAAAGAACTTAAAACAATTCCGCTGCCAACTGCAAATAGTATTATAGGCGGGAAATATCCGGATCAGAAAGTATGTTTTCAGGAGTTTACATTTTGTCCTTATCGAGCGAAAGATATTACGGAAGCGATGGAAATCATTTATCATGTTCATCACATGATCGGAGAAATTTTTTCCAGGGAAATGGGAGGGCAGCCGGCTTTGATCGGAAATAGTCATGGCTGGCAGCCGCCGACAGAAGATCCAGAAGTTATTATGGAATTGCTGGAGGAAGCCGTAGACAACTGCGGTTACCGAGATAAGGTGGCGTATGCTTTAGATATGGCGGCGACGGAGATGTATGACAAAGAGACGAATACATATTATTTAAACGGCAGTCAAGTAACCCCTGAAGAACAAATAGAGTATGTGAGAAAACTGACTGAAAGATTTCCGTTTCTCTTTGTTGAAGATGTGTTACAGGAAAATGACTGGAAAGGTTTTGCTGAGGCTTCTAAAAAGCTGACTCGCACGATTTTGATCGGAGATGATCTTACTATAACGAATCCGGGTCTTTTAAAAAAGGCATATGAGGAAAATGCGGTGCAGGGCTTCATTTTCAAACCCAATCAGGTGGGGACGATTACAGAAGCGATCGAGGCCAGAAATTATGCAAAAGAACATCACATGTTGACAATTCCTTCTCAGCGGGGAGGCGGAACGATCTGGGATGTAGTAATCGACCTTGGAGTGGGCCTGGAAGTGGAAGCTTGTAAAAGCTGTGCGCCGCGTGGAGGGGAAAGCGTTTACGCTATGAACTGTATCTATCGTGCGGCACAGGAGAATCGGGCTGCGAAAATGTTTGACTTTTCTCCATATGTTCGTTTCTGATAATTGAATTTGTAATTGATTGTTCCTGTAATTGGGTTGTGTTATACTGAACTCATGGAAAGTCAGAATGCATAAAAGGCGGCTGCCCTCTTAGTTTTTAAACCATAAGGATATAGCTGAGTGGAATAAAAAGAAGGGGGAGATGCCAATGTATATTACATATGCTGAGTTGATTCAGCTTTTAATATTCATTGTAGCTCTTGTGGGTTTGTGTTATCAAATCTTCAGGAAAAAGCGATAGCCGCCACTACTCGCAATAGTGCCGGCTGTCTGAAAAGATAGTTTAACTGTTTGAGGGTAAGCCGTGTGTTTCTGGCTTTCCTTTTCTATATATTAACATACTGGAAAAAGTCTTTCAAGTTCTGCTTGGTTTTGGGTGATTTTTTTGTGAGAAAATTGGAAAAACTTGACAAAATATATAGCTGTATGATTTAATACATATCAGTATTAGGAGAAATCAGGGTGGGATTATGGCAATAACTGGGCGGATACAGTCAAAGTATTCAAATCTGACAAGAACGGAATGTAAAATTGCAGATTATGTTTTAGAGCATAGTCCGGAGGTGGCTTTTAAAACATTAGAAGAAGTCGCAAATTGCATTGGGGTAAGTACGACTTCGGTTATACGGTTTGCCCGCACTTTGGAATATGAAGGTTATACCCAGATGCAGCAAAGCATTCAGCAGAGTCTGATGAAAAAGGTCAGTCTTCCGGAGAGATATGACGAAAGTTATTCTTTTTTGAAAAAGAGTGATCTTTTAAAAGATTTGCTGGAATCTGAGATAAATAGTTTGCGGAAAAGTGTAGAACTGTTAGATGAGGATAGCCTTCACCAGGCGGTCGAGGCAATTAATCATGCAAAAAGAGTATACATTTTAGGAGCAAGAAGTACTTTTGGACTTGCCCATTATATGATGGCCAATTTGAGCCAGATACGGAACCACATTTATCTGATCAGTGGTACTGGAGGAATGTATCCAGAGGAAGCGGTGGGAGCAGGCAGCGGTGATGTGTGTCTTGCATATATGTTTCCAAGATATCAGAAAATGATTTCTAATTTGTTGTCCTGGATGAAGTCAAAAGGAGTAAAGGTTATTTTAATTACGACACCTCCGTATGATACAATTCAGCATCTTGGAGATATTTTTCTCTGTTGTCGCCTTCAGTCGGGGGTTATGATGAAAGACAGCATGGTGTCGCCGATGTTTATCAGCAATTATCTTTTTAATTGTATCAGTGCTGATGATTATCAAAAGACACGCAGTAATTTGGAAGAGGTTGAAGGCCTTTTGGAGCGAGGTTTTTATTTCGGAGTATAGATTTTTATACCATGGATTGCGGACTCTTCGGAGTCCGTTTTTTTAGACATGAAAAGGAGCATTGTTTCATAGATGAATGACGCATCTAAGAAACAATGCTCTCTTTTTGTATGCTCCTGGGTAAGGAGAACCGATTATTTTTTAACCCGGGCGCAGGTGTGCCCAAGGATTAATTTTGATTCAATGATCGCCTGCGTGGGCTGTGCTTCTGGAGTAACGATCGCCTGAAATAGCTCAAGAGCAAGCTGCGGTATGTTTTGCTCTACGGTTGTCAGCGGTGTAGGAAGATAATCATCAATTACATGGTCGAACCCACATACGGAAAGCATATCGGGAATGCGGATGTTCATAAGAGCCGCTTCGTTGATGACGCCTAAGGCGATCATATCATTGGCGCAAATGATCGCGGTGGGCGGCTCGGGCAAAGAAAGAAAATGCTGCAGAGCTTCTCTTCCTAAGGTGGGGCTTAACGAGTGGCTTTTCAAAAAAATGTATTCAGGATCAGGTTCTATGTTCCTCGCTTCTAATTCGTCCTGATATCCTTTGAATCTTCTCTCAATAGAGACGAGGTCTCTTTTGGGCGCTACAAAGGCGATTTTCTGATGGCCCAGATTGCAAAGGTAGGATACCAGTTTCCGAATAATATAGTAATTCTCAGAAGAGACGACAGGAACATCTAAATTCAGGTTCTTCCGGTCCAGGGCGACGATAGGGATATCCAGATCGTTAAAAAGCTGGTGGGAGACACCTTCGGTTAAAATAATTCCCGTGCAGCGTTTGGCAAGACATGATTCCAGGTACGCCTGCTCTTTGTCGACATCATTTTCCGTATCGCAGATAAAAAGCGTATAGTGCTCACGAAAACAAAGACTGTTTAATTCCATGATCAAATGAGAATAAAAAGGGTTTTGAATATCATGGATAAAAACAGCAATTGTGTTGGACGATTTAGAAAAGATATGCTTGATCGTTTCGTTTGGAACATAATTATATTCTCTGATGATCTCTTCTACTTTTTGCCGGGTATTTTCGGAACACTGCTCCGGATGATTGATAACCCTTGATACGGTAGCGGTGGATACGCCGGCGATCTGAGCGATTTCGCGGATCCCAAGAAATTTATTTTTGACTGTAGCCTGACTCATGTAAGAAACTCCTTTGCCTGTTAGTGTAACAATGTTTCAAACACCCTGGCTGTGACAGGAAAGCGAGGAGCAAAATATTTGAATAGTAGTTGTCGCCAGGGGAAGGGGACAATTTTTTGCCCAATATATATACATTCTAGCACATTTTATCAAAAAAGAGTGGTTTTTTTGAATTAGATTTGAAATATAAATGAAAAAAGTTACCATAACAATAAATGGAAACGTAATTGGTGAATATGACTAAAATATAGAAAAAAACTTATTTATTATAAACAAAAACAACAAAGTTTGTTGACAAAAGGATTGCTTGAAGCTTATAATGAAACAAAACGAATGTAACAAGTTACATTACAAATTTATAAGGAGGAAAACCATGAACGAGAGAATTGCGAAGCTACGGAAAGAATTAATGGATCAGAAACCGTATGTTGATGGAGAACGGTGTGAGATATTTACGGAATCTATGAAAGAGTCTGAGGGACTTCCGATCATTCTCCGCCGGGCAAAGGCATATTATCAGGTCCTTGATAAGATGACGGTATGGGTAAAGCCGGGAGAATTGATTGCCGGAAATCAGGCGAAGACTGCGAAAGGATCCCCAATTTATCCAGAATATTCCGCACAGTGGATTTTGGATGAGTTAAACGGGAATCCCTTCCGGTGGGAAGACAGACCTGGCGATAAATTTTATATTACGCCGGAAGATGAGAAAATTGTGCGTGAGTGCGCGGAATACTGGAATGGAAAAACGGTCTATGACTATGTGCGGAAAAATCTTCCGGATGAGATCAACGCAGCATGGGATGCAGGTGTTACCGATGAGACATGGGTATGTGCGGCAGGTCTTGGAAATGAAATCCCGGATTACAAATTAGTAGTAGAAAAAGGACTTCAGGATGTGATCAGAAGAATCGAAGAAAAGCGTGCAAGTCTGGATATGCTTGATCCGGAATCTTTGAAGAAAAAGCATTTCCTGGATGCCGCGCTGCTGAGTAATCAGGCGGTTGTCAACCTGGCGTCAAGAATCAGCGAAAAGTGTAAAGAAGTTGCAGAAAGCTGCGGGAATCCGAAGACGAAGAAAGAGTTGACAGACCTTGCGGAAGTATTAAAGAGAGTTCCGCTTCGGCCGGCAGAGACATTCCAGGAAGCCGTTCAGTCCATTTTTATCGTGCTTTTGGCTGTTCATCTGGAGTCCAACGGACATGCGATCTCTTTGGGACGTTTTGATCAGTATGTGTATCCGTTATATAAGAAAGACATTGAAGAGGGCAGGATCACAAAAGAACAGGCTCTTGAGATTCTGGAGTGTTTCTTTATTAAATGTAACGAATTAAATAAACTTCGTTCCTGGCCGGACACAGAATTCTTCATGGGTTATCAGATGTTCATCAATATGGCTGTGTGCGGACAGACAGTGGATGGAAAAGATGCTACAAATGATGTTTCGCTGTTGTGTATCCAGGCATGCCGGGAGCTGAAGCTGATCACTCCTTCCGTATCCATCAAATATTTCGATGGAACAAAGGATGAGGTGCTTCAGGATGCGCTGGAAGCGGCTATTGAGCACAAGGGTGGTATGCCTGCGTTCTATAATGATAACGCGTTCATTAAGATCCTGAGAAATATGGGAATTGCAGAAGAGGATCTGGTTGACTGGAGTCCGGATGGATGTATTGAGGCGTCCATACCAGGGAAATGGGATTTCGCCGCAAAGGGTCCGTGGCTGAATGTAGAAAAGGTATTGGAGATCACTTTAAACAACGGCGTGGATCCGGCAACCGGGCATCTCTTTAAAGCGACCGACAAAAAAATAGAAGACTGCAGTTCTATGGAAGAAATCTTTGATGAATACAAAAAGATGCTCAAATACTTTATGGATCTGAACTGCCTGACAGAGCATATCAATGATGAAGTACATATTCAGTACGATCTGAACGCATTCAGATCTTCTCTGGTTGAGGATTGTATTGGAAGATGTCTGGATCTGGTAGAGGGCGGCGCGCTTTACTCCGCAGACGGCGGTCCGACAGCGGGAACGATCAGTTCCGGAGATGCGCTGGCAGCGCTTGAGTATCTCGTGTTTGATAAGAAGATTCTGACCATGGAGGAAGTCCTTCACGCATGCGCGACAAACTTCCAGGATGATACGACCACGCCGACCGGAAAAGAAATCCAGCAGATGATGAAAAACAAGGCGCCCAAATTTGGAAATGATGACGATTATGCAGATAAGTGGACCGTTGCCGTAGAGGAATATATTGGTTCCAGTCTGCGTCACAATTATAAAAGTTCCAAATACGGAAAAGGACCGGTTCCATGCTGCTTCTCTTACAGCCAGAGCCCGGTTACCGGAAATATTTCCTTTGGAAGCAGGATCGGGGCAACCCCGGATGGAAGATCCGCTGGCGAGCCGGTGAATAATGGAGTGTCTCCTGCAAATGGATCAGAAAAGAATGGGGCGACAGCCGCCTGCAATTCTGTAAGCAAGATTCCTACGATCTGGGATCAGAAAGGAAACATTTTCAATATGCGTCTGGCTCCGTCTACCATTGCAAACGACGAATCCAGGAAAAAGATCGTGTCTATGGTACGGGCATTCTTCAAAAAGGATGCAGAGCAGATCCAGTTTAATGTAGTTGATAACGAGACGCTGAGAAAAGCACAGAAAAACCCGGAGGATTATCCGGATCTGATGGTCAGAGTGTCCGGATACAGCGCATTGTTTACTTCATTGAGCGAATCCTGCCAGAACGA
Organism: Massilistercora timonensis; assembly: GCF_900312975.1. Classification (NCBI taxonomy): domain Bacteria; kingdom Bacillati; phylum Bacillota; class Clostridia; order Eubacteriales; genus Massilistercora; species Massilistercora timonensis. The sequence goes on along the minus strand of NZ_LT990039.1, from coordinate 1,217,767 downwards.
TGTTATCAACCGTACAGAAGTAGAGTTATAGATTCAAATGGAAACAGCAAGAATATTTAATATCGAACGATGTTCGACAGAAGACGGACCCGGGATCCGTACAACCGTATTTTTAAAAGGCTGCCAATTGCGCTGCCGCTGGTGCGCGAACCCGGAGTCCCAGGAAAAACGCAGACAGATATTATTTAAGGCTGTGAAATGTATTGGCTGTGGGCGGTGCCAGTCGGCCTGCCCCAGCAACGCTATTGTTTATATGCCAGAATTTGGGATGATCAGTGATCCGGAGAAATGTACGCTGTGTGGGAAATGCATCGATGCCTGTTATCAGGAAGCCAGAGTCCTGCAGGGAGAAGACTATACCTCAGATGAACTGATGGAGATCCTGGAAAAGGATGCAGTTTACTATGAAGAGTCCGGCGGAGGAATTACGTTCAGCGGAGGAGAACCCCTGCTTTATCCGTCTTTTATACGGGAATGCGCAAGGAAGATCCATGAAAAAGGCTGGACAGTTCTGATTGAGACATGCGGACAGGTACCTCTTCGAAATATTCAGGATGTGATAGATGATGTTGATATCATTTTCTGTGATTACAAACATTTTTCAGCAGAACGGCACAAGGAACTGACTGGACTGGGGAATGAACAGATCCTGGAGAACATCCAATGGCTGGATAAACATTTTAATGGGAAATTATATATCCGATATCCTTATATTCCCGGGTGTAACGATGAACAGGAAGCAGTTGAAAAGTTCCTTGGATTCGCGGAATCTTTAGAAACTGTGTCGGAGGTGGTGTTCCTTCCTTATCACAGGCTGGGACTCCCCAAATATCAGGGCCTGGGGAGAACTTATGAAATGGGGGATATGAAGTCTCTGAAAGTACAGGATTTATATTTTCTGAAGGAGTATGAACAAAAATATCGGATAAAAATTTCAATACAATAGCAGGGAGGGCGTTATGAAGAAGGAAAGTACGATGGTCGCGCTGGATTGTGGGAATTCTTCCTTCCGTGTTGTTTTGGGACAATATCGTGACGGAAAGATTGAGAGTACAGTTGTGACGCAGGTTCCCAATGGAATGATCCGTATCGGAGAGTATGATTACTGGGATATGTTGAATATCTTAAAGGAGTTCAAAGCCGCGCTCAAGCTGATCATTTCTCAGGGACACCATATTGATTCCATTGGAATCTGTACCTGGGGCGTGGATTTCGCATTGTTTGACCGTGACGGGAATATGTTGTCCAATCCACTGTGTTACCGCAACACGATCGGCGAAGAAGTTTTATCAAAGCTGTCAGAGGAGGAAAGAAAGGAACGGTTTTATGAGACTGGGATCCTCTGCGATAAAATTAATTCAGTCTATATGCTTTCAGGGATGAAAGAGAAGTTTCCGCAGATTTTCTCAATCGCGGATAAATGTCTGATGGTCCCGGATATTCTGAATTACTTTTTGACAGGGCAAATGGTGAATGAACCCTCTGAGTTGAGCACCACTCAGCTGATGGATGCGAGAACAAGAAAAATCAGCGGGGATACGTGTCGCTGGGCAGGTGTTTCAGAAGATCTTTTCGCGAGGATCGGCGTTCATGGAGAGAAGATTGGCAATGTCCGGGCAGATATTTTGCAGGAGATCGGAGCAGACTATGAGATTCCGGTGGTTTGTGTTCCTTCTCACGATACGGCGTCGGCAGTGGCAGCGATTCCGGCCCAGGAGAAGAATTTTGGGTTTGTCAGCTGCGGTACCTGGTCGCTGATCGGAACAGAACTTGACGAACCACTGATGAATGATCAGGTGATCGCCGCATCTCTTACAAATGAAGTTGGAGCATTCGGGAAGATAACTATGCTGAAGAACAGCGCCGGAATGTTTATAGTCAACAACCTAAAGAAAGAATATGAATTTGAGAAAGGCCGAAAAGCGGAGTGGAAAGAAATCTCCGAGTTGGCGGAGAATTGTAAAGAAACTCCGCGGATCGACTTGAATGATATGGCATTCTTTAACCCGCGCAGCATGTCAAAAGCTGTCTGGAACTATCTTGAAACATCCGGGCAAGTCTCGGGGGACCTTCGCTGGGATATTCTGTTCCGGACATTTTACGAATCTCTGGCGCAGACGTATGCGGAGACATTTCGTAACATTGAGGATATTACCGGTAAGAAATTTGAGAAAATATACATTGTTGGAGGCGGATCCGCAAGCAGGATCTTACTGCGGCTGATGGCGGAGTATATCGGGAAACCAATCGTCGTCTGCTACGGGGAAAGCACCTCCATGGGGAATCTGGGCGTACAGTTGAAATATATGTGTCCGGAACTTACCCTGACGGATATTCGTGAAATGATCGGGAGATCTTATAAGACAGAAGAGGTGATTCCAGAAAGGAGGGATTAAAGAATGGCAGAAACCATACTGGAGATGAAAGACATTACGAAAAGTTTCTTCGGAGTAAAAGTCCTTGATAATGTAAAACTAACGGTTGAAAAAGGCCAGGTACACATTTTGCTCGGAGAAAACGGAGCGGGCAAATCTACGTTGATCAAAATTCTCTCCGGCGCTTATTCCAGAGAAGGGGGAACCATTCATCTGGATGGAAAAGAATTGCCGCCAATGACGCCTGGAGATGTGATCAAAGCCGGAGTCAGCGTGATCTATCAGGAATTCAACCTGGTGCCGGAGATGTCCATCTATGAGAATATCTTTCTCGGAAAAGAATACGTAAAAGGCGGCGTGGTGGATCACGGCAGAGAGATCAGAGAAGCGAAAGAGTATATGGATAAAGTAGGATTAAATGAGAATCCACGTACCCTGATTTCTTCTTTGAGCGTTGCCAAAAAGCAGATGGTAGAGATTGCCAAAGCGATCTCTAATGATGTAAAGCTTCTGGTTCTCGACGAGCCGACGGCGGCGATCACGGACAAAGAGACAGAAATGCTTTTTGACATTGTAAGAGAACTGAAGAAGCAGGGGATAGGAATTATCTACATTTCCCATCGTATGAGCGAGCTCTTTGAGATCGGCGACGTATGTACGGTTATGCGTGACGGAGAATATGTAGGAACTGTTAACATCAAAGATACTTCCGAAGATGAGCTGACCGAAATGATGGTTGGGCGGAAAGTAAGCTTTGAGAAAATTGACAATCCGAATATTGATATGAATGATGTTCTCCTTTCTGTCCAGAATTTGAATTATAAGGATCTGGTCAAGGATGTCTCTTTTGAACTCCACCGTGGAGAAATATTAGGGTTTGCGGGACTGGTAGGCGCAGGCCGGACAGAGACGGCAAAAACGATTATCGGAGATTACAAAAAGGACAGCGGAACGGTCATATTCAAAGGAAAAGAAATGGGAACAGACCTTGCGAAGAATATCAATGACGGAATTGTATATCTGAGCGAGGACCGTAAAGACGAGGGCTTGATCCTAATGCATTCCGTTGCGGAGAATATAGGTCTTCCCAATCTTCGGAAACTGTGCCAGCCCTTCTTGAACCGGCGTAAGCAGAAAGAAGTAGCGCGGAACTACATCAAAGATCTGAAGATCAAAACATATTCTGAACTGGTAGATGCGAAGAGCCTGTCTGGAGGCAACCAGCAGAAGGTCGTTATCGCAAAGTGGCTGTATTCAGATGCGGATGTTTATATCTTTGATGAGCCGACACGTGGTATCGATGTGGGCGCGCGGGATGAAATTTACAATATCATGTACGATCTGATTCAGAAAAAAGCAGCGATTATCATGATTTCCTCGGACTTGGTCGAAGTCCTGAAGATGAGTGACAGAGTGGCGGTCATGGGAGACGGACGGGTGCGTGCGATCTTGGAAAATGATGGAAATCTGACACAACAGGATATTTTGAGAATCGAGCTGGAGGAGGTTTAGGATGAAAACAAAACATAGTATTAATGTATCGGACTGGATTATCTATATCGGTATGATCGGGATATTTTTGGTGTTTACGATCATCTGTTCCGCTATGGGAAAGAACTTTTTGAATATTAATAATGTGATGAACATTATTAATCAGGCAAGTATCAACGCGATCATTGCGATTGGAGCTTCTCTGGTTATCCTGACAGGCGGGATCGATCTTTCCGTGGGTTCTGTTGTGGGATTTGTAGGGATATATCTGGCGCTGAATCTGAAAGGCGGCATGTCGATCCCCCTGGCAATTTTCTTTTGCCTGGTATGTGGAGCGGCGATCGGATTGTTCAACGGCGTGCTTATCAGCTATGGAAAAGTACCTGCGTTTATAGCTACGCTTGGTTCCATGCAGGCAGTCCGCGGGTTCGCGCAGATCATCAATGGAGGACAGGCAGTATCCGGGTTCCCGCTGGAGATCGGCGCTGTGATGAAGACGGAGCTCTTTGGAGTCATTCCGATCGGCGTGCTTTACGTGGTTGTGTTTTATGTGATCATGTGCCTGATCTTAGCCTACACGAAATTTGGACGCAGGATCTATGCTCTGGGCGGAAACGCGCATGCGGCAAGACTGTCCGGAATTAAGGTGAGACGGCTGGAAGTAGCTGTATACATAATTTCCGGTCTTTTTGCGGCATTTGCCGGCGTAATGCTTCTGGCCCGTCTGCTTTACGCAGACCCAAGCGCCGGAAATTCCTATGAGATGGACGCCATCGCGGCGGCTGTTATCGGAGGAATCTCCATGTCAGGCGGAAAAGGAAAGCTTGCCAATACCGTTGTAGGCGCGATTATCCTGTCTACACTGACAAACGGCCTTCAGATCATGAATGTGGCGACATATTATCAGACGGTTATCACTGGATTAGTAGTTATTGTGGCGGTATTTGCCGATAAGCGGAAAGAAAGAAAATCCGAATAAAGAAGGGATTAACATACACTTATATAAATCCAAAAGGAGGTACAATGTATATGAAAAAGAGATTATTAAGTATTCTCGTATGCGCAGCGATGGTTGGCGTGATGCTGATGGGTTGTGCAGGCGGCGGAAGCAGTTCTTCTGAGTCAGGATCTGACGAGCAGGGGACGGTAAACGAAGATGCGGAAGCTTCTGACGCATTGACAGAAGAGCTGAAGGCTATGGTTCCGGATCAGGATTACAGCGATTTTACCGTTGGATTCTGCGGAATGACTCTGAACAATGAGTATCATATTATTGTAGCCAATGCTGTACAGCAGTCTTGTAAAGCACTTGGAATTAACGTTGAGATCCAGGCAGGATCTGAGCATGCATCTGTTGAAGAGCAGTTGACGATCATTGAGAACTATATTTCTCAGGGCGTTGACGGAATCATTCTTGTACCGGCTGCGTCAGAAGGACTGATCTCTGCGCTGCAGGCTTGCCAGGAGGCAGATATTCCGGTTATCAATCTGGATACACAGTTAGATAAGAATACCCTGGATACACTTGGCGAGACCATCCCGTTCTATGGAACTGACAACTATGTTGGCGGACAGATGGTTGGCGAGGAAGTTGCGGAACTGTATCCGGATGGCTGCAAAACAGCGATCCTCCGCGGCGTTCAGGGCCAGACAAATGATGATGACAGATATAACGGTTTCTTAGACAAAGCAGGAGATGTGGTTGATCTGGTAGCAGAGCAGCATGCAAACTGGGAGACAGATGAAGGTTATACCGCTGTTCAGAATATTATCCAGGCAAACCCGGATCTTGAGGTTGTTTATTGTGAGAACGACCTGATGGGAATCGGCGCTTATCAGGCAGTTGAAGAGGCTGGTCTTACCGATCAGATCAAGATCTTCTCCTATGACGGCGTTACCGAAGGTCTTCAGTATGTAATCGATGGAAAATTCGTTTCTACCTGTGCTCAGCAGCCAGTGGAAATGGGTAAACTTGGCGTTGTAAATATGGCAAAGATTTTTGCGGGAGAGGAAGCAGAGGAGTATATTGATACCGGCTGCGAACTGGTTACAAGTGAAAACGCAGAAGAAGTTCTGGAGATGACCAACCAGTATACCGCAGAGATCACACCGACAGAATAAAAAGGCAGGTAATAGAAAGCATGAATTATAAGAAACTGATCGTAGAAAGTGGAAAGAGAATGGCTGGTTCTGGTCTTACAGTAGAGACATGGGGGAATATCAGCATCAGAGACCCGGAAACAGGACTTGTTTATCTGACACCCAGCGCAATGCTCTATGACACGATCGTAGAAGATGATGTTGTCGTATGCAAGCTGGACGGAACAGTGGTGGAAGGAAAGCGGAAACCTACGATTGAAAAGGATATGCATTTATCAATTTATCAGAACAGGAAAGAAGTAAATGCCATCATCCACACACATCCGCTTTATTCTATGGTGTACGCGTCTCAGGGCAAGGATATTCCACTGGTGATCGATGAGGCGGCACAGGCGCTGGGAGATGTGTGCAGATGCACAGAGTACGCGCTTCCCGGAAGTACGGAACTGGCAGAGAATTGCGTGAAAGCATTGGGCGAGAAGGCGAATTCTTGTCTGATCCATTCTCACGGAGCCGTTTGCCTGGGAGCAGATATAGACGGCGCGTTTAAGACAGCCACAGTATTGGAAGTGACAGCGCAGATCTATTATATGGTTGAGGCGACCGGCGGAAAACCGGCGGGCATATCACCGGAAAATATTGCGGCCATGCAGGATTTTGTGAAAAATTCATATGGTCAGGATAAGTAAAAATTAGTTAATATAAGTGTATGTTTAATTTTAGGAAAAGCCGTTTGTATTTCAGACGGCTTTTCTGATAAAGAAAAGGAGGAAAAATGTGAAGGTATTGAATTTTGGATCATTAAATATTGATTATACTTATCGGGTCGATCACATTGTGGCTCCGGGAGAAACCATATCGTCAAAAAATCTGGAGATTTTTCCGGGTGGGAAGGGATTAAACCAATCCATTGCGCTGGCCAAAGCGGGAGCGGAAGTATATCATGCGGGACAGATTGGAAAAGACGGACTTTTCCTGAAAAAGATATGTGAAGAAAATGGCGTTTGTGTTTCTTATATCAGAGAGACCGATACCAATACGGGAAATGCGATCATACAGGTGGCGGATTCAGGGCAGAACAGCATCCTCTTATTCCCGGGGGCAAACCGGGAACAGGAGAAAACCTATATCGATCATGTCCTGGAACAATTTGAAGAAGGAGATTTTTTGCTTTTGCAAAATGAGATCAATCATATAGATTATCTGATTGAAAAGGGGAAAGCAAAGGGGATGGTCATTGGGTTTAATCCTTCACCCTTTGATGAAAAAATACTGGAATGCGATCTGGAAAAGGTAGATCTCTTTTTTGTCAATGAAGTTGAAGCAGAACAAATGTGCCAGGAAGAGGTAGGAAAAGGTGATGTGGAGAGGGTTCTCCAGGAGTTGAAAGAAGAGTATCCAAAGGCAAGATTTGTTTTGACAGTCGGCGCAAAAGGCGCTTACTATAGTGATGAAGAGAAAACCTATTTCCAGAAGGCGATTAAAACGAAGGTGGTTGATACAACCGCTGCCGGCGATACTTTTACCGGATATTTCATCTCTTCTATTATCAGGGGAGAAGACTGCAAAGCTGCGCTGATCCGCGCGACGGCAGCTTCATCCTTGGCTGTCGGGAGGAAAGGCGCATCCGTTTCGATCCCGGTTAAAGAAGAGGTGGAGGAATATCTTCAAACTCTATAAAAGTATTCTGCCGGATCATGTGAGGAGGAATGGATATGATCTATCGAAATGTAGGGACAACTGGGGAGCAGGCAAGTATCATTGGATTGGGATGTGAGCATCTGGATGGGAAACCCTATGCGCAGGTGGAAGATACGATCCGGACAGCCCTGGAATACGGGGTGAATCACCTGGATGTTTTTATGCCTGGGAGGGAAGTTCGCGAAAATATCGCGAAGGCGTTGGGGGATCAGCGGAGAAAGGTTCATATACAGGGCCATATCGGTTCGACGGATATTCATCAGCAGTATGACATCAGCAGAGATCTTCCCACGGTGAAGAAGTATTTTGAAGAGTGTCTGCGGATTTTTGGCTATATAGATTATGGAATGATGTTTTTCATCGATTCAGAAGAAGATTTCCGCAAGGTTATGGATGGTGGGATCGCCGACTATGCGCGGAAGTTGAAAGAAAAGGGAGATATCCGTCATATTGGGTTCAGTTCCCATAATCCGGTTATCGCTGCGAAAATGGTTGAAACCGGACTCCCGGAGATCATGCTTTTCAGTATTAATCTGGCCTTTGATATGTCTCCGTCTGAGGCGAAGGTGCTGGATGCGCTGGACGGGACCTGGCATACAGAAGAAACCGCGGGAATTGATCCGAAACGGGCGGAGCTGTATCGGTTATGCGAGCAAAGAGGCGTAGGGATCAGTGTTATGAAAACACTTGGGGCAGGGAAACTGATTTCGGCTGAACACACGCCGTTTTCCAAGCCTATGACAGTGAACCAGTGTGTTCACTATGCCCTGAGCCGTCCGGCGGTCTGCAGCGTGCTGCTGGGGTGCCAGACAGGAGAAGAGGTCAGGTCGGCTGTGTCATATCTGGATGCGACAGAAGAGGAGAAGGACTACACAGGTTTTCTGAACGCCATGGAGAGGGATTTCCGGGGACACTGTGTCTACTGTGGACATTGTGCGCCGTGTCCGGTTCAGATCGACGTGGCGTCAGTGAATAAATATCTGGATATCGCAAAGCTTGATACAGAGCGAATCCCCCCGTCTGTCCAGGCGCATTATAAAAGTCTGGGCGCACATGGAGGAGACTGCATTGCCTGTGGAAGCTGTGAGAAACGCTGTCCGTTTGACGTCCCGGTAATCCGGCAGATGGAGGAGGCAAAAACGCTATTCGGTTTATAACAAAAGAGGATGGAAGATTGAATGGATATTCATAAAGTGATCCAGGAATATGACCAAATGTTTGGAAAGAAGACATTAGAAGAAATATATACTTTTCTGCAGTCAAAGATTGAAGAGGCGGAGCGTGAAGAGAGTACGCCGTCTAAAATCACTTTATATAATGAAATGATCGGCCTTTGCAGAGAACTGGACAGAAAAGAAGTGGGAAATCGTTATTGCGATGAACTTATAAATCTGGTAGAAGCATTGGGACAGGGACATACCGTTGAGCAGGGTACCATTTTCCTGAATGTGGCGAACGCGAAACGGGCATTTGGTCTGTGGGAGAAATCCCTGAAATTTTATAGAAGCGCAGAAGTTATATATAAAGAAAAATTGTCGGAAGATGCGTTCTATTTCGCAAGTCTCTACAATAACTGGAGCATTCTTTATCAGGAAATGGGCGATTATGAAAATGCGGAAAAAATGATCCGGAGGAGCCTTCAGATTGTAGATATCTATCCGGAAGCATATATCGAGCAGGCGTCTACCAGGACAAATCTGGCAGGGATTCTTATGCAGGCCCGCAAAGAATGTTCCGGCCAGGAGAAGGAAGCGATCCATTATCTGCAGCAAGCGTTAGCCTTATTTGAACGAGATGAGAGAAAAGATTTTCATTACAGTTTTGCGTTGTCCGCAATGGGAGACGCGATGGCGTTAAAAGGCGATTACAGGAAAGCGGCCTTCTATTATGAAAAAGGGATGAGAGAAATAGAAAGCTATGTGGGAAGAACGGGATTGTACTCTAAGATCAGGGAAAAATATGACGGCATGCAGAAATTTCTATAATGCGTATGGCGAACCGATGATCCACGCATGTTTTCCTGAATATGAGAAGCGGATCGCCGTTGGCCTGGCGGGAGAAGGATCCGATTGCTTTGGATTTGACGATGAGATCTCGCAGGACCATGATTACGAAGTGGGCTTCTGTATGTGGCTTACAGAAGAAGATTACCGGCAGATAGGCGCAAAGCTTCAGATGGAATATGAGAAACTTCTTGAGCGGCAGGGGATAGAGCATATTCCCGGAAGACGGGGAGTTTTCCGAATCGACGGCTTTTATGAGACATTTCTTGGAATCAGGAGAAATTCGGAAAATCAGTTTCTCATGACGCGTAAGGACTGGATGGCAGTAAAAGAGGAGAGGCTGGCGTTGTGTGCCAATGGTGAGATATTCAGAGATGACAGCGGGATTTTTACATCCATAAGAAATAAGATAAAGATGTATTATCCCAAGGAAATATGGAATTGCCGGCTGGCGGAACAGCTTCATCTTTTTTCCCAGAACGGCCAGTACAATTATGCCAGAATGATGGCCAGAAAAGATTATGTAACAGCGCAGATCTGTATGGCGCAGGCAGTAAAAGCGGCAATGTCAGTCGCTTATCTTTTGAACAGGGTTTATGCCCCATATTACAAATGGATGAAAAAAGGGCTGGAGAACCTGAAATACCTGTCGGATATCATGCCAGTCCTGGAAGAACTTGCAGTAACGGCAAACCAGGAAACGGCGTGGGAAAATGTAGAATACCGGAATTATGTGATAAACAGAGAGGATAAGAAAGTTTTGCTGTTTGAAGAGCTTGCCGGAATGATACTGGAAGAATTAAACAGACAGGGGATTGTAAAAGGGGAAAATCCTTTCCTGGATGTATACTGTATGGAGATCGCTTCAAGAGGAATGGAACATGAATGAAAAAAACACACATAATACAGATATCAGGACGAATCTGTGCGACTGTATAATAGACCTGGAATGGAAGCAGTTTGACAAAGTCCGGAACAAAGGCGGAAGAGCCGCCTGCCAGGATGATTGGAAGACATTTTTTATCATGAGAAAGAGTCAGTATATGACCTGGACAGAGGAACTTCTGGAAAGCTATTATCAGGATCTCAAAGATTCGGAGGCCAGAGGGTGGAACATGGTTGCGGAAAAATACGCAAGAATGATGGAGTCTACCGCTCCGGCGGAATACGAGCAAATAGAAGAAACGCTTCCCAAAAGAGATCAGGCCCGGATTCAACTTCAAGAGGAACTGATCCGGGTCCAAGTGAAGTGGGTGGAGGAATTTGCCGGAGAATATCCCGGATTGTCCGGGCGGGGACGAAGTATCCATACGTGGGAAGACAGGGAGGCCCAAACCTCTTATGAAACTTACCTGAGAGGAGAAATGGGAACCTATTCCGACCGGACCATGCAGTTATATAAAGAGTTTATCCGGTCTCTGGAGAAGAAGAAAGAATGTCTTGCTAAAAAGATCATGGAAAACACAGTAAAAATGTACGGATACAAAAAGCTGGAAGAGGCGGAGAACGTATTTTTACAAAAATGAAAGAATAATTACCAAACAGGGAAATTTCAGAACCATGTGGGTTGGGAAATCATTGACAATGCCGGATATTTATATTATTATTTTTATATTCGGTGTTAGAGTAATCTAGTGCCTGCAGTATGTAGATCTGCTTTACGCCGTGCGGATGTGGCGGAACTGGCAGACGCGCCAGACTTAGGATCTGGTGGGAGACCGTGCAGGTTCGATTCCTGTCATCCGCAGTTGGAAGCCGTGATTCTCGAGATATCGGGGGTTGCGGTTTCTTTTCATTATCAGAGAATGGAGAGACGATTATGAGTGGTGGAAATACAAAAGAAAGAGGCCAGTTCAGTACCCGGGTGGGATTCATCGTGGCCTGTATCGGTTCCGCGGTGGGAATGGGCAATATCTGGATGTTCCCATACCGGACAGGGACGTTTGGCGGAGCCGCGTTCCTGATCCCCTATTTCCTCTTTGTGATCCTGCTGGGATTCTCCGGCGTGATCGGGGAGATGGCCTTTGGCCGTGGAATGGGAACCGGGCCTATGGGCGCCTTCGCAGGCGCCATGGAGATGCGCTATGGCAAGAAAGGGAGGAAATACGGGAAGGCAGTGGGCCTGATCCCGGTGATCGGCTCCCTTGGCATCGCCATCGGTTATTCGGTGGTGGTAGGATGGTTCCTGAAGTACCTGTGGAGCGCAGTGTCCGGAACCCTGACCGGAGTGGCGGATATGGGGGCTTACTTCGGAGAACTGGCGGTGCCCTTCGGAAGTATCGGCTGGCAGATGCTGGGCCTTGCCCTGACCTTCCTCATTATGCTGCTTGGGGTGGCCAAGGGGATCGAGAAAATGAACAAATTCATGATGCCGGCGTTCTTCGTCCTGTTCCTTATGCTCTTTGTGCGGGTGATCACCCTGCCGGGAGCCATGGACGGATTCCGCTATATGTTCGTGCCCAAATGGGAGCAGCTTGGCAATGTGAAGACCTGGGTGTACGCTCTGGGACAGGCCTTCTTCTCCCTGTCGGTGGCAGGATCAGGCACTATTGTCTACGGCAGTTATCTGAAGAAAGATATCGACGTGGTGGGCTGTGCCCGCAACGTGGCGTTTTTTGACACCTGCGCGGCGCTTCTGGCCGGCATGGTGGTGATCCCGGCGGTGTTCGCCTTTGGCCTGGATGTGGGCAGCGGGCCTCCGCTGATGTTCATCACGCTTCCGGTGGTGTTCCAGCAGCTCCCCATGGGAAATGTATTTGCCGCGATCTTCTTCGTGGCGGCTATCTTCGCGGCGGTGACGTCGCTTATGAACCTGTTTGAGACGCCCATCGAGGCGCTGCAGCAGGAACTGAAGCTTTCCAGAGGGAAGGCGGTGGGGCTGATCGCCCTGATCGCAGCCCTGGTAGGGATCTTCATCGAGAGCGGGGACGCAGTAGGAGCCTGGATGGACGCGGTTTCCATCTACATTGTTCCGCTGGGCGCGCTGATCGCCGCGGTAATGTTCTTCTGGGTCTGCCCCAAGGGGTATGCCAGGGAACAGGTGCAGACCGGAAGGGACAAGACCCTTGGCGGCTGGTTTGAGCCGGTGACCCGGTATCTTTTCGTGGGAATTACATTTATCGTCTATGTGCTTGGCATTTTCTTTGGCGGGATTGGTTAGGATAATAGGGTTGCGAAAGGAGCGAAAGACATGCTTGAAGTAAATCATCTGACGTTCAAGGTGAATGAGAATGGAATCGAGAGAAGTATCGTAAAGGATATCAGTTTTCAGGCGAAGGACGGGGAGATGCTGGTGATCACCGGGCCAAACGGCGGCGGGAAATCTACCCTTGCCCGGGTGCTGATGGGGATCGTGGAGGCGGACGCCGGAGAGATCCTGCTGGACGGGGAGGACATCACCGGTTATGATATCGACCATCGGGCCAAGGCGGGGCTTGGGTTTGCTTTCCAGCAGCCCCCAAGGTTCAAGGGAATGACGGTGAGCAAGTTGCTGTCCCTGGCGGCAGGGCGGACCCTGTCGGAGCCGGAGTGCTGCAAGCTTTTAAGCAGCGTGGGACTGTGCGCCAAGGAATACATTACCCGGGAGATCGACGGGACCCTCTCCGGCGGTGAGATGAAGCGGCTGGAGATCGCTACGGTGCTGGCGCGGCCTCACAAGCTGTGTATCTTCGACGAGCCGGAGGCAGGCATTGACCTGTGGAGCTTCTCCATGCTGATCCAGCAGTTTGAGAAGATCCATCAGAAGAAAGAAGAGTGCCTGATCCTGATCTCCCATCAGGAGCGGATCATCCGCATGGCGGACCGGATCATGGTGATCGAGGACGGGAAGATCAAGGCGCTGGGAGACCGGGAAGAGATCCTTCCCACCCTTCTGGACAGCGGAGATTCCGGGGATTCCTGCGTGTGCATGGAACGGGAAGACTAAGGCGAGAGAAAGGAGCAAAAAGCTATGGCAGAATTAGATCAGGTTACCAAACAGGTCCTGGAGCAGATCGACGGCTCCGGTTTTCAGCAGAAAGGCGCCTTCAATCTCCGGTATAACGGGATCGCCCTCTGCCACGGAGACAGCGAGCATGTGAAGATCCGGAAGAAAGAGGACAAGAACGGGATCGACGTATATATTGACGGAACCACCAGGGGAGAGCAGGTGCACATTCCGGTGGTGGTAAATGCCTCCGGTATGACCGATATCGTTTACAATGACTTCTATATCGCGGAGGGCGCGGATGTGACCATCGTGGCCGGCTGCGGCATCCACAACAGCGGCTGCAACGAGAGCCGCCATGACGGGATCCATTCCTTCCATGTAGGAAAGAGCGCCAATGTGCGCTATGAGGAGAAACATTACGGCGAGGGAGAAGGAACCGGCGCGAGAGTGCTGAACCCGGTGACCAGGATCTTCCTGGAAGACGACGCTGTATTTACCCTGGACACCGTCCAGATCAAGGGCGTGGACTCCACCCGGCGGGAGACGGAAGTTTCCCTGGGAGCGGGGGCAAAACTGTATGTGCTGGAGAAACTGATGACTCACGACGCCCAGACTGCCGAGTCCAATATGGAAGTGGTACTGAACGGGGAGGGCAGCAGCGCCCAGATCATTTCCCGGTCTGTGGCCAAAGGCACCTCCAGACAGGTGTTCCATCCCAACGCGGTGGGGAACGCCCGGTGTCACGCCCACATCCAGTGTGATTCCATCATCATGGATCACGCGGAAGTGTGCTCCATCCCGGCCATCGACGCGAAGCACGTGGACGCGGGGATCATCCACGAGGCGGCCATCGGCCGGATCAACGATGAGCAGGTGACCAAGCTTCGGACGCTGGGAATGACGGCAGAAGAGGCGGAAGGCGTGATCATCGAAAACTTCCTGAACTAAAGCGGAGAAAAAGATACTTATGAAAAATATGAAGAAACGGATGCGGGTGATGGGCAAGGCCCTCCGCATGGAACTGAGGGAGCATAAAAGCTCCTTCATTGTCTATATGACGCTTCGGGCGCTGGTGATCCTTGTGATGATCCTCCAGATCCTGAACCGCAATTTTGAAAATGTATTCCTGTGCGCGCTGACGCTGGTGCTCCTTATTATGCCAAGCCTGATCCAGATCAATCTGAAGATCGAGCTGCCCACGGCTCTGGAGATCATTATGCTGCTGTTTATCTTCGCGGCGGAAATCCTGGGAGAGATCCAGGCGTACTATGAGAAGATCCCCATGTGGGACACGGTGCTGCACACCCTTAACGGATTCCTGATGGCGGCCATCGGGTTTGCCCTGGTGGATATCCTGAACCGGAATAAGAAGATTTCCTTCCAGCTCTCCCCGGCGTTCCTGGCTGTGGTGGCGTTCTGCTTCTCCATGACCATCGGCGTGATCTGGGAATTCTTTGAGTTTGGAATGGATCAGATCTTCCACCTGGATATGCAGAAAGATACCATTGTGAACACCATTTACTCTGTGATGCTGGACCCGGCGGGAGGCAACCACGTGGTGGGCGTCACCGGGATCCGGGACGTGGCGGTGAACGGGGAGTCTCTCGGCCTTGGCGGTTATCTGGATATCGGTCTTCTGGATACCATGGAGGACCTGCTGGTGAATTTCATCGGCGCGACGGTCTTCTCCATCATCGGGTATTTCTATGTGAAAAACCGGGGGAAGGGGAAATTCGCCCGCCGGTTTATCCCCAGGCTTAAGACCAAGGACGCGGACTTCCTGAAGAAAGCGCAGTCAGAAGAAAATTCTTAGATTACGGCATCAGGCGGCGTATCCCCTGCATAATACGCTCTCCGATAGTGGGGTCTTTCATCCTTTGTTCGATCTCAGCCTCCCGGGCGGCCACCCGCTCCGGGTCGATGTGGCCGGTACGGTTTTCCGCCACATAGTCGATGCTTCCGGTATCGTCCAGATCCGAGAGACTGGAAAGCACATCCTTGTAGTTGTCGGAAAGTCCTTCGGTTGGAAGCTCCGGAAGATCTCCTTCGTAAATGACCTCAAAATCATCTTCGAAGAAATCTTCCGGGTTGAAGATGCCGGTTTCTCTGTTTTTCTTATCATCTATCATCATATCTTGATATCCTCCTGTAAAATCATCTGCTGTATCAGTAGTTTATTCTAGTAGCTTTTCCAAAAAGACTCAAGAGGAGACACAGAATGTTCACGAAGAAATAAGATTTTCTCAAGAAACATTCTTTCGTCCCGAAAATCCACGGATCCAGGCCCGCAGTATATAGAGGCCGAGAAGCAGAAGCCAGGAGAAAGCCTCCGCATAAGCGATCACCATATTTCCAAAAAGGTCTGCCAGGGCATAGGAAAGGAAAATACGGAAGACTAAAGAGGCGATCCCTGCGATGCTGGAATAGGTCACATCCCCGATCCCTTCCAGGCAGCCCCGGACAGACATGGCAAGTCCGTAGACTACATAGAAACTGGCGATACGCAGGAAGAAATCGGACCCGATCCGCACGGCTTCGGCCCCGGCGCCAAAGAGGGCGATGAGGTGACCGCCGGTGGGGATCACCAACAGGGTCAGGGCAAGAGAGACCAGCAGCATAACGCCGCTGCCGGCCAGCAGGATCCGGCGGGTGCGGTCTGTTCTCCCCGCTCCGTAGCTCTGGGCGGTAAGCGTGGAGATACCGGAGCCGAGATTGATGATAGGCAGAAGAACAATGGTATCGATCCGGTAGGCGGTAGTAATGGCAGCCACCGTCTGCGTGCCGAACCCGTTCATGAAGTTCTGGAGGATCAGGCTTCCCAGAGAACTGATACTGGACTGGATCATAGGCGGAAGGCTAAAATGGAAGCCCTGGCGCAGCGCCGCAGCCGACAACATTTTCCGGCCGGGGGAAAAGCGCAGAAGAGGATACCTGCGGATGCCATACAGGATCAGGAAAAGGGTCATGGCTGCCTGGGATATCACAGTGGCAATGGCGGCTCCGGCTACGTGCCACCGGAGAACTGCCACCAGCAGGATGTCCAGGACTACGTTGGTCACGGAAGAGAGAAGGACTGCGTAGAAGGGAGCCTTGCTGTCGCCGATCCCCCGCAGGGCGGCGGAATATACATTATATACGGCCAGGAACGGGATCCCTATAAGGACGATCCGCAGATAGTCTCCCGCCAGCGTGATGGTGTCTTCAGTGGTGTGAAGAAGAGTAAGGAGGGGCAGGGCGAAAAGAATGCCCAGCGCGGCCAGCACAAGGAAGATGCCCCCAAGAAGCAGGGAGAAGGAGGATAAAATGGCAGGGATCTCCTCAGTCTGCCCGCTCCCGTAACGCTGGGCAAAAAGGATGGAAAGTCCCAGCGTAAATCCGGTGATGGCCATCACGTAGAAGTTGATGGTGGAGGTGGTGCATCCCACCGCCGCCAGTGCTGCCTCGCCTTCTACATTGCCCACGATGAAAGCGTCCGCCCAGTTGTAAAGCTGCTGGAGGACGCCGCTTAAGATCAGGGGCAGGCTGAAGCGCAGAAGCTCCAGGGCTACATCCCGGAAACGGTCCTGGTTGGTTGCTGTGATCATAACAATCCCTTCTCGATCTTAACAAGTCTGCTGGTGCCAAGCCTGGAGGCGCCCAGGCGGAGGAACTCTTCCGCGTCCGCAAAGGAGGAGATGCCGCCGGCGGCTTTGATCTTGACGTCCGGGCCCATATGCTTCGCAAAGAGGGCTACGTCTTCAAAGGTGGCGCCGGCTTTGGAGAAACCGGTAGAAGTCTTGATGAAGTCCGCTCCCGCCTCAGTGACAAGCTGGCACATTTTGACCTTTTCTTCTTCTGTCAGAAGACAGGTCTCAATGATCACTTTTAAAATCCGCTGGCCACAGGCTTCTTTGACAGCGGCGATCTCAGAGCGTACAAGATCATAATTCTTATCCTTCAGCGCGCCGATATTGATGACCATATCAATCTCATCCGCGCCATTTTCAATGGCGTTTTTTGTCTCAAACACTTTGGACTCCGTTGTGGAATTCCCATTGGGGAAACCGATCACGGTGCAAACCTTCACAGTGTCGCCGATATATTCTTTTGCCTGCTTTACATAGCAGGGCGGGATACAGACGGAGGCGGTGTGGTATTTTGCGCCGTCGTCGCAGATTACTTTGATCTCTTCCCAAGTGGCTGTCTGGGTCAGAAGGGTGTGGTCTACAGTTGCTAAGATTTCCTTGTGTGTCATGGCGATGTCCTTTCCGTAAATAGCGATTTATTCTATTTGCATGATACAATGAAATGTGATACAAGACAATGGGAAATCAGCTATATCTTGGATTTTGAAGTCTGCATAAAGTGACAGGCGATAAATACGCCAATAACACCGATAAATGTAAGCAGACTTTCTAACGCCAACATTGTTTTTACAGTAAAGAGATCCAGAAGGATGCCGCTTAATAAGCTGGAAATCAGTCCACTAAGGCCAAAGGTAAAGATACCAAGCGCAGATTGACCTTTGGATTTATCCTGCGGGGGGAGAATGGAATTAATAAAATACGAAGAAGCTGGTACAAATAGACCATAAGAGAAAAACTGGAGGCATTGCGCAAGATAGATTCCCCAGATATGATCAGCAAAATAAAAAGCGGTTATTTTGAAGAAGAAAAAGAGACAGGACGTCTTAAGAAGGGTTCCATAAGAAAACTTCTTAGACAGCGGAATAAAAAGAGCCATGGCCGGTAGTTCAAGCATAGCTGCGATACAGTTGGAGATTCCCATTTCCTGACTGCCGCCGCCTACGGCGGTTACGATGTTGATTTGAAAATTGTAGACAGAAGTATAGCTAATATAAACGAGAAGGAGACTTGCCAATAAAAAAAGGAAAAGAGGATCCATTTTCTTCGTATGCTCTTTGGGCAAAGGATTATCGTAAACAGATCTGGGAGCAGGGTGTATGAAAAGCAAAGAAAGCAGAAGCAATAAATGGACTACAAAGAAGACAGGGAAGATACTCATAACAGAGAACAGTTTGATAATACTTCCCATGAGCAGAGAAGTACCGGCAAAACAAAAGGAACCGATTCCCCTTGCAAGAGAATAATTTAAAGGTATATTGGAATTCAGATATTCCATTCCAAACATATTGGAAAAGGAAGCGCCGGCAAGCATAATCGCGCCAACTATCGTATAGGAAAAGAAAATAAACCATTTCATTTTGACCAGAAACAAGATGATACATATTCCATATACAAGAATAAATGAAATTAACATAATTGTTTTCACAGAAAGGTCGGGATGTCTGTCTAAAAACGAACCGGAAAAATATTGCAAAAGGATACAGAGGACAGAAGCGCATGCCAGGGAGAGACCGATCTCTGTATTAGTGAAGTGCCTGTATTGCATGAAGACGGTTACAAATCCATATATAACGGCATATGAAATATAATACAGGGAGATAACAGTCGTAAATTTTGGGAATAGATTTTTTTTCATAGGAGTCTCTCCTTTCAATAATATATAAAATATATTAAGACGTATTAAATTTGGTGTCAATGATTTTAAGATTGTATTTATTTTGTGGTTGGTATATAATGAAAAGAAATAATACGACCTTTAATACAAGGCGAGGAAGAAGAAGAATCATGTCACGCATCGAAAAAAGTAATTCAACTCCGTTATATCTCCAGTTAAAGAATAAGATTAAAAGAGAAATTCGTACAGGGATATTGAAACCAGGAGACAAGCTTCCCTCGGAGACGCAGCTGCAAAAGGAATATAATATGAGCCGGGTAACAGTTCGCAACGCAATGGAAGAACTGACGGTTGAAGGATATATTATCAAGGTACAGGGGAAAGGAAGCTTTGTGGCCCATTCAGACATGCTGCGGCTTCCAATTGGAGTTACAAGTTTTACAGAAGATGCCAAGATGCAGGGAGTGAATCTCACATCAAAAGTAGTTAAACTGGAAATAGAAGATATTAAAACGGATTTGGACAGAGAATTTTTTGGCGAAAAAGCAAATGGGAAAATACTTGTTTTTAAAAGAGTTCGGATTGCGGATGGTGTTCCGGTAACGGTAGAAGAGAATCATCTTTTCCCGGATATGATCAAGATTAAGGATGATAATCTGGAAGGGTCTTTTTACGAAATACTAATGAATAAATATCATATGATACCGTCCAATAAGGGGAGACGAAGTGTTAAAATTGTATTTGCGGACGAGGAGATTGCAGATTACTTAAATCTGTCTGTAGGAACGCCAGTAATTACAAGTGAAATGTGTGTGTTCGATATGAATGGAGATCCAATCCATACAGTAAGAGATTGGGTGAGAGGGGATAACGACCGTTTTCTTAAATGGTATATCTAATATTTGTAAAGAAAAACAGCTCTGAGTGCTGTAGGCATTCAGGGCGTTTTTTTGTTAATGGCAGGAAAGGACACGAAATAATACGTAATAAAACAACACGAAGAACAAATGACTTATAAAAATTGAAAAAATAGCTTTTTTAACAAAAAATAATGATAAAAACAGGCAATAATAAACAAAAATATTGAGTTTAAACAAAAATGATTGACAAAAATGACGTACCAATTTATTATACAAATAAGACGTATTAATACATTTTGTGAAATGAGAGGCTGACATGAAAATACCAAAAATATTAGGAATCGGAATAAATGTTGTAGATATATATTGCCATCAGAAACGGATGTATCCGGGAGGAAATGAATATAATGTGGCTTATGACGCAAAACTTCAGGGAGCGCAGGCGGCCTTTATGGGGGTTTTCGCAGATGATAAAGTAGGAGAGATCCTCGAAAAGACTTTGGTTGAAGCAGGAATTGACACTAGCTATTGCCACCATGAAAAAGGCTCCAGTGGGTATGCGTTAGTAGACTTACAAGACGGAGACCGTGTTTTCTTAGATTGGAATCGCAAGGGAGTTACAGATTTATATCCGTTTGTTTTTACAGATGAAGAGTTGGAATATATAAAAACTTTTGATGTTGTAAGCCTTAGTCGCGCGTCGCGCCTGACAGTAGAAAAGATTGAAAAACTTTTTAATGCCGGCGCAGTTATCAGTTATGACTTTTATGATGATTTTACAGAAAAAGATATTGAGAACATTGCTCCATCTATAAAGTTCGGTTTCTTTTCCTGCAGCCATCTGACGGAAGAAAAAACAAGAGCGATATTGAAAAGATGTACAGATCTGGGAGCGGAACTGGCTGTTGGAACCAAAGGCGGGGAGCCAACAATTGCATATGACGGGGAGAAATATTATGAACAGGGTATCTGTCAGGTGAAAGCGACAGATACTATGGGAGCGGGCGATTCCTTTATTAGCGCATTTTTGGTGAATTATTACTCGGCGGAAGCTGACGAGCTGATCCCTGCTGAGAATAAGATAACTGTTGCCTTGCAAAAAGCAGCTGAGTTTGCGGCGACGGTAGTAGTAAAAGACGGTTCTTTAGGTGTAGGGTATGACGTCGACCCGGACCGGCTGTCGGAAATTATTAATCTCTAAAATTTTAACAGGAAGGAGAAGTGTTATGAAAAAAAGAATTTTGGCGGCATTGTTGTCGGCGACTATGATACTTGGTATGCTGGCAGGATGTGCAACAAGTGGTTCTGGCGACGCGGATAGTGGAAGTGGTGAAAGTGAAGATGGGACAGTTACTTTGACCTTTTTGAACAAGTATCCGGAAGATCCGTATGCACAGTATTTTGTGGATGCAGTTGCTCAGTTTGAAGAGGAAAATCCAGATATTAAGATTGAGATGGAAAATGTTTCCGATGAGGCTATGAAAGATAAGCTTAGTGTTATTGCCTCTGGCGGAGAGATGCCGGATATCTATTTTACCTGGACAGGAGAACGTACAGTAAGATTCGCGCGTAACGATATGGCGCTTGATCTTACGCCCTATTTTGAAGAGGATCCTGAGTGGGCAGAAAGCTTTCTCCCGGCGTTTTTTAACAACGTGACTTATGAGGGAAAAACATGGGCGGTTCCTTTTAGAAGCAGTATCATGTATATGATTTATAATAAACAGGTGTTTGAGGAATACGACCTTGAAATTCCGGAGACTTGGGATGAATTTATTGCAATATGTGACAAATTAGCTGAAACGGATGTGATCCCGGTTGCTTTCGGAAATTCACAGCCCTGGTATGGATCCTGGTGGATCGGAGAACTTAACGCAATGATGGTTCCCAAGGATGTTATGACCAAAGATTATACAACGGGTGAAGGTGAGTTTACTGACGAAGCCTATGTAGAAGCGGTGCAGACTTTCTTGGACATGAACGAGAAGGGATATTTTGGAGATCATGTGAATTCTAAAGATTATTACCAGGTGCGTGAGCAGTTCTGCGCAGGCCAGGCTGCTATGATGTTGGATGCAACCGCTCAGTTTACACAGTTTGATGATGGAATGGGCGCAGAAAACTGGGGATACTTTAAAGTTCCTGTTATGGAAGGAGCAGCGGGAGATCCGGGAACCATCAGTGGTGGCGCGGAAGCCTGGATCGTATCTAAAAACACAAAGCATCCAGAGGAAGCGATTAAATTCCTGAAATTCATGACCAGTCTGGAGCAAGGACAGAAACAGACAAAAGAAGCCGGACTTCCAAATACTTTAGTAGGTGGCATTACAGCAGAAAATGCGACGCCGGCAACTGAAGAGGCATATGCAGAGGCGGCGGAAAGCTATACAAATATTGCTGATTGGCTGGATTGCGCGATTGAAGCTTCTATCGCAGATCAGTATATGGTAAGTCTTCAGGAAGGACTCGACGGAAAGTCAGCAGAGGATGTTATGGCGGATGTTCAGGCAGCAGCGGCTAAGGTAAAGGCAGAATAGAGAATTATACAAAGAGAAGCGTGCCGTATCAGACAGGCGGCACGCTTCTCTGATATTAACAGAGTAGTGCTTAAGGAGAAAGGAGCAAGAGTATGAATCGAAGAGGCAGCAAAAAGACGGCTTTTATCTATCTTGCACCGGCAATGATTGTAATTCTTGTTTTTTTATACCTTCCTATTATATTGAACTTTATGAATAGTCTATATGAATGGGGCGCTGTATCAAAGGATGTAACATGGATAGGAATTGAAAATTATAAGGAATTGCTGCAGGATGAAACAATCCGTATTGCGATAAAAAATAATTTGATATTTATGATCATGTCAATTGTTTGCCAGATAGGAGTTTCGCTGGTGATCGCAGCGGTTTTAGAGAATAAATTTATGCGGAGATGGCAGTCGATTTTCCGAACAATTTATTTCATTCCATCGCTGCTGATGATCACCGTAACAGGAATTACTTTTAAAATGCTGTATAGTCCTACAATCGGATTGATCAATCCTTTGTTGGAGTTGTTTGGGATAGATACATCCAATATTGACATTTTGGGGAATCCGGAGTCTGCTATTTTTGGCGTAGCAGGTGCATCGCAATGGCAGTTTATCGGCTATACAGTAGTACTTTTTATTGTAGCAATGCAGAACATATCAGATGATATCTATGAGGCGGCGGAGATAGACGGCGCTTCCGGAATTCAGAGATTTTTCAGAATTACAGTTCCTTTAATGAAGGACACCATTTTGATCAACATGATCATTGTCGTTACGGGAGCATTTCGAGTTTATGATGAGGTATATGTTATGACGAATGGCGGGCCGGGCCGCTCCACTCAGACTTTGGCTACCTATCTGTATCAGGTTGGCTTTGAGAATGACCGGATGGGATATGCTTCTGCAATCGCGTTTTTCGTGTTTATTATAACGTTTATTCTGGGTTTGTTCCAAATGAAGGGATATGACCTTGGAGAAGATTAAGGAGGAAAGGATATGGGCAAAAAGATAGGACGTATCGTGATTGTGGCATTGCTGATCCTGTTTGCGGTTATCATTTTCCTTCCGTTAATCTGGATGGTATTGACAGGGTTTAAAACAAATCAGGAATTGTTTCTGGAACCCTGGAAACTCCCGGAAGTCTGGCAATTCCATAATTATGCAGATGCATGGAAAGCGGGTATTGGAACCTTTTTTAAAAACAGCGTGATCACAACGGCAGGATCAACCATTTTTTCAACTTTGTTGGCTTGCTTTGCTGCGTATCCATTATCAAGGATCCGATTTAAGACGAAAAAGATATGGGTATTTATTATTCTCGGCGGGCTTATGCTTGCGCCGCAGTCGGCAGTTATTTCATTGTTTAAGATGGCAAAAGTAATCGGATTGTATGATACCTATACGGGAATGATGATCATTACAGGAGCGTTTCGGATCCCGTTTGCGATATTTTTAATTATGACGTTTTATAAAGATATTAGTGTTAGCTTAGACGAGTCTGCGTTTATTGACGGAGCAAAGACGCGCCAGGTGTTTTGGAAGATCATCATGCCGCTTAGCAAACCGATTATTGCTTCTTGTGCAATTGTAAGTTTTCGCGCAGTTTGGAATGAATTGATGTTTGCCAATGTTTTGCTGGAATCGACGGAAAAGAAGACAATACCGGTGGGTCTGGTGAATTTGCAGGGGACGACAACAACAAATTGGACGATGTTGTTGGCCGGAATGGTGATTGCCTCGGTACCGTTGATTATTGTTTTCTTGATTTTACAAAAGCAGTTTATCCGTGGCCTTGCAGCAGGCAGTGTAAAAGGATAGGAAGGAGAAGATAGGTTATGGAAATCAGAAATTTGATCGAGGAAATTATTAAAGAAATGGAGCCAAAAGGCGGTATAAAAAATGTTGTATGGATAGCGGCCGGCGGATCTCATGACGGTCATTATGCGGCGCAGTATTTTATGGACAGAGAGTCCACGGTAGTGCGTTCTCAGCAGATTACCAGCAGTGAGTTTGTTTATGCGCCTCCAAAGTGTGTGGGAGAAAATACGATTGCTGTTATTACTTCGATGCGGGGAACAAAGGAGACGATCGAAGCTGCGAAGGTGGCGAAAAAACTTGGAGCGGTTACGATCAGTCAATACGTAGACAAATCAGAACTTACAGAGGTTTGTGATTATAATGTGCAGTACGGGAGTATCTGGGAGGACGATGAAGACCAGGGAAAGACGAATGCCGGGAATGCTCTTCGTATGGCGATGGCGATTGTAGATATTGTGGAAGGGTATAAATATTATGAGGATGCGCTGGATGCATTTACAAAAGTACAGCCGGCTTACATAAAAGCAAGAGAATATTGCAAACCCCTGGCTGAAAAATGGGCGCATCAGATGAAGGATGAAAAAGTTATTTCTGTGCTTTCGAGCGGTCCTGCTTATGGATCAGGTCATATTTTTTCAACCTGTAATATTTTGGAAATGCTTCAGATACAGTCGCCGACATTTAACTGTTGTGATTTTTTCCATGGGCCATTTGAGATTACAGACAAGAATGAAGCCTTTTTCTTACTTGTAGCAGATGGACGGACAAGAAAAGCGGATGAAAGAGCAATTGATTTTCTGAAGAAATATGGCGGAGACAAGGTATATATTCTTGATGCGAAAGAAATTGGCATTGGAAATATCAGGGATTCCGTAGCGGAATACTTTAACCATCTTTTGTTTACGCCAATTCTGAACAATGTTTATATGAAAGCGTTATCAAAAGAGACAGGAATGGATTATACGACACGTCGTTATATGTGGAAGGTAGAGTACTGATAAATTTAAGGGGCAGGAAATCCAAGAAGATTTCCTGCCCTTTATGATGCGGGGAAAATGAAAAGTGGAGGGGAAGAAAATGCGGGCATTTTTCCAAAATGAAAGACAACCCTTGTACATTCAGTTAAAAGAAGCTATAAAAGACGAGATCATAAAAGGGAACTTGAAGGCAGGAGATAAGATACCCTCAGAAATATTACTTCAAAGGCTGTACAGCGTAAGCCGGGTAACTGTGCGCAAAGCAGTGAATGAACTCGTGAAAGAGAATTATCTGATTAAACTGCAGGGAAAAGGAACGTATGTGTCACAGGTATTTGTATTTGAAGGGAGAAAAGGAATTTCAAGTTTTACGGAGCTATGTAAACTGCAGGGAAAAGCAACAATTGCGGTAGTGATCAAAGCAGATCTGGAACGCGGTACAAAAGAGCAGTGTGACTTTTTTAAAATGAAAAAGGATTCTTGGATTATGCATATTGCAAGAGTTCGCAAAGTGGACGGAGTACCGGTTGTGTTAGAAGATTCCTATTATGCTCCGTTTTATGAATTTTTAAAACAAGAGGACCTTGCGGGATCCATTTATGAATTGTTGCGAAATAAATATAAAATTTATCCAGTGAAACGTGGATTGAATGAGGTTGGAATTATAAATGCAGGGCAACGGGAAGAAGAGTTTCTGGGGATAAAAAGAGGCGTTCCGGTATTAAGAAATAAAGTACAGATTTATGATTCGGATAATCAGCCTGTCCATGAGGTGCAGCAGATTGTCCGGGTAGATAGGCCGGAAATATTTAAATATTATATTGAGTAAATACCATTTTTTTAACTTGTATCTTTTTTGTAGGAATTTATTGACATTGGTATTAAAAATGGTACTATAAAAGCATACAACATAAGACGTATTAAAAGGAGGAGCATCTTATGGAAATTAAAAAAATGGTTGCGGAAATGAAAAAGAAAAGCGATAAAAAAGGAGGAATAAAAAATATTTATTTTATCGCTTGCGGAGGGTCGCTGGCAGGTCTGTATGCGGGTTGGTATCTTATGGACAGAGAGGCGCGCAATTTTAGAGTGGGTTTATATAATGCCAGTGAATTTATCCAGACTACACCGAAGGCTTTTGGAGAAGATACACTGTGTATTTGTTCTACTTTGAAAGGTACGCCGGAAGTGGAGGAAGCGATCAAATTCTGCAAGGAAAACGGAGCGTATACGATTGCAATCTGCGGAGAGGGAAATGAAGCGACAACAAAATATGCAGATGGGGTTATCCGGTTTAAATCAATCGGAGAAGTTACAACACCAATGTTGGAAACGAATGTGACGCTTTCTTTATGGCTGTCTTTTGAGATTTTGAAACAATATGAAGATTATCAGTATTATGAGGATGCCATGAAAGCGTTTGACGTTTTAGAGGATATGGCAGCGAAAATCCGTAAATATGTAAATAATGGACCGGCACAAAAGTTTGCGGAGACACATAGAAATGAAGATGTTATCTATGTAATGGGCGGAGCGCCGGCTATGGGCGTGGCCTATGCGACTTCCATCTGCAGTCTGATGGAGATTCAGTGGATTCATTCTCCAACAGTAAATTCCGCGGAATTCTTCCATGGACCATTTGAGACATTGGATAGAAATCTTCCTATAGTTCATATGGTCAGCGATGGGCGAAGCCGTGAAGAAGACCTGAGATGTCAGAGGTTTATGGAGAAATTTGGAGAAAAGATAACCACGATTGATTCAAAAGAACTGGGAATAGACGTGTTGGGAGACAATGTAAAAGAGTAC
Source organism: Massilistercora timonensis (assembly GCF_900312975.1). NCBI lineage: Bacteria > Bacillati > Bacillota > Clostridia > Eubacteriales > Massilistercora > Massilistercora timonensis. The sequence continues at coordinate 1,190,718 of NZ_LT990039.1, read as the reverse complement.
TTTAATCATGTGTTCCTGGATTGTGCATGGAGAGAATATCTGACAGCGCTTGCGATTGAAAGGAAACATCCGAAAGAAGTACGCAGATATATGTGGAAGATGGAATATTAGGATGAAGGAATTAATTTGGAATCAGATTGCGGTTGGTAATTATACATATCCATTGTATTCATTTTCATATTTTCTGGATTCCATGCAGCGCCTGGGAGTAACGAATATTGAAGTCTGGGCAGCAGGGCCTCATTTGTATCTGGAGGATATGACATATGAAATGGTAAAAAAGATGGATCTGGAGATCCAAAGAAGAAAATTAAAACCAATTTGTCTTACTCCAGAACAATGTATGTATCCGATAAATATTGGCGCGGAAGAGCCCTGGATCAGAAAGAGGTCGGTCCTGTATTTTGAAAAGGGGCTTGAAGCAGCAGAAGTGCTGGGAATTGACAAAATGCTGGTGACGCCGGGTGATGGATACCGCGATAAACCTGCTGATGATACGCGGAAATATACGATAGAAAATCTGCAGTATCTGTCAGAAAAAGCAAAAGAGAAAAATATCTCTCTTTTGTTGGAGCATTTAACCGTTGAGACAACAAATCTGGCGATAAAGGCAGATGAACTGGCGGAATTATGTGCGGAAGCAGGATGTGATAATTTGATCGGAATGGCGGATACAGATATGATGAGCCGATATGGTGAATCCGTAAGCGATTATATGAAAGCTTTTAGTGGAAAGATTGGTCATATACACTTTGTGGACGGTCTTCCGGGAGGCCACTTGGCGCCGGGAGATGGCAGACTTCCGATGGATCGGTTTTTAGAAGAGCTTTCTGTTGCGGAATATAATGGTTATATTTCGTTAGAAATTACAAATGATCGTTACCATCTGGAGCCAGATAAGGCAATCGAAAAGAGTCTCAAGTGGTTAGAAGAAAGAATCAAACGTACCGTATAAGAAAGAACAAGTCAGCCTGGCGGCTGGCTTGTTCTTGTGCTATAGTTGTACCGGAGTGTGATGGTTAAATGATGGATAATATTTTTATCAGAATCTTAAGTCGTATTTTTGATCTTATTGTGTTGAATATACTTTGGGCTGTGTTTTGCCTTCCAATAGTAACAATTGGTGCTTCAACAACAGCATTATATTCCGTAACGCTTAAAATGGTCGTGAATGAGGAAGGATATTTGATCAGAGATTTTTGGCGTGCATTTAAAAGGGATTTTAAACAGAGTACAAGTATATGGTTGCTTCTTCTGGTATTGGGAATTTTCTTCGGGATAGATTTTGTGATTGTTCGCAGGTGGCCGGGAGTTGGAGGACAGATAGGGGTTTTTGTACTGGGAATAGCAGGATTGCTTTATGGGTTGGTTTTACTTTTTGTGTTTCCTCTTATTGCGAAGTTTGAGAATACGATGCTTCAGATGATAAAAAATGCGCTGTTGATTCCTGTTTCACGTTTTCCTTATACCATATTATGTCTGCTTATGACGGGAATGTGTGTGGGATTGACCTTTATGAATTCGACAACGGTTTTGATAGGATCAGTAGTCTGGACATTGATAGGAGGCTCAGTGCTTGCCTACGCAAATTCGCTGTTGATGAGAAAGATATTTGAACCGTATATTATAACAACGAATGAAAACGAGGAATAAATAGGATAAGAGTGGATGGATGGCACCTTAGTGGAAGATGAGGGCTGGCATGCTGCCACCCGGCGCTATGAAGATTTGTTCTTATGCAAAATTTTCATTCCGGACACAGCCATTCTTGAAACAGCTGTGGTATTTGTTTAATATAAGCGCATATACATTGGTATGTTCTCATTTATTTCCTGATTATTCTCTTTAACCATGAAATCGTTCCATTGTTTTGTCGAATGAACCTGTTCGTTTCACAAACTGATCCACCTTATCAGGACGAAGCCTAAAAGCGCTGGTGCTTGGTTTTGCTACTGTCGCCATAATGTCTTCCTCCTTAATTTTACCCCATGGTCTAAAACACACCATCTAGCATTAAAGAACTGATGGTGTCTGATACCAAAATGCCGAAAAAATATTTGCCAAAATGCCGAAAAAAAGTATGCTTTTAAATAAACAGGAGAAAATATAAATAGATATTACGTGGCAGGAGGCTCGAGTTAAATGAGAAAATATAAAGCAAGAATTGCAGATAAAATATTAGAAAAGGAGCAGTTGATCATACAGGAGGGGCTGTTTTGAAAAACTAGCATAAAAAGAACGACCCAGGAGAATAATGAAGTTAATATCATGACCGCTCTGGCGCTAGCGTACCAGAGCGGTTTGTATTTTGCTATTTGAGGTTTAATTTTGCCATAAGCGCTTCCTGAAGAATCTGCGAAAAATTCACTCCGTTTTTCAGAGCAATATCGTTCAGCCATGAAGGAATAGAGAGGGTCTTTTTTACAGATTTCTCAAAATGATTTTTCGCATATTCATCTACATCAACAATGATCATATTCACAAAGGAATCATCTGGATTTTCGCCAGGTGAAAATTCAAGTTCTTTTGCAACTTCTTCGGCGTCTACTGCAGATATAGGAGATGGAGCCGGAACTTCTTCACCTTTGCGCTTGCAGGTATAAAGATAGCCGGCAAGGCAGTCGACAGCCATTTTCAACGCTTCATCCAAGGTATCTCCGCAGGTCGATAAATAATTGAGATCCGGGAAGATGACAGAGTAGCCGTTACTTTCTTTGAAAAAACACGCAGGATATACAGACAACATATAATTACCTCCTTCTTGATATTATGATAACCTGATATACGTACTATAACAATACGTATAATAGAGAAATGTGAAAAAAGATTTAGGAAAACTTAAGAGTATAGTTTATAGATTTTTGGAGAGATATTGGCTATAATAAATTAACAGTACTGATGAGTTCCGTGAAAGGAGTTGTTATTATGACTTCAGCAGAAGCATTGGCTTATGAAAGAGAATTAGAAGAAAATCAGAAAAAGGTCCGGCAGTTGGTTTTGGATAGTCTGGAAGATGTAAAAAAGGGAAAAGGACGAGACTTTGACGAAGTCTTTGGTGAATTGGAGAAAAGATATCAGAATGTATAAGTACCGCATTATAATTGAGCCTTTGGCAGAGGAGGATATTATTAGAAATGCAGAGTATATTGCGTATGATAAAAGATTAAAACCAGTAACTTGATAAGTTGCTGGTTTTTTGACATGAAATCCGGCGATTTTTTAATATCACGCAGTATTTCTTTGTGATAAAATCATAGTGCGAGGAAATAAAAAGTCAAGACAGCAGGAGGAATGATATGCAGTACATCAGTCATTACCGCTCACCTATCGGGAATATATTATTGGCTGCCGATGAGATTGGCCTGACCGGTCTCTGGTTTGAGGGGCAAAAATATTTTGCCCTCCATCTGGACAAAGAACATGAGGAAAAAGAAATTCCCATTTTTGAAAAAGTAAAAGAGTGGCTTGATATTTACTTTTCTGGAAAAGAGCCGGACTTTACTGTATCGCTTCATTTTACAGGAACAGACTTTCAAAATGAGGTATGGGAAATCCTCTGTACCATTCCATACGGCCAGACGATTGCCTACGGGGAAATTGCAAAGCAGATCGCCGCCAAGAAGGGATTGCCGCGTATGTCAGCACAGGCTGTAGGCGGCGCGGTAGGCCACAATGAAATCTCAATTATTGTACCTTGTCATCGTGTCGTGGGGACAAATGGCAGCCTTACCGGATATGCAGGCGGTATAGAGAAAAAAGTGGAACTATTGAAGTTGGAAAACGTGGATATAAAACAATTTTCTATCCCCAGGAAAGGGACAGCATATGGAATATTTTATAGATATCCATGTTGTGATCAAGAATGAAGAACAGTTTAATTATTGGCTTGGGGTCTTGCCGTTTTATGATAATGTAAAGAAGGAAGGAATTGTGTTGAATGGATGACAGGCAACAGGGATTTTATGGCGACCCAATAATCCTTTGATCCAGGGAATCCGGGAGTTGGCAAAGGAGCTAACAAATGCCAGACGGTGTCTGTTAATGACAGGTGTCGGACAAGGAGCAGTTGATCACACAGGAGGGGCTGTTTTGAAAAACTAGCATAAAAAGAACAACCAGGAGAATAATGAACTTAATATCATGACCGCTCTGGCACTAGCGTACCAGAGCGGTCTGCATTTTGCTATTTGAGGTTTAATTTTGCCATAAGCGCTTCCTGAAGGGTTTCGGAAAGAATACTTCAACCATTCCGTAAAAAGCTCTTGACATATGTACGAAATCGGATATAATATAAATGTACGAAATCGGACAAGGAGATGAATATATGCACTATTTACACGCAACGGAATACACGCATTTATCCGGGGGAATCAATTCACTTTACCACGAAATGGCAGTTAAAATGGGACTTTCCGATAGTGTTATGAATATTTTATATGTCATTTGCGAGAAAAAGGACAGGTGCCTTCAAAGTGAAATCAGCAAGCTAACCGGTATTAGCCGTCAGACAATAAATTCTGCGATCCGTAATTTAAAGAAAGACGGAATCGTATATCTGGAACAAGGTCATGGACGAAATACTATTGTTTGCTTAACTGAAAAGGGGAAGAAAATTTCAGAAGAAAAAATATTTCCCATATTTGAAATTGAAAATAAAATTTGGAATGAATGGACAGCCGAAGAGCAGCAGCAATATCTGATGCTTACACAAAAATATCGTGACGGATTGCAAAAATATGTAAATCTGTTTTTTGATACAGCGCTGCCCTTAAAGGAGTAGTTATGAATCGAGAGAATAAGCGAAAACAATTTGAAAAAGGTTATTATAAAACACATAGCTGTAAAGACAGCTTTACTTGTAAAGTATGCGGCAGACTTGTGGTATCTGCCGGGGCGGGAAGTGACCACAGAAACCATTGCCCCAACTGTCTGAGCAGCTTACATTTGGATATTGAACCGGGAGACAGAGAAGCTGATTGCGGAGGTATTATGGATCCGGTGGGAGTATGGGTTAGAAAGAATGGGGAGTGGGCCATCATCCATCGTTGCCGCAGATGTGGACATTTAAGCTCCAATCGTGTGGCGGCAGATGATAATCCTATGAAATTGATGTCGATTGCAATGAAACCACTTTCCCAACCGCCTTTTCCATTAGAAAAAATTGAAGAAATGACGGCACTAATGGGTGGCGATGGACAGATGTATGCAAAATAGCAAAGCCAGTACCAATGCGGGAGGATATGTTTGCTCCATGGCGTATTTTAAAAATAAGAAAACCCTTGAAAACCAGTGTTTTTCAAGGGTTTTTGAAGAAATAAAAAATGCGGAGAAAGGGACTTGAACCCTCACAGGATTGCTCCCACTAGAACCTGAATCTAGCGCGTCTGCCATTCCGCCATCTCCGCTCGCAAGGAATATATTATCACAAAAGAAGGCGTTTGGCAAATACTTTTTTCAGGTTTTTGCAAATTTTTTCCCAATCTTTTATTTTCGCACTTCAATGCCGTTGACTTCCAGATGGTCGTCCACGGCGATCACCAGGCAGCGGCGGCCGTCGATCTCACGGATCTCCACCAGGTCGGAGCGCTCCGGGTTGACTTTCACGATCACGTCCGGGGTCTCCACCTGGAAGCTGCGCACGCTGGCGATGTTGGAGGCCAGAAGGGTATTTTTCTCCCCCACGGTCTCTTCAAATTCCCGGTCGAAGGAAGCAAGTTTCTCTTCCGGCGCGCCGCTTCGCTCCAGAAGCCGCCGGACGTCCGGGCGGGATAATTCCAGAGGTTCCGGGGTTTCTTTGGCTTCCTCCAGCATTTCGTTAAGGTTCTCGTGGATATTGCGGACCACTTCATAGTCGCAGTCCTCCCCCAGGGTTTCGCTGATCACAGACTGGAAGGTAGTCTTCTGGTCTTTGGCGGTCAGGGGGACGGCGCTTCCCAGCACATTGGTGATGAAGCCTGGCTGCAGCTCTTCCGGCTTCTTGGAATAATACAGCACCTGATGGATGTTGGAGGCGCGGTCCTGGAAGGCGGGGAAGAGGAAGCCCTTGACGGGATCGTCTACCAGCCAGTCCCGGATCCGGTCTTCAATACTGTTGGTCTGGGCGTTGTAGCTTAAGCCTGCCTTGCTTAAGTTGACCGGGCAGATACTGCACAGGATGTGCTCGTAGACGGTATCCGAGGCATCGAACATCTCCAGGCCGTCGGAGGCCTTGCCGGGCACATCGTACACGGCGTGGATCAGGATGATGAAATAGTTCTCGGCGTAGTCGTAGTTTTCAATTACTTTGTCGTAGAATTCCTCGGTCAGAAGATCGTCTTCCAGCCGGCTGTCCCGCAGCTTCAAGAGGAATTCCTGGGTGCCGCCCGGTACTTCCTGCTCCAGGGGGAATTCCATATTGATCAGATTTTTGCCCAGGGTCCCGGACAGGGTGTGTCGAAAAATGTCGAAATATTTGAAGGCTTCTTCTTCCGGAAGGGACAGGAAGGCCTTCTTGAACTCCATTTTCTTTTCTTTTTCATGATCCACGTAACAGCCGCAGATGCGGGTGATGGCGCAGTTGTCCGGGGAAAACTGCCGGCGGATCTCTAGTACTTCTTTCTTATTCATAGGATATCCTTTCTGCTGTGTTTTCAGGGTAAGATTCAGTATAACAAAAATGGAATAAAGACACAACATCTCAAGAAGACGTTAAATTGTTCCACTTTTCGTTGTAAAGTGTGTCAAATCCAGCTATAATGGGTTTAGATACCTGTCAAAAATAAGAAAAGAGAGGAAAAAAACATGGGAAACATATTTGACATTCTGGGGCCGGTAATGGTAGGCCCGTCCAGTTCCCACACGGCAGGGGCCGTGCGCATCGGACTGATCGCCAGACAGCTTTTTGGCAGGAGACCGGACAAGGCGACTGTCTATCTGCACGGTTCTTTCGCGGATACGGGGAAGGGACATGGAACTGACAAAGCGCTGATCGCCGGGCTTCTGGGGATGAAGCCGGATGATCTGCGGATCCCGGACAGCTTCCAGATCGCGAAGGAAGCGGGCATGGAATTCACCATTTCGCCGAAAGACATGCGGGACGCCCACCCCAATACTGCGCAGATCATCATGGAGAAGGAAGGCGTAAAGCCCATGAAGATCCAGGCGTTCTCCATCGGCGGCGGCCGGATCCGGGTCAGCAAGATGGACGATATCGACGTGAACTTCAGCGGCGAGAGCAATACGCTGATCGTGCGCAATGAGGACAAGCCGGGGCGGATCACGGAGGTTTCCACGACGCTTAGCAAGGAAAATATCAATATCGCCACCATGCAGGTGTTCCGGGACAAGCGGGGCGGCATGGCAGTGATGGTGCTGGAGATCGACCAGCCGGTATCGGAGGCTGTGATCAAGGAGCTGGAGAGCAAGGACGGGATCCTGAAGGTGACCTTCCTGAATGTAAACGGATAATCGAGAGAAGTGGAGGATATAGAGTCGTATGTCATATCAATCAATGGAAGAGGCGTATGCCAGATGTGAGCGGGACGGGATCCCATTCTGGAAGGCCGTACAGCTGGAGGACGCCGAGGAAAGAGACGTGGCTTTGGAAGATTCCTGGAAGGAAATGAAGGGAATGTGGCAGGCTATGCTGGACGGACTGGACAATTATGATCCCAATCTGGTGTCCAGAAGCGGCCTGGTAGGAAAAGAGGGCGGCCTGATGGAGGAGTATCAGAAGGCCGGCGACACCCTGTGCGGAGATTTTATGGCCAAGGTGATGACCAACGCCCTGAAGATGGGCTGCAACAATGCCTGTATGAAACGGATCGTGGCGGCGCCCACAGCGGGGGCCTGCGGTGTGCTTCCGGCGGTGCTGGTTACCTATTATAAAGAATATCAGGTTCCGGAGGAAAAGATGATCGAGGCCATGTACGTGGCGGCGGGGATCGGGCAGATCATCGCCAACCGGGCGTATCTGGCGGGAGCGTCCGGCGGCTGCCAGGCGGAGATCGGATCCGGTTCCGGGATGGCCGCGGGAGCCATCTGCTATGTAAGAGGGGGAACCCCTCAGCAGATCGGCCATGCCTGCGCTATGGCGCTTAAGAACCTGATGGGACTGGTCTGTGATCCGGTGGGCGGCCTGGTGGAGGTGCCCTGTGTGAAGAGAAATGTAGGCGGCGCTGTGAACGCGCTGGCTGCGGCAGACATGGCCCTTGCCGGGATCACCAGCAAGATCCCGGTGGACCAGGTGATCGACGCTATGAAGGAAGTGGGAGACAAGATGGACCTCACCCTGAAGGAGACCGGCAAGGGCGGCGTGGCTGCCACTGAGGAAGCCCTCAAGGTCCTGGAACGGCTGGATATGTAATGCTTACATAGAGAAGGAAGAGAACGCTTCGGCGTTCTTTTCTTTTTGGAAATTTTTCGGGAAAAATATCTCTTGACAGAGGCGTGTATCCGATATATACTTTGAGAGTCAAAATAATTGACAACCAAAATATATGCAGAAAAGTCAGGAGAGGCAAGATGGCTGGAATCATATGCGGAACCGGATCTTACATACCGGAATATACAATGGACAACAATGATATCGCCAGGCTGGTGGAGACCAGCGACGAGTGGATCCGGGAGCGCACAGGCGTGGTGAAGCGCCATATCATCCAGGATGAGACTACTGTATCCATGGCAAGTGAAGCCGGACGGAGAGCTCTTGAGAACGGGGGCGTGTCGCCGGAGGAGGTTGACCTTATCCTGGTGGCCACCATTTCTTCCAACGTGGTCCTGCCGGGGACAGCCTGTCTGGTCCAGAAGGAGCTGGGAGCGGTGAACGCGGTATGCTTTGACGTCGGCGGGGCTGCCTGCACCGGATTCGTGCTGGCCTACAATACGGCGGAGGCCTATCTGGAGAGTGGGATATACCGGACTGCCCTGGTGATCGGAAGCGAAAGCCTTTCCTGCATTACAAACTGGAAGGACCGGGGGACCTGTATCCTCTTTGGCGACGGGGCGGGAGCCGCCGTGGTGCGAAGGGATGAGAGAAGGCTCTACCTGCCTGCGGCTCACACGGACGGAGCCAGGGGAGAGGCCCTTACCTGCCAGAGTCGCTGCGAGGCCAACGGCCTGACCAGGGAGCTGGATCCGGAGGCCATGGTGGATGAAGCCCATTTCATGCAGATGGACGGCCAGGCGGTGTTCAAGTTCGCGGTCAAGCGGGTGCCGGAGGTGATCCGGGAGGTGCTGGAGCGCAATCATCTGGAGGCTAAGGACATTGATTACTACATTGTCCATCAGGCCAACAAGCGGATCATTGAATCTGTGGCAAAGCGGCTGGGAGAGCCGGTGGAGAAATTCCCCATGAACCTGCAGGAATACGGCAACACTTCCTCGGCCAGCATTCCCATCCTTCTGGATGAGCTGAACCGGGCCGGAACATTAAAAAGCGGCCAGCGGCTGGTGCTGGCGGGATTTGGCGCAGGGCTTACCTGGGGCGCCAACATTATTGACTGGAGATAAACCAGAGAAGCCAAAAGGTTTCCGGTTTATATATAATCAAAAAAGAAGGAAGATCAAAAGGAGAGAAAGAAATGTTAGAGCAGATCAAAGAACTGGTAGCAGACAAACTGGGAGCAGATGCAGAGGCGATCACAGAAAAGACCAGCTTCAAGGAAGACCTGGGAGCAGATTCCCTGGACCTTTTCGAACTGGTGATGGGACTGGAAGACGAATTTGGCATCGAGATCCCTACCGATGATCTGGAGCAGATCACCACAGTAGGCGATGTGATCAACTATATCAACGAGCACAAATAAGAAAAGAAGAAGCGGGGTTATAGATATGCAGACAGAAGTGACCAGATTATTAGGAATCCAATATCCCATCATCCAGGGCGGAATGGCCTGGGTGGCGGAGTATCACCTGGCGGCAGGCGTTTCCAACGCAGGCGGCCTGGGCCTTATCGGAGCGGCCAGCGCGCCGGCGGAGTGGGTGAGAGAGCAGATCCGGGAAGCCCGGAAGCTGACGGATAAGCCCTTTGGCGTCAACATCATGCTAATGAGTCCTTACGCGGACCAGGTGGCGAAGGTAGTGGCCGAGGAAGGCGTGAAGGTTGTGACCACAGGAGCCGGGAATCCGGAGAAATATATGGAAATGTGGAAGGCAGCCGGCGTGAAGGTGATCCCGGTGGTCGCTTCTGTAGCCCTTGCAAGAAGGATGGAGCGCTGCGGCGCGGACGCGGTTGTGGCGGAAGGCTGCGAGGCCGGAGGCCATATTGGTGAGAATACCACCATGGTACTGGTTCCCCAGATCGTGGACGCAGTGAATATCCCGGTGATCGCCGCCGGAGGCATTGCGGACGGAAGAGGGATCGCGGCGGCGTTCATGCTGGGCGCCAGCGGGGTTCAGATGGGAACCCATTTCGTAGTGACGGATGAGTCACAGGTACATGAGAATTACAAAGACAGGATCATCAAGGCGAAGGATATTGACTCCCGGGTAACGGGAAGGACCACCGGCCATCCGGTGCGGGCCCTTCGCAATGAGATGACCAGGAAATATCTGGAATTGGAAAATCAGGGTGCAAGCTTTGAAGAACTGGAGCAGCTGACGCTGGGCGGCTTAAGAAGAGCCGTGGTAGACGGAGACGTGAAGAACGGAAGCGTTATGGCGGGACAGATCGCAGGCATGGTCAAGGAGAGAATGTCCTGCAAGGATCTGATCGGGAAGCTGGTCCGGGAGACCGATGAGCTGATAGGAGGAAAGGGATTCTATGAGTAAGATTGCTTTTATCTACCCGGGACAGGGAGCGCAGAAAGCCGGAATGGGCAGGGATTTCTACCAGAACAGCCCGCTGGCGGCAAAACTCTATGATGAGGCTTCCCAGGCGCTGGGGCTGGATATGAAGGCGCTGTGCTTTGAGGAAAATGAGAAGCTTGACCTTACTGAATATACACAGGCGGCGCTGGTCACCACTTGCCTTGCCATGACGGCAGTTTTAAAAGAGCAGGGGATCACGCCGGATATTACCGCAGGCTTAAGCCTGGGAGAATACGCTGCCATCGCGGCGGCCGGGGGGATGGATCCCATGGACGCCATCCGTCTGGTGCGGAAAAGAGGGATCCTGATGCAGAACACGGTTCCAGCAGGAGTGGGAGCCATGTGCGCGGTGATGGCCCTTGACGCGGCCAGGATCGAAGAGGTCCTGGAGGGAATGGCGGATGTGACCATCGCCAACTACAACTGTCCGGGGCAGATCGTGATCACAGGCAGGACAGAAAATGTAGAGAAAGCGGCGGAAAAACTCCGGGAAGCCGGGGCGAAGCGAACCATCATGCTGAATGTAAGCGGCCCCTTCCACTCGCCTTTGCTTAAGGCGGCCGGGGAGGAACTGGCAGAAGAACTGGAGAAAGTAACCCTTCATCCCCTTGCGGTTCCCTATGTCACCAACGTGACAGCCGGAACGGTGGAGGATATTGGGAAAACCCGGGAGCTTCTGGCAGAGCAGGTCAGCTCTCCGGTGCGCTGGATGCAGAGCATGGAGGCCATGATCGCCGACGGGGTGGACACCTTCGTGGAGATCGGGCCCGGGAAAACCCTGGCCGGTTTCTTAAAGAAGATCAGCCGGGACGTGACCGTCTATAATGTAGGAACCTGGGAAGACGTGGAGAAGGTGAAAGGAGCATTATGTTAGCAGGAAAGATCGCAGTCGTAACCGGAGCCTCCAGAGGGATTGGCAGAGCTATCGCCATCCGTCTGGCAGGAGAAGGAGCGACGGTAGTTATCAATTACAATGGTTCAAAGGAAAAGGCAGAGGAAGTAAAGCAGGAGATCGAAGGAGCCGGCGGGAAAGCGGCGGTATGCCAGTGCAACGTGGCGGATTTCGATCAGTGCCAGGCATTCATCCAGAAGGTGATCGATGAGTTTGGGCGGATCGACATCCTGGTGAACAACGCAGGGATCACCCGGGACGGTCTTCTGATGAAGATGTCGGAGGAAGATTTCGATCAGGTGATCGAGACCAATCTGAAGGGAGCCTTCCATACCATCCGGTTTGCCTCCCGTCAGATGCTGCGGCAGAAAAGCGGCAGGATCATCAATCTGTCCTCTGTTGTAGGGGTGACAGGAAATGCAGGCCAGGCCAATTATGCGGCCTCCAAGGCAGGAGTCATCGGACTGACCAAATCCGCGGCCAGAGAGCTGGCCTCCCGGGGGATCACTGTGAATGCCATTGCCCCCGGATTTATCGAGACGGATATGACCAGCGTGCTGTCTGAGAAGGTGAAGGAAGGCGCGGCGGCGGGGATCCCGCTGGGAGCCTTTGGAAAGCCGGAGGACGTGGCGGCGGCAGCGGCATTTCTTGCCTCTGACGAAGCAGGATACATCACTGGCCAGGTACTTCACGTAGACGGCGGAATGGTAATGTAAATCTAGGGTAGGACAAGAAGGAGACGAGGATATGAAAAGAAGGGTCGTAGTGACAGGACTGGGGGCGGTGACGCCCATCGGAAATACAGTAGAAGAGTTCTGGGCCGGTATCCGGGCAGGAAAAGTGGGGATCGGGGAGATCACCAGATTTGACACCACCGATTACAAGGTCAAGGTTGCGGCGGAAGTCAAAGATTTCGTGGCAAAAGAGCGGATGGACTTCAAGGCCGCCCGCCGGATGGAACCATTTTCCCAGTACGCGGTAGCCGCGGCGCTGGAGGCTTATGAGGATTCCGGGCTGGATATCAGCAAGGAAGATCCCTTCCGTGCAGGCGTGATCGTCGGTTCCGGCATCGGAAGCCTGCAGGAAGTGGAGCGGGAGTACGAGAAGATCCTGTCCAGAGGACCTTCCAGAGTCAATCCTCTGATGGTGCCGCTGATGATCTCCAACATGGCGGCGGGAAATATCTCCATCCAGCTGGGATTCAAGGGAAAATGTACCAGCGTGGTGACCGCCTGCGCCACCGGCACCAACTGTATCGGAGACGCCCTGCGGGCCATCCAGTACGGAGACGCGGACATTATGCTGGCAGGCGGGACCGAGAGCTGTATCTGCCCGACCGGAGTGGCGGGATTCACCAGCCTGACGGCGCTGTCCACCAGTACCGATCCCATGCGGGCCTCCATTCCATTTGACAAGGACCGGAACGGCTTCGTCCTGGGCGAGGGAGCTGGCGTGGTCATCCTGGAGGAGCTGGAACACGCGAAGAACCGGGGGGCGAAGATCTACGCAGAGCTGTGCGGATACGGAGCCACCGGGGACGCTTATCACATCACTTCTCCGGCGGAAGACGGAAGCGGGGCGGCCAAAGCCATGACCCTTGCCATGGAAGAAGGGGGCGTCACCCCGGCGGAAGTGGATTACATCAACGCCCACGGGACCAGCACCCATCACAACGACCTTTTCGAGACTCGGGCCATCAAGGCGGCTTTTGGCGAAGCAGCCGGGGACGTGGTCATCAACTCTACCAAGTCCATGATCGGCCATCTTCTGGGGGCGGCCGGCGGCGTGGAGTTTATCACCTGTGTGAAGACCATCCAGGACGGGTTCATCCATCAGACCATGGGGACTAAAGAGGCGGACGAGGAGTGCGATCTTAATTACGCCATCGGCGCCCCGGTGGAGAAGGAAGTCCGCTGCGCGCTGACCAATTCCCTGGGATTCGGCGGACACAACGCCACGCTGCTTTTGAAGAAATATGAAGGGTAGGAAGAGGATATGGAATTTGAAAATCTGATAAAACTGATCAACACCGTGTCCGCCTCAGAGCTGACCGGATTCAAATATGAGGAAAAAGGGCTGAAGCTTCAGATGAGCAAGGGAGACGGGGAAGTAAAGGTGGTAGCCGCACCTGCTGCGCCGCTGCCGGCAGCGCCCCTTCCGGCAGGACCTGCGCCCGCACCTGCGGCGGAAGCGCCTGCGCCTCTTAAGGAGGAGACAGAAGAGGCCGCAAAGCCGGGCAAGATAGTGGAATCTCCCCTGGTGGGAACCTTCTACGCAGCTCCCGCAGAAGACGCAGAGCCCTTTGTAACCGTAGGGAGCGCCGTGAAGAAAGGGCAGACCCTGGCCATTGTGGAAGCCATGAAGCTGATGAACGAGATCGAGAGCGACTACGACGGCACCGTCGCGGAGATCCTGGTGGAAAACGGCCAGCCGGTAGAGTACGGCCAGCCCCTTTTCCGGATTTGTTAGAGGAGGTAGTGTGATGAACCATTTAGACATCAACCAGATCAAGGAGATCATTCCCCACAGACATCCCTTCCTGCTGATCGATTACATCGAGGATTACGAGCCCGGACAGTTCGCGGTGGGATACAAATGTGTCAGTTACCGGGAAGAATTCTTCGCAGGACATTTTCCGCAGGAGCCGGTAATGCCGGGTGTGCTGACGGTGGAGGCGCTGGCCCAGGTGGGCGCGGTGGCCATCTTAAGCGTAGAGGAAAATAAGGGCAAGATCGCCTATTTTGGCGGGATCAATAAATGTAAATTCAAAGGCAAGATCGTGCCGGGCGACAAGGTGCGCCTGGAGACCAGGATCATCAAGCAGAAAGGGCCGGTTGGCGTTGGCGAGGCAGTCGCCAGCGTGGACGGCAAGACCGTGGTCAGCGCGGAACTGACCTTTATGGTGGGATAGGTGACAGATATGATCAAGAAAGTTTTAATTGCCAACCGGGGCGAGATCGCGGTGCGGATCATAAGAGCCTGCCGGGAGATGGGCATCGAGACGGTGGCCGTCTACTCGGAGGCGGACCGGGAGGCGCTTCACACCAAGCTGGCGGACGAGGCGGTCTGTATCGGGCCGGCGCCCTCCAGCGAGAGTTATCTGAGCATGGACCGGATCATCAGCGCCACCATCATCACCGGCGCGGACGCCATCCATCCGGGATTTGGATTTCTCTCGGAGAACAGCAAATTTGCGGAGCTGTGCGAGCAGTGCAACATTACCTTTATCGGGCCTAAGTCCCAGGTGATCGCCCGGCTTGGAAACAAGCAGGAGGCGAGAAATACCATGATGGCGGCGGGCGTCCCGGTGATCCCGGGAAGCAAAGAGGCCATCTATGATGTGGAAACGGGAGCGAAGATCGCGGAGGAGATCGGCTATCCGGTGATCATCAAGGCAGCCCTTGGCGGCGGCGGCAAGGGAATGCGGGTGGCCCAGACGGCGGAGGAATTCGAGGCCAGTTTCCAGACGGCTCAGAAGGAATCTCAGATGGCTTTCGGGGACAATACCATGTATATCGAGCATTTTGTCCAGCACCCGAGGCACATCGAGTTCCAGATCCTGGCGGATTCTTATGGAAATGTGATCCATCTGGGAGAGCGGGACTGCTCCATTCAGAGGAATCACCAGAAGATGATCGAGGAGGCCCCCTCCATCGCCTTGAGCGATGAGCTGCGTCAGCGGATGGGAGAGGCGGCGGTCCGGGCGGCCAAGGCGGCCGGATACGAGAACGCCGGGACCATCGAGTTCCTGCTGGAGAAGAACGGGAACTTCTATTTTATGGAAATGAATACCCGGATCCAGGTGGAGCACCCGGTAACCGAGTGGGTGACCGGCATTGACCTGGTGAAGGAACAGATCCGTATCGCTTCCGGCAAGAAGCTTTCCTATACCCAGGATCAGGTACATCTTAGCGGCCACGCTATTGAGTGCCGGATCAACGCGGAGAACCCGGCCAAGGGCTTCCGGCCTTCCCCGGGGACCATTCAGGATATGTACCTGCCGGGCGGAAAGGGGATCCGGATCGATTCCGCTATTTACAGCGGCTATACCATCCCGCCCTACTATGATTCCATGGTGGCCAAACTGATCGTGTGGGCCAGGAATCGCAAGGAGGCGATCCGCAAGATGCAGAGCGCCCTGGGCGAGGTGATCATCGAGGGCATCGACACCAACGTGGATTATCAGTATGAGATCGTAAACCATCCGGATTTTATCTCCGGGGACATTGATATTGAGTTTATTGAGAAAATGCAAGGGTGACGCATAGATGAAGTTAGATAATGTGTTTAAGAAAACCAGGCTTTCTTCCGCAAGGAAGGCGTATATCTCCCTGGGAGGGACCAGGCCGGAAGTGCCGGAAGGACTTCTGCGAAAATGTAATAAATGCGGCGGCGCCATCATCGCCGAGGATGTGAAGAAGGGGTATTATATCTGTCCCAAGTGCGGCGGATATTTCCGGGTCCACGCATACCGCCGGATCGAGATGGTGACCGACGAGGGCACCTTCGAAGAGTGGGACAAAGGCCTGACCACCAGGAATCCCCTTCACTACAAAGGGTATGAGGAGAAGCTGGAAGGGCTTCAGAAGAAGTACGGCCTGGACGAGGCGGTGATCACCGGTAAAGCCCGGATCGACGGGACGGAAGTTGTCATCGGCGTCTGCGATGGACGTTTCCTGATGGCCAGCATGGGACAGGTGGTAGGCGAGAAGGTGGCAAGAGCGGCCGAGCGGGCCACAGAAGAAGGCCTGCCGCTGATCCTGTTTGCCTGCTCCGGCGGGGCCCGGATGCAGGAGGGGATCGTCTCTCTTATGCAGATGGCCAAGACTTCCGCGGCGCTGAAGCGCCACAGTGACGCCGGGCTTCTCTATATCAGCGTGCTCACCGATCCCACCACCGGCGGAGTGACGGCGAGCTTCGCCATGCTGGGGGATGTGATCCTGGCAGAGCCAAAGGCGCTGATCGGGTTTGCCGGGCCAAGGGTTATTGAGCAGACCATCGGCCAGAAGCTGCCCAAGGGCTTCCAGCGGTCAGAATTCCTGCTGGAGCACGGTTTTATCGACGCCATTGTGGAGCGTCCCCAGTTGAAGGAGACCCTGTCCCGGATCCTGAAGCTCCATGAGAAGGAAGGACAGGAAACGAGAGGGGCAGAACCTTCTGGAAACGAGACTTCTTCTGAGAGCAGTACATTTTCCGGCGAGGGCGTTCAGGTCCACAACCAGGTGGCCAGAGCCTGGGATCGGGTGGAGATCTCCCGGATGAAGGACCGGCCGGTGGGAAGCGACTACATTGGCGCGCTTTTTACAGATTTCACAGAATTTCACGGCGACCGGTACTTTGCCGATGACAAGGCCATTATCGGAGGGATCGCCCGGTTCCACGGGAAGCCGGTGACGGTGATCGTCCAGGCCAAGGGGACCAACACCAGGGAAAATATTGAGCGCAACTTCGGAATGCCTTCCCCGGACGGCTACCGCAAGGCTCTGCGGCTGATGAAGCAGGCGGAGAAGTTTGGCCGGCCGGTGATCTGTTTCGTAGATACGCCGGGGGCGTTCTGCGGGCTGGAGGCAGAGGAGCGCGGGCAGGGAGAGGCCATCGCAAGGAACATTTACGAGATGTCCGGCCTTACCGTTCCGGTGCTCTCCATTATCATTGGAGAGGGAGGCAGCGGCGGCGCTCTTGCCATGGCTACGGCGGATCAGGTGTGGATGCTGGAGAATTCCATTTATTCTATCCTGTCTCCGGAAGGGTTTGCCAGCATTCTCTGGAAGGACAGTTCCCGGGCGAAGGAGGCTGCGGAAGTGATGCGGCTTACGGCCCAGGATCTGTATGAGATGGGGATGGTGGAGAAAGTATTTCCCGAGCCGGCCCACTACACCGTTCAGAACCTGAAGGAAGTGACCGGCCCCATGGAACAGGAGATCGAGAGATTCCTGGAAGAGTCGGCGCATTTCACCGGAGAGGAACTGGCGGCGCGGCGGTATGACCGGTTCCGGAACATGTAGGAGAGAAAAGGATGGAGATCAAACCACTGAAAATGGGAGAGACAGAGGCAAGGATCCCGCTCATCCAGGGAGGGATGGGCGTCGGGATCAGCCTTGGCGGTCTGGCCGGGGCGGTTGCGAAAGAGGGCGGCATAGGGATCATCTCTGCCGCCCAGATTGGTTACCGGGAGCCGGATTTTGACCGGAATCCAAAGGAGGCCAACTTAAGGGCTATCCGGAAGGAATATGAGAAGGCCCGGAGCATTGCCCCCGACGGGGTGATCGGGTTCAATATCATGGTGGCCATGCGCCATTACGAGGAGTATGTGCAGGCGGCTGCGGACGCCGGGGCGGATCTTATCATCTCCGGCGCCGGGGTGCCCACAGACCTTCCCAGGATGGTGGGAGACCGGCAGGTGAAGCTTGCCCCCATTGTCTCCACGGAGAAGTCGGCGCGGCTCATTTTAAAGTACTGGAAGCGCAAATATGACCGGCTGCCGGACCTTCTGGTGATCGAAGGGCCCCGGGCAGGGGGACATCTGGGATTTACCAGAGACCAGCTTGCGGCTTACGGATACGGGGAAGCCGGGAACGGCTGCGGGGCTGGTTGTGAGGGCGGATACGCAGATGAGGTGACGCGGATCCTGGCTGCGGTCCGGGAGTATGAGACTGAGGGCGGCAGAAAGATCCCGGTGGCCCTTGCAGGCGGCATTTCCGGAAGGGAAGAGGCGGCCCGCGCATTTGCCTTGGGGGCGGACGCCATCCAGGTGGCCAGCCGGTTTGTCACCACTTATGAGTGCGACGCGGATCTTCGCTACAAGGAGGCCTATCTGAAGGCGGGCAAAGAGGATGTGATCCTGGTGAAAAGCCCGGTGGGCATGCCGGGGAGAGCCATCCGGAATCCATTTATGGAACGGGTGATAAGAGGAGAGAGGATCCCCCACACTCCCTGCCACGGATGTCTGCACAAATGTGATCCGGCCAACATTCCCTACTGTATCACAGACGCTCTGATCAGCGCGGCAAAGGGGGATGTGGAGAACGCCCTTCTCTTCTGCGGGGCGGACGCCTGGAAGGCGACGCGGCTGGAGACGGTGAAAGAAGTGATTGATTCTCTCCTGCCGGAAAGCGTATAATAAGACTGTAAGATCAAACGGGAGATAAAAAGGACGGCAGATTATGGATGAGGCGTACAAGGCGATCAACGATGTTCTGGTCAATCTGATCAATGAGATCTGGGAACTGGAAGAGAAGGCGATCATCACGGAAGAATTCAAGGACCTGACCAACAATGACATGCATGTCATCGAGGCTATCGGCCTGGGGGAGGGCAGGAACATGTCCTCCATTGCGAAAAAACTGAATATCACCGTGGGAACGCTGACTACGGCGGTGAACAGCCTGGTGAACAAGAAATATGCGGTGCGCCGCAGAAGCGAGGAAGATCGCCGGGTAGTCTTCGTCAGCCTGACGGAGAAAGGCGAACGGGCCTACCGTCATCACGAGGATTACCACCGACAGATGACCTGGGCCATCCTGGAGAAGCTGGAGGCGGAAGAACTTCCCGTTTTGGTCAAGACGTTGGATGCGCTGACAGAGTTTTTCACCGGCTACAGCCAGAAAGACGCGGGAAAGAGCGCCTCTTAGAGAAGGCGGCGTGTCTGTTTGGCGGACCGGGTGTGTGATGGGAGGAATGCCTTATGTATGAGGAAGAAGCGGCGAAACTGCAGAAGATCATCGACGACAGCGAGAGGATCGTGTTCTTTGGCGGGGCGGGAGTGTCCACGGAGAGCGGGATCCCGGATTTCCGGAGCGCGGACGGGATCTACCACCAGAAGTACCGGTACTCGCCGGAAGAGATCGTAAGCCACAGCTTCTTTGTGCGGGACACCGAGGCTTTCTACGAATTCTATAAAAGTAAGATGATGTTCCTGGACGCGAAGCCCAATGCGGCCCATGAGAAGCTGGCCCAGCTTGAGAAGGCCGGGAAGCTCCTGGCGGTGATCACCCAGAATATCGACGGGCTTCATCAGGCGGCGGGCAGTAAGGAAGTCTATGAGATCCACGGCAGTATCCTGCGCAATTACTGCCAGCGCTGCGGGAAATTTTACGACGCGGCTTATGTAAAGAACGCCCCAGGAGTTCCCCGGTGCGAATGCGGCGGCGTGATTAAGCCGGATGTGGTGCTGTACGAAGAAAGCCTGGACTCCGGGCTGATCCGCAAGAGCATTGAGGCCATCAGCCAGGCAGACACCCTGATCATCGGCGGCACATCCCTGGTGGTGTACCCGGCGGCCGGGTTTATCGATTATTTCCGGGGGAAACATCTGGTGGTGATCAATAAGAGCGCCACGGCAAGAGAAGTAGGCGCGGAACTGACCATCGCGGCGCCCATCGGAGAAGTGATGGGGCAGATCCGGGTGTAGAAAATCAAAAAGGGACAGGGTTTTTTCAATCTGGGACGTGGTATTTTTGAAAATACCACGTCCCCAACTTTTTATGAAGTGATCCCAAAGCCCATATTTGGGGCGATGAGGGAGCGCGCCAGATCCAGCAGGAAGAAAAAAACCAGAATGCAGCAGCAGATTTTCCGTACCCTTATGGGAATGGTCTGAAAGAGATCATCCAGCCTGGGGGCGGCAAGGTAGATGAGGAACAGTCCGCCAAGGCCAAAGATGACCAGCCCTTCCAGGCACACCCGGCCCTGGATGTTAAGGAGCATGTCCGAATAATCCCACCATTTGGCGTGGAAGAAGGTTTCCAGGAACAGGCCGGAAAAATACTCCAGACATCCGCACAGCAGGATGGTCAGCCCCAGGGTGGAAAACGGCTGGTCCCGCCAGCGTTTCAACGCAAGAAGGATCAGAAGGCTGCCGCAGCCGTAGATGGGGAGCCAGGGGCCAAAAAGGACGCCCCGGTTGATGAACCTGCCGTCGATGATGATATGGAGGAACACCTCCCAGAGCCATCCGGCCGTGGAGAAGGAGAAAAATAAGAATGTCAGGGAAGAAATACTGTAGGCGCGGTCGTAGCCAATCTCGGAAAACGGGTAGATTGCAAGGACCGCGCTGCTTTTTTCCTTCATGTACTGTTTCATAAAAAATCCCCCTTCTCAAATCATTTGATGATTCGATTATAAGGGGGAAATTTGAAAAAGCCCTTTAGTAATTCTGAAGATTTATTTAATTTAGGACGTAACCTTTTAAAAAAATCCTACGTCCTCAAATGACAACTACCCTGTACCTTTTTGCACGATGCCCTGTACCCAAATGACAAATGCCCTGTACCTTTTTGAATATTTAAGTGAAAATCTCCAGGCTTCGTGGGAGGATTCCTTTCATATAAGCGATGGCGGTGCCGTAGTTTGTCATTGGAATCTGGGCATCTTCCGCGCATTTCAGGCGATATTTCATTTCCCGTTCGTTCAGCATACAGCCGCCGCAGTGGATGATCAGTTTGTATTTGTCTAATTCAAGCGGAAATTCGGTTCCGCTGGTAAATTCGAAGTTCAGATTTTTCCCAGTGTGGGAGCAAAGCCATCGGGGGAGTTTGACGGTACCGATATCTTCGCACTGGCGATGGTGGGTACAGCCCTCGGCAATAAGGACGGTGTCATTGTCTTCCAGGGAATCGATGGTTTTGGCGCCAGCGGCCAGCAGGTCCAGACTGCCTTTATATCTTGCAAACAGAATGGAGAAGGAGGTCAGAGGGATTTCCCGGGGAACGATGGCTGCTACTTCTGCAAAAACCTGGCTGTCCGTGATAACAAGGGCTGGCTTTTGGTTCAGGCGTGGCAGGGTTTCCGCAAGTTCACTTTCCCGCACTACAATAGGAACGGCGCCGGCTTCCAGGAGATTCCGGATAGTCTGTTGCTGAGGAAGGATCAGCCGGCCTTTGGGAGCTGCTTTATCGATAGGGACCACAAGGATGACGAATTGAAGCGGTTCTACCAGATCCGCCACGATGTGGCGGCTATCGTCTTCTTTTGGAGCCAGGAAGGCGATGGCCTCTTTTAATTCCTGGATATGATATCCGCTGGAAGCGCTGGCTGTCATCAGCTTTTCTTTGGAAACCTGCAGGAAATCAGCGGCCTTTTGGACGGCATGATCCAGGTCTTCAATCTGATCGGACTTATTTAATACAACGAGAAAAGGGATCTCTTTTTTCTGAATGTGGGCGAGGGTGACGGCATCTTCATGCGAAGGGCCGGACAGGGAATCGATCACCAGGAGGGCGAGATCTGTTTTGTTTAAAATCTGAAAAGCCTTTTGAACCCGCATAGAGCCCAGATTGCCTTCGTCGTCGATACCTGGGGTGTCGATCATCACCACCGGACCCAGGGGAAGCAGCTCCATTGCTTTTAAAACCGGGTCGGTAGTGGTGCCTTTCACATCTGAGACAATCGCCAGACTCTGCCCGGTCAAAGCATTGATAAGGCTGGATTTCCCGGCATTTCGGCGGCCGAAGATACCGATATGAGTGCGTTCTGCGGAAGGTGTGGTATTGAGACTCATAAAAACTCCTTTCACTGTGCAAAAAGGTACGGGGTATTTTTCATTTGGGTACAGGGCATCGTGCAAAAAGGTACAGGGCAGTTGTCAATTGAGGACGTAGCAAAATTAAACTTTGCTACGTCCTCAATTAATTAATTAAAACCGGAAATCCCGCCGGTTATCTTCCCGGATCAGCTTCAGGTTTTCCAGCACGGTCGCCCGCACTTTCTCATTGGGCACGTTCAGTACTTCCTTATCGATCAGTTTATCGCCGATGGCCTTGGTGGCCGGGGAGGCGTAATCCATCAGGTATTCTTCCAGGGTCATCAGTGCGTTGGGATGGCAGCAGTTCTGGATCTGGCCGCTCTTGCACAGGGACATGAACCGGTCGCCGGTCCGTCCGGCCCGGTAGCAGGCAGTACAGAAGCTGGGGATATAATCCATCTCCATGAGCCAGCGCACCACTTCGTCCAGGGTCCGGTTATCGATGACGTCGAACTGGGCGGAGTTCTCTTCCTCCGGCTCAGGATCTACGTAACCGCCCACACTGGTGCGGGAGCCGCCGCTGATCTGGGAGATGCCAAGATGAAGGACGCGCTCGCGGACGGTCTTGCTCTCTCTGGTGGAAATGATCATGCCGGTGTAAGGCACGGCAATACGGATGCAGGCCACCAGCTTGGCAAAGGTATCGTCGTCGATGCCGTTGGTGAAGGTGCTGGCGTCGATGTCGTCGGCATTGCGGAGCCGCGGTACGCTGATGGTGTGGGGGCCTACGCCAAATGCGGCCTCCAGGTGCTCGGCGTGCATGAGAAGCCCGGCGAATTCATAGCGGTATTTGTCCAGGCCAAAAAGAACACCGATGCCTACGTCGTCGATGCCGCCCTCCATGGCCCGGTCCATGGCCTCGGTGTGGTAGTCATAGTCGTGCTTTGGCCCGGTGGGATGAAGCTCCAGATAGCTTTCCTTGTGGTAGGTCTCCTGGAACAGGATGTAGGTTCCGATCCCCGCCTCCTTGAGAAGCCGGTAGTTGTCCACGGTGGTGGCGGCGATGTTGATATTTACCCGGCGGATAGCGCCGTTTTTATGCTTGATACTGTAAATGGTGTTGATGGAATCCAGGTAGTACTCCATGGTGTTGTGCACCGGATCCTCGCCGGCCTCCAGCGCCAGCCGCTTGTGCCCCATATCCTGAAGGGCGATCACTTCCTGGCGGATCTCCTCCTGGGTCAGCTTCTTGCGGGCGATATGCTTATTTTTCATATGGTAGGGGCAGTAGGTGCAGCCGTTGATGCAGTAGTTGGAAAGGTACAACGGCGCGAACAGCACGATCCGGTTTCCGTAGAAATCTTTTTTGATCTGCTCCGCCAGCTTATAGATCTTCTGGTTTAAATCCTTTTCTTCACAGACCAGGAGCACGGAGGCTTCCCGGTGGGACAGGCCCTTGCGAAGAGCCGCTTTGTCGATCAGCGCTTCGATCAGTTCCCTGTTGTTCTTGTTGGCGTCCGCATAGGCCAGCGTCTCCAGGATCTCTTCGTGGTTGATAAAATCATCGGCGTGTCTGGAATTTACATCATACATAGGTGGTTCCTCCTTAAAAATTTCTTGATCTATTGCCAGGCTTTCCAAGGGGAGAGCCGGTTTTTTGGCTGAAAGTTCTATTCTTCTGTCATCTTTGAATCGCCCCGGGCGGTCACCACGCGGTAACCGATGGCGGCCATCTGCTGTTCCAGAAGATCCCGCCCTTCCGCGGCTTCCGCGTCCACGGCGATCTTGTTGTCGTAGAGCAGGTACTTGGCCCGCACCGATGTGGGAGACAGGTTGGGCATGACTACGTTGGCTCCGGCCAGCACGCCCTGTTCCCGCCCATCCGGGGAAATGGTGCCAAGAGCGGTAGTTGCCGGCAGCAGTACCCTGGGAAGCAGTAGCCGCAGCAGTCCCAGCATGAACAAAGTAAGCTCCAGCGTCCCCGCAGGCTCTGCCCCAAAAGGAGTGTCATGGTGGGGGATGAATGGCCCGATGCCCACCATATGGGGCTGCAACTTCTCGATAAAGAGCAGATCCTCCGCCAGGTGTTCCGGCGTCTGGAAGGGGGATCCTACCATGAATCCGGTCCCCACCTGGTAGCCGATGTCCTTTAAATCCCAGAGGCATTGCTGCCGGCGGGCAGCGGACAGGGAAGGGGGATGGAGCCTGGCGTAGTGTTCCCCGTTAAATGTCTCGTGGCGCAGAAGGTACCGGTCCGCCCCGGCGTCAAAAAAGGCCTGGTAGGATTCCCGGGACCGTTCCCCGATAGACAGGGTAACCGCGCAATCGGGATATCGGGATTTGATGGCCCGGATCAGGTCTATCATCCGCTCATCGGTGAAATAGCCGTCCTCCCCGCCCTGCAGGACGAAGGTGCGAAAGCCAAGATCATATCCGGCGCGGCAGCAGGAGAGGATCTCTTCCTGGGAGAGCCGGTAGCGCGCCGCGTTTTTGTTGCTTCTGCGGATGCCGCAGTAGAGGCAGTCGTTCCGGCAGTAGTTGGTAAATTCAATAAGCCCTCGGATATAAATGTCATGGCCGTACCAGCGCAGCTGCTCCTGCCTGGCCAGGGAGAAAAGCTCCCGGGCAAGCTTGGGCGTGCGCCCGGCAATGAGGGCAGTCCATTCTTCTTTTGTCAGGGTGTGCTGCTCTTTCAGCCGGTAGAGCAGGGATCTTAAATCTTCCATGGGCGCCTCGCGATCTTTGGTCTTGTCTGGAATAAGAAAAGGACCTGGCGCAGAAAAAGCGCCAGGTCCGCAAAAACAAAAAGGAGGTCACCTTTTTGTCTGGATCTTTCTGAAGCCGGCCGCCTTCTCACGCAGGTGCTGCCCTTTGTGGTCAGTACGTCGCAGACTGCTGCTCTGTATCAGAATACCGCAGTCATATTTGAGGAAATTATACCATGAATGACGGCCGTTCACAACCATAGTTAAAAAATCATCGAATCTGCCAGGATTTCAGACACACATTACATTAACATATTGCTATATTATTAAAACAATGATATATTATTTTTATAATATAAAAGAACTGTCGGATGATAAAGAGAAAGCAGGTAATGTATGAAAAAAGGATTATACATACTTTTGTTTGCGGTATTGATTATGCTATCAGGGGGCTGCAGTTCAGAGCAGAAACTGAAAAAAGAATACGAAGCGTTAATAGAAGAGACAAAGGATGACCTTCTTCCCGTATTGGATATGGAAAACGGGGAACGTAAAAAAGAGTATGATCCAGAGCTTCTCTCGGATGACACAGGTGCGTATTCAAAGGAACTATGGACAATAAGTGGCGGACAGATCGATACGCCTGCAGGAATTTTGTGCCGGGAGAAGGATATTATTTTAGTAGACCGGGGAAAGGATTGTCTGATCCGGGCAGACTATGAAGGGAATTTCATCCAAAGTGTGGGAGGTACGGGAAATGGTCCGCTGGAATTTGTCAGTCCTACCGGGATCGCCTCTTTTAAGGACAAGATTTATGTAATTGATTCGGGTAACAACAGAGTTCAGGTTCTGACGAAAGACCTTCAGTTTGAAGAGGAACTTTCCTTGGCAGATAACAGTGACGCGCCGACGGTTTATGAAAACATTGCTGTAGAATCCGAACATACGATTTATCTTTGCGGCGATTCCCTGCTGGACCGGCACATTACCAAATGGAAAGACGGGGAAACGACCGAGATCGGAGAAAACTTTTACGGATCCATCTATGGCGATGAGGGCAGGATCTATGCAGTGAACCGGGGAAATATCTGCGTGGATACAGAAGAGATCGCCATGACGGTTGTATCCGGAGATAATTACCTCTTTCAGATTGAAAATGACAAACTGACCGTGTCAGGCAGATTGCCGGACGGTCTGTCAGTGAATGCGTTTACCTGCTTTGATGATCAAGTGATCTGCTTTGCAAGCAGCCTGGCTAAACTGTATGAATTTCATACAGACGGCGAATGGGAGAAAACCCTGGCTGTATTTAAAGATCTGAATGAGAAGATCGATCTTAGGAATTATATTTCGGCCGCTGATCCGCAGCAGATCTTTCTGACAAACCCTCAGACAGGTGAAGTTTTTCGTATCAGGTGTCATACAGATGAATAAAAAAATGATTATTTTTGCCTTTTATTTATCCCTGCTTCTTCCGGGGTACTGCCTTTCCAATGCAAAATGTTTTTACCTGCAGCTACAGAATACCTATCCGGATACCATTTATGAGGGTGGGGAACTTGGTTTCCAGGGAGAGGCTCTTGGTAAAAAAGAACAAAAGCAGATGGAACAGGTATGTGAAGGGGACATTGCTTACCAGTTCCGGACAGAGGAAATCCTCCCGGAAGTTTCCATGGAAGAAGATGTCGCTGTGCTGGGCTATGGCGGCAGGATGCAGACTTTTGCAGGGAACAGCATGGTATCAGGCCGGTTTCTGAACGGACGGGAATTCGCAGGCGATGAGAAGAAATGTGTCGTTTCAGACAAGCTTGCCGCCATGGCAGACCTGCAGATCCGCGACAGGATCAGGATCCATCGAGAGGAGTTTGAGATCATCGGGATCATGCATGGGTACGGGAAAAATAAAGTGGTGGTTCCTTATGACTGCTTTGCCGATATTTACGGCCATCACAGCATGCAGCAGTCTGTGATGGCGGAAAAGGACAGTGATCTTGGTCTGGTGAGAGAACAGCTGGCGTCGCCTGGGACAGACGGCAGCCAGATCTTTCTGCAAAGTCTGGAAGAAAGCGGGAGGGAAGGAAAAGTATTTTTAAAAAATATGATCTTATCCCGTGCCGGAGTGGGGATGGCTGTATCCGCTTTTTCGTTATTAAATATCTTTGTAATTTTACTGGGTATGATGGAGCAAAGAAAAGAAGAGTATGCAGTCAAGCGGGCAGTGGGAGCCAAAAAATCGGATCTTTTGAAGGAATTTTTAAAAGAGACCATATCCGCTATGAGTCTGGCCATCCTGCTGTTTCTTGTGTCCTTCCAGGCCATTGTACGGATATTTGCATTGGATCAGGAAGTAATATTCGACCTGTCTGTGCTCCTGGGAGTAACCGGGATCGCGTTCCTGTTCTGCCTGTGCCTGAGCGCCCTGCTGGTGAACCACTTTATGAGAAGTTCCATCTATGAACTGCTTCAAAAAGAGAGGGGATAGCCGTGTCGTATATCCTGTTTAAAGTGAAAAGAAAGCTTGTGTATCACAGAAAAATATACAGTCTGCTGCTTCTTGAAATTACAGTGGCGGTCGCGTGTATTGTTTTTGCTTTTCAATATTATTTTTACGGAATGGAAGAATCAGAAAAAACGGCGACAGCTTTCAAGAATAAAGAACTGGTCTTACAGATCACGCAGACAGATATGCAGGGGCCTTCCTTCAGGCCGGATTCGGAAGATATAAGCCGGAGCCGCCAGATGTCCGGTGGAAAGATAAACTGCACGACCGCCGCTTTTCTTGTGACCTTTTCCGGGGAAGATGCGCTGGAATATGCATATATATTATCCGATCAGAAAAGCAGCGGCAGCGCATACGTGGGCAGCCGGGTGCGACAGTGGATCCGGGAAGAAAAGATCCCGGATGTAGAGGAGGCGGAAGGAAAGATCTGTATCAGGGGAACGTGGTTTCAACTGGAGGAGGTATTTTCGGATCATGTGCTTCCCCTGGACTGCTTCGACCAACCACTTGAGACGGAGAACAGCATTATTCTTTCTGCGGAGGAGCTGCCGGTCATCGGTGAAGAAGCAAACGTGCAATGTGTCATGACCATTGGCAATCAGAAAGAAAACGGTTCCGTTGCGGAAAAACTGTTACAATATCTCAATGAAAAATATGGAGAGGAATACAGCTTTTATTTCTCAAATCAGCAGTATGAAAAAGAATACCTGGTAGAATATCTTTCGCTGATACCAGGATATCTTGGAAAAGTCGCTGTGATTCTCATTTTTATCATGGCTGTTGGATATGCGGGGATTCTGAAGCTGTTCTTTCTAAAACGGATGAGCGAACTGGCCATATGTTCTGCCTGCGGCGCTTCCTACAAGAGTTTGGTTAAAGAGGTGATCCTGGAAATTGGGGCGATCTGCCTTGGTGGATGTGTGATCGGAATGGGGGCTGGAACGATCCTTACGGAAACGGTAGAATTAGGACTTCCGGTCCGTCCGGATATCCGGTCCTATCTGATCGCGCTGGTGCTGGCGTTGGCGATGACTTTCCTGCAAAGCGGCCTGGTCCTCTTGCCGCTGAAAAAGGACGGTATCTATGCGGCGCTGAGAGAAACGGGTAAATAAAAGAGAGGGTAAGATGATCGAATTAAAGGATATCTGCAAAAGCTACTATGGACAGGGGATTGAAAACAAAGTCCTGCGCCACATTGATTTTAAGATTGAAAAGGGAGAGTTTGTTATGCTGTACGGAGAATCCGGCTCCGGGAAAACGACCCTGCTGAATATGATAGGACTGCTGGATCCCTGCACATCTGGAGAGATCCTTCTTAATGGGGAAAATATAACAAACCTTGCCGGGGATGAGCAGGCAAGACTGCGAAATCAGACTTTCGGCTATGTGTTTCAGTCTTTCTATCTGATCCCGGAACTGAATGTGACGGAAAATGTATGCCTTCCGGCCGGCTATGCGGGAAAGAAAAAGAAAGAAATGGTGCGCCGTGCAGGCATTCTGCTGCAGGAAGTAGGACTGGCAGACAAGAAGAAATTCCGGCCTTCTCAACTGTCAGGAGGAGAGAAGCAAAGGGTGGCCATAGCCAGAGCGCTTATGAATGACCCGGATATCATCCTTGCAGATGAACCCACTGGGAACCTGGATTCCGGCAACAGCGGGAAAATCATGACACTTTTGAAAAAGCAGCATCTGCAGGGGAAAACAATCGTAATGGTCACACATGATCCGGAAATGGACAGGTATGCTACCAGAAAAATCAGAATGGCAGACGGGGTATTGGTATGATTCCGTTTTATTTTATTTTTAAATTTTTAAATTCTTCCGGTATTTCAATAAATGACGTAAAATATTTTCCCTCCACGTAAAGGTCATATCCATTTTCAGACTTTATAAAATAACTGTTCTCTTCTGTGATAACTACAGAGTCTTCCGTGTCAGCCGGTGTAACAGTAGCTTCTGATTCAATAACGAAAAATAAACTGAAAATCAGAAGGATCACTAAAAATAGTAATTTCAGGCTTTTTATTACAGACAGATATTTCTTCTCTGAAAAATCTTTATACAGATATTTGATACGCAGCCCTAACTGTGAATGCCTGGAACCAACAAAGTCTAAATTATAAACAGGTGTATTTTGGGCGTTCTGAAGGTTTTTTGAGATTTTGATGATCAGGGAGGCATAATCCAGCCTGTCTGCGCTGTCTCTGCCCTGCATGATCGCCTGGTCGTTTGTGATCTCCATTGCCAGGCAAAACCATTTCTTCAGAACATAGACCAGTGGATTCCACCAATGTATACAGCAGACGATATCGATTAAAAGTAATAAGATAAGATCATGTTTTTTGTAATGATATAATTCATGATCAAATATATAGGTCAGTTCTTGCTGGGAAAGATCATCCACTTCAGGTAAAATCAAAACAGGGTTGTATATTCCTGTAATGCCGGGGGATACGGGGAAGGGCACAACCGCTATTTTAACCGGCTTTGCAGAGTAATTTTGCGCAAGATCATACA
Source organism: Massilistercora timonensis (assembly GCF_900312975.1). Lineage (NCBI taxonomy): Bacteria > Bacillati > Bacillota > Clostridia > Eubacteriales > Massilistercora > Massilistercora timonensis. The sequence goes on along the minus strand of NZ_LT990039.1, from coordinate 1,160,854 downwards.
AGTAACCACAGGAAGATTCTTTGGTTATTATGAATTCTCTGATACGATCTGTATAAACTTTTTTTGCTTTCAGGAACCGGCACAATTGAATGACAGCGCCGATCGCCCAGATACTGTATAAACAGTCAAATACCATAAGCGACGTATCTGCTATGCTGGCGGAAAGAACATCCATAACCGGGCGGACAAAATCCTTGATGTAAATAGAATATGTAAATGGGAAATTGACCGGCAACGTCATTCTTAAGCATATAACAGAAATGATGGCGAAAAAAATTCTTGTGTTTGCCTTGTCATACAAAAATCCGCATTTGATCGACAGTAAGAAAAAAACCAGCAGCAAAGAAATTGCAATAAGACAAGTCAAAACAGGTCCGGGTGATAATATCAGCGCTTTAATCATGCTTTAACTCTAACTTTCTCTTCTCGATCATTTTTTCCAATTCTGCCAGATCATCCATATTTGTCTGCTCTTTGATCAAGGAGGCGCATAGGGAAAAGGAATCGTGACCGTTGCCCATAATATCGTTACATGCCTCCTCCAAATATTCTGTTTTCGTGAAGGTGGGCAGGTAGCTTCTGGTCAGGACAGTGCCGCTGTAAACGATATCTGCCACCTGAATATAGTCTTTTTTTAATAATTCGCGCAGGCAGGTCTGAACTGTGTTGGTATTAAAAGAAGGATTGCTTTTTTCGATTTCAGAAGAGATCATGGGTTTGTTGTGATCCCATAATACCTTCATAACTTCTAACTGTTTTTGGGTTAACTTTCTCATTGCGTTACTCCTTCACATTTTCAGATTTCCCGGGTGCAGGATTCAAGCCATTCCTGCTCTTCTTTGGAAAGTTCCGGCGCAAGCGTCTCGTACACCCGCCGGTGATAGGCGTTGAGCCGCTGCCGGTCCGTTTCGTTAAGAAGGGCGGGGTCTACCGCGTCCAGGTCGATGGGGACCAGGGTAAGAGATTCAAAGCACAGGAATCTCCCATAGTCTGTCTCCTGTCCCTCACGGCAGAGCAATTCATTTTCCAGCCGGATGCCGTGCTTCCCGGTGATGTAGAGGCCGGGTTCGTCGGTGGTGACCATGCCGGGGACAAGGGGCACAGGCGGATCGGATTTTCTCGTTTTCCAGCTGAAGCGGTTGGGTCCCTCATGGACGTTCAGGAGATGGCCCACGCCGTGTCCGGTTCCGTGGAGGAAGTCCAGTCCCTGCTCCCAGAGGGGCTGGCGGGCCAGGACGTCCAGGTGATGGCCATCTGCACCTTCCGGAAAGCGGGCGTACATCAGGTTCAGCATACACCGCAGCACCAGGGCGAAATGGGCCTTTTCTTCGGAAGTCAGCGGCCCCAGGGCAAAGGTGCGGGTAATGTCGGTGGTCCCCTCCAGGTACTGGCCGCCGGAATCCACCAGGAACAGGCCCCGGGGCTCTAGGGGGATGTCGCTTTCCGGGGTGACCGCGTAGTGGACGATGGCGCCGTGGGGGCCGTAGCCTGCGATGGTGTTGAAGCTCAGGCCAAGGCTGTGGATTGCTTCCCGGCGCATGGAATCCAGATGTTCCATGGCGGAGGCCTCTGTGAGGGCGCCTTCCTTCACGGTTTCTTTCAGCCATTTCATAAAGCGGACCATGATGATTCCGTCGCGGATATGAGCGGTCCGGGTCTGGGAGATCTCCACTTCATTTTTTACTGCCTTCAGTTCCAGAACCGGGTCCGGGGCGTTAAGGATCTGCGCGCCGCTCTCGGAAAGGATCTGAAAGAGGCGGTAATTGGACTGGGCTTCTGAGAACAGGATTTTCTGCCCGCCCCAGGTTTTTGCCGTCTCATAAACTTCTTCATAGGGGCAGACTGATATGCCAAGGGACGCAAGATGGCCCTGTGCTTCAGCCGTCAGTTTTGTTTCATCCAGATACAGGCGGACAAAGTCCCGGCCGATCACTGCGTAGGAGAGGAAGACCGGGTTGTAGGCCACATCGCTTCCCCGCAGGTTGAAGAGCCAGGCGATCTCGTCCAGAGCGCAGATCACATGGATGTCCGCTCCCGCCTGGGCCATGTTCGCCCGGACGTCCGCAAGCTTGTCTTTTGTGGAGCGGCCGGCGAAGGATTCGTCATAGAGCCAGATCTTCTCCCCTGCAAGGGCAGGGCGGTCCGTCCAGATTTCTGCCGCCGGGTCTGTGGAAGGATCCAGGGAAATACCCTTCTCCTCCAGCGCATTTGCAAGAGCTTTCCCGGCTGAGGCGGAGATGGTCCTGCCGTCTGCGCCGACCCGGTCCCCTGGCTTAAGATGCGCGGTGAGAAATTCTTCGATGGTGGGAACCCCTGGGATCTGCATTTTATAGAGGTCAATACCGGTTCCCGCAAGCTGCGTTTCTGCCTGGAGGAAGTACCGGCCGTCAGTCCAGAGCCCGGCCTGGTCCGGCAGCACCACCAGTGTGCCGGCGGAACCGGTGAAGCCGGACAGCCAGGCCCGGAATTTGAAATGTTCGCCTACATATTCTGACAGATGATAATCTGCCGTTGGGATATAGCATGCGGCAAGGCCTTCTTTTGCCATGGCGGCGCGAAGGGCGGCAAGCCGTTCTTTGATCCGTGTGTTCATGTGTCAAACCTCCTGGGTTGCATGGAAACTATATGGGTTATTATATCACGGAGGACAGGAAGAGAGTAGGGGCTCTTTTCTCTTTTGCGGCAACGTGGTAGAATAAGCGGGAAAGAGAGAGAACGGAGGGAAGAAAACCGTGACCAGAGATGAGAAAGTGACCCGGCTGATCCAGCTTCTGAAGGAAGAGAATCTAGGGTACGCCGTGATAGAGATCCCGGACGGGCCAGAGGAGAGACGCCGTCTTCTCCGCAGCCTGATGAACGTGCGCTGGCCGGGAGAGGCGAGCGAAGAGTATCTGCAGCTTCAGGATAATCTGCTGCAGGAAGAGGCGAGAGAGAAAGGGATCGTACAGCCGGAAGAGATCCCGGCAGTCTGGGAGACATTTCCAGAGGCAGAACTTCGGAACGGGGACCGGATTGCTCTCTGGCAGGGCGACATCACCCGGCTTGCGGCGGACGCCATTGTCAATGCGGCCAACAGCCAGCTGCTGGGGTGTTTTGTTCCCTGCCACGGCTGTATCGACAACGCCATCCATTCCGCGGCCGGGATCCAGCTCCGCAACGAATGCGCCCGGATCATGGAAGAGGAGGGTCGGGAAGAGAAAACCGGACAGGCCAGGATCACAGCAGGCTATAACCTGCCCGCCCGCCATGTGATCCATACCGTTGGGCCTGTGGTGGGGCAGCAGGTGACAGACCGGCAGAAAGAAGAATTACGAAGCTGCTACCAGAGCTGCCTTAAGCTGGCAGATCAGGAAGGACTTTCCACCATCGCCTTTTGCTGTATCTCCACCGGGGAGTTTCATTTTCCCAACAAACTGGCGGCTCAGATCGCCCTGGACACCATCGACCGGTGCTTGAGCCGGATGAGATTGTCCAAGGTGATCATCAATGTATTCAAGGATGAAGACCTGCACATCTATCAGAAACTGATCCAAAAAGGGACAGGGTATTTTTAATCTGGGACGTGGTATTTTTGAAAATACCACGTCCCCAACTATGCAAATCCTTTCCGTTTTCTTGCGGTGTCGATCAGTTCTTCCGCCTCGTCGAAGGCGGCCGGAAGATAGGATTCGGCCCATTCTTTCCCGGCTTTTTCCTGCTTTTTGATCTCGGCCCAGTTGGTCAGGACTTCCTCGGAATCGGCGACTTCCACCGTGCCAAATACATGGGGGTGACGGCGGATCATTTTGTCCATGACGGTCTGGATCACATCGTCCATGGTGAAGAGTCCTTCTTCTTTGGCGATCTGGGCATGCATAACGATCTGCAGCAGAAGATCGCCCAGTTCTTCTTTGAGATTCTCCGGGTCTCCGGTCTGATCCAGGATGTTGATCCCGCAGATCACCTCGGCGGCCTCTTCGATGCAGCCTTTCTTCAAGCTGGCGTGGGTCTGTTCCCGGTCCCAGGGGCACCCGTTTGGAGCGCGCAGGCGTGCGATGATGGCTTCAAATTCTTCGAATTTTGTCATGTTCGTAACTCCTTTTTCTTTGAGATCCCAAGGGGCGCGCTGTCCATTACCGGTAATACCCGGCGTAGATCCCCCCGAGGGCAAGCAGTTCCTCATGGGTGCCCCGCTCCGCGATGCCGTTGTCAGCCACCACCAGGATCTCGTCGGCATTCTGGATGGTGGACAGCCGGTGGGCGATGGTGATAGTAGTACGGTTGTGGGACAGGGCGTCCAGGCTCTTCTGGATCCAGCGTTCGCTCTCGTTGTCCAGGGCGCTGGTGGCCTCGTCCAGGATCAGGATGGGCGGGTTCTTTAAGAAAACTCTGGCAATGGAGATGCGCTGCTTCTGTCCGCCGGAGAGCCGAGTGCCCCGCTCTCCTACATAAGTGTCATAGCCTTCGGGAAGACTTACGATAAAGTCGTGGATGTTGGCCCTTCTGGCCGCTTCCACGATTTCTTCTTCGGAGGCGCCGGGCTTGCCGTAGGCAATATTTTCCCGGATGGTGCCGCAGAAGAGGTAGACGTCCTGCTGGACGATGCCGATCTGTCCCCGCAGGGAGGAAAGGGTCAGGTCCCGCACATCCTTGCCGTCGATCAGCACCCGGCCGCCGGTCACATCGTAGAACCGGGGCAGCAGGTTGCAGATAGTGGTCTTGCCGGAGCCGGAAGGCCCTACCAGAGCCACGGAACGGCCGGCCTGGATCTCAAAGGTGACATGCTCCAGCACCGGGGCGTCATCATCCGGATAGTGGAAGGATACGTCTTCATAGGTGACAGTGCCCTTGATATCAGTGAGAGGCTTTGCGTCCGGCTTGTCCTGGATCTCGATCTCTGTGCCCATCACATCCAGGTATCGGCGAAAGCCGGAGAGACCTTTCTGCATCATCTCCATCAGTTCTACCAGGATCTGGATAGGACTGATAAAGATGCCGATATAGAGAGCGTACATGGACAGATCCACTACGTCCATCCGGCCCTGGGCGATGAGATAGCCGCCGTAGACCAGGGTCACCAGGTACATCATACCCTGGAAGAAAAGATTCCCTCCGGTGAAATCGCCCATACATTTGTAGTTGGCGTCCTTGGAGCGGAGGAATCCCTGATTGCTTCTGGCGAATTTCTCCCGTTCAATGTCTTCGTTGGCGAAGGACTGTACCACCCGGATGCCGGCCAGGGTATCCTGGAGGCTGGCGTTCACATCCCCGATCTTGCGGCGGTTGTCCAGGAAGGTGGCCTGCATCCGCCTGTTCTGGCTGATGGAGAAGATCAGCATGCAGATCACCAGGGCAAGCAGCGGAATGGCCAGCTGCCAGTTGATCAGGAACAGGAAGATAAAGGAACCTATGATCTTGATGAGGGAAATGAACAGGTTCTCCGGGCCGTGGTGGGCGAATTCCGCGATGTCGAAGAGGTCGGAGACCAGCTTGCTCATCATCTGGCCGGAGTTGTTCTGATTATAGTAGGAGAAGGATAGCTTCTCATAGTGGTCAAAGAGGCGGGAGCGCATGTCCCGTTCCATGTGGGCGCCCATCATGTGTCCCTGGTAGCTGACGTAATATTTGCACAGGCTTTGGAGCACGTACATAATGAAAAGCCCGAGGCCGATCAGAGGCAGGGCATGGAGGATGGTTTCCCTGTCCCCGGTAAACAGGCGGTCGATGGCAGTCCGCAAAAACTGGGGATAGAGAAGATCTACCACGCTTATGAAAGTGGCGCAGAAAAGATCCAGGAAAAATACGGTTTTATAAGGTTGATAATAATGAATAAATTTTCGCAGTGCAGACATAAGGGAAGACTTCCTTTCCATCAGATTATAATAGCGCCAGTATACACTGACGCTATTATAACACCAGAGAGCAGGGGCGGGTCAAGAAGCAGATTGGGCTTTTTAATCGGTTCCAAATATGCTATAGTTAGGAAAGCAATAAAAACGCAGGGAGAAATGATATGCACAACGATTTGCTTACCATTGGGAAATTTACTATACACGGCTACGGACTGATGATCGGCATTGGATTTGCCGCGGCTTACCTTGTGACGGAGTACCGGGCCAGGAAGCGTGGGATGGATACGGATATGGTCTATATCCTGTTCTTCAGTTCGATCATCTTCGGGCTTCTGGGGGCCAAGCTTTGTTACTATCTGACTATCCTGGATAAACTTCTCAAGGATTTCAGCCTTCTGCTCTCGGAAGGGTTTGTGGTGTACGGCGGCATTATCGGAGGCGTGCTGGCAGGATATGTGGCCTGCCGGATCAAAAAGCAGGATTTCTGGAAATATTTTGACCTGGTGGCGCCTGCTATCGCCCTTGCCCAGGGCTTTGGACGGATCGGCTGTCTGCTGGCGGGGTGCTGCTACGGGCGGGAGACCACGTCGGCGCTGTCCATCACCTTCCAGAACTCGGATTTCGCTCCCAACGGGGTGGCGCTGATCCCCACCCAGATCTATTCCAGCCTGCTGGATTTCCTGAACTTTGCCGTGCTGTGCCTGATCGCCCGGCATGTGAAGAAGGACAAGATCGTGGCCGGGTGCTACCTGGTGTTCTACAGCGTCGGCCGGTTTGTACTGGAATTCTTCCGGGGCGACCTGGAGCGTGGGAGCGTGGGAGCCCTTAGTACATCCCAGTTTATCTCCATCTTTATACTGGCGGCAGGACTTCTTCTGCTGGCCTGGGGAAAGGGGAAAGGAACATGGAGCAGTACACAGGAAGATCCGTCTTAAATAAGATCGCGGCAGGGAAGGTCTTCTTCTATTCCCGAAAGGTGCAGGAAGTGCGGCGGGAGGAGGGGAAGGACCCGGCGGCGGAGCTGGCCCGGTTCTGCCAGGCGAAGGAAGCGGCTGCCGGGCAATTGGAAGAACTGGCCGGGAGAGCGGCGCAGGAGGTGGGAGAATCCGGCGCCCAGATTTTTGCGGCCCATGTGACGATCCTGCAGGATGAGGACTTTCATGCCTGTATCACGGAAATGATCGAGAAAGAGAAGGTCAACGCGGAGTATGCGGTGGCTGCCGCGGGGGAGCATTATGCCCGGATGTTCGCCCGGATGGAGGATGAATACTTCCGGGCAAGGGAAGCGGATATCCGGGACATCACCCGGCGGCTTCTGGAGAATCTCCGGGAAGAAGAGGGGCTTCTGGAAGAAGGGAGCGGGGGAGTCCTGCCGGCGGGAGAGGATCCGGTGATCCTGGCGGCGAAGGACCTGTCTCCCAGCGACACTCTGCGGATGGACCCGTCCCGGATCGCGGGGATCGTGACGGAACAGGGCTCGGTTGCCTCCCACACGGCGATCCTGGCCCGGACCATGGGGATCCCGGCCATCCTGGGCGTCCCGGTGGGGGCGGACTGGAATGGGAGAATGGCAGTGCTGGACGGTGAAGAAGGGCTTGTGATCCTGGACCCGGAAGCGGATGTGCTGGAGGGACACCGCAGGCGGCAACGGGAAGAGAGTGAAGAGAGGGCGCGGCTTGAGAAGCTGAAAGGAGCCGGGGACGTGACGCTGGACGGGAAAGAGATCCAGCTGATGGCCAATATCGGAAGCGCCCGGGATATAGAGGAAGTCCTGGATCAGGACGGAGCGGGCGTGGGGCTTTTCCGCAGTGAATATCTCTATCTGGGACGGGAGGAGAGCCCGTCGGAGGAAGAGCAGTACCTGGAGTATAAGTCCGTGCTGCAGAAGATGCAGGGGAAGCGGGTGGTGATCCGAACCCTGGACGCAGGAGCGGACAAGCAGGCAGCGTATCTTAGGATGGCCCGGGAGGAGAATCCGGCCCTTGGCTGCCGGGGGATCCGGCTGTGCCTGGAGCGCAGGGAGTTATTTCGCACCCAGCTGCGGGCCCTTCTCAGAGCCAGTGTCTGGGGAAACCTGGAAGTGATGTATCCCCTGATCATCTCGGTCGCGGAAGTGCAGAAGATCCAGGAGGTCCTTAAGGAGGCCAGGGAAGAACTGACGAAAGAAGGAATCCCCTGGAAGGACTTCCCCCAGGGGGTGATGATCGAGACGCCGGCGGCTGTGATGATCAGCCGGGAACTGGCGGCGGAGGTAGATTTCTTCAGTATCGGGACCAACGACCTGACCCAGTATACCCTGGCAGTGGACCGGCAGAACGGGAATCTTGGCGCTTACTACGATCCCCGTCATCCGGCGATCCTGCGGATGATCCGGATGGTGGTGGAAAACGGACACGCACAAGGCTGCCGGGTGGGGATCTGCGGGGATCTGGGATCAGACCCGGAGCTGACGAAAGTCTTTGTGAAGATGGGGGTGGACGAGCTTTCGGTTCCACCTGCCAGTATCCTGCCTCTTAGGGAGGTCATCCGGAACAGCCGGGCAGGGGCGGAAAATTCGTGATTTTATCTGGACAGAATGAAGATCTTACAGTAAAATAGAAAGGTAGCGGACAGAAGCCGGAGAGGGCTTCTGTTTTGCTGTTCAAGGATAGAAGGGAGACGAGAGGAATGAAGAGAGAAACATTCGGTTCCCGGATCGGGTTCATCCTGGTATCCGCAGGGTGTGCCATCGGGATCGGAAATGTATGGAAATTCCCGTATCTTTGCGGGGAATATGGAGGGGCGGCATTTATTTTGATCTACCTGATCTTTTTGCTGATCATGGGGATCCCCGTCCTGGTATGTGAGTTTTCCATCGGACGTGCCAGCCGGTTCAGCGTGGCGGCTTCCTTTGAGAAGCTGGCGCCGGAAGGGACGAAGTGGCACTGGACGAAATGGATCGGTATCGTGGGAAGCTATCTTCTGATGATGTTCTACACCACCGTAGGCGGATGGCTTCTGTATTACTGTTTTAAGAGTATCAAAGGTGATTTCAACGGCGCCAGCACCGAGGAAGTGACGGCGGCCTTCTCTGAAGTGATGGGCAACCTGCCGGTGATGGCTTTCTGGACCATCCTGATCTGCGTGATCGGATTCGCGGTGTGCGTGTTCGGGATCCAGAAAGGGATCGAGCGGGCGTCTAAGTTCATGATGTCCATTCTGCTGGTACTGATGATCATTCTGGCGATCCACTCTGTATTCATGGAGGGAGCGGGAGAGGGAATTCATTTCTACCTGGTTCCGGATTTTGCCAAGATGGCGGAGCAGGGCATTGGAAATGTGATCTTCGCGGCCCTGAGCCAGTCCTTCTTTACCCTGTCCATCGGTATCGGCGCCATGATGATCTTCGGAAGCTATATGCCTAAAGACCGGGCGCTTCTGGGGGAGGCGGTGAGCATCACAGCCCTGGATACCAGTGTGGCGCTGACGGCGGGATTCATCATCATTCCGGCCTGTTTTGCCTTTGGCATCGAGCCGGGATCCGGTCCCAGCCTGATCTTTATCACTATCCCCAATATTTTCGCCCAGATTCCGGGCGGCGCGTTCTGGGGCGGGCTTTTCTTCCTGTTCCTGACCTTTGCCGCGTTTACCACGGTAGTGGCGGTATTTGAGAATATTATTTCCTTTGACATGGACCTGTTCGGATGGTCCCGGAGTAAGAGCGTGATCGTGAGCGCGGTGCTGATCATCCTGCTGAGCATGCCCTGCGTGCTGGGCTTCAATGTACTGGCAGGCTTCCAGCCGCTGGGGGAGGGAAGCACCATCATGGATCTGGAGGACTTTATCGTGTCCAACAACCTGCTTCCTCTGGGCAGCCTTGGCTATGTGCTCTTCTGTACCCGGAAGAACGGCTGGGGCTGGGAGAAGTTCCTGGAAGAGGCCAATACCGGCAAGGGCCCCAGATTCCCCCGGGGACTTAAGAATTATGTGGCTTACGGGATCCCGCTGATCATCATGGTGATCTACCTGAAGGGATACTATGACAAGTTCGCGCCTATGGGCACGGCGGCCCTGGCAGGATGGATGGCCATCGCCGTTTTGTTCCTGGCATTTGTGATCTACTGCGGCGTGGCAGGGGGAAAGAAAGAAGCGTGAAATCCGGTTGCCCTTCGCTGATTTTTCCTCTATAATATCTTTAGGTTTACAAAGGGTTCATCATTTTACGAAAAAAGGAGATAAAAGGGATGGATAACAACAAACGTCCGGACGATATGGTCCGTATTACAACCAGTGAACTGGCGGAGGCATTTATTGAAGAACAGGTAAAAGAGATCCAGGAGCAGGTAGGCGACAAAAAGGTGCTGCTGGCTCTGTCCGGAGGAGTGGATTCCTCTGTTGTGGCGGCGCTTCTTATCAAGGCCATCGGCAAACAACTGGTGTGCGTCCATGTGAACCACGGTCTGCTGCGCAAAGGCGAGCCGGAGCAGGTGGTTCAGGTGTTCCGGGATGAGATGGACGCCAACCTGGTGTATGTAGACGCCATCGACCGCTTCCTTGACAAGCTGGAAGGGGTGGAGGAACCGGAGCAGAAGCGTAAAATCATCGGCGCGGAATTTATCCGGGTATTTGAAGAAGAGGCGAGAAAGCTGGAGGGGATCGAGTTCCTGGCCCAGGGAACTATCTATCCTGACATCCTGGAGAGCGACGGCGTGAAGGCTCACCATAACGTGGGCGGTCTGCCGGAGGATCTGCAGTTTGAGCTGGTAGAGCCCCTGAAGCTGCTTTTCAAGGACGAAGTGCGGGTGGTAGGTAAGGCCCTTGGCCTGCCGGACGGCATGGTATACCGTCAGCCCTTCCCGGGACCGGGACTTGGGGTGCGGTGCCTTGGCGCTATCACCAGAGACCGTCTGGAGGCTGTCCGGGAGTCAGACGCCATCCTCAGGGAGGAATTCGCGGAGAACGGCCTGGAAGGCAAGGTATGGCAGTATTTCACCATCATCCCGGACTTCAAGTCTGTGGGTGTGAAAGAAGGCAAGCGCTCCTTTGAGTGGCCGGTGATCATCCGTGCCGTGAATACCAAGGACGCTATGACAGCTACGGTGGAGGATGTGCCCTTCGCCCTGCTGCAGCACATCACTGACCGGATCACCAAAGAAGTACCGGGTGTGAACCGGGTGTGCTACGACCTGACGCCGAAGCCGACGGGAACCATCGAGTGGGAATAAGAAATAAAGAACAGTTATGGCGGCAGAGAGGCAGAAGATTTCTCTGCCGCTGTGTTTACAAGAGAGTTTTATGGGACACCTTGTGTGATAGGGTCATGACAGCAATGAAGAGGCGGAGGACAGGCAATGAGCCAGGAAGAGACAAAAACCTACAAAACTTCATCCATCAATAACCGGCGGTATCTGGGGAATAAGTATAAGCTTCTCCCCTTTATCAAAAGCGTTGTGGAGGCGGAGTGCCGCGAGATCCATACGGTGGCGGACATTTTCGCCGGCACGGGCGCAGTGTCCTCGGCTTTTGCCGACAAGACCCTGATCACCAACGACCTGATGTACAGCAATTACATCTGCAACTATGCCTGGTTTGGCGCGGAACCCTATGAGCCTCGGAAGATCATCGACCAGGTGGTCCGGTATAACGGGAAGATCAATCCCGGAGAGAATTATATGACCCGCAATTTCGCGGATACTTATTTCAGCAAAAGAGATTGCGCCAGGATCGGGTATATCCGGGAGGATATTGAGCGGAATTACAAAAGAGGCAATCTCAACCGGAGAGAGCGTGCCATCCTGATCACGTCCCTGCTCTACGCCATGGACCGGATCGCTGTGACCTGCGGGCATTATGACGCCTACAGGAAGGGAGCCAAATTCGAAGGCTCGCTGGAGCTTTGCGTTCCTCTGGCAGAGGTTCACAACAACCCGCAGAATCAGTGCTTCAATGAGGACGCCAACAACCTGGTCAAAAGGATCGAGGCGGACCTTGTCTATATCGACCCGCCCTACAACTCAAGGCAGTACTGTGACACCTATCATCTGCTTGAGAATGTGGCGCGGTGGGAGAAGCCGGAAGTATTTGGCGTGGCGAAGAAGATGGACCGGAGCGGGATGAAGAGCAGATACTGCACCACCGGAGCGACCAAGGCATTTGAGACCCTGATCCAGGATATCAAGGCCAGGTATATCCTGCTTTCCTACAACAATATGGCCGAGAAGGGAAACGGCCGTTCCAACGCCAAGATCTCCGACGACGACATTATGCGGATCCTGGGCCGCAAAGGGGAGGTAAAGGTTTTTGAGGAGAGCTATAAGGCCTTTACCACCGGGAAATCCGATCTTCCTGAGAATGCGGAGCGATTATTTCTATGTACTTGTTTTGATGAGGAGCAGACGATATGATCCAGTCACCCCTTAACTATACCGGCGGCAAATACAAATTGCTGCCGCAGATCCTGCCGTTGTTCCCGGGAGACATCCGCGTCTTTGTAGACCTGTTCTGCGGAGGCTGCAACGTGGGTCTCAATGTGGACTGCAGTCAGGTCATATACAACGACCGGAATGAGAATCTGTTCCGTCTGTATCGCACGTTCCAGAAGCTGGACAAAGAAAGATTGCTGGGCTGGATCTACGAGATCATAGAGAGCTACGGCCTTTCTCTGGTGAGCAGGAACGGGTACGCCCATTACCACTGCGACAGCAGCAAGGGACTTGGAAGCCGGAACAGGGAAGGGTATCTGAAGCTGCGCAGAGATTTCAACCAGAGGCACGGAGCCGGGGAGCGGGACGATTACTACTACGTCATGCTCTATGTGCTGATCGTGTATGCCTTCAACAACCAGATCCGGTTTAATGCCGATGGAGAATTTAACCTGCCGGTGGGGAAAAGAGACTTTAACGGGAGAATGGAGCAGAAACTCCTTGCCTTCCTGGACCGGATCCGGGAGCAGGATTGCTGTTTTACCTGCTGTGATTTCAGAGAGCTTGACACTTCTGCCTGGACGTCCCGGGATTTTGTCTATGCGGATCCGCCCTATCTCATCACCTGCGCCACTTATAATGAGCAGGGCGGGTGGGATGCGGATGCCGAGCGGGCGCTTCTTTCCTTCCTGGATGAGCTGGATGGAAGGAAGATCCGCTTCGCCCTCTCCAACGTGCTCAGGAGCAAGGGACGGGAAAATAAGATCCTGCTTGACTGGCTGGCCCGGAATGCAGGCCGGTACCAGGCAGTGGGACTTGACTACAGCTATTCCAATTCCAGTTATCAGACCAAAGACCGAAGCTCTTCCTCGGAAGAAGTGCTGATCATCAATTATGAACCAGAACGGTGAGGTGCCAATATGATCGTTGAGAGAAATCAGATCTTTAATCTGATGGATACAAACGGCAGACGAAGCGATGTCCTGAATGCCCTGAAAATCTATCTGGAGATCCTGGAAGAATTGCAGGAAACCTTCCCCGCTGAGCATTGGGGGACGTATCCGGAGAGCCTGTCCCAGTTTCTGTTCTATGAGAAGGCGCTGGAGAAGTCGCCGGATGTTTTTAAGAAACACAGCAACTATGATCACTTCATCCGGGAGCTGGGCGACGACCGCCGGAAATTTCTGGACAGAGACAGAAGCTGGGTGGCGGAGAATCTGCCAGGACTGGCGAAAGACCTGGACGAGGCCATTGAGAAACGGGCCCGCCATTACACCAGCAACCTGGTGAAGATGGGATTCGCAGACGGGAACCGGAAGATCACCGAGGCGGGTTATTCTTACCTGAAGGGAACCATCGTCCGGGACGAACTGGAGGAATTACTGCCGCTGGACAATGTGAACCTGGCGCTTCTCAGGCAATTGTCCAAACTGAAGATCTTTGGCTCTCCAGTTAACGGAAAGCGGAGCTTTTACGCTCCTTTCCTTATGGGGCTTGTGCTGCTGCTGGATGACGAGGCCATAGACGCCCACAGCTTTGAGGTGATTGTCCAGGGGCTCTCCCCCTACAGCAGCGAGGAAGTGAAGGAAGCGGTCCGCAGGAAAGGGAAATGTGTTTCAGAACTGGAGGAAGCCATCCGGGATATCCACATTGTTATTCCGGAAGAGCTGGCCGGAAAAAACGATGTGGAATATGACGTGTTCCGGCGCATTTTCAAGGGGTCAAAAAGCAACGATTCCATATCGAAGACGTACTACGATTTCTTCCGCGCCCTGAAAGCATTCCGGGACGACCGGACAGAAGCGGCTTATGGGGATCTGCTGGCATGTCTGGACCGGGAGAGCAGCGCTTCCCTGTACAAAGCCTTTGGATATGGGAAAGCCATCTTCGCGGCGGGGAACCGGGGCAGCAGATACGACCTGGAACGGTTCCTGGAGAAAAATAAGGATCATCCCTTCCTGGCTTCCGGGGATCTTGTGGGAGCCTTTTATACGGCGTTTGCCAGATCCAAGTGGATCGACGGGATCCGGGAGTACTCGGACACCACCGTCCGTCTGCTGGGCGCTACCGGGCTGTTCCGGTTTAAGAATCTGCCGGAATTATCTTACCGGGAGATCCTCTCTCATATGTTGGATGTGGAGAAGCTGCGTGGGCAGGTGTTCGGGGAGATGACGGAAGAAGAATATATGCGCTATGAAGGCGCGGCGGATTCTTACTTCGGGAAGAATCTTTCCCTTGCGGAGATCTTCCGGTATTCCCAGGATGATATCCATGCCATAACGAACAGGCTGGAACAGCTGCTGGGCGTAACCGGACCGGCTGACGTGAGGAAGCGTCTCAGTGAGCAGAAAAGCGCCGGATTTATGGCTCATATCAATGAAAAATATCCCAGGGAGAGGGTTATGGAGCTTCTTCCCCTGTTCTCAGACCGGAAGAAGGACAGCCAGATCAAGAAGGCGGTAAATGACGGAGCCACCGTGCCCACCATATACGAGTACATGATCGGGATTGCCTGGTACTATATCTCGAAGGGAGAGTTTGACCTGTATCACAGTCTGAACCTGACCCTGAACGCTGATTTTGAACCGGTGATCCATGCCGGCGGCGGAGAGGGCGATATTGTGATCGACTATGATGAACTGGTGCTTATGCTTGAGGTGACGCTTATGAACAAGCAGGCGCAGAAGAGGGGAGAGTGGGAGCCGGTGCTGCGGCACTCCCTGAACCTGAAGGCGGCCGGCGGGACGAAGGAGACGATCACCTTCTTCATAGCAGATGAGCTGGATTATAATACCGTCAATATCTGGAGAGCCGTTGCGGCGGTATCCCTGGAATCTACGGACACTCACGCCAAAGTGGACGGGGTTGTGATCATGCCCTTTACCAATAAGGAGATCCTGGCTTTCCTTGAGAAAGGGATCTATTACAAGGAGATCGTAAAGGCAGTCAAAGCTTCTTTCGCGAAAGTGCCGCAGATCACGGATGTGAAATGGCAGGAGGAGATCCTGGCGGATCTGCTTGTTTGATTTCCGGTCAAAAATGGTTATAATTGAAAGAAAATGAATCAGTAATTGCTGGATGGGGGTAAGAGATGGAAACAACGATCAGCAAGTTCTTCCGGTCGTTTCAGATGAAGGAAGACAAAGAAAACAGCCACAGCTATGGCATTTACATGAAGGAGGCCCTGCAGGCTTTTGCCGAACGGGACAATAAAGAGACGGCAGGGGAGGTCTATGAGACATTTCTGGACTGCTACAAGCAACTGCTTGGCGGGAACGATAACTTCGTGGATCTTCTGGATATCCTGCGGGGATATGAGGAGAACGCGGCGCTCCTTATTGATAAGCAGCGGGACCACTATGTGCATTCGGTCAATGTGTTCCTGCTGGGGATCCGGATCTGGCAGAGGAATCCCGCTTTCCGCAAGGCGGCAGAAGCTTATCTGGAAGGACAGGGGAAGTGTTCCTTCTCCGGGGTGGAGGAGGAATTCTTCTTCCGCTGGGGGATGGCGGCTCTGTTCCATGATACCGGCTATCCGGTGGAGATCACCAGTAACCAGGTGAAGAAATTCATAGGGACCGTGGTGGCTGACGGGACGCGGAGCGCGGGGACTTATATCGGCTATCAGGACGAGGCCTGCCTGACCACCCTGACCTGCAATGGGGAGAAGCTTGACTTTGTGGCTATGTTAAGCCGCCATATGGGGGAGACGCTGGGAGTGGATGAAGAACTTCTGGAAAAAACTCTCGCCGGATTTATCCGGGATATGCAGCAGGGCGGCCATGTGGATCACGGATATTACAGCGCTCTGGCGCTTTTGCAGCACTATGGGTTTATGGCGGGAGGAAGCGATTTTTCCAGACAGATCTATCAGGAGGCCATTCTGGATGCGGCCTGTGCCATCCTTCTGCATAACTACTATAAGCATGTGCTGCAGAAACCGCCTTTTTCTCTGCCGCCGCTGGCGGCGGATCTTCATCCTCTGGGATATCTTCTGATTCTGTGTGATGAGCTGCAGGAGTGGAATCGGCAGGCATACGGGATCGTAGACCGGCAGAAGGTACAGGCGGCGGACAGCAAGATCGAACTGGGGGAAGATTCCCTTAAGATTCATTACATTACTTACGGCGGCGTCCTGGGAGAAGCCTTTTCCGCGAAGAAGAAGCAGACGCTGGAGCAGCTGCTGAAGCTGGATCAGATATTCCCAGGTGGAGTGGAAGTAACCGTCACCACCAAGTCGGAGCTTTTGCTTTCTCACATTCAGTCTGGCGAGAGGAAGCTGCCGCGGCCTTTCCTGGAGCATGTGGAGCAGATGTCCAGGCGGATCCATGAGCGCTACAATGAGGCCCAGAAGGCGGCCCATCCGGATGGGCCGCTGGCGTATCCCGACTGGGAGAGCTTAAGCGACGATCTGAAGTATTCCAATATCCGTCAGGCCCGGTCTTACTTCGGCTATCTGGAAGCGGCGGGAATGTACGCTGCCCAGGAGGGAGGAAAGGAGCAGGAAGTATTGGAATTTCCGGAAGAGCTTACGGAAGCCCTGGCCCGTGCGGAGCATGAAAACTGGATGGCGGAGCGGATGGAGAACGGGTGGACTTACGGACCAGAGAAGGATGTGGAGAGGAAGCGGTCTCCCTATCTGGTTCCCTATGAAGAACTGTCGGAGGAGATCCGTCAGTTGGACCGGAACGCCATTGGAAATATCCTGCCTTTGTTCCACGAGATCGGTCTGCGGGTTTTCCGTTGTGAATAAGGATGAGGCGTATGAAGAAGATAGTAAGAGTTATTTTGTTTTTTGTTCCGTTTTTGCTGGGCGTGATCGGCTATTATGGGGTTGCGGGAGAAAGTCTGGGAAATTCTCTGTTTTACAGCATGAGCTTCTACGCGCTTAGCTTTGTCTCAGAAGCGCCGAATCTCCTGGTGGAATTCGCCCGTTGGCTGGCGCCTTTGATGACCGCAGGCGGAGTGATCCTGATCATCAATTCCCTGCGGGAACGGCTGCGGGCATGGATCGTAGGCGCAAGAAAGGGAAGCATTGCCGTCTGTGGAGCGGAAGAAGAGATTCGTCCTGTCCTGGAGGAACTGGGGGCAAGAGGGATTCGGATCCGGGACCGTCTGCCCCGGGCGGAGCGTTATATCTTTCTGGGAGAGGAGCGGGAGAATTTCCTGTTCTATGAGAAATATCAGAAAGAACTGGCCGGAAAGCAGGTCTATCTGCGGTGCGCTTCCATGAATGGAAGGAAAGCGGCGCCTGATCTGAAATTATTTTCTGAGGAAGAGATTGCCGCCAGACTGTACTGGAAAAAGTACGGGATCTGGCAGGAGGCCAGGGAGAAGGATTACCGGATGAAACTGGTTTTCCTTCAGTTTGGGCCGCTGGAAGAGCAGCTGCTCCTGTGGGGACTGCAGAATAACATCTTTTCTCCTGGCCAGGAGCTGGAATACCATATCTTTGGAGAGACAGGGCGTTTCCGGGCCATTTACCATGAGCTGGATCATATGGAGGATCGGATCATATACCATGAAGAGCCCTGGTATGAGGCGCAGGCGCTTCTTCTGGAGGCGGACCGGATCTTCGTTTGCGATACCACCGGCGTGCTCAGTGATCTTCTCTATGCCCTGCCTCAGAAGAGGGTCCATGTGCTGGCGGATGGCCGGGACGTGGCCTGTTATGAGGAACAGTCCCGTCTTGTGGTCTTCAACTGGAAGCAGGAGGCTCTTACGGTGGAACATATCCTGGATGAGGCGCTGCTGGTGCGGGCCAAGCATATCAATCTCAGGTACGCCCATCTCTATTCCGGCGTGGAGGAGACAAAGCAGAATCTGGAGGATCAGTGGAACCAGTTGGATGCGTTTACCAGGTATTCCAATATCAGCGCGGCAGATTACCATGAAGTGCGGCTTCAGATGATAGAAGACTGGAAGCAGGAGACCGGGAAACAGGAGCCGGACGAGGAGTATCTTCGCTATCTGGCCGAGCTGGAGCATATCCGGTGGAATCGGTACCACTATATCCACAACTGGCGCCTGGGAACGCCTGAGAATGGGAAGAACAAGGACAAGGCAAGACGGATACACCGGGATCTGATTCCCTTTGGGGAACTGACAGAAGGGGAGAAGGAAAAGGATGCGGAGAATATCCGGGTGCTGCTGTCGATGGACGTTTGTCTGGCCGGAAAGTAAAGGAAAGAAGCGGGGGATACCCGCTTCTTTTATTGCACTTTTTGCAAAGGCTTGTTCCTAGCCCTCCTCCAGGATCTCCCGGATGATTCTGGCGTTTTCCTTAAAACTGGAGTTTTCTGGCATTTCCTTTGCCAGCGCTTCCCAGATCTTCAGGGATTCTTCCAGATAGTAGGAATAATAGCCGCCTGGTACGATACAGGCGAACGTGTAATTCAGATACCCCAGTTGTTTCCTGCCGCCGATGTGATCCGGGAACATTTCTACAAAGACTTCTGCATAGTGGATCGCCAGTTCGCAGGCGTTTTCCGCTTCGTCGTAGGCTTCTTTCTCCTTGAATTCCTTCGCCTGTTCCTCGAAGGTCTGCGCCAGCAGCCGGATGCGGGAGCCGGCGTAATCCGGGAGGGAAAGTCCGTGGAAAGCGGGGACCTCTGGGAAGAGGGCCGGGATCTGGCAAATCATCTCCCGGTATTTTTCTCCGTAATCTTCTGCTGATTCAAAATCTTTCTGTTTCAGGGCGATCTCGATCAGAGTCAGGAAGCAGTGGCAGGCCATGTCATAGGCGGTTATGTCTTCGGGCATTTGCTGCCAGGCTTCCCGGCGCAGCGTACAGACCTGAAGGGCCAGTTCTTTCGCCTTCTCATAATGGCCGCAGCGAAGAGCTGCGTTGCAGCAGTAGTTCCAGGCGTCCCCTGGCTGCTGCGGAGAACTTTCGGCTGCAGTATCCTGCTGCGGGGTCCCGCGAAGTTCCAGGTAGCGTTGGTAATAAGGCCAGGCTTCCTCCCAGCTTCCTGCTTCGCAGTAGCTGTCCCCGAGAGTCGCCGCCTTCTCAGAGAGTTCCATCCGGTTGGGGGAGGAGGGATCCTTCCGGTACAGTTCCTCGGACAGGTTCAAGGCCCGCTTCCAGTAATGCCGGGCTTCCTCCTCCTGCTCCCGTCTGTGGCAGAACTGCGCCATGTTGGTACAGTACCTGGCAAGATGGTTCTGGTAAGCGGGCACAGAAGGCTCACGGGCCACGGCTTCTTCGCAGAGCTCAATGCTGCGTTGCTTATGTTGTTTGGCTCCATCATAGTCAAAAGCAGCTTCGTCCTGGCGGCTCAGGATCTGATGATCAGAGGCCAGGGCCATAAGATCTTCCAGAGACCGGGTCTCTTCATAAATCATCTGATGAAGGGCGAAGCTTTCCTGGCAGCAGGATTTCGCATTTCCCATATCCTCTTCCTCTTCGTATAACTGCCCGAAGCGGGCTAGGTAAGAGGCTAGGGCGCGTCTGGCCAGGGCGCTTCCGGAACGCTCCGCCGCTTTCCGGGCGGCGTCTGCGGCCTGGGAGAGGAACTCTTTTTCCTGTTTTCTGTCTCCCTTCAGTCCATAGTAGCGGCTGAAACGGTCAAGGGTATGGGCCAGATCCAGCCAGGCTTCCAGGGAATTGCTGCGGCAAACCAGTTTTTGGCTGATCTCCAGCGCCCGTTGACAGAACTGCAGCACGTCTGGAGAAACGCCCTCATTCCAGCCAAGACTGGTATTGGCCAGGGTGTCGCCGTTGAAATTGCAGCAGACCGCCAGATTCCTCAGGTTGTGATAGGTAGGCTCCTTTTCTGCCAGATCTTCCAGGATGGCCAGACTTTGTCTGGCATATTTCAGGGAATCGTTCTGGGGAAGGATCAGGTTGCTGCAGATGCGTCCCAGATCCATATAGCAGATTGCCAGCCTCCTGGCGTCTGCGCTGTCTCCGTCCCGGGCCAGCCGTTTGGCCAGAGGCAGAAGATGAGTGTAGGTCTCCCGGGCGGCCCGGTATTTTTTCTGTTCCCGCAGGACGTTGCCGCACTGGAGCCCCATGGTGAGCCGCCGGGACATGGAGAGGGTGCTGTGCAGTTCTTCATCGGCCAGATCAGTCAGGAGTTTGCCATCCTGGAACATTTGGAGAGCCTGGGAGAGGTTCCCTTCTGTCATGGCAAGCTGTCCCAGGCGGTCATAGCTGGCGGTGAGGGCCCAGATGGCGGCTTCTGTGGGGGATTCTTTTGCCCACCTGGCTACCAGCTTCTGATGGGCCAGCAGTTCATCCCTAGCGCCGGGTAAGTTTCCCTGGCCTTCCAGGCAGGCGGCCAGGCGGGAATGGAGCCAGAGAGTTGTATTTCTTGCTGTCTCCGGTTCCAGACGGGGAGACAGTTTTTCCAGCGTCTCCTGCAGCTTCTGACAGATCCCGGCTGCCTGTGAGTATTGCTGACATTCCAGGTACAGCTCTGCCAGGTCCTGCAGATCGGCAAGCAGCGTCTCGCCTCCGGTTCCTGTCCGGGCGAATTCTTCTTCTCTTGTGGCGGCAAGTTTCTTCTGCCAGGCAATGGCCTTCTCCTGATCCAGGGGAACGCCATACCCGGTGCGGTAGAGGGACACCAGCTTCTCCATGGCCTGGGGCAGCCTGGCAAAGGCAGCTTCTTCGATCAGTTTTACGCCGCGTCCGGGGTCTACTTCCACATCGATGCCGCCAAGATAGGCCAGGCCGATGAACAGGAGGTGCTCCGGGGAATTGTCGTTTTCCCGGACGGCAATCTCCTGGAAGGAATCCATAAGAGAAGCCTTGAGCGAGGATCTGTCGCTGCTGGTCACGCAGGAAGGGAGACCCTGGTAATATTGCTTCAGAAGCTGCCGGTCGGTGTCCTGCAGCTCTACAGGCAGGATCTTTTTCTCTTCTTTCTGAGCCATGGGGTACTCGATATCCATGACGTAATTTTTCTCATTTACCAGGTTGGGCGTTACCGCCAGGGCGAAAAGGTGGCTTTTCTCCAGCGCCTCCTGAATGGATGCGTTGAAATTCTCGCCGGGGGTGAGGAATTCGTCATACCAGATGGCGATGTCACGGCAGAATTCATTTTCGTGGATCAGCTTCATCAGTTCCTGGGCATATCTGCGGTCTTTCTTCCGGTAACTTAAGAATACATAGGCGTCGAAGGCAGCCCGCACCTGCCGGGCCAGGTCGTCAGGGACCAGGACTGTGCGCAGGAAGTTTTCCAGCTTCTGGCGATAGGGGATCTCGGTGAGATCGGTGGATGTGCGGTCCAGAAACTGGATGTTGCCGCAGATCCGGTTGAAGTCGGCGGCCAGGCCGCTGTTGACCAGGATGGGCAGGACGGGGATGTGATGATCTGCCGCCAGGGTGAATTCCCGTGTCCGGGCGTCTGTTTCCTCCATCAGGAAGGCTTCTGAGACAGGGATGACAAAGAGCTGCATCTGCAGCAGGCTGTCACAAAAGTCTTCCTCCTCATCTGTGTCCCAGGGAGAGTTTTGCGCCAGATCCCGGTACCAGATGGCGCAGTCCCAGAGATCCAGAAGTTCCTGAGACAGAGAGTCAAAATAAATGGGGAAATCTTCCGGGTGGCAGCAGAAGTAAAGGCGGGGTTTCCCGCCGGGGGCGGAGCCTGCCCGGGTCCGGTAGTGAAGCGTGCTCATAAGAAGGTACCTCCTTAAATATAAGAAAAATGATGGAAAATATTAACAGAGCTGGCTTTTCAACAGTTTTTTGATAAGTTATTATAAATATAACTGATATTTTAGCGGTAAGCAAGAGATGAAAAGGAGGCGTAACCATGAGTGAATCATACTGGAACGGCGCGGAAGCGGCCCACCGCCGGGTGATGATGAAGGCTGCGGGCTATTCCGACGGCGATATCCGAAAGAAACCTCACATCGGCGTGCCCAACTCCTACATGGCAGGCTCCCCGGGGACGGCCCATTTAAGACAGATCGCGGAGGCGGTGAAGGAAGGGATCTGGGCGGCCGGCGGGGTGCCGGTAGAGTTTGGGATCCCGGCCACTTGCGGCAACATCGCCAACGGGGCGGAGGAATTAAAGTACGAGCAGGTGGGGAGAGACATTGTGGCCATGTCGGTGGAATTTGTCACCCGGGTCCACAATTTCGACGGCCTGGCGATGATCGCGTCCTGCGACAATATCATTGCCGGCTGCTATCTGGCGGCCATGCGGCTTGACCTGCCTGCTATGATCGTCACCGGAGGCTCCATGCAGCCGGGGCAGTACTGCGGGAAGACGGTAGTGGAGGCGGATCTGGATTCAGCCCGGTTCTCCGGGGCTTCGGAAGAAGAGCTGATGGAGATGGAAGACAACGTGTGCCCGTCCTTCGG
Source organism: Massilistercora timonensis (assembly GCF_900312975.1). NCBI lineage: Bacteria > Bacillati > Bacillota > Clostridia > Eubacteriales > Massilistercora > Massilistercora timonensis. The sequence goes on along the minus strand of NZ_LT990039.1, from coordinate 1,138,307 downwards.
GGCGTGTCCTTCCATGGGGACTGCCAATACCATGCAGATGCTGGGGGAGGTGCTGAACCTGGTGCTGCCGGGGACTTCCACCATCCCGGCTTCTGACAACGCCAAGCTGCGCAAAGCCCGGGAGGCGGGGAAGACCATTGTGGAGATGACCAGGGCAGGACGGAAGCCCTCAGAGCTGATTACCAGAGAAGTGCTTCTGAATTCCATCATGTTCGACCTGGCGGTAGCAGGCTCCACCAATGCGGTGCTCCACATCCTGTCCTTTGCCTATGAGCTGGGGATTCCGCTCAGCCTGGAGGATTTCGAACGGTATGCCAAAGAGATCCACTGTATCAACGCAGTGGTGCCAAGCGGTCCCTATACGGTGGTGGATTTCCACTATGCAGGGGGCGTTATGAACGTGATGAAAATGCTGGAGAGCAAGCTTTACACGGATGTGCCGGATATGTACGGGACTACCTGGAAGGAAATGCTGGAGCGGGTAACGCCTCGGGAGAATGAGGTGATCCACTCCCTGGAGAAACCACTGTTCCATGAGCCGGGACTGAAGATCCTGCGGGGGAATCTGTCGCCCAACGGAGCCATTGTCCGGCCTACGGCAGTGTATGAGGAAGTGAAGTACCTGAAGGGGAAGGCCAAGGTCTTCGAGGGAGACCGTCCCGCCTTCGAGGCCATCCAGTCCGGCGAGATCGTGCCGGGAGATATTATCGTTATCCGGTATGAAGGGTGCAAGGGAGCGCCGGGTATGAAGGAACTGATGTTGAGTATCGACGCCCTGATCGGCCTGGGGCTTCACAAGAGCGTGGGACTGATCTCGGACGCACGGTTCTCCGGATTCAATTACGGGGCCATCGTGGGCCACGTGTCGCCGGAGGCTTATGACGGAGGAACGATCGCCCTGGTGGAAAACGGAGATGAGATCGTCATCGATATCCCGGGCGGGGAACTGAATCTTCTGGTGTCCGAGGAAGAACTGGCAAGACGGCGGGAAAACTGGGTATGCCCGCCTCTTAAGGAAGAGAAAGGCTGCCTCAACATTTACGCGAAGACCTGCCGGCCGGCGGAAGAAGGGGGAGCCATGCAGCCCTGGCCTTTGGACGCCCGGTTCCACCGGTAGAAATCCATTGCGGGAACGGGATTTCTGCGGTAAGATAACAAGTAAGAGAGAATAAGGAGGAAAGCGGATCATGCTGTTATTATCAAGAGAAGATATCAAGAAAGTATTTACCATCAAGGACGCCATTGAGGCGGACAAGAAAGCCTTTCAGCTGGTGGTGGAGGGAAAATGCGAAGCCCCTCTTCGGACCAACATCCAGGCGCCGAAGTATGAGGGATGTTTCCTGTTCATGCCCGCCTATGTGGAGGAGATGGACACGGCGTCTCTGAAGATCATCAACATCTTCCCCCACAACATTGACCAGGGGATCCCATCCTCTCCGGCTCAGGTGCTCCTCATCGACGGAACCACCGGACTGGTGACGGCAGTGCTGGACGGAACCTATGTGACCCAGCTTCGTACCGGCGCGGCTTCCGGCGCGGCCTTTGACGTGCTGGCCAAGAAGGACTGCCGGATCGGAGCCCTTATCGGGACCGGCGGACAGGCTCCTACCCAGCTGGAGGCCATGATGGCAGCCAGGAAGCTGGAGGAAGTAAGAGTCTATGACCTGAACCTGGAGCGGACCAAAAAGTTTGCCGCCCGGATGCAGGAGGAACTGAAAGACTACGGAACCCGGATCGTGGCAGCGGAGAGTTCCGATGCGGCCATTGACGACGCGGATCTTATCATCACTGTGACCCCGTCTTCCAAGCCGGTATTTGACGGAACAAAGGTAAAAGCAGGAGCGACCATCAGCTGTGTAGGCGCTTATCAGCACCATATGCAGGAGATGGATCCGGCCATCCTGCCAAGAGCCTCCAAGATCTACTTTGACTCTGAGGACGCGGTGCTCTCCGAGTCCGGCGATATCCTGATCCCGCTGGAGCAGGGGATCATCACCAAGGATGACTTCACCGGCGACCTGGGTCAGGTGATCAAAGGCGAAATAGTGGGAAGAGAGAATGACGAAGAGATCATTGTCTTTGAGACGGTAGGCGTGGCCACCCAGGATCTGGTGGCGGCCAGAGAGATCTACGACAAGGCGGTAGCCGCAGGCGTGGGGATCAACTGGAACTAGAGAAGAACAGGAGAGGAGCGTTGCTCCATAGATGAATTATTCATCTATGGAGCAACGCTCCTTCGTAATAATAATCGGCCATTCCACCAAAAAGCTGCTGTGACCGATATACGTTACTTTGATCATGATAACTCCTTGAGTTTCATCACTTTTTCAACATACTCCTTATCCAGTTCCAGCCATTCCGCGATATCATCTGCAGAAAGTCCCTTCTGCTGTTTCCGGCGGATGATCTCTACCAATTCTGCTTCTTTGCCACTTGCATAACCGTCCTCACGTATCAGACGCTCCCGTTCAAATATTTTCATATACTCCAGTGACACCTCCCTGTCATGCTTCACTTTCTGGACCATCTGATGGATGGCCATGAGATCCGCATCCTTTGCATTCTCTTCCCTGGAATCTTCCAGATACTGCAAAAGCCGTTGAAGTTCCGCCGGCGGATTTCCTTTTATTCCCTTCGTATATAGAAATATGGTTCTGGCTCCGTCTTCATAGACAAGAGCCGGTTCCTCCACGCAGCAGCTTTTGATCGTGTAGACCATACGGTTTAACTGAAAAGGATCATAGGGACATATAAAGATCACAATTACATTTTTCAGTTCCCCGTAATCTTCCCCGGATGCCAGACTGTCTGCGTCTATCTTTGCATGGTAGAAGCGGGCCCGTTTGGGCAATGCCAGACGCAGAGAATCTCTTCCGTCTTTGTCCGGTTCGATATCATAAACCGTATTTAGGTCATCTGCTTTTTCTTCTGCATAAACGTCCAGGCGGATGCCGTGTTTGTCTGTGTCTGCGCCAAAATACACTTTCTGGGGAATGATCCGGATCTGTTTGATTTCCCGGTTCAGGATAATGGATACCATTCTCCGGCATACCAAGATTCCTTTTTTGCATAGTTTTCTCCTTTCATTGTATTGCTTTTTCTCTGAAAAGCCAAGGAGAATTTGAGAAAAGAAAGGAGGAGAATCCTTCTGCCATTCCCGGCATTTTCAGATCCTGCGATACAGATTTTATTTTTGAAGTTTGGAATAGTTCCGCGATACTGCGGAAGAAAAAAAGATAAATACAGAATATATATTTGCAAGTATATGATAGCAGATGGAAAAGGAAGGTGTCAATACGCGGAGAGTATGCGATAAATAGAGGAAATCGCTTCTGTGAGAATGAAATGTAATATTTCAGGGAATCGTCTATGATAGTAGACAGAAAGAGCATATCATGATTTTGCGACACCCTCTTTTTTATTTTCCCGGAGGGGCGGTGGAAGCCCGTACGATAAGTTCTGTGTGTAATAAAAGTGTGCCAATGGACACTCCGTTCATCAGGCTATTTAGGGCATAGTAGGCGCTTTTCCCCAGCTGTATCCGGTCCTGGCGAAGGGTGGTGAGGGGCGGGCTGGTATAGGGGCAGAGGGGAAGATCGTCAAAGCCGATGACGCTGAAATCTTCCGGAACCCGCAGGCCCATCTCCTGACAGCGGACCAGGGCAGCCTGGGCGATCAGGTCATGACTGCAGATCAGGGCGGTCATGCCTTCTTCCAGAAAGCGGGGCAGATGTTCGTCCAGGCACTGAGAGATATAAGAGGAGGGGCCTGTGCAGGCGGAATCTGCGCAAAGCCCGTTCTGGCGCATAGCCCGGGAAAATGCCTTGCGGCGGACCTGCATGATATAAGAGTCAGGGGAGGTGCTCAGGTAGCCGATCTTCTGGTGCCCCAGCTCCTTTAAGTGGGAGACGGCAAGAGCCATTCCCTCGTCGTTGTCCACGCCCACATAAGCAGTAGAAGGGTTGGCCAATACATGGTTGTCATAGAGAACGGCTGGCGTGCGGCTGGTCTCGAATTCCTGCATCCAGGGGTCGGCGAGGGAAAATCCTATCACGAAGGAACCTTGATAATGATTCTTCAGCATAAATATATCATAAGGCTCCTGCCGCTGAGATTCTTCATCCACTGGAATGATGTCTACCTGGTAGCCCTGGGGCTCCGCCATCTGCCGGAATCCCAGAACCACCTCGTAGCCAAACTGGTGGGGCTTTTGGTACTCCATGTTTTGGCTGGCGGCCAGGATGCAAAGCTTTGGCGCGGTTCCTTTCTGCCTGCGCAGACGGGTATATCCCATTTCCACCGCGGTTTCCAGAATTTGTTTCTGTAAAGTTTCGCTGATATCAGGGGCGCCGTTGAGAGCTTTGGATACAGTGCCTTTTGTGACGCCAAGCCGGCGTGCGATATCCTGGATCGTGGTCATGCTTTCTTCTCCTCTTCATACAGGTTGCTGTTATGGACTTATTATATTACAAAAAACTACGAAAATGCAATACAGGATTGACGAGCATTTAGAAATGTACTATTATAATTCATATCGAAACTTAACGAAACATTTCCGGGCTTTAAAAGGGGGCGCGCGGAATGAAATGGATCTATGGGAAACAGGATTGGAAAACTCTGGAGCGGGGAATGGAGAATTGCTGGCTTCTTACTGACGGCCTGGGCGGTTATTCTTCTCTTACCGTGACCGGAGCCGCAGCCCGCGGCGATCACGCTCTTTTTATGGCCTGTGTGAGATCTCCGGGCCAGCAGGTCAATATGGTGCACAGACTGCGGGAAACACTGGAGAGGGGAGAGCAGAAATGGCTGCTTTCTACACAGGAGTTTGCAGATGGGAGCGCGGAGGAAGGTTTTCGGAATCTGGTGGAATTTTCCTATGAGGATACGGCCAGATGGCGGTATGTGGCGGCAGGGGTTGAAGTGGAGAAGGAGGCGGCTATGAAGCCGGGAAGTCCGGTGCTGGCGATCAGGTACCGGATCACCAACCGGACCAGGGAGATTTGTTGTCTGACAGTGACTCCCTTCTATCAGCTTGTCCCCAGGGGCAGTGACCTTGAGAAAGGACAGGATCTGTACTGGAGAAAAACAAAGGTTAAAAGCAGGGGGTGGAGCCTGTTCTTTAAGACAAACGGTTCGTTCAGGGAGATACCGGAGATCCGGGAACGGTATTACTACCGATACGATATTCGTGATGGAAGGAGGAGTACCGGACAGGCGGCCGCCGGCCATCAGATTTTTATAGAGACAGAGCCGGGCGCTGTCCGGGAACTGGAGATCCTCTACAGCCTGAAGACGATAGAGAGCAGCGCGGCAGAAGTGATCTGGCAGCAGAAAAGGTATCGGAAGGAACTTGCCCGGAAAGCGGGGTTTGCCCACCCCCTGGCAGATTTCCTGGCAAGAAGCGCAGATCAGTTTGTGGCGGTGCGGGATCTGCCCGGCAGCAGGACGATCCTGGCAGGTTTTCCCTGTTTTGGCGACTGGGGCAGGGATACGATGATCGCGCTTCCCGGACTCTGCCTTGCTACCAGACAGTATGAGAGGGCGCGGGAGATCCTCCGGACCTTTGCGTCTTATGAGAAGGACGGGCTTATGCCCAATTATTTTCTGAAAGAAACCCAGGAGCCGGTGTATGATACGGCGGATGCGGCGCTGCTTTTCATCAATTGCGTCTGGCAGTACTGGCAGGATACCGGGGACGAAAGATTTGTGTGTCAGATGTATCCTGTGATGGAGCGGATCATTCAAGGGTATTGCAGGGGAACGCGCTATGCCATCCATATGGACGAGGATGGGCTGATCTGTGCCGGAGAAGGGGAAGAACAGGTGACCTGGATGAATATGCAGGCAGGAGAAATCCTGCCTACGCCCCGGCAGGGAAAACCGGTAGAGATCAATGCTTATTGGTACAATGCGCTGAGATGTATGGAGGCAATGGCGGTGCCGGCGGGAAAGGATGGAAGCAGTTATGGGAGGCTGGCGCTTCAAGTCCGGCGGTCTTTCGCAGAAAAGTTCTGGATGGAGGAAAAGCATTGCCTGAAGGACCTGCTCTCCGGGTCGGGGGCAGATGAACAGATCCGCTGTAATCAGATCTGGGCTGTTTCTATGCCCTTTACCATGCTGGACCCGGAACAGGAACGGCAGATCGTGGACGTGGTGTTTGAGAAACTCTATACGCCTTACGGACTTCGGACACTGGAAGAAGAAGATCCACAGTTTCATCCGGTTTACAGCGGAGTGGTATCAGAGCGGGATCTGGCCTACCACCAGGGAACGGTGTGGGTCTTCCCGCTGGGGGCTTATTATCTGGCTTATCTGAAGGTGCACGGAGAGGACCGTAAAGCAAAAGAAACGGTAAGAAATCAGCTGGAAGTGCTGGAGAGCGCTCTGCGGGAGGGGTGCTGCGGACAACTGCCGGAAATCTACGACGGGGGGAACCCCATCTCCTCCAAAGGATGTTTTGCCAAGGCATGGAGCGTGGGAGAACTACTGCGGGTATTTGAAAAACTCTGAAGGTTATCGGTTGTTCAGGGACCTCATCACCTTCCGGTTCAGGAGGGTGGTGAGGGCAAAGGTGAAGACGTCGGATACCGCCTGGGCACACTGGATACCTGTAAGCCCCAGGAACTGCGGCAGGATGAGAAGGGCGGGGATGAAGAACAGCCCCTGCCGGGAGGCCGCCAGGATGGTGGCGGGAACAGTTTTGCCCATGGTCTGGATCATCATGTTGTTCATGATGATCCATCCGTTCAGGGCGAAGGTGACGCACTGGAAGCGTAAGGCGGTGGTGCCGATCTGGATCACATCCGGGTCGTTGCGGAAGATCCAGATGAGATGGCCGGAGAGGAAGCCGCCAAGAACAGCCAGGCCCAGAAGGACGGCGGTGGAGACCTTCACGCAGAACCAGAAGGCTTCCTTTACCCGATCGTATTTATCGGCGCCGTAGTTGAAGCCGCACACCGGCTGGAAGCCCTGGCCGAAGCCGATGAGAGCGGAGTTGGCGAACATCATGATCCGGCTGACCACGGACATGGCGGCGATAGCCGCATCTCCGTAGGGGTTGGCCGCGATATTCAAGGTGGTGGTGGCAATGCTTCCCAGTCCCTGCCGGAAGAGGGAGGGCAGTCCTCCACCCATGATCTCACGAAGCCGCAGGGCGGTAAGACGCACATTGCGAAGGTGGATGGGAATACATTTGGAGACGCGAAGCCCCACAAGCAGCAGGCAGAAGCTGACGAACTGACTTAGGATGGTGGCGATGGCGGCTCCGGAGATCCCCAGGTCAAAGACGAAGATAAAGATGGGGTCCAGGATCACGTTGAGCACGCCGCCGGAGGTGATGCCGATCATAGCGTAGAAGGCATTTCCCTGGAAACGGAGCTGGTTGTTGAGCACCAGCTGGGCGGTCATATAGGGCGCCCCAAGAAGGATGAAGCGCAGATAATCCCTGGTGTAAGGGAAGATGGTCTCGGTTGAGCCCAGGAGATGGGAGAGAGGGTCCAGGAAGATAAGGCCCAGGACCATCAGAAGGATCCCCAGGGCGAAGGCCAGGAAGAATCCAGTGGAAGCCAGCTCTCTGGCGGACTGGACGTCCTTGGAGCCCAGGTGCCGGGAGATGGAGTTGCCGGAGCCGTGGCCGCAGAAAAATCCCAGGGCCTGGATGATGGCCATCACAGGGAATACCACGCCCACCGCGGCGGTGGCGCTGGTTCCGATCTTGCCGACGAAGAAAGTGTCGGCCATGTTGTAGAATGATGTGATGAGCATGCTGATGATGGTGGGGGCGGCGAGCCGGCCGATAAGACCGGGGATGGGCGCCTCCGTCATCATTTCGAATTTCTGCTCCTGAGACATTGCCCTGGACAATTGGATCGCTTCCTGTTCTTCTAAGATGAAAATTGAAAGGTTCTATTCTTATGATAGCACAAATCCCGGAGTTTGCTCACAAAATCCGGGATTTATTTTTGCGGGGATCCTGTGGTATAATCAGCAGGACGAGGTGAGATAAGCTATGTTGTATACATTTCCGGATTATTATAAGGAATTCCAGTGCACTGCGGATCGGTGCGAGGATACCTGCTGCGCCGGGTGGGCCATTGTGATCGACGACGGGACGCTGAAGCGGTATCGGCAGACCGGCGGAAGCCTGGGGGCAAGGCTTCGGCGGGAGATCCGCTGGAAGGAGAAGGTGTTTGGGCGGCAGGAGGAGCGCTGCGCCTTCCTGGATGAAGAGAATCTGTGCGACATCTATAAAGAGCTGGGGCAAAAAGGGCTGTGCCGGACCTGCCGGCTCTATCCCCGTCACATCGAGGAGTTTGAAAATGTGCGGGAAGTGAGCCTGTCTGTCTCCTGTCCGGAGGTGGCCGGGATCCTGCTTGGCCACAGGGAGCCGGTAAAGTTTCTGGAGTCTCGCCGGGAAGAGGAGGAGAGCTGGCCGGAGTTTGATGAACTGACTTACTCGGTGCTGGCGGATGGCCGGGACGTGATGATCCGCATCCTGCAGGACCGCCGCCTGCCGATCCGGACCAGGGCGGGGCTTGTGCTGGGGCTGGCCCACGACATGGAAGGGCGGCTGCGCCGGGGAGAGATTTTCTCCTGCCAGGAGCTGTACCGCCGGTATGAGACAGAAGAAGCCGCTGCTTATACGGCAGCGCGGCTGGCGGACTATGAGAGGAAGAAGGAGAAGCAGTTCCGGGATTTTGGCCGGGAGCTTCATTCTCTGTATCGGCTGGAGCTTCTGCGGGAGGACTGGGAGATGCTGCTGCGGGAGAGCGAGTTCTTTCTGTGCCGGGAGGGCGCAAAAGGCTATCATGAGATCCAGGAGCGGTTCCGGAAGTGGCGGGAGGAACATCTGCCGGACTGGGAGATCGCCCTTGAGCAGATCCTGGTGTATTTTATCGCCACTTATTTCTGCGGGGCAGTCTATGACGGAAGAGTCTGGGGGAAGGCCCGCATGGCGGCGGTCAGCGCTTTCCTGGTTGGAGAGCTGTGGAAAGCCCGGTGGCTTAAGAATGAAGAGACCCTGGATATCAGCGATATGACAGAGATCCTCTACCGGTACTCCCGGGAATTGGAGCATTCTGACCTGAACCTGGAGCGGATGGAGCGGATCATGGAACGAAGGGGGATCCCCTGGATGGAAAAAGGAGAGGAGCGGTAACATGCAGGCAGAGACGACAGGAAGAGAATTGCTTTCCTTTATCGCGAACAGCCCTACGGCTTATCATGCGGTGGAGGAAATGAGAAAGGAACTGGAAGATCTGGGATATGAGCGTCTCCCGGAGCAGGCGGAGTGGAAGATAAAAGCCGGAGGGAAATACTATGTGATCCGGAATGGTTCTTCCCTGATCGCCTGGAGGGTCCCGGAAGGAAAGGCGGCCGGGTTCCACATCGTGGCCAGCCACAGTGATTCCCCGGGGCTGAAGGTGAAGGAGAACCCGGAGATGGAAGCGGAAGGAGACCTGGTGAAGCTGAATGTGGAGAAGTACGGCGGGATGATCTGTTCCACCTGGTTCGACCGTCCTCTTGGGATCGCCGGCCGTCTTCTGATCCATGAGGATGGGCGGCTGGTACCCCGGCTTGTAGATCTGGGAGAGGACGTCTGCCTGATCCCCAGTCTTGCCATCCACATGAATCGGGAGATCAACGAAGGAGTAAAGTACAAGGTGCAAAAAGACATGCTTCCTCTGTATGGGACCCGGAAAGGGGCGAAAAGCCTGCTTCAGAGAGCGGCGGAAGCCATCGGCACTCGCAGGGAGCGGATCGCGGGATACGATCTCTTCGTCTATAACCGGACGCCGGGAAGTATCTGGGGCGGAGAGAAGGAGTTTCTCTCCAGCAGCAGGCTGGACGATCTCCAGTGCGCATTTTCTTCTTTCCAGGCGTTCTTAAGCGCCGGGGAAGGAGACAGGATCCCGGTTCACTGTGTGTTTGATAATGAAGAAGTGGGAAGTATGACCCGTCAGGGGGCAGATTCTACCTTCCTGGCAGATGTGCTGGAAAGGATCAGCGAAGGACTTTATAATCCGCCGGGCAGATACCGTCAGATGCTGGCGTCCAGCTTCCTGGTGTCCGCGGATAATGCCCATGGGGTACATCCCAACTACAGTGAGAAGGCCTGCCCTACCAACCGCCCGGAACTGAACGGCGGGGTGGTGCTGAAGTTCAGCGCCAATCAGCGGTACACAACCGATGGATTTACGGCGGCGGTGTTCCGGCAGATCTGTGACCGGGCGGGAGTGCCCTGCCAGGTGTTCGCCAATCACTCAGACATGGCGGGGGGATCTACCCTGGGAAATCTCTCAGGCACCCAGGTGTCTGTTCCTACGGTGGATGTGGGCCTGGCTCAGCTTGCCATGCATTCGGCTTACGAGACGGGGGGCAGCAGGGATACCGGGTATCTGATCCGGGCGTTGCGGGAGTTCTATCAGAGTTCCCTTGTGGAAGAGGCGGACGGAAGTTATGTCCTGATCTGAGACGGAAAGTGACAGGAAAGAGGAGGTATGAAAGATTATGATCCAGATAGATCCAAACAGTTGCATTGGCTGTAAAGCCTGTATTAAAGACTGCCCGGCCGGGGCGATCCGGCTGGAGGAAGGAAAGGCAGTGTGGAAGAAGGAGTGTATCCAGTGCGGGCACTGCGTGGCTGTCTGTCCGGTGAAGGCAGTGTCCATCCCGGAATACGATATGGAAGAAGTGGAAGAATATGACAGAGATACATTTACCCTTGACCCGGAGATCTTCCTCCATGCGGTGAAGTTCCGCCGGAGTATCCGGAATTATAAGGAGACGCCCGTTGAGCGGGAGAAGATGGAGCGGATCCTGAATGCGGGCAGATACGCGGCCACTGCCAAGAATACCCAGGGTTGCCGGTTCCTTTTTCTGCAGAAGGATCTGGAAGTCTTCAAGGACCTGGTGTGGGAAGAGATGCCTGGGATCGTGGAGGGGCTGAAGGAGACCCTGCCGGCTTATGCAAGGCTCTTTGAGTTCTTCTGCCTGCGGCGGAAGCGGAATCCCAAGGATGATCCCCTGTTCTTCAACACCACGTCCTTCCTGGTGATCACGGCGAAGGACCTGCTGGACGGCGGGCTTGCGGCGGCGAACATTGAGAATATGGCGGTTGCGGAAGGGGCGGGAGCCCTCTACAGCGGCTACCTTATGCGGGTGATCAAGGCCAGCGCAAGGCTGAAGGAGTGGCTTGGGATCACGGAAGAGGAGCAGATTGCCTGCTGTATGCTGATGGGGTATCCGGCAGTTTCCTACCGGAGGACGGCGCCCCGCAGGGAAGGGCAGATTGAGTGGAGATAAGCGCAGCGAAAAATGGATGATCAGGCGGTCTGGATTTGTGGAAAACCACAAAATCCAGACCGCTGTTTTTGTGCGTATATACAAGGATTAATCGCGATTATAAAATCTATTGACAAGAGGGGGAAAAGGGAGATATACTTACAGTGCAAAGAGAAATTAATCATGATTAATTTTTAACATAACAAAGGAAAAGGAGGGAATCATTATGGCTTACACTGCAACCGAAGAACAGAAGAAATTATTTGCCGAGGATCATGAAAATCTGAAGAAGATCATGGATCTGGGACATGAGGTCCTGTGGCTGACGAAAGACGAATGTATCAAAGCCGGGCCGGATCTGGACGAGACGCTGTCCATCATTGAGAAGGTACTGATGGACCACGGGCGCAAAGAGTATGAGATGCCGGCCAAGATCGGGATCCATCCCTGGAGCGATGTGTTCTTCCACGCCATGCCCGCCTACGTGCCTAACAGCAAGGCCTGCGGGATCAAGTGGATCGAGTGCTTCCCGCGAAATCCTAAGGAGTTCCAGCTTCCCCAGACTACGGGACTTCAGATCATGAACGACATTGAGACCGGCGTTCCATACGCAGTAATGGACTGTGCCTGGCTGACTTCCATGCGGACTCCCGCAGTGACGGCTCTGACGGCGGCGAAGTTCCATCCGGGCGCCGAATATTTTGGAATGTTCGGCTGCGGCGTACAGGGCGTGGGACATGTGAAATACATTCCCAGAACGCTGAAGAATCTGAAGAAGATCTATATCTATGATGTGTCGGAGGAAAAACAGGATCAGCTGATCCAGGAAGTGAAGCCATACGTGGACGTGCCCATTGAGAAGTCGGATCCAAAGACCATGGCCTCCAGGTGTGATGTGATGGCTTCTGCCACCATCATCCTGCTGAATTCGCTGAGCGTGGTGAAGAAAGAATGGGTATCCAAAGGCCAGACCATCCTTCCATGCGACTTAAATACCTTCTGGGATCCGGCCATCCAGAGAGATGCGGATAAGTATTTCGTGGACAGTGTGGATGAGCATAAGCTGTTTGAGAACATGGGATACTTCCCGGAGGGACTGCCCAGGATCCAGGGAGAGACGGGAGAAGTGCTGGCAGATCTGATCCCTGGCCGGACCTCCTCTGACGAACTGATCGTGGTGTCCAATATCGGAATCTCCGTGTGCGATATGGTGATGGGCCGGGCCATCTTCGATAAAGCAGTAGAGATGGGACTTGGCAGGAAGCTGCCTCTGTAAGCAGAGCAGGCGATCCGGACAAAAGAATAAGAAAGAAAAACATCAGGCTGACAGATCCAGGCTCTGCAGTCTGATGTTTTGTTATATTTTCGCGTAATTCAGGATCACGGCCCGCACACATTCCAGGAAATCCGACCGGATCGCGTCCGCATCCCGCTCCGGGTGATCCAGGATGGTCTTGATGCACCCCTTGCAGAGATAGATGGACATCTTGTTGATCAGCACTGCCTCCGGTTCTGTGAAGATCCCGTCCCGGATGCATTTCTCCAGCATCATGTAATCCCGCCTGAGGAAATCCCCTTCCTTCAGGAATACCGGAACGTAGTCCATGTTCATGTCCAAAGTTTCTTCCGGGAAAAGCTCATAGTAGTCGGCGATCATGCTGCCCAGCTTGTCACTGTATTTGCCAAAGAACAGGTTGTTGTAGATCTGGGGACTGTGGAAGGCATGCCGGGAGAAGATGCTCCATACGTCCAGGTGCTGCTCCAGGATGGGCTTGCCGGAATGGGAGAGGGCTCCCACCTCCCGGATATAATCGTCCAGATATTTTAAGGAGGCGTAGAGAGCCAGTTCCTCCAGGTTGGAAAAGTAGCGGTACAGGTTGGCGGAGTTACAGTTCAGCCGGTCCGCGACGCTGCGGATGGTCAACCCTTCCGGTCCCTTCTCCTGTAAAATATCGTAGGCTGCCCTGATATAGGATTTTTTGGAAATATCACTGCGCATGTGACGGTCCCTTTGCTTTCTGTTAAAATAATCTTGGATTATTATAACACGGACGTGTTTTTATTTCAATTTTCCTTGACCTTCAAGGGACTTGAAGGTGTTTAATCAGGATAGAAGGAGGGAGCATATGACGATCAAAGAGGTGGAAGAAAAGGTGGGGATCAAAAAGGCCAATATCCGCTATTATGAGGAGATGGGCCTGATTCGTCCCGCCAGGGACCAGGGGAATAATTACCGGGTATACTCGGAAGAAGATGTAGAATTGTTGAAAAAGATCCGTTTCTTAAGAAGTATCGATATTTCTGTGGAGGAGATTCGCCTGCTGGAAGAGGGAAAGATCCCCATGGACCGTCTGATGGATCAGCAGATTGAAAAACTTCAGAGAGAAAAGGAAGAGATCGAGACGGCAGAAGAAATCTGCAGGTTCCTGCGTCGGGAAAATCCATCCTTTCAGACTCTGGATCCTTCCTTTGCGCAGGCAGAATATGTCTGGAGAGAAAAAGGAGGAGTGGTTATGAAGACAGACCGGATCCGAGAGATCAGCAAATTGCAGGAAAAAGACAAGAAGATCCTGGATTTTATTGAAGTGGTCAGTTCCCTGTGCCTGGGGATCATGATCATCCTGGTGTCCCAGGGAGCCAGATTTCCCATCTGGCTGACTCTGACGGTAGCGGCGGTGATGATCGGGGCACATGTTGCAAGATACCGTATATCGAAACAGATAAACAGGCTGCGGAAATGATTCTGCAGTCTGTGCTGTGTAAGCGGGCAGATTTACTAAAATGTAGCACTTAAATTTGGCGATTATCCCGGGAAAAGCAAAACAGTGGATATGGTAAAATAGGGACAGGAATTTCAGAAGGAGGGAACTCCATGAAAGCACGTTTTATCGAACCGGGGAACCGGCCCTATAAGCCAACACCATTAAATTATTTTGTCTATGATCGTTATATCCGGACGCCGTCTGTGGGGTTGAATACGCTGGCTACCATTGTGAAGCGCAGGGTGGAGGACACACTGATGTACAGCGAATCCATCTCCAGGATTCCGGTAAAAGACTTGCTGGATGCGGATGTGATATTCATCGGAGTCTTTACCTTCGCAGCTGTGCGGGGGTATCAGATTGCCAGGTATCTGAAGAAGCACAGTAAGGCGGTGATAGTTCTGGGCGGACTCCACGCTTCCATGAATTATCAGGAGGTAGTGAGATACTGCGACTATGTGCTGCTGGGGGAAGGGGATGAGACGATCCTTCAGTTTCTGGATGTATTGGAGCGGGGCGGGGAAATGGACTTCCCAGGGCTTGCGTATCGGAAGGACGGACAGACGGTAAGCACTGGATACCCCAAGCCGCCGGAGGATATTGATATCATCCCGGACCGGAATCTTGTGTATCATTATCAGAAGATGGCGGGGCACAATACCATCTGGCCTCAGGTACACGCTTCCAGAGGATGTCCCCACAACTGTGATTATTGTGCGCTGGTGCGGCATTTCGGTCATCGGGTGCGAACCCGGACGCCGGAAAATGTGGTGGAGGATATCCGTCAGTCTATTGCCTTTTTTGATGAGAAGCATTTCCGCCCGGTGAAAGACCTGTGGATCACCGATGATAATTTCTTTGCAGATCGGGAGTGGGCGGTCTCCGTACTTCAGGCAATCATTGCCAGTGGTATCCATTACCGCTTCAACGTGCAGGCCCGATATGAGGTGGGCTTTGATGATGAAATGCTGGAATTGTTGAAAAAGGCAGGTTTTTTCGAACTGGATATGGGAATCGAATTTATTGATGATAAATCCTTTGCCACTTACCACAAGAAGAGTACGAAGGATGAGATCATAAGATCTATCCAGAATATCCGCAGACACGGGCTTGGTGTGCGGGGGCTTTTCATTCTTGGATCCGATGACCAGGAGAAGGGGGTGGGGGATCAGCTGGCGGACTTTGTGATCAGGAACAAGATTCAGGGAGTGTTGATCCAGTCCATGTATTTTGTCCCGGGCACACCGGTGTATGAATCCCACAAAGATCAGCTGCTCCACAGGAACTGGAGTCTCTATAATGGAAATGTAGTCCACCGTCCCAGAAATATGACGCCCTATGAACTTCAGATGGAGCATATCCGGGCCAGCAGAAAGATTTACTCTGTTCGGCGGCTTATCCGGGCGTTGCTTTTTGAAGACTATGTGCACAAATTCCTGTTTGTGGGAGAGTTCTTCTGGCACATGAGTATAAGGACGGATCTTAAGAAACAGTTACCGTATCTGAAAGAAATGTCAGAGGGGCGGCAGGAGAAGTGAATTTGGGCTGTAACAGGAGGAAAAAAGCTTCCGATCCAACTTATGGATCGGAAGCTTTTCTTAATGCCGCAGGCCGGGGTCGAACCGGCACGGGTATTACTACCCACGGGATTTTAAGTCCCGGGCGTCTGCCAATTCCGCCACTGCGGCGTATTCATAATGAAATTGTGAATGGGGCCTATAGGGCTCGAACCTATGACCCTCTGCTTGTAAGGCAGATGCTCTCCCAGCTGAGCTAAGACCCCATACAACGACCCAGAAGAGACTCGAACTCTCGACCTCCGCCGTGACAGGGCGGCGCTCTAACCAACTGAGCCACTGGGCCACAATATTTGATTGTGCACTTCGTGTCTGTCCTTGCAGCACATGTGTGCAAATGGACCTTCGGGGACTCGAACCCAGGACCGACCGGTTATGAGCCGGTTGCTCTAACCAACTGAGCTAAAGGTCCAAATTAGCAGTCCCGGAAAGGACCTAAGCCGATGATCGGACTCGAACCGATAACCTGCTGATTACAAATCAGCTGCTCTGCCAATTGAGCCACATCGGCAAATCTGAATGACTCCGACGGGAATCGAACCCGTGTTACCGCCGTGAAAGGGCGATGTCTTAACCTCTTGACCACGGAGCCAGATAATGAAATAGAGACCGATTAATATCATAGCATACGCCCTTTGTTTTTACAAGACTTTTTTTGAAAAAGCTGTTGTTTCTTTATAATATGAGGAAGGGCCGGTGGATTATAGTTCCACCGGCCCTTTTGTCAGGATCTTCTGATAGTTTTCCCGGTCTGTGGCGCCCTCTGTGGAGACGCACAGGATGTGGGAATGCTCATTGATCCCCATGGCGTTTTTCAGATTTTCTAATTTCTTATCCGTCAGGAGGGCGGTGACAAATCCCATGGAAGCGGCGCCGCTCTCGCCGGAGATGATCTTTGGATCACTGCCAAGGGGATTTCCCAGTATGCGCATACCCAGGGCGGCTACATCGTCGGACATGGAGACAAAGTAATCTGCTTTTCGCCGCAGCACCTCCCAGCCGATGGTGCAGGGTTCCCCGCAGCACAGGCCCGCCATCATGGAGTCCATGTCGCCGGTGACCGGATGAAGTTTCCCGTCATTTGCCCGGGCGGTGCGGTAGAGACAGTCGGCTTTGTCCGGCTCTACAATGGTGATCACCGGTTTGGTTCCCGGGACACAGGAGAAGAATCCGGCGGCGCTTCCGGCGAAAGCCCCTACCCCTGCCTGCAGGAAGAGGTGGGTAGGAGTGATTCCATTAAGCTGCTCCCAGGCTTCCAGGGACAGGGTCAGGTACCCTTCCATGATCCAGCGGGGGATGTCTTCATATCCTTCCCAGGCGGTGTCCTGGACCATGATCCAGCCGTTTTCCTCAGCCTTCTGGTTGGCCAGGCGCACAGCGTCATCGTAATTGAGATCTGTGATCTGGGCCTTTGCTCCCGCCCGGCGGATATTTTCCAGACGCTCCTGGGCGCTTCCCTTGGGCATGTAGACTACGCTCTGGTGTCCCAGCCGGCTGGCGGTCCAGGCTACGCCCCGGCCGTGGTTGCCGTCGGTGGCGGTGACAAAGGTCAGCGTGCCGGTCTTGTCGTGGATCTCCCTGGAGGTAAGAAGTTCATAGGAGAGGTCTTCTGCAGGGATATCCAGCAGTTCGCCAAGCTTGCGGGCGATGGAGTAGCTGCCGCCCAGGACTTTGAAGGCGTCAAGGCCAAAGCGGTAACTTTCATCCTTCACATGGATGGAGGCCACGCCGGTTTTAGCCGCCAGAGAAGGGAGGCTTACAAGGGGCGTGGGGGCGTACTCCGGGATACTGCTGTGGAACCGGCGGGCAGCCTGGGCGCAGGCCAGATCGAAAGGATCCGGGGTTGCAGATTCCGGGGTTAAGTGCGGCAGATGTACATAATTTACAGACATAATGATTTTCCTTTACTTTTGCGATAAACGACTGCTTCATAGGGGCGAAGGTCGGCGGAAGGATCGGGATAATTGCCGATCACAGGTTCCATTTCTCCCGGGCGCCAGCCTTCCGGAAGGGAAAAGGCGCGGGGCTTTGAGGAGAAATTGCAGATGACCAGCAACGCTTCTTCATCCAGGGTCCGGGTGTAGATATAGAGGTCCGGATCTTCCGGGAGGAGCAGGTCATAGCTTCCGTAGACCATGACGGGAAGACTTTTGCGCAGGCGGATTAGTTTCTGATAATAATGGAAGACAGAGTCCTCCCGGGCCAGCTGCTCCCTGGCGTTGATCTCCCGGTAATTGGGATTTACCATGATCCAGGGCTTCCCGGTGGTGAAGCCGGCGTTAGCGTCGTCGCTCCACTGGAATGGCGTGCGGGCATTGTCCCGGCTTTTCTTTCGCAGGCGGCAGAGCATTTCCTCTTTGGTAAAGACGCCCTGGCCGGTGAGCTCGTAGTAGGCATTGATACTGTCCAGGTCCCGGAAGTCGGAGATGTTCCGGAAAGGCGCGTTGGTCATGCCCAGTTCTTCCCCCTGGTAGATATAGGGCGTGCCCTGCATGAAGTGAAGGCAGGTGGCCAGCATTTTCGCGGAAGCCTCCCGGTAAAGGCCGTCGTCGCCAAACCGGGAGACAGACCGGGGCTGGTCGTGGTTTTCCCAGAACAGGCTGTTCCAGGCCACCGTATCCAGTCCGTTTTGCCATTTGGTAAGGATGGCTTTCAGATCACGCAGATCGAAGCGGCGGTCCGTCCATTTGTTGGAGCCGTCGGCGTCCACGTCCATGTGCTCGAACTGGAAGACCATATTCAGCTCCCGCCCATCGCTGCGGGCATATTTTTTGGCTTCCTCCAGGGTGACGCCGGAACATTCCCCCACCGTCAGGGTGTCGTGGCCGTCCAGGACTTCCCGGCGCATTTCCTGAAGATATTCATGGACCCGGGGGCCATTGGCAGATTCGTTGAAGCTGGCGTATCCGTTGATCCCTGGAGTTCCGTCGGGGAAGGCAGGATCCTTGGAGATCAGGCTTATCACATCCATGCGGAATCCGTCCACGCCCTTGTCCAGCCACCAGTTCATCATAGCGAAGACATCCCGGCGGACGGCTGGATTTTCCCAGTTCAGGTCTGGCTGCTTTCGGGAGAAGAGGTGGAGATAATACATATCCGTGGTCCGGTCATATTCCCAGGCAGAGCCGGAGAAGCAGGAACCCCAGTTGTTGGGGGCTTTCCCGTCTCTGGCGGGCCGCCAGATATAGTAGTCCCGGTATGGGTTGTCCCGGGAACTGCGGCTTGCCAGGAACCAGGGGTGCTCGCCGGAAGTGTGGTTCACCACCAGATCCATGACCAGGCGCAGGCCCCGCCGGTGCATTTCGTCAAGGAGGCGGTCAAAGTCCTCCATGGTCCCGAACTCCTTCATGATCGCCTGATAGTCACTGATGTCGTACCCATTGTCATCGTTGGGCGACTGATAGACCGGCGAGAGCCAGATCACGTCCACGCCCAGTTCCTTCAGATAATCCAGTTTTTCCGTGATCCCGTTCAGATCCCCGATCCCGTCTCCGTTGCTGTCCCTGAAGCTGCGGGGATAGATCTGATAGACCACACATTCCTTCCACCATACCCGTTCCATGACAGATCTTTCCTTCCCTACTGATTTCATTGGCATATTGACGAAAATTATTTTACAGGATTTCCGGGCGTAATTCAATTTGGGACGTGGTATTTTTAAAAATACCACGTCCCAGATTGAAAATACCCTGTCCCTTTTACACACATTTAACAAAAGAAGGGAAGACAGTTTCCCAGTCTCTCGGATAGAATATAGGATGAGGACAAAAAGGAAAAGACTCGGGAATTCTGTAGAAAATCTACACGGGAGTACACGGGAACAATACAAGGGAGGAGCAAGAAATTATGGCGGATACGATTGTTCACCGGATCCGGACGGGATACGGGGATATGCGAAAGTCAGAGCAAAGGGCGGCGGATTATATCCTGGGTCATCTGGAGGAAACAAGGGAATTGCCGCTGGATCAGCTGGCGAAGCGGGCCAGGGTGAGCCAGCCTACGGTGCTGCGGATGGTGCGTGCGCTGGGGTTTGGAGGATACCGGGACTTCCGGTACCAGCTGGTGTCGGAACTGGCGAGGAACTTATCGGAGGGGGATCTTACGACCAGGCCCCTGTACGGGTATACCCTGCGCCCGGGGGAACGGCTGGAGCATATCCCTGGAAATATGGTGGCCATGGCGGAGCGGATGCTGGAGGAGACGCTGAAGAATTTCTCCATCCGCACGTATAAGGAGATCGTGGAAGTCCTCCGGGGCGCCCGGCTGATCGATATCTACAGTGTGGAGAACTCGGAGGTGACGGCCCAGGATTTCCTGGCGAAGCTTCTGTATCTGGGATTTTCCTGCCGCCATTTCAGCGATCACTATTACCAGCGGATCAGTGCCGGGAGCCTGACAGATCAGGATGTGGCGGTGGGGATCTCTTATTCCGGCTCTTCCCGGGATACAGTGGACGTAATGCGCACAGCGAAGAAGGCGGGAGCCACCACCATTGTGCTGACGAATTTTAAGGATTCTCCCATCAGCCGGTATGCGGATTATCTGATCTGTACCAGCCAGGAGCAGTTGTTCTACGGGGATTCTATTTTCTCCCGGACCAGCCAGCTCCTGATCGTGGACATGATCTATATGGGGATCATCGCCTCAGATTACGACCGCTATGCGAAGCGTCTGGATTCCTGCGAGAAGGTGGTCCGGGAGAAAGCGTACCCGGAGCGAAAACGGTAGATTTTCTACATGAGAAAATGTGTTAAGCCTGTGTAAAGTTTGCATTCCCTTTACACAGGCTTGATTTTTTGTTGATAGAAAAATGGAAAAACAGGTTGCTATAATGCAGGTGTCCGGAGCGGAAAGAGCTCCGGTGAAAGATGGAAAATGAAAAACGCTGACAGACGACTGAAAAGGAGTTAATGAGGAATGTTAGAGTTGAAAAATGTGAAGAAAAGTTTTGACGGGACGCCGGTGCTAAAAGATATCAGCCTTGCCATCGCAGACGGCGAGATCGTCTCGATCCTTGGTCCTTCCGGCTGCGGGAAGACCACCCTTCTGAATCTGATCCTGGGGATCCTGGATGCGGACGAGGGGCAGATCCTTTTTAATGGAGAGGACATGACCCGGGTGCCCATGGAGAAGCGGGGATTTAATATTGTATTTCAGGATTACGCCCTGTTCCCCAATCTGAATGTGCGGCAGAACATCACCTACGGGCTGCGGAACAACCCCACAATCTCTTCCAGAGAAGAGGTGGAAGACCTGATCCACCTGCTGGGGCTGGAGGAGCATCTGAATAAGCGGATCGGCCAGCTCTCCGGCGGGCAGAAGCAGAGGGTGGCGCTGGCAAGGACCATGGTGATGAAGCCCAGGATCCTGCTCCTGGACGAGCCTTTAAGCGCCCTGGACGGGGTGATCAAAGAGTCCATTAAAGACCGGATCAAGACCATCGCCAAGGAGTATCACCTGACCACCATCATCGTGACCCACGATCCGGAGGAGGCCCTGACCCTCTCTGACCGGGTGATGATCATCAATGAAGGCGAGATCGCCCAGTTTGGGAAGCCGGAGGAGATCATCAACACACCGGGCGACAATTTTGTCCGGAAATTCATTCTGAACCAGCTGGAGATCAAGAAGAACAACATTTACACCCTGTTCGCCTCTCATTTTCAGCAGCAGGTCCAGGTGTCATAGAGGAGAAGAACCATGCAGAAGAAAAACAGAGAGATTAAGATGATTTTTACTGTGCTGGCAATCTTCTTCGCGGCCTTCCTGGCAGTGCCCATGGTGCAGATCCTGATGAAATCCCTGGTGCTGGACGGATCGGCGGGCTTCACCCTGGCCAACTACCGGGAGATCCTGGGAAGCGGGGATTTCCAGAAGGCGCTGGGAAATAGTTTCCTGATCTCTGGGTGCAGCGCGGTGCTGACCACGGTACTGGCCTTTTTCCTTGCCTACACGGTTCACTATACCAATGTGAATCGGGGAGTGAAAAATCTGATCACAAAGGCGGCGGTACTGCCTATGCTGATCCCCACCATCACTTATGGGTTTGCCATCATCTATTCCTTTGGCAAGCAGGGGCTTCTCACCCAGCTCTTTGGGAGACAGTTTTTTGACATTTACGGATTCAATGGATTGCTGATGGGCTACGTGATCTATACCCTGCCCATTTCCTTCATGCTGATCCACAACACCATGGGGTACATCGATAAGAAATTTATGATCGTGTCCCGGCTGATGGGGGACTCCCCCTTCCAGACCTTCCGTATGACCATCCTGCGGCCGCTTCTGGGAACCCTGGCCACTTCCTTTATCCAGACCTTCTTCCTGTGCTTTACCGACTTCGGGATCCCGGCGTCGGTGGGCGGAAGCTTTGAGGTGGTGGCAAGCGTCCTCTATACGGAAATGCTGGGAAGCGTGCCTAACTTTGGAAACGGCGCGGTGGTGGCGCTGATCATGCTGGTCCCGTCCATTGTCAGTATCACGGTGCTGACCATTCTGGAGCGGTACAACGTGCGCTACAACCGGATCTCCCAGATCGAGCTGAAGAAGGGAAAGGTGCGGGACTGGGTGTGCGGCCTGGGAAGCGGCGTTATCCTGGCAGCGGTGCTGTCTGTATTCCTGGTGATCTTCGTGGTGCCCTTTGTGGATGAATGGCCCTACCGGATGGAATTTACGCTGGAGCATGTAAATGCGGTCTTCTCGGATTACACGCTGTCCAGCGTATACACCAACTCGCTGATGGTGGCCTTTGCCACTGCGCTGATCGGCACCCTGATGTCCTACGGGGCGGCGCTTATCACCGCCAGGAGCACGGTCCATTCCCGGATAAAAGGGGTGATCGAGAGCATTGCCCTTGTGACCAACACCATCCCGGGCATGGTCATCGGTCTGGCATACCTGTTCTGCTTCTCCGGGACTTCCCTGCAGAACACCTTTGCCATCCTGATCATCTGTAATATGGTGCATTTCTTCTCGACACCGTACCTGATGATGAAGAACTCCCTGTCCAAGATGAACGCGTCCTGGGAGACCACGGCCATGCTTATGGGAGACAACTGGGCCAAGACCATCCTGCGGGTGGTGACGCCAAACGCCATGACCACTCTGATCGAGGTGTTCAGCTACTACTTTGTCAACGCCATGGTGACGGTAAGCGCCGTGATCTTCCTGGCAGGCACCAGGACCATGGTGATCACCACCAAGATCAAGGAGTTGCAGTACTTTAACAAATATAACGAGATCTTTATCTTATCTTTGCTGATCCTGTTTACCAACATGATCGCGAAACTGGTATTTCAGAAACTGGCGCAGAGAAGCCAAAGAAAGGAGAATTTAGTAGATATGAAGAAAATAAGAAAAATGGGATTAAAACGAGTTGCAGCAGTTGCCCTTGCGGCGGTAACAGGTATGACGGCCCTTGGAATGACGGGCTGCGGGGGCGGAGCGGCCGCCGAGGACCAGGTGATCATCTATTCCAACGCGGACGACGAGGCGGTAGAAGCCATGAAGCACACCCTGGATGACAACGGATATGAGGGCCAGTACGTGTTCCAGACCTTCGGCACCTCTGAGCTTGGCGGCAAGCTGCTGGCAGAGGGAACCGATATCGAGGCGGACATGGTGACCATGAGTACCTTCTATGTAGACAGCGCCCAGGAGCAGAACAATATGTTCAAGGACCTGGACTTTGAGGTAAATACCATGGACGAGTATCCGTCCTACTGCGCGCCTATCACGGCCCAGGAGGGAACGATCATCGTCAACACTGAGATGATGGAGGAAAACAACCTGCCTATGCCCACATCCCTGAAGGATCTGGCTGATCCGGAGTATGAAGGGTTCATCTCTGTGACGGACATTGCTTCTTCCTCCACTGCATGGCTCCTGATCCAGGGACTGATCTCCGAGTATGGGGAGGACGGGGCCAAAGAGGTACTCACCGGTATCTATGCCAATGTGGGAGACCATATTGAGGACTCTGGTTCCGCGCCGCTTAAGAAGGTGCGGGCAGGCGAGGTGGCCATTGGATTCGGTCTTCGCCAGCAGGCGGTAGCCGACAAGGCGGACGGGCCTCCCATCGACTATGTGGATCCGGCGGAAGGCAATTTCAGCCTGACGGAGTCTGTGGCTGTGATCGACAAAGGAGAAGAGAGCAAGGACCTGGCTATGGAGATGGCACAGTGCATTATTGAAAATGGACGGGAAGAGCTGCAGTCCTACTATCCGCTGGCCCTCTATGAGGGAGAATCCACAGATTCCGAAAATATGTCTGCCAATCCGAAGGTGTTCTCCGAGCCGCTGACCGTAGACCTTCTGGAGAAGCATCAGGAGCTGTCCGAATCCTGTAAATAGGATCATAGGGATATGATATGAGAAGAAAAGAGAAAAGGGGAAAGAGCCATGAAAAACTATAAACTGCTGACGCCGGGGCCGCTGACCACCACGGACACAGTAAAAAAAGAAATGTTGTTTGACCACTGTACCTGGGATGATGATTACAAACAGATCACCCAGGAGATCCGCCGGGGGCTCCTTACGCTAGCCCAGGTGTCGGAAGAAGAATATACGGTGGTCCTGATGCAGGGAAGCGGGACCTTTGGAGTGGAGTCTGTGCTCACCAGTATCCCGGGAGAGACGGATAAGGTGTTGATCTGCGCCAACGGAGCCTACGGGGATCGGATGGAGGATATGGTAAAGCACGCCGGGATCTCCTACGCCATTTACCGGGAGCCCAGCAACCAGATCCCGAATCCGGCGAAAGTGAAAACCATCCTTGCGGAAGATCCGGCCATCACCCATGTGGCTATGGTGCACAGCGAGACCACGTCCGGAATCCTCAATGATATCCAGGCTGTGGGCCGGGTAGTGAAAGAGGCGGGAAAGGTCTTTATTGTGGACGCCATGAGCAGCTTTGCCGGGGTGGAGATCCCGGTGGGCGACTGGGGCATTGATTTCCTGGTGAGCAGCGCCAACAAGTGTATCCAGGGAGTTCCCGGGTTCAGCTTTGTCATCGCCAGGAAGGAGCTTCTCATCGCCAGCGCGGGAAATGCGAGAAGCCTGTCCCTGGATCTCTACGATCAGTGGAAGACCATGGACGTAGACGGGAAATGGCGCTTTACCTCTCCTACCCATGTGGTCCTGGCCTTTGCCCAGGCTATGAAGGAGCTGGAAGAAGAGGGTGGCATTGCGGCAAGAAGCAGGCGTTACTATGAGAACAACCATCTGCTGATCCGGCGGCTGGAAGAACTGGGGATTCATTCTTACGTGGACAAGGCATATCAGGGTCCCATCATCACCACCTTCTTCTATCCGGAGAACTGCCATTTTACATTTGCCCAGATGTACCAGTATATCAAGGAGAGAGGCTACGCCATCTATCCGGGCAAGCTGACAGAAGGAGAGACCTTCCGGATTGGAAATATCGGAGAGATCTACCGGGAGGACATTGAGAAGGTGTGCGATATTATCAAAGAATTTCTGGAGGAATACAATCATGAATAAACTGGAACATCCCATTGAAGCGGTGATCTTTGACTGGGCCGGGACAACGGTGGATTTTGGCTGCTTCGCGCCGGTCCAGGCATTTGTGGAAGTATTTAAGGAATATGGAATCCGGCCTACCATGGAAGAGGTGCGGGAACCCATGGGAATGCTGAAGATCGACCACATCCGTACCATGCTTGGCATGCCCCGCATCCGCCAGTGCTGGGTGGAAAAGTACGGACAGGAGCCGGGAGAAGCGGAGGCTCAGAAGCTGTTTGCCATCTTCGAAGAGAAACTGCTTGGTATCCTGCACCTGTACGCAGATCCCAAGCCAGGCGCGGTGGAAGCGGTAAATGTATTGAAAGAAAAAGGGCTGCGGATCGGTTCCACCACCGGATACACCGACAAGATGATGGCAATCGTCGCGCCCATTGCCAGAGAGAAAGGCTACGAGCCGGAATGCTGGTTCAGTCCGGATTCCACCGGGCAGAAAGGGCGTCCCTATCCCTACATGATCTTCCGTAACATGGAGACCCTGGGGATCGATGATGTGCGCAAAGTGCTGAAAGTAGGGGATACCGCTTCTGATATCCGGGAGGGAAAGAACGCCGGCGTCTGGTCTGCAGGCGTGGCTGTAGGGAGTTCTGAGATGGGGCTGACCCTGGAAGAATATCAGGCGCTTTCCCCGGAAGAGAAAGAAGAAAAATGCAGGGAGATGGCTGAAAAATTCAAGGCCGCCGGGGCAGACTATGTGTTTGACACCCTGGAGGACCTGGTGGAAGCCCTGGGTTAGAAAATTCCCGAGGTATTGCGATTCACATAGAAAAAGATCCTGCGCCGCAGTATGGGCGGCAGCAGGATCTTTTTGGCATTCGGTCAGGACCTGGGAAGGGCCGCGAAGGCCTTCATTACCCCGGGGATATCGATCCGCTGGGGACAGCGTCTGACACAGGCGCCGCACTGGAGACAGTTTTCCGGACCCTTTGTCTGGGACAGGGCAGAGAGTTTCCACAGTTCTCCGCCTACGGTATGCTCATTGTAGGCCTGGATCAACAGGGGAATGTCAAGTCCGGCAGGGCAGGCGGGACAGCAGTAGCGGCAGGAGGAGCAGGGGACGCCGAATGAATCCCGGAATGCCAGGATAGCTTCCTGCAGAGCAGCATGTTCTGCTTCCGTCAGCTGGTTGCCTGGTTCAAAGACGGAGGCGTTTTGCCGGATCTCCTCTGGGGAGGTCATGCCGCTTAAGACGCACTGAACATTGGGAAGGCCCAGCAGATACCGGAAGGACCAGGAAGGAATAGTCTGGCCCGGCGCCGCGCGCTGCAGAATTTCTTCTGCCTGGTTATTTAGATGTACCAGTCGTCCGCCTTTCAGGGGTTCCATCACCCAGACGGGAATCCCGCGTTCCGTCAGGAGATCATATTGGCCTTTTCCGTCTAACAGGGTCCAGTCCAGATAGTTGAGCTGGATCAGAGCCATGTCAAAATCCGGATACCAGTCCAGGAAGCGCCTCAGACCTTCCGGTTTCATGTGGGAGGAAAATCCCAGATACCGGATACGTCCTGCCGCTTTCTGCTTCAGAAGATATCCGATATAATCCTTCTTGGGATCCACATACTGTTCCATGAAATGTTCCTGCACACTGTGGATCAGATAGAAATCAAAATAGTCTGTCCGGCAGCGGCGCAGCTGTTCTTCGAATACTTCTTCAATATTGGGGTTGGCGATCACATAGAACTTACTGGCAAGATAGTAGCTGTCTCTGGGATAGCGGGACAGGGCTTCCCCCAGAAAACGCTCAGAATCGCCTTTGTGATAGGTGTAGGCAGCGTCAAAATAATTGATGCCGCTTGCAAAGGCCTGGTGGATGACCTTATTGGCCGCCTCCCGGTCAATCTTATTGGGATCCCCTGAAACGGCGGGCAGCCGCAGGCTGCCAAGGCCAAGTGAAGAGATCTTGTTTCCCTTGAAATCTTTGTAATACACAGAATCCCCTCCTTTCGCAGTTTCTTATATGTTCACTTTATCACATCTTACCAGGGGGCACAATCAACCTGTTGCAGGAAAACAAAACCAGGGTCCTGATCCATGTGACATCAGAACCCCGGTTCTTACAGAGCGGAGACGGTGGGATTCGAACCCACGTGCCCAAAGAGGACAACCGCATTTCGAGGGGCGTGAAGCGGATAAAACCCCTTATATCTCCGCACAAGTCCGTATAAAATCCCTCCTGCAAGCCTGTAAAAATGGGATTTTTTCGTATCTTGTTATTTGTGTCCGCATAACCTTACAACTTCATTTTTCCCGTCCGGGCACCATTTGGGCACCACGGGCACCATTCAGAACAAGGAGGACACATGAATAATAACATTCTTTTAGATAAGGGTATTATACTCTCGTCCGGCGAGATCAGCAAGGATAAGATAAACCTTGTCGCCGGAGCAATCACGCAGCCATTCGCAGAAATGGTATGGGTAACGACAGACGGCGACATGGAAACCATTAACCGCCTTACGGACATTCTTGTTTCGATGAACACCCCCGCCGACAGGGGAAAGCTCTTTAAGATTATCAAAATGCTGTATGGGCTTATGGGTTTACAGTTTTCCGAGGAAGCCGAGCCTATGGGAGCTGACCCTGCCGTGCTGGAATACTTCATTTTCTCCTTTACGGCAGATTTTGGGGAGATTATCAAAGACTATATCGCAGAAATAGAATAGCGGCAAATGAGCGGCGTTTCTTCAATCCCACAACGTGAGAAAAGGAACGCCGTTTTTTTATGCCCTCATGTTACGCAGTAGGGGCAGAAAAAGCCTTGATACAAGCGGCTTTGCGGGCGCGTTTCTCACGCGGTAAGGGCTTTATCCCTAAACCCTCAAAATCGCTGTTCTACTGCGTAACAAATCCACAGCAAAGGAGTGATGAAGCTATGGCAGTTTTCCGCGTGGAGAAAAGCAGGGGCTACACCGTAATGAGCAACCACCACCTACGCAACAAGGAGCTTTCCTTAAAGGCAAAGGGGCTTTTGTCGCAGATGTTGTCCTTGCCGGAAGATTGGGATTACACCCTTGCGGGGCTGTCCCATATCAATCGGGAAAGTATCGACGCGATCCGCACCGCCGTATGGGAGCTTGAAAAAGCCGGATATATCACAAGGCGGCAGGGCCGGGACGAAAAAGGCAAAATGGCGGCAATCGAGTACACCATTTACGAGCAGCCGCAGCCCCCGTCATTGGAAAACCCGATATTGGAAAATCCAACAACGGATAAGCCGGTATTGGAAAATCCGACAACGGAAAACCCGACGTCGGATAATCCAACGCAAATAAATAAAGAAGAACAAAGAACTGACTTACCAAAAAAAGAAAAATCAAATACGGATTTATCAAATACCCATTCCATTCCTATCCTTTCCCCTAACCCCTCTCCTTTGGGGGACGACGCGGCAGAGCCGCAGGAATGGAAGCGAAAGGAAGCGGCAGCACAGAGCGCATTTGAGATTTACGAGGAAATCATCAAGGACAATATCGAGTACGACATTCTCAAACAGAATATGCCCTACGATTATGACAGGTTAGATGAAATCGTCGATCTCATGCTGGAAACGGTCTGCACCCGGAGAAAGACAATCCGTATTGCCGGGGACGATTACCCGGCGGAGCTTGTCAAGGCAAAGTTTATGAAGCTGGACAGCGAGCATATCCGTTTTGTCCTTGACTGTATGCAGGAGAACACAACCAAAATCCGCAACATTAAGCAGTATTTACGGGCGGTGCTGTTCAATGCTCCGTCCACTATCGGCAACTACTACACTTCCCTTGTCGCTCACGATATGGCGAGCGGCGCACTTGCGCCGAGAAAGCCGAAGTTTGGCGACCCGGACTATTATTCATGCAACGAGGGCGAAAGCCTGTAAAACCAAAGGAGGACGCTTTATGAAACAGGGAGCTTTGATTTTTGATGAAACCGCCGACCGCTACGACATTCGCTTTGACCTTGCCGACTACTACGGCGGCTTGCATTGTGGCGAGTGCATGGAGGTGTTCGCGGGCGGCAAATGGAAACCGACCCGCATTGAGTACGGAGAAAATTGGTATCTTGTGGGTGTCCGCGCCGAGGACTTGAACGGTCTGCGGGTACGGATTTAAGCGGGGCGACGTGAAGAACGGACGCCCTGTTTTTATGCCGCAAAGCGGCGTACCACCCTAAAAATCATCGAAAGGAGGACGGTAAATGCAAGATGAAGTAAACGAGAAAGTTGTTGCCCTATCCATTAAGACCTCAAAGCTGACCGCCGAAGTGCTGCAAAAAGCCATGAAAGCGGTTTTAGCCAAAGGCAAGCAGCAGCTTTCTAAAGCCCCGCATGGGAAAATCACTATGCGGCAGCTTATGAAACCGGGCGAAAAGGTAACGAATATTGAGATCACCGACGCGAATATCAAAGCCTTTGACGCTATCGCAAAGAAAAACGGGCTTGATTATAACGTCAAGCGGATAGAGAACGGCAAGCCGCCGACCTACCTTGTTTCCTTTCGGGGCAAGGATATTGACGTGATGACCGAAGCATTTAGGGAGTTTTCCGCAAAGAAGCTCTCACGGGAGCAAAAGCCCTCTATCCTCAAAGCGTTAGCGTCCTTTAAGGAAGCGGCAAAGCAGCTCAACGCAAACCGCCAAAAGACAAAACACAAGGATAGGGGGATTGAGCTATGAAGCCGGAAATCAAGAAACTGCTTATCCTCAACGCCCCGTATCTGCTCTTTGTGTATCTCTTTGATAAAATCGGACAGGCGGTGCGCCTTGCCCCCGGCGCGGATATGAGCGCAAAGCTCCTGTCTATCGGGGACGGTTTTTCCGCCGCTTTTTCAAATGCCTTTCCGAGTGTTCACCCCGCCGACCTGTTGATCGGGCTTGCGGGCGCGGTAATCGTCCGGCTTGCCGTCTACATCAAGGGCAAGAACGCGAAGAAATACCGCAAAGGCATTGAATACGGCTCTGCACGTTGGAGTGCATAATTTTAAGTGTAAAGGAAGCCTATATGGACGCACAGGAGGTTATGCACATGACTGATTATAGTAAAATTACAGCCCTTTACTCCCGCCTTTCCGTGGGCGACGAGGACAGGGACGGCGGTGAGAGTAACTCGATACAGAACCAAAAAATCTTTTTGGAGAACTACGCCAGAGGGCAGCACTTAACCAATATCCGGCACTACATTGACGATGACGAAAGCGGCAGATTTTTTGACCGTTCTGCCTACTCCCGCATGATGGACGATGTAGAGAACGGGAAAATCGGTGTCTGCATTATGAAAGACCTGACACGCTGGGGGCGTGACTATCTCCAAGTCGGCAATGCGATGGAGATATTCAGACGGAACAATGTGCGCTTTATCGCAGTCAACAACGGGATAGACAGCGAAAAGCCCGATACATTGGAGTTTGCGCCCTTTATCAACATCATGTCGGAGTGGTACGCAAAGGACATCAGCAAGAAAGTAAAGACCGGCATTAAGACGAAGGGCATGAGTGGAAAGCCGATTGCCACCGAAGCCCCCTATGGCTATGTCAAATCCCCGGACAACAAGGATTTTTGGATTATCGACGAGGAAGCCGCCGGAGTTGTTCGTTTGATTTTTCGCCTGTTTCTGGACGGAAAAAACCGAAACCAAATTGCCGTATATCTCACGCAGGCGCAAATCCCAACGCCCACATTCTACATGAAAGAGCGCGGGCGGGGAACCTGTAAAAACAGGGCGCTCAATGAGGCCAACCGCTATAAGTGGAACAAAGCCACCCTGACCCATATCCTCACACGGCAGGAGTATTGCGGTGATGTTGTCAACTTCAAGACCACAAAGCACTTCCGCGACAAGCGGAACCACTATGTAGACCGGAGCCAATGGCAGATAACCGAAAATGTGCATGAGCCGATTATTGACCGCACCGACTTTGAAACCGTACAGCGGATTTTGGAAAATGCGCCCGTCAAACGCCCCAACGGGGACGGGGAAATCCACCCTTTGTCGGGCTTGCTTTTCTGTAAGGATTGCGGTGCGAAAATGCACATTCGCATAGATTATCGGAATGGCGGCAAGCGTCATGTTGCCTATTGCAGCGAGTACCACAAGGGAAAAGCCAAAAACCCCAAATGCAATTCCCCGCACATCATTGACGCGGATTTGCTCATGCAGACCATCGCGGAAGTGCTGAAGAAAATCGAGGACTATTCTATCAGCAACTGGGCGGAATTTGAAGCCTTAGTGAAAAAGAACCTTGCCATGCAGCAGACCGACAAGACCAAGAAACAGCAGAAGCGTATCCCGCAAATCACGACGCGCCTTGAACAGATTGACAAGGTGCTGAACAAGCTCTATGAGGACAACGCCCTCGGCACGATCCCGCAAGACCGCTATGAGCAAATGTCGCAGAAGTATTCAGAAGAATACTATGCGCTGAAAGCGGAGCTTGCCGAGCTGCAAGAGCAGCTATCCGCTTTTGAGAACGCGGGCGGACGGGCGCAGAAGTTTTTGAAGCTGACGGAACGCTACGCTGCCTTTACCGACCTGACCCCCGCCATTCTCAACGAGTTTATCAGCCGGATTGAAGTGCATGAGCGCGACAAGAAAAGGGCAAAACAAGCCATTCAGCACATCGGGATATATTTCAACTATATCGGCAAATTTGAGAACGAAGTGACACAGCTTACAGAGCCAACGGAGCAGGAAATCCGGCAAATGCGGGAGGAAATCGAAGAAGCCAAAAAGGAAAAGAGCCGCGCCTATCACCGGCAGTATTCAAGGGAGTACCGGGCGCGAAACCTTGAAAAGCAGCGGGAGTATGACCGTATCAAGGCGCGGGAATACCGGGCAAGGAGAAAGGCGCAGACCGCCGCCGCACAGCCCGCACAGTAAAACAGAATAACCGACAACCAAGAGGGATTTTCCGGCTACGGGAAGTCCCTCTTTTGCGCCCGGAGAAAGGAGCCGCCTATGACAGAACAGAACGGGACGCCCACCGCGCCCCGGAACCCCGACAGTATTATCACGACGCAGAGAAACGGGCAGACTATTGTTGCGGAGTTATTTTTCAATCACAGCAGCACAGAAACATTCCGCGACAAGCTGCTCAAGACGATACTTGCCGACAGTTCGTGTTTATCTGCGTCTGACGGTCAAGAGCCGGAAAAATCGGAAATCTTGCGATAACAGCCGCCCCGACGATACATTCCACGTCCGGGCGGTTTTTATCGTCAAAAACGCCGTTTTCTCCAAGTCAAGAGCCGGAGAAAACACCCGAAAAATGCCCCTATTGCGTAACAGGGGCACAGAAAGGAGTTTGCATGAGAACAGGGCTTACCAAGCAGGAAAAGACCACCGATATTTGGTTTGACGAGAAAGACCCCCTTATCCATATCCGCACCCACAACACCGCCTTGAAAAAGCGTCTGCTTGCATACAGCCGCCGTTATCCGGCGATCTGCCAGCAGACTGACGCAGACCCGGAAACGGGCTGCATGGAGTTTGACATTGAGAAAGGCCGCTTCTCTTTCCGTCTGACCGCCCCATACAGCGAGGAACGGCGGGCGGTATGCCAGAGAGAGCAACGTCGCCGACAGGCTGAAATAGAGTTGAAATGTTCATAGTTTTGTGCTATACTTTTTCTAAAAGCAGAGTAATACTGCGGAATTGATTGGAGGACAACACAATGGTTACATTTATGAGATTAAGATAAAACCGCGAGTTATGTTGCGGTTATCCGTATTGCATAACTCGCTTATTGAAGCAGAGATGTAATTACGGAGGAAAAACAAATGAATAATAATTTATCACGCTTTGCAGACAGCAAGGTTTATTTTCAATGCCCAATTTGCACAAAATCAATGGATATACAAGGCAATAGCCTAATTTGTAGACATGGACATTGCTTTGATATTTCAAGATATGGGTATGTAAATTTGTTGTTAAAATCATCGCCCAAAACCAACTACAGCAAGCGGTCTTTTGACAACCGGCACCAAATTTTGGAGTATGGCATGTATGATGTTGTGTTGGAGAAAATCATACAGTTTATTTCTGATACGCCATCTATAAGAAACATTTTAGATGTTGGTTGCGGCGAGGGTTTCTATGCAAGGCAGATACAGCAAAGAACAGAACGAAACATCTTTGCCTTTGACTTGTCAAGGGAGGCAATACAGATTGCATCAAAAAAAGACAAGCGCAAAGCAGTGAAGTGGTTTGTTACTGACTTATCAAAAATCCCTTTGAAAGACGGAAGTATGGATTGTATTTTAGACATATTTTCGCCTGCACACTACAAAGAATTTCAGCGATTGCTATCTCCTAACGGATATGTTGTGAAAGTAATTCCTACGAAAAATCATTTGAGGGAAATCAGGACTAAAGTGCAAGCACACTTGAAAAATCCAGATTATTCAAATGAGTCTGTCGTTGAATATTTTGAGAAATATCTTAAAACCATTTCAAGAGAAACGGTTTCAGCCACCGTACAGTTGTCATCAGAACAAAGAATGTCGTTTATTGAAATGACGCCGCTTCTCTTTTGCGTTGAAAAAGATTGCGTTGATTGGCGTACTCTCACACATTTGACAATCGAAGCTGATGTTTTAATAGGAATGTATTAAAGGGCGTATTGATATTTAATATTCCCATTTATTGAGCAGAACGGAGTAAACCAAACACCCTAATCAAAAGGACAGCCGAGGAAATCGACTGTCCTTTTTCTATGCCGACAGGTAGAAAGGAGTGACCACCCATGACGAAACCGAGAGAAAAAAACGCGAGGAATTGCAAGCCGAGATTGAGGACGGGAAGAAGAAAATCCGGCAGCTTGAAAATCGGGAAAAGGTGTTGCGGCAAAAGTTATCCCAAGAGGAACGCAGGACGCGCAGCCATCGGCTGATCGTCCGGGGTGCGGTCTTTGAGAGCATTGTGCCAGAAGCAAAGACCATGACCGACGAAGAAGCCGCCGCCTTTCTCCGGCTTGCCCTGACGAGCGAGGAAGCGCGGGGCTATCTGAAAAAACGCACCGAGGGCGGGAAAAGCGAATAATCCCTTTGGTACAAAGGGCGCACTTATACACCCTTACGGGTGCGTGCGCTCTGCCGAGGGCTTGTCGGCACAGAGAGAAAGCCGCTTGCTTCCCTCTCTGACCGACATTGGCGGCTTTGCCGCAACAAGGGGCTGCACCCCTTGCGCCGCTTACGCGGCTATCCCTGCACACCCACAAAAACAGTATACCCGCCTTTGGCGTCTGTACCATTTTTGCGGGTTTTCATTTTATCCGGGAGGTGATACCCATAGCCATCTATCATTGTAATATCAGCATTGTCAGCCGGGGCAAGGGCAAATCAGCCGTTGCCGCAGCCGCCTACCGAAGCGGCGAAAAGCTGACAAATGAGTGGGACGGAATGACACACGACTACACCCGCAAAGGCGGTGTTGTCCATACGGAAATTATGCTGCCACCCCACGCCCCGCCCTCTTTCTCTGACCGTTCAACCTTGTGGAACAGCGTGGAGCTTTACGAGAAAGCCGGGAACGCCCAGCTTGCCAGAGAGATTGACGCGGCGCTCCCCATAGAGTTATCCAGAGAGGAACAAATCCGACTTGTCCGGGAATACTGTTCCTCTCAATTTGTTTCCAGAGGAATGTGCGTTGATTATGCCATTCACGACACCGGCAAGGGCAATCCCCATTGTCACATCATGCTTACCATGCGCCCCCTTGACGAGCGCGGCGCATGGGCGGCAAAGTCCCAAAAGGAATATGACCTTGATGAAAACGGCGAGCGTATCCGCTTGCCAAGCGGCAGATACAAGACGCACAAAGTTGACCTGACCGGCTGGAACGACAAGGGCAACGCCCTCTTGTGGCGTAAGGCATGGGCGGATATTTCAAACGCCTACCTTGAACGAGCCGGAAGCCCGGAGCGTATCGACCACCGCAGCAACGCCGAGCGCGGCATTGGCGAGATACCCACCGTCCACATGGGCGTGGCGGCTTGCCAGATGGAGAAGAAAGGTATTGCCACCGAGAAAGGCGAACTGAACCGGAATATCCAAAAGGCAAACCGCCTTATACGGGAAATCCGAGCGCAGATTGGAAAGCTCAAAGAATGGATTGCCGACCTGTTCAAAGCGTGGGAAACCGCCCCGGAACAGCCGCAACAATCCCCCGGCCTTGCAAATCTGCTGATGAAGTATTTGAGCGTTCAGAGAGAAAAGAGCCGGAAGTATTCGCAGCGTTGGCAACAACAGCACACAGCCGATGAACTGAAAACCATAGCGGCAGCGGTCAACTATCTGACCGAGCATGGTATCTCTACCCTTGATGAGCTGGACGCAGCCCTTTCCTCTGTCAGCGAACAGGCCGACACTATCCGGGCAGGAATGAAAACCGCCGAGGAACGCATGAAGAAGCTGCAAAAGCTGATTGAATACGGGAAGAACTACACCGAGTACAAGCCCGTTCACGATGAGCTGAAAAAGCTGCAAAACGGCTGGACAAACAAGCGCGACAAGTACGAGGAAGCCCACCGCGCCGAGTTGACCCTATGGAACGCAGCAAGCCGCTATCTCCATGCAAATCTGCCGAAAGGAACAAAGACCTTGCCTATTGCGGAATGGGAACAGGAATATGCCGACCTCAAAACACAGAGGGACAGCGATTATGCCAAACTGAAAGATACCCGCGCCGATGTTTCCGAACTTCAAAAAATCCGCAAATGCGTGGATATTGCACTCCGCGCCGACCAGCCGGAGCAGACACAGACCCGCACAAAGCGGCACGACATAGACCGATGAAAGGAGTGAGTTTTTTGTACTACACCCAAGAACAGATAGACCGGGCGAACCAAGCCGACCTTGTTTTGTTCCTGCAATCGCAGGGGGAACCGCTGGAACGCGCCGGACAGGAATACCGATGGAAACGGCACGACAGCTTGACCGTCCGGGGCAACAAGTGGTATCGCCACAGCCAGAGCAAGGGCGGCGGCCCCATTGATTTTGTCATGGAGTTTTTTGGCAAGAGTTTTACCGAAGCCGTTGAACTTCTCACAGGAGAAAAGGGAGCCGCACCGCCGCCGGATAGACCAAGCTCCGCGCCCCTCTCCGACTTCCGGCTACCGCCCCGCAGCCCCGACAACCGAACAGCGAGGAACTACCTCACAGCCGCCCGCCGCATTGATGAAGATGTGACGGGCTTTTTCTTTGCCAGCGGCGATATTTACGAGGACGCAGCCCACCACAACGCCGTATTTGTGGGGCGGGACGAGGACGGAATACCGCGCTACGCCCACAGCAAGGGAACGGCGGGAAACTTCCGCCTTGATGTGAAAGGCAGCGACAAAGCCTTTAACTTCTGCTACCGGGGCGAGGGCGAAAGAGTGTTTGTCTTTGAAGCCCCCGTTGACCTGCTTTCTTTCCTCTGCCTGTTCAAAAAGGATTGGCAGAAGCAAAGCTACCTGTCATTGGGCGGCGTGGGAGAAAAAGCCCTGCTCCGCTTTCTCTCTGACCGTCCGAACATCAAGACCGTTTATCTCTGCCTTGACAGCGACGAAGCCGGAAACGACGCTTGCAGCCGCCTTGTGAAGCTCATGCCGGAGGGCTACACCGTCCACCGGCTTATCCCTCTTTTCAAGGATTGGAACGAGGTATTGCAGCACCGGGCAGAAATCACAGACGGGAAGTATTTGCGAGAAGCGGTCTACGGCTTGAAAGAGCCGCCGCAGGAAGAAACCGTTGAGATTATCCGCATGAGCGAGGTGGACACGCAGACCGTCGAATGGTTATGGGAGCCGTATATCCCCTTTGGGAAAGTAACCATTGTGCAGGGCAACCCCGGCGAGGGCAAGACCACCTTTGCCCTACGCCTTGCCGCCGCTTGTACCAACCGCAAGCCGTTCCCCCACATGGCAGTGCATGAGCCGTTCAATGTGATTTACCAGACTGCCGAGGACGGTTTGGGCGACACCATCAAGCCCCGCCTTATGGAAGCCGAAGCAGACCTTGACCGCATTCTTGTCATTGACGAGAGCAAGCAGGGGCTTTCCCTGTCCGATGAGCGCATAGAGAGAGCTATCCGACAGACCGGGGCGCGGCTGATTATCCTTGACCCCATACAGGCGTATGTGGGCGAGAAAACCGACATGAACAAGGCCAACGAGATACGCCCCATGTTCCGCCGCCTTGCCGAGATTGCCGAGCGTACCGGGTGCGCCGTTATCCTAATCGGACACCTCAACAAAGCCGCCGGAGGACAGAGCGCCTACCGGGGTTTAGGCTCCATCGACTTCCGCGCCGCAGCAAGGAGCGTCCTGCTGATCGGGCGCGTGAAACGGGAACCGAATGTGCGCGTTATCGTCCATGACAAATCTTCTCTTGCGCCGGAGGGTAAGCCCATAGCCTTTTGCCTTGACCCGGAAACGGGCTTTTCGTGGATAGGCGAGTATGACATTACCGCCGACGAGCTGCTGTCCGGCGCGGGCGGCAACACCGCCACCAAGACCGAACAGGCGGAACGGCTGATACTTGACCTGCTTGCAGACGGGAAAGAGCTTGCCAGCGAGGACCTTGTAAAGGCCGCAGCCGAAGCCGGAATATCCGAGAGGACGGTACAGAACGCCAAGCGCAACATGGGCGGTGTTTTGGGCGCAAGGCGCGTCGGCGGTCAATGGTACAACTTCATCAAGAAGAAGCAGCCGCCCGAACCCGCAAGCTGAAAACGCAAAGTGCAGACCCTTTGCGCTTTGCACTTTCGCGCTTTCGCCTTGATTGTGCGTCAATAACTCCAAATAACACTTGACAAAACGCTTCATGGGGCAAAGCCGAAGATATAAAGCCCTACATCGACCCGGTTTTTCAAAACAATGTGCTGCTCACGCAGACGGAACGGCTGACGATGAACAGCCGTCCGAAGCAGCCGAAGTACGCAAGGAATAAAAATATCCTTGTGATCGGCGGCTCCGGCTCCGGCAAGACAAGGTTTTTCGTCAAGCCGAACTTAATGCAAATGCACTCAAGCTATGTTGTTACCGACCCGAAAGGCACCGTCTTAATCGAGTGCGGAAAGCTCTTGCAGCGCGGCGGGTACAAGATAAAAGTGCTGAATACGATAAACTTCAAGAAATCCATGCGATATAACCCCTTTGTGTATATCCGCAGCGAGAAAGACATTTTGAAGCTGGTAAATACCATTATCGCCAACACCAAAGGCGACGGGGAAAAATCCGGCGAGGATTTTTGGGTGAAATCGGAACGGCTCTTTTACTGCGCTCTGATCGGCTATATCTACTACGAAGCCCCGGAAGCAGAAAAGAACTTTACGACGCTGCTTGAAATGATAAACGCCAGCGAAGCCCGCGAGGACGACCCGGAGTTTCAAAGCCCGGTTGACCTCATGTTTGAACGGTTGGAAGAAAAAGACCCGGAACATTTTGCTGTCCGGCAATATAAGAAATTCTTGCTTTCGGCGGGCAAAACACGTTCCTCAATCCTCATTTCCTGCGGGGCGCGGCTTGCCCCCTTTGACATACGGGAGCTGCGGGAACTCATGGAAACCGATGAAATGGAGCTTGATACGCTGGGCGACCGCAAAACGGCGTTGTTCGTTATCATTTCCGACACCGACGACACCTTTAACTTTGTCGTATCAATCCTTTACACGCAGCTTTTCAATCTCCTTTGCGACAAGGCAGATGATGTGTACGGCGGGCGGCTGCCCGTCCATGTGCGCTGTCTGTTAGACGAGTTTGCGAACATCGGACAAATCCCGAAGTTTGAAAAGCTGATCGCCACCATACGAAGCCGGGAAATCTCCGCTTCTATCATTCTGCAAAGTCAATCGCAGTTAAAGGCAATCTATAAGGACAACGCCGATACCATAGTCGGCAACTGCGACACCACGCTTTTCCTCGGCGGCAAGGAGAAAACGACCCTCAAAGAAATATCGGAAATCTTGGGGAAAGAAACGATTGACAGCTTCAATACCTCGGAAACACGCGGACGGGAGCTGTCCCACGGGCTGAACTTTCAAAAGCTCGGCAAGGAGTTGATGACACAGGACGAAATCGCAGTTATGGACGGAGGAAAATGTATTTTGCAGTTGCGCGGCGTGCGCCCCTTTTTCAGCGATAAGTACGATATAACGCAGCACCCGAACTACAAATACCTTTCCGACTTCGACAAGAAAAACGCTTTTGACGTTGAACGGTATATGTCCACCCGTCCGGCAATCGTAAAGCCCGACGAAGTATTTGACTACTACGCCATAGACGCCGCCGACCTGTAAGGCGGCGCAGAAAGGAGGTTTTTATCAGACGCAAAAATCCCTGTCCTTATTGGGGACGCGCCCCTACCTGTAAACAGCATATCCTTTTCCCCATGCGGTAGCCGAAAAGACTACCGCTATTTTTTTACCCGAAATCCAACACAAACATATTTTTACCGCCGCAAAACGCGGCAGAAAGTGAGGTTATATGGAATTTTTTAATCAGGCAGTTACCGTTTTGCAGACCCTTGTTATCGCGCTCGGTGCCGGACTTGGTATCTGGGGCGTAATCAACTTGCTTGAGGGCTACGGAAATGATAATCCGGGCGCAAATGCTCATGTACGGTAAGGAAGCAAGCAACCGAAAACAAGAGATAGACCGCCAGCACTACACTATTCCGAACCAAAGACCAAAAGATAAGCATTGTGGGAAAATCTAAACTTTTGGATTTTCCTACAATGCCAACTACGGCGGAATCCCTCCCACTCCTTATATCTTTCTGTATACATTGAATTTGTATTTAGTAAAATGCAGACAACACCACGGATCGGCTTTTGGTTGGACAATTCCAACCAAACACCACAGCAGACAGCAGAAAACATTCTGAACGCTAGGAAGCCGGTATGATTGTTACATATAAGGGGAAGAAAAATTTCTTTTAGGTACTTGCTTTCCTAAAACTGATGTGATACAATGATTTAATCCAGAAAAGGAGTAAAAAATATGCGGCAAGGTATTCTTAAATAAAACTATAATCAAATAGTGGGAACAAAGGATTATGATAGCTCCTTTTGTAGGGGCTTAGTTTTTTGTACCCAATTTAAGAATACTTTTGCCTTATCAATTTTGACATATCCCCAAAAACAGCAATCACAAACAGGTGTATGCTGTATATGTGTATGTCCGCAACTTATAATCCCCAGTGGTAAAAGTATTTTACTGCTGGGGATTTTTATGCCCTTTGGGGCTGTAAAGGGAGGACAATCACATGAAAATAATCAATATTGGAATTCTTGCCCATGTAGACGCTGGAAAGACGACCTTGACGGAGAGCCTGCTATATGCCAGCGGAGCCATTTCAGAACCGGGGAGCGTCGAAAAAGGGACAACGAGGACGGACACCATGTTTTTGGAGCGGCAGCGTGGGATTACCATTCAAGCGGCAGTCACTTCCTTCCAGTGGCACAGATGTAAAGTTAACATTGTGGATACGCCCGGCCACATGGATTTTTTGGCGGAGGTGTACCGCTCTTTGGCTGTTTTAGATGGGGCCATCTTGGTGATCTCCGCTAAAGATGGCGTGCAGGCCCAGACCCGTATTCTGTTCCATGCCCTGCGGAAAATGAACATTCCCACCGTTATCTTTATCAACAAGATCGACCAGGCTGGCGTTGATTTGCAGAGCGTGGTTCAGTCTGTTCGGGATAAGCTCTCCGCCGATATTATCATCAAGCAGACGGTGTCGCTGTCCCCGGAAATAGTCCTGGAGGAAAATACCGACATAGAAGCATGGGATGCGGTCATCGAAAATAACGATGAATTATTGGAAAAGTATATCGCAGGAGAACCAATCAGCCGGGAAAAACTTGCGCGGGAGGAACAGCAGCGGGTTCAAGACGCCTCCCTGTTCCCAGTCTATCATGGCAGCGCCAAAAATGGCCTTGGCATTCAACCGTTGATGGATGCGGTGACAGGGCTGTTCCAACCGATTGGGGAACAGGGGGGCGCCGCCCTATGCGGCAGCGTTTTCAAGGTTGAGTACACCGATTGCGGCCAGCGGCGTGTCTATCTACGGTTATACAGCGGAACGCTGCGCCTGCGGGATACGGTGGCCCTGGCCGGGAGAGAAAAGCTGAAAATCACAGAGATGCGTATTCCATCCAAAGGGGAAATTGTTCGGACAGACACCGCTTATCAGGGTGAAATTGTTATCCTTCCCAGCGACAGCGTGAGGTTAAACGATGTATTAGGGGACCAAACCCGGCTCCCTCGTAAAAGGTGGCGCGAGGACCCCCTCCCCATGCTGCGGACGACGATTGCGCCGAAAACGGCAGCGCAAAGAGAACGGCTGCTGGACGCTCTTACGCAACTTGCGGATACTGACCCGCTTTTGCGTTGCGAAGTGGATTCCATCACCCATGAGATCATTCTTTCTTTTTTGGGCCGGGTGCAGTTGGAGGTTGTTTCCGCTTTGCTGTCGGAAAAATACAAGCTTGAAACAGTGGTAAAGGAACCCTCCGTCATTTATATGGAGCGGCCGCTCAAAGCAGCCAGCCACACCATCCATATCGAGGTGCCGCCCAACCCGTTTTGGGCATCCATAGGACTGTCTGTTACACCACTCTCGCTTGGCTCCGGTGTACAATACGAGAGCCGGGTTTCGCTGGGATACTTGAACCAGAGTTTTCAAAACGCTGTCAGGGATGGTATCCGTTACGGGCTGGAGCAGGGCTTGTTCGGCTGGAACGTAACGGACTGTAAGATTTGCTTTGAATACGGGCTTTATTACAGTCCGGTCAGCACGCCGGCGGACTTCCGCTCATTGGCCCCGATTGTATTGGAACAGGCATTGAAGGAATCGGGGACGCAGCTGCTGGAACCTTATCTCTCCTTCATCCTCTATGCGCCCCAGGAATACC
Organism: Massilistercora timonensis; assembly: GCF_900312975.1. Lineage (NCBI taxonomy): Bacteria > Bacillati > Bacillota > Clostridia > Eubacteriales > Massilistercora > Massilistercora timonensis. The sequence continues at coordinate 1,096,275 of NZ_LT990039.1, read as the reverse complement.
TTTCCAGGGCTTATCATGATGCACCGAAATACTGTGCCACCATCGAAACGGCCCAGGTAAAAAAGGATGAAGTTGTCTTTACTGGCGAGATTCCCGCCCGCTGTATACAGGCATACCGTACTGATCTGGCCTTTTACACCAACGGGCGGAGCGTATGCCTTACAGAGCTGAAAGGATATCAGGCCGCTGTCGGTCAGCCGGTCATCCAGCCCCGCCGTCCAAACAGCCGCCTGGACAAGGTGCGCCATATGTTTCAGAAGGTAATGTAAAGATACATAATCGTCAAGACGGCAACAATCAGAAGTTATGGAGGGTAACAATGGAATATAGTAAGGAAGATTTAATGGAAGCAAAAAAGCAAATTTGGGGAGTGGGAGAGAACATGGGAACAGAGGAAAGTAAAAAAATCTGGGAGGAGAACGCACAATTTTGGGATAATGCAATGGGTGACGAATCTAATGAATTTCACAGAGAGGTAGTGCGTCCCAAAGTAACGGAACTTCTATCTCCTAATCCTGCGGATTACATTTTGGATATTGCGTGTGGCAATGGAAATTATTCTTCGTATCTTGCACAAAGAGGCGCTTCGGTTGTCGCTTTTGATTACAGCAAAAAAATGATAGAATTGGCTAAAAGACGGCAATCACAATATGCAAAACAAATTGAATTTTGTGTGGCGGATGCGACCGATAGAAAAAGTATATTAGAATTAAAAAGAAATCGAGCCTTTACGAAAGCAGTTTCTAATATGGCAATTATGGATATTACGGATATTGAACCACTTCTTATGGCTGTTTATGAACTGTTGCAGGAAAGCGGAATTTTTGTCTTTGCAACGCAACACCCTTGTTTTGTCACGTTGACTGAAAAATATATGACACCGCACAGTTACTATGATATAGCGATTGAAGGGCAACCGAAAGAGCAGATTTATTATCATCGTTCCATACAAGATATTTTTAACCTTTGTTTTAGAGCTGGATTTGTCATTGATGGATTTTATGAAGAATGTTTTAAAACCAACAAAGAAATTCCTATGGTAATGATAGTAAGGCTTAAGAAGGTAAAACGTGATAGCTTAAAATAAATTCAGGTTTGCCGAAATATATTCCTAACTTTCCCTATTTTACAGGCTTTTCAGCCCATTCATTAGTGAAATGATATGTATTTTCCCTTATTTTTGCCCTTATGAGATAATCGTAAGGGAAATAAGGGAAAGTTTTATTTAGTCGTTGCCTGCCACTTTATCAAGTAACTTTGCGGATTCCCGCTTGGCTTTTCTTGTGGAATGGGCGTAGACATTCATTGTGGTACTGACATCTGAGTGTCCTAACAGTTCCTGTACATCTTTCGGAGCTGCTCCATTTGCCAGAAGGTTGCTTGTGTAGGTGTGTCGCAACTGGTGAAAATGAAATCCTTCAAATCCATCCAGTTTCTGAGCAATCTTCCTGCAAACAATTCCTAACGTGCTTGGCAGTTCCAAACTTCCATCCGGTCTTAAGCAGACAAAGGATATTTCCTTATAATCTTCTGGAACATTCTCTGTTCCGTCCAGATGATAGAACTCATAGTAAACTCTGTTTTTGTCTTTTACTTCTCTGTAGTAGTTTTTGTGGTAAAGTTCTCCGTACTGCATTCGGTTTTTAAGTTGTTCCTTTCGGGCATTGCGAAGAATCTCTGCCAGTGTATCTCCAAAATCAACAATCCTTACCTTTTTTCGTTTGGTTGGTCCGATGATATTCTTGTGCCTTGAACCATCATATCGGATACTTCGTCTGATCGTAAGGCACTGTTCTTCAAGATTTACATCCTGCCATGCCAGACCACAGGCTTCACCGATACGAAGTCCTGCATAATAAGCTATCTGGATTGGAAGTATTGCCGGTGGATTGTAATCCTGTAGAAATTCAATCAGTCTTTCATAATCCTCTCGTGGAATTGGCTGTATATCGCCATCCATGTCATCATCAGAAAACAGGTCAACCTCATCCGTCTGGTATTTCAGCTTAATATACTGCATCGGATTGAAAGTGATATATTGCTTTGGTGATACTGCAAACCGGAATGACTGCTGTAATACTGCCGAGAAAGAACGAATGTAATCTTTGCTGTAACCTTTTCTTTCTGAACCATCTGGATAAGTGCCACCAAAGGAAAGCAGATCGAAGAAGGCTTGTAAATGCTCAGATGTTACATTTTTCAACTTTCTCTCTGAAATTGGATGCTTCTTGATGTTGGTAATAGCACCAAGGTAATTCTGGACTGTCCCATTACTGAGAGTACCGGTCTTTAATTCTTCCTCTGCCCATATATCAAGTAATTCTCCAACTGTAATATTTTCCGACTTTGCAATGAATTTCTTGCTTTCGTAATCGTCCATTGCCTGACGGAGCAGTTTTTCCGTTTCACTTTTGCTTTCTGTTCCAGCGTATTCTTTCTGAACCAGATTGCCGCTTGCATCTTCTACATAGAAGCGGTAGTACCATTTCTTTCCTTTTTTTCTTACAGATCCTTTTGCCATAATCGTGTGTCTCCTTTCGATATCAGACAATCGGAACTGATGAAATGCTTCTTGCGTGTAGGCATCTTATGGACAAGTCCATAAGCCAATTCGCCGCTCGTCAAATCTGTAAACAGCCTGACTTGCTCGTGCTCATTGTATCATAACTCCGGTTGTCGTTCTATACCGAATCGGAATCCTCATACAAAACTTCTGATAAAAGATTTTCAAGCCTTTGTTCTGCCATTTCCGGTTTCTTGGAATAAAGCCTTACGATATCTGCCATATCATTAAAGGCATTAACAGTGTGGGTGATCTCCCGGAGAAACATAATCTCGTTATATTCATCATTCGATTCAAACCCCATTACTTTTGCAATATCAGCTTCATTCGTGTTGCCCTTGTAATTCTTGCAGGCAAACTGGAATGATTCCAGAAACAGGTTATATTGCTTTAACATCAACAGCAGTAAATCTTTGGAAAAAGCATCTTCCGTTTTACTAAGGTCGAGAGGTAACTGTTTGAGAATATCGCCCATTGCATCACGAATCTGTAATTCTTTCTTATCCGTAATATCGGTTTCGTATTCATCGGTTTCCCCTCTGAGCCATTCAATAGATACATGAAGTGCTTCCGAAAGACCTTCCAGCACCATCTTTTTGGTATTGTCAATCGAACCATTCTCATAACGCAGGATTGTGGAAGCTGTAACTCCCATCTTCTCTGCAACATAAGGCTGTGTCAGATTTAATTCCAGACGACGCTGTTTTGCCCTGCTGCCTATCAGCTTGCGTAGTTCTTTATCTTTCATGCTGATTGCCTCCTTTTTCGGTATGTATGAATTATAGCATGTACCTCACATAATTGCAATATGCAATTTAATGATTATTTTTAAAATTTCATAACGCTTGACAACGCAATATAAAACCGCTATACTAACAGCACAACAAAAATTGCATAATGCAATTTAATGGGAGGTGACAAGATGACGGAAAGAAAGATTGCATTATCCATCGAGGAAGCAGCCGACTATACAGGAATTGGCAGAAACACTTTGAGAAAGCTGGTTGAATGGAAGAAGCTTCCGGTATTAAAAGTCGGAAGAAAAGTCCTTATTAAAACTGACATTCTGGAAAAGTTCATGGAAGCCAACGAGGGGCGAGATCTGAGGGATAAAGGAAATGTAAAAGCTGTCACAAGAAATGTGGCAACTTAAAAAGGCGGCTTCCTACGAAACCGCCAAAGGTTCTATCAGACCGAAGCCATGATATACCTACACGCAAGAGGATTATACCATGTGCTTCTCCTGATATGCAACCGGGAACTGTTGTTTACCGGAAAAAGAAAGGATGAAGACGATATGGCGAAATCAACAAAGACTTATGAAGAAAGAATACGTGCATTAGAGAAAAAGGAACAGGAAAGCATTGAAGCTACAAAAAAGCTGATAGCACAGCGGAAGGAACTGGAAAAGAGAAAGAAAGCGGAAGAAAGTAAAAAACGAACCCACAGGCTCTGTCAGATTGGAGGAGCGGTGGAATCAGTTCTTGGCTGTCCGATTGAGGAGGAAGATTTACCAAAGTTGATAGGCTTCTTAAAAAGGCAGGAAACAAACGGGAAGTTTTTCTCAAAAGCGATGCAGAAAGAATTAGTTACAGACATGGAGGAAGTGTAATGGCGGAGGGAGTGGGTTTTCCATTCCCTTCATTGCCTTTGAATGAAGGGCGCACTTATGGACAACCAGAGGTCGTCCTTATAAGTTTGCCACAAGTGGCAACCGGTCTGCGCTTACGCTTGCCGGGCTCGTTCCGTCGGCGGGGCTTTCAGCCAGACCTGCTCATGCCGCAGGGGGCACTCTTGCGCAGAGGGCGTTCCGACAGCTTCACTCCTGTCAAACCAGAAGAAGATGCTGTCGGAAATCAATGCCGGATACGGCAGAAAGGGGGAATCGTATCATGGCGATATTTCATTTTACAGTAAAGATTGTCGGACGCAGTAAAGGAAAATCTGTCATATCCACATCGGCATATCTTAATGGAGATGTGATGAAGAATGAGGAAACAGGCAGGATCAGTTACTATACTTCCAAAAAGGAAGTTGTCTACACCAGTCTGATGATGTGCGAAAATGCACCTCCTGAATGGCTGCATGTACCAGAAGAAAATATAAAAAGGTTTCAACAGTCTATCCGTTATAAAAGAGCGGACGATAAGGAAGCCGCACTGGAAAAGTTTAAAATCACATTTCAGAAACAGCGGCTATGGAATGAGGTCTTGAAGATAGAAAAAAATGCAGATGCACAGCTTGGACGCTCATTTGAATTTTCCTTACCGAAAGAATGGAGCAGACAGGAAAAGATTGATTATACAACCGAATATATTCAAAAGACTTTCGTGGACGAGGGAATGTGTGCCGACTGGAGCATACACGATAAGGGCGACGGGAACCCACATGTGCATTTACTTGTAACCATGCGACCATTCAATCCAGACCACTCATGGGGCAGCAAGGAAGTCAAGGACTGGGATTTTGTCAGAGATACTGACGGAAATATCGTGGTTGATGAATCCCACCCGGACTGGTGGCAGGATAAGAAAAATCCAGACCGTCATGGAATCCGTATTCCGGTACTTGATGAAAACGGAGTACAGAAAGTCGGGGCAAGAAACAGAAAACAATGGAAAAGGGTTCTGACTGACGCTACCGGCTGGAACAATCCAAAGAATTGTGAGTTATGGCGAAGCGAATGGGCAAAGATGTGTAACCGGCATTTATCCATAGACAATCTGATTGACCACCGCTCTTATGAAAGACAGGGCAAATTGAAAGTCCCTACGATTCATGAGGGTGCAGATGCAAGGAAGATTGAGGAAAAATATCTCACCGGGCAGATAAGGAAAGGTTCATGGAAGGTCGAGGAAAACCAGATGATAAAAAAACAAAATGCACTGCTGCAAAAGGTAATTGCAACCTTTGGTAAGGTATCCGGTGCATTGTCGATGTGGAGGGAGTGGTTGAATGACATTAGAAGAAAGCAAAGAAGTAATTCCCATGATGGAAGCAATGATTACACAGATAGAGGAACAGCAGAATATCATGGCAGAGATGCTTCAGGAGATACAGGAAAAGGACGAGAAGCTGATGTGCTTTCAGGAGCAGGAAGAACGATTGCAGCAATTAGAGAAAGAATTGTCAGAGCTGCTTCAAATCTTACCGGATACAGAAGAACTGTTGATACTTCTGGCAGAAAAGACAGACCAGATACAGAAACTTACAGACGAGAATCAGCAATGGCAGGAATTGGCACAGAAATTAAACAGCGAGAACCGATTATTGCAGAAACAGAACAACGAATTGCTGACCTTGAACAGCAGATAGAGAAAGCGAGGGATATAGATGACAGAATACAAAAACTCAAAGAGCGACGCCCAACTGGAAGAACTGCTACTGCTGACGGAGCAGATGCAGGAAGAACTCGACCAGAAAGACCGGACTATCGAGGAACTGAAAGTGCAGCTCGACGAATCGCTGACCTTGAACGAGAGGTTAAACAGCGAGAACAGAGCAGGGAACATTCAAGCCTTAAAGAACGACTTGAGGAAAACAAAAGAATTATTGCAGAGCGAGAAAAAGAAAACGCACGCTGCCGAAATCATGACAGAGGAATGTCAAGATAAGCTAAGGCAGGCAGAACAGGAACGGGACTATGCACTCTCTCATCAGAAAAAAGTAGAGATACCGGTTGAAAAGCCGGTACTCTATCAAAAGTGTGGGAACTGTAACCAGACAGCTTATCTGAAAGCCAAGGAAAAGTATGATACGCAGAGAGAAAAACTGGAAGGCAGATATAAAACAAAAACAGCCATGTATGAAGCATTGATGTTTCTGCTGATATGGTATTCCGTATCAACTACTCTTTTTCAGATGATACGGTCAAAAATATTTATTTCTGATTGCGTGGTATTCTTTGATACAATCGCCACTTTTATACAGAACATTGCAGGATTGACTATACTGGCAGGGAAGAATGTGGCACAGGTTAGCAATGGAATATCCAATCCTGTCGTTGCCGGAATTATATACTGGATGATAAGAATACTGATTTCCGGTGGATGTCTGGTGGGTGTGGGAATACTTTTGGCATTCATCGAAATAAAGATTGCAGGGCTATATAAGAAATACTGTTGGGATATGATTACCATAATGGTGATACTCGTAAGTATGGCAATAGCAATCTATTTCGCAGATTGGATAAGGACAATATTACCAGTCAATCTACTGTTTCTATTGTTATTGGTACAGGTAATATATGTCGTGATAAGATGGTATGTGAAAGGCTGGCGGGAAACAAGGGGATATTGCGTTGAGTAATCAGAAACTGGCAGTGCCTCTTTTGCAGAATGTTTTCCCGTTAGTCCCAATGCCGCTTTTGTCAGAAGTGCCGTTAGACAAAGAGATTGAGACGGACGAGTACCGCAAAGAACTGAAAGAATTGCAGAACCGGCTCGGTGAGCTGCACAATCGTCTTTACCGGAAAAAAGTGCCGGTCATCATTGCCTATGAGGGCTGGGATGCAGCAGGAAAAGGCGGCAATATCAAGCGGATCGCAGGAGCGCTCGACCCGCGCGGTTACGAAGTTCATCCGATCGCAAGCCCGGAACCTCATGAGAAAGCAAGACATTACCTGTGGCGTTTCTGGACGAGACTGCCGAAAACAGGACATATCGCTATTTTTGACCGCACCTGGTACGGAAGAGTGATGGTGGAGCGTCTGGAGGGATTTTGCAGTGAAAATGACTGGATGCGCGCCTACAATGAGATCAACGAATTTGAAAAAGAACTTCACGACTGGGGCGCTGTGATCATCAAATTCTGGGTGCAGATTGACAAAGATACGCAGCTTGAGCGTTTTAATGAGAGACAGAATACACCGGAAAAACAGTGGAAGATCACAGACGATGACTGGCGCAACCGTGACAAATGGGATGCGTATGAGACAGCGGTCAATGAGATGATCCAAAAGACCAGCACCTCCTATGCTCCGTGGCATATTTTAGAGTCTGTCGACAAGAAATATGCCCGGATCAAAGCTCTTAAGATCGTTGTGGAGGAGCTGGAGAAGGTGTTGGGGTAAAGGATAATATTAAGCCAGCTCAGCTTCCAGCTTATTAATATGTTTGAATTCAACGATCACCATGCTAAGACCGACTGCAAAGGACAGAAGGTCGGCAATCGGTCCTGCATAAAGTACGCCCATAATGCCGAAAAAATGCGGCAGTGCAACGATAAGCGGCAGCAGGAACAGGATCTGTCTGGTCAGGGAGAGGAAAGTTCCCTGGTACGCTTTTCCGATGGAACTGAAAAACATCGAGGAGATCGGCTGCAAAAAGTTTAACCAGGTGAAGAACAGGAAGGCTCGGAAATAGTTGACACCGAACTCAAAATATTCTTCGCTTCCGCTTCCGAACAGACCAAGGATCTGTCTCGGGAAAAGCTGGAACAGCAAAAAGGAAATAATGGATACAACCGCACCGACTGACGCTGCGAGAAGGAAAGCGTCCTTCACCCGTTTGTATTGCTTTGCACCGTAATTAAAACTTTCAATTGGCTGGCTTCCCTGGGACAGTCCGATAATAATAGAAAAATAAAGCTGGTTTACCTTCATGACAATTCCGGCACAGGCGATCGGGATGGATTCGCCATAAACGGACTGTGCGCCGTAGTGTTTTAACAGGTTGTTCATGACGATCTGCACGATCATCATGGCAATCTGGTTAATGCCTGAGGACATGCCGAGGGAACAGATCTGTGCGAGAACTTTCCCGGAAGGGATAAAATGCTGTTTTTCTAATGTCACAGTGTGGTAATGCATGAGGTAACGGATCGCGATCGCAGCGGAGATGATCTGTCCGATGACAGTCGCCCAGGCAGCACCGTACATTCCCCATTGGAAACCGAATACGAACAGTGCGTCTAAGACAATATTAATGACAGCACCTGAAACTGTGACAAACATTGCCATTTTCGGGTTGCCGTCCGCACGGATCAGGTGACCGCTTCCGATGGTTAAGATCAGAAATGGAAAACCGACCGCTGTGACGCGGACATATTGCTCTGCCAGTGGGAGTACATCTGCCGGGGAACCAAAGAGCACTAACAGCGGATTTAAAAACAGTTCGGTGATAAGCAGTAAAAGAAATCCGAGTGAGAGCAGCATAGTGATGGAGTTGCCGATATAATAAGGAGCTTCCTCTTTTCGTCCAGCGCCCATATGAAGGTTAAAGCTTGCTGCTCCGCCGATCCCAAAAAGCAGTGCCAGCGAAGTGCAGAGCATAGAGAGTGGAAAGGCGATATTGGTTGCAGCATTTCCGAGCGTGCCGACTGCATTTCCGATAAAAAGCTGGTCAGCGATATTGTAAACGGCGCTGACAAGCATTGCGATAATGCTTGGAACAGCAAAACGTGCCACCAGCGTGGAAATTCTATCGGTACCAAGTGGATTTGTCATTTGTTTTTCCTGTGTCATGTTGATAAACTCCTTTTTTATAAAATTCAGGTGTCAAAATGTCTGTATTTTCATTTATAATATCAAATTGTACATCAAAAATTGTGAATCATTTGAAACCAGAATAATTATAAGTCTGCTAACATTTTCTGTCAAGAATTGTATTCTGCAAATATCGTTCTCATCGTATCAAATCTCCTTATCGTTCAATCAATCATTCGTTAAAAAAATAGAAGCATTTCAATCAGTTCACCATGTCGTTTTAATTTTGTGTTATACTGTTTTATAGGATTTTCTTGCCCTTGTATTTGCCCTTATCAGAGTTCGTAAACACTGGTGGGACAATATAATACAAGGGAAACAATAAGGGAAAGCTCACCTGCGATAAACTTAGTGTTTTCAAGGGCTTGAGAGATATTTGATAATAAAATATAACAATTATTAAATTCCTTGGAATACATGAAATCTCAATTCAAGTTTGTCGGGTAAATAGCAAACCCAGCCGAGCCAGTCAACGGTCAAGATGAACGGCGCATATGCGCAGCCGTTGACAGCCCCGCCCGCCTTTGCTGGTAGGCAATCAAGGGGCGACAGCAAGAAGTGCCACCGCCCCGCACTATTATTCAGAAAGGGGAATTTCCATGACCGACCAGATAGCCTATCAAGAATATATCCAGCGCAGGTACAACGCCTTTTGCAAGACTGTTATCCGCTGTGCCGCCTTGGACAAGATTTTGAAGCTTAAACGGCAATGGGAACGGCAAGTTTCCCTTGACTATCTGATGAACGAGAAGTTTGTCCAGTTTGCCGCGTCGGAGCCGGACGAGGAATACCCATTTACCGTCTGCGGTCAGACCGTCCTGCTCTGCAACGCCGCCCTTGCCGACGCGATCTCTGTTTTGCCGGAGCAGACGCGGGAAGAAATCCTGCGCTATTACTTTCTGCGCCAGCCGCAGCGCGTGATCGGCGCGTGTATTGGCCGGTCACGCAGCACAGCGGGGCGGCATATCCAGCTTGCCTTGCAGCGGCTACGCGAAGAAATGGGGGTGAGCCGGTATGAGTAGACTTCTCCCCTATGAAACAATCCTCAAAGCCCGTGAGGGCGACCCAGAAGCCGTGAACGCTGTCCTGCTCCACTACGCCGGATATATCCGCTATTTCTCAAAAGTGAACGGGCAGGTCAACGCCGAGGTGGAGGACTATGTAAAGCAGCGGTTAATTGACTGTCAATTCAAGTTCCGGCTTGACGAACCACCGGACAAGTCATAAAAACTGAATACCAGCCGCCACCGACGCGGCCAGCGAAAGCAGTAAGTCTTGAAAAAGATTTACTGCTTTTTTTGTTGTCCGGCTCCGCTCCCGGCCATTTTGCCCCCTGCCGGTTGTAGTAGTAAGCGAGGAGGGAATTTTTCTGCCCTGGTGTTTGGCATTTGGAGCATTTACCCGTAGTAGAGGGCAAAGAGAAAGGATTTCTCCAACACCGGGTAGAAACCACTGCGTCCGGTGTCATTTTAGCGAAAGCGGGCAGGAATGCCCTTTACAGGATTAGTAGTAGCAGAAAAAGAGAAACAAACTTTTGTGGTTGCAGTTTTCCAAAAAAGTGGCGGACGGAAGTGAGAGAAAGTTTGCAGTCACGGAGAGCAAGTTTCTACCACGGTGCCAAAATCCGCAATTCTGCAGTTTTGCCCCTCGCGGGAAACTTGTTGGGGAGTGCCTTCCCCAAACCCTGCTCATGCGCCCTTACGGGCGAGAAAGGAGGTCACACCATGCGAAAGAAATACAACACGCCCCACCGCAGCCGCGTTGTGAAAACCCGGCTGTCCGAAGATGAGTATGCCGACTTCACAGCGCGGCTTGCGCCCTATGGTATCAGCCAGTCCGAATTTCTCCGGCAGGCGATACGGCGGGCGACCATACGCCCGGTTGTCCATGTGTCGTCGGTCAATGACGAGTTGCTTTCCGCTGTCGGGAAGCTGACAGCCGAGTACGGCAGGATCGGCGGCAACCTCAATCAGATTGCCCGGTATCTGAACGAATACGGCGTACCCTACAACACCCTTTCCGGCGAGGTACGCGCCGCCATATCCGACCTTGCCGTCCTCAAGTATGAAGTCCTCAAGAAAGTAGGTGACGCGGTTGGCAACACTCAAGCATATCAACTCTAAAAACGCCGACTACGGAGCCGCCGAGCAATATCTTCTCTTTGAGCATGACGAGTTTACCATGAAGCCCGTCCTTGATGAAACCGGCAGGCTTATCCCCCGCGAGGACTACCGGCTGTCCACGCTGAACTGCGACGGGGAGGATTTTGCCGTTGCGTGTATGCGGGCCAATCTCCGCTATCAGAAAAACCAGCGGCGGGAAGATGTGAAAAGCCACCACTACATCATCAGCTTTGACCCGCGGGACGGGCCGGACAACGGCCTGACCGTAGACCGGGCGCAGGCGTTGGGGGAACAATTCTGTAAAGAGCATTTTCCCGGCCACCAGGCCCTTGTCTGCACCCACCCGGACGGGCATAACCACAGCGGCAACATTCATGTGCATATCGTCATAAACAGCCTGCGGATTGAGGAAGTGCCGTTCCTGCCCTACATGGACAGGCCGGCCGATACGAAAGTCGGCTGCAAGCACCGATGTACCGACGCTGCCCTGCGCTACTTCAAATCCGAAGTCATGGAGATGTGCCACCGGGAGGGGCTTTATCAAATCGACCTCTTGAACGGCAGCAAGAACCGCGTCACCGACCGGGAGTATTGGGCGCAGAAAAAGGGACAGGCCGCGCTGGACAAGCAGAACGCCCCCATGATTGCCGATAGTATCACGCCCCGGCAGACCAAGTTTGAAACGAACAAGGAGAAGCTGCGGCAGACCCTACGGAAAGCCCTTGCCACCGCCGCCAGCTTTGACGAGTTTTCCTCTCTGTTGCTGCAGGAGGGTGTGACCGTCAAGGAGAGCCGGGGGCGGCTTTCCTACCTCACGCCGGACAGGACAAAGCCAATTACCGCCCGGAAGCTGGGCGACGATTTTGACCGCGCCGCTGTCTTTGCCGTTTTAGAGCAAAACGCCGCCAGAGCAGCCGAAGCGCCAGCCAGATCCCCCGATCCCCCACGCACCATAAAAGACCGCTTGCAGGTTGCCAGAGCCGAGATAGCCGCCCCGAAACAGGACGGAGTGCAGCGGCTTGTGGACATTGAGCAGAAAATGGCCGAGGGCAAAGGCCGGGGCTATGAACGCTGGGCGAAGATACACAATCTGAAGCAGGCCGCCAAAACGCTGTCCGTCTACCAGCAATACGGCTTTACTTCCCCGGAGCAGTTAGAAGCCGCCGTTGACACCGCCTATCAGAAAATGCGCCAGACCAGCGGCGAACTGAAAGCACTGGAAACGAAGCTGCAAGGGAAAAAGAAGTTGCAGCGGCAGGTGTTGGCCTACGCCCAGACCAAGGCCGCCCGCGACGGGCTGCGGGCACAGAAATCCGAGAAAGCCCGCGCCGCATACCGGCAGGCCCATGAGAGCGATTTTATCATAGCCGACGCAGCAGCCCGGTATTTCAAGGCGCATGGCATTACCAAGCTGCCCGCCCGGAAAGCGTTGCAGGCCGAGATCGAGCAGCTTATCTCCGAGAAAGACGGCCTGTATAACACCTATCACGAACAGAAACAGCGGTTCAAGGAGTTGCAGACCGTCAAGCGGAACATCGACCAGATTTTGCGCCGGGACGAGCCGCACCGCAGAAAGGAGCAGAGCCATGAGCGATAACCTGCCCCACATGGACTACCGCCAGCACCGGCGGGCGCGGCGGCTGGTACATGAGTGCTGTAACTACGATGAGGGGAACTGCCTGCTATTGGACGACGGGGAGCCTTGCGTGTGCGTCCAGAGCATTTCCTTTTCCCTCATGTGCCACTGGTTCCGTGTGGCTGTCCTGCCCCTTGACGGGGAGCTGGCCGCAGCCCTCTTGTGCCGGGGAAGCCGGAAACGGTGTGCCGTCTGCGGGGCGGCCTTTGTCCCCAAATCCAACCGGGGAAAATACTGCCCCGACTGCGCCGGGCGCATGAAGAAAATCAAAGCCGCCGAGAGAAAGCGGAAACAAAGGCAGAGATGTCACGCTTTAGAGCCTTTCAAACCCGCATAAATCAAGGCTTTTTTCGTGGGTGTCAAAGGGTACGCGATACATTTATCCTTTTCCCCCGGAAACGGCGTTTTAATGCGTGACAATACGCCAAAATCAACCCGAACACAGGGAGGTGATCCTATCGCTGATTATATCAGGGCAGACACGCGGCTGCCCGCCTATCTGCCGTATCCCCGTTTCCTGCTGAAAATGGAGATTTCACAGACCGCCAAGCTGCTGTATTCGCTGCTGTTAGACCGTTCCACCCTCTCCCAGAAAAACAAGTGGCTGGACGACGAGGGCAGGATTTATATTATCTATCCCATCGCGGAGATAGCAGAAATACTGGATAAAGGCAGCACCACCATCAAGGGGGCGCTTAATGAACTGGACACGGCGGGGCTGTTGGAACGGGAACGGGGCGGCTTCTCCGCACCGAACCGGCTTTATGTCAAAGTACCGCCAGTGCCACAGGTACAGTTTTCAGACCAACTGATGGCCGGAAGTCCGCCCCTCATAGAGCCGGAAAACCGTCCTACTGATGGTCAGAAAACCGACCTTATGATGGTCGGAAAACCGTCCCCTAACCAAACTACTATAAACAACCTTACAGAGAGCCAAACAAAGGGAGTGAGTGGGGGGCCGTCCGCGCCCTATGGCCGATATGGAAATATTTTTCTGTCACAGACCGAATACGACGAGTTGCAGGCAGAGTACCCTGACAGGCTGGAACGGTTCATCGAGGAAATGAGCCGCTACCTTGCCGCCAACGGGAAAAGCTACCAGAACTATGCCGCCGCCCTGCGGATATGGGCGGGGAACGACAAAAAGGAAGCCCCTAAAAAGGGCATACCAGACTACTCATGCAAGGAGGGCGAGAGTTTATGAAGAATGAAATCAACGCGGTTTTGGAGAATATGACGACCACCATCCCGGAGCCGGAGGACTACACCGGCGAGGACGGTTTACTGTACTGCGGCAAGTGCCGCAAGCCGAAAGAAGCCTATTTTGCGCCGGATAAGGCCGCTATCTTCGGGCGCGACCGCCACCCGGCAGAGTGCGACTGCCAGAGAACCGCCCGCGAGGAACGGGAAGCCGCCGAAAAGCGGCGCAGACACCTTGACACCGTGGAAGAACTGAAACGCCGGGGCTTTACCGACCCCACCATGCGGGACTGGACTTTCGAGAACGACAACGGCAGAAATCCGCAGGCCGGGATTGTCCGCCGGTATGTGGAACACTGGGAGGATATGCGAGCCGACAATATCGGCTGCCTGTTCTGGGGCGGCGTGGGAACCGGGAAAAGCTACCTTGCGGGCTGTATTGCAAACGCCCTCATGGAGAAAGAAATCCCCGTCCGCATGACGAACTTTGCTCTTATCCTCAATGACCTTGCCGCCAGCTTTGAGGGGCGCAACGAGTACATTTCCCGCCTTTGTCGTTATCCGCTGCTGATCCTTGACGACTTCGGCATGGAACGCGGGACGGAATACGGGCTGGAACAGGTGTTCAATGTGATTGACAGCCGTTACCGCAGCGGCAAGCCGCTGATCGTCACGACCAACCTTACGCTGGACGACCTGCACAACCCGGAGGACACCGCCCATTCCCGGATTTATGACCGCCTGCTTTCCATGTGCGTCCCGGTACGCTTTACCGGCGACAACTTCCGGCAGGAAACCGCCAAGCGGAAAATGGAGAGCATGAAGAAACTGATTACCGACTGAAAGGAGTATTGCCTATGGCAGATAACAAGCAGCACGACACCCGCACCACCCGCCGCCCTGACTGTGTGACGGAAATCCGCATGGGCAATTCCGTCCTTGTCGTGTCCGGCTATTTCAAGAAAGACACCACAACCACAGCCGCCGACAAAATGGCGCGGGTACTGGAAGCGGAAGCCGCTGCTACACAGGAGCCGACTTATCCGGCGTGAACCGGGGCATGGAAAAGCGGCCATGCCAGGGAGCATGACCGCTGGAACGAAAATCGGAAGTGCTTTAGCAATTCTTAATCTCATTCTCTATAAAATAATTTGCAATTTCAAAGGCTTTTATTCTTCTCTTTGCCAATGTGATTTGTGATTTATAACGCTCGGAATTATCCTTTGATTCAAATGTTTTTACTGTTTCTCTTAGCTTGTGCAGAGTTGAATCAATTTGCCTTTTGGCCGCGGTTAATTCATCTATTGTATACTTCATGTTTTCTCCTTTAACTTCTGATTTTTTTGTTAAATCAGAGTATACCACGGAGTTATGAACTTTTCTACTGCAAATATGGGACGACAACCCATACCATAAAAATCGGAAAATTGAAAAGCTGTAAAGAAGCAAATTTAACGCTTTTGCCGCTGTACAGCCCCCGCCGTTCCGTGGTACAATGAAACCACGGAATAGTGGGGCTGGCTGTCGGAAACGGAGGATTTTATGTTAAGACAAGCCACCCAAAACCTCATTACCGCCCTTTATCCGAGATTGTCCCACGAGGATGAATTGCAAGGCGAGAGTAATTCCATATCGAACCAAAAAAGGATACTCGAAACCTACGCAAAACAGAACGGCTTTACCAATCTGCGCTGGTACACCGACGACGGTTTTTCCGGCGCGAACTTTGCTGGGGTTAGATAGCGATACTTTTTACATCTACCATGTTGCGGCGGTCATGGTTGACAACTTGCGTCGGCTCCTGCTCGGTATCAACCTGTCCGACAAAGCTATAATGGATTTCGATTTTCCGGGTGTTGGTTTCCCGGTCTAATTCATGTATCAAAATACGGTCGATAAACTCATGGACGTTTTCATAGGTCAATTCCTGTATGTCGCTGTATTTCCCGACAATCTGAATAAACCTTGATATATCCCTTTTTCGCTCGGTAACGGTTGCGATCTGCTGTTGTAACTCGTCTATCCTTGCGGCAAGGGATTTCTTTTCGTCCTCATAGCCGGAAGTTAGAAACACAAACCGTTCATCTGTCAGTCTGCCTAATGCGTTGTCCTCATACAGCTTGCGGAAAAGCGTGTCAAGTTCGGTCATACGCGCCTGTGCTTTGAAAAGTTCCTTTTGCTGCTGCGCTAATGCCTTTCTCGCTTCCATGTCGCCGTACTCGGTAGCTTTACAGATAAAGTCCTGTTCGTGTTCCTTAACATACCGCAAAACCCGCCGCATATCTTCCAGCACTAAATCAAGAAGTACGTTTTTGCGGATATAATGAGAGGTACACTCGCTGCCTGTCCTTGCCCTGTTGCGCCATGCGCCGCAAGAATAGGAAAACTTGCGCGGCTCGATATTTACGCCCTGTTGGTAATACATCTTATGTCTGCAACCAGCGCAAAACAGCAAGCCGGAAAAAATATCAATCTCCGCTGCTTTTGTCGGGCGGTGGCGGGTAGCAATCCGCTTTTGCGCAAGTTCAAAGGTTTCCTCGTCAACAAGCGGCTCATGGGTGTTTGGGAAGAAATAGCGTTGTTCTTCTTCGTTCTTCCGGGTCTTTTTCGACTTGTAGGATACCTTGTGAGTTTTCGCGGTTATGGTATGCCCTAAATATTCCTGCCTTGCTAATATGTCATAGAGCGTTTTGTCCGGCCAAGTATAGGGGGCGATCATTGCCCGCTGATACCGCGCCTGTCCTGTACGCTGATAGCGCAACGCTCCAATCGTCAAGACTTTGTTTTCCGCAAGCCATTTTTGGATTTCGCACATACGCACGCCGCTAACAAACATAGCGAAAACCTGTTTGACAATCGGCGCGGTTTCCGGGTCGGGTATAAGGTGGTGGCGGTTGTTCGGGTCTGGGATATAGCCGTATGGATATTCCCCGTTGACGCGCTCGCCTTTTTGCGCCTGTGCCTGTTTAACTGCGCGGATTTTCTTGCTTGTGTCGCGGGCGTAAAACTCGTTAAACCAGTTCCGCAAGGGGGTAAACTCGTTATCCTCCCGCGCTGTGTCAACTCCGTCGTTGATCGCGATATAGCGTACTCCGTTTTCGGGAAATACAATCTCTATGAGTTCGCCCGTTTTCAGATAGTTTCTGCCAAGACGGGAAAGGTCTTTGGTAATGACCGTCGCCACTCGTCCGGCTTCCACTTCCTGCAACATCGCTTGCAGCCCCTCGCGCTCAAAACTCACGCCGGAAAATCCGTCGTCCACAAAAAACTTTGTGTTCAAAAAATGGTGTTCGTCCGCATAGCGTTGAAGTATCATTTTTTGGTGCTGTATGCTTCCGCTTTCTCCGGCTTGCATATCCTCTTGACTTAAACGGCAGTAAAGGGCGGTGATTTTATTCGACTGTAACATTAGTCCTCCTTTCCGACAGCCGAATAAACAGGTATAATGTGTTGCTATCATTATACCATATCCCGCCGCCTAATGCACTACTCGGACGCTAAAAATCCCGGATTTCCGGGCTTTTTCTGCAAATCCTTTACAATGAGTTTCTCAATCTTTTTATGGATTGTATCGGTTGCCTTTTCACTCGGCAACGCTTGAACAAGATAGGTGATTTTCCCTATTTTGCGTTCGGTTGTAATTGTCTGTTTTTTATCCATTAGAAAAACCTCCTTTTCCTGTATGGATAAACTATATTCGTCAAAAGGCAAAAACGGGCGGTTGTTAGCTGCAACCTCACGGGAGTTTCACCCCGGCCCATGCTTATGGGTGCGCCGCGCAATACTTTGAGGGTGTTCAACGCGGGAGTATCATTGTGCCGCCTTGTATGTCGTCGCCCACAAGCTGCTAAACCTGTTTTACGGCGCGGTAGTTCTCGCTCGGCTTTTCCCCTATGGGGAAAAGCTGTCATGGCGTACCCGCCGACTGGCTCGGTACAGACGGAATGTACCCGTTTGCCTGTTATGCTGCGCACCAAAGGCCGCTTTCTTTGTCAAAGAACAATAGGCTTTGTCGGCCTGCAAAAGCACATCAACAGCGGATATGCTTTTGCGGAACGACAAATAGCCCATAACGGGAAGCGTGGAAAGGGGACACGCTCCCCGCATGGGCTAAAAGATTATCCTACATGAAAAGCAAGGGTGCGGGTAATAAGGCGCACTTGCAGCCTGTTACGCATTTCCTCGTCCACATAGGAATAGGTATTGCCCGCGTCGTCTTTCAGCGTGCGGGTACAAAGTTTCGCTATGTAACCCTCGTAGTGCTTCAAGATCGCGCACATGGCGGTTGTGTCGCCGTTTGCCGCTGCGGAAATGACAGGGAACGGCAACAGATTTTCAGACTTCCTAACGGTATTCATCATCTGCTTTTCCCTCCAAATACTGTTTGATTTTCGCAAGCGCGGATTTCCTGTGCCGGAAAACCGTCGTGCGTACAACATTCAGCAGTTCGCCAATTTCCGCGTCGCTCATATCCAAGAAGTAGGACAAAAGGATAATGTCGCGTTTCCTTTCGGGCAAAGCGTTAAGGGCTTCGGCAAGCAGTTCATTTTTGACGAGTACATCAAAGCCGGACACTTGAAAACGGAAATAATCGCTTTCGTATTCGTCCGTTGTGAAAAGCTGCGCGAGTTCGCTTTCGCTCAAATCCGAAAAAGTAACTTCGCGTGCTGCGCGTTTCGCAAGAGTGCGACGGTGGCTTTTCGCTTCGCCGACCAAAGTTTTCTTTGCTAATGCGTCGTACTGATGTTGTATTCTTTCCTTGTCGGAAGAAGATAGCTCCATAGAGTTCACCTCCTTCCCGCGTGGAGTAGAGGACGGGAGTTAAGGGCTTGTCCTCTCTGCCCCTTTCGCTCCGTACCCGTTCGGGAGATGGCTCTTGAGTGCGCTTTTCAGAAAAAAGTTGAAAAAAGCAAAATGCGCCCGTCCGCAAGACGCGGACGGGCGCAAAGGAAATGTAAGCAGTAGCTAAATGTATTGACAGTTCACATTCATAGCCGGAATATCCCGCTTGCGGAGCATAGCTTTTTTTGACCGCAAAGCATTAGGCGGGTTACAGTAAATAAAAATGGACACGGCGATACCTCCCCGATACCGCCGTATCCTTAAAAAAGGGCGACTTTAATACACTACCCGCAATCCATTCTATAATAGGGAACAGCGGCTTTTGCGCAATATTAAATAAAAAAGCCGATAACACATAGGTTTTTTGACCTAATGCGTTATCGGCTCTGCGTCTATGCGTCTGGCACTTTTAATCATTTTTTTTTGAATTTATTATATGTGTTAGCTAACTGTCCACAAGCCGCGTTAATCTCTCTGCCATGAGAAACTCTCATAGTAACTTCAAGTCCTGCTTGCTCTAATTGATGTTTGAATGCAACTATTTCCCGTTTCTGTGGTGCTTTAATTCTTGAATTGCTTGTTGGGTTGTATTGTAACACGTTAATCATAACTTTTTTGCCCCGAAACCATTTTGCAAGTTGTCTTACATCTGAGGGCCGGTCATTTATACCCGGTAAAAGCAAATACGCAAAGACAATTTTGCGATTATGCCTTTCAGAATAGGATAAGGCTTGCTTAACAACATCTTCAATAGCATATATGCGCATGTGAGGAATAATACGATTTCTTGCAGATTGTGTTGCTGCGTGTAAAGATATTGTCAACTGAATTTTAAGATGTTCCTCGCGCAATTTTTTTAATTGATCGACCGGACCAACTGTTGATATGGTAATGCCGTCGGTTGGAAAGTTGAGCCCATATCTATCTCGGAGAATATGGATTGCTTTTATCAAGTTGTCATAATTGAATAAAGGCTCTCCCATACCCATAAAAACGATACGGTTTACTTTTCGACGCAACAATATAATCTGTTGTACGATTTCTGACGATGTTAGATTACGAACAAAGCCATTTCGCCCGGACTCACAAAAAATACAACCAACAGGACAACCGACTTGTGTGCTCACGCAAACAGTTCCACCATCTCGCCGCTTGATAAAAACCGTTTCAATGTATTTGTTGTCTTTCAGTTCGTAAACATACTTTTCAGTATCACTGCTTTTGCAAATATTTTTTACCAACATTGATAGATTTTTTTTGCGTGGTAATTGCTTATATAATTCTTCATATAAGGCTTTTGCTTCATTCTCGCCAATAACTTCCGACATTTCTTTGTAAGTAAATCCGTATGGATCATTCCGTACTTCCGCAGGCGTATATTTAGGTAAACGTTTCATTTTTATATCCTTTCTTCTAAATAATAAAAGTTTGTTTTTCTGTATTTTTGATTACAATCTCTAATTTTTCTACATCAATGATATGCGTCAATTTGCATTTAGGGCAGAAAAGAGGAAAATCTTTTAATACAGTATTATGAAATACTTGAACTCTCGTCTTTCCGTTACAAATCGGACATTTTATCCAATATTTTTTAAGCATTATATTTCACTCGTCCTTTTTACACAAAAAAATGCAGGTCAATCCTCAACATGAGCATTGACCTGCATTTATAATGCACAGAGCAGTACAACAAAACTAAGGCATAGCTTGCACTATGTCTATACTATATCTATACGTCGTTAGTTTTTTGTATAGCATCCGCAAAATAAGCATGACAAAAAAGCCCATGTTGAAAATGGGAAAATCCTTTTTTTCAATGCTTATCTAATACGCATGCTATGCAACATAAACGCCGCCTCCTTTTACATAAATTTTATTTTATCAGAAAATCAGTCTACTGTCAATACACAACAGGAAGTATTTAACCTAATGATATGAATTGTGTGGACATATCCAAAAAGAAAGGTGAACTGTAAAATGTAACAGGGTGAATGAAAATGGCAAAAAGACCCGTACCATTGTACGACTTTAAGGCTTTCGGGGCAGCTATAAAAGCCGCGAGAAATGAATACGGCGAGAGCCGCAAAAAGGTAAGCGACGAGTTATATATTTCCCCGCGCTACCTTGCGAATATCGAGAACAAGGGACAACAGCCGAGTT
This sequence comes from Massilistercora timonensis, assembly GCF_900312975.1. Lineage (NCBI taxonomy): Bacteria > Bacillati > Bacillota > Clostridia > Eubacteriales > Massilistercora > Massilistercora timonensis. Next base: position 1,075,267 of record NZ_LT990039.1, on the reverse strand, counting down.
TACAGGTATTCTATGACCTTGTAACCCGGTATCATATTTCGGTAGATCAATTTTTCTTCCCGAACAGCAATGCGGAGAAATCCACCGGGCGGCGGCAGCTTGACGCGCTGCTGGACGGTATGAGCGATAAAGGCATACGGATTGTAACCGCAACAGCAAGGGAGATAACGGAAGTCGAAAAAGCAGAGGATTAACCTCACAATATGAGAAATCGGGAGATTGCAGCGCATGGCGGCTGCAATCTTTTTTTGCGTCCAAAATCAAAGGAACGCGCAACAAATACCGCCTTTCGGTGGGGGTATGGAGTAGATAGCAACGCTACCGTATTTCCTGCGGCAGTTTGATTTAATCGAGCGGCAGAAAGCATTGATAGAAGCAAGCGGCGGCGTGTACTATGACAACAAACTCTTTATCGCAAAGCCGGACGGCTCTCCGCAGCGCAGGGATAGAATGTCGGCAAACTTCGGTCAGCTTATCCGGCACCTCGAAATGCCGCACATTCGTTTCCATGATTTACGGCATACGGCAGCTACAAATATGCACCAACTCACAGGCGACTTTTATACCGTAGGCGAGATATTGGGGCATACACTAAAAGGCATTGGTATGTCGCTTGGTATTTCAACCAACCTTGAAGCGGTAACGGCACAATACGTCAATGTACGACTTGAACGAAAAAAAGCTGTCCTTGAAACCTACCACAAAGCCCTGCACCCGCAGAAGCCCACGCCGGATAAAGGCAGCGAGCCGAAAAAAGCCAAAAAGAAAAGCAGCGAAATAGAGCTGTAAAGGACGTATCTCTTTATAGCTCCACGCTGCTTTTTATATGCTTTTAGAAGTTCCGGGCACCATTCGGGCACCACGGCATACATTTTTTATGAATAAGATGTATAAGAATTTTGCCGCAGGGCACCACAAATCGGGGCACCACGGGCACCATTCACCCGGATTTGCCTGTTTTCAGCAGGGCAAAATCACCCGCAAAAAGACATAAGAAAACCCGCGTAAACCCTTGATTTACGCGGGATTGTTGTTGGCGGAGACGGTGGGATTCGAACCCACGTGCCCTTTCGGACAACTCGATTTCGAGTCGAGCTCGTTATGACCGCTTCGATACGTCTCCATTTAATAATTATTTAGTTTTTGGGGCAAATAACATGATTTCGAGTGCGACTCGTTATGACCACTTCGATACGTCTCCAGAAACACCGTAATGTATTATAGCATAAGTACCAGAAGAGAGGAATACCCAAATTAAAATAAAGTCCCGTCGAAAATAAGAGCGGGCCGGCATTTCGCAGCCGGCCCGAAGGGGTGAAAATCTATGTAAATGGAACTTGTTGTTAGGCGAAGACTGACAGCCATACAGATAAGAAAACATAAGCACGGCCGCCGCCTTCATTTGTTGTTAACGCTATTATATAAAAAAGATGTGGCTCAAATGTGTCGGAATCTGAAAATGTTTATAAAGATTCTTAAGAAAATCCAAAGTTGGTAAGCAGCCCATCTTTGCCCCTTGTTTTTCCGGACTTTTTCCATTATAATAAACAAACAATCATCTGGAGAATTCTTTTCCCCACCTCAGCCGGAGTTCCCGGCTGTCCTTTATTTCCGGCGGTTTCCGCCATTTGTTTCCAGACCTTTTTTGAGCTCGCTTAAAGGTTGCAACGGTTTGTTTTGTTTTCTATAATGAAAGGAGAAAATCAATGATGCAACAATTTCATACTCAGGAATATCCTGCTGCGAACCGTAACTACAAGGATCGCCTGTTTCGCTTTGTCTTTAGCCCAAGGAATATCCCTTTCCCCAGCACATCGTGTTCTACAATGGAACCCAGGAGGAACCGGACCGGAAGATTTTAAAACTGTCAGATCTCTTCCAGCGGCCGAACGGGGAGAAAGAGCCCTGCCTGGAATGTCAGACACTGATGTTGAATATCAATTATGGGCATAACCGGGAATTGATGAAAAAATGCAGACGTCTGGAGGAATACGCCATCTTCGTGGATACCATCCGGAAGAATCAGGCGAAGGGGCAAGATCTGCAGGGAGCAGTGGAAGCGGCGGTGGAAAGCTGTATTGCCGGCGGGGTCCTGGCGGATATCCTGAGAGCGCAGAAAGCAGAGGTGGTACAGATGGTACTGGAAGGATTTGATCAGGAAGCTTATGAAAAGGCTGTGAGACAGGAAGGATATGATTATGGGATCTGTCAATTGATTACTTCGTTACAGGAGTTCTCGATTTCCAGAGGGGATGTTTTGAAAAAGCTTCAGGAAAAGTATGAGTTATCTGAAGAAGAGGCGGAGAAATATATGAAGAAATATTGGTAAATTCAGGTTTGTCGCGCTGATTCTGTGAATTAAAAATGTTCAGGGAAGCGCATACAGCCTGCTGATAGAAACCAGAAAGGTTCGCAAAGAATCCTTAACATCAAAACACCTGCGATTTCATGGCCAGAGCAATTCGCAAGGAAATCTGATGATTTCCCTGCTCAGGCTCTTTTCAGATTTGACTGGAAGTCAAATCTTCGCATAAAATCGCAGGTGTTTTTCTGTAATGGATTCTAATGCTTCCATATGGTTTCTATCAGCAGGCTGTATGCGCTTCCCTGTTCCGTATTCTTCCGCAGAATCATCTTGACAAGTCAGGCCTTTGTCGGGACAGTTGGCGATAAGGCGGGGGGGGCGGATGATTGCGGAGGTTAAGCGTCAGCCTCGGAGCAATCGCCGGTCCCCGCCTCTCGACAAACACACCTCCAGAATCCAGCCGTTTCACGGCTGCCGTGCTTCGCACTCTTTGATTCTGTCGGTATCGCGCCGAGGAAATCAAATGTCTGCTGCGCAGCCGCTTGATTTCCTCTTGGGCGCGCGATAACCTGCATTTACAGATTCAGTACATCCTGGATAGTATAGAACCCAGCCTCTTTCCCTTCCAGATAAGCGGCGCAGTTGCAGGCGCCCCTGGCGAAGCACTCCCAGTTGTAGGAGTGGTGGGTGATCTCCAGGCGCTCGCCCAGTCCGCCGAAGTAGACGGTGTGGCTGCTGGGTATGTTGCCGGCCCGCAGGGAGTGATAACCGATGGTTCCCGGCTTCCGGGGATTTTCGCCTTTTTCCCTGCCGTATACTGCGATGTCTTCCAGTTCTTTGCCCAGAGCGCGGGCCATGATCTCTCCCATCTCCCGGGAGGTTCCGCTGGGTACGTCTTTCTTCCACTGGTCGTGCATCTCAAGGATTTCGATATCCAGCTCATCGCCCACAGTTCTGGTCACCATCTCCAGAAGCTTGTTCATTACATTGACCAGCTTGGAGGTGTTGGCGGCGTACAGCATGGGAATGGTTTTAGCTGCCTCATGGAACCGGGCCATCTCATCTTCTGAGAAGCCGGTGGTGCCGCACACCAGCGCCTTTTTGTGAGCCACTGCGGCTGCCAGGACTTCCAGGGATACCTCCCGGGTGGAGAAGTCGATGATCGCGTCGCAGCGGTCGATGACACTTTCCAGATCGTCTGTTACGGGGACGCCCAGGGTGCGGCCGGTCATAGCCACCGTACCCAGATCTTCCCCGATATAGTCTCTTCCTTTTGGACCAAGGCCGGCCACAAGCTCCAGATCTTCGCTTGAGGCGGCGGCCTGGGTGATCAGTTTGCCCATTTTTCCTCTTGGGGCAACTACAATGATTTTCATACAAAACGCTCCTTTTTCGTGAATTTCGTGGGTTTCACGTATATTAATCTTATTCTAGCATATCCTAATGGAAAAGAATACTAAAAATAATGCTTGCATTTTTCGACGGTATTCGATAGAATATCACTATCGGGGTATGGCTCAGTTTGGTTAGAGCGCACGGCTGGGGGCCGTGAGGTCGCAGGTTCGAATCCTGTTACCCCGACGCAGAGGCTTAACTTTCCGGGACGGCAGTTAAGCCTTTTTTATTACCAAAGAAGAATGAGGGAAAAGAAATGGAGAAGCAACAGGCGAAAGGATTGTTTTGTACACTGCGGGGATATTCCTGGCGATACCTTCCCAAAGATATTTTTGTGGGGATCATCATAGCAGCGGTATCTATTCCCATTGCCATGGGTTATGCGGAAGTGTCCGGCCTGCCGCCGGTGTATGGTCTGTACGGGTCGGTGCTTCCGATCATCGTCTTTGCGGCAGTCACCCGGTCCAGGCAGTTCATCCTGGGGGTAGACGCCACGCCGGCGGCGCTGGCGGGGGCGACGATCGCCTCTTTTGGCATTGTGGGCGGAACGCCGGAAGCCATGGCCTTTGTGCCGATGATGGCGCTGTTTACCTGCCTGTGGCTTTTGCTGTTCTATTTTCTGAAGGCAGGCAGGATCGTGAATTTCATTTCTTCTCCGGTGATGGGGGGATTTATCAGCGGTATCGGTGTTGAGATCATCCTGATGCAGATCCCCAAGCTTATGGGAGGAAAGGCGGAAGCAGGAGAAGCGCCGGAGCTTCTGGGACATATCCTGGAGACTGCCCGGGATATCAATTCGGTTTCTCTACTCCTTGGAGTATGTTCCCTGGTGATCATCCTGGCGGCAACCCGGTTCATCCCCAAGTTCCCCATGCCCATCTTCGTGATGGCGGCGGGGGCCGGGCTTACCGCAGTCCTTCATCTGGAGCAGTACGATGTGGCATTATTGTCTCATGTGGATCCTGGATTTCCCGGGATCATCCTGCCGGATTTCGCGAATGTGGAGATCACCCATGTGGTGGGAAAATCTCTGATGGTGGCTGCAGTGGTGATGGCAGAGACTTTGCTTGCGGAAAATGAATTTGCCCTGAAAAACGGTTATAAGATCAACGAGAACCGGGAGATCCTGGCCTGTGCCCTGGCCAATGGGGCGGCGGCGCTTACCGGAAGCTGCCCGGTGAACGGAAGCATTTCCCGGACTTCTATGAATGATCAGTACGGCGGGCACACCCAGCTGGTGTCCGTAGTGGCGGGGATCGTTATGCTGGCCCTGCTCTTTACAGGGACCGGGTTTATTGAGTATCTGCCTGTCCCGGTTCTGACGGCGATAGTGATCTGCGCGCTGATGAAGGTGGTGGAAGTCCATCTGGCCCTGCGGCTGTGGAAGGTGCGTAAAAGAGACTTCTGGATCTTTGTGGCGGCTATGCTGGGGGTTCTCTTCCTGGGAACGGTGTACGGCGTAGTGATCGGAATGCTTCTGTCCTTCATCGTGGTGATCACCGAGGTGATCGTGGAGGTGACCAATCCCCCCAGGGCCTTCCTGGGAAGGATCCCGGAGAAAGAGGGACTTTACAACCTTCAGGAGCGGGAAGAAGCCGAGCCCATCCACCAGATGGTGGTCTATCAGTTTGGAGAGCGGCTGTTTTTCGCCAATATCAAGATCTTCCAGCAGGATATTGAGAACAGCATAAAGGAAGATACAAAAGCGGTGATCGTGGACGGCGGCGCGATCAGCAGCATTGATCTTACTGCGGCGGACCGTCTGGAGATCCTAGCGGACAATCTGGAGAAGCAGGGGATCCACTTCTACCTGACGGAAGTGCCAAAGCATCTGGAAGAACAGCTGGCATTCCTGGGGGAAGGGACGCTGATCCGGGATGAGAAGGTGCTGCCTACTGTAGAGGAGGCGGTCCTTGAGGTACACAAGGAGATAGAGCCGGAGACGGAAAGAGAAGCCGGGAAAGAAACGGAATAAAGATTTACACGGACGCTATAGTATGCTAGGATAAAAAGAAAGCAGAAGTCCTAACTAGACCATGGGAAAACAGAGGTAAAGAGTATGAAAAAAAGAGTGGTAGTGGCGCTTGGCCACCGGGCTCTGGGGACCACGCTCCCGGAGCAGAAAGAAGCAGTAAACCATACATCCAAGGTGATCGCGGACCTGATCGAGCAGGGTTATCAGGTGGCCATCACCCACAGCAACGCGCCCCAGGTGGGCATGATCCATACCGCTATGAATGAGTTTGGCAAGGCCCATCAGGATTACACTGCCGCGCCCATGTCGGTATGTTCCGCCATGAGCCAGGGCTATATCGGGTACGACCTTCAGAACAGCATCCGGGAGGAGCTTCTGAACCGGGGGATCTACCGGACGGTGAGCACTATCCTGACCCAGGTGATCGTGGATCCCTATGACGACGCTTTCTATACGCCTACCAAGGTGCTTGGCCGGTATATGAACGCGGAAGAAGCCAATGAGGAGCGCAAGAAAGGCAACTACGTGGTGGAGGAGCCTGGGAAAGGGTTCCGCCGGATCGTATCCGCGCCCCAGCCGGGGACCATCGTGGAGATCGACGCCATTAAGGCGCTTCTTGACGCGGACCAGATCGTGATCGCCTGTGGAGGCGGCGGGATCCCCGTGCTTCAGCAGGACAACCATCTCAAAGGCGCCAGCGCGGTCATCGAGAAGGACCTGGCCGCCGGGAAGATGGCGGAAGAAGTGGACGCCGATGAGCTGATCATCCTGACCAGCGTGGAGAAGGTGAAGATCAACATGGGACGTCCTGATGAGGAAGAGCTGGGAGAGATCTCCGTGGAAGACGCCCGCAGATATATGGAAGAAGGACATTTCGGAGAGTACAACATGCTGCCCAAGTTCAGCGCTTCTCTTGGATTTATCGAGAAGCGGGAAGGAAGACGGGCGCTTATCACCTCCTTTGACAAGCTGGGAGAGGCCCTGAAGGGCAAGACCGGCACCATCATCCAGGGATAAGAGGATCTGTAACGAGAGTAAGACATCCGCATATACTGCCTATAAGAAGTATATGCGGATGTTTTTTGTACATCCCGGGGAGAGGGCGGTCCTGTTGCGTCTTTGTGAACTGGAGGCGAAAGAAGTTATCAACGCGTGCGATTGTAAAAAGCTGGGATATGTGGTAGATTTAATCATAGATGAATGCCAGGGGCGCATCGAGGCCATTGTCATTCCCAGGGGAGGGAAATTCTGCGGGATCTTTGGCGACGGGGCGGAGTATGTGATCCCCTTCCGGTGCGTGAAGAAGATCGGGCCGGACATCATCCTGGTGGAGATCCATGAGGATCTGGAGGCGCCGGAAGGGAAACTCTTCGGACGGGTTTGACTTCTGGTTTTTGGAAAGTTATACTAGTAGAATACAAGAAAAAGAAAGGAATTTAAGACACGATGAAATGTCCATACTGCGGTAATCCAGACACAAGAGTAATTGATTCCAGGCCGGCGGAGGACGGCAACTCCATAAGGAGGAGACGTTCCTGCGATGTGTGCGGTAAACGCTTTACCACCTATGAGAAGATCGAGACCATCCCTCTTATCATCATTAAGAAGGATAATAACCGGGAACAATATAACCGGGGCAAGATCGAGAAGGGGATCCTGCAGGCCTGCTACAAGCGGCCGGTTTCCGCGGAAGATATCCAGCGGGCCATCGACCGGATCGAGACCAAGATCTTCAGCCTGGAGGCAAAGGAAGTGCCAAGCAGTACTATCGGCGAGATCGTGATGGACGAACTGAAGAACCTGGACGAGGTGGCCTATGTGCGTTTCGCCTCTGTCTACAGGGAGTTCAAGGATGTGAATACCTTTATGGACGAGCTGAAGAAGTTTTTGAAGTAGTGTAGGGAGCAAAAGATATGAGAACTTATAAACTGACGATTTCCTATGACGGGAGCAGATATCAGGGATGGCAGCGCCAGGCGACCACCGACAATACCATCCAGTTTGTTCTGGAGTGGAGCATCGGGAAGCTGGTGGGATACCGGGTCCAGGTGGACGGCTCCGGAAGGACCGACGCGGGCGTCCACGCCAGAGGACAGGTAGCCAGTGTGAAGTTGTCCAAGCTGTATGATCCCAAAGAATTCAAGGACGCGCTGAACCGGTATCTTCCGGAAGATATCCGGATCGTGAAGGTGGAACTGGTGAAGAACGGCTTTCACGCCAGAAAGAGCGCCAAGGGAAAGAAATATGAATACTACATCGACTGCCGGGAGAAGCCGGATGTATTTTCCCGGAGATACTGTTATCACTATCCGGTGAAGCTGGATATTGAAGCCATGCGGGACGCGGTGAAATACCTGATCGGTCCCAAGAATTTTACCAGCTTTACCGACGACAAGGACTGCAAGGACCCGGTGCGCAAGATCACCAATATCAAGATCGTCCGCTCCGGGGAGAAGGTGCGGATCACTTACTATGGCACCGGATTTTTGTACCACATGGTCCGGATCCTCACAGGGACTCTCCTGGAGATCGGAACCGGCGAGCGGGACGCGGACATGCTGCCGGTGGTGATCGCGGCGGAAGACCGGTCCCTGGCGGGATTCCTGGCTCCGGCCAGAGGACTTTTCCTGCGCAAGGTCTACTACTAGAGAACAGGGAGGAGATCAGATGAAGTTTATCTCATGGAACGTGAACGGCCTGCGGGCCTGTGTGCAGAAAGGGTTCCTGGATTTCTTCCGGGAGGCGGACGCGGATATCTTCTGTGTCCAGGAGACCAAGCTGCAGGAAGGACAGATCGACCTGGAGACGCCCGGGTATCATCAGTACTGGAATTACGCGGAGAAAAAGGGATATTCCGGGACGGCGGTGTTCACGAAGAAGGAGCCGTTAAGCGTCTCTCTTGGCATCGGGCAGGAGGAGCATGACCGGGAGGGCCGGGTGATCACGCTGGAATATGACGGGTTTTACTTTGTAACCGTATATACGCCTAACTCCCAGAATGAACTGGCAAGGCTTCCCTATCGGATGGAGTGGGAGGAAGCGTTCCTCTCCTATCTGAAGAAGCTGGAGGAGACAAAGCCGGTGATCTTCTGCGGGGACCTGAATGTGGCCCACAGGGAGATCGACCTTAAGAACCCTAAGACCAATCGGAAGAACGCCGGATTCACCGAAGAGGAGCGGGAGAAGTTCTCCCATCTTCTGGAGGCTGGATTCGTGGATACCTTCCGGTATTTCTACCCGGACCAGGAGGGGATCTATTCCTGGTGGTCCTATCGGTTCAAGGCAAGGGAGAAGAACGCAGGGTGGCGGATCGACTACTTCTGCGTATCCGACTGTCTTAAGGAAAAGCTGGAGGACGCAAGGATCCTGACCCAGGTGATGGGATCGGACCACTGTCCCGTGGAACTTGACATAAATTGGTAAGGAGGAACAACAAATGCAGAGCATAAGAAAAGTAACGGAAGACATCCTGTGGGTCGGCTGCAACGACAGGCGGATCACATTGTTTGAGAATTTATTCCCGGTACCGAAGGGCGTATCCTATAATTCCTATCTCATCCTGGATGAGAAGGTAACACTGATGGACACGGTGGACGCTTCCGCCACGGAACAGTTCTTTGAGAATCTGGAGGCAGGGCTTGCGGGCCGCTCCATTGATTATCTGGTGGTCCATCACATGGAGCCGGACCATGCGGCCAATATCAAGCTTCTTCTGGAAAAGTATCCAGAGATCCAGGTGGTGGCAAGCGCCAAGGCCCTGCAGATGATCGGCCAGTTCTTCGATCTGGATCTTTCCGGCCGCTCCATGGAGGTGAAGGAGGGGGATACCCTTTCTACCGGAAGCCATACCTTCCATTTCGTGGCGGCGCCGATGGTCCACTGGCCGGAAGTTCTGGTGTCCTATGATGAGAAGGAGAAGATTCTCTTCTCCGCCGACGCGTTCGGAACTTTTGGCGCGCTGAACGGCACCATTTTCAATGACGAGGTGGATTTCGAGAGAGAGTACCTGGCGGACGCCAGAAGATACTATGCCAATATCGTGGGGAAATACGGAATGCAGGTGCAGGGGCTCCTTAAGAAGGCGGCCGGTCTGGACATCCAGATGATCTGCCCCCTTCACGGTCCCATCTGGAGGACGGATCTTGGCTGGTTTATCGACAAGTATGACAAATGGAGCCGGTATGAGCCGGAGGAGAAGGCAGTGGTAGTCCTCTACGGTTCGATCTACGGCCATACAGAGCAGGCGGTGAACGCCCTTGCCTGCGCGCTGGCGGAGAAAGGAGCGAGAAATATCGCAGTTTACGATGTGTCCAGAACCCATGTATCCGATCTGATCGGAGAGATCTTCCGGGCCAGTCATCTGGTGATCGCGTGTCCTACGTATAACGGAGGGATCTACCCGCCCATGGAGAATCTCCTGACAGATATGAAGGCCCTGTCCGTTCAGAAGCGCACGGTGGCCCTGATGGAGAACGGAACCTGGGCCGCTGCTTCCGGGAAGCAGATCTTAAAGCGGCTGGAGGAAATGAAGGAAATGCTGGTGCTGGAGGAACAGCTGTCCCTGAAATCCGCCCTGAAGCCGGAGCGCGCCGGGGATCTTGAGAGATTTGCGGGACAGATCATGGAGACGCTGTAACGGAGGTTGGATACAGAATGGAGAACAGAGTTTCAGTGATCAGTATCATTGTGAAAGATGAAGAAGCGGCGGGAGCGGTCAACGACCTGCTCCATGAATACCGCCAGTATATTGTGGGACGGATGGGCCTTCCCTACCGGCAGCGGGGGATCTCCATCATCAGTGTGGTGATCGACGCGCCCCAGGAGGCCGCCAGCTCCCTCTCCGGGAAGCTGGGGATGGTGGAAGGCGTTACGGCCAAGACCCTGACCGCGAAGCTTTAGACGATTACAGGCGGTGGATGCCGCTTTGCAGCTCTTCCGCCCATTTCTGCAGGTTGTAGGTGCGGCCGCCGAACAGCTTGAGGATGACGCCGGTGGGCTGATTCTCATTGGCAAAGGCATTGGCCTCGTCGGTGTCCACATGCATGGCAAGGGCGAAGTTGGGATCTACGCGGACGACCACGTCGGCGAAGATGAGAGAGCGTTCATAGCTCTCCATGATCACAAAGACGTCGTCGTTGTCCTTGACGTTCAGCTGGATGGCCTGGACAGGAGTCATATGGATGTGCCGTTTGGCCACGATGACGCCGTGGTCCAGTTCCAGGCTTCCCGCAGAACCGATAAGAGTGCATCCCGGAGTGCCTTCTGTGTCGCCGGACTGGCGGATCATGCCGGGGATACCCATTTTCCGGGAGTCTGTCATGGAGATCTCGATCTGAGTCTCCTTTCGGAAGGGGCCAAGGACGGCTACATTTTCAAAGCGGCCTTTGGGTCCCTGGATGGTCAGCCGTTCTTCGCAGACATACTGGCCCGGCTGGCTTAAGTCTGCCTTGTAGGTAAGTCCCCCGCCTTCGCCAAAGAGGGTGTGGAAGTCTTCTTCACACAGATGGATGTGGCGGGCGCTGGTTTCGATAGGGATTGCAAGACTCATGATCGTGTCTCCTTTCGTAGTAATGGAATATCCTTATTTTAACAGAGCGCACTCTGATTTTCAATCACATTTCCCCTTTCTTTTTCCGGGGAAATAGAATATAATGAGAAAGTAGAAAATCGTGGTGAGTATAAAAATCAATAAGGAGGTACGGCTATGAGAGCAATCTGGGAAGGCATCAAAGAGTTTTTCGAGAGAGACTGGACGCCGGCGGAGAAGATCCTGGTGATCGTCTGCTGCCTGCTGCTGGGGATCGTGAAGGGATTCCTTCTGTCTCCGGTGAAGAAGGGGATCGCCTGCGGGAACAACAACGGCAACACCTATAATCAGCTGGACGACGAGTACTGGCTGGACGAAGAAGAATAAGCACAGGATAAGTACGAGAACAAGGGCGTTTTCATCGGGGAATGAGAACGCCCATTTTTATGAGGAGAATGGTATGAAATTTACGAAAATGCAAGGTTTGGGAAATGATTATGTCTATGTCAACTGTCTGGAGGAGATGGTGCCGGATCCGGAGGAGACCGCAAGGCTGGTCAGCGACCGTCATTTTGGAGTGGGGTCCGACGGCCTGATCCTGATCTGTCCTTCCAAAGCGGCGGATTTTGAGATGCGCATGTACAATGCGGACGGCTCTCGGGGGGAGATGTGCGGGAACGGGATCCGCTGTGTGGGCAAATACGTCTATGACTATGGCCTGACTGAAAAGACTGATATCACGGTAGAGACCCTGGCAGGGATCAAACATCTGGAGATATTCCCTCAGGACGGAAAGGCACGGGAGATCAAAGTGGATATGGGAGCGCCTGTAGTGTCCGCAATAGACAGCCCGATAGAGGTAAATGGCCGGGAGTACCGTATCACGGAAGTCTCCATGGGGAACCCCCATGCAGTGTTGTATATAGAGGATGTACAGGGGCTTGTCATTGAGAAGATCGGTCCCTGCTTTGAGACGCATCCCCGGTTCCCCAACCGGGTGAATACAGAGTTCGCCCGGGTACTGGACCGGCAGACGGTGGAGATGCGGGTGTGGGAGCGTGGCTCCGGGGAGACCCTGGCCTGCGGCACCGGCGCCTGCGCCGTGGCGGTGGCGTCTATGGTGAACGGCCTGACGGATCATCAGGTAACAGTACGCCTGCTGGGCGGAGACCTTAAGATCCAGTGGGACGGCAAAGGCGGCAGCGTTTATATGACAGGGCCGGCCCGCACGGTATTTGAAGGAGAGATCGACCTGGAGCATCTGGACGTTCCGGGCAGAAATCAGTAGAGAAGGAGAGAAGGATATGTTTAAAGTAAATCAGGATTATTTGAAACTTCCGGGAAGTTATCTGTTTTCTACCATCGGCAGGAAGGTGGCCGCTTATCAGGAGGCAAATCCGGATAAGGGGATCATCCGTCTCGGGATCGGGGATGTGACCCAGCCTCTGGCGCCGGCCATCATCGAGAGTCTCCATAAGGCGGTGGATGAGATGGCCCACGCAGAGACCTTCCACGGCTACGCGCCGGATCTGGGATATGAATTCTTAAGAAGCGCCATGGCGAAAAACGATTATCAGGACAGAGGCTGTGATATCCGGGCGGATGAGATCTTTATCTCCGACGGGGCGAAGTGTGATTCCGGGAATATCCAGGAGATCTTCGCAAGGGATAATAAGATCGCAGTGTGTGACCCGGTATATCCGGTCTATGTGGACACCAATGTGATGGCGGGCCGGGCAGGGGACTATGATCCGAAGACCGAGACCTGGAGCGATGTGATCTATATGCCCTGCACAAAGGAGACTGGTTTTGCGCCGGAGTTGCCCAGGGAGACGCCGGACATCATCTATCTTTGCTTCCCCAATAATCCGACCGGTTCTACGATCACGAGGGACCAGCTTCAGGAATGGGTGGATTATGCCAATAAGGTGGGCGCTGTGATTATCTATGACGCAGCCTATGAAGCTTATATCTCAGAGGCGGACGTGCCTCACACCATCTATGAGTGCCAGGGGGCCAGAACCTGTGCTATTGAGCTTCGCAGCTTCTCCAAGAATGCCGGATTCACCGGGGTAAGGCTGGGAGCCACGGTAGTTCCCAAGGATCTGAAGAGCGGGGATGTGATGCTTCACTCTCTGTGGGCCAGACGTCACGGGACCAAGTACAACGGGGCGCCCTATATCGTACAGCGGGCCGGGGAGGCGGTTTACTCGGAAGCCGGAAAGGCACAGCTGAAAGAACAGGTGGCCTACTATATGAGAAATGCGAAAACCATTTACGAAGGGCTGAAAAGCGCGGGCTATAACGTGTCCGGCGGCGTAAACGCTCCCTATATCTGGCTGGAGACGCCTAAGGGGATGAGCTCCTGGGAGTTCTTCGATTATCTGCTGGAGCATGCGGGAGTGGTAGGAACGCCGGGATCCGGATTCGGCCCCAGCGGAGAAGGATACTTCCGGCTGACCGCTTTTGGAAGCCATGAGAATACAAAGGCGGCGATCCGGCGGATCCAGGAGATGTAAGAAAGAGATCCGAGCATAAAAAGACCAGGGAGAGAAAATCTTCCCTGGTCTTCTTCATGACTTTTTTTATGCGCCGATGGCTTTGTTGATGGTATCCTGGATCAGGCAGTAGCTTACAATGCTCAGTCCAAAGATGCCAAGGATCAGATACAGGATGCCGGAGCTTCCGTTCATTCCCTTGATCCTGTCGCAGCGGTCGCCCATCTTGTACAGCCAGTACCAGCCGTAGATCCCGCAGGTGATGATGGTAAATACAAGAACCATGCCGCCGCTGGTAGCCTGGTACTCTCCGGAGAGCTGATTAACTTCGTCGTTAAGTTTGATCAGCCAGTAGAGTCCGTAGATTCCGCAGGTAACGATGGTAAGAATGATGGCTACCGGGATGCTTCTGGGTGTGATCCCGAAGTTGGAAGACCCCTGATTCTGATAGCCAGGTCCGCCGGGCTGTGCCTGGTAGTTCTGGGCGTTGCCATAATTGTATTGTCCCTGTCCGCCTGCCTGGCCGCCGGCAGCGTTGGGTGTAGGAGCGCCCTGGGGAAGCGGGCTTCCGCACTCTGGGCAGAATTGAGCGTTGTCAGTGCAGGATGCGCCACATTTTGTACAATATTTCATTGGTATCTCCTCCTCATATCGTAAAAATAAAATTCACAAACATCATACCACATGCAGGCGTGTATGGCTATAGATTTTACACAATTAAAGCGAAATCCCGCGGACTTTTTGTCCGCGGGATCCGTTGTCGTTGTTATCTAAAAGGAATGAGAGTAAAAGCGCCGCCTCCGGAATTTGCATTCCAGAGGCTTTACTTAATGAGGGGGGAGATAGTTGATGTGCTGTTCAACTATCTGTCCTACAGTATAAAGAAGAAATGTGACCAAAATGTGATCAGATCCTAAAAGAAATCGAAAAAATCTTAAGAAGGAATTAAGTAAAAAGGGAGTCCGAGATATAGAACTGATCCCGGCCCCTGCTTTTGGCCAGATACAGGCAGTGATCGGCCCTGTGATAGAGCAGATCAATGTCCTGATGGGGAGCGATGGGTACGGCGCCAATGCTGCAGGAGACCCGATGGTCCGCGCAGGGGATGCTATGAACCTTTGCCTGAAAGGCGTTCAGAATTTCCTTCAGTTCTTCTGCTGTGACGGGAGAAGACACCAGAACGGCGAATTCATCTCCGCCCAGGCGCCCAAAAACTGCTTTCCCGGTAAAAATTTCTCTGAGGATCCGGGCCACATCGCAGAGAACTTTGTCGCCCTGGGGATGACCGAAGGTGTCGTTGATCTGTTTGAAATGATCCACATCCAGGATCATAAAATATTCCGCGGTCTCCTGAGGGAGAGATAATTCGCTCAAGGCCTGCTGGCAGAGGGAGAAAAATCCGTTGCGGTTGGCTATCTGCGTAAGGGAATCCATCTTGGCTTCATAGCGCATGTGGGCTGTGTGCCTGTAGACCAGGAAAAGGAATAACGACATCAAAAAGGCAAGGGCGAGCAGGCCCAGCAGGAACTGGATCTGCAGGTGGAACAGGTTGTAGCGGGTTGTTTTGTCCAGATCGTAGCCGCTGGTGTTCAGGACAAAATTCATGCGCTGAACAAAATAAAAGGCAATCGCGCTTGCGGATATCAGAGAAATCAGGATAATATATATGGAAGGGGAAACCCGCTTTGGCTCCATCAGCCTGGACTCTTGCGAGGCCAGCAGATTTTCTTCAAATCGATGGAACGCATCGGTATTCAGAGCGTGAAAACTAAGGATCACCACAATGGCGGTCAGAACAGAAGTCAACAGACTGTTGGGAGATCCCAGGTCAGATAAGGTGTCAGCGGCATGGAAACCGGCTTCCGGAAACAGGATCCCCATTGCGGAATATACGAGAAATGAATGCAGACATCTTCCTGCCAGCGCGATCATCACGATAAAGAGAAGCTGTCTGCGGGCTTTTCGTGCAAGCAAAAAGAGGATTCCTATAAGAAATCCGAATAAAACTCTACTTCCGACACTCAGGAGAATGCTTTCCAGAGGCTTCTGGCTGAGAAAGGGGGAGAAAATGCGGTCTCCCTCCGCCACGTAAGGGGCAGAAGCCTTCCACATACTTGCCAGACCGAATACAAGTCCCAGGAGAACAGAGGCCTTTGGGCCGATCAGACAGCCGGCCAGAAGAACGGGGATATATGCAAATGTAACAGAGATCGGCCGGATATGAATATAGCCCAGGAAGGAAAAAGACATCAGCAGTTCTACGGCGATCAGGCCGGCCAGCAGGTAGCCCTGGAAGGGGCGGGGTTCCTGTTGTGCAAAAAATGCTTTCAAAACAATTCACTCCTATAAATAAGTACAGACATTATACAATAAAAAAAGGAAAGATACAATCTTCGGATTCTTGTTAAGAGGAAGTTAAGAAATAGGGTCAGAAAGAAAAAGCGGTTGACAGAGACAAAAGATTGATGATATTTTATGAAAGACTTTGTATTCTTCCAGAAAGAAAAGGAGATTGATTTTAATGATAGAACAGAAAAAAACGGATAGTCAGCCAAGAGCCTTCTTCCTGATCCGCCTTCTCCAGGGGGCGCTGATCGGCCTGGGAGCGGTGCTTCCTGGAATCTCTGGCGGTGTGCTCTGCGTAATTTTTGGGATCTACCGGCCGGTGATGGAATTGTTGTCCAGCCCTTTTAAACGTTTTCGCACCCATGTGCCAAAGCTTCTGCCGGTGATCATCGGCGCAGCCGTGGGATTTCTGGGGATCGCCAATCTGCTGGCATTTTTCCTGGAGAAATATCCGGACCCGTCGGTATGTGTGTTTATCGGCCTGATCGCCGGAATGCTGCCTTCTCTTATGCGGGAAGCGGGACAGGAGGGCCGCAGCGCCGGTTCCTGGATCTCCATGGTGATCGCGTTCCTTGTGATCATCCTGCTTCTGACCACGCTGAACGTGTTGAACGTAGAGATCCGGCCCAACACCGGATGGTATGTGTTCTGCGGGTTCTGCCTGGCGCTCAGTATTATCGCGCCGGGGATGAGTTTCTCCACACTGCTTATGCCTCTGGGTCTCTATACGCCTTTTGTAGACGGTCTGGGGCACCTGGACCTGCAGGTGCTGGGTGCCAGCGGCGTCGGGGCAGTGGTGACGGTGATCTGCCTGGCAAGAGGCGTGGACACCTTGTTCCAGCGTCATTATTCTTATGCGTTCCACGCGATCGTGGGGATCGTGACCGCGGCCACCATCATGATCATCCCGGTGAAGGGCTTCACAGAATCCGTAAGTTCCATGGTGGTAAACGGAGTCTGTCTGGTGGCGGGGATCATCTGCGCGCTGGCGCTGGATAAATTTAACAGCAGGTTTCCCAAAGAATAGGAAAATCCCTGCAGAACGTTGAACTTAAGATAGCGTTCTGTAGGGATTCTTTTAGTTTGCGCTGTTTTCTTCTTTCACAGTTACTTTCTGCCGCCGTCTTACATCCCGTTGCAGGAGCTTGTAGATCGTGGCTGTGATAGGCACTGCCAGCAGCATGCCCACTACGCCGTTCAGCCCGCCGCCGATGGTGACGGCGGCCAGCACCCAGATCCCCGGAAGGCCTACGGAAGAGCCTACCACTCTGGGGTAGATCAGGTTGCCTTCCAGCTGCTGCAGGACCACGATGAAGACCAGGAAGCCCAGAGCCTGGATGGGATTGACGGTGGAGATCATGAAGGCGCCTACGAAAGCGCCCAGGTATGCGCCCACAACCGGCAGCAGCGCGGTGGCGCCGATCAGGGTTCCGATCATGCTGGCGTAGGGGAACCGGAAGATGGACATGCCGACGGTACACAAGGCGCCCAGGATCACCGCTTCCGTACACTGGCCGATGATAAATCGGGTAAATGTATCGTGGGCGGTGGAGATCACCACATCCAGCCGGTGATACCATTTTTCCTGCAGGTAGGTCTTCGCCAGTGTCTGGAACTGGTGGAACAGCCGTTCCCGGCCGGCCAGGATGTAGATGGAGAAGATCACTGCCACGACAAAGTTTATGATCAGGGAGCCGATGCTGCCCAGGATATAGATGGTAGATGAGAAAATGTCGCTCAGGCCGCTGGTGATACGGGCCGCCGCCTGCTGAAGGAGGTGGGGCCAGTCCATGTCCAGGGAGTTGAGGAATTTCTGCAGCTGGGGCCAGTCCTGATCATGGGCGGAGAGCCAGGCGATAAACTGGGAGACCGCGCTTGGGATCTCTTTGACCAGTACGCCGATGGCGTCTGCAAGCTGGGGGATGACCAGCAGGATGATCAGCGCGATGGCCGCGATGATCAGTCCAATGGAACACAGGATGCTGATGGGGCGGCGCACTCTGTAGAGAGGAGCGCCGGGCTCCCGGAAGAAGGGAAGCCGTTCGATCCGTGTCACCAGGATGTTCAGGATATAGGCGATGGCGCAGCCAATGGCCAGAGGTTTGATGATCCCGGTAAGATCAGCCAGTGTTCCCATCACAGAGTCGCTGTATTTGAGAAAGAGGACGATCAGGATCAGGGTCAGTATGCCGAGAGCCAGCCGTTTTCTATTCATAAGGAATCCTTCCTTTCCGAGTTTTCTTCAGTGAAACCATCATACCACAGATTCAGGGCAGGTAATAGAGCAAAATGAAAAGAAATCCGAAAGCGGGGGACTTTCGGATTCTTTTATGTTGTCTATGCAGAGTATATACCGTCTACGGTGATCCGCTTAAAGAAGCGGGACAGGCCAAGAGAGACGGTTTTGGCTCTGGATGCCGGGATCTGACGGATGTAGACAGAGCCCAGGTCGTGGGGGAAACTGTGGTATTGCTTGTTTTTTAAGGCCAGCGCCTCGTCCGGATCAACAAACCTTGCTGATATATTTAACATAGGGCCGCCTCAGGTGTTGCACATTTCCGGGGAGATCAGGATGTCCCGCTGCTGGTTTTCCTGCATGTAGGTTTTCAGGCGTTCTTCTAACTGAAAGGTCATAGGTCAGTCCTCCTTTTTCAATTTCTTATTTCAATGATGAGTTTATTATAGCGAAGGAGGGAGAAGAGTTCTGTGACCAGATCACAGAGAGGATGATCTAAAATAACCTGGCAGGATCAGGCGGAAAAGGATATAATAGCAGAGAAGAACATAGAAAAAGGGCAGTTGTGATCCTGCCCGAAGGAAAAGAGGAGAGCATAATGGCCGGGAAAACTGCCGTAAGCTGCGAGACCTGCACTTATTACACCTTTGATGAGGATTATGAGGAATATGTCTGCGATATGGACATGGATGAGGATGAGTACATCCGTCTGATCTCAGACTCTCACTATGAGTGCCCTTATTACCGGAACGGGGACGACTACCGGATCGTCAGGAAACAGATGTAAAATTTTTGTCCCTTTTCCATAGGAATTGTCTGAAAAGTGTGCTAAAATAGGAACAGATTCAGGAAAGGCGAGGTGTTTCGTATGAACAGAGAAACGTTAGAGTATGTAGTTGAGAAGACCAGGGAACTGATCCAGGCGCCCACCTGTTCCCAGGAGGCTAAAGACGCGGCCCAGAGCTGGCTTGACGCTGTAGGTACAGAGCGGGAAGCAGAAGAGACGAAGAAATATATTGCGGAGCTGGAGGAGGACATCGTGACGGTGGATGGCCTGATCGCGTTCGCGGAGTCTGAGGCGGGAGCTGCTGTATTCGGCGACAATGCGCCCAATGTTGCGGAGCACGGGAGACAGATCAAGGCTCAGGGCGCGGTTTACTGCGACTGCCCGGCCTGCGCGGTGGTTGAGGCGATCCTGGCGAAGAAAGGGGAGCTTTTATGAATCTTGAGGCATTAGAACAGAAAGCGCCCATTGTCCGTAAACTGGCCGATGCCCAGGAAGTGAACTGGATCAATCCATACTATGGGAAGACGGAAGAGGCGCTTAGAGAGATCGATCTTTCCATGGCGGATGTGGAAGAGGCGGCGGCCCGCCTTCAGAGATTCGCCCCCTTCATCCGCCGGGCTTTCCCGGACACGGAAGAGACGAAGGGCCTGATCGAATCTCCGCTGCGGGAGATCCAGGCGATGAAAGAGGAATTGAACCAGTCCTGGAAGGCAGGGCTTACCGGCAGGCTTCTTCTGAAGATGGATTCCCATCTGGCGGCGGCAGGGTCCGTCAAGGCGCGAGGCGGGATCTATGAGATCCTGAAGCATGCGGAGGACCTGGCGCTGGAGCAGGGAATGATCCGTCCGGAAGAGGATTACGGGAAATTCGCGGAGCCGGAGATGAAGGAGTTCTTCTCCCGCTATGCGGTGCATGTAGGCTCCACCGGAAACCTGGGCCTGTCCATCGGGATCATCAGCGCCACGCTGGGATTCCGGGTGTACGTCCACATGTCCCAGGACGCGAAACAGTGGAAGAAGGATCTGCTGCGTTCCAAGAACGTGCAGGTGATCGAATATACAGGAGACTATGGAGCGGCAGTGAAACAGGGCCGGGCAGAGGCGGAGAAGGATCCCTGCAGTTATTTCGTGGATGATGAGAATTCTGTCAGCCTGTTCCTGGGATACGCTGTGGCGGCCCTGCGGCTTCAGGGGCAGCTGGATGAACTGGGAGTTGTGGTTGACGCAGACCATCCCCTCTTTGTCTATATCCCCTGCGGCGTGGGAGGCGCGCCGGGCGGCGTGACCTTCGGGCTGAAGCTGGTCTACGGGGATCATGTACATGTGTTTTACGAGGAGCCTACTCAGGCCTGCTGTATGGTCCTTGGCATCGCCACCGGCCTTCACAGCGAGATCTGCGTCCAGGATATTGGATTGTCCGGGAAGACAGAGGCCGACGGACTGGCGGTGGGACGCCCCTCCAGGTTCGTGGGGAAGGCGGTGGAACATCTTCTCAGCGGCGAATTTACCCTGGAGGACGAGAAGCTTTACCTGTATATGAAGGAACTTCTGGACCGGGAAAATGTATTTATCGAGCCCAGTTCCTGCGCGGCGTTTGCAGGTCCGTGCAGGATCCAGTCGGAGGATGTGTGCCTGGAATATCTGAAGGAGCAGGGACTGGAGGACAAGATGGAGAAGGCCTCCCACATCGTGTGGGCGACAGGCGGTTCCCTGGTGCCGGAAGACGTAAGAGAATCCTATATTCAGAAAGCAATCGAGACAGAAGAGAAAGCTGGTGGCAGATAAATGTTAAAGTTATTTGATGCACATGGAGATATCTGGTATGACATTGTACAGCACAGTCAGAAAGGTGAGCGGGATATCTTCCGGAAGTATCAGCTGCCCAAATTCCAGAAGGGCGGCGTGATGGGCGGAACCTTTGTAATGTGGATCGACCCGCCTCACGACGAAGATCCTAAGAGAAGGATCAAAGAGATCGAGAAGGCAGTAAAGCAGGAACTGGAAGACGCGGCGGATATCTTAAACATTGTCCGGAAATATGAAGATTTTGAGAAAGGAACCAAAGAAGGCAAGATCAATGTGATGATGGGCCTGGAAGGATTGTCTTACATTGGGGAAGACATTGACCAGATCAATTACTATTATGAAGAATTCGGCGTCCGCACCATGATGCTGACCTGGAATGAGGAAAATGCGCTGGCCTCCGGATGGCCGGGAGACCCGGAGAGAGGTCTGACTGCCAAAGGGAAAGAAGCCATACGGCGGATGAACGAGCTGGGCATGGTCCTGGACGTTTCCCACATCAATGACAAGGGATTCTGGGATATCCTGGAGCTGTCTGACGGACATCCGGTGATCGCTTCCCACAGTAATGCCCGGGCGGTATCTCCTCATATGCGGAACTTAAGCGACGACATGATCCGGGCTCTGGCCAAAACCGGCGGAGTGATGGGGATGAACCGGGCAGACGGGTTCATCCACCCGGACAAAGCGAAGCAGACGGTGGAAGGTCTGGCGGACCACGTGGATTATATCCGGGATCTGGTGGGCATCGACCATATCGGCTGCGGGTTTGACTTCGAGGATTACGTGGATCAGGCCGCGCTTAGCAAAAACGGGATTGATAACGAGGATCCGGCGGGAACGAAGGGAATCAAGAGCGCCGCGCAGGCCCACAATTTCCTGGACGTGCTGGAGAGTCGGGGCTATACCCAGGAGGAACTGGAGAAAGTGGCCTACAAGAATTTCTATCGGGTATTCAAACAGGTGCTGAGATAGGATGTGCGACAAAAAAGAGAACGCAGATTAGCTCTGCGTTCTCTTTATATTATTCGGAATCTACAGTTTCTCGCCGGTGAGCATCTCATATCCCTGGAGATATTTGTCGATGGTCTTCCGCACGATCTCTTCCGGCAGAGTCCAGTCATTCCCTGGATTGGCTTTGAGCCAGTCGCGGGCGAACTGCTTGTCGAAGGAAGGCTGGCTGTGTCCCGGCTCATAGCCTTCCGCCGGCCAGAAGCGGGAACTGTCGGGAGTGAGCATCTCGTCGCCCAGCACGATGTTTCCTTCTTCATCCAGACCAAACTCGAATTTGGTGTCTGCGATGATGATGCCGCGGCTTAAGGCATAGTCCGCGCATTTCTTGTAGAGAGCCAGGGTGTAGTCCCGCAGCTTGGCTGCGTACTCTTCGCCCTTGCCCGGGAAATATTTCTCCAGGTGGGCAATACTCTGCTCATAGGAAATGTTCTCGTCATGATCGCCGATCTCCGCCTTGGTGGAGGGAGTGTAGATAGGCTCGGGAAGTTTGTCGGATTCCTTTAAGCCCTCCGGCAGCTTGATGCCGCATACGGTGCCGTTCTCCTGGTAGCTGGCCCAGCCGCTTCCGGTGATGTAGCCCCGCACGATACATTCGATGGGGAGCATGTTAAGCTTCCGGCACATCATGCTGTTGCCGTCGAATCTGGGCTGCTGGAAGAACTCCGGCATATCCTTCACATCTGTGGAGATCATGTGGTTGGGAAGGATGTCTTTGGTCATGTTGAACCAGAACTTGGACATCTGGGTCAGGACCGTTCCCTTCTTGGTCACATCATTCTTCAGGATAACGTCGAAACAGCTAATGCGGTCGGTAGCCACCATGATCAGGCTGTCTCCGTTGTCGTAGATCTCGCGTACTTTTCCTTCTTTGATTGGCTTCATAGTACATCCCTTTCTATAGTAATTGATTTGTTTGAGTATCCTCTAAATAATAGGAAACCAGATTTCCAGCTAAAAAGCAATAGGAATTTCTCAAAAAATGAAAAAAACACTTGATTTCTGTTAAAAGTTTGTTATAATAGTATTTGTTCGCTGACAGTAATGCGGATTGGTGTAATGGCAGCACAGCAGACTCTGACTCTGTTAGTAGAGGTTCGAGTCCTCTATCCGTAGTTCCTTGGCAGGGGCGCCGGATGCTTGAATATATAAGTGTCCGGTCAACTTATCGGAGTGTGGCTCAGCTTGGTAGAGCGCTACGTTCGGGACGTAGAGGTCGCAGGTTCAAATCCTGTCACTCCGATTTTGGTTTTGGAGGCTGTAAACCCAGTAAAATCAAGGGTTTGCGGCTTTCTTTATTTTTTTGAAAAACACGTCTAAAACGGAAAAAACTGGTTTTTTCTAACCATTTTTCTAACACTTTTCCAACGAAGCGATATTTTGGAAGGTGTTATCCAGAAAGGAAGCGGGTATGAAAGTTTTGATCATAGACGGCCAGGGCGGCGGCCTGGGCCGGCAGCTGGTAACAGCAGTAAAAGAGAAGTGTCCGGAGGCGGAGGTGCTGGCGGTGGGAACTAACAGTACCGCCACGGGCGCCATGCTCCGGGCGGGAGCGGATCAGGCGGCCACCGGGGAAAACGCGGTGCTGGTGGCGTGCCGACGAGCGGACGTGATCATCGGGCCCATCGGGATCGTGATCGCGGATTCCATGCTGGGGGAGATCACCCCGGCCATGGCTGCGGCGGTAGGCCAGAGCCCGGCCAGAAGGATCCTGCTTCCGGTGAATCAGTGCGATAACCTGGTTGTGGGAGCCGCGGATCTTAGCATGGCGGATAAGGTGCGGGAAGCGGCAGAGCTCCTGCGCGGACTTCTGGATCAGTAGATGGAGAGGAGAACGGCAATGCGGGGAAAAGAAGAGATCCTGGAACATATCAATGCATTTGTCCGGGAGTATCAGAAGGGAAGAGAACTGACTGCGAGATGGAAACTGCCGCTGATGGGATTCGCGGATGCGAACAGCCCCTATATACGAAGTTTGAAGGAGCTGATCTCCCCTACCCACTATCTGCCGGAGGAATTTCTCCCGGATTGTAAGACTATCCTGTGTTATTTCTTTCCCTTTACAGAGGAGATCGCCCGCAGCAACGAGGAAGGGACAGAGCCTTCTGCCGTCTGGGTGAGGGCCTATCAGGAGACCAATCAGATGTTTGTAGAGCTGAACCGGTCTCTGGCAGAGCTTTTTGCCTCCTGGGGCTACCGGGCGGTATCGCCGGATCCGGTGGGGATGATCGACGAGGAGCATATCTACAGCAACTGGTCCCAGCGACACATTGCGTATGCTGCAGGCCTTGGGACTTTCGGGATGAACAATATGCTGATCACAGAGGCGGGGACCTGCGGCCGGTTTTATTCCCTGATCACCGATTATCCGGCGGATACGGACGGGCCGGTTCGAAAAGAGCGGTGCCTCTATAAGCGGAACGGTTCCTGCGGCCTGTGTGTGAGGAGATGCCCCATCCATGCACTGACCCTGGAGAGCGGATTTGACCGGATCGCCTGCCAGAGGCACCTGGCGGACTTTGAGAAGCGGCTGGGGGCAGATGTATGTGGGAAATGTACACTTCAGCTGCCCTGCACCTATGGAATACCAAATAGGGACGGAGTTTAGGACTTCCGTCTTTATTTATTTGCGCAAATTTTTTTGCGCAGGTTCTAAAGTGATTTGCTGGCAATTTGGCAGGGGGTCTGGTATTCTGGGGTAAAGATATTTTTCTGAAGGGAAAGAAAGCAGTATGGGAAAAACTGAGAATAGAGAAAATACCTGCTCTCTTGCCGAGCGTCTGGTGGCGCTCCGAAAAAAGCAGGGATACAGTCAGCAGGAGATAGCGGATCGGTTGTCTGTTACCAGGCAGACCATCTCAAACTGGGAATGTGGACAGGGGGCGCCTGCCCTGGATAAAGCGGCGGAACTGGCAGCCATTTATCAGATCAGCCTGGATGAGCTGGCAGGACTTGCAGATGAGCGAGAAGCGCCGGGAGTGGATCTTCATATTCTTAAGAAGCTGGAGGGGCGGCGCTGCCAGCTGGAATTTACAGAAGAGAATACAATGGACGCGGTGATGGACGGCCTGTTAGACAATGCCAATGTCCGGATCCTGGAAGTGGGAGATCGCCGGGTCAGGATCGAATATGAGAGAAGAAAAGAAGATGCTATGTTTCAAAAAGAGACGGTGGTGCGGGAAGTAGAGCATTCGATGATCATCGGGGTATCTTTTGCGGAAGAAAGGGAGAGCTGACATTATGACAACGGTACTGATGTTTTTCATGGTATTTATGCTGGCATACGGGATATATTTTCTGTGTACCCATTTGGAAAAAGAAGAGAAGAACGGGGAAAAAGAGCCGCAGAAGGGGGAAAGTGGATGGGCGGAGATCCTTCCCGGGTATAGGGGACGGACCATCGAAATAGTAGTGAAGGATCCCATGTTCGGGATTGGAGTGATCCACAGTCAGAAGGGCATTTTGCAGGATCTGGACGATCAGTGGATGGAAATGGTATGCGAAGAAAAAAAGAAGAAGGTTATAAAGATGATCCGTCTGGATCAGATTAGCGGAGTAAAAGAGATCCTGTAAAGTATGGTTATCTTGCAATTGGGCAGGCAGCGTGTTATGATGATTTCACATCAAATTCCCGGATATTTTTCTTCTAAATTTTCTAACATCCGGACAGAGTTTTCAGGCGTTTCAGCCAGAGATACCCAAAAGTTTGATGAAAAAAATCGAATAAAGGAGGCTTTGCCTATGGGAAAAGCAAACACATCAGTGAATCAGTGGCTGAGGGACAACCACCGGTTTGCCAGCCTGTACAATGGTTATGTATTCGGGGGCCGGCAGATCATAAGGCCGGAGGAACTGGAAGACCTGGACCGGGAGACGGATATCCTGGTCACGGACAAGGCGGGAAAGACAAAGGCTGTGGGAAGGCGCAGGGATATTGTGAAACGCTGGAAGAACACGGTGAATCTGGCGATCCTGGCCTGCGAATCCCAGGATAAGATCCATTATGCCATGCCGGTCCGCTGCATGCTGTATGACGGATTGACTTATACTGACCAGATCCGGGAACTGTGGCGGACGCATCGGAAATCTGGAGAAACCCTGGGAAAAGGGGAGTTAAGTACGGAGGAATTCCTGTCCAGATTCAGGCGGGAGGATTTTATCTATCCCATTCTTACGCTGGTGTTTTATTATGATGAGAAGAAATGGGACGGGGCCACAGATCTGTACGGGATGTTTCCGCCCGGAACAGAAGGGAAGGGCAAGGAGACAGGAGAGGTTTTACGGAAATATGTGCCCAACTATCGGATGAACCTGATCGATGCGGGACATATGGAAGAAGCAGAACTGCAAAGACTTTCAGAAGATTTACAACAGGTACTGGGCATGTTAAAATATAGGGGCAGAAAGAAGGAATTGCAGAAATATATACAAAAGAACGAAAAGTATTTCAGCAGTGTAGATGCAGAGACCTATCAGGCGCTGTGCAGCTTTTTGAATATGGAAAAGGGGATAAAAGAGGTGGAAGCCATGCAGAAGGAGGAGCGTGTGAATATGTGTCAGGCATTGGAAGAATGGTATCAGGATGCGTTAAAAGAAGGAAGGAAAGCCGGATTAGCAGAAGGAAGGGAAGCCGGGCTTGCAGAAGGCAGAGAATCTGGAGTGGCCCTGGCAAAGAAAGTTTTCCGCTTGTCAGCGGAAGGACGGACGGAAGCGGAGATTGCAAAAGAGGCGGGAATCGGCCTGGAAGAGGTGCGCGGTATTCTTGAGTAACAAAACGGTTGCCGGCAGTTTTTCTATATGGTAGTATTAAAAAAGAGTTCCGGCAGGAAGCCGGAATATGCGTCAGAAGACGTGAGGATTATGATACAGAAGTTTTATCAGATATAAATGGTTGCCTTATGACAACGGAGATACAGGTTGACAGGAAAGATATCAGGAAGGTATCTGTTTTCAGGAGAAAGCAGACATCTTCCTGTTTCTGTTTGTAAGGAGGAAAGAAGGTATGACATTACAGGAGTTTTTTAAAGAAGTCCCCAAAGCCGCGGTGGCCTTTTCCGGCGGTGCGGACTCTGCCTTTCTCCTGTGGGCGGCCAGGGAATACGGCGCGGATGTCCGGGCCTATTATGGGAAGACGGCCTTCCAGCCGGCTTTTGAGCTTAAGGACGCCAGGCGGCTGGCGTGGGAATTGCAGGTGCCGATGACTGTGATCGAAGAGGATATCCTGGCAGTGCCGGAGGCGGCGCAGAACGGCTCGGAGCGCTGTTACTACTGCAAACGGGCGCTGTTTTCCAGCCTGCGGGAAGCCGCACGCCGGGACGGATACCCGGTGCTTCTGGACGGGACCAATGCCTCCGATGACGCAAAAGACCGGCCGGGTATGCAGGCGCTGCGGGAACTTCAGGTGCGGTCGCCTCTGCGGGAATGCGGGATCACCAAGGAACAGCTGCGGCAGATGTCTAAAGAAGCTGGCCTGTTTACCTGGGAGAAGCCGGCCTATGCCTGCCTGGCTACCCGGGTGCCCACGGGAACGAAGATCACGTTGGAGACCCTTAAAAATGTGGAGCGGGCGGAAGAGATCCTGTCAGAACTTGGCTTTGCGGATTTCCGGGTGCGTATCTGCCAGGAGGGAGCAAGGATCCAGGTAAGAGAAGAGCAGATGGCGGATCTTCTGGATCAGCGGGCAGTTGTCACAGAGCAGTTAAAACAATTGTTTCCCGCGGTATTGATGGATCTGGAAGCCAGGAAGCCATCCAGATAGAAGAAAGGAGAAGCAATGGATAATAAACATGACATTTTAGAATTGCTGCGCCAGGTGGCGGATGGAAAGGTGTCACCGGAGAACGCCATGCTGGAGTTAAAGGAGGCGCCCTTTGAAGACCTTGCCTATGCCAAGATCGATTTTCATCGAAGCGTCCGTCAGGGAGCCGCGGAGGTGATCTACGGAGAGGGAAAGACGCCGGAGCAGATCAAAGGGATTGTAGAACGGATGGGCGAGAAGGGGTGCCGCAACATTCTGGTGACCCGGATCAGCCAGGAGACCGGAGACTATCTGTCCCGGTTTCTCCCCATAGATTACCACAAGATCCCCCGGCTTGGGATCGCATTTCCGGAAGACCGGCCGGGACGGGGAAATATTGTGGTGGCCACTGGAGGGACCAGCGACATGCCGGTGGCAGAAGAGGCAGCGCTGACTGCCGAAGCCATGGGAAATCATGTGACCCGGGTTTATGATGTGGGCGTGGCGGGACTTCACCGCCTGCTGTCTAATCTGGATATTCTCATGCAGGCCCGCTGCGTGATCGCAGTGGCAGGCATGGAAGGAGCCCTGGCTTCCGTGGTGGGCGGACTGGTGGACTGCCCGGTGATCGCAGTACCCACAAGCGTAGGCTACGGCGCCAGCTTTGGAGGGCTGTCGGCGCTTCTGTCCATGCTGAATTCCTGCGCTTCCGGGTGCAGTGTGGTGAATATTGACAATGGATTCGGGGCCGGGTATCTGGCCAGCCGGATTAATCAGATGGAAGGGATCAAGGAGGAATAACAGATGCGGACATTATATATCGAATGTAACATGGGGGCAGCCGGTGATATGCTGATGGGCGCCCTGTATGAACTGCTGGAAGATAAAGAGGGATTTCTGAAGACCATGAACAGCCTGGGACTGCCCGGCGTGCATGTGGAGGCGGAGGCGGGAAAGACCTGCGGGATTGCCGGGACGCATATGCGGGTGACAGTACACGGGGAGGAAGAAGCTGCCTGCGGGCATGACCATGCGCACGATCATCATCACCACCATCATCATGCCACGCCGGGGCATATCGGGGAACTGATCGACACCCTGTGCCTGCCGGAAGAGGTAAAGAAAGAGGCCAGAGCGGTGTATGACCGGATCGCCCGGGCAGAAGCCAGGGCTCACGGCTGCCCTGTGGGGGACGTGCATTTCCACGAGGTGGGAGCCCTGGACGCGGTGGCAGATGTGACCGGCGTATGTTATTGCCTGTATCTTCTAAAGCCTGAGCGGATCGTGGTTTCCCCGGTCCATGTGGGAAGCGGCACGGTGCGGTGCGCTCACGGGATCATGCCGGTTCCGGCGCCTGCCACAGCCAACTTGCTGGAGGGAGCGCCAAGCTACGGCGGAGAGATCCGGGGAGAACTGTGTACGCCTACCGGAGCTGCGCTTCTTACCCAGTTCGCGGATGCTTTTGGCTCGATGCCGGTGATGACAGGCACTGGCGTGGGGATCGGGATTGGAACAAAGGAATTTCCTCAGGCCAACTGTGTGCGGGTATTCCTGGGAGAAAGCCGGGAGTCGGAAGCCGCTGGCATGGAAGCTGGGGAGACTGGCGCAAATGGCAGGATCACAGAACTGATCTGCAACCTGGACGACATGACGCCGGAGGCCCTTTCCTTTGCCTGTGGCCGGCTTCTGGAAGCAGGGGCGCTGGACGTGTATACTATTCCTGGCACCATGAAAAAAGGCCGCCCCGGCCATGTACTGACGGTGCTTTGCGAAGAAGGGAACGAAGAGGAAATGGTCCGGAAGATATTCCGGGAGACGGCCACCAACGGAGTGCGGGCCCGCCGGTGTGAGAAATATTTCCTGAAGCCGGGGGTGGAGAAGGTTTCTACGCCCTGGGGCGAGGTGCGGATCAAGACCGCTTTCGGATACGGCGTCACTCATAAGAAACCGGAGTATGAAGATGTGGCGAAGATCGCCAGAAAGCAGAACCTGCCCTGGGGCAAGGTGCGGGATGAGGTGATCCGCCGGACGGATATTGACGGACAGGAGGAGAAATAATTGAGGCGGTTTACGGCAATCATTCTTACAGCAGGACTTGCGGCAGGTCTTCTGGCAGGCTGCGGCGGGGCTATTGGAAGTGTGGAGACTTCCGGGGAGAGTCAGGCTTCCAGAGAAGATTCCGTTATCGTTGCCATGGGTCCCACATCGGAGCCGGAGGCAGGATTCGACCCGGCCTTTGGATGGGGCGCAGGCGAGCATGTCCATGAGCCTCTGATCCAGAGCACTTTGACAGTGACCAACCCGGATCTGACCATCGGTTATGATCTGGCTACAGACACCAGCGTCAGCGAAGACGGACTTACCTGGACGGTGACTATCCGGGGAGATGTGCAATTTACAGACGGAGAGCCGCTGACTGCCGGGGACGTGGCATTTACCTACAATACGGTGAAAGAGACCAGTTCGGTCAATGATTTCACCATGCTGGACCGGGCGGAGGCCCTCAATGATACCACCGTGGTGTTCCATATGACCTGGCCGTTTTCCATCTGGCCCTATACCATGGCGGCGGTGGGGATTCTGCCGGAGCACGCCTATGACAGTCGTACTTACGGGACCAATCCCATCGGCTCCGGCCGGTATATATTGAAGCAGTGGGATCAGGGGCAGCAGGTGATCCTGGAGGCCAACCCGGATTATTACGGGGAGGCGCCCCAAATGAAGCAGGTGACCATCCTTTTTATGGAGGAGGATGCGGCGTTTCTGGCCGCCCAGGCGGGCCAGGTGGATGTGGCCTATACTTCCGCCACGTATTCGGATCAGAACATAGACGGGTATGAGCTGGCCGCTTACGAGACGGTGGACAACCGGGGATTCAACCTGCCGGCGGTCCCGGAGGGGACGGATGAGGAAGGCAGACAGACAGGAAATGACTTCACTTCGGATGTGCGGGTGCGAAGAGCCATCAATCTGGGGATCGACCGCCAGGAAATGATCGATCATGTGCTGAACGGTTACGGAAGCCCGGCTTACAGTGTCTGCGACCAGCTTCCCTGGTACAGTGAAGCTTCGGAAGTGGCTTACGACCCGAAAGAAGCGGGGAAATTATTGGATGAGGCGGGCTGGAGAATGGGAGCAGACGGCGTCCGGGAAAAGGATGGTGTGAAGGCCAGTCTGAACCTACTGTTTTCTGCCGGAGATTCGGTCCGCCAGGCGCTGGTGGAAGATTTTGCGGATCAGATGGAGGAGCTGGGGATCGTCTGCACCACCGAGGGCGTGGGCTGGGATACGGCCTATGACCGGGCGCTTGCGGACCCGCTGTTGTGGGGATGGGGGGGCCATACCCCCATGGAGCTTTATAACATTTACCATACAGAAGAAAAGAGCGGCTCCGCCCGGTATTCCCCCTATGGAAATGAGGCGGTGGACGCATATATGGATCAGGCGCTGGCAAGCGGGGATCTGGAGGAATCCTATGCCCTGTGGCAGAAGGCCCAGTGGGACGGGACCACTGGCGTGACCCAGGAGGGAGATGTTCCCTGGGTGTGGCTGGTGAATATCGACCATCTTTACTGGGTGCGTGACGGCCTTAGGGTGGCGGAGCAGAAGATCCATCCCCACGGCCACGGCTGGTCTGTAGTCAACAACGTGGATCGGTGGAGCTGGGAAGAGTAGAAAGGAGCACGGCGTGAAACATCGTCTTACATTTGCGGGGAAAAAGTTCATACGGATGGGGACGCTGCTTCTGGGCGTAAGCCTGGTGACCTTTCTTCTGATGAGCGCGTCGCCCTTAGACCCGCTTCAGACCAACGTGGGCGAGACGGCGCTTGGGTCCATGAGCCGGGAACAGGTGGAAAACCTGAGAGCTTACTGGGGCGTGGACACCCCGGCGGCAGAGAGGTATCTTGGATGGCTGGGAAATGCCTTGCGGGGAGACCTGGGAGAGTCTCTTCTCTACCGGCAGCCGGTGCTTGCGGTGGTGGGCCAGAGGATGTCCGGCTCGGTGCTTCTTCTTCTCACTGCCTGGCTGCTGTCCGGGATCCTGGGGCTTGCTCTTGGCGTCCTTTCCGGCGCCTTCCGGGGGAGGCTTCCGGACCGGCTGATCCGGGGATACTGTCTGGTGATCTCCAGTACCCCGGCTTTCTGGCTTGCCATCCTTTTGCTTCTGATCTTCTCGGTATGGCTTGGCTGGCTGCCGGTGGGTCTGTCAGTGCCTGCAGGCATGGAGGCTCAGGCGGTGACAGCTCTGGACCGGCTGCGCCACGCCATCCTTCCGGCCCTGACCTTAAGTATTACCGGCGTGGCAAATATTGCGCTTCACACCCGGGAGAAACTGGTGGATGTGCTGGAGTCAGACTATGTGCTGTTTGCCAGGGCAAGAGGCGAGTCCTGGAGATCCATTGTCCTGCGCCACGGCCTTCGCAACGTGCTGCTTCCCGCCATCACCCTCCAGTTTGCCTCTGTCAGTGAGATCATCGGCGGATCGGTGCTGGTGGAGCAGGTCTTCTCCTATCCGGGCCTTGGACAGGCGGCGGTGGAGGCAGGCCTGGGAAGCGATCTGCCGCTTTTGCTTGGGATCACGGTGATCACGGCGGCCATAGTATTTCTGGGAAATCTCATCGCGGACCTTCTCTACGGCGTGGTGGACCCCAGGATCCGGAGGGGGGCGGCCAGAGAATGAGAAGAGAGAAGACAAAAAACCGCAGGCAGGAAACCGCTGTATTCCTGATCCTGGCAGTTTCCCTGCTGACAGCGGTGACTATAGCGGGGATTTTTCTGAAAGACGCTGCCATGGAGACGGATTTTAGCAGCAAGAACCTGGCTCCTTCTATGAGCCATCTTTTTGGCACTGACTGGATGGGCCGGGATATGTTTGCCCGGACACTGGCGGGCCTGTCCCTCAGTATCCGGATCGGGCTCCTGACCGCCTGTGTCAGCGCCGGGATCGCCCTTCTTATGGGAACCGGGGCGGCGGTGCTGGGGCGCCGGGCAGACACCTGTATCTCCTGGTGGATCGACCTGATGATGGGGATCCCTCATATTTTGCTGGTGATCCTGATCTCCCTGGCCTGCGGCAAAGGGTTTCTGGGGGTGGCGGCCGGGGTGTCCTTCAGCCACTGGCCCTCTCTCTCCCGGGTGATCCGGGGCGAGGTGCTGCAGCTTCGACAGGCACCCTATGTGCTGGCGGCAGGGAAGCTGGGAGCCGGGAAACTTCAGGTGGCCGGGCGCCATATGCTGCCCCATGTCCTGCCCCAGTTTCTGACCGGGTTGATCCTGCTGTTCCCCCATGCCATCTTGCATGAGTCCAGCGTGACCTTTCTGGGATTTGGACTTTCGGCAGAGCAGCCGGCCATCGGCGTGATCCTGTCGGAGAGCATGCAGTACCTGACCACAGGGAAATGGTGGCTGGCTCTTTTTCCCGGGATCTCGCTGGTGCTGACTGTGAGATTGTTCGCCCTGCTGGGTGAGCGGGCAAGGCGGCTTCTGGACCCGGCCAGTGTGCATGAGTAAGGGAAGGCCTGAGAAAAAAGCAATGGAAAGGAAGACGGGAGGAAACCCTATGGAACCGATTTTGGAGATCCGGCATCTGGCCGTGTCTTTTACACAATATGACAAGGGGCTTCAGAAGCGAAGGCTTGAGACGATCCAGGATCTGTCCCTTCAGGTCCGGCCGGGGGAAGTTGCGGCCATCGTGGGCGCCAGCGGGTCGGGGAAGAGTCTGCTGGCCCATGCGATTCTTGGGATCCTTCCCTATAACAGCCACATGGAGGGAGAGATCTTCTATGACGGTGAGCCGTTGACCAGAGAACGACAGGAAAAACTGCGGGGGAGGGGGATCGCGCTGATCCCTCAGGGTGTCACTTGTCTGGACCCGCTGATGAAGGTAGGGCCTCAGCTGTGGAAGGGAAAGAAGGACCCGGAGACCCGAAGGAAGTTCCGGGAAGCCCTGGCCCGGTACGGGCTGGGACCGGAGACAGAGGATCTCTATCCCTTTGAGTTGTCCGGGGGGATGGCAAGAAGAGTGTTGATCGCTTCTGCCGCTGCGGAGCGCCCCAGGCTGATCGTGGCGGATGAGCCAACGCCAGGACTGGATATGGGGACGGCCAGGAGGATCCTGGGACACTTCCGGGAACTGGCGGACGAGGGGGCGGCGGTGCTCCTTATTACCCATGATCTTGAACTTGCGCTGGAAGTGGCAGACCGGGTGTCTGTCTTTTATCAGGGGGAATCGGTTGAAGAGATCACACCGGAAGAATCCCGGCATCCGGAAACTTTGGAGCACCCCTTTACCCGGGCGCTCTGGCAGGCGATGCAGGAAGAAGGAGGCGCAGAATGGAGTTAGAGGCAAGAGAGGTTACTTTTTATTATCCGGGAAAGAAGAAACATCCGGTGCTGGATCAAGTAAATCTTACCATCGCGCCCGGAGAGCGGGTGGGATTAAAAGGGAAAAGCGGCCGGGGCAAGACCACGCTGTGCCGGCTGCTGGCGGGATACGAGGCTCCAAAAGGAGGACAGATCCTGCTGGACGGGAAAGAGGTAAGAGCGTACCGGGGCGTCTGCCCGGTGCAGATGATCTGGCAGCACCCGGAGACGGCAGTGGATCCCAGGCTTCGGATGAAGGAGACGCTTGCGGAGGCAGGGATCAGACTCTCGGGTACGATAACGAGCAATCCGGCAGAGAACGATGAAGAAACGCTGCGGGACCGGGAACTTCTGGACCGGCTGGGGATCCGGGAGGAATGGCTGGACCGGTTCCCCTCCGAACTGTCCGGCGGGGAGCTGCAGCGGTTCTGCCTTGCCAGAGCGCTGCGCCCGGGCGTAAGATTCCTTCTCTGCGATGAGATCACCGCCATGCTGGATCTGGTGACCCGGGCCCGGATCTGGAACTGCCTTATGGAGGAGGCAAAGAAGCGGGAACTGGGGCTTCTGGTGGTGAGCCATGATGAAAAGCTGCTGGGGAGAGTGTGCACCAGAGTGGTGGAGATGGAGGGATAAAAAGTTTAGCCGCGCCCGCTGTGCACTCGCAAACCCCACCCTTGCGGGCTCTACCGCGGCGTTGCCGCAGGTTTGCTCGTCAGCGTGCGCTTAGTGCAAGTAAAAGCCCGCAGGAAAGTCTATGCAAGCATACCCTTTAAGTTTATGGGACACAAAAAGTTTAGCCGCGCTCGCTGTGCACTCGCAACCCCGCCCTTGCGGGCTCTACCGCGGCGTTGCCGCAGGTTTGCTCGTTAGCGTGCGCTTAGTGCATGCCATAAATTAACTCGCAAAATCATGTAAACATGATTTCTGCTCGCCAATTATGCATGCCTAAACTTTTTGTATAATATTACAGAAATTATTGCATAATTTACAGAAAAAATGTATAATATTGGACAACAAGAGGAAAGAGAGGATTCGCTATGAAGCAAAATACCATGTTGGCAATGATCCTGGCTGGCGGAAGAGGTTCACGTTTGCATGAACTTACGAATAAAGTGGCTAAACCGGCTGTTTCGTACGGCGGAAGATACCGGATCGTTGATTTTCCATTGAGTAACTGCGCGAATAGTGGAATCGATATTGTGGGAGTTCTGACGCAGTATGAGTCGATCCTTCTGAACAGTTATGTGGCAGCGGGCCGCCGCTGGGGACTGGACGCGAAGGACAGTGGCGTATTCGTACTGCCGCCCCGTGAGAAGGCAGACACAAACCTGGACGTTTACCGGGGGACTGCGGATGCGATTTCCCAGAATATTGACTTCATTGATACGTACTCACCGGAATACGTCCTGATCTTGTCAGGGGATCACATTTACAAAATGAATTATGCGAAAATGCTGGCGGAGCATAAGGCCAAGGGCGCGGATGCCACGATCGCGGTCATTGAAGTGCCTATGCGTGAGGCCAGCCGGTTTGGGATCATGAATGCGGATGAAGACGGACGGATCGCAGAATTTGAGGAGAAACCGGAACATCCCAAGAGCAATCTGGCATCCATGGGTATCTACATTTTCGACTGGAAGCTTCTTCGGAAAATGCTGACAGCTGATCTGAAGAACCCGGATTCCAGCCATGATTTTGGCAAGGATATCATTCCTCAGATGCTGCAGGACGGTAAGAATCTTTTTGCCTACAAATTCAAAGGATACTGGAAGGATGTAGGGACCATCGACTCCCTGTGGGAGGCGAATATGGACCTGCTGGACAAGAACAATGAACTGGATCTGGATGATTCCACCTGGAAGATCTATACAGAAGATGTAACGGCGCTTCCGCAGTATATCGGACCGGATGCGAAGATCAAGAATGCCTTCATCACCCAGGGGTGTATCATTGAAGGTGAAGTTACCAGTTCTGTTTTATTTACCGGCGTGAAGGTAGGAGCCGGTGCTAAGATCATTGACAGTGTCCTGATGCCGGGCGTGGAAGTGGAAGAAGGCGCCGTGGTACAGCGGGCTCTGGTCGCGGACAATGTGAAGATCGGCAAGGAAGCCGTGGTGGGTACACCGGACAGCGAGCACATCGAGCTTGTGTCGAAACGAGTAAAGGGGGTAGAATAGTATGGCAAGAGCATTGGGTATCATTAATTTTGCCGGGAATCACATCCATGTGGAAGGACTCCAGGCCTACCGCCCTGTAGGAGCGTTCTCGTTCCTGGGAAGATATCGGGTCATCGACTTCCCGATCTCGAACATGAGCAACAGCGACATTGACAATATCCAGGTTTACATTCGCAGAAAACCCCGTTCGCTGGTGGAACATCTGGGAACCGGACGTCATTACAATATCAACTCCAAGAGAGGAAGATTACATATTCTGTTCTCTGAAAATGGAATGGAAAATGATATTTACAACAATGACATCGCAGCGTATATGGAGAACCTGGAGTGCATCGAGAAGGTACATTTCCCCTATGTGGTGATCGCCCCCAGCTATATGGTGTATGCCATGGATTACAGCCAGCTTCTGCAGGAGCATATTGATTCCGGAGCGGACATCACTCTTCTCTATCATGCTGTTGATAATGCGAAGGAAGCGTTCCTTAACTGCAGTTTCCTGAATCTGAACCGGCAGAAAGGTGTGCTCTCCATTGAAACGAACCGGGGAAGTGCCAAGAACCGGAACATATTCATGGACACTTATGTAATGAAGAAGGAATTGTTCCTGGAGCTGATCCAGAAAGCCCACAAGATGTCGGCTATGTATACCCTGGCGGACATTGTGAGCCGGGAATGTGAAGAACTGGATATCCGCGGCGTTTCCCACAGAGGATATTTTGCCACGATCACGGATTTCCCCAGTTATTATAACGCAAATATCTCACTGATCGATTTTAAGTCGGCAAGAACACTTTTCACAGATGAGTGGCCCATCTATACCAGGACCAATGATTCCTGCCCGACCCAGTATTTTGATACTGCAGAAGTGAAGAATTCCGTAGTGTCCAATGGATGTATGATCGAGGGAACTATTGAGAATTCTATCATCGGCCGGGGCTGTGTGATCAAAAAGGGCGCGGTTGTAAGAAACAGTATCATCCTGCCCGGCGCGGTTGTCGGCGAAGACGTTCACGCAGAGAATCTGGTGGTAGACAAGCACGCGAAGCTGATCCACGTGAAAGAAGTGGTGGCGGAGACCGAGCATCCGGGATATGTCAAGCGAGGGGACGTATTGTAGATTCAGGTTTGTAGGGATGATATGGCAGAAATCAGACGCATAAAAACGGAGTCAGCCCCTGCAGAGAATCCGAAACTGTTCGCGAAGAATCCTTAACATCAAAACACCGGAGATTTCATGACCAGAGCAATTCGCAGGGAAGTCTGATGATTTCCCTGCTCAGGCTCTTTTCAGATTTGACTGGAAGTCAAATCTTTCCATGAAATCTCTGGTGTTTTTCTATAACGGATTCTAATGCTCCAATACGGATTCTCTGCAGGGGATGACTTCGTTTTCTGTATGTTCTGATTCTGTCAGAACATCCACAAAGCCCTGTCCCATCTTCTTTCCGGCCGCAGGCCGACTAACACTTATCGGCCTTTGTCGGGACAGTTGGCGATAAGGCGGGGGTCGGATGATTGCGGAGGTTAAGCGTTAGCCTCGGAGCAATCGCCGGACCCCGCCTCTCGGTAATGTTCATAAAATTCCCCTTTCCAATTTGTCTATCCTGCCATCTTGCCTTTTCTTCTCCCCTCCACTATAATGAACAGACAATCATCTGGAGGATTCTTTTCTCCACCTTGGCCGGAGTTTCCGGCTGTTCTTTATTTCCGGCGGTTTCCGCCATTTATTTCCAGACCTTTTTGAGCTCATTTAAAGGTTGCAGCATGTAGTCTTGTTTCCTATAATGAAAGTGAGGTACTTATGAATCGACAATTGCATACTCAGGAGGATCTTCATGCGGACCGCAAGTACAAGGACCGCTTGTTTCGCCTTGTCTTCAGCGACAAGAAGGATCTTCTGGACCTTTACAATGCAGTCAATGGGACCAATTATGACAACCCGGAAGAGTTAGAGGTCAACACACTGGAAAATGTGCTCTATCTTTCCATGAAGAACGACCTGTCCTTCCTCATCGACACAGAGCTGAACCTATATGAACACCAGAGCACCTGCAATCCCAACATGCCTATGCGGGGCTTTCTGTACTTTGGGGATCTCTACAGCGCCTACATCGCACTCCGGGAGATCAATCTCTACAGCAGCACTGCCAAGCGTTTCCCCCTTCCGCAGCATATCGTCTTCTATAATGGGACCCAGAAGGAACCAGACCGGAAGATCTTAAGGCTTTCCGACTTGTTTGAACACTCTTCCACTGATAAGCGTCCCTGCCTGGAGTGCGAGACCCTGGTGCTGAACATCAACTACGGTCATAACCGGGAACTGATGGAGAAGTGTCGGCGACTTAAAGAATACGCCATCTTTGTGGACATGGTGCGGAAGAACCTGGCTGCGGGCGCGCCTCTGGAAGAAGCGGTGACTCGGGCAGCAGACACCTGTATCGATCAGGGCATACTGGAGGATCTCCTGAAAAAGCAGAAAGCGGAGGTAGTACGGATGGCACTGGAGAATTATGATCTTGAGAAATATGAGAAAGCGATAAAGAAAGAGAGCTATGAGGAAGGCTACCAGGATGGACAAGAAAAAGGTATCTGCCAATTGATTAAAGCGCTTCAGAAATTCTCGATTACGCAAGAAAATGTCCTTCAAACCCTTCAGGAAAAGTATGACCTGTCTGAAAAAGAGGCAGAAGAATATATGAAGAAATATTGGTAAATTCAGGTTTATCGCGCTCTTTGTCGAGAGGCGGGGACCGGCAATTGCTCCGAGGCTAACGCTTAACCTCCGCAATCATCCGCCCCCCGCCTTATCGCCAACTGTCCCGACAAAGGCCTGACTTGTCAAGATGATTCTGCGGAAGAATACGGAACAGGGAAGCGCATACAGCCTGCTGATAGAAACCATATGGAAGCATTAGAATCCATTACAGAAAAACACCTGCGATTTTATGCGAAGATTTGACTTCCAGTCAAATCTGAAAAGAGCCTGAGCAGGGAAATCATCAGATTTCCTTGCGAATTGCTCTGGCCATTAAATCGCAGGTGTTTTGATGTTAAGGATTCTTCGCGAACCTTTCTGACTTCTATCCGCAGGCTGTATGCGCTTCCCTGAGCATTTTTAGTTCACAGAATCAGCGCGATAAACCTGCATTTATTTGATATGCCGCTTCAACGCCTCAAAGCTTTCCGCGCTGATCACATGCTCAATTCGGCAGGCGTCATTGGCGGCTGTTTCCGGAGACACGCCAAGGCGGATCAGCCAGGAGGACAGAAGTTCATGCCGTTCATAGATGCGCTCAGCGATCTTCCGGCCGGTATCGGTCAGCGTGATGAAACCTTCCGGGGAGACCAGGATGCAGCCGTTTTCCCGGAGCTTTTTCATGGCGACGCTGACACTGGGCTTTTTGAAATCCAGCTCTGTCGCGATATCTACTGAGCGGACCACGGGCTGGCGCTTGCTCAGGATCAGGATTGTCTCTAAATAGTTTTCTGAAGATTCTCCAATTGACATACTAATCACCTCGTTTGCAGTCTAGTATAACATACCGGCGGTCAGAATGAAAGAAAAGGCTTGCTTTTTCGCTGATTCTGTGATACACTGGACGGGCGAATGGAAGCAGGTCTTTTTTTTATGCCTAAAATTAAACTTCAGAAAGTAAAGCGAGGTGGAAGTTGTGCGTACAAGAATTACATTGGAATGTACCGAATGCAAGCAGCGTAACTACAATATGACGAAGGATAAGAAAACACATCCTGAGCGTATGGAGACAAAGAAGTACTGCAGATTCTGCAAATCACACACGCTGCACAAAGAGACCAAATAGCCGTCAGGTAAAGGAGTGTATGACATGAGTGAGAAGACTCAGAAGAAGAGCTGGTTCAAGGAACTCAGTCTGGAGTTCAAGAAGATCATTTGGCCAGACAAGATGACACTTGCAAAGCAGACGGCAGCGGTGATCTCTGTATCTGTTGCGCTGGGAGCGCTCATAGCAGTGATTGACTTCGTGCTCCAGCACGGCGTTGAGATCCTGGTAAATCTGGGCTAATGTGCGGGGAAAGGTGAGATTATGTCAGAGGCAAAATGGTACGTAGTCCATACCTATTCCGGGTATGAGAACAAAGTAAAGGCCAACATTGACAAGACCATCGAGAACAGGCACCTGGAAGATCAGATCCTTGAAGTGCGGGTTCCCATGCAGGACGTGATCGAGATGAAGAACGGCGTGCAGAAGGCAACCCAGAAGAAGATGTTTCCAGGCTATGTACTCATCAATATGGTGATGAACGACGACACCTGGTATGTAGTGCGCAACACCAGAGGTGTGACAGGGTTCGTGGGACCCGGATCCAAACCGGTTCCGCTGACGGCGGCAGAGATGGCGCCGCTGGGAATCCGCCAGGAGAACATCGTCGTAGATTTCGAGGTGGGAGATACCATTCAGGTGGTATCCGGAGCATGGGCGGACACCGTAGGCGTGGTACAGTCCATGAATCCGCAGAAACAGAGCCTTACCATCAATGTTGAGCTCTTTGGCCGCGAGACACCGGTTGAGATCGGTTTTGCGGAAGTCAAGAAAATGTAACAATCAAAATCAGTGGGAGGGATGAAAGTCCCGGAAGTACCACAAGGAGGTAATGAAAATGGCAAAAAAAGTAGAAGGTTATATCAAATTGCAGATTCCTGCCGGAAAAGCGACTCCGGCTCCCCCGGTTGGCCCTGCGCTTGGTCAGCACGGTGTGAACATCGTTGAATTTACCAAACAGTTCAACGCGAAGACCGCAGATCAGGGAGACATGATCATTCCTGTAGTCATCACTGTTTACAACGACAGAAGCTTCAGTTTCATCACAAAGACTCCGCCGGCAGCGGTTCTTATCAAGAAAGCCTGCAAGATCAAATCTGGTTCAGGCGTTCCAAATAAGAATAAAGTAGCTACCATCACCAAGGCTCAGGTTCAGGAGATCGCCGAGCTGAAGATGCCGGACCTGAACGCGGCGACAGTAGAGGCGGCTATGAGCATGATCGCCGGAACCTGCCGCAGCATGGGCGTAACTGTAGTTGACTAATGGAAATTAAGTGGGAGGGTTATCCCGACATTACCACAAGGAGGTTTATTTAGATGAAAAGAGGAAAGAAATATGTAGAGGCTGCAAAGGCAATCGACAGAGGAACACTCTATGATGTTGCGGACGCAGTTTCATTGGTAAAGAAGACCGCAGTAGCAAAATTCGACGAGACCATCGAGGCTCATATCAGAACCGGATGTGACGGACGTCACGCAGATCAACAGATCCGTGGTGCCGTTGTACTTCCTCACGGAACCGGTAAGAAAGTACGTATCCTGGTATTCGCAAAGGACGCCAAGGCTGATGAGGCACAGGCAGCAGGCGCAGATTACGTTGGCGGCGAGGAGCTGATCCCGAAGATCCAGAACGAGAACTGGTTCGAGTTCGACGTAGTTGTTGCAACACCGGACATGATGGGCGTTGTAGGACGTCTCGGACGTGTTCTTGGTCCTAAGGGACTTATGCCCAACCCGAAGGCTGGAACTGTAACGATGGATGTTACAAAAGCGGTTCAGGATATCAAGGCTGGTAAGATCGAGTACCGTCTTGACAAGACCAATATCATCCATGTGCCAGTAGGAAAAGCTTCTTTCACTGAGGAGCAGCTTGCAGACAACTTCCAGACGCTGATTGATGCCATCGTAAAAGCAAGACCGGCGGCAGTAAAAGGTCAGTTCTTAAAGAGCGTGACCCTTACTTCCACCATGGGACCTGGCGTAAAAGTCAATCCTATGAAACTGGTTTAAGCTTTTGATTGACATCAAAAATATATCATGCTATAATAGCACACGATGACTGCCGAAGACAGCAGGTGCGTAAGCGTAAGTAGTAAGATACGCCTGCCGAGGAAAGTTAGATTTGTGAGATTCATGAATTTACAATGCCTCTGTGTCTTTGGACGCAGAGGCGTTTTTTTGGCAGCATACGAAAAATCTATAAGGAGGTATACCATTCGTGGCAAAAGTTGAATTAAAACAGCCGATCGTGCAGGCCATCGCAGATGATGTAAAAGATGCGGCAAGTGTTGTTCTGGTAGACTACCGTGGACTTACGGTTGCCCAGGATACAGAGCTTCGTAAACAGCTCAGAGAAGCTGGCATCGTTTACAAGGTTTGCAAGAACACAATGATGAAAAGAGCTTTTGAGGGAACCGATTTCGCGGCTCTGGACGAACATCTGGAAGGCCCCAGCGCCCTTGCGATCTCCAAAGACGACGCGACAGCTCCCGCAAGAATCCTGTGCAAGTTCGCGAAGGATGCGAAAGCTCTGGAACTGAAAGCTGGTGTGGTTGAGGGAACTCTTTACGATGTGGATGGCTTGACAGAACTGTCCAAGATCCCGTCAAGAGAAGAACTGCTGTCCAAGCTGCTTGGAAGCCTGCAGTCACCGATCACCAACCTGGCACGCGTTCTGAATCAGATCGCGGAAAATGGCGGTGCAGAGGCAGCGCCCGCGGCAGAGGAAGCTCCCGCTGCAGAGGAAGCTCCGGCAGAGGAGGCTCCCGCAGCTGAAGAAGCTCCGGCAGAGGCCGAGTAAGATCAGGCATAGCGAAGGTTGAACTTAGCGAAAAGAACTACCTTGACTATGATTAAAAAAGTAAAAAACGAAAATTAAAAAATGGAGGAAAAGTAAAATGGCAAAAATGACAACTGCTGAATTTATTGATGCAATCAAAGAATTATCAGTACTGGAACTGAACGAGCTGGTAAAAGCTTGTGAAGAAGAGTTCGGCGTTTCTGCGGCAGCAGGCGTTGTAGTTGCGGCAGCGGCAGGAGATGGCGCTGCAGCAGCAGAAGAGAAAGATGAGTTTGATGTAGAGCTGGTATCCGCTGGCGCTTCCAAGGTTAAAGTTATCAAAGTTGTTCGTGAGATCACTGGACTTGGCCTGAAAGAGGCAAAAGAGCTGGTTGATAACGCTCCGAAGGTAGTAAAAGAGGGCGCTTCCAAGGCTGAGGCTGAAGAGATCAAAGCGAAACTGGAAGGCGAAGGCGCTGAGGTTAACCTGAAATAATCCTGCGGATCTTTGTGAAAATGAAGGGAGCCATCGTAAAATAGATGAGGGATTGATCATCTATCTTGCGATGGCTCCCTTTTCTGTTTTCGCGTTCAGCAGGATGGAGACTTTGAAGACCTGGTCTTGATATTCAAATTTGTGGACGCCGTTATAGGATTCTGTAAGCTGAATGACGGATGAGATGCCGATTCCCTTTCGCCTGGCGGCCTTGGTAGAAAGAAAGGCGTTGCCGGACCTGTGAATGGTCCCTTCGAAACTATTTTCAATGACAAGGACCAGGATGGTGCTGCTGGTCATGGAAAAGGAGAGGCGTATGAATTTCTCGGGAGAATGCATACGCGCGCATGCTTCCACCGCGTTTTCCAGCAGATTTCCCAGAATTACGCACAAGTCTGTGCTTGGAAAGGGTAATTGTTCGGGAAGCGAGACGGTAAATGAGGTATCGATATGAGCTTCTTTGGCGTTTTCGTGATAATGGCAGAGAAGCGCGTTAAGGGCCGGATCTTTACAGAAGACCGACTGGGTTTCTGGAATATGAGCGGTGTAATCTTTTAGATATTTCTCCAGCTGAGTCCAGTCTCTTGCCTGAAGGAATCCGTTCAAAGCAAGGATGTGGTGATGAAGATCGTGCCGCGCCCGTCTGGTCTCC
Organism: Massilistercora timonensis; assembly: GCF_900312975.1. Classification (NCBI taxonomy): domain Bacteria; kingdom Bacillati; phylum Bacillota; class Clostridia; order Eubacteriales; genus Massilistercora; species Massilistercora timonensis. Next base: position 1,031,381 of record NZ_LT990039.1, on the reverse strand, counting down.
TCAATATGGGACTGGAGAAGTTCCGCGTGTTTGGCCTGGGCGTTGAGCAGTGTTTCGGAAAGATGGAGCCGTTCCTGGAGGTTTGCGTTTTCACTGACCGAAATGATCATGCGCAGGAAAATGATATAAGAAGAAAAGCACATCAAAAGCCACAGAGGGGGAATAAAATAAAACTCTGAATAGTCCCCAAGATCCCGGAAAAAATCGGGAGATATGGTCAGCGTGTAGATCAGGTTTTGAGACACGGGGATTACCCACATGTATTTCCATGGCGGCAGGGTGTATGAATAATCCAGGGCCGGGCGCATCAGCTTCTTGAGAAAGAGATACATAAGAGGGAAGGCTGGCAGTGTGACTAAGATGATGAGCAGAGCGCCGATCATGGAGTCGAATCCTGGAAGAGTGCCTGTAAACAGAAAGTGGATATAAGATACCGTCAGAATCACGCCCTCGGAGTAAGATTTGACCACGGATATGATAAAAAGACTGTGGACAAAGTGATAACTGACAACAATCGTAAAAATACATACCGCTGATACAATGCCTGCAAGTCCAAGGAAAGAGCGGGCAAGCGAGGACCAGTAAAACGAAAAATAAAGGCGGGACGCAATGAAAGTGACCGCCAGGAAAAGCAGGACCCCAGTCACCACTCTTCTAAGAGAAGGAAGTCGGAACTGATCCTTGAAAGAAAGGACGAGCAGGGCGAAACAAGGAGCAATGTAAAAAAATGTAGATAAGAGAAAAGCTGGCTCCATTAGTGAATCCCTCCATTTACATAGTCAAAGAGATAGTCAGCATAGGCTTGTGTCACTTCGTTTTTCCGCGCCTTGGAAATAGGGACTCTCTCGCTGTTTTTCATGAGGAAATCCCGGTCTTCCAGAGATTCAATGTGATCCATATTGACCAGGCAATTCCGGTAACACCACAAAAACTGGGGATAGGTTTCCAACATGGGCGCGAAATCGGCAAAAGACATATAGGAACGTACTACGCAGGAAGTGGTATGGATCTGAATATAGTGATTGGAATAATCTGTATATACAATATCATCAATCAGGATTCGGGTCTGATACCGTCCTTCCTTGACCTCGATGTAGTGGATGAATTTCTCGGTGGTTTCTTCAAAACGCTTCATCGCGTCCGCGAGCTCATCGTAAGTATAGGGTTTTACCAGGTAATCCAGAGCGCGCACGCGGAATGCTTCCAAGGCGTGTTCCTTGCTGGCGGTGGTGAAGATAACCTGGCATCTGGGAAACGTTCTGCGGACCTGCTGGGCAAGTCGGATGCCTGTTTCGTTCTGCATATAAATATCCAGGAAGACAAGAGAATATTCTGTTTGGTCCAGGGATTGAAGAAAAGCGGATTCATTTGTGAATCGATGAATCTGTATGTGTACCTTGTGTTCCTGGCAATATTTGTTAAGATGTTCTTCGAGAATCTGTATGTCCTTGATTAAGTCGTCTACGATCGCAGCTGTCATAAAATACCCCCCAATATTTGCACCAAGAATGAAATGTGTCAGGGAGACACATTCATTTTTATATTAACATATTATAGTTTTCGACAAAAACCTACAACCAGTAAAAAAGTGTCAATAACAGTAAAAGGGTTTCCGAGACAGGCAGAATCGTGTATAAAGGTGCTTGTGCAAATTACGAAGGAGGGAATAAAAAATGAAAAAATATGTTGCAGAATTTATCGGAACACTGGTATTGACATTATTTGGCTGCGGATCGGCGGCAATCTCCGGGGGAATCGACGGAGCGCTGGGAATCTTTGGGATTGCTATGGCGTTTGGGCTTTCTATCGTAGCGATGGCCTATGTGATCGGGGATGTATCTGGATGCCATATTAATCCGGCAGTATCTTTGGGAGTATTTTTGAATAAAGGAATGACCGCGAAGGATTTTGTGGGTTATGTGATCGCTCAGTTCCTGGGCGGCATCGCGGGAGCTGGCATCCTGTACGGGATCATCACCTGCACAGGCCTTGGAGCAGTAGCAGAGGTAGGACTTGGACAGAACGGTTATGACGAGGTTTCCTATGTGGGCCTTAATATGGCTGGAGCCCTGCTGGTAGAGATCATCCTGACCTTCGTGTTTGTATTCACCATCCTGGGCGTGACTGCCAAGGCTAAGACCGGAACAGTTGCCGGCCTGGTGATTGGTCTGACACTGACCTTTGTACACATTCTTGGTATCCCGCTTACCGGAACTTCTGTTAACCCGGCAAGAAGCTTTGGCCCGGCTCTTCTGGTAGGCAACGGAACCGCGCTGTCCCAGGTATGGGTATTCATCGTAGGACCGCTGGTAGGAGCTGCGATCGCCGCAATGATCTACGGCCTGCTGTGCAAGGAGAAGGAAGAGGCTTCCGAGGAGAAGTAAGAATTTAGAAATGCAAAAAAGAAGAGGGACTGGCATGCAGCCAGTCCCTCTTTATTATTGCTGTTTCCGTCGCTGGTCTCTGGCGGCGCGCCAGCCTGCTGTCAGGCCAAACAGGATACCGCCCAGACCGATCACGGCGAACAGGATAGAAGAAACGATCATGATGGTCTGTTCGCTTCCGGTTGTCTTGGAGATCTCGTGGAACATCTGCCAGGACAGATAGGCCAGATAGAATCCAGCCATGGTGTAAATGGCCGGCCGGGCCTTGTTCTTCCATTCCGGCTCCTTGTTTGTAACGGGAGTGTCTGTTTCCTGTGATTCCTGCTGTTGCAGATTCTTTTCTTCCATCTTCTCGTTCCTCCTTCCAGGATCTTTGCTTATTTGCGGACAAGATATTTTCTCATATCGATGGCACATGCTACCAGGATGATGAGACCCTTGATCACGTACTGCAGGCTCTGGTTGATAGCCAGGAACTGCAGGGCTACGAAGATGATCCTCAGGATGAATACACCAAGGACTACGCCGCGGATCTTACCGGTACCACCGACGAAGGATACACCACCGATTACACAGGCGGCGATGGCGTCACATTCGTAGTTCAGACCGGTTCCGGCCTGGTTGGAGCCGATACGGGCGGACTCGATGAATCCGGTGATGGCGTACATGGCGCCTGCCAGAGTATGTACCAGGATGATGGTCTTGGCAACGTTTACACCAGATACGTTGGCGGCCTCCGGGTTAGAACCTACGGCAAACATGTTCTTGCCGAAAGAGGTCTTGTTCCAGATGAACCACATCAGAGCAATGATGAAGCAGGCGTACCATACATAGTTGGGAATGGGAACGCCGCCGATCTTCAGGATGCTTCCGGTAACGAAGTCCTTGAAGGACTGGTCCAGTCCGGAGAGAGGCTGTCCGTTGTTGCCGTTGATCATGATGTACATCAGCAGGATACCGTATACGATCAGCTGGGTCGCCAGGGTTACGATGAAGGGGTGCAGGTTAAACCGGGCTACGAAGAAACCGTTTACCAGTCCTACCAGGGCTCCTACAGCCACAACGATCAGGATTACCAGCGGGATGGGAACTACGCCCAGGTCCGGGAAGATCTTGGTGGGGTAGTCTACCGCCTGCAGAAGGGAGGCGGAGATACACGCCGTAAGACCTACCACACGGCCGGCGGAAAGGTCCGTACCGGTAAGTACGATGGTTCCCGCGATACCTACCGCGATAGGAATGTTTGCCGCGGACAGGGCGATGATATTTACGATAGATGATGTAGTTACAAAGTTCGGATTCTGGATCGCGGTGTAAATGATCGCCGCGATGATCAGTACGTACAGTGCGTTATTCAGGGAAAATTCTTTCCAAAATGTCTTTTTATCTCTGGCGTCCAGCGCCTGAAAGGCAGCGTAACGCTTCTTAAGATTGTCGATTGTCTTCATTTCAAAAACCGGCCTCCTCTATACATATTTTGCGGCAAGTGCCATGATCTCTTCCTGTGTGGTCTCCCCGGCGCCTACTTCTCCGGCCAGGCGTCCGCCTGACATAACCAGGATCCGGTCACAGATCCCAAGAAGCTCAGGCATTTCCGAGGACACTACGATTACCACTTTATCACGGTTTGCAAGGTCCAGGATCAGCTGATAGATCTCGTATTTCGCGCCTACGTCGATCCCTCGGGTGGGTTCGTCCAGAAGCAGGACTTCCGGATCTGTCAGAAGCCACCGGCCCAGGATAACCTTCTGCTGATTACCGCCGGACAGCGCCCGGATCTTGGTCTCCTGAGTAGGAGTCTTGGTGTGCATGGCGTCGATGGACCACTGCGTGTCAGCTTTCATGGACTTTTCGCTGAGATAAAATCCTGCTTTCTTGTGTTTCTTAAGACTTGAGATTACCGTGTTCTCCCGGATGTTCAGGATTCCGAAGATACCGGTTGCCCGCCGCTCCTCTGTAAGGAGTGCGAATCCGTTTTTGATGGATTCCCGGGCGTTGCGGTTCTTCACCACCTTGCCGTCCAGTTTGATCACGCCGTCCCTGCGGGTGGCGATTCCAAAGATGTTCTCCAGGGTCTCGGTACGTCCGCTGCCGTCCAGTCCGGCGATCCCTAGGATCTCGCCCTTTCTGGCGGTGAAGGACACGTCCTTGAGAAGAGAGTACTGAGCAGTCAGGTGCTCTACTTCCAGGGCGACTTCGCCGGGCTTGTTAGTCTTTGGCGGGAACTGGTTGGTCAGTTCTCGTCCTACCATCAGACGGATAATGTCGTCCATGGAAAGCTCGTCAGCCGGTTTCGTAGTTACCCAGGTTCCGTCCCGCATGATGGTGATCTCGTCGGAGATCCGTTTGATCTCTGCCATCTTGTGGGAGATATAGATGATACCTACGCCTCTGTCCCGGAGCATGTTGATGATCCGGAAGAGATGCTCTACTTCTTCTTCTGTAAGGGAAGAGGTAGGCTCGTCAAATACGATGACTTTTGACTGGAAGGAGACTGCCTTGGCAATTTCCACCATCTGCCGCTGGGAGACCGGCATGGTGCTCATGATCCGCTTGGGATCCACATCGATCTCCAGTTCTTTGAATACATCCAGTGTATCCTGATAGATTTTTTTCTCGTTTACCATGAGGCCGCCGATCTTCGGATAACGGCCAAGCCAGATGTTGTCCATAACGTTGCGCTTCAGGGCCTGGTTCAGTTCCTGATGGACCATGGCTACGCCGCTTTCCAGCGCCTCCTTGGAGTTTTTGAAGGAGACTTCCTTCCCCTCCAGTTCAATCGTTCCGCTGTCTTTACTGTACATACCGAACAGACACTTCATCAGTGTGGATTTGCCGGCTCCGTTCTCCCCCATCAAGGCGTGTACCGTCCCCCTTTTCAGGGTCAGCGAGACGTTGTCCAAAGCTTTTACGCCTGGGAATTCTTTGCTGATATTTTTCATCTGCAGAAGAACTTCCTGTCCCATGATTATTCCTCCATTCTTTTGACTTGAAAGAAAGCAGCCACCTTTATGTGGCGGCCGCTTTCTCTGTTTTTGGCATGCAAAAGTATGCTGTTTTATTCCTCTCCGGTGTAGATTCCGTATGGGATAAAGATCTTGTTAGGAACGTTCTCAGAGATGTTGTAATCGTCTGTTCCGTCCATGAGATCCTTGCCGTCACCTACGTTCTGTGCCAGGTCAGCGATGCAGGCAGCCATTCCTTCTGCGTCCTGCTTGATGGTTCCTACCATCTTGCCGTCAGCGATCAGCTTCTTGGCAGCGTCTGTAGCGTCAACACCGAATACCGGGATCATCTTGTCGTCGCCGGTGTTGTAGCCCTTGTCGTTGAGAGCGGCGATCGCGCCCTCAGCCATACCGTCGTTGTTGCAGATGATCAGCTCGATCATGTTGTTGTTGCCTTCATTGTACTGAGACAGGTTGGTGGTCATGTAGTTGTTGGCAGCAGTTGCGCTCCATGCTCCATCCTGGTCAACCTGGTATTTGTCCGGGTTAGCGGGATCGAAGAAGGACAGCGCCGGTTTGCCGGCCTCTTCCAGGATCTTGTCTGCATCTTCTACAGCAAACTGGGTACGGTAGATTGCTTCTGCGTTTCCAAGCTGTCCCATGAACATTGCGTAGGAGATGGTTCCGTCGCCGTTCAGGTCAACCTTGTCGTAGTTCTCTACCAGGTAGTTTCCGATCATCTCGCCCTGCATATGTCCGGCTTCCGGAGCGTCGGTTCCTACAAAGGCACATTTCTCATAAGATCCAAGGATGGTTCCCTCTTCACTCTTCTCGTCCTCAACAGCACGGTTGAAGAAGATTACCGGAATGTCGGCAGCTTTTGCCTTGTCGATGATCTGAGTAGAAGCATCGTTGGAACCAGAAGTAACGATATTTACGATCAGAAGGTTAGCGCCGGTCTGGATGGCGGTATCGATCTGCTCGTTCTGTGTGGTCTGGTTGTTGTTTGCGTCATAATCCTGATAGGTAACACCCATCTCGTCCAGCTGCGCGTCAAGAGCAGTACGAACGGAAGCAATGTAGGTGTCCGCGTAAGTGTAATAGAAGACGCCGATGTTCAGGTCGGATTTTGCTCCGCCGTCTCCGCCTTCGCTGCTGTCAGATCCGCCGCCGCAGCCGACAGCCATTGCCGCTACCATTGCTACGCAAAGGAGCATTGCCATGATTCTCTTTTTCATAAAAATATACCCTCCTTTTTGGTACTTAAAATGTTTAAGGAGAGTATATCTTGTTCGCTGTTCAATTGACATGGGATAAACTCCCAAAAAGGTTCGAAATCCTACTTGATCTCATCGAAGGAGAAAAGGAGGCGCTGAGATTCTTCGGTATACATGTTTTCTTTCGTTACCAACATGGTGGAGGTATCGATCTCCGGGGAGGGGAGCTTCTGCCCGTTCAGAAGCCGGTAGGCGGTCTCTACGCCCAGATAGCCGATGGCGTAGGGGTTCTGGACCACCAGGGCGTCTACTTCGCCGGTTTCCAGCATGTCCACGGAGACCACATTGCTGTCGAAGGCTACCAGGCGGATGCGGCTGGCGGCCCCGGCCTCCCGGATGGCGTATCCCACGCCCAGGGTAGTCCATTCGTTGAAGGTGGTCAGTACGTTGATCTCCGGATGGTCTTCCAGCATCTGCAGAGTTGCCTTTTTGGCAGCGGCGATGGTGGAGTTGGAATTGACAGAATCAATAAGGGTTACCCGGTCGTCCTGGAAGACGGTATCCCGGAAGCCCTTCTCCCGGCTCTGCCCGTTCTCGGTGGTGGCGTCAAAGTTGACGATGCCCACGTTGAGGGCGGAAGCGTCCGAGTCCAGTGCAGCTTCGCCGGCCAGGCATCCGGCCTGATAATTATCGGTTCCGATCCGGCATTCCACCTGGTCGCTGTTTACATCGCTGTCAATGACAATGATACGCACCCCGGCCTCGGCCGCCCGGTCGATGGCGGCGGCGTTTTCTTCATAATCAATGGCAGAGAAGAGGATGGCGTCCGCGCCGTCCGCGACGGTGTTGTCGATCATCTGGTTCTGGCTCTTGTAATCTTCCTCGTTGTCCGCGCCCTGGCAGAGCAGTTCCATATTATATTCGGTCCCGGCCGCGCTGGCTCCGGCGAAAACGGATTTCCAGAAGGCGGATTCCGTAGATTTGGCAATGAGCGTAACCTTCTGCCGGTTGGAAGAATGTCCGCCGGTTCCTTCTGCGGGCTGCCGGGCCTGGCCGTAGAGGGCGGCGATGCCAAGGAGGCAGAAGAGGAGGAAGAGAACGGCCAGAAGTCTGCGTTTTTTATTTTCCATCGTAGTCCTCCTTTGTGATCTTAGGCATACGGATATCCACTCGGGTTCCCTCGTCCAGCTCACTGGTGATGATGAGACCGTATTTTTCCCCGAAATAGATCTTGATCCGGTCGTTGACGTTCTTGATGCCGATGCCGGTCCGGTCTCCTGGCTCTTTGTGCAGGATCTCCCGGCATTTCTCCGGGGGCATTCCGATGCCGTTGTCCTCTACAGACAGAAGGAGGTCATCCCCTTCCTGGCGGATGGTGATCTGGATCTGTCCCTCGTCCACCATGCGGTTGAGGCCGTGGTAGATGGCATTCTCGATGATGGGCTGGAGGGTGATCTTGTTGCACAGGTAGGAAAGACATTCCGGGTCCACATCAAAGGTGTAGGTAAACTGGTTCTTGTAGCGGAACTGTTCGATCCGCAGATAACTCTGGGCGTGCTGGATCTCCTTTTCAATGGTGATCAGCTCGTGGCCCTTGCTGATGCTGATACGGAACAGCCGGGCCAGAGAAGTGACCATGTCCTCTGCATCCTTGGCCCGTCCGTCTTCGCACAGCCAGGCGATGGCGTCCAGGGTATTGTAGAGGAAGTGAGGGTTGATCTGGGCCTGCAGCGCTTTCAGCTCCGTTTTCCTGAGGGTGATCTCTTCCTGGCGAACCTGTTCCATCAGATCCTGGATCTGAAGCACCATGTGGCCAAATGAACTGGAGAGAGCGTTGATCTCTTCTGTTCCCTGGACCTGGCTGTAGGTGAAGTTTTCTGTATCCTGCTCAAAGGCCCGCATGGCGATGGCAAGTTCTCTTGCAGGGCGGGCGAAGATATAGGAGATCAGAAGCCCGGTGAACAAGGTGGCGGTGATCACGATGATCAGGATCAGGATCAGGAAACCTACCATGGTCTCCATGCGGGTGGTGATCATCTCATCTACGTAGCATACGCCTACGATCCTCCAGTCGCTGTCCTCCAGGGTGCGGACGGTGTGGATAGCGGTGGCCTCCATCTGAACGCCGTCTTTGTCCCGGGCTTTCTCCTCTTCCTTCAGCCCGGAGTAGATCAGCTGCTGCTGGGGATGGTAAATGATGTTCCCGCTGGTGTCTTCGATATAACAGTATCCGTGAGGCCCGATCCCTACATTGTCCACATAGTTGGAAATGCTGGAGAAGCGGATGTCCACCGCGGCCTGATACCGGGATCCGCTGTGGTCTGTCAGGTTCTGGGAGATAGTGACCACCCAGGGATAGTATCCTTCAAAAAGGGTTTCCACATGGGGCTTGCTTACGTGGAGGCTGTCGTCGGTAAGTTCTGTATAAGAAAGGTTCTGATAAAAGGGATCTTTCAGCGTCTGTCCGTTGGACCACAGATCCAGGATCTCTCCGTTTTCATCATAGATCATGACAGCGACCACATCCTCCCGGATCTCCACCAGGCTCTGAAGGAAGCGGTCATAATCCTGATCCGGGCCTTCCAGGGCGTCCACGATGGTATCCATGACTGTTTCCATATCATAAATATAGGACTGTACCATACTCTCCACCTGGGAGACGGCCTGCTCGCTGCTGGTCACCGCGTTTTGTTCCACCTCGTCCCGGTAGACGCCGATAAACATCAGGACGGTGACGATGGAGGTGATGAGCACGATTGCTGACACCAGAACGGTGAAAATGGCAGACAGAGACAGACGGGACAGTGGTTTGGTTTTCTCTTGGTTTTTCATTTTATGCCTGCGTCCTTCCTGCATTGGTTGGGGGATATGCCGGTTGCCTTCTTAAAGCAGTAACTGAAGTAGTGCTGGTCCCGGTAGCCGCATTCCTCTGTGATCTCCCAGATCTTCTTGGGTGTGCAAAGAAGCAGTTCCCTGGCCTTTTCGATGCGTTTGCGGGTCAGAAGTTCTACAAAGGTACAGCCGGTGGTTTTCTTGATCAGGGCGCTTAAGTAATTGGGGCTTACGCCGATCTCGTTGCTGACGCTGACCACAGAGAGATCCGGGTCGGCGTAGTTTTCCTGGATGAGAGCCAGGGCTTTGTCGCAGAGGATTTCGCCGCTTTTTTTGCGCTGCTCCAGAAGGAGCTCCTTGACTTTCAGACAGAAGGAACTGCAGCGGTCATAGGCTTCCATTACCTGTCTCACTTCCCGGTATTCTTTGAATTCCATGTGCTCCAGAAGGTGTTTGGCCGCCTGTTCTCCGGCTACCGCGTAGAAGACCCGGAGTATGGCGGAGGTCATCTGAGAGATCAGGAAGTCCGCAGCTGCAGGGGACAGTTCTCCGCTTATGATCCGGCCAGAGAAGGAGGACAGGAAAGCCTGGAGATCTTCCATGCTTCCGCCCCGCAGCAATTCCTCTGTCCGGGAGACCACATCGTCGACGGCTGCCATGCTGATGGATTCCGCCGGCTCCTCGTCTGCGATAAAGTGGACGTTCCCTTCTTTCTGCCAGGAGTAGCTGAGGGCGTTCATGGCTTCCAGGTAGCAGTCCCGGCAGCCCAGGAGGCTGTCGGTGCTGCGGCTGACGCCTACGGTTCCTTCCATGTGCAGGATCCGGCGGATGCTCTGTACGATCTCATCCACGATGATGTGGAGATACTTGGAGAATCCCCGGTCTGTGGCGGCCAGCACAGAGACCACCCGCCCCTGCATGAAACAGCTGGCATAGCGGACGTATTTCTTGAGAATGGTGTCAATGGCGTGGACGTGGGAGCGGTTGGTCTGATCGCCCTCTTCATTTGTGATGCTGGTGACCAGCACCACATAGCGGTAGACCTCCGGGTCGCTGCCGCCGATAAGGCCGCAGGACTGGGCTTCCTGGCGGAGCTTTAGGATCTGTGCCTGGGTGGGCTCTTTCCGGAAACCGTCCAGAAGCAGGGGGAAGATAAATTCTGACTTCTCCATTCGTTTCTGGGTCAGTTCCTGGGAATTAAACTCCTCGAATTTCCGGTCGATAATGGATTTGATATTCCGAAGCTCCTCCTCCAGCTCCAGGGAGGAGATGGGCTTGAGCATATAGCTGATGATGTTGTACTGGATGGCCTGCTGGGCGTAGGAGAAATCATCGAATCCGCTTAAGAACGCGATCTGCACGGTGGGGCAGACTTCCCGCACGGACCGGGCCAGTTCGATGCCGGACAGGAAAGGCATCCGGATGTCGGTGAGCAGAAGGTCCGGCTCCAGTTTTTCCACCAGTTCCAGAGCGTCCGCGCCGTTCTCAGCCTCGCCGATGACCTGGAATCCCAGTTCCTCCCATTTTACCTTTTTGATGATCCCTCTGCGGATCTCTTCTTCGTCGTCTGCGACAATAACAGTATACATAGCAGCTCCTTTATAACAGGGTTTTAGATATTTACAATATTATACAATAAAGAGAAAGTCAAAAATGTTGGAAATTCTACTGCAAATGTATAAAAATCTTACCTGACAGGGCTGCCTTGTGTTCTGTCTCCTTATGTATTACTATAAAGAGTAGAAAAATACCGAAGAGGGAGAATTATGAATCTACCTGTTGATCTTCTGCATTGGCTGGCGGCTTTTGCCCCCATCGCCATGCTGTTGTTCCTAATGATAAAACGAAAATGGGGAATCCGGGCGGCAGCGCCGGTGGGGTTTGCGGTCACGGTTCTGACAGGCCTTTGCTTCTACAGGGCAGATCTGGAGTTGATCCTCCTGCAATGTGGGAAAGGGATATGGAGCGCCCTTCCCATCCTGCTGATCATCGCTACGGCCATCTTTCTTTACCAGGTGGGGGAGGAGGCGGGCGCATTCCCGGTGATCCGGAATGGAATGCGCAAATTCCTGCCCAATGAACTGCTGCTGGTGCTGGCCATGGGGTGGATCCTGGAGAGCTTTCTCCAGGGGATCACAGGTTTTGGCGTTCCGGTGGCGGTGGGGGCTCCGCTTCTGATGGGGATTGGAGTCCGCCCTGTGTGGGCGGTGATCATACCGCTGCTGGGTCAGTCCTGGGGGAATACCTTTGGGACCCTTGCCGTGAGCTGGGATATGCTGGCAGTGAGCGCGGGCATGGAGGCAGGAAGCGAAGCGTATCTTAGAATGGCGTTCTGGGCCTGCGTCTTCCTCTGGATCTGGAATCTGGTGATCGGTTTGGTGATCTGCTGGTTTTATGGCAGGGGAAGAGCGCTGAAGAAGGGGCTGCCGGCGGTGCTGGTCCTGTCCCTGGTTCAGGGAGGCGGGGAGCTTCTCATGACCCGGGTGAGCACTACGCTTGCCTGTTTTCTGCCGGCCTGTGTTTCCCTGATCCTGGTGGTTGTGCTGGGGAGAACCAGGTCTTACCGGGAAGAATGGCGGCTGGAAGACAGCGGGATCATGGATCGGGAAAAGGAAGCCAAGGAGGAGGAAGCAGACAGCATGATTGCGGGGATGTCGTTGCCTCAGGCGTTTGTACCTTATTTCCTGCTCACCTTCATTGCGCTGGGAGTTCTTCTGGTGGAGCCGATCCGCAGCTTTCTGGGGCGGTTTGAGATAGGACTGTCTTTTCCGGAGACGGCCACCGGGTACAGCTATGTCAATGAAGCGGTAGCAGACTACGGCGCGGTGGCGCCGTTTACCCATGCCAGCATGTTTCTTCTGGTTGCGGGAGCAGCTGCGTTCTTCTATTACAGGAAGCGCGGCTGGATCAGACCGGGCGGAGCAGGCAGGATCGCAAGGAAGACTTGCGCCATGATCGGTTCACCCTGTCTTACGGTGGTGGTACTGGTAATGATGTCCATGGTTATGAGCGGAACCGGGCAGACGCTGGTGCTGGCAGAGGGGATCGCAGGCGTCCTGGGAAGAGGATATATCGTCCTGGCGCCCTTTGTAGGCGCCCTGGGAAGCTTTATGACAGGAAGCAATATGAATTCCAATATTCTATTCGGAGAATTTCAGACTGCCACAGCCAAACTTTTGGAGGTGGATAGTTCCATGATCCTGGGGGCGCAGACGGCGGGCGCTTCCATCGGCGCGGCGGTAAGCCCCAGCAACATTGTGCTGGGAGCCACCACAGCGGGGATCCTGGGCCGGGAAGGAGAAGTGCTGCGGCGGATCCTGAAGCTTACGGTTCCGGCAGCAGTGGCGGTGGGGGCGATCCTGTTCCTGGCCGTGGGGATCTGAGGATATATATAATTAGGAAAAAGGCGGCGGAGGAAAAGGTTATGAGAGAGAGGATCGAAGAAAATCTGGAATATCTGAAGGGGATCACAGCTACTCCGGGAGATGGCTGTACCCGGCTTCCCTTTACCCGGGAGGCGAGAGAAGCAGTGGAATATCTGAAGAAGATCATGGAAGAAGCGGGACTGGAAGCGAGAGAGGACGCCGCTGGCAATGTGATCGGGGTATGGCGGGGAGAAGATCCGGCGCTTCCCTGCGTGATGATGGGGTCTCATTATGATTCGGTGATGCAGGGCGGCGATTATGACGGGATCGCCGGGGTGGTCTGCGCCGTTGAGGTGGCAAGGTCCCTCCGGGAGAAGGGGATCGTGCCAAAGCGGGACCTGGTGGTTGTGGGATTCTGCGATGAGGAGGGCGTGCGCTTCGGCACCGGCTACTTTGGGTCCGGAGCCATACTGGGAGAGCGGGATCCGGCTTATTGCCAAAGTTACAGAGATCCAAAGGGGATCTCTATTTATGAGGCCATGAAAGCCTATGGGTTTGACCCGGAGAAGATCAGGGAGGCGGCGTGGCCGGAAGGTTCCATCAGGGCGTTCCTGGAGATCCACATCGAGCAGGGGCCGGTGCTGGATGCAGAAGGGGTTGAACTGGGACTGGTGGAAGGCATCGTGGGGATCCAGAGATATGTCGTATCTGTCCTGGGCCGTGCGGATCACGCCGGGACCACGCCCATGGAGATGCGCCATGACGCGGCGGAGGCGGCGGCCAAAGTCATTGCCCGGATCCCGGACTGGGCAAGAGAAGAAGGAGAGGGGACGGTAGCGACGGTGGGCTACATCCATACAGTCCCCGGAGGTATGAATATCGTGGCGGAGCGGGTAGAGTTTACGGTGGACATCCGTTCTATGGACAATGGACATATCTGCAACATCGCGGACAACCTGCGGGAAGCCCTGGAGCGGGAGACAAAGGAGATGGGCGGAAGCTATGAGATAGAGACCAAGCTTGTGACCGATCCTACGCCCATGAGCCGGGAGATGCTGGGGATCCTGGAAGCGGGCTGCCGTAAGCGGGGGTACTCTTACCGGTATCTGCCAAGCGGCGCCGGCCATGACGCCCAGGAGATGGCGAAAGCAGCCCCGGCGGCGATGCTTTTTGCGCCCAGCCGGGCGGGAAGGAGCCATTGCCCGGAGGAATATACGGAATATGAGGATCTGGCCCGGGCGGCGGAGGTTATGGGGGATCTGGCGGAGCGGCTTCTGGTGACACGTTAAAATTATTATACTTGAAATTATTATAATTTCAAGTATAATAATATGTGAAGGAATAATAAAGATCCAAAGAGGTGAAGAAAATGGGACAATTTGTTGATCGCACAGAGGAATTAAGGATATTAGAAAAACAGTATAACAGAGAAGATCCCAGTTTGGTTGTATTATATGGCCGACGTAGAGTCGGGAAGACATCCTTGTGTACAGAATTTATGAAAGGGAAAAAAGCGTTGTATTTTTTGGCAACGGAAGAAAGTGAGTCCCAAAATCGAAATCAGTTTAAGGAGTTGGTGGCGGAATATCTTGATAATCCATTGCTTAAGAATGCAGTTGTAGATAATTGGGAGATTATTTTTCATACGTTAATGAAGTCTAAATCAGAAGAAAAAAAGCTGATAATCTTGGATGAATTTCAGTATCTTGGTAAAGCTAATCCTGCATTTCCATCCGTTTTTCAGAAAATATGGGATGAAATATTGAATAAGGGAAATATTATGGTGATTTTGTGCGGCTCGTTGATTCATATGATGGAAGAACAAACTTTGAATTATGGAAGCCCCTTATATGGAAGACGTACTGCACAGATCAAACTGAGACAGATCCCCTTTCGGTATTACAAGGAGTTTTATCCTGAGCGTGAGGAAAAGGAGTTAATCCCTTTTTATAGTATTACAGGAGGCGTACCTAAGTATATAGAATTGTTTGAGGAAAGAGATGATATCTATGAGGCGATCCAAGAGAATGTGATGAATACTTCCAGTTTTCTTTATGATGAACCGAACTTTCTTTTGCAAAAGGAAGTTTCGGAAGTGGGCAGTTATTTTTCTATTATCAAGACAATTGCGGCTGGCAATCAGAAACTTTCAAAAATAGCCAGAGCATTGGAAGTTCCGCAATCAAAACTTACTCGTTATTTAAAGACTTTGATTGATCTGGATATTTTGTATCGAGAGGTTCCTGTGACAGAGAAATCTGTGGAGAAAAGTAAGAAAGGTTTGTATCGACTGAAAGACAATTTCCTTTTGTTTTGGTTTCGTTTCATATTTTCCAATCTAGGATATATTGAGTCTGGGCATGGGGAATTGGTGATGCGAAAAATTCGGGAAAATTTTGTGGATCAACATGTGAGCTATGTTTATGAAGATATTTGCCGGGAGAAAATCTGGGAGTTAAGTGCTGATAACTGCTGGCCATTTTATGTTCAGAAAGTAGGACGATGGTGGAATAATAAAGAGGCTGAAATTGATATTGTGGCGTTGGATGAAGAGGGCGGTAATATCGTATTTGGCGAGTGTAAATATTGGAGAGGGCCTATGGGCGTAAATATATTAGAAGAATTGAGACAGAAATCGGTGCTGGTAGACTGGAGATGTCGGGAACGAAAAGAATATTATATATTGTTTAGCGCTAATGGTTTTACACCGGAATTGGAAATTGAGGCGAAAAAGGACAAAAGAGTTTTGCTAATTCACTAAAATCTGAAAGATACGAGGGTTATAGTGGTTGATGTGTGTCTCTAAATTAAGAGGAGAAGGGTAAGATGTTAAAGGTATTAATTGCAGATGATGAGAAAAAAGTGTGTCGACTAATTGTGAATCTGGTTGATTGGGAGCAACTGGGGTTTGAGATAGTCGGTATTGTGAATGACGGAATTTCTGCATATAAGTTTATACAGGAAACGCCGGTTGATGTTATGATCACGGATATTCGTATGCCAGGCTATGACGGGATGGAATTGATTCAAAAGGCGAAGGTCCTTTATCCAGATATGCATATTGTGATCATTAGCGGATATAGTCAGTTTGATTATGCGCAAAATGCAATCCGTTATGGAGTGGAGGACTATCTTTTAAAGCCTCTCCGAAAAAAGGATATGGTAGCTACCCTTCAGAAAATTTTGGATAAATATAAAGAAGAGATTCAAGATGCGGAAAAATGGGAGAAAATGCAGAAAAAGTTAGAAGAAAATGAAAACAAGGTTAAAAGGAGTCTTTTGGAAGATCTTCTAAAACGTACGGAAAAATTTGGAGGATTCTATAATCAAGATAAAATAAATGAAGAATATCATTATCATTTTAAAGACGGATATTTTCAGGGGCTGATTGTTAAAATTATTCCTCAAAAGCGTAGGGGAGATAGAGATACACGGCGAGTACTTTTGGAAAAAGGGATGGAGATTCTTGAAGAAACATTGGAGCAAGCTTGCGATGAAATGGTATTTCAATGTATCGGTGGAGAGATTTATGGCCTTTTTAATGGGGAAAGTGTACAGTTTCAGAGAATTTATAGGAAATTGAAGAAGTTTCGGTTGGATATTGCGAAATTTCAGGATGTATTTGGAGAAATAAAAGTATATATTGCTCTTGGTGGAAAAAAAGAAAGCATACAAAAGGTAATTGAAAGTTTCGCGGAAGCAAGAGAGGCAATGCAGGACCGATTTTATTTTGAAGCAGGCTTCCTGCTGGAGAAGCGGGTAGATATGCCGGTAGAAGATATTGGCAAATATCTTGATAATGCTTTTAAAAAGCGCTTTCTAAATTCGATAGAAATCGTAGATTTAGATAATATTAAAAAGGAAATGGAATTTCTGAAGCAAGAATTAAAAGATAGTCCTTGCAAAGATGGAAGAGTGATTCCGGAAATTTACAAAGGGATTTTGACCTTATTCTATTTTGGCGCGCATAGTTACGATATAGCCATTCCAGATCAGTACGCAGAATTGTTGACACATTTGGAATTGTGTGGCGAAATTGGCGAGGTGATGGATTATCTCAATGATTACATGGTTAATTCCCTTCGGCATTGGATAGAAGAAAAGAAATATGTGGAGGCGCGGCCGATTCGAATGGCAAAACAGTATATTGGAAATAATTACGCCCGTCCATTAACGCTGGAGGTGGTAAGTGGAGAAATTGGATTCAATGCAAGTTACTTTTCCAGTATGTTTAAAAAGGAAACGGGAATGAATTTTTCTGAGTATTTGAAGAAAACCAGGGTTGATAATGCTAAAACTATGCTTTTGAATACAGATCAGTCGGTAGAAGACATTTCGTATGCAGTTGGATATTCGGATATTAAATATTTTTCAAGATTGTTTAAAAAGCTTACAGGAGTTACACCAACAGAATTTCGTAAGCTTTATAACTAGTGGGGGCAACAGAAGTGGAGAAAAAAGTATTATCAAGAAAAGTGTTGCAAAGCATAGTTGCATTGGTGTGTGGGGGGATTGTCAATATTATAGTTTTATGTATGCTGATTTCGAAAAATATAGTTCCCGTGTTCCCGATATTTTGGGTGATTATCGGAGAATTTCTTTTGTACGCCTTTTTGATTAACTGGATTGTAAATTCAGTGGTTAAACCCTATGAGGAAATGAAAAAATTATATCAGCGTTTTGCGGAAGGAGAAGCATATGAGGAGTTGTTTGAACTGGATTATGAATGGATGCCGCAGTGGAATGAGGTGATGAGGCGCCTGAGACACCTTCTGAATAAACAGGACGCAATTCGTATGTCTAAAAAGCAGGCAGAATATCTGGCGCTTCAAAATCAAATAAATCCTCACTTTTTATACAATACGTTGGAGGCTATCAGAGGAGATGCGATTTGTGCGGGACTGGACAGCGTTGCGGAAACAACAGAAGCTTTGTCGACTTTTTTTAGATATTCTATTACAGGCGTGGACCGCCTTGTGACTCTGGAGGAAGAAATCGAGAATGTAGAGAATTATTTTACAATCCAGCATTATCGGTTTGAAGAAAAATTGAAGTTAGAGATTACATATCCGAAAGAAGAAGAAGTTATGAGGCTTCGGATTCCTAAACTGACGATTCAGCCTTTTGTAGAAAATGCGATTTATCATGGCCTGGAGAAAAAGGTAGAGGGTGGGACGGTAAGAGTAAAGATTGATACGACGGTTCATAAACTCTTGATTACAATTTCTGATAATGGAGTGGGAATGCCAGAAGAACAGGTGGAAAAAATTAACCATTACTTTGAAAAGGTGGCGGTAAGTTACGTAGGTGATGATAAGAAAAAAAGAGGTGGTATTGCCATGAAAAACGTAAATAGCAGAATTAAGCTGCTGTTTGGTGAAAATTATGGGATACATATATATAGTGTTGAAGGCGCGGGTACTGATATTAAAGTGATCCTTCCTAAAATTCAGCGAGGCGATTATGAAGAAAGAACGATTGCGGATTGAAAATTTGAGAAAGGGAAGTCTGTTGAAACGGATACATTTTCAAATATGTGAGGGGGAGATCGTACATTGCATATTTGATAATATTCAGGAAAAACAGATGTTTCTCCAAATTTTAACTGGAGAGATTAGTGCAGATTATGCAAAAATATATTATAACGAAAAATTAATCGCAGAGAAACAGGTGAGCAGGCTTTTATCTGAGAAAACAGCGATAGTATCTCGAGAAAGCAAATTGATCAATGAGGTATCTTTGGCAGAGAATATGTTTTTGATTCGCGCGGGAGTGGAAAACGACTGGGTGAGTCTTCGAAAGTATAAGGAAAAGGCGGTCAGGTTATTTAAGGAATTTGATGTTGAGATTGATATAGAGAAACCGATGAAAAGACTCTCTGACCTTGAGAAAGTTCAGATTGAAATCATAAAAGATTATCTGGTAGGGAAAAAAGTAGTTATTCTTACTGCGCTTACTAATTCGTTGAGTAGTAATGAAAAGCGTGAGGTAATGAAGCTTTTGGAGAAATTGCGGGACAGAGATGTTTCTTTTATTATTATTGAACCCCTTGAAGATATCGAATTCGCAGTTGTTGATCAGGTAATTATTATCAAACATGGAAAAACCTATGCAGTTAAGGATGCGGAAAATTGTGACTATATGCTTTTGCATAAAATTTTGTATTATGATGAGATCAAAAAAAGAGTGGATGAGGGGGCGATTTTATTTGATGTCTCGGAATATGCAGGGGCAGTAGAGATTAGAGATCTGTCTTCGGATTATTTAAAGAATATTAATATATCTATAGCGAATGGAGAAATTGTAAAACTTTTCTGTATGGATGAAAAAAGCTATGAAGAGATTATCGGAACCTTACGAGGTAAAGTGTCAATAACAAAGGGCAAAATAATTTTTGAAAACAAGATGGTTGAATTGAAAAAAACTGTAATTGGTTTGAAAGATGGGATTGGTATTATAGAAGGGAATCCGGCTATTGCTACGTTGTTTGGAGAATTATCTGTTATGGATAACCTTCAGATGTTGCTTTCCAGAAAAATGGCGGGAATTTGGGTGATTCCCAAATATAAAAAGAGTATAAAAATTTTGTTGGAAGGTATTATTGATAAAGAATTATACCGAAAGAAAGTCAGGGATCTTAATCCGGCTGATATACAGAAAGTACTTTACAGCAAATGGCTTCTTTATTCCCCAGAATTGCTGGTTTGTATCCAGCCATTTGCGGAAGGAGATATCCAAGCCAGAGAAGTTGCAAGGGAGATGCTATATAAATTGAGGAAAAGAAAGATTCCCATTTTGCTGATTACGTCAAATACAGCAGAACTGAATTATTGCAGTGGCAGGGAAGTTTATGTAAGGCATGGGAAGATCATAGAAAAGGAAGAAGCATATAGGGAATTGTATTCGGAGATGTAAAAGGTTTGCAGAAAAATATCTGCAAACTTTTTTTATTCTGGCAATGAATAAGTTGGACAAAAAAATAACGAATATTAGTAAAAAATTATTTAAATGTAACAACTCCCAAAGATTGTCACCCCTATTGTAAAGATGGTGAGTTTGAGGGGGTAAAAAAATATGCTAGGATTCAAATAGCAGAAAAAGGAACGAAAAATAAATGGATGGGAGGAAAAAGCTATGGAAAATGTCGTGCTTGAAGCAAAAAACATTACAAAGCAATTCCCGGGTGTATTGGCCTTATCCAACGTAAATTTTCGGCTGGTAAAAGGAAAAGTCCATGCGTTGATGGGAGAGAACGGCGCAGGGAAATCTACACTGATGAAAATCATAGCGGGAATTTATCAGGCCGATGAGGGGGAAATTTACCTTCATGGAGAAAAGGTCACGTTTAACACACCTAAACAGGCGCTGGATCATGGAATATCCATGATCCATCAGGAATTGAGTCCAATCTTGGATATGACAATTGCAGAGAATTTGTTTTTGGGAAAAGAATTCTGCAAAGGGAAGATGGTTGACTATAAGAAGATGAATTTAGAAGCTTCTCTGCTGATGGAAAGAGTCGGGGTGGACTTGTCGCCAACAATGTTAATGAAAAACTTGTCGGTGTCCCAGATGCAGATGGTTGAAATAGCAAAAGCGTTATCTTATAACGCAGAGATCATTATCATGGATGAACCTTCGGCAACAATTACAGAGAGGGAGATAGCGAATCTTTTTGATATTATCCGCAGTTTAAAAGAAGACGGAAGATGTGTTGTATATATTACGCATAAAATGGACGAGGTATTTCGGATAGCTGATGAAATTACTGTTTTTCGGGATGGGCATTATATTGGAACGTACGATGCGGATGAAATTGATGAAAATCAGCTTGTTGTAAAAATGGTAGACCGGGAACTTGCTGAGATCTATCCAGAAAAGCATAACAAGATAGGAGAAGAAGTATTTAGAGTAGAAAGATTGAGCCAGAAAGGTGTGTTTGAAAATATTTCCTTTTCTTTAAGAAGGGGAGAAATATTGGGATTTTCCGGGCTTATGGGATCTGGGAGGACGGAAGTCATGAATGCCATTTTTGGGATTACGCAGCCCACCTCGGGAGAAATTTATGTTCATGGGGAAAAAGTAGATAAGCCCTCACCCAGAAAGATTATTTCAAAAGGTGTAGGTTATGTGACGGAAGATCGGAAAGGAAACGGTCTTGTACTTCCCATGAGTGTTTATGACAATACGGTTCTTCCATCATTGTCAAATCTGTCAAATAAGATGGGGTGGATCGATAAAAAGAAAGCAGTTCATGCAGCGGAAGAATATCGAGAAAAACTTAACATTAAAACTCCAAGTCTACAGCAATTAGTGGCGCAACTTAGCGGCGGAAATCAGCAGAAGATCGTATTGGCAAAATGGTTGTTACAAAATCCAGATATTCTGATTTTTGATGAACCTACACGGGGGATTGATGTGGGGGCAAAAACAGAAATTTATAAACTTATTGTACAATTGGCAGAGCAGGGGAAAGCAATCATTGTTATCTCATCAGAAATGCCAGAAATCCTGGGGATGTCGGACAGAGTTGTTGTTTTCTACGAAGGAAGGAAAACCGGGGAACTTGAGAGAGAGGAAGCAACTCAGGAAAGGATAATGCTGCTGGCAGCAGATGTTGAAGAAGGAGGAGCGGAGTAATGGAAAAGACAAAGGTGTTTGGAAAGAATTGGATTCAAACATATATGTTGATTTTTATTGTTATCGGTTTGGGAGTTATCATGTCATTTGTATCGCCAAATTTCCTGACGGTAACAAACTTAATGAATGTAGTAAGACAAATTGCGGTTAATGGAATTCTTGCAATAGGAATGACGGTTGTCTGTTTGACCGGAGGAATCGATCTCTCGGTAGGATCCATTGTGGCTTTTTCTGGAATTATTGCGGCGGGGTTGTTGCGAGATACAAATTATCCAATGATAGTGATAATTCTGATTGCAATTGTGATCGGCGGATTACTTGGACTTTATAATGGATACTTTGTTGCATACTGGAAAGCGGCTCCGTTTGTGGTCACACTTTCCATGATGACGATTGCAAGAGGCATGACTTATGTATATAGTGACGGGCGTCCGATTTCTAATCTTCCGGAAGAGTTTCTGGCGATTGGGAAAGGGAATATCGCCGTAATCCCGATTCCAACGGCAATATTGATAATTGTATTTATTCTTGCCAACATTATGCTGACAAAGCTGAAATTTGGAAGATATGTATATGCAGTTGGCGGTAATGAAAATGCGGCGATGGTGTCAGGAATCAATGTAAAAAAGATAAAAATGCTGGTATATGTTCTCAGTGGAATCGCATGTGGTCTTGCGGCGATTATCCTGACGTCTCGTGTATCGGCCGGACTTCCACAGGCCGGTGAAAGTTATGAGTTGGATGCGATCGCAGCGACGGTTATCGGTGGAACAAGCCTGTCAGGAGGACGCGGAAGACTGTGGGGAACGATAGTAGGAGCAATCCTTCTGGGAATTGTAAATAATGGTTTGGACTTGCTGAATGTTTCATCGTTCTATCAGCAGATAGTGAAGGGATTGATTATTCTCGGGGCGATATTAATCGATTCAAAACGAAACAATTAATTTTAAGAGGAGGAAGCATATGAAAAAAAGATTATTAGCAGTGTTGTTGGTGGTTGCGATGGTTGCCTCTATGTTGATGGGCTGCAGCGCTGGAACAGAAGAAGCTGCCGAGGATTCTGGCGGAGAAGGTGGCGGAGACGGTTCCTATACTATTGGATGTACCGTATATTATATGACAGAGTTTATTACCCTGATGGTAGAAGGGATGGAAGAGAAAGCAGAAGAGCTTGGGTGCGATCTTGTTATGCTGGATGCGCAGAATGATGCTCAGATGCAGATTACTCAGGTTGAAAATCTGATCGCTCAGAATGTGGATGTAATTGTTGTGGCTGCGGTAGATTCTGACGCGATCGTACCGGCGCTGGAGATGTGTGAAAATGCAGATATCCCGCTGGTGGGTGTAAATATGCTGATCAATACAGAGGAAGAATATCACTACGTTGGACCAGACGATGTTCTGGCAGGCGAACTGGAAATGCAGCATGCGATTGATGCAATCGGCGGCGAAGGAAATGTTGTCATTTTGGAAGGACCTATTGGACAGTCCGCACAGATTCAGCGTCTGGAAGGTAATATGAATGTCCTCAATGAATATGAAGGAAAAGTAGAACTTCTTGCTCAGCAGACTGCGAACTGGAGCAGAGAGGAAGCCCTTACATTAGTTGAAAACTGGCTGGAGACCTTTGGCGGTGAGATTGACGCAGTTGTTGCACAGAATGATGAGATGGCTTTGGGCGCGATCCAGGCTTTAGAGGCAGCGGGCGTGAAAGACGAAGTTGTTGTAACTGGTGTTGACGCGATTAAAGATGGCTGTAATGCAGTAAAAGAGGGACAGCTTCTTGGAACTGTATATCAGGATGCAGCATTAGAGGGACAAGAAGCAATCCAGAAAGCTTATGATGTTCTGGAAGGAACTGTAACAGAGAAGACTCTGGATTACATTGAGATGACCTGGATCACCCCGGACAATGTTGACGAGCTGTTGACAACAGTATATGCAGAGTAAACTTAGAAAAAGATTTTAGTTACTTGAAAAACTATAAAAGCCCTGAGAAAAATATGAATGTGGTTGGGAGTGATCCCAGCCACATAAAAAAGAAAAAATCGTTAAAAAAATATCAAGAAAAGAGGTATTGAGTATGGACGGAAAAATGAAAGTTGCAGTTATGACAGGAATCAGAGAAATGGAAATCCAGGAGAGAGATATCCCTAAGATCAAGCCGGATGAAGTGCTTGTAAAAATTGAATATGTAGGGATATGTGGGTCTGATATGCACTTCTTTGAAGCAGGCCGCGTGGGGAATTGGATTGTTGATGAGCCGCTTGTACTGGGGCATGAATCTGGAGGTACTGTAGTTGAAGTTGGGGCAGATGTGAAAAATCTGAAGCCGGGAGATAGAGTTGCGCTTGAGCCGGGAGTTGGCTGCGGCGAGTGCGAGATGTGTAAAAAAGGATTATATAATCTGTGCCCTAACATGGATTTTATGGCGGTTCCTCACGAGAGAGACGGAGTATTTCTTGAATATTATGCACATCCGGCAAAAATGTGCTTTAAACTTCCGGACAATGTAGATACAATGGAAGGCGGTTTAATGGAACCGTTATGTGTTGGTCTGCATGCGGTAAATATTTCTGGGGCTAAAATGGGGCAGAGTGCAGTGGTTCTTGGCTGCGGGTGTATTGGACTTGTAACAATTATGTCTCTGAAAGCTGCGGGCATCGATGAGATCTATGCAGTAGATGTACTGGATAAGCGACTGCAGAAAGCGAAAGAAGTAGGCGCTATGACGATCATCAACGGGAAGGATCAGGATGCAGTTGAGTTTATACAGTCTCTTCCGGGTGGCGGTTGTGATTTGGTTTATGAGACGGCAGGAGCTGAATTTACGACACTTCAGTCTGGAAAAATGGTGAAAAAAGGTGGGGCTGTAACTTTGGTAGGAATGTGCGCAAATTCCGAGATTACATATGATATTGGAAGTCTGAGCGCAGCGGAAGCGAGATTGTATACGATCTTCCGTTACAGAAATCTCTATCCTATGGCGATCAAACTTGTAAGCCAGGGAAAGATTCCGTTAAAGTCAATTGTATCTCACGTGTTTGATTTTAAAGATATTATTGAAGGAATCAATTATAATATTGATAATAAAGCTGATGTTATTAAGGGTGTTATTAAAATGTAGCTAGAATAAATAAAGGAGACAAGGCGTATGAGAAAATTAATCAATCATCCAGATCATGTCGTGCAAGAAATGATGGAGGGTTATATTGGCGCCTACGGCAGATATTTTGAAAAACATCCAAAGGTTAACGGTGTTTTGCTGAAAAAGCACAGAAAGAATAAAGTAGCTCTGGTGATTGGCGGTGGAAGCGGTCATGAGCCTATGTTTTCTGGATTTGTAGGAAAAGGGCTGGCGGATGCTGCCGCCTGCGGCAATTTTTTTGCCTCCCCGGATCCCAACACAGTCTATGAGACAGCTAAAGCGGTAGAACAGGGAAAGGGAGTTCTTTTTGTGTATGGTTGTTATGCCGGGGATAACCTGAATTTTGATATGGGAGAGGAATTTCTAAATGGCGATGGGATTCCAACAGCCCATGTACGGGTATGGGATGATGTGGCTTCAGCTCCCCGGGAAAGAATCAGTGATAGGAGAGGCATTGCCGGGGACGTGTTTGTGGTGAAAATCGCCGGGGCAGCTTGTGATGCGGGGTTAAGCCTGGAGGAAGTAACAAGGATTACAGAAAAGGCGAGAGACAATACCAGAAGTGTTGGAGTGGCCACAGCGCCGGCGCAACTTCCCGGAGTGGATCATCCGATTTTTGAATTGCCTGAAGGGAAGATCGAATACGGTATGGGCCTTCATGGGGAACGTGGTGTGCTCCGCACGGATTGGCAGGAAGCAGATGTGCTGGCAGAAAAGATGTTTGATCAGATTATGGAAGATTCGGATCTGGGGGCGGGAGATGAAGTATGTGCTTTGGTAAATGGTCTGGGTTCTACCTCTATTGCTGAATTAGCGATTGTTTACAGAAAAGTGAAGGAACTGTTGGACCAGAAGGAGATTAAGGTCCATGATGCGGATTTGAACAGTTATTGTACCAGCCAGGAGATGGGCGGCTTCTCAATCACCTTGTTTAAGCTGGATGAAGAGTTGAAGAAGTACTATGATATGCCCTGTTATTGCCCGTTTTATGCCAAGGGAGAACTGACCGGGGCTGGAGCAGAAGAAGTAGAAGAAGATCCACAGGCTCAGGAGCCTTCGAAGGAAGAAGAGCCGGAATTCGATGAGAGTGATATTGAAGAAGTAGAGGTTATTCGCAGCAAAGAAGGAGAATTAACAGAACTGACTGCGGAAGATACAAGGAATATGCTTATTTATATTGCCAATAAAATTATTGCCAACAAACCGTATCTGACAGAAGTAGACAGTGCAGTCGGCGATGGTGATCATGGAATTGGCATGGCAGGCGGTATGCAGAAAGTCCGGAAAAAAATGGCGCAGATGCAGGGAGAGAAAAATGTCTATGCATTATTTGAAACGGCAGGAAAAGCGATGTTGATGAGTATGGGCGGAGCATCTGGAGTCATTTTTGGAAGCCTGTATCTGGCAGGAGCCAAAGGTACAGACCCGAAAGCGGCGCTAAAACCATTGGATCTGGCAAAAATGGAGCGCAAGAGTCTGGCGGCGATCCAAGAACGTGGTAAGGCAGAAGTGGGAGATAAGACCATGGTAGATGCTCTGGCACCAGCGGTAGAGGCATTGGAGAGAAATAGCGGAAAAAGCTTTTTGGAAATGCTGAAAGCGGCGGAAATAGCGGCAAAGCAGGGAGTAGAAAACACAAAGAAGTATCAGGCCAAATTTGGCCGTGCCAAATCTCTGATGGAGCGCGCGGTTGGGTATCAGGATGCTGGTGCTACATCAGTATGGTTGATCTTTCAGGGAATGAGAGAATTTGTGGAAGGTTAAAAGAAAAAACGGAGGGAGATGCCATGAAAAGTGGCATCTCCTTTTGAATTGTGTTATTTTAATAAAAAAGGCAGTAATAGGAGGTGCGAAAAATGAGCGACAAAGAGATGACAATGCGGGAAATGGAAAATCAGATTTATTCAAAAGGTAATTGATTCTTTCATCTATATTTATCATCTGAGAATTTCTCTCAACTTTCTCTGAAAAAACGTTGACAAGCCGAAAAGTTTTGTGCTATAGTTAAAAATGCACTTATTGTGGAAAGCCATGCCATAATGTTGTGAAAAAAAGAGTTTACAAGAGCTGTTTTTACTGTATTTTGCAATGTTTTTGGGACATCGACGCAGCCCACAAAAAAATAAATGAGGAGTGAAACGTCAATATGGAGAAAAACAGAATTCGTCCTATCAAAAGCGGAAAAAGTTCACGCATGAGCTATTCCAGGCAAAAAGAAGTTCTTCAGATGCCCAATTTGATCGAAGTCCAGAAGGATTCCTACCAGTGGTTCCTGGACGAAGGATTAAAAGAAGTATTTGATGACATTTCTCCCATCGCTGACTACAGCGGGCACCTGAGCCTGGAGTTCGTTGACTTTACCTTGTGTGAGGATGACGTAAAGTACTCGATCGAGGAATGTAAGGAGCGTGACGCCACCTACGCGGCGCCTCTGAAAGTAAAGGTAAGACTCCACAACAAGGAGACGGATGAGATCAACGAGCATGAGATCTTTATGGGCGATCTGCCGCTGATGACCAGCACGGGAACCTTTGTGATCAATGGCGCGGAGCGTGTCATTGTAAGTCAGCTTGTGCGTTCCCCGGGCATTTACTATGGGATTGCCCATGACAAGCTGGGCAAAAAGCTGTATTCCTGTACCGTGATCCCCAACCGGGGCGCATGGCTGGAATATGAGACCGACTCCAATGACGTTTTTTATGTACGTGTAGACAGAACCAGGAAGGTGCCTATCACGGTACTGATCCGTGCCCTTGGAATCGGCACGAACACTGAGATTCTGGAATTGTTCGGAGAAGAGCCGAAGATCATGGCAAGCTTCGAAAAAGACGCTGCCACCAATTATCAGGAAGGTCTTCTGGAGCTGTATAAGAAGATCCGTCCGGGCGAGCCGCTGGCAGTGGACAGTGCGGAGAGCCTGATCACCAGCATGTTCTTTGACCCCAGACGGTACGACCTGGCCAAAGTGGGCCGGTATAAATTTAATAAGAAGCTTATGTTCCGCAACCGGATCGCAGGCCATGTACTGGCGGAGGATGTGGTGAGTCCTCTGACCGGCGAAGTGCTGGCGGAAGCCGGGACCAAGGTGACCAGAGAGCTGGCGGATACCATCCAGTACGCGGCGGTTCCCTTTGTATGGATCCAGCGTCCGGATGAGGAGCGTAATATCAAAGTGCTCTCCAACATGATGGTGGACCTTCAGTCTGTGGTTGATATCGACCCCAAGGAAGTGGGCGTGACAGAGCTGGTATACTATCCGGTACTGTCCGGCCTTCTGGAGGAGACAGCAGGAGATATCGAGGAGCTGAAAAATGCGATCCGCAGAGATATCCACGATCTGATCCCCAAGCACATTACCAAGGAAGATATTCTTGCTTCCATTAACTATAATATGCACCTGGAGTACGGACTGGGCAATGACGATGACATCGACCACCTGGGCAACCGTCGGATCCGCGCGGTAGGCGAGCTGCTGCAGAACCAGTACCGGATCGGACTGTCCCGTCTGGAGAGAGTAGTCCGGGAGCGTATGACCACTCAGGACCTGGAGGGCATCTCTCCCCAGTCCCTGATCAACATCAAACCGGTGACCGCTGCGGTGAAGGAATTCTTCGGATCTTCCCAGCTGTCCCAGTTCATGGATCAGAACAACCCGCTGGGCGAGCTGACCCACAAGAGACGTCTCTCCGCCCTTGGACCAGGAGGTCTTTCCAGAGACCGGGCCGGATTCGAGGTGCGTGACGTACATTATTCCCACTATGGAAGAATGTGTCCCATTGAGACCCCGGAAGGTCCCAACATCGGACTGATCAACTCCCTGGCCTGCTACGCCAGGATCAACCAGTACGGATTCGTGGAGGCTCCGTACCGCAAGATCGATCACTCTGACCCGGAGAATCCGGTGGTTACCGATGAAGTTGTATATATGACGGCGGATGAGGAAGACAATTACCACGTGGCTCAGGCCAACGAGCCTCTGGACGAGGAAGGTCATTTCATCCGTAAGAACGTATCCGGTCGTTACCGGGAAGAGACTCAGGAGTATGAGCGCAGCATGTTCGATTACATGGACGTTTCCCCGAAGATGGTATTCTCCGTGGCAACGGCCCTCATCCCCTTCCTGGAAAATGACGACGCCAACCGTGCCCTGATGGGTTCCAACATGCAGCGTCAGGCCGTGCCGCTTCTTATGACAGAGGCGCCAGTGGTTGGAACAGGTATGGAAGAAAAGGCGGCCGTGGACTCCGGCGTGTGCGTAGTGGCCGAGGCCGACGGCGTGGTAGAGCGTTCTACCTCCACTGAGATCCATATCCGTCAGACGGATGGCAGCCTGAAGAAATACAAGCTGGCGAAATTCGTCCGCAGTAACCAGAGCAACTGCTACAACCAGCGGCCCATCGTCTTCAAGGGCGATCAGGTGAAGGCCGGCGACGTGATCGCAGACGGTCCTTCCACCTCCAACGGAGAGATGGCTCTTGGAAAGAACCCGCTGATCGGCTTTATGACCTGGGAAGGTTATAACTACGAGGACGCGGTTCTGTTAAGCGAGAGACTGGTGCAGGACGATGTCTATACATCTGTCCACATCGAGGAGTACGAGGCGGAAGCCCGTGACACCAAGCTGGGACCGGAAGAGATCACCCGTGATATCCCGGGTGTGGGCGACGACGCCCTCAAGAACCTGGATGAGAGAGGAATCATCCGCATCGGCGCAGAGGTGCGCGCAGGAGATATCCTGGTAGGTAAGGTAACGCCTAAGGGCGAGACCGAGCTGACCGCGGAAGAGCGGCTCCTTCGGGCCATCTTCGGCGAGAAGGCAAGAGAAGTAAGAGACACCTCCCTCAAGGTGCCTCATGGAGAATATGGTATCGTGGTAGACGCCAAAGTATTTACAAGAGAGAACGGCGACGAGCTGTCTCCGGGCGTCAATGAATCCGTGCGCATCTACATCGCACAGAAGAGAAAGATCTCTGTGGGTGACAAGATGGCCGGACGTCACGGAAACAAGGGTGTAGTATCCCGGGTGCTGCCGGTGGAGGATATGCCGTTCCTGCCTAACGGACGACCGCTGGACATCGTGCTGAACCCGCTGGGCGTACCTTCCCGTATGAACATCGGGCAGGTGCTGGAGATCCATCTGTCCCTGGCGGCGAAGGCTTTGGGATTCAATATCTCCACACCGGTCTTTGACGGGGCGGATGAGAATGACATCATGGACACCCTGGATCTGGCCAACGATTATGTAAACTTAAGCTGGGAAGAGTTTGAGGCGAAGCATAAGGAAGAGCTGCTTCCGGAAGTGCTGCAGTATCTCTATGACAACCGCGACCACAGGAAGCTGTGGAAGGGAGTTCCCATCTCCAGAGACGGAAAAGTGCGCTTAAGAGACGGACGTACCGGAGAGTTCTTCGACAGCCCGGTTACCATTGGACACATGCATTACCTGAAGCTCCATCACCTGGTAGACGATAAGATCCATGCCCGTTCCACGGGACCGTACTCACTGGTTACCCAGCAGCCGCTGGGAGGAAAAGCCCAGTTCGGCGGTCAGCGTTTTGGAGAGATGGAAGTATGGGCCCTGGAGGCCTACGGCGCTTCCTACACTCTGCAGGAGATCCTGACTGTGAAATCCGACGATGTGGTAGGACGTGTGAAGACTTACGAAGCCATCATCAAGGGCGAGAACATCCCGGAACCGGGTATCCCGGAGTCCTTCAAGGTGCTCCTGAAAGAGCTGCAGTCCCTTGGCCTGGATGTGCGCGTGCTGCGTGACGACAACACAGAAGTGGAGATCATGGAGACCGTGGACATGGGCGAGACCGATTTCCGTTCCCTGATCGAGGGCGACCGGAAATACGGCAGAGAGGACAACCTGGGCGAGCACGGTTATACCGAGCAGGAATTCCAGGATGAACAGCTGGTAGACGTGGAAGAAGAGCCTGATGAGGAAGACTTTGAGATCGAATTTGAGGAAACTGATGACTTCGCGTATAATGATTCAGACAATGAATAGGAAGGGGTGCCAGTATGCCAGAAAATAACAGGGAACAAACATATCAGCCAATGACCTTTGACGCGATCAAGATCGGTTTGGCATCACCTGAGAAGATCCTGGAGTGGTCCAGAGGCGAGGTTACCAAGCCGGAGACCATCAACTACAGGACCTTGAAGCCGGAGAAGGACGGTCTGTTCTGTGAGCGTATCTTCGGACCCAGCAAGGACTGGGAGTGTCATTGTGGAAAATATAAAAAGATCCGTTATAAAGGCGTTGTGTGCGACCGCTGCGGCGTGGAAGTGACCAAGTCCAGCGTTCGCCGGGAGCGGATGGGTCATATCGCCCTGGCGGCTCCGGTATCACACATCTGGTATTTCAAGGGGATCCCCAGCCGGATGGGACTGATCCTGGACCTGTCTCCCAGAACACTGGAGAAGGTGCTGTATTTCGCCTCTTATATCGTGCTGGACAAAGGGGAGACAGACCTGCAGTATAAGCAGGTGCTCTCCGAGCAGGAATACCAGGAGGCAAGAGAGAGCTGGGGAAGCTCTTTCCGCGTAGGCATGGGCGCGGAGGCCATTCAGGAGCTTCTGCAGGCTATCGACCTGGATAAAGAGTATGAAGAGCTGCAGGAAGGCCTGAAAGGATCTACCGGACAGAAACGGGCCCGTATCGTGAAGCGTCTGGAAGTGGTAGAGGCCTTCCGGGAGTCCGGCAACAAACCGGAGTGGATGATCCTGACCAATATCCCGGTGATCCCGCCGGATCTGCGTCCTATGGTACAGCTGGACGGCGGACGTTTCGCCACCAGCGACTTAAACGATCTGTACCGCCGGATCATCAACCGGAATAACCGTCTGAAACGTCTGCTGGAGCTGGGCGCGCCGGACATTATCGTAAGAAATGAAAAGAGAATGCTGCAGGAAGCGGTGGACGCTCTGATCGACAACGGCCGCAGAGGCCGTCCGGTAACAGGCCCCGGAAACCGTGCCCTTAAGTCTCTTTCCGATATGCTGAAAGGAAAATCCGGACGGTTCCGTCAGAACCTTCTGGGAAAACGTGTGGACTATTCCGGACGTTCCGTTATCGTAGTAGGACCGGAGCTGAAGATCTATCAGTGCGGTCTGCCCAAAGAGATGGCCATCGAGCTGTTCAAGCCTTTCGTTATGAAGGAGCTGGTGCAGAACGGGACCGCTCACAATATCAAGAACGCCAAGAAGATGGTAGAACGTCTCCAGCCGGAAGTGTGGGATGTTCTGGAAGAAGTGATCAAGGAGCACCCGGTTATGCTCAACCGTGCCCCTACGCTGCACAGACTGGGAATTCAGGCCTTTGAGCCGATCCTGGTAGAAGGAAAAGCCATCAAGCTGCATCCCCTGGTATGTACCGCTTACAATGCGGACTTCGACGGAGATCAGATGGCGGTGCATCTGCCCCTTTCTGTAGAGGCCCAGGCAGAGTGCCGGTTCCTTCTTCTGTCACCCAACAACCTTCTGAAGCCTTCTGACGGAGGACCGGTAGCGGTTCCTTCTCAGGATATGGTACTGGGAATCTATTACCTGACCCAGGAGCGCCCGGGCGCCCTTGGAGAAGGCAAGTTCTTCCGCAATGTGAACGAAGCCATCCTGGCTTATGAGAACGGGGCGCTTACCCTGCACTCCAAGATCAAAGTCCGGGTGACCAGGAAGATGGCGGACGGAACAGAGAAATCCGCGATCATCGAGTCTACCCTGGGAAGATTCCTCTTCAATGAGATCATTCCTCAGGACCTGGGATTTGTAGACCGTGAGGTAGAGGGAAATGAGCTGAAGCTGGAGATTGATTTCCACGTAGGCAAGAAGCAGCTGAAGCAGATCCTGGAGAAGGTCATCAATACCCATGGATCCACAGCTACAGCGGAAGTGCTGGACGCGGTGAAATCCATCGGTTACAAATATTCCACAAGAGCGGCGATGACCGTATCTATTTCTGATATGACCGTGCCGCCCCAGAAGCCGGAAATGATCCAGAAGGCTCAGGATACAGTAGACCGGATCACCAAGAACTACAAGCGTGGTCTGATCACTGAGGAAGAGCGTTACAAAGAAGTAGTAGAGACCTGGAAAGCAACCGACGACGCCCTGACTGAGGCGCTGCTGACTGGTCTGGACAAATATAACAATATCTATATGATGGCGGACTCCGGAGCCCGTGGTTCTGATAAGCAGATCAAGCAGCTGGCGGGTATGCGTGGACTGATGGCGGATACCACCGGACGGACCATCGAGCTGCCTATTAAGTCCAACTTCCGTGAGGGTCTGGACGTACTGGAGTATTTCATGTCCGCCCACGGAGCCAGAAAAGGACTTTCCGATACAGCCCTTCGTACCGCCGACTCTGGTTACCTGACCAGACGTCTGGTAGACGTATCCCAGGAGCTGATCATCCATGAGCGCGACTGCGTGAAGAAGGGTGACGAGATCCCGGGTATGTACGTGAAGGCGTTCCTGGACGGCAACGAGGAGATCGAGAGCCTGCAGGAGCGTATCACCGGCCGGTATCTGTGTGAGGATATCAAGGATAAAGACGGCAATGTACTGGTGAAGGCCAACCATATGGTAACGCCAAGGCGTGCGGAACTGATCATCAAGAAGGGTGTGGATGAGAACGGCGAGCCGCTGAAGCGGATCAAGATCCGGACCATCCTGACCTGCCGCTCTCACAGTGGTATCTGCGCCAAGTGCTACGGCGCCAACATGGCAACCGGCGAGCCGGTACAGGTGGGCGAGGCAGTAGGTATCATCGCCGCGCAGTCCATCGGAGAGCCTGGTACTCAGCTGACCATGCGTACCTTCCACACCGGTGGTGTGGCGGGAGACGATATCACACAGGGTCTTCCCCGTGTGGAGGAGCTTTTCGAGGCGCGTAAGCCCAAGGGTCTGGCGATCATCACAGAATTCGCCGGAACCGCTACCATCAACGATACAAAGAAGAAGCGGGAAGTGATCGTCACCAACGAGGAGACCGGGGAATCCAAGGCATACCTGATCCCCTACGGCTCCCGGATCAAGGTGGCCGACGGGGCACAGCTGGAGGCCGGCGACGAGCTGACCGAAGGTAGCGTCAACCCCCATGATATCCTGAAGATCAAGGGTCTTAGAGCCGTACAGGATTACATGCTGCAGGAAGTACAGCGTGTATACCGTCTCCAGGGTGTTGATATCAACGACAAGCACATCGAGGTAATTGTACGTCAGATGCTGAAGAAAGTCCGCGTGGAAGAGGCGGGAGACTCTGAGTTCCTTCCGGGTACCAACGTGGATATCCTGGAGTTCGAGGATGTGAACAAACAGCTCATGGAGGAAGGCAAAGAGCCGGCTACCGGAGAGCAGATCATGCTGGGTATCACCAAGGCTTCCCTTGCCACCAATTCCTTCCTGTCCGCGGCTTCCTTCCAGGAGACTACCAAGGTGCTGACCGAGGCGGCCATCAAGGGCAAGATCGATCCGCTGGTAGGACTGAAGGAGAACGTCATCATTGGTAAGCATATCCCGGCGGGAACCGGTATGAAGAAGTACCAGGATATCCGTCTGGAGAGCGAAGAAGTGGAGAGCCATGAAGAACCGTTCCTGGATCTTGGAAATGGATATGAGGATCTGAATGAGGGCTCTGAGTTGGCAGAGACAGAGGAAGCTTCTCCGGAAAATGTAGCTGAAGAAGCGCCGGAACTGGTTGAGAGCTAAGAAAAAAGTTTCAGAGTGATAGAAAGAGGGTATGCTCCAGGGTACTTCCTGACTTTGGAGATACCCTCTTTCCTTTCCCCCAAAGGGGGAGCTCTTGACAAAAGAAAGGATTTCCTTCATTATGGTGTCATAAATGACCCGATCAAGGGGAGATAGGAGTAAAGAAAATGCTTTTAGTAAAAAACGCAGATGTATATGCACCGGAGCATATGGGAAAGAAGGATATTCTGATATGTGGAGAGCGCATCGAAGTGATCGAGGACCGGATCGAGAGCCTTCCCGGACCATGTAAAGTCCTGGAGGCAGACGGGCTTTGCCTGACTCCAGGGCTTATGGACCAGCATGTCCATGTTACCGGAGGCGGCGGAGAGGGAAGCTTTCATACCCGGACGCCGGAAGTAGAACTCTCAGAACTGATCCGGGGCGGTGTGACTACCGTTCTGGGACTTCTGGGAACGGATGGCATGACAAGAAGTGTGGAGAATCTCTACGCTAAGACGGCGGCGCTTCAGGAAGAAGGCGTGACGGCGTACATGCTCACTGGAGCCTATGGGAATCCGGGGCCGACCATCACCGGGGAACCGGACCGGGATATGGTGTTTATTCGGGAAGTGCTGGGACTGAAGCTTGCCATCTCTGATCACCGGGCGCCTCATGTGACTACACGGGAGTTGATCCAGTTGGCCAGTAAGGTCCGGGTGGCGGGAATGCTCAGCGGGAAACCGGGGATGCTGGTGCTCCATATGGGAGATGACCCGGCCTGCCTGGATCCGGTGTTTGAAGCACTCCGGGAGAGCCAGGTGCCGGTGCCCATTTTCCGTCCTACTCATGTGAACCGGAATCCGGCGCTTCTGGAAGCGGGCTGGAAATTCCTGGAAATGGGAGGTTATGTGGATCTTACCTGTGGGATGAAAGGCCATCCGTCGCCGGGCGAGTGCATCCGCGAGGCTCTGGAGAGAGGGCTTTCTACAGCCCATCTCACGGTCAGCTCTGATGGCCACGGGAGCTGGTCTGAGTATGCGGAGGATGGAACTCTTCTGGAGATTGGTGTTTCTGGTGTAGACAGTCTTCTGAAAGAACTGACGGCTATGGTGAGAGAATTGGGATTTGGGCTGGAGGAAGCCCTTCCCTATGTGACGTCCCATGTGGCGGAGGCCCTGGGCCTTGGCGGTGTGAAAGGATATGTCAGGGAAGGACAGGACGCAGATCTCCTCCTTCTTACACCCCAGATGGAATTAAGAGGGGTGATCGCAAGAGGCGCGGTGATGATGGAAGAGGGAGAACTGAAGCAGTGGGGGACTTACGAGAAGCCCGGCCACTGATCAGGAAGAAAGAGATTTTTTAAAATCGGTCCGCTGGGAAGCGGGCACAGTATCGATGACCAGACAGGAGGCCAGAAGATTCAGGGTCACCATGGGAAGGGTCATGGAGTTATAGAACATTTTGGTAGAAGTCTGACAAAGCAGCAGATGAGTGCTGTAGGAAGCGGCTGGTGAGGCAGTGCTGTCCGTGATAGTAAGGATCGGCACGCCGGCATCGGCCGCTTTTTTCGCGATGCTGCCCATGGGATAGTAGTATTTTGGGAAGGAGAAGAAGACCACAAGATCTCCTTCCTGAAGATGCTGGAGGTATTCCTGAGTCTTTTCCAGGTCCGCCAGATCGATCATCGTCACCTGGAAGGACAGAAGAAGAAGCCGGGATTTGAGAAATTCTCCCGGAACCTTGGAAATGTCGTGGGCAAAGATGAAGATCCGCCTGCTTTTCCTGATCTCCTGGGCAGCGGCGATGATGGATTCCGGCTGGAAACTGGCGGCAAAATCGGCAGCCGCGCCGGCCTCCTGGCGGCAGAGTTCATAGAGAAGCTCTGTTTTCGCAGAAGAGTCAGAAGCGTTTTCCGGCACAAAGAAGGCGGGAGCTGACAAAAGGCGGATCATCTGCTGGGTGTGCTCGCGGAATTCCTGCTTCAGTTCCAGGAAGCCAGAGCAGCCAAGCTTGGCGCAGAAGCGCAGCAGAGTAAGCTCCGAGGCGCAGGTCTGCCGGCTTAGCTGGGCCAGGGTAATATAGCAGATATCTTCCGGGTTTTCCAGAAGATAATCAGCGATGCTTTTCTGTTTTCGTGTCAGGGAGGGATAGATCTCCCGGATTTTCTGCAAGATGTCCATGTATGTCTCTCCTTATGTCTGAAATAAATGTAAATCAGGAAAATTCAACATTCTATAGGATAAATATAAAGAAATATTGTGCAAAATGCAAGTAAATACTTTACTTTTTGAATTCTGGCGGTTATAATTGATAAAAATAAAGTAAACACTTTACTTTTTGTCGATAATAAAGGAGGAGAGAAGATGAAGAAATTATTTGAAGAACACTTCGAACGGACCTGGCTGATCATTTTCCTGATCATGCTGGCGCTGATCATTATTCCGTTCCCGTTTTTCTACAGTGAGACCTATATCCC
Source organism: Massilistercora timonensis (assembly GCF_900312975.1). Lineage (NCBI taxonomy): Bacteria > Bacillati > Bacillota > Clostridia > Eubacteriales > Massilistercora > Massilistercora timonensis. Next base: position 994,675 of record NZ_LT990039.1, on the reverse strand, counting down.
GGCAGCGGGCGGGATTCCGCTTTTCCTGTTTGGATGGTTCATACACACGGCGGTGACGTTTGTACTGATCGTAATCTATTACCGGATGTGTATGAAACGCAAGGAGTATCACATCTACGATGAGGAGAATCAGGAAGGAGGGGATGCGTAATGCAGGCAGCAACACGTGAGTCGGCGATGGCGTTTTACATCGTCCTTTTGATCTATCTGGGTATCATGGCCTTTATCGGATGGTACGCAGGAAGAAAGACAAAGAATCTGGGGGATTTCTTTGTCTTAAGCGGAAAAGCAGGAATGGTAGTCAGCGGTATCGCGTACTTTTCTACCCAGTTTTCCATGGGAACCTTCCTGGGGACTCCGGGAACCATCTATGGCGTGGGATATGCCGGTATGGCCATCTCGGTTCCGGGAGCGGTTTTTTGTATGATCCTGCCGGCAGTCCTGGTGGGACGGAAACTGATCACCCTGGGGCATACCCACGGATTCCTGACTATGGCGGATTATCTTACGGACCGGTACCACACCAAGGCAATGAGCGGCGTCCTGGGTGTGATGATGCTGTTCTTCCTGGTTCCTATGATGGGAGCCCAGATCATAGGCGCAGGCGTGATCGTCAATGTATTTACCGGACTTCCCAACTGGGTGGGCGTTGCCGGTATGGGAGCCATTGTTGTTATTTACTGTATGTCCGGCGGTATGCAGGGCGCCATGATGACGGACGTGATCCAGGGATCCCTGATGATCGGAACCGCAGTGATCACCTTCATCGTATCCATTGTGATGGGCGGCGGCTTTGAGAATATCAACAGCACCCTTCAGAGCATGAACGAAGCGTATCTGTCCTTCCCGGGGGCGAACGGTTATATGCCATGGGGCTTCTATGTTTCCAATATCCTGCTGTGGTCCTTCTTCACCATCGGACAGCCTCATCTGTTCACCAAGTTTTTCGCCATGAAAGACCACAAGACCATGTTCAAGGCCATCTTCCTTGGAACCGCAGGCATGTTTGTATCTGCCACCCTGATCGAGTGGGCCGGCGTCAACGGGATCTCTTTTGTACAGAACATTGAGAATCCGGACCAGATCGTGCCGATGATCCTGCAGCAGGGCCTGAATCCCTTCCTGGCGGCGATCTTTATCTCCGGTATCGTGGCGGCAGGTATGTCCACCATCGACGGGATCCTGGTAACCACCACAGGAGCGGTGACCCGGGATATCTACCAGAAGATCATCAATAAGAAAGCAACGGACGAGACGGTTATGAAGATGTCCAAGGTTGTTACTGTGATCATCGGTGTGATCGTGATCCTCTTTGGTGTGTTCCAGCCGGGAAGCATCTTTGAGATCAACCTGTTTGCCTTCTCCGGCATGGCAGTCTTCGTAGTCCCCATCCTTTTTGGAATGTACTGGAAGCGGGCTACCGCAGCAGGTGCGATCGCCTCTGCGCTGGTAGGAGTAGCGACGGTACTGGCCTTTACATGGGTTCCGGCTCTGGGCGGAGCGCTGCATGGATTCCATGCATTGTTCCCGGCAACCATCCTGGGAAGCCTGACCATGCTGATCGTCAGCAGTCTGACTCAGGCGCCGCCACAGGAGACCATCCAGCGGCATTTTGGTATCTTTGAGAAGAACAAAGCATAGCAGGAGGGAGAAAGAATGTATCTTAGTAAAATGACTACTGCGCAGGCAAAAGAAGCATTTGCGAAGGACCCGATCCTGGTGATCCCGGTGGGGAGCACCGAGCAGCACGGGACTCAGGGAGCGCTGGGCACGGATTTCATGGTGCCCTCCTATCTGGGGGACCACATTGCGGACATGGAGAATGTGATCGTGGCGCCGGCGGTGCCTTACGGTGTCTGCCCGTATCACTTAAGCTTCGCGGGAAGCATCAATATCGGATATGAGGGATTGTATCTGGTGCTGCACGGCATTACAGAATCCCTGATGGGACAGGGGCTTCGCCGGTTCCTGATCCTTAACGGCCATGGCGGGAACACCCCGTCCATCGACCGGGTGGCGCTGGAAGTCTATCACAAAGGCGGGGTCTGCGCCCAGATCGACTGGTGGAGCCTGGTGGCGGAACTGGATGAGAAGTTCAAAGGCGGACACGGGGATGTGCTGGAGACTTCAGCCATGATGGCGGTAGACCCGGAGGCGGTACACCTGGAGCTGTCACAGCCTATGAATCCGGGAAGTCCTTCTGCCAATACGGTGGCAGCCTATATCCAGGCGGTGAAGTTCCAGGGAGGAACGGTGAAGCTGGCAAGAGATACCAAAGAGATCGCGCCAAGCGGCTGGTTCGGTCCGCTGGATCCCAAAGATTCCAGCGCCGAACTGGGACAGGAAGCCCTGGATCTGTCGGTTGGATTTATCCGGAACTTCCTGGAAGAAATGAAGACATTTAAACTGTAGTCTGTGCCCGGGGGAGGGTGAAGATAAATTCTGTGCCCACGCCCTCGGTGCTGACTACGCTGATATTTTCTCCGTGGGCCTGGATGGCTTCCTTGACAATGGCAAGCCCCAGGCCCGTTCCTTTTTTGTCTTTGCCCCGGGACAGGTCTGTCTTATAGAACCGTTCCCAGATCTTGCCAAGAGCGCTGCGGGGGATTCCAATACCGTAGTCTTTGACGGAGATGGAAACCTTCTCCCCCCGCTCAGTAGTCTCGATAGTGATGGTGGATTCCAGGTCGCTGAACTTGATGGCGTTGTCCAGAAGGTTATAGAGGACCTGCTGGATCTTGCGTTTGTCCGCGAAGACTTCCATCTGTTTGGAAGCAAACAGAAGCTCGATGGAGATCTTCTTCTGGGTGCAGGTTCCTTCAAAAGAAGCGGCCACGTTCTTGATCATCTCGTGAATGTCGAAATTTTCCTTGTTAAGCAGAAGGTTCTTGGAATCAAACTCGTTGAGGGTGAGAAGATCCTGGGTCAGATCCGTCAGGCGCTCAGTCTCGAAGAGGATGATACCCAGGTATTTCTTCTGCATTTCCGGAGGGATGGTCCCGTCCGCCATGGCCTCCACATACCCTTTGATGGAGGTGAGAGGGGAGCGGAAATCGTGGGAGACGTTGGCCACGAATTTCTTCTGGTAATCTTCCATATCCCGGAGTTGAGAGGACATGTAGTTCAGGGATGCGGAGAGATAGCCCATCTCATCCTCGGTGCGGACCGGGATCTCATAGTCCAGATTGCCGGAGGCATACTGGGTGGCAGCCTCCGTGATCTTGCGAAGAGGCCGGTAGACAAAGAACTCCAGGGCCAGAAGGATGATAAAGGACAGGAAATAGATCACCAGGAGGGTGATAAGGGCTGCCCGCATCAGGATCCCCTGGACTTCGTTTACATAATCCAGGCTCTTGTGGACCAGAAGATAGCCGGCAGGAGAATAACCGTGGATCACCGGGGCGATCACGGTGATCACATCCTCCTGGAAGTAGCCGTGGTAGTCCCCGGTGAGATACTGGGAATTCCCGGCTTCTGCCGGGTTGAAATCCTGGATCTGGGAGGGGGCCGGCGGAAGTCCTTCTGACTGGGCGGAGGCAAGAAGCCGTCCTTCCCGGTCCACGAACCAGAGGGCGGCGTCCAGATGGGTCTCCATGCCGGAGAGCTGGAGCCGCACTTCATTTAAGGATACTTCCTCTGAGAAGTAGTCCGGCAGATAATCGGTTGCCATCATATTGGCCTCCTGATAGGTATTGGAGGCGGTAACGCTCACCAGAGGCCCTGAAGTCAGGGTATCCGTCAGGGTGGCCACCGTAAATACGCTAAGGAAAGCGAAGATGATATAAACAATGATAAATTTTAAATGCAGTGTACTTCTCATAGAGATCCTTCCAGGCAGGGGAATCCCCCTGCGTTATTTTACTTCAAATTTATAACCGATGCCCCACACGGTGCTTAAGCTCCACTCGCTGTGGTCCTTGATCTTCTCCCGGAGCCGTTTGATGTGGACGTCAACGGTTCGAGTGTCGCCGATGTACTCATAACCCCAGATCTGATCCAGGAGCTGCTCCCGGGTGAAGACCTGGTTGGGAGAGGAAGCAAGGAAATAAAGAAGCTCCAGTTCCTTGGGGGGCATGTCAATGTTCTGGCCGTCCACCATGACAGAGTAGTTGGTCAGGTTGATCACGATCCCTGGATACTCCACGCATTTGCCCCGGTCCTCGGCCGGGGTCTCCGGTTTGGGAATGGCCTGGTAGCGGCGCAGCACCGCCTTGACCCGGGCCACCAGTTCTTTGGAGTCGAAGGGCTTCATGATATAGTCGTCGGCGCCCAGCTCCAGCCCCAGGACTTTGTCAAAGACTTCTCCCTTAGCGGACAGCATGATGATGGGCACGCTGGAGCGGGTGCGGATCTCCCGGCACACCTGGTAGCCGTCGATGCCAGGCAGCATAAGGTCCAGGAGGATCAGGTTGGGGCGGTAGCTCTCGAAAGCCACCAGCGCCTTCTCCCCGTCATGGACCATCATGGTGTCGAAGCATTCTTTGGTAAGGTAGAGGGAGATCAGTTCCGCGATATTCTCATCGTCGTCTACGATCAGTATTTTCTGTTTTGTTGCCATTATAATCCTCCTATCTGAGTTCTGCGATAGTGACGCCGGCGTCGCCTTCTCCAAAGGCGCCAAGCCGGAATGATTTCACCCGTTTCTTCTGGCGGCGCAGGTAGTCGTGGACGCCCTGGCGCAGGGCGCCGGTGCCTTTGCCGTGGACAATGCGCACCGAGGAGAGGTGGGCGAGCGCCGCGTCGTCCAGATATTTGTCCAGTTCCGCCACTGCTTCGTCCACCGTCTTGCCCAGAAGGTTGATCTCCGGGCTTACGGACATGGATTTGCCCATCTTCATCTTGCCCTTGGTGGTCTGGCGGGCGGTCTTCTTGAGATAGACCGGCTTCTCCTCCAGGATCTCCAGGTCAGAGATGGGAAGCTGGGAACGCAGGATCCCCATCTGCACGGTGACGCGCCCCTTGGCGTCGGGCAGGGAGACAACAGTCCCGGTCAGGTTCATACTCAGTACTTTCACCGATTCACCCAGCTTGAAATCCTCTGGCTTATGGATCTTATGTGGGGTCTCTTTATGCTCCGTCATGCCAGAGCGGGCGGCTTCCATCTTCTTGCGCAGCTTCTCCCGCTCCCGTTCCATGTCGGCGGCAGAGATATTTTCCTTGCCGAATTTGTGGAAGTTGCGCATGGTCTCGTCTGCGGTCTCCTTGGCCTCCAGAAGGATGGCGTGGGCTTTCTCGTTGGCTTCCCGCAGGATCCGCTCCCGCTGTTCTTCCAGTTTCTCCTGTCTTTTCTGGGTCTCTTCCTTCAGGCGCTCCAGTTCCCGCCGGTAGGCGGCGATCTCGTCCTGCTCTTTCTCGATAGTGCGCCGGCTTACTTCCAAGTCAGTGAGAAGGTCTTCGAAGGATTCGTCCTGTTCGCTTAAGTGCTTCCTGGCCTCCTCAATGACTTCCTGGGGAAGCCCCAGCTTCCCGGCGATGGCGAAGGCATTGCTCTTGCCGGGGATGCCGATCAGCAGATGATAAGTGGGGCGCAGGCTCTCTACATCGAACTCGCAGCTTGCGTTCTCCACTCCCGGAGTGGACAGAGCGTACACCTTCAGCTCGCTGTAGTGGGTGGTGGCCATGGCCCGGATCCCCCGCCGGTGAAGGCCGTCCAGGATTGCGATGGCCAGAGCCGCCCCCTCCGTAGGATCAGTCCCGGCGCCCAGCTCGTCAAAGAGTACCAGAGAATGTTCATCCACGTGCCGGAGGAAGGAGACGATGTTGGTCATATGAGAAGAAAAAGTACTCAGGCTCTGTTCAATACTCTGCTCATCTCCGATGTCTGCAAACACGCTGTGGAACACCGCCAGCTCGCTGCGGTCCAGGGCGGGGATGTGAAGCCCGGCCTGACCCATCAGGGTAAAAAGGCCCACCGTCTTAAGGGACACCGTTTTTCCGCCGGTATTGGGGCCGGTGACGATCAGAAGATCGAAGGTGTCTCCCAGAGAGATGGTAATGGGGACTACCTTCTTCTTGTCCAGGAGAGGATGACGGCCCTCCCGGATGTGGATGCGCCCTTCTGTGTTGAATATGGGAGCGGTGGCGTTCATTTCCAGGGCCAGGGCCCCTTTGGCGAAAATGAAATCCAGCTCTGTCAGCAGGGTGTGATCCGTATGGATGGTATCGGTATGCTCTGCCGCGTCAGCGCTCAGACGGGCAAGGATCACCTGGATCTCTTCCTGCTCCTTTCCGTAGAGTTCCTTTAAGTCGTTATTCAGCTTCACCACAGCCATGGGCTCGATAAACAGCGTGGAGCCGGTGGAGGACTGATCGTGGATCATGCCCGGAACCTGGCTGCGGTGCTCGGATTTCACCGGGATACAGTAGCGGTCTCCCCGCATGGTGATGATGGGGTCCTGCAGATAAGTGCGAAGAGATCCGTTTACCATGCCGGAGAGGGTGGCGTGCACTTTGTCGTTGATCTGGCCGATCTGCCGGCGGATCTGACGAAGCGCAGGGCTTGCGTCGTCGCTGATCTCATCCTCCTCCAGGATACACCTGCGGATCTCGGAGGTCAGAGGGAGGATGGGGGTCAGCTGGTCAAAGTAACCGTCCAGACAGTCGGTGGATTCGTCTCCATTTTCCCGCCGTCCGTAAGCCTTCACCTGCCCGGCGTTCTCCAGGAGCCGGCAGATGCGAAGGAGCTCGCCGCTTCCCAGGGTCCCGCCGATCTCCAGCCGCTTAAGGGATTCATTTACCGGGGCGCAGCCGCCAAAGGAGGGCCGGCCCTTCTTCACGATCCGCTGGAACGCAGCTTCGGTCTCCTGCTGGGCAGCCTCTATCTTCTCGATGGAAGTCATAGGCTTAAGCCGCCGGCAGCGGGATCTGCCGCCAAAAGAGGAGGCCTTCTCTGTAAGAAGATCGATGATCTTGTCGTATTCTAATTTATATAAAGTTTTTTCGTTCATTGTTATATCCACCTTCCACATTCCCATTATAATCGGACGCCGGGACACTGTAAAGGAAATTATCCCGGAGAGGCCGGAAGCAGGCGGGGAAAGCAGGGTTGAACATTTGCAGGCTATCAGGTATACTATAAAAAGGGTTGTAAAGGAGAGAATGCCCATGGAAGAGCGCAGAGATCCGGGCGGGCAGGAACCGGAGGAAGAAAAGGATTACGCTTTTATGCAGGAAGTGATCAAGGACGAGACCGGCAGCCGCAAGTTTAAGCGGGATGTCAGGAGGATGGCAGGCCTTGGCCTGGTCTTTGGGCTTGTTGCCTGTGTGACTTTTTGCGCCTTCGGGCCCTGGATCGAGAGCCGGTTTGGCGGTGCCAAGGAGGAAGTGGAGATTCCCCGGGATGAGGAGACGCTTCCGGAGGAAGAGACCAGGGGGCAGGATCCGGAAGAAGACAGCTACCGGCAGATGCTCAACTCTCTGAAATCCATTTCCGAGCAGGCGGGCAAAAGTGTTGTCTCCATCGCGGCGGTCTCCGGCCGGGAAGAGGCCAGTGAGGCGAAGCTGCAGACCAGCGGCGTGGTGGTGGCAGACAATGGGCGGGAGCTTCTGATCCTGGGTCAGATCCTTGACGGACAGGAGGAAGAGAAGCTTCAGGTGATCTTCGCCGACGGCCGAAACTACGAGGCAGTGAAGAAAAGGCAGGACCGGAATCTGGGCTTGTGCGTCTATGCAGTGTCCAGACAGTCTGTCACGGAGGAAACCTGGGGGGCGATCCGGGTGGCGGTCCTTGGAAGTTCCTATGCCGTGGAGGACGGGGAAGCAGTGATCCTGCTGGGGCAGCCCTATGGAAATGCTCAGATCGCGCTGTATGGGCTGGTAGAAGCCAGTGAGAGCTATGCGGATCACGCGGACGGCCATTATCCGCTGATCGCAACCGATGTGGAAGGGGACGCCGGCAGAAGCGGCGTGCTTGTGAATACCAGCGGCGAAGTGATCGGCGTCATCGGCGAGCCCACGGAAGGCCGGGGAGAAGCAGGCCTTGTAGAGGCATATGGCATCTCGGACATCAAGGATGTGATCGAGTTTCTCTCCAATGACCAGGGAGTGCCTTATCTGGGGATCCTGGGGTCTGATGTGACCGAGGAGCTTACAGAACAGGGGATCCCTGCCGGTGTGTATGTGGACGAAGTGGAGGCGGACTCGCCTGGCATGGAAGCCGGGATCCAGAGCGGAGATGTGATCACTCAGATCGATGGTTCCGGGGTGGCGGATTTCCAGGCGTACCACAGCGCCCTGATGAAGAAACAGGCGGGAGGAAGTCTCCGGGTGACCTGCCAGAGACAGGGAACCGGCGGTGAATATGTAGAGATCAATTTTAACGTCACAGTAGGGGCGAAAGAGTAAAAAAGAAAGACAGAAAGAGGCAACAGCATGAGATATATCAACACCCTGGTAGAGGGAGAAACCATCCGCAACGTATACCTGTGTAAAGGAAAGCGTTCCGCGGAGACAAGAAACGGAAAACCTTATGACAATCTGATCCTGCAGGACAAGACAGGAACCCTGGACGGGAAAGTCTGGGATCCCAATTCCAGCGGGATCGCTGATTATGATGAGATGGATTTCATCGAAGTCTACGGGGAAGTTACCAGCTACAATAATAATCTGCAGCTGAATATCCGGCAGATCCGCCGGGCGCAGGAAGGGGAGTATGTCCCGGCAGATTATATGCCCACCACGGATAAGAATGAAGACCAGATGTATCAGGAGCTTCTGGCTTACGGGAACCAGGTGAAGAACCCCCATCTCAGGGGCGTGATCCGCTATTATTTTGAAGACCCGGCTTTTGTGAAGAAATTTAAGGCCCATTCCGCCGCCAAGACGGTACACCACAGTTTCTCCGGCGGACTTCTGGAACACACGCTGAGCGTGGTGAAATTCTGCGAATACATGGCGGGAGCTTATCCCATTTTAAATAAAGATCTTCTGTATACGGCGGCCATGTGCCATGATATCGGCAAGATAAAGGAACTGTCGCCGTTTCCGGAAAATGATTACACCGACGACGGGCAGCTTCTGGGGCACATCGTGATGGGCGTGGAGATGATCGACGACGCCATCCGGACCATCCCGGAATTCCCGCCCAAGCTGGCCAGTGAGCTGAAGCACTGCATCCTGGCCCACCACGGGGAGCTGGAGTATGGGTCGCCCAAGAAGCCGGCGCTGGCAGAAGCCTTCGCCCTGAACTTCGCGGATTGCGCGGACGCCAAGATGCAGACACTGATCGAGATCTTCAAAGAAAAAAACAGTAGCGACTGGCTGGGATATAACCGGCTTTTTGAAACAAACCTGCGGAAAACCAGTATTTAAAACTTTAATTTAGGACGTAGCAAAATGCAAAAAGGCTACGTCCTAAATTGAATTTTACCCTGTACCAAAATGACAAATGGAGTATATTTATGCAGAAAAATGATATTGTGAAACTTGAGATCACGGACATCGGCGTGGGCGGCGAAGGTATCGGAAAGGTGGATGGATACACGCTTTTTGTCAAGGATGCGATCATCGGGGACGTGATCCAGGCCAAGGTGATGAAGGCGAAGAAAAATTATGGATATGCAAAGCTTCTGGATATTCTTACACCCTCCGAAGGGCGCGAAAAGCATCCTGGATGCGCCAACGCCCGAAAATGCGGGGGTTGCCAGATCCAGGAGATGAAATATGACTGGCAGCTGAGGTTCAAGGAGGAGAAGGTCCGGGGCGCTCTGACGCGGCTGGGAGAGGTGCCGGAGGAGCTTCTTGAGGAAGTAATGGAACCCATCCTGGGGATGGAGGAGCCCTTCCGCTACCGCAACAAGGCTCAGTTTCCCATCGGCCGGGACCGGGAGGGGAAGCTGACCGCCGGGTTCTACGCGGGGCGAACCCACAGTATCATCCCGGTGGAGGATTGTGTGCTGGGGGTTCCGGTGAACCGGGAGATCCTGGCGTGCGTGCTGGGATATATGGAGGAGTTCCATGTCTCTCCCTATGACGAGAAAGCGCACCAGGGGCTGGTGCGCCATGTGCTGATTCGGTACGGCTTCCGGACGGGAGAGATCATGGTCTGCCTGGTGGTCAACGGGACGTCGCTTCCAGAGGAGGAAGCGCTTGCCACGCGGCTGGCGGCTATCCCAAAGATGACCAGTATCACCTTGAACGTTAATCAGGAGAAGACCAATGTGATCATGGGGAAAAAGCTGCGGGTGCTGTGGGGGAAAGGCTATATCACCGATGAGATCGGAGACGTGAAATATCAGATCTCTCCCCTTTCCTTCTACCAGGTGAATCCGGTGCAGACGGAGAAACTCTATGGAACAGCGCTGGAGTACGCAGGGCTGAAAAAAGGAGAAGACACGGTGGTCTGGGATCTGTACTGTGGGATCGGAACCATTTCCCTCTTCCTTGCCAGGAAGGCGGGGCAGGTGTACGGGGTGGAGATCGTGCCGCAGGCAGTGGAGGACGCAAGGAACAACGCCAGGATCAACGGGATCACCAATGCCAGGTTCTATGTGGGCAAGGCGGAGGAAGTGCTACCGGAGTATTATGCCGATTATGAGAAGAAACACGGGAAGCGGGCCCGGGCGGATGTGATCGTGGTGGATCCGCCGCGGAAAGGCTGTGATGAGACCCTGCTGGAGACCATTGTGAAGATGGAGCCTGAAAAGGTGGTGTATGTGAGCTGCGACCCGGCCACGCTGGCAAGGGATGTGAAGTATCTGCGGGAAAATGGATATGAAGTCCGGAGGGTAAGGGCGGTGGATATGTTCCCGCATACCGTGCATGTGGAGACGGTAGTACTGCTTTCCCACAAAAAACCTGACAGCACAATCAGCGTAAAAGTGGAGTTTGGCGAGGGAGAGGGCAAAGTGCCGCTTGATAATATCGCTAAAAGAGCCGAGGCGTACAAGCCGAAAGAGCGAGTTACCTACAAAATGATAAAGGAATACATAGAAGCTAAATATGGCTTCAAGGTACATACTGCTTATATAGCGGAGGTAAAGAGAAGTTTGGGCTTGCCAATGTATGATGCCCCTAATGCGGTAGAAGAATTGAAACAGCCGAGGAAGCATCCGACAGCAGAGAAAGTGGAGGCAATAAAGGACGCGTTGAAGTATTTTGAAGTAATGTAGAGTGGATTATGGATTTAGAAAAAATAATAATAGATGAAATGCGAAACCAATATAAAAGAAAATGTGAATTACCAGAAGGGAAAGAGTTATTGCTATATTTACATAGTATGATGTTGATTACCGGACGTTCTGATATTATGTATTGTAATTGTTTTTTAGCTGAAGCTACACAACTTCTGATTAATTCTATTTTTCTATATGAAGAAGGTTATTTTGATTGTGCATTTTATTCTGTACGTCAGGCAAGTGAAGTATTTAATGCCATGTTGTATCTTTCAGAAGATAAGGATGAGTTGAAGAAATGGACAACAAAAGAAAGATTTCCGATGGACTCAAAAATCAGAAAGAAATTAGAAGATATGGTTTGGGGATATCAAGAAATAAAAACAATACTTTGTGATTATTTTAAACATCATAGAGAGTTGATTAATAGATGTCATAAAATTATTCACAAACAAGGTTTCGATACATTTTATGTTACAAGAAGGCAGGGTGAGAGTTCAATTGAAGAAGATAAAAAACTGTTTGTTGAAACGTTAAAATATACAATAGGAATTGGAATTATTCTTTTTGTGATTCTTGAACCACTGTCTTTGGCATTAGCCGATGATGAGGTAAATGGAAAATTAAATTTTGATTTTATGACAGAACCGATTGATTGTGACTATTTTGAGAATTTTTTGGGATTGAAAGACGTTGTAGAAAAATTATTGAGAACTAAGTATTACAAGGGGTTTGCTGCACAATTTAGGGATAAAGAGCAAATGAATATGGCTACGTATACGGTAATAAGAGATGGGGCATGGGATATAAGTAGTCTTGAACAAATAGAAAAGCAGATACATCTTTTAAATGCATACGAGCAATATATGTTTAAAATTTTAAAATTAGGAATAAAAGTTACTAATTTTTATTATCAGGATGGATGGGGATGGTATATTACTACAAATAAGAGCAATTATCAAAACGATTATTTTGACAGTAGTGAGTTTAAAGTATATATAAATGAAAGAATGAGATTTAATCAGGAACGCAAAAATGTATATATAAGCGTTGTTTCTATGTATAGTGAAAAATTGTGTATTGAACATAATGAGAAATTAACAGAAGAAGAAATAAACAAATTAATGGTATTGGAAGAACAGACAGACATGGAGTATAGAAAATTAACTGAAAAATTAGAAAAGATACAGGAAATGTGGAATACGCAAAAGGATGAATAGGCTATATAATATATGTCATACAGAGAGGAGGATCGATAAGCATAATGGCAAAAAATATAGAAATAGTTTTGGATGAATATATCGATGTGTTAGAAAAGATAAAAGAGCAAATCACACAAGCTCAGTATCAGGTAATGACAAATGCAAATGTTGAACGTAATATTTTGTTTTGGAACATAGGGAATGTAATTCTCCAATACAGCAAATGGGGAAATAAATTTGTTGAAACGTTATCAAAAGATTTGAGAATGGCTTATCCTGGTAGAGAAGGATATTCCGTTAGAAATCTTAATTATATGAAACAGTTTGCACGCCGAATACCATCTGAAAAAATTTTGCATCAGGCTGGTGCAAAAATTAGTTGGCGTGCAATAAAATTGTTGATAGATAAGACGGATAATCTGGAAGAACATATGTGGTATACACAGCAATGTTTGGAAAATGGATGGTCTAGTACAGTGCTTGCGCATCAGATAGAAAGTGGTCTGTATTATAGACAGGCATTAGCAGATAAAACGACAAATTTTAAAACGCAGTTAGCTAATCCATTCAGTGAGCAAGCAGAAGAAATTATTAAAGATCCATACATTTTTGATTTTATACCGAATGCGAAAAAACTTAGAGAAATTGAACTGGAAGATGCCCTTGTCCAACAAATTACAAAATTACTATTGGAATTTGGGTCAGGCTTTGCTTTTATGGGACGACAGTATCCGATTCAAGTTGGAAAAAGAGAGTTTTTTATTGATTTGTTATTTTACAATGTGAAATTGCATTGCTATTTCGTGGTCGAATTAAAAACAGTGGAATTTGAGCCGGAGTTTGCAGGAAAATTATCTTTCTATTTATCAGCAGTTGATGGAGAATTGAAATCTCCGAGTGATAATCCTACGATTGGATTGTTATTGTGTAAAGGTAAAGATAAAATGGTAGCGGAATATGCCTTGAAAGATGTAAATAAACCAATGGGGGTAAGTGAATATAAACTTTCTAACCATATTTCAGAAGAATTACAGGATAAGTTGCCATCGATAGAAGATATTGAAAAAAGGATTAATTGAAATTTTGCATCAGGGTGGTGCAAAATTGGTGGAACTTATATTTTGTGGGAAAAGGGATGCACGAGCGGTATTAGTACTGTATAAATATTGCCGTCATTTCCGTAGTTTTGTGGGGACATGTTTTAATTTGGTACTCATGTCGAGACGGTAGTACTGCTTTCCCACAAAAAACCGGATGGACATATCAACGTAAAAGTCGAGTTTGGTGAAGGTGAGGGCAAAGTACCTCTGGATAATATCGCCAAGAGAGCCGAAGCGTACAAGCCAAAAGAGCGAGTTACATACAAGATGATTAAGGAGTACATAGAAGCGAAATATGGCTTCAAGGTACATACTGCTTATATAGCAGAGGTAAAGAGAAGTCTGGGCTTGCCGATGTATGACGCTCCCAATGCGGTGGAAGAATTGAAACAGCCGAGGAAGCATCCCTCGGCAGAGAAGGTGGAAGCAATAAAGGAAGCGTTGAGGCATTTTGAAGTGATTAAATAAGTATGGGCGTGTCATTAGAAACAGTGATACACTATTTTTAATTTGTATATTTTTCACTAATCGATATTTTATCTAGTTAAGAATTGGATGGTGAATTTATATTAAAATGCCTAATTGATAGAATTAGATATGTTTCGTCTGCTATTATTGACTAAAAAATGGAAATTAAATAAAATATAATAAAGTACCCAACTGTTAATTTAACGATGTCAATTGGAGGATAAAATGCTTGGTATTATTTTAGCAGGCGGAGAGGGAAAGCGATGTTACCCTATTACATTAGCAACATCAAAGCACTTGTTGCCATTATATGACAAGCCGATAATTTACTATTCGTTGTCACTTCTTATTGAGTCTAATATAAAGGATATTATTATTATTACAACGCCAAGGGATGTTAGAAATTTTAAGAAATTATTAGGAAATGGTTCAAGATTTGGAATTAAATTAAGGTATATAGTTCAAGACATACCCTTAGGAACTGCTCATGCTGTGATGTTGGTTAAAGAGTTGATTGGTTTAGAGGGGTGTGTATTAGTTTATGGAGACAACTATATTGATTCATGTGTGGTGAAAAACTATCTAAAGGAAAACCAGCATATAAGCGGTGCTACAATCTTTGCGTATAAAGTTTCTAATCCAGAAAATTATGGAGTAATCGAATTATCTTCAGAAGGAAAAGTTATTTCAATAGAGGAAAAGCCTAAAGTACCTAAAAGTGATTATGCAATGATAGGTTTGCTTTGCTTGGATCAATCTGTGTTTGATAAAATAGAGAAAATTTCTCTTTCTGAAAGAAGGGAATACGAAATAACAGATGTACTTAAAATTTATTTAAATATCGGTAAATTAACCGTGGTAAGGCTTGAAGAAAGTGCAGTATGGTCTGATTTAGGTAATCCACAAAACCTGACAGAAATTTCATATAAAATTATGCTAGATGAAAGGAAAACAGGAAAGAAAGTAGGATGTTTAGAGGAAATTGCACTAGATAAGGGTTTGATTACAACTACGGAACTTTTTTCTAATATAAAGAGGTATACTAATAGTTCATATGGTGCGTACTTAATGAAAGTAATTGAAACTATGAAGGGAGAGAAATAATGCTAAAAAGAATAGTATCATTTATACTTGAATCAATATTTCCAATAGCGATAGTAATAATAGCTATAGTTATATCACTTACACCTAAAATAGGTAATTTTTCGTTCAATACTGATACAATTGTCATATCCTTATTTTCTTTGTTAGCAATCGATTCAATTCTTGATAAATATAAGACAAAAAAGAGGATTGTTGATAAAACAGATGACATAGATATAAAAGTTGAAACAATAGAAAACAAGGTGATTGATATATCAAAAAGAGTTAATACTATTGAAAGCGCAGAAATATTAAAGAAACGTTCTGACTTTGAAAGGTTAGAACATATATTTATGAATGTGAAAGAGAACTTATTTGTAAGCGGAATAAACTTAGAAGGTATTGTTCCATCATGCAGTATAATTAAAGAATTAGCTAATAACGGCGTACATATTAGATTGCTTATGCTTGATCCGGAAGGGGAAAAATTATTTGCATCAAGCGAAATGAGTGGTGTTTCAAATAATGAAAGAAAGAAAAAAATAATAGCAAATCTCGATTTTTTGAAGCAAGAATTTCATCAAGAAATACAATCTAGTCAAATTGAACTCCGAATTATTGATGATGTATTGCCTCTATCATTTATAGGGATTGATTTAAATACTAAAAAAGGACGATTAATTGTACAAAATTATTTATATAAAACGCCATCTTCAAAATCTTTGATGTTAGAATTTACAGAACAACAATTATATTGGTATAATTTATATATTGAACAGCTAGAATTAATATGGAGCAATGGACATTAATATTTAAGGAGAAAATATATGACTATTAAAGAAAAGAATTATTGTAAAATTTTGTGGGATTATTTATGTATTAATCATTCGATAGAACCATCCGATATTATACTTGTGTGTGGAGGACATGACATAGGTGTTGCAAAAGAAGCAGTTAGGCTATATAAAGAGCATTATGCGCCTATAATTGTTGTTTCAGGTGGAATAACGAGAGAGATATTCGGAAAAAACCGAAGAGCACTAGAAGCTGATATTCTTGGTGATTTGATAATTGCGGATGGTGTTGCAAAATCAGATGTTTTGCTTGAGAGAGAAGCAAAAAATACTGGTGAGAATTTAGAATTTTCAGAAAGACTTTTGACAGAGCAAGGAATAACATTTAATAGCGTAATAATGATACAAAAGCCATACGCAGAACGAAGAGCACTGTGCTTAGCTTTAAAAAAGTGGCCAAATAGAAAAATTATAATGAGTTCAGCAGAAACAGATTTCGAGCAATACTTTAATTCTGATATTCCTGAACGAAAAATAATAAGTATGATGGTAGGCGAAATACAACGGCTAATTTATTCACCTAAATTTGGATGGATAGATCCAATTGATATACCTTCAAATGTAATAAGTTCATATAAAGAATTATGTCGTTTAGGGTATACAGAAAGATTGATGAGTGACGAAGTTATACAAAAATGTATCGACGGGACACAAGATAATGTATCTATAAATGCAAAGTAGTACACGATGTATTGATATTACGAACTGTAATTGATAATTAATTTGTAACCTGCAATATTTCATCTGGCGGCAATTAAGAAGTGAAACATTTCTGAAACAATTGCCCCATAGAAGCATCGGAAATGTTCCGCAATAAAATATAAAAAACGCCCATTTTTTCAGGATTTCTTCTATGATACCTTTGATGCTATGGACAAGATGTTGAGGAATGGAATAAACAATCATACAGATTTTTCGGAGCATCCTGTTGTTATGCAGTGAGGGAATAAGGGAATTATTAACATTTATGTAGTCCATCCAATATAGCATAAACGAACAAGTATTTTGCACCTTTGATTGAAAATGGCTTCTTTTTATATAATGAGGCCAAGAAAGAAGGTGGCTCATATGAGAGAACAGAAATTCCACATTTATCTGGATAACCACGAAAGGACAATCCTGCTACATAGCCTTGTGGAACCGAAAAATCAGCTCCTTGCGCAAGGCAGATATACGGACTGCGTTGACGAACTGATTTTTAAGGTTACGGGCGCACCGCTGAAAAGACTTAAAGTACACACGATTGCGGGAGGGTATGATGGATGGTATAGAATTAAAAGAACTGTTCAAGGTAGCTGTGGAAACACTGAGGGAAAAGACGATCGTTCCGCTGTTGGAAGCAGACGCAACTTATCAGGAGGACTCTGAAAATGAGGGGATTGCGGAAATGCACTATCTCCAATTGGATTTGACAGAGGAACAGCGGAAAGTCTGTAACCGCCTGTTGAGTGCCGGGATAAGCAAGATATTGAGTATGCTACCCACGCATATATCGCAGGTCTATATGACGCTTTCCGCATAATGGCGGTACTGTTCCCTGATAAGTGGGACACAGACGATATACGAGAGCTGCTTGCAGCAAAGGTCAACAACTGAATATTGAAGATTTTACATAGCCGATTGGTATCAAAGCCAGTCGGCTTTTTTGCGTTCTGCGGAACTTTACATAGCCACCCTGACAAAGTGGCTAAATTTATGCGAAAGGAGGACGCATCTATGTCAAACTGCGTACACGGTAAATCATAAGTACCAGCGTATTTTTTGACCGCCGTTTCCGGCGGCCGGTTTACACATTTGTTGTTTTTGTTTTGCTCCGGCAGATTTCCGGCAGCTGCCCAGACCAGGGAAGCAGATCTTCCATAAAACGGTAATCCGTATCTTCCTGGTGGTCCTTCATCACTGTCAGGACGTATTCCAGATAGCGGAAAGGATTCAGGTTATTCGCCTTCGCCGTTTCTGTGATGCTGTAGACGATCGCACTGGATTTCGCGCCGTCGATACTGTCGATCATCTTCCATGCATGCTTGTGCAGGCAGAAACTGCGCAGCGCACCTTCCGTTGCGTTGTTATCAAGCGGGATTTCACCGTCATCCAGGAATACTTTTAATGCTTCTTCCTGGTTGATACAGTAGTTGATCCCTTCCAGGGTTTTACCGTTGATCAGACGGCCGGATTCCCTGATCTCTTTTGCCCACGCAAAGAAAGCCTCCACCAGAGGTTTGAGGTTGATCTGCCGCTGTTTCCTGCGATCGTCCGGTTTCAGATCAGCAAGCTGATTGTCCAGATGATAGATCGCGCTGATCCGTTTGATGGCTTCATAGGCGACCGTATCTTTGGCTGCCTCATACTCCTTTTTCGGCAGTGCTTTCAGGGCATCCGCGAAATATCTTCTCGCATGGGTCCAGCACCCTGCAAAGACAATGGATTCGGTTTCCCGGTCCAGCTTCCGGTAGGCGGAGTATCCGTCGCAGACAACGACACCGGTGAACCCTTTCAGGAATTCCCGCGGATGGTCTGCTTTCCGGGTCTTCTGGTATTCATACAGGATGATTGGGGTATCTCCATATCCCTTTCCCGTCCGATAGACCCACATGTAACTCTTACTGTTCGCCGGACGCCCATCCTTCGATACTTTGACCGGAGTCTCATCGGCCTGCAGCACATGGAAGAGGTACATCCTGTTATGAAGGTAATCATAAAGGGGCCCCAGATACCGGTCGGCACACTGGATCACCCAGTTGGCCATTACCTGCCGGGAGATATGGATGTCATTGCGCAGGAATTCCTGGCTGATCCGATATAAGGGAAGTCCGTTGACATACTTGGCATTCAGGATGCTTGCCGCCAGGGAGGGAGTCAGGATGCTGTTTCGGAGCAGTTCCCTCGGACGGTCTGCTTTCACGATCGTCTGATTGTCCTTTCCGGCATACACGGCCACATGGTGCTCTTCGACTGTGTAAACTGCCGGCTGTACCCGGACTCTTTTATAGACTTCATCCGGAAGCTGCTTCCAGCCAGCTGCGCCGAAGATCTCCTGCAGCTTTTCTTCCGGAAGGGTATGGGGAATGACTTCCACGGGAAGATCCTTAAGATCTTCTTCGCGTTTCCCTTTTTTCTTCCGGCGCGTGACCTGGATCACATCCTCTTCTGCGGGTTCAACGACATAAAGTGTCTCGGTCAGGGCTTCCGCTTCATTAAAGATGAGCTCCAGTTCCAACTGCCCGGCGATCACATCCAGCTTTTCGGAAGAGCGCCCATAACGGTGATTGTTTGCAGATGCGATCTGTTCGATCAGGCGTTCCATGTTTGTATTCAGCCTGGCCAGCTGATCCTGCATGGACAGGATCACTGCCACGAGTGTTTCCCTGCTGAAACTGTTCAGTTCTTCCGGTGAGTAGATCTTCGTCATGTTCGGCGCTCCTTTGTTTTGCTGGGACTATTGTACCGCAAACCAAAAGAAAAAGCGAACCCGATGGAAAATGAGTCCGTCATTCTCACCAAAGGATAAACACTCTGAAAAGCCGAAAAAACTACTGGTTTTTTCAGTTTTTCAGAGTACTTATCCACACAGCAGCCAATCGCTGTGAAGTACTCTTAATTGAATGAATGGCATGAGACCCGGATGTGGATAACTCCCACTGTATCTGCGTTGGCGAACTGGAAAAGATTTTTAAATTTCTCCGTTTTGCACAACGTATCAAAGGAGATCGCCGGGCTGCACTTCCTGGATCGGGTGTCTGGATACAATCTCCAGTCCTTGCATCAGCACCCAGTATTGTTCCGGCGTGATCTCCAATGCCTCTTCTTTTGTACGGGGCCAGCTGAAGCCGCCAAGCTCCAGCCTTTTGTAAAGAAGAAGGAATCCGTCTCCTTCCCATACAAGTCCTTTGATGCGGTCACTGCGCCTTCCGCAGAACAGGAAGAGGATATCCTTTTCGTATGGGTCCAGCTGGAAGTTGAATTTCACAATGGATGCCAGCCCGTCAATGCCGCGCCGCAGATCTGTATAACCGGCAGCAATGTAAACCTTCCGGAATCCAGATGCGTTATTCAGCATGGAGGATCCCTCCAATCCGGGAGAGCAGTTCTGCCGAGGCTGAATTCGAGATCTCCAGGACAAGTTTCCCTTTCCGGATCACAAGATCCGGATGGAAAACGGAGGATACGTCCGGTGACACAGCAGGAAGTTTGATCTCGGCGAAAGATACGGACTGCTGAACGGCAGATAACTGTCCTGTCCCTGTAACTGCAAGCAGGGACGGATTCTGAGATGCTTCATAAGCTTCCCGGCGCAGGATGCGCTGCCAGTAAAAGAACTGTTTTTCAGAGATCCCGTTTGCCCGGCACCAGGCAGTCTTTGACATCCCGCTGTTCATACATTCATTCAGGATCCTGGTCCAATGCTCTGCACGGACCTGATGTGTGATTTTATCCATGGCGCTGACTCCTTTAAAAAACTTGTAGTTTTCTGGAGTTATTATCTCATGGAGTGAGGAAACTAGCACGGTACTAATGATTTACCGTATACGATCTGAATATGTCGGGTAAACAGAGTATTAAATCGAAAATCAGAGTAAACCGAAGGAGGAAATCATTATGTCGAAGAAAAGAAGTATTAAGGTCTATGGGCAGAGCGGATACAAGTACCGGGAGACACCTACCATCATGCTGAAGGGTAAGTGGTTGAAGGAGGCTGGTTTTGACGTTGGGGATTATATTTCCGTCACCTGCGAGGATGGTAAGATAGTAATCGCCCAGGATGCCGAGAGAGCTGCTGTGAAGGCCGCTGAGGCTGAGTTCATGGACAGGGAGATGAAAGCCTTACAGAAGAGATACGAGGCGGAGAAGGTCAAAATTCGAGCTCAGATGGTGGCAGAACAGGGAGCGAGGTGGTGAAGATGTTTACCACTGAAGAGCTACAGGCGATCGACACTGAATACTTTAGGATGATTGTCATGGATCCATACGATCTCACAATCCAGTCAAAGTGTACCGGTCACTATTGGTATTTACATAGCACCGGTTATCCGAGTGACGGGTCGTGCATTATCTTTCACAAACACCGCTATCAGCATCCGTACCATCAGCATGGGCGGGCACGGACATTGCGACAGGCGGTCAAGTCTATCAAAAATCATGATGTCTATCAGATCACTGTAAGAGGTCATAAGTAAAATAGGGGAGCACACTACCGATGCCGGTAATGTGCTCCCTGTCTTTTTGTCAGAGGATGAGTTTAGATGATATCCTCCATAAATTTGAGTGTAAGCACCTGAATCTTCCTTACCCAGTCGATCACTGTGGACTTCGGCACTCCGAGCTCCTTAGCGATTTCGCGGCGTGAGAGACCGTCTGAAAGCAGTTTAACTACCGGGGCATATTCCGGACGGATTGCTCCGACATAGCCTATAAGCTCCTGAAGAAGTTCCAAGTAACGTTCGGCACTGCCATAACCTTCGGGTGCAACCGGCTCATAAGCTTCTTCGACGCCGTCTTCATTTGTCCAGGTCAGATCGCTAAAGGTCAGAGTTCCGTAGCCTTTCTTGTCAAGAGAGTGATAGAAAGGGCAGTCGTTGCACTTATTGCTTTCAGGGCAGCGGATAGCATGTCCTTTGCCGTCACTGATCTGGCAGCGCTTATCGCGATCCTCAGCCTTGAATTCCTTGGAGAAAGAGCTGAGATACGAATCATACTGCTCCTTGGTTCCGGGAACGAGAATGATGGTACACATACGGTTACCGATTCTCCACTGACGGATATCCTTTAAGGAATATCCGTAGTCCAGTGCAGCTTCGATGGTGGTGACCATCGGAATTAATACTTGATCTTTGTCTTTGTTCGCCATGAGATTTCCTCCTGTTTGACGCGGAGGAAACCGCATGGCGATATTCTGTTGTCTTAATCAGTCGGCCATTCATACAGGTATTCCTCCTGTTTTGCTTGAATGGCCAGCTGTTCTGCTTAAGGCTGGTGTTTACTTGTTGCTTCACACTGAAACCGGCAGAACCTCCTTCAGCGCTAAAGGTAGCGTTTTCAGTGTGAAAAGCTTTTTTTAGTCATGCTCAGGACTATTCTTGCCAGGCGTTTGCCCGACGTTTA
Source organism: Massilistercora timonensis (assembly GCF_900312975.1). Taxonomy (NCBI): domain Bacteria; kingdom Bacillati; phylum Bacillota; class Clostridia; order Eubacteriales; genus Massilistercora; species Massilistercora timonensis. Next base: position 972,758 of record NZ_LT990039.1, on the reverse strand, counting down.
ATTGTCAGTTGCGATTTGATACAGTTCTCCAAAAACTTCTTCATAGTTAGAAGGCGATAAGTCTTCAATGCTGGCGGCGTTGTACCTTTCTAAAACGCTCTTAACAACGTCATCACCGTACTCACCTGCGACTTCTGATGCCGTATTCTGGATACTGATAAGCAAATCTTCTTTTCTGCTATTTCGCATAGCTGCACCTCCGATTTTGAGGAGGCAGCTTACCCTAATAGCTGCTCCGGATTTGCCATTTGTTGATAGTTTTCGGGTGACCTTGATCAGGGGTCGTCACTATCAAGTACTGAAAAAGCATTGCTTTTTATCGTCTTCACGCGGCTTTAGGTTCATAAAGGATTGCTTTTCCTTCCGTCTTGTGCTAAACTAAAAAAGCGAGAGTGCCTTTTCTGCTGTAAATATTTACAAGACAATTCTATCAGGGTGCTCTTGTTGCCTTCGGACTTGATCGGACTTGACCGGACTAAATCAGATTTGGAGGGGTGACATTGACCTTAAGTGAGTTCCTAAAATTTATGCATTCATATGTGGGGCAGGATTGGGATAATCAGGATTACTTTGCCAATCTGCTCCTCTTTATCATGCCGGAACCTGCTTCAGATGAAGATATCAAAGCTGATGAGAGACATGAGTACTATCCCTACAACGGATCCGATGACGAAAAAGACATGCTTGGCAGGATCTACAATGGAAAACCACTTCCTAAGAAGAAAGCCAGAATGGTGAAAGCGCATTTTAAGGCAGATTCTCTGGTTGAAGAAATTGGCTCGCTTTCATCAGATTCAAAAACAAAACTGAGAGCTGAACTTGCCGGAAAGGGAATAACTGTTCATCCAGGTGACGAAGGTAAGCTATGTAAAGAGATTATTGAGCTTTTAATAGATGCAGCAGCTATTGGAGAGAATGAGATTGATGTTCGTCAGATAGGTGTTGCGCTTGAAAGCATTGCACCGATATATGATGATTCTGATTTGAAACCGGATTTTGGTGTACGCCTTTTAGCAGAGACGAAACAACACTGCCCGATGTTGGGGTGCTTCAAGCCTTTATATTTTGAAGAAGCCGGGCGTAGTACGTTTGACTATAGAATAGTGCAGGTGAACCCGAGGCTTCCACGGCATGTAGCAGATAATCTTGTGGCTATGTGTCCGACATGTGCTACGCGTTATATGGCAGCAATGACTAAAGAAAAAGTTGCTGAGCTTGAAGATATAAAGCTGAATATTTCCAGTATCATGGAAGCGCTCGATTCTATGCCAGAAGAAAGACTGGTGGCAGGTGTCAAGCGTGTTGTTAGCAAGATAGGTTCTATTCCGATTGAGAGAATAATGGATTTGAACTATAACCCGACAGAAGTTATTAAGAAGATGGATAAGACGGATCCGGGATTATTCTTCAAAATCCAACATTACGTCTCCAAGTATTACCCAATTGTCAGGGATGATTGCAAGGAAATGGAGATTGAAGGAACACTGAACTTTGAGAAATTCTGCTCTCAGATGAAATTCAAATATCAAGATCTGAGGGATCGGGGATTAGATCAAACACAAATTTTTGATGTTTTGACAGAGTGGATTGCGGGAGAAACGCATGAGGAAAAATCATCATGCGAGGTAGTGGTTTCATACTTTGTCCAGAAGTGTGAGGTCTTTGAAGCGCAGGAAGGAGCTGATGAAGATGCTGTTTCCGAATAAGCTGATAACGTATAACGAAAGTGTCATTTCAAAAATACCGATGATCCTTGAAATCATTGAGCGAGGACCTATTGGGATAAAAGATTTATATCATCGGGTAGCGCCAAAACTGACCGGTGTAAATGAGTATATGGACGTATTGGATTGCCTTTATGCTCTTAACAAAATCGAATTCGATGAAGAACAGGGGGTAATTTTGTATGTATGACGGCGCAATGCTGAAAGAGGTTTATTGCGAACTCTTTAAGTCTACGGCGGGACCGCGAGGAAGAATTCAATTTCATCAGGGCTTAAATACCGTTTTGGGCGGTGAGGCAGCGGATAACTCCATAGGAAAATCAACATTCCTGCTTATCTTGGATTACTGCTTTGGCGGTGAAACGTATGGGAAGGCTAATGTAAAAAATTATGTTGGAGATCACACTATTTGCTTTGCATTTCATTTCAGGGATGGCGATCACTATTACAGTAGAACTGTATCAGACAGCAAGCATGTAAACAGATGCAATAGTGAATACCAACCAGTTGGAGATCCTATAGATTTAAAGGCTTTCAGACAAGAATTATTTGATGGATATGAAATAGCATTAGAAGACATTACGTTTCGGGATATGGTGGGACGCTTTTTCCGCATTTCCGGGAAAGGTAACGATGAGATAGAAAACCCGCTGCATTACAAATCGCCAAAAGGAGAACAGGCAGTTACTGCAATGGAAAAACTATTTGGCATGTACCAGTTTGTAGGGGCTCTCAAAAAACGCTTAAAAGAGGCTGATGAGAAGAAGAAAACATTTAACAAAGCAAGGCGATTAAAACTTGTACCTAGTGCAATCAAGACAGACAAGCAGTACGCGAAGAATATCGCGAGAATAGATGAGCTGCAGGTAGAATTAGCTGGTCTTACAAAAGATACGGATAGTGATCTGCTTGAAAAAGAGCTGCAGAGAAAGTCGGAAGAGGCAGAGGCCGCAAGCAGATTAAGAGGCATGAAACGTCAATATGGTAGGCTTGCATCCCAGTATAGAGTGGTTACAAAAAACCGTGATGACGCATTTGTAACAACTGAAGACAATCTACAGACGCTGGCTTCATATTTTCCAACGGTAAACATAAAAAGGATAGAGGAAGTAGAAGCATTTCACAGAAAACTTCACGGGATTCTGGATTCCGAACTTAGCGACGAAGCGCAAAGCCTTCAGGTGCTTATGCAGGCGGCAACACAGGAAATACAGAAGCTGGAGGCAGAACTTGTCGAGCTGGGAATTCCCATCCAGGTACCGAAACCATTCTTGGAAAAGTATTCGGAGCTTCAGAGAGAGATATCGGCTCTTGAATCGCAGAATGAAGCTTTTGAACAGACGGAGCAATTCAAGGCTGATGTTGAAACTGTGGAAAAGGACTTGGATGTTGCCGAGAGTCAGGTGCTTCGGGATATCGAGGATATGCTAAATGCCCAGATGGTTCGATACAACGATCGAGTATATGAAGTACGCCGGGAGGCTCCGACTATAAAATTTGAATCAAAGGCAAAGTATGACTTCCACACTCCAAGGGATGATGGAAAGGGTACTGCGTTTAAGAGCTTGATTGTTTTGGATTTAAGTATTTTGGAATTAACAGAGCTTCCGGCTATAGCGCATGACTCCTCAATCTTTAAGAACATAGGTGATCTTCCGATAGACGGAATTATGGATATTTATCTGGAAAGTAAGAAACAGATCTTTATTGCTTTTGATAAGGAAGGCGCATATACAAAAAAAGTTGCAGATGCAGTGACCGATACGGCAGTAATCAAACTTGGAGAAAATGGTGATCAACTGTTCGGTTGGACATGGGCAATAAAAGAAGGAAAGTGATGGTTTATTCATTGTGGCGGAGGAATACAAGATGCATGTAAGCTATAACAAATTATGGAAGCTATTGATCGATAAGAATTTAAAAAAGAAGGATCTTTGCGAAAGATGTGGCATTAGTACAGCATCCATATCAAAGCTGACGCGTGGAGACAATATAACTACGGATGTGCTTTGGAGAATATGTAATGAGCTCCATTGCGACTTTGGCGATATTATGGAGTTTGTGCCACCAAAAAAGGGAGAGGCAGAGAAGACAGAATGAGTCCGTTTTTTTGGACAACTCATTTGCTACGATACGATTGGCGGATGCTGGATCGTATCTGATTAGTGCGGAATGGAAATCAGAGTATAACGATGACAAGGAAGGAGGTCAGTTCCTGTGGAGATATTTGATAACATCACCAAGGTAGTACGGGATGACCTAAAAGAGAAGATAAAACCCAGAAGCAAAGTCTCCATAGCGGCGGCCTGCTTCTCCATGTATGCGTATAAGGAACTGAAGAGCCAGCTGGAAAAGGTGGATGAGTTCCGCTTTATTTTCACGTCTCCGACATTCATAAAAGAAAAGGCTGAGAAACAGAAGAGAGAATTCTATATTCCACGTCTCAGTCGTGAGAATAGCCTGTATGGTACCGAATTTGAGATTAAGTTGCGTAATGAAATGACGCAGAAGGCAATTGCCAGGGAGTGTGCTGAGTGGATCCGGAAGAAGGCAACGTTTAAGTCCAACGTTACCGGGGAGAATATGGGCGGATTCATGACAGTGGATTCTCCTGTGGAGCAGACGGCGTATATGCCCATCAATGGCTTTACGACCGTTGACATTGGATGCGAGCGTGGAAATAACAGCTATAACATGGTGAACAGCCTGGAAGCGCCGTTTTCTACTCAGTACATGCAGCTCTTTGAAACTCTGTGGAACGACAAAGAGAAGATGCAGGATGTTACGGAGATGATCATCTCTAACATCAGCACTGCATATAATGAGAATTCTCCGGAGTTCATTTATTTCATGACACTGTATAACGTTTTCAGTGAATTCCTGGATGACATCTCTGAGGATGTACTTCCGAATGAGGCGACCGGCTTTAAGCAGAGCAAGATTTGGAGCATGCTGTATGACTTCCAGCGGGACGCGGTTCTTGCCATTATCAATAAGTTGGAAAAGTACAATGGCTGCATTCTAGCAGATAGCGTTGGTCTTGGTAAAACCTTCACGGCGCTGGCCGTTATCAAGTATTACGAGAACAGGAACAAGACAGTGCTCGTGCTTTGTCCGAAAAAGCTTTGTGAGAACTGGAACACATACAAAGACAACTACGTCAATAATCCGATTGCCTCTGATCGGTTGAATTATGATGTTCTTTTCCATACAGATTTGTCGCGTAATGGCGGCGTTTCCAACGGACTTGATCTGGATCGACTCAACTGGGGTAACTACGACCTAGTCGTGATCGACGAATCGCATAACTTCCGTAACGGTGCCGGTACACATGCCAACACGCAGGAGAACCGGTACGTGAAATTGATGGATAAAGTTATTCGTGCCGGAGTTAAAACAAAGGTGCTGATGCTTTCTGCAACGCCAGTAAACAATAGATTCACAGATCTTAAGAATCAGCTGGCTCTTGCCTATGAAGGCAATTCTGAGTTCATAAATGAGCAGCTGGACACGAAGAAGCCGATCGAAGAGATATTCCGTCAGGCGCAGAAGGCTTTTAATGCCTGGAGCAAACTGGAGCCGGAAGCCAGAACGACGGATGCCCTGTTGCGGACATTGGATTTTGATTTTTTCGAGGTTCTGGACAGCGTAACGATTGCACGATCCCGAAGACATATTGAGAAGTATTACAACACAGAGGAAATTGGTAAGTTCCCTGAGAGGCTGAAACCAATATCGAAGAGACCGAGCCTTACGGATCTCAACAATGCTATCAATTACAATGAGATTTATGAGCAGCTGATGCAGCTGACTCTATGTATCTACACGCCGTCAAACTACATCTTCCCAAGCAAGATGTCGAAGTATGTGGACTTGACTCACAACAAAGGGAATAACCTGACGCAGAGAGGCCGTGAGCAAGGTATTCAGCGCTTGATGAGCATCAATCTCTTGAAGCGTTTGGAGAGCTCCGTGTATTCCTTCAACCTGACGCTTGGAAGGATTCGTGATCTGATCCAGGGTACCATTGATGCCATTACTCAGTTTGAAAAGTATGGCAAAGCGGATCTGGATATGTACGAAGCCAACGATAATGACTTCGACATGGAAGACGGCAATACCGATTTCTTCACAGTCGGTAAGAAGGTAAAAATAGGTCTGGCGGATATGGACTATAAGACCTGGAGGGCGGAGCTTCAGCACGATGCTGATACCCTGGAACTCCTTACCCTTATGGTTGCCGATATTACACCGGAACACGACCTGAAGCTTCAGACTCTTTTCAAACTTCTGGATGAAAAGATGGCGAATCCTATTAATGAAGGGAACAAGAAGGTGCTGATCTTCTCAGCATTCTCTGATACTGCAGAGTACCTTTATGACCAGGTGGCCAGTTATATGAAGACTCATTATGGCCTGGACACAGCGGTCATTACCGGAACTATCGATGGAAGAACGACTATAAAAGGACTGAAGGCAACGCTGAATAATGTGCTGACCTGCTTCTCACCGATATCCAAGAGCAGGGACGTTCTGATGCCGGGCAGTACAAAGGAAATCGATGTTCTGATTGCTACTGACTGTATTTCTGAAGGTCAGAACCTGCAGGACTGCGATTATCTGGTGAACTACGATATCCACTGGAATCCGGTGCGCATTATTCAGAGGTTTGGCCGTATCGACCGTATCGGCAGCAGGAACCAGTATATTCAGCTGGTGAACTTCTGGCCGGATATGACGCTGGACGACTATATCAACCTGAAGTCCCGTGTTGAGACAAGGATGAAGATATCCGTCATGACTTCTACAGGTGATGATGATCTGATCAATCCGGAAGAGAAGGGTGATCTGGAATACAGAAAGCAACAGCTGAAGCGGCTGCAGGACGAAGTTGTGGATATCGAGGACATGTCTACCGGTATATCCATTATGGATCTGGGTTTGAATGAATTCCGCCTGGATCTGCTGGAATACATAAAGACGCATGAGGATCTGGCAAAGAAGCCAAAAGGACTGCATGCTGTGGTGCCGGCGACAGAAGAAAACCCGGAAGGAGTGATCTTCGTTCTCCGGAATATCAACAACAATATCAATATTGATAATCAGAATCGGATCCATCCGTTCTATATGGTTTATATCGGGATCGATGGAGAGGTGGTTTGTGACTATCTGAATCCGAAGAAGCTTCTTGATACAGTTTGGCTGCTTTGTCGTGGTAAATCTGAGCCAGTATTGGAGCTTTGCGAGAAGTTTAATAAAGAAACGGATGATGGACGTGACATGGAGGAAGTATCACAGCTTCTTTCAGATGCCATCAACTCCATCATTGACGTAAAGGAAGAGAGCGATATTGACAGTCTGTTCTCTGCAGGAGGTACTTCGGCGCTGATGTCTGAGATCAATGGACTGGATGATTTCGAGCTGATCTGCTTCCTGGTTGTGAAATGAGGTGCTGAGATTGATTGGTTTACCGAAAAGCACGGAGTTCAACCGGCGAATACCGAAGCAGAAGTTCTATGAGAACCTGACGGTATCGCCTACACTGAAAAGATTCTTTGTAGATCAGATCAAGGTGATCTATTGGAGAAATAAGATTGCTGCTACCACTATGAACCTGGCAGTAGGTGAAGTGGTTACGGAGATAGAGGTTTTTGAGGTCAAGCTTAACGAATCTAAGCTTGATGAATCTGTTCTTCGACAGATCGATAAAGAGATACCGTATCATATCATTTTCCTGCTGGAATACGATGGAAAGTATCAAGCATGGACTGCCTATAAAGAAGCCGCTGCCTCAGGGAACAATGCTTTTAAGGTTGGAACTTATTATCATACGGACTGGATGGATGAGACAGCGCTTCCACTGAAGATCGATGGTTTGAATGTAGATAAGGTTTATGAAAACTATGTCCGGCAGATTGCAGGTGATGCGTTACAGGCTGGGAATCAAGAAAGTCTGAAAGACTCTGTCGAGCGTGATAACAGAAGACAGGAGCTGCAAAAGCAGATTACAGTATTGCAGCAGAAGGTTCGGAAGGAAAAACAATTGAACAAACAAGTCCAGTTGAATACTGAGCTGAAGAAACTAAAAAGAGAATTGGAGGCGTTATAGATAAATGGATGAAAATTATTGGAAGGATGCCTACCAAGATACGTGGGATGAGTCCTCTAAAAGAGAAAAAAGATTAAAAGTATATCTTGAAAGACTTACCGGAATGAAATGTGAAGAATCCGGATTAGGGGCTGGGTCGTCACAGTATATTTCAGGAAGTGCAGCCAGAAATGGATATCAAAAAGGCGATGCAGATTTCTTGATTCAAGGCACAAGCATCTATATTGAAGTTACAGGGCCTTTAGTAAAAACAGTACAGCCAACTGCACCATTATGGTTCAGGCCTGATAAGTTGAATAATGCAATAAAAAACAGGGATCATGATGTCTTCTTGGCACATCATTGCATGTCAGTAGATTTATGGCGGGTAATACACATTGATCAGGAGTTCAAACAGCGTTTTAGGAACTATGAGTTTAAAGTTGTGACGCCATATATTAGAGGCCGTAGAGAAAGATATGTTGAGATTGAAACTAATGATAGATGTATCCGTAATTTGGATTATCTTGTAGCCTATATCAATAGAATAAAGGAGATGCAGAAAAATGGATAGGATGAAGATGGAGACCGCTAACATAGTTAGTAAAAACATTGAAGCGATTTGCAAACTCTTTCCTAACTGTATCAGTGAATCTATAAATGATGCTGGGGAAGTAGAAAGATCTGTGAATTTCGAATTGCTTCGTCAGATGCTTTCAGAACAGGAGACCGAAGGCAGTGAAATCTATGAGTTTACTTGGGTTGGTAAAAAGAAAGCTGTAATAGAGGCTAATAAGCCTATACGCAAAACTTTAAGGCCCGTGATTGAAGATAGTGTCAATTGGGATACAACCGAGAACGTGTACATTGAGGGGGATAACCTCGATGCTCTTAAGTTACTTCAGGAAAGCTATCTGAAAAGGATCAAGTTTATTTACATTGATCCGCCATATAACACAGGAAGTGACTTTATATATAGAGATAATTTTCATCAATCCGCGAATGATTATGAAGATGAAACCGGATTAATCGATGATGAAGGAAATCGTCTATTTAGAAATACTGACAGTAATGGAAGGTTTCATTCGGATTGGTGTAGCATGATATATTCAAGGCTTATGCTTGCTCGTAATCTTCTCAGAGATGACGGTGTAATATTCATTTCTATAGACGACAATGAGTTGGATAACCTTAAAAAGATATGTGATGAAATTTTCGGGGCGAGCAACTTTGTAGCTAATATGATTTGGCAGTCAACGGCTGGTTCGAATACGGGAACTGATATTGTCACAGTAACAGAAAATATCCTTATTTATACCAGAAAGAGAAGCGAGTTTACCTTTGATGGAATGCTGTCAGATGGTGGAAGCTACTCCTTGTCAGATGAATATGAAGCTGAAAGAGGAAAGTATGCGCTTGATAAGCTTGATAGACGCAGAGTAGCTGGGCATTATTCGGAGGCACTAAACTATGGGATTGAGATGCCTGATGGAACAATGAGATTTCCGGGTGGTGGAACTGAAAAATCTACCGAAGGATGGAATTATCTTTGGAGCAAGACGAAAGTACAGTGGGGAATTGAGAACGGTTTCATTGAGTTCAAGAAAAATAATGGACAGTGGAATGTGTATAATAAACGATACGCAAATATAGATAATGAGGGGAATCCAGTTGAGAGGACTATCCCTTTCAGAAACTTAATTACTTCTGATCAGTGTAATACAGCTCAGGGAACTGCGGAGTTAAGAGGACTATTCGGATTTCGTCCTTTTGATTTCCCAAAACCTTCTGGGCTTATTAAACAGCTTCTTTTAACCGCTGTAAGAAAAGATAAGGAAGCCATAGTATTGGATTTCTTTTCGGGGAGTGCTTCAACCGCACAAGCAGTTATGCAGCTCAATTCAGAAGATAATGGAAATAGAAAATTTATTTTGGTTCAACTCCCTGAGGAAACAGCAGAGGGAAGTGAAGTTAGAGAAAACGGATACATAAATATCTGCGAAGTTGGAAAAGACCGTATACGTAAGGCTGGTAAGCAGATCGTGTCAGAAACTTCGGGCAATGTAGTAGATATTGGATTTAGAGTGTTTAGGATAGATGATTCCAATATGAATGATGTCTATTATGCTGCAGGTGATTATACACAAGGACTTTTGACAATGCTTGAATCCAATGTTAAAACCGACCGGAATGATTTAGATCTTTTGTTTGGCTGCCTTCTGGAATGGGGATTGCCGTTATCGTTGCCATACAAATCAGAACAGATAGATGGATGCACAGTCCATACATACAACGATGGAGATTTAATAGCATGCTTTGACGAGAGTATTCCTGATTCTGTAATTAGAGAAGTGGCAAAAAGACAGCCACTTCGAGCAGTATTTCGGGATGGAAGTTTTAAAGATAGTCCTTCAAAGATAAATGTCGGAGAAATATTTAAGATGTTGGCTCCGGACACAAGAGTGAAGGTCATATAGGAGGTGGCAGAAGATGAGAATACAATATAAGCATCAAAAATTCCAAGCAGATGCAGCAAAGGCTGTTGTAGATGTCTTTGCAGGCCAGCCTTATCTGACTCCGACCTATATGATGGATAGAGGATCCGGATATATTCAGCAGAGCCTTACTGACGACGTGGATTTTACGGGATGGAGCAATCAGAAAATTGTTCCTGAGTTGAATGATCAGCTGATTCTGGAGCATCTGCAGAAGATACAGAGAACAAATCAAATAGCACCTTCAAATAAGCTGGAAGGTAGAAGTAACGGTTTTAATCTCACTATCGAGATGGAGACCGGCGTTGGAAAAACATACACATATATCAAAACGATGTACGAACTGAACAGAGCCTATGGCTGGAGCAAGTTCATCATTGTTGTGCCTAGTATTGCTATTCGAGAAGGCGTGTATAAGTCATTTGAAATGACGCAGGAGCATTTTGCGGAAGAGTACGGAAAGAAGATCCGATTCTTCATTTACAACTCCACTCAGCTGACTGAGATCGACCGTTTTGCATCGGACAGCTCCATCAATGTAATGATCATCAACTCCCAGGCTTTCAATGCTAAGGGAAAAGATGCCAGAAGAATATACATGAAACTGGATGAGTTCCGGTCACGCAGACCGATTGATATCATTGCGAAGACGAATCCGATCCTGATCATTGATGAACCTCAGTCTGTGGAAGGTAAGCAGACAAAGGAAAACCTGAAGCAGTTTAATCCGATGATTACGCTGCGTTATTCGGCTACGCATAAGAGCGATAGCATCTATAACATGGTCTACCGGCTGGATGCAATGGAGGCATACAACAAGAGGCTGGTAAAAAAGATTGCTGTTAAGGGTATTACGGAGACCGGAAGTACTGCAACAGACAGCTACCTGTATCTTGAAAGCATCAACCTGTCGAAAGGCAATCCGACTGCTACGCTTCAATTTGAAGTGAAGATGGCAAGCGGAGCTCCGAAGAAAAAGAGCAGGATCGTTACGGAGGGTGATAACTTATATGATTATTCCAATGGTCTGGAAGAGTATAAGAATGGCTTTTTGGTAAGCCATATAGATGGCCGTGATGATTCTGTAGAGTTTATTAACGGCATTAAGATATATGCCGGAGATGTTGTCGGTGCGGTCGATGAGGATCAGCTTCGCAGGATCCAAATTAGAGAAACGATCCTGTCACATCTGCAGCGTGAGCGTCAGCTGTTCTATAAGGGAATCAAGGTACTGTCGTTATTCTTCATCGATGAAGTGGCAAACTACCGCGAATATGATGCAGCAAACCAGCCGGTCAACGGAAAGTATGCTGTCATGTTTGAGGAAGAGTATGAAGATATTCTGAACAACATGCAGCTTTCTCTGGGAGAAGATGATTATATCAAGTATCTGCAATCTATTCCTGCCAGCAAGACACATGCCGGATACTTCTCTGTGGACGGCAAGGGTAAGATGATCAACTCTAAGGTGGGAAGAAAAGAAACAACTTCGGATGATGTCAGCGCATACGAGCTGATTATGAAGAATAAAGAACTGCTTCTGGATCGCGATCCGAAGAAGTCCCCGGTACGTTTCATCTTCTCACATTCTGCTCTGCGTGAAGGATGGGATAATCCGAATGTTTTCCAAATCTGCACATTGAAGCAGAGCAGCAGCGATGTTCGTAAGCGTCAGGAAGTAGGTCGTGGACTGCGTCTTTGCGTCAACCAGAATGGTGAACGTATGGATGTCAATGCTCTGGGCAATGACGTTCATAATGTGAATGTACTTACCGTTATTGCCAGCGAAAGCTACGATTCCTTTGCGAAAGGCTTGCAGACTGAAATGGCAGAGGCTGTTGCTGACAGACCGAAGGCAGTCACCAGAGATCTCTTTGTCGATAAGCTGGTTAAGGATGACCAGGGCAATGAATTCTTGATCACAAGTGATGTGGCATCTGCTATCCATTTCGATCTGATTGTAAATGGATATATCAATAAGCTGGGAGAGCTTACTGATAAGTACTATGAAGATAAGGCGAACGGAGAAATCAAGATAGCAGAAGAAGCAAAGGATATTGCTTCAGGCGTTATCGAGATTATTGATTCCATCTATGACAGTAAGGCAATGCAGCCGGAGAATGCCCGCAGCAATAATGTTGAGCTGCAGGTGGACGATGAGAAGCTGAACAGCAAGGAATTCAAGGCTTTGTGGTCAAAGATCAATGCCAAGTCTGTTTATGTAGTGGATTTTGATACAGATGAGTTGATCCGGAAGTCAATTGCATCGCTGGATTCTAAGCTGCGTGTCGCGAAGATATATTTCAAAGTAGAGACAGGAGCGATGGATTCCATCAAATCTAAGGAAGACTTGATTGCCGGGGCTTCATTTGTGAAGGAAGAGTCCGGAAGCTATGGTGTTTCTGTGGCTGCCAACTCCAACGTGAAATATGATCTGATCGGCAAGCTGGTAGATGAGACTGGGCTTACCCGTAAGGCGATTATTGCTATACTGCGGGGAATCCAGCCGTATGTATTCAATCAGTTCAAAGATAATCCGGAGGAATTCATCACAAAGGCAGCACAGCTGATCAATGATCAGAAGGCAACGGCTATCATAGAGCATATTACCTATGATGTGCTGGATGAGCAGTATGGTACGGATATTTTTACTGATCCGACAATCAAGGGCAAGCTGGGTGTCAATGCGATGAAGGCAAAGAAGCATCTGTATGATCATATCGTGTATGATTCTTCCAATGAGCGCGACTTTGCGACGGATCTGGATACCAACACGGATGTCGCTGTATATGTGAAGCTTCCGGATGGATTCTATATTTCTACTCCGGTTGGCCGTTACAATCCGGACTGGGCAATTGCGTTCTATGAAGGCAGCGTCAAGCATATTTACTTTGTGGCAGAGACAAAGGGATCTATGAATTCCATGCAGCTGAGGCTGATTGAAGAGTCGAAGATCCATTGTGCGCGAGAGCACTTTAAGGCCATCTCCAACGGCAATGTTGTCTACGATGTGGTGGACAGCTATACGTCGCTGATGGAGAAGGTTATGAAATAAGTACTGAAGGAGGTAGATGCTATGCCGCAGCATATATCAGTTCGTGTACCATGGCATGATCATGGTTGGGATGGCACGGTATGTACATCACCTGAATATAACACGTCGTGCTTAAGGCTTAAAAACATATTTGAGAATAAGGACGATGTGAAAGAATGTGCTATTTGCGGTCAGTGTATGGCAGGAGCAGAAGAACAACTCCCTTGCATAAGCGAGGGAGCAGCTTTTATGTCATCCGTCGGGCTGCATAAAGAACAGATACATCCGTATAAGAAGAATAATCCAAACACGCATGGCCATTTTATGCCAACAGATGTTGTGTATCCACCGTTTTCTCTTCCGGGAAGACCATACAGATGGATGAGAAAAGAAATCGTCACGGGTAATAAAAACACGGTTGGCCTAAAAGATATATACGGAATAGATTATGATCCGTCAATAGAGCCAACTTTTGAGTGGATGAAGAACAATCAAGAGGGGTGGGTTCAGGAAGCAGATAATCACAGAGCAATTTTTGATGAATTTTATCGTGATGTTGAACGCGATAAATCATTGTGTGTAATCTATGCTAAGCAGGTTCCTTTTGTCGAAGACAGCAGAAGGGTTGTTTTGGGCATGGGGCATATTACAAACATAATTCCGGCTGTTGAACATCGCCATAACGGGCAAGGAAAACTTCGCTCAATGACATGGGAAACGATGCTCTGCCATAGTATAAGGGATGATCATAAAGATGGCTTTATAATTCCATATCAAAGAATGTTGGAATATGCAGAGGAACATGAGGATTTTGATTTTTCATCAATCGTCGTGTTTAACCCGGATGATGCTTTTGAAGAATTCTCTTTTGCGACAGAACATATAACACATGATGCAATGATTGATGTGATTCAAAGCTGCATCAAATCATTCCGAATAATCAATGAGTGTTTGGGCGGCTATGCTGATGTGCTTGCATGGCTTAATGCAAGATTAGCTGAAGTTTGGGAAGATAGAGGTGCTTTCCCAGGATTAGGAGAAATGCTTTGCGCTCTGGGTGTGTCCTTGGGCGTAGTGATTGCTAAAGAAGTCCGAAACCAATATAAAGAAGATGAAGGCGATTTTTGGAAGTACATAGATAGTATTTTTAATCAGCCCAATAATTACTTGGATGAATCATTAAGCAAAGGTATATCTCCTATTATTCAAGCTGCATGGAAGAAAATGAAGCCAGACAGAAAGAGTCTTTTTAAGCTTCTGTCGAGGTTTGCCTTGACTTTGCTCCAGGCTTCAACTTTGTTTGATTTGAGTGCAAGAGAAAAAGCGGGGATTATTTGCTCAGATAATGAAATTGTAGAGAATCCATATATTATTTACGAAAAAACACGGCTGCTGAATGCTGATTTGGTTATCTCTGTTAAGCGAGTAGACAGGGCTATATTTCCTGTGCCAGAGATAATATCTAAATATCCGATAGAGGCACCTTCTGCACTAACTTCAGATAATGACTGGAGAAGAGTGCGTGCTATGGCCGTTGACACGATGGAGAAGGCAGCACTTGAAGGTCACACTATTATGCCGTGCACAATGCTGATAGATAGGATTAAAGCACTTGTGCTGGAACCGGAGTGTACAGTAACGAGTGACATCATGGACGCTATTGATCCTCTTCTTCGTTCCGAACTAATACGCCGTGAAATGAAGGACGGAACTGAATACTATAAGATGGTCAGAATGAATGAATTTGATCAAATTATAGAAAAGCGTATTAGTAGGAGGCTTAGGGCTCCTAAAATAAGCGTCAATGCAGATTGGAGATCTATTCTTGATAAATTCCTTAAGAGTCAAGGATTTTCTGATTCAAAGCTTACAGAGGATGAGGAAAGAGCACGAACAGAGAAGGCAGCGGTTTTAAAAGTATTGGCTGAATCAAGAATATCGGTGCTTATCGGAGATGCAGGGACAGGAAAGACGACTGTTCTAGCTTCTTTATGTACGGAGGACTCGATAAGAGCTGGTGGGGCATTACTGCTTGCTCCCACAGGAAAAGCTACAGTTCGCCTAATGGAAAGCATGGGCAACTTGGCAGATGAATTTGATTCTATGAATGTTGCTCAATTTTTGGCTCGAAACGGAGGTTTCGACTGGAGCAGCATGCGATATAGAACTTGCAAAGCAGTAAAAACAACAATTCCCAAAACTGTGATCATTGATGAGTCTTCCATGCTCACTGAAGAAATGTTTGGCGCCTTGATGAGTGCGTTGACCGGAGCCGAGAGAATCATTTTTGTTGGAGATCCTAATCAGCTTCCACCCATTGGAGCGGGCAGGCCATTTGTGGATCTGGTGGAACTTTTACGTATGGAGCTTCATCCTGGAGTATTTCCGAAGGTGTGCAACTGTTATGGAGAACTAACAGTAAACAGAAGACAGCAATCAGATACAGAACGAATGGACGTTGAGTTATCAAGGTTATATACAAGTACCGAAAACCCATCTGATGAAAATATTATCAGTGAGATTAAACTTGGAAAGCAGCAGAATATAGCATTCAAAAAGTGGGAGACCAGAGAAGAACTGGAGAGCGAAATCTTCAGCGTATTAAATGAGGTTGTTGCTGCTGACGGATTCGATGAACAGGATTCATTTGATATTTCTCTTGGTGGCGTGGTCACGAAAAATGGTACATATTTTAATCGTGGTATAGCTAAAAACGCTGAAAAATGGCAGATGCTTGCTCCTGTGAGAAATGATGCTCAGGGGGCGATGAATATCAACCATCTTGTTCATATGCGTTACAGAGAGGAATTAACTGCATTAGCCAAGCGCGATAGGTATAAAAAGATTGCTAAACCTTTTGGACCAGAAGGAATAATCTATGGTGATAAGGTAATCAATATTGTCAATCACAGAAGACCAGCATGGCCAGATGGTGGCAGAAATTATATTGCTAACGGTGAGATTGGAATTGCTTGCGGGGCGTTTGGAAAGCAGCATGATTTTTTGAATGTAGAATTCTCATCGCAA
Source organism: Massilistercora timonensis (assembly GCF_900312975.1). Classification (NCBI taxonomy): domain Bacteria; kingdom Bacillati; phylum Bacillota; class Clostridia; order Eubacteriales; genus Massilistercora; species Massilistercora timonensis. Next base: position 956,390 of record NZ_LT990039.1, on the reverse strand, counting down.
ACAGATTACAGTTATTCTTATACAGCAAACGAATTCGGGGAAGATTCGGATATCATCCTTGAATTGGCATATGCCCTTACTGTTCATAAATCTCAGGGAAGCCAATTTGATACAGTTATACTTGTAATTGCTGAACCTTGCCGGATCCTTTCAAGGGAAATGTTATATACAGCACTAACAAGGCAGAAGAATAAGATTTATATTCTGTATAATAAGGATCCAATTGAGCTGATGAAGTACTCTTATGTATCGCACTCTGATATTGCAAAGCGGTTTACGGATTTGTTTGCAGATGTTTTTCCGGATTATAAGCCTCAAATAGTTGAGAATGACGGAGCATTTTATGAAGACAAACTTATCCATAGGACTGCAAGAGGTGAAATGGTAAGGAGTAAATCCGAGGTAATTATTGCCAATGCCTTATTCTATAATGATATTCCCTATGTATATGAACCCGATTTTGAAGTTGAAGGGCATGTAAAAAAGCCTGACTTCATGATCGAGGATGCGGATTTAGGTATTACCTGGTACTGGGAACATTGTGGTATGATGGATGATCCAAAGTACAAGAAGAGATGGCTTGACAAAAAGGCTTTGTATAAAAAGAACGGTATTGAAGAAGGGAAAAATCTAATTGTTACCGAAGACAAGAACGGAAGCATAGATTCGGAAGAAGTACAGAAGATAATAGATGACCTTTTTAAGTAAGGACAGTTTTAGAAATGGCGGCTTACCAGAAGTTCCGGTAAGCCGCTATTTTTTTCAGTCTTTTTTGTAAAAACTGGTTTCGTAGCCGTCGGCGCGGAGAAGGATGTCCGGCATCCAGTCCGGAGATCTGCCCATCTGCTTGCAAATCACACTCAGGTCAACGTCAGGACTACATTCGATGATCAGCTCATCATGAACATGACCGACGATGAAGCAGTGCCGGAGAGTTTTCATAGCGTAGCAAAGGATGTCGCGGCTGATGGCCTGGACGATATTCTCCACAAACTTCGGACCATAGGATTCGATACGTTCCCACTTCTTTGTGGATCCAACTCCCTCATAGGTGACGAATTCGCCGCCATACTGGTTTTCTCCGATACGGGGTTTCACGTAGGACAGCAGGCGGCCTGACGGAAGCTTGATGAAGAGCATGCCGCTTTTATAAAAGAAGCGGATCCCACGTACTTCCGTCTGGATGCGCTGCGTGATGGCGGTTTTGACGGCACGGTCGATGTCCCACCAGAAAGCCGTGATCATTGGATTGGAGTTTCGCCAGGAGTTGACCAGCGGCTGGAGCTCTTCTTCGGTCAGCCCCATTTCCAAGGCTCCCATTGATTTCAGGGCACCAACGCTGCCACCGTATCCGAGAGCCAATTCTGCGATTTTACCCTTCTGACGGAGATGACCGTTGATCCCATGCTTTTCAACCGGAACACCAAACATTTGACTGGCAGAGGCACAGTAGATATCTTTTCCTTCTGCAAAGACCTTGGAACGCCAGGTTTCACCGGCAAGGTAGGCCAGCACTCTGGCTTCGATGGCGGAGAAGTCGCTGACGATGAACTTATATCCTGGACGGGGCACGAAAGCTGTACGGATCAGCTGTGACAGTGTGTCCGGGATATCATCATAGAGCAGCTGCAGGGTATCGTAATCGCCGGCTTTCACAATGGTTCTGGCCTCTGCGAGATCTGGCATGTGGTTCTGCGGAAGGTTCTGCAACTGGATCAGCCTGCCTGCCCACCTGCCGGAGCGGTTGGCTCCGTAGAACTGAAACATGCCGTGGGCTCTGCCATCTCTGCAGACAGCGTTCTGCATGGCCCGGTATTTTTTTACGGAGGATTTTGCCAGCTGCAGGCGGAGCCTGAGGGCTTCTTCCACCTGGCCGTCAGTATCATCGATCAGCTTTGTTACATCCTTCTTTCCGAGGGATTCTGCTTTCACACCGTTCTCAGAGAGCCAGGCCTTCATCTGAACCACACTGTTCGGATTCTCTACGCCGGTGATATCCTGCATGGTTTCGGAGAGGGCAGCCTTTGAACGTTCATCAAAGGTGATGGCGTTTTCCACCACATCCATATCCAGGGCGATGCCTCTGTCATTGATCTCCTGATCGAGATGGTATTCATCCCAGATGAAGTCCGGGACAGGGTATTTCGAAAGGCGCTTCTGTATCGCCATTTCTACTTCCACATCGCGTTTATTGTAGGATTTGAAGAGTGACCACTTCTCCGGATCGTGTTCCGAAAGGTTCCGAGTGCGTCCGCCATTGCTTTTGGTCGGCTTGCAGGGACTACAGAAGTAGCGGATTAGGTCTTTGCCTTCCTTCAGCTTCTGATCCTGCAGTTTCAGGACTGCTCCGACACCTTCCAGCGAGAGGGGCAGTCCCATATAGGCTGACCAGATCATGGTGCACTTCCAGGATGTCGGATCCAGATACTGGCCGGCAGGATCCTCCGGGACGCTGTAGCCGGTAAAGTATTCCAGGTGATGTTTCTTTAGCCAGTTTGAGAGACAGATGCGTTCAAAGGAAGCGTTGAAGGCCCACTTGGTTACATTCTCATCAGATAATGCTGCAAGGATCTCTTCCGGGATGGTGTCACCGCAGGCAAGGTCATACACTGTGACGGGTCCGCCATCAACTGAGACTCCGAAGAGCAGTATCTCAAATTCATCAGACTCAGCGTACTTGTACGCACCACACTTGGTGATGTTCACGTCGCTGTAAGTCTCTAAGTCGTGGTGTGATAGAAAGTGAGATGAATGCAAATGGAAACAGTTAAAAACATTACGGTGATTCCGGCACGTAGACGTGTTGGCAACACTGCAAAAGAATCTGAAATACCGAAACTCCGTGTAGCAGCCTACTGCCGAGTTTCCACCGATAGTGATGAGCAGGCTACCAGTTATGAGGCACAGGTAGAGCATTATACGGACTACATTCGCAAGAATCCGGAATGGGAGCTTGCCGGAATATTCGCGGATGACGGAATATCTGGAACCAATACCAAAAAGCGAGAAGAGTTCAACCGAATGATTGATGAGGCTATGGCGGGAAAAATCGATATGATTGTTACCAAGTCCATAAGCCGATTCGCGAGAAATACTTTAGACTGCCTAAAATATATCAGACAGCTTAAGGAAAAGAATATTCCCGTTTATTTTGAGAAGGAAAACATCAATACGATGGATGCCAAGGGAGAGGTACTGCTTACCATCATGGCGAGTCTTGCACAGCAGGAAAGCCAGTCCTTATCACAGAATGTAAAGTTAGGATTTCAGTACCGTTATCAGCAGGGACAGATTACTGTGAACCACAACCGTTTTCTTGGATATACCAAAGATGAAAAGGGACAGTTGATTATCGAACCAGATGAAGCGGAGGTGGTCAAACGAATCTTCAGAGAGTACCTTGAGGGTGCAAGTTTGCAGCAGATTGGCAGAGGTTTAGAAGCGGATGGTATTTTGACAGGTGCCGGGAAAAAGAAATGGCGGGCAGAAACCCTGCAGAAAATCCTCAAAAACGAAAAATATATCGGAGATGCCCTTCTTCAGAAGACCTACACGGTGGATTTCTTGGAGAAAAAGCGTGTTCCAAATAATGGCTTGGTGCCACAGTATTATGTAGAAAACAGCCACGAAGCCATTATTCCCCGCGATCTTTATATGCAGGTGCAGGAAGAGATGGTGAGACGAGCCAATCTCCGCAGCGGTCAGAATAGAAAGAAACGTGTTTATAGCAGCAAGTATGCATTGTCCAGCATTGTGTATTGTTCCAAATGCGGGGACATCTACCGCAGGGTTGTATGGAATAACCGAGGAAAGCGATCTATCGTGTGGCGCTGCTGCACCAGGGTGGAACACGGTCCGGGAGACTGCAATGCCGATGCTATCCATGAATCAGAATTACAAAACCTTGTGGTTCGAGTCATTAACATGGCACTTGGTCAAAAGGATACCATGTACGATGTCCTGCAGCGAAATGTAGAGGCGGTGCTTACGGGAACAGACGGTATTTCCCTTGACGAGATTGACACAAGGTTGGAAGAATTGCAGAAAGAACTGCTGAATGTGGCAAATGCCAAAGGAAACTACGACAGCATTGTCGATGAGATTTATAGGCTTCGTGAGGCAAAGCAGAATGCCCAGGTGGAGGGAGCGGAGCGTGAAGGCATGAAACAGCGAATCAGTGAAATGCAACAGTTTCTTGCAGAGCAGACGCAGGACATCACTGAATACGATGAGCAGTTGGTTCGAAGGCTGATTGAGAAAATCACGGTCTACGATGAGAAAGTTATCGTGGAATTCAAATCCGGCACAAGCGTGGATATCCACAGGTGAATACAATTCAGATTATTGGCACCTCGCTTCGGCGGGGTGTTTTTTGTTACAAAAAATTCATTGTTGATTCATCTGCGAATATTGTAATTTGTTGGGTTATATAGTATAATAAATTATCTTATCTGTGTTAGAACTAACAGGATTTACGAGCAGGAGCGGCAAATATATGATTAAGAACAATATTGAAGTAGATGTAAAAGTCAAATGTATAGAGAACGGAACCACCCAGGCACAGCTTGCGGAAATCATTGGAACGACAGGTCAGTATGTCAACCGCATCATCAAAAAGCAGGACGGTGTTGTGAATAAGACCTTCGTGCAGATGCTTGAGGCTTTGGGATACGATATTGAACTGACATATGTAAAAAGAGAGGGTTAAGTCCGTTATTTTGGACACATAAGGGTGTATACTGGGTATTATCAAAAGTCTACCGAGATGTAAGCACATGGAAAATGATAATCCACAAGACAATATCTTTTTTCAAAATACACTGAAAGGACGAAAAAATCATGGCAAAGGAAAATGCTATTCTTGATAAAAAAGAACAATTAAATGAGGATTTAACGGAATCTTTTGATTTTGATGAGTTAGAGGAAAAGCTTCAGAGTCAATTGGAAGAGGAACTTGCGGATATGCAGTTCCTTGCAGAGGAAAAAGAGAAAATCGGAAACCCCGATAATCTTGGGAATGTCATCATGGACGTTGTATGGGAGCAGTTCATAAACCAGGTTGCGGTTACTGCGGGCGAAGATTTCATTAAAGAAAATAGAGGGCTTCATCTCGATTTGAGAAAAGAGGCACATATTCAGACTACAGAGAATTTTGCAGACGGCAAGATTGCCACACATAATACTGAAATTGATTATCAGCAAAGATATGATGATTGGCAGTCTAATTTTGTAAAAGACGAAAATGGTAATGTAGTAACACATCAAACAAGATCTGGAAAAGAAGAAGCAACTTTAGTTAAAGGGGCAAGAAAACCGTTTGATGAAGGACGCCCAACAGGCTCTGTGGAAAATCATACGGATATGGACCACACTGTTTCGGCTGCAGAAATTATTAGAGACCCAGCTGCTAACGCCCATATGACGAAAGATGAACAGATTGCATTTGCAAATAGTGATGCCACGCATACTTATGGCACAGGGAAAGTGTACTGAAGATGCCGATAAATACTTTATTACACATATTACGGATGATGCGGTAAAGAAGTATAATGAAATAATTAGAGGCAATGCCAATGAGTTTGTAATTCATCCTGACATGGTTCTTGTAAGTGAAAGTAAGTAGACATATTCCCGCAACAGGCTCAAACAAGGAAACGGCTGTGGATTTGTTTCCGTAAACAAGAAAAGGGCAAAGACATTCTGCATATCCAGACGAGCCATGTGGAGACGGTATGTCTGATGTCAAGGAGCAAAGGGAAATAGCCGAGAAAGCTTAGTATTACTGCAGTTTTCGGCGACCGGGTATATTCCGTACCGGGCAGCCAAAGCACTCTGTGGTAATTTATCCAAATTTTGCAAGTGATCAGTAACAGGAAGTGGTGGTTTTCTTGTGAGAAGAAAAAGTAGCGAGGTGATATGGAGTGAACCAAGATCCATTTAAGGAATATATCAAAGAATCTGAGCCCGCAAAGCGGGACAAAGGCTATGCATGGCATACAGCTATTGGACTGCAGGCAGTTGACGGGCTGAAGACATCGGAATATCTGGTGCATACGGCCATCCGGAATATTGAGGGTGAGATTTCCTTTGAAGAGGCCAACGTACTTTTGCAGACCTACTACGAGGAAAATCCTTCTCGTGATGCGTTGGATCGTACTGAGGAGGCCGATAAGGTTTCCGCACGGATTGCTGCGCTTCTTTCCGAGCGTGCCTTTAGCTTTACACCGAATGAATATATTTCCATCCATCGGAAGTTGTTCACGGGTATTTATTCTCATGCCGGACGAATCCGGGATTACAACATCACGAAGAGAGAATGGGTGCTCTCCGGAGCGACCGTGCTTTATGGCAGTGCTACGGAGCTTATGGCAACACTTGACTATGATTTTTCGGAGGAGAAGAAGTTTTCTTATAAGAATCTCACGATGGATGAAATCATCCACCACCTTGCCGTATTTGTATCCAGACTGTGGCAGATCCATGTGTTTGGCGAGGGCAATACCAGAACGACAGCTGTGTTCTTTATCAAGTATTTACGTACGCTGGGCTTTGACGTGACAAATGATATTTTCGCCGAGAATGCATGGTATTTTCGGAATTCGCTGGTCAGAGCAAACTATAATGATCTGAAAAATGGCGTTCACGAAACGACAGAGTACCTTGAGCTGTTCCTCCGCAATCTCCTTCTGAACGAGAATAATCCGCTTCATAACCGGACATTGCATATCAGTGAAACATTTAAAGAGACAGAAAAACCGGACATTGAGGCGTTAAAACCGGACATTGAAAAATTGTTCCAGCCGAAAACAGCAAGTCATATTTTGGAACTTCGTGAAGCATTTCCGGGACAAGCAATCTTTGGACGGTCAGATGTAATGAAAGTGATTGATATTAAAGCATCCAGAGCCTCTGATCTTCTGAGGGAAATGGTGGAATATGGAGTTATTGAGCCGGTGTCGGGACATGGTAAAGGTAAATATCAATTCCGGCAGTATTAGAGTTGAGACGATGGGATTTCAGACCTGTTTTCGAGAACGACCAAGGGCAAAAAGCGGTGTGTTTTAGGGCATTAGGCAGGAAGAAATATAAACTTTTTAAAACTTTTTTATGTCTTGGCCTGTCCAAGTAAACGAAAGAAGGATTTTCAGGAAAAAGGAGGATACATATATGAAAGTAAGACCAACCTGGACGGATGCAGCCGGGAACGGATACTATCGGGGATCTGACGGGAAATATTATTACGGGAATGCCAAAAACGGCTATCTGAGGGAGACGATCCAGGAAAGAAACGCGCGTCTGGCAAAAGAGCGTAACGTGCAGATCCAGAAACAGAAACAGGCGGAAGCCAGACAGGCAGGAAACGTAAGTCCGCAGCCGTCGGCAGGAGAGAAGCGGGGCGGCCTGTTTGGCGGGATCGCTACTATTCTGGTGGGAATTGCGGCGTTTGCCGCGACCGTTGCGTTGATGGGGGCGCTGATGGTTATCGCGGCCATCGGTGGTGTGATCTGTGTGGCCATCGGCATCGTGATCATATGGGGAAGGGCTTACAGCATTGTTCCCCAGATCTTTTCCCAGTTTGGCGTAAATCCGGGGACGGTTCTGCTGGTTCTGCCCATGCTGTTGAGTCTGGTTGTTTTTCTCGTCCTTTTGTGGAAAACATTTTCCAGACACAAATTGTATGCCCTGCACCTGTTGATTGCATACGCGGTTCTCTTTCTTCCTTATGCGGTGCTACAGTGCGGCGGCTTGCAGACGCTGGCGCAGGGGCTGGCCACGCCGGGGATGGTTGTTTATGCCCTCCTTAACACGGCGGGAAGCTGCGGGATATTTCCGGCGGTGGCGCTTTGCCTCTTCCACATGCTGGACAGGAAAGTAATGGAGAAAAGACAGAGTGAGACCAGGGTGGCCGCCGCAAAGTTCTGCACCCGCTGCGGAGCTCCGGTAAATGGACAGAAAGGTCTTTATTGCGAAAGATGTGGAGCCAGACTGGAATGGTAAATATAACAGTTGTTTGAAAGAGGAAGAACGCAGATGGAAGAGAAGCAAAGATTGCTGCAGGAGAATTACCCCTTCTGGGAGCATTTAACAGAAGCCCAGGAAGAGCGGCTGACTAAGGGCTGCCAGGAGGCGGTCTATCAAAAGGGAGAACTGGTCCATCGCTCGGAAGACCAGTGCAAGGGAGCGATCCTCCTGCTGGACGGGCAGCTCAGGGTGTATATTGTCTCAGAGGAAGGACGGGAAGTGACCTTATTCCGTATCCGGGAGGGGGAGACCTGTGTGCTCTCTGCCTCCTGTCTTCTGGATGCCATCGCCTTTGACCTTATGATCGAGGCGGTGGAGGATTCCCGGGCCCTGGTGATTCCCACGCCGGTGTTGCGCCCGGTGATGGAGGAGAATCCTTATGTGGGTCTGTATATGTACCGGTCGGCGACGGAGCGGTTCTCGGATGTGATGTGGACCATGCAGCAGATCCTGTTTATGGGGATCGACCAGCGGGTGGCCAGCTTCCTGTGGGATGAGATGCTGCACCAGGGGCCGGAGATCGCCATGACCCATGAAGAGATCGCAAGGTTGATCGGCAGCGCCAGAGAAGTGGTGTCTAAGGTGCTGAAATATTTGTCAGAAGAAGGAGTCGTAGAGCTGGGGCGGGGGAAAGTTCGGATCCTTGCGAAGGAGAAGTTGAGAAATATGGCGCAGAAGGGATAAACGGCTGCAGATTTCCAAAAGAATAGGCAGAGAAAGTTGCGCGGTTTTCCGGTAAAATTACCGGGACTGCGCTTTCTTTTTGTTTTCTTTGGGAAAACATTATGATAAAATGGGAAGGAATGTAAATTACAGGATGTATTTGTAGTAGGAGGAAATGAGAGAATGGGAAGTCGAAAAATTATTCAGGTAGAGGACAAGGTGCCTTTTAATCTTCTGGTGCCTTTGAGTATCCAGCATATGTTCGCCATGTTCGGGGCATCTGTACTGGTTCCCTTCCTTTTTGGGATCAATCCGGCGGTGGTGCTGTTCATGAATGGTGTGGGCACGCTGCTGTTTATGGTCCTGACCAAGGGGAAGGCTCCGGCATATCTGGGGTCCAGTTTCGCCTTTATCGCGCCGGCCCAGCTGGTGATCCAGCAGATGGGGTATGAGTATGCGCTGGGCGGCTTTGTGGCAGTGGGATTCCTGGGTTGCGTGCTGGCCTTTATCATCTATAAATTTGGTTCCGACTGGATCGATGTGGTACTGCCGCCGGCGGCCATGGGACCGGTGGTGGCTCTGATCGGCCTGGAACTGTCCGGCAGTGCGGCGGATACGGCGGGGATCCTTGGGGATCAGGTGGATATGAGAAATGTGATCGTATTTGCGGTGACTCTGGGTGTGGCTGTATTCGGAAATATTTTGTTCAGAGGATTTCTCTCGGTGATCCCTATCCTGATCGCTGTGATCGCCGGATATGTGGCGGCGCTGGCCTGCGGGATCGTGGATTTCCAGGCAGTGGCGGAGGCCTCCATTTTCGCGGTGCCGAATTTCTCCCTGCCTAAATTCAATATGGAGGCGATCCTGATGATCCTGCCGGTGCTTCTGGTGATCACATCCGAGCATATCGGGCATCAGGTGGTAACCAGCAAGATCGTAGGGAGGGATCTTCTGAAGGATCCGGGACTGCACAGGTCCCTTCTGGGCGACAACCTGTCCACCATGCTTTCTGGTCTGATCGGATCTGTGCCCACCACCACATACGGAGAGAATATCGGCGTTATGGCGGTGACGAAGGTCTACAGTGTGCGTGTGATCGCCGGGGCGGCAGTGTTGTCTATCATCTGTTCCTTTGTGGGCAAGCTTTCCATGTTGATCCAGACCATTCCGGGGGCGGTGATCGGAGGGATCTCCTTCCTGCTCTACGGTATGATCGGCGCTTCCGGTATCCGGATCCTGGTGGATTCCCAGGTGGATTACGGACGTTCCCGGAATCTGACCCTGACCAGCGTTGTGTTTGTCACGGGCCTGTCCGGGATCGCGGTGAAGTTTGGGGATATTGAGCTGACAGGAATGGTGCTGGCCTGCGTGACTGGTATGATCTTAAGCCTGATCTTCCACATCCTGGACCGGCTGAATCTCACCAATGACAGAGAGGAAGCGGAAGAAACGGATGAAGTATAGCGGAAATGTGGGAAATACAGGAGGGCAGCCGGCTTGTGATCTGCATGTCCATACGGTTTTATCCGATGCTTCGCGGACAGTCCGGCAGGTTATGGACTATGCCAGACAGATCGGTCTGAGCTATATTGCCATCACTGACCATGATACACTGGCCGGGACGGAAGAAGCGCTGGAATTGGGAGAGGAATATGGGATCCGTGTGATCCCGGGAACGGAGATCTCCACCAGGGATGAAAATACCGGACGGACGGTGCATATGCTCTGCTACCGGCCCAAAGACCGGGCAGGTCTTCAGTCATTTCTGGATGTGACCCTTGAGAACCGGCGTCGGCAGAAACTTGCCATCGCAGCGAACGTGCAGAAAAAGTATCCGCTTGTCACCCCGGTCCTGGTAGAAGAATATGCCGGACAGAGCCAGTCGATCTATGAGTGCCATATTATGCAGATCCTCTGTGATCTGGGGTATACCAGCACGGCCATCGGCGAATTAATGAGCAGTCTGATCTCTTCCAAAGGAAGCTGCTTTGTTCCCGGGAAGTATCCCACTACCCGGGAAGCGGCCCGGGCCATCCGGGACTGCGGCGGGATCGCGGTGGTAGCTCATGCAGAGCAGTTTGATTCCTTTGCCCTGGTAGAAGAGTATGCTGCCAGAGGGTGGATTGGGGGCGTGGAAGTGAACCATCCAAGGAACGGTGCAGATTCCAGAAAAAGACTGCGCAGCATCGCAGAAAAGTATGACCTTCTGGTGACCGGGGGCAGTGATTTTCATGGTCAGTATGCCAAGAATCCCCATCCTCTGGGGGCTTGCGGCTGCGGGGAGGAAGAGGCCCGGCGGTTGGAAGAGATGATCATTTAGGTACAGGGTAAAATGCATTTTGGTACACCCCAGAATGCATTTGGGTACAGGGTAAAATGCAATTGAGGACGTAGCCTTTTGCAAAAAGGCTACGTCCTCTGTTAAAAAAATAACTTATTGACAGGAGTAAGCTCCATCTACGATAATATCGCTTCCGGTTGTATATCCAGAAGCATCTGAAGCAAGGTACAAAATTGCGGGGATCAGTTCTTCTGGAGTTCCCATTCGATGTAAGGGCATCAGTGGAATCCACGCATCTTTTAATTCTTTCGGCACATCTACCGCCATGGGGGTAGCGATGTATCCGGGACTTAAAGAATTTACCCGAATGCCATAATCTGCCCACTCCACAGCCAGGGATTTGGTCATATGGATAACAGCCGCCTTGGACGCGTTGTATGAGCACTGCCATTGAGGAATATTTACAATAGTTCCGGACATGGAGGCCATGTTGATGATGCTTCCTTTGATGCCGCGCTCAATCATAATGCGGCCGACTGCCCGAGCCATGATAAATTCACCAGTTAGATTGACGTCAACTACCTGGCGGAACTCCTCGATTGTGGCTTCCAAAGTAGACTGATGCATGCAGATGCCGGCATTGTTGAACAGAATATCAATCGAGCCAGAACGATCAAGAATTGTCTGAAGAGCATGGTCTACCTGTGCTTCGTCGGTGACATCTGCTTTCAGATCATAGGCTTTTCCGCCGTCTTCTTCAATCATTTTTACAGTTTCTTCAGCGCCAGACCGGCTGATGATAACGACTTCAGCGCCTGCTTTGGCAAGTCCGCAGGCAATTACCTGACCGATGCCGCGGCCGCCGCCGGTTACGATGGCAATTTTGCCTTTCAGTCCAAACATTTTTTCTAAATACATAATGGAGTCTCCTTTCTATATTTGCTCATTTAGGTACAGGGTAAAATGCATTTTGGTACACCCCAAAGTTCATTTGGGTACAGGGTAGAAGTCAATTGAGGACGTAGTATATTTTCAAAAGGCTACGTCCTCGATTAAAGTTACAAATATCCTTTCCGTGGTGTTACATGAAACTGTTCTGCCAATGCGCCCAGCTGCTCCTCGGGGATCCGGTTCTTTATCTCCAGGGGTGCGATCTTCATATAGATTTCAGCGGCTTTTTCTACGGTTTCGATAAGTCCGAAGGCTTCATCCAGGTTATGGCCCACTCCGAAAATCCCGTGCTGCGCCCACAGGACCAGGCGGCGATCCGTGATCTTCCTGGCGGTCGCTTCGCCGATGTCGTTGGTGCCGGATACCATCCAGGGGACCAGGCCTACGCCGTCCGGGAATACGACGATGCACTCGGTGCACATACCCCACAGGGTCCGGGTGATCTCCCGCTCATCGGCGGGGCACACGAAGGTGAGGGCGATGGTGTTGACCGGATGGCAGTGCATTACCACCCGGTGTTCCGGATCTGCCTTCAGGCGGGCTGCATGGCTCATCAGGTGGGTGGGGAACTCGCTGGTGGGAGCGCCGCCGCCGGAGAAGCCCCATAGGAGTTCCGCCTCGTGTCCGTTTTGGGCGATCCGCAGGATCCCCAGGTTTTCTTCCGGGTTTTTCTTTGCATTTTTAAAATATTTTCCGGTTCCTGTAACGATGAAGATCCGGCCGGCCAGGGAAGAAGCGTCAAACTGGAGCGGGATCCTGCGAAGACAAGTGTCAAGATCCAGATATTCCGCTACCTCCCCGGGCTCCAGAAGCTGGCTGATGTTTCCGCCGTTTCTCTCATCCCAGCCCAGGCGGTACATATTTGCCGTCATCTCGCAGAGTTCTGTGAGAAAGGGCGCCGTTAAAATGTCTTTCATAGCTGATCCTCCTTCATCCGTTTACTTCTGAGTCAAAAGTTTAAGATAATCCTGATAGTGGCGGCCCCAGAGTTCTGTTTCTTCCGGCAGATATTCCCGCAGGGGGAAAGCGCCTGCCAGCATGCTTTTGGCTTCCTCAAGGGTGGCAGCAGCGCCGATGGCCACAAGCTGAACGGTAAGGTTGCCGATGGCGGTGGCCTCGTCGGGGCCGGCGATCACTTTCCTGCCGGAGGCGTTGGCTGTAAACTGGCACAGGATCTCGGCCTTGGAGCCGCCGCCCATCATGTTGATAACAGGAAGAGATCTTTCGGAGACCTTCTCCAGAGTTTCCACAGTCCAGCGAAACTTCATGGCCAGGCTCTCATAGATGCAACGGACCAAAGCCCCCACGGTCTCCGGGCAGGCGCCGAAATGTTCCCGGCAATAGGCCCGGATCTTCCCCGGGATGTCGCCGGGATCGTAGAACCTGGGGTCGTCCGGGTCAAAGAAAAACCGGAAAGGCTCCGCTTCCATGGCAAGATCTCCAAGCTCAGAGAAGGAATAGTTTTCTCCATGCTCCTGGTAATATCTGCGGGTTTCCTGGATGAACCAGGAACTCATCACATTGCGAAGGAGCCGGTGATGGCCGGGATACCCTCCTTCATTGGCCAGGTTGGCCTGATATCCCTCGTCTGTGATGACGCAGGAGGGAAGCTCTGTTCCGATAAGAGCCCAGGTTCCGCAACTGATCAGAGCGCAGCCGGAGGTGAGGGGGGAGGAGAGATAGGCGGAGGCAGTGTCGTGTTCGCAGACTACAGCCACCGGGAATCCCTTTGTCTCCATCTGCCGGTTGTAGGATTCGCTGGTGCGTCCCAGCAGCGTGCCGGGCCGGGTCAGCGTGCCAAAGAGCCGGCGGGGAATGTGATAGGAATCCAGGATCTCCTGGCACCAGTCGTCTTTGCGGAAATCGTACATTTGGCTGACGGACGCCAGCGTGTATTCGGTGATGGCCTTTCCGGTAAGGTAATAGAGCAGAAGATCCGGGATAAACAACAGCTTGTCTGCATGGTCCAGCAGAAAACCGTGGCCGTCTTCCTGCATGGCGGCAAGCTGCATAAAGGTGTTGAACAGAGCGTTCTGGTTGCCGCTTAAGGCGTACAGCCGTTCTTTGGAAATAGTATTGTAAATCTTGTCTGCATGGCGCTGGGTGCGGACATCCCGGTAACAGCGGACCGGAGAGAGCAGCGCGCCGTCCCGGTCGATCAGGCCGAAATCATTGGAGAAGGAATCGATGGCAAAGGCATCGATCTGATCACTGGTCAGTTCGATGGCTTTTTTGATGCCTCGGTTCATTTCCCTGTAAATGTTCAGGATATCCCAGTATAATCCATTTCCCATAGAATAGGAAATGTTGTCGAACCGGTGGATGTCCCGGATCGACACTTCTCCATCCCGGATAACCGCGAGAAACAGTTTTCCGCCGCTGGCGCCAAGGTCAAAAGCTAATAGGTTCAAGACAGACCCTCCTTCTAATCCGTGATGATGCGAATGCCGTATTTCCTGGTGATGGTACGGACCGTCTCGGCAGTCTGAGGGGAATAATCGTATTTATCGGTGACGATATAGTCGATGGAATGGAATCCCGATAAATAGAAAGGCCCGTTGATCTCAAACTTGGTGTGGTCCGCCAGAAGGTAGGTTTCCTCGGACTTTCGCATCATGGCCAACTTGGTGTCAACTTCATTCAGGCTGATGTCAGTGAGCTGTTTGTTTAAAGTCACTCCGGTGCAGGAAATGAAGGTTTTGTTAGGGAAAAATTCCTCCGCGCTCTTGATGGTCCTGGTGCCGTAGACCGAATAATTATTGGGATTGTAGAATCCGGCCAGCGAGATGAGCGAGATATTGGGATTTTCCTTTTTGGCAGCTTCCAGGAGCACCTTGACGGAGTTGGTGATAATGGTCAGATGCAGGTCCTGGGGAATGTAATCCAGAAGGAACAGGGTGGTGGAGCTGTTGTCAATGAAGATGGTATCCCTGTCTTCGATCAGTGTAGCCGCCTTCTGGGCGATCACCTTTTTGGCCGGAATGTTGCGGATGTGGCGAAGGGCAAACGGATACTCATTGTTCATCACCGCATCCCCGAACTTGGCCGCCGCCCCTACATGGGGCGTGTTGACGTTCAGGATCGCGCCGCCGTGGGTTCGGGTGAGGATTCCTTCTGATTCCAGGGCCTTTAAGTCCCGCCGGATAGTCTCTTTGGACGTCTTAAGCATATCGGCAAGGACCGAGACGCTCACAGAGGACTGTGAACCCAGAAGATCGACGATTTTGGATTGTCTTTCCTGACTGTACATAATTTATACCATCCTTGTCTTTATTTCCTTAGATCAGATTCCTGGTGATGGTGCAGAAGGCATCGGTCTCGATCCGCTCCAGCATGCTGTAAGCCAGATAAATACTGGGGCCGGAAACCACAACGCCGTGCTTGGGCATGATCATGCCGATGGGTTTCTTCTCTGCGATCTCCCTGTGATCTTCAAAATACTGGTAAACGCTGCGGCTCAGTTCCTCGGAGTAAGCCTTGGCCCAGGGAATGCAGCCTACTTCGCCTCTGCCCATGGTTGCCTCTGTTACATTGGGGATGGGCTTTGCCTGGGCGACGAAAGGCATGCAGTAGAAGGGGTGGGCGTGGATGGTGCACTCGATCTCTTTGAAATGGCTTAAGATCAGCACGTGCATCAGGCTTTCCCGGGAGAGTTTGCCTTCTCCTTCCAGGATGTTCTGGTCGTAGTCAATGAGAAGAAAATCTTCCGGCTTCATAATACAGTGTTTCCGTTCTGACATAAGAGAGGGGGAGATCAGGATCCGGTTGTCGTCCACCCGCACTGCGAAGTTTCCGCCTGCCGCGTTGGTAAGGCGGCGCTCAAACATCAGCCTTGCGGTAGTCACCATTTCTTGTCTCATTTCATAATAAGATAAATTGCTCATTTTGGGTTCTCCTTTTTGTTGTTTTTACACTTGTGGCAGTTTTTCGATAGTTACCTGTGATCTTAATGCATTTGCCCGGGCCGGGTCGTAGCCGACAGAGAGCTGGGACTCCGCGGTTGCCGCGGATACCGCGGTGGCGGTCCGAAGGGTTTCCTCCATGGGGAAGCCTTTGGACAGGCCGTAGACAAACCCGGCCAGATAGCAGTCCCCGCAGCCGATGGTGTTGCACACATTTACCCGGGGAGGATGTACCCGGTAGAAGCCCTCAGGCGTCTTGACGATGGATCCGTCACCGCCCAGAGAGACGGCGATGATGGGAACCTGGTAGCGGGAGAGACTGTTGATGGCTTCTATAATAGAAGCCTCTTCTTCCGGAACCCGGGATCCGGTCAGTGTGGACAGCTCATCCAGATTGGGTTTGATCATATAGGGGCCTTCCTGGATGCATTCCTTCAGAGATTTTCCGCTGGTGTCCAGGAAAAATCGAAGATCCTTGTCCCGGAAGGCATGCATGATCCGGTTGTAGATGGAAGGGTCCGGAGAGTTGGAAGCGTCCCCCGAGAACAGAAGATAGTCCCCGGGCCGGATCACACGGTCCATCCTGGCGATCAGGGAGTCCAGCTCTTCCTGGTTTAGGCGGACGCCGCTCTCCGCGATGATGGTGCAGTCCGTACTTTTTTCTACCAGAAGATAGTTGGTGCGTGTCTGGCGCTCTTCGCTCTCATAATGGTCGAATTCTACCTGAATGCCAGCCTCCCGGAGCATATCCATGACACGGGTCCCGACGGAACCGTGGCAGATGCCAAATGCAGTGTTGTCCTGCCCCAGCAGCTTTAAGTTGACAGATACGTGGGTGCCTTTCCCGCCCAGTGTATCCCGGACTTCCTGGATCCGGTTGGTGATATTGCGCTCGAATTTATCCAGGTAGAGGATCCGGTCAATGGCGGGGTTCAGCGTTAATGTGTGGATCATAGCATACCCCTTTCTGTGTGCTTTTTGTTGTTGATAAGGTGATAATATCACAAAAACAGAAATAAAACAACACAAAATGGCAAAGAGTTAAAAAAGTATCAGACTCAAACAAACGCTTTTATGAATAAATTATGAACGAAAAATGAAGCAGAAAATGGATGTAGTTCACAAAAAGAACAAAAAAGGACGTCCGATAGGTTAAAAAAATGAATTGACATACGAGAGAAATGGGTATATCATAGGTCTATAGCAAGCATAATGCATAAATATGGCGGTGAAAACTGGTGCGGAACTATCTGAAATGCCCAAAACCACATTTTGATAGTTAAAACGAGTAGAAACAGTCAGAAACGGAAATGCTAACGGCTTAATAATAAGGAAGGGAGGAAGCTATTCATGAGTGAAATTCAAATGAGAGTGAGCGGGATCAGCAAATCATTCCCGGGTGTTAAGGCGCTGAGCAATATTGATTTTGCTGTCCGCAAAGGAACTGTTCACGCGCTCTGTGGAGAGAATGGCGCGGGCAAGTCCACTCTGATGAAGATCATTAACGGGTTGTACAAAGCCGATGAGGGGCAGGTCTTCATTGACGAGAAACCGGTAGAGATCAAGAACCCGATTCAGGCCAGAGAGCTTGGAATTTCCATGATAGCGCAGGAACTCAACTATGCATCGGAGTTGTCCGTAGAAGAGAACATTTTTATGGGACGTCTTCCGGTGAACAAATTTGGCAAAGTCAACTGGAAGAAGGTCCGCAGTGAGGCAGTGAAGTTTTTGGAGGAGCAGAAGCTCCCTTATGCTCCCACACAGAAGCTGAAGACGCTGACGGTATCAGACATCCAGATGCTGGAGATCATCAAGGCGATCACCAACAATGCCAAGATCGTCATCATGGACGAGCCTACCTCATCCATTTCTCAGAGAGAGGCAGAGCTTCTGTTTGATAAGATCGCGGAACTGAAGGCTGCGGGAGTCAGCATCATCTACATATCTCATAAGATGGATGAAGTATTCCGGATCGCGGACGATATCACCGTGCTGCGTGACGGAACCGTAGTTTCCACTGACCGGGCGGAAGACCTGGATCTGGAGACGGTCATCAACCGGATGGTAGGCAGAAAGCTGGACAACGCTTATCCGAAGGAAGAGGTTCCGCTTGGAGATGTGGCTCTGGAAGTAGAGCACTTCTCTATGAAGAAGATTTTCGACGATGTTTCCTTCAGCGTACGCAAAGGCGAGATCGTAGGATTCGCCGGACTGGTAGGAGCGGGACGTACCGAGACCATGAGAGCGATGTACGGACTGGATCCCCATGATTCCGGAACTATTAAACTGAACGGAAAAGAAGTGACCATCAAAAACCCGATGGACTCCATCAAACAGGGAATGATCATGCTGTCAGAGGACCGGCGCGAGTACGGACTGATCCCGGTGCGGAGCGTCCGTGAGAACGCAAGTATCGCGAATCTGGCATCCTATATCTATGGTGGATACACACATAAGAAGAAAGAAGAAGAGGAAGTTGAGGAGATGTTCAAGAAGATGGAGGTAAAGACCCCGTCCCTGGAGACTCCCATCTCTTCCCTTTCCGGTGGTAACGCGCAGAAAGTACTGCTTGCAAGGTGGATGCTCTGTAATCCGGATGTCATGATCCTGGATGAGCCTACCAGAGGTATCGACGTAGGCGCCAAGTTTGAGATCTACAAACTGATGACAGACATGGCCAAAGAAGGCAAGGCAGTTGTTATGGTTTCTTCAGAGATGGCGGAGCTGATCGGTATGTGCGACCGGATCTACATCATGTGCCAGGGCCGGATCACCGGCTGCCTGAACAGAGACGAGTTCTCTCAGGAGACCATTATGAAATACGCAACCAATCTGATGAATCTTTAATTAAATGTTAGATGGAGGGAATGAAGAAATGACTACGAGTTCTAAATTACGTCAAAACGCTCAGAAGTACTCTATCTTCCTGATACTGATCGCGATGTTCATCATCTGCAGTATCTTAAGTCCGTACTTCTTAACGAGCAACAACCTGATCAATATCCTGCGTCAGACCTGTGTGGGCCTGTTGATCGCCTACGGTGAAATGATCCTGATCATTGCCGGATTCCTGGATCTGTCCGTGGCTTCCGTACTTGCCCTTACCGGCGTCCTGGCGGTTGACACCTACCGGCATACACAGTCCCTGGCGGCAGCCCTGGCAGTAGCCATTGTGGTAGGTATCCTGTGTAACCTGTTCAACGCGTTCTTCGTAGCGCAGTTCGATGTTCCGGCGTTCATCGCTACCCTGGGTATGCAGGAGATCGCCCGTGGTATCGCCCTTTACTACTGCGGCGGTTCCAACATCCTGCAGCTTGGCGATTTCGTTGTACTTGGACAGGGAACGGTTGGTCCGATCCCGATCCCGGTCATCATCGTCTTTGTGATCAGTATCATCATCTGGTATCTGGTCAATGAGACCCGGTGGGGCAGAAGCCTTTACGCCATCGGCGGAAACCGGAACGCGGCGGTTGCCAGCGGTATCAATGTAAAAGTAAGTATCTACAAAGCATATATCATCAACGGTATCATGGCTGCGTTTGCCGGCGTGATCTTCATGGCGAGAAATAACGCGGGTCTTCCAAACGGAGCGGTAGGATACGAGATGAACGGTCTGACGGCGGCAATCGTCGGCGGTACCTCCTTCACCGGTGGTATCGGAACGGTAACCGGAACCATCGCCGGTGCGTTCATCATCGCATTCCTGGAGAACATCATGAACCTGATCGGTATCGACTCTTACATCCAGCAGATCATCAAGGGCGCGATCATCGTTATCGCCGTTGCCTTCGACGTTACCAGCAAGGGTAAGAAGAGCGCGAAGGTGATCATCGCAGATGATTCTGACAAGAAGAAAGAGGACAAATAAGAGTAACCTGTTAAAATGAGGATTTGTACAGCAAAGCGTTTCTTTTCCTGCATGACGATGCTTGCGGTACTTAAAACCTAAATCAAAACCAAAAAAGGGAGGAAAAACTATGAAAAACATGAAAAAGATCCTTTCATTAGTGCTCGTTCTGGCTATGGTATTCGCCCTGACCGCTTGTAGCGGCGGCGGAGATGCCGAAGGCGGCGACGGAGAAGGCGGCGATAACTATCGTGTAGCTTTCATCGCACGTGCAAGTGCTGATACCTTTGCTGCATGGCTGACCCGTGAGATGCAGGCAGCTGCGGAAGAGTATGATGACATCACCCTTGAGTACTTCAGTGGTGAGGGAGACAACAACCAGGTAAACAGCCTTCTTGAGGACTGCGTAACCAAACAGTACGATCTGGTTATCGTACAGGTTAACGACAATGCGGCTTCCGCACCTTATGTAAAACAGGTTGTTGACGCTGGTATCCCGGTTATCACAACCAACCCGGCAGTTCATCAGGGAGACCTGGATGGATCTGATGATGATGCCCTTCTGGAAGGAACCGGAACTGTTGACGCTGACCCGGTAGCACAGGCACAGCCAAGCGCAGAGGCAGCTGTTGAGGAGATCCCGGAGAACGCTAACGTAGTTGTATTGATGGGACCATCCAACAACTTCCACTCTGACGGACGTCGTGAAGGATGGCAGAAATACTTCTTCGATAAGAGACCTGACGTTAAGATCCTCTACGAAGACTACGCAAACTGGAACAGTGACGAAGCTCTTGCATTCATGGAGACATGGGTACAGGGCGGAACCCACATCGACGCTATCATCTCCATGAACGACAACATGGCAGCTGGCGCGATCGAAGCGATCCGGAACAACTCCGAATACTTCAACGATGACGGAACACCGAACTTCTTTGCATATGGTGTTGACGGAAATGCTCAGGGCGTTCTTCTTGTAAAAGAAGGTCTCCTGACCAGAACAACTCTGCAGGATGCTTCTCTGCTTGCTCAGCAGTGTATGGAAAACGGACACAAGGTTCTGACTGGCGAGATGGAAGTTACAGACGTAGAGTACTATGTTGACGCTCCTGTTATCAACAGCGAGACTGTTGACGAGTATGTACAGCTGTACATCGACAACGGCGAGATCTCCGAAGACGGAACAGGCCTTGTTGAGCAGTAGGATTACAGACTGATCGAGAGATAAGTTTTAAAGAGCAAACAAAAATGATGCAGGAATAATGACGGCGCCCCCAAGGCATGGGCCGGCGGGGCGCCGCCCATTAAAGAGGAATGCAAGAGGGACAAATACAGAATGATCGGAAGACAAATCAGGTTGTCGGATGAATTCGTGTCTCATCGTGAAAGCAACTGATGAGTCTTGTGGCTTGTCAGTTTTTTATTTTCAACAGTTTGAGAAAAAATTAACGATTTTTGGAACGTAAATTGCGGAGCGCTCCGCAGTCACGCATATAAAAATAAGAGAAAGGAGAAGCGGCGCCAGAGGGCGCTGCGAGTAAATGACTATGAAAAACAGAGGAGCATTTATGGTTGGCCTGGACAAGATGGAAATCCGTGATATCCCAATGCCGGAGCCGAAGGAGAAAGAGGTCCTGGTAGAGATGGAATATGTGGGGATCTGTGGATCTGACGTTCACTATTTCCATGACGGAAGATGTGGATCTTACGTTGTAGAGGGAGACTTCATGCTGGGACATGAGTGCGCCGGAACTGTTGTAGCTCTTGGCGAAGGCGTACAGAACCTGAAGGTGGGCGACAGAGTTGCACTGGAGCCGGGGATCACCTGCGGCGAGTGTGAGTTCTGTAAGAGAGGTCTCTACAATCTGTGTCCGGACGTACAGTTCCTTGCCACACCTCCGGTACAGGGCTGCTATGAGAATTACATCGCGTTCCCGGAGAATATGTGCTTCAAGCTGCCGGAGAACATCAGCACCAAAGAAGGCGCGCTTATCGAGCCTCTTTCCGTTGGACTTCACGCGGCAAATCAGGGCAACGTACAGCTGGGCGACTCCGTAGTGATCCTGGGAGCCGGCTGCATCGGACTGGTTACCCTGCTTGCCTGCAAGGCTCACGGCGCATCTGACATCACCGTTGTTGACGTGATCCCGAAACGTCTGGACTATGCCATGAAGCTGGGCGCTACCCGGGTGATCAACGGCAAGGAGAAGGATGCGGTAGAAGAGATCATGAAGCTGACCAACGGCGTTGGCGTTGAGAAAGTATTCGAGACTGCCGGATCACCGTTTACCATCCAGCAGACACCTTATATCGTAAAGAGAGCGGGAACCATTACGCTGGTAGGAATCTCCGCGCAGGAGAAGATCGAGTACAACTTTGCCCAGATCATGGACAAAGAGCCTACCATCAAGTCTGTATTCCGCTACCGCAACATTTATCCTCAGGCGATCGCAGCTATCGCTGACGGAACCATCGACGTATCCGGTATCGTGACCCATGAATTCGCGTTTGACGATATCCAGGAAGCGTTCGACTGTGCGATCAACAACAAGGATGATGTTGTAAAAGCAGTGATCAAGATCAAATAAGACATTGAGATCGGGAAGCGGTGCTTCTTGCGAGGCGCCGCTTCCGGTATGTTTGGAGGCGAGGATATGGATTACAGAAATTTTGATGAAAATTTCTCTCTGGAAGGGAAGACGGCCATCGTCACAGGAGGCGCCAGCGGGATCGGTTATGAGATCGCGAAGATGTACGCTAGGAAGGGAGCCAATGTGGTCTGCTTTGACCTGCACGCACCGGAAGGGCTGGAAGCCTACATGGAGGAGCAGGGAGTGGGATTCGCGGCATACGCCGGAGATATCACCAAGAACGAGGACATTGACGGGTGTATCCAAAAGACCCTGGAACAGTTCGGTCGGCTGGACATCCTGGTGAACTGCGCTGGGATCGGCGTGGTGGAAGGCGTGTTGGAGCACGATGAGGCGCTGTGGGACAAGACTCTCTCCATCAATCTGACCGGCAATGTGCGGTTTATGCGGGCGGCAGCCAAGGTTATGAAGGAGCAGGGCGGCGGCAAGATCGTCAATATGGGTTCCCAGGCCGGCGTGGTGGCGCTGGACGGACACCTTACCTACGGGTGCTGCAAGGCGGCGATCATTTATGCCACCAAGCAGTTTGCAATGGAGCTGGCTCAGTACAACATCAATGTAAACGCAATCTCGCCCACCATTATCCTGACGCCCATGGGAGAAGAGAACTGGAACAATGAGCGGGGAGAGGAATTTAAGAAGAAGATCCCGGCCCACCGGTTCGGCTATCCCCAGGAAGTGGCCGCCTGCGCGGTATTCCTGGCAAGTGATGCGGCAAGCCTTATCAACGGGGCAAACCTGGTGATCGACGGCGGATTTACGATCTGCTAAAGATCAAAAAGAGCAAGACAGCAAAGCAAAGGCATAATTTACATGGAGGTTCTTAGAAAATGGAAGAAAAAAGAGTAAAAGAACTGGCACTGCAGGCGGCGAAGATCCGCAGGACGGCACTGGAGGCGATCAACGCCGCCCAGTCCGGACATGTGGGAGGCTCTTTCTCAGTGGCAGATATCCTGACTGTATTGTATTTTGAGAAAATGAACATTGACCCGAAGAATCCAAAAGATCCGGATCGGGACCGGTTTGTACTGTCCAAAGGACACTGTACCCCCACCATGTACGCCACACTGGCGCTGAAGGGATATTTCCCGGTGGAGGATCTGAAGACATTTCGAAATGTAGACAGTTATCTGTCCGGACATGTGGAGATGACCAAGGTTCCAGGCGTGGATATGTCGGCCGGATCCCTGGGACAGGGACTTTCCGCGGCTATCGGCATGGCGCTTGCGGGAAAAGTAGACAAGAAGGACTACCGTGTGTATGCCGCGCTGGGCGACGGGGAGATCCAGGAAGGACAGATCTGGGAGGCGGCCATGGCCGCCGGCAACTACGGACTGGACAACCTGACTGTATTTGTAGATAACAATAATCTTCAGATTGACGGAACCATTGAGGAGGTTATGTCTCCTTATCCCATCGATGAGAAATTCCGGGCTTTTAAATGGAATGTGATCACCATTGACGGCCATGATTACGCGCAGATCGCGGATGCCATCGACGCGGCGAAAGAAGCCAAGGGCAGACCCACGATGATCGTGGCTAAGACAGTGAAGGGCAAAGGCGTGTCCTTTATGGAAAACAATGTGAAATTCCACGGAAGTACTCCAACGGCAGAACAGTTTGAACAGGCATTTAAAGAGTTGGATGCGCAGATCGCATCACTGGAGGTGTAATCATGGGAAAAGTAATCGCTACAAGAGAGGCATATGGAAGAGCTCTGTGTGAATTCGGAGCAGACGAGAGGATCATGGTATTCGACGCAGACCTTACAATCTGTACCATGTCCTGCTATTTCGCGGAAAAATATCCGGAGCGGTTCTTCAACGCAGGGATCGCGGAGTGCAATATGGCGGGGATGGCGGCCGGAGCCGCAACGGCAGGAAAGATTTCCTTCTGCCACACTTTCGCCATGTTCGCGGCGGGAAGGATCTACGACCAGGTGCGCAACTCCATCGCGTATCCGGGCCTGAATGTGAAGGTGGTAGGAACCCACGCAGGACTGTCTGTGGGCGAGGACGGAGCTACCCATCAGTGTATCGAGGACCTGAGCCTGATGCGCACCATACCCGGCATGACGGTGATCTGCCCCTGCGACGCCAATGAGACCAGAGAGGCAGTAAAGGCCATGATCGACTATGACGGCCCCTGCTATCTCCGTCTGGGACGCTCTGGCGTGGAGACCATCACGGATGAGATCCCGGGTTATAAATTTGAGCTTGGCAAAGGCGTGCAGCTTGCGGACGGCAAGGATGTGACCATTATCGCCACCGGCCTGATGGTACAGGAAGCCATGAAGGCGGCGAAGCTTCTGGAAGGAGAAGGGATCAGCGCCCGTGTGATCGACCTGCACACCATCAAGCCTATCGACAAAGAGATCATCGTGAAGGCTGCAAAAGAGACAGGCGCCATTGTGACCACCGAGGAGCACAATGTGATCGGTGGGCTTGGAGCGGCGGTTTCTGAAGTGGTAGGCGAGACCTGCCCGGTTCCGGTGGTAAAACACGGCGTGGAAGATGTATTTGGCCATTCCGGAACTGCGGAAGCGCTGATGATCAAATACGGCCTGACGCCGGTGAAGATCGCTGCAAAGGCAAAAGAAGCAATTGCTTTGAAAAAATAGGAAAGGAGCGATGATACAATGAAAATGATGCGTGCAAATGTATATGACAAACCAGGTCACTGCGAGATCACCCAGGTGCCGGTGCCGGAGATCGGACCGCACCAGGTGCTGATCAAGGTAATGTCCTGCGGCATCTGCAAAGGAGCGGATGTGGCCCTTGCTCAGGGCGGATTCCTGGCAAGATTCCCACTGCTGAACGGCCATGAATTCGCCGGTTATGTATGCAAGGTGGGAGAGCATGTGGACACCTTCAAGGTAGGGGACCGGGTGACGGCGGATAATACGGTGCTGTGCGGAGACTGCTATTACTGCCGCAAGGATCAGCCTCTCTACTGTGAGAATTTCTATTCTCTTGGCTGCAACGGCCCGGGAGGATTCGCGGAGTATGTGGCGGTAAATGCAGACAAGGTATTCCCCATCAGCGATCATCTTTCCTTCAATGAGGCGATCTTCGCGGAACCGACCGCCTGCGCCGTTCATTCTATGGACCGGATCCAGGTGCAGTTCGGCGATGATGTGCTGGTTTACGGCTGCGGCCCCACTGGCATCATTATGATCCAGCTTCTGATGCACTCCAACGCCAATCGGGTGGTTGTGTGCGGCCCCAGCCAGGACAAGCTGGATATCCTGAAGAAATACGGCTGCAAAGAGACCATTCTGATGGACCGCAATGATCCCAGCGTTCATGAGGCGAAGCTGAGAGAGATCGCGCCCAAAGGATTTGATATTCTTGTGGATACCACGGCAAATGTGGATGTGATGGAAAGCATGATCAAGTTTGGCAAGATGGGAGCCAAGTTCATGATGTTCGCCATGCCTCACGCAGGCGCGAAATGGGCCATCGATCCGGAGTACTGGTATCTCCATGAGATCCAGCTGATCCCCACCTGGGCACAGACCCACTGCTTTGGAAGAGCGCTGGAGTATCTGGAGTCTGGCAAGGTACAGGTGAAAGAGCTGATCACTCATGAGATGGATCTGGCGGACTATGATAAGGGAATTGCTCTTGCTGCCAAGGGCGGCCCGGGGACGCTGAAGGTAGTCCTTCATCCCAATTACGAGGAATAGGTATGAAAGCAGTCGGCATAGATATCGGAACAACAACAATCTGTGGAGTGCTGCTTGACGGGGGTACGGGAGAACTTTTGGACTCCCGTACCCTTTCCAATGATACGGCAGTGTATACAGAGAACGAATGGGAACATCTTCAGGATCCGGAGAAGATCCTGGAGAAATGCAGGAGGATCCTGGAAGGCTTCCGGGATGGTGAGGAAGACATTGTCAGCGTGGGGGTGACCGGGCAGATGCACGGGATCCTCTATACGGATGAGAGAGGCAGAGCGGTAAGTCCTCTTTACACCTGGCAGGACCGGCGGGGAGATCTTCCCTGCAAAGAGAACAGCGATGGAAAAGAAGAGACCTGGGCGGGGGAACTCTCCCGGAAGACCGGGTATCCGGCAGCCTCTGGATTCGGTCTTGTGACTCACTATTATCACGTGAAAAACGGGACAGTTCCCAGAGAAGCAGTATCTCTGTGCACCATCCCGGATTATATCGCCATGTCCCTGGCCGGGGAGAAGCGGCCGCTGATACACCAGAGCATGGCCGCAAGCCTGGGGCTTTATGACCTGAGGGAGTCCTGCTTTGATCAAAGGGCAATCGAGGCGGCAGGCATGGATCCTGGCATCCTGCCGGAAGTGACGCGGGAGCACCGGATCGTGGGACGGCTGAAAGAAAGCGCCGGAGAGGGGAACCAGTCGGGAACCTGTGTGGTTAGCGTCGCGCTGGGGGATAACCAGGCCAGTTTCCTTGGATCGGTAGGGCCGGAAGAAAGGCTGCTTTTGAATGTGGGGACCGGAAGCCAGATTTCTGCCTATACAGACCGGCTGATTGAAACCAGGGAGGCGGAATGCAGGCCTTATCTGGGGAAAACCTGGCTGATCGCAGGGTCTCCGCTGTGCGGCGGGTATGCCTACTCTCTCTTGAAGCGGTTTGCAGAAGAGATTTTTGAAATGGACGGGACCGCTCCCGCTCATTCTGTCTATGAACTTTTGAATCGATGGGCCGGGGATGTATATGAACAGAAGAAGAGAGAAGTGCAGGTGGACACCCGGTTCAACGGAAGCCGGAAAGACCCGGGCCTGACAGGCGGGATCTTCGGCCTGACAGAGGAATCCTTCCACCTGGGACAGTTTGCCCTGGGGACACTGAAAGGTATCTGCGAGGATCTGTACCGCTATTACCGGGAATTCCCCCGGGAAGTCAGAGAATCAACAGGAATCGTGGGAAGTGGAAACGGGATCCGCATGAATCCGCTTCTGCAGAAGATCTGCAGCGAGCGGTTTGGGAAAGAGATGAAGATCCCCCGGTATTCCGAGGAGGCCGGGTACGGAACAGCGCTTTTCTCTCTCCTGGCAGGCGGATATTACAGGAACCTGGAAGAGGCGCAGACGCGGATCCGGTATGAATAGATCATGCCACAACAAGGGGGATCTTCAGTTCTTTGGCGATCTCCACATTTTCGTGGGCTACATGGCTGTCGGTGATGATCTTATGGACCTGATTGATGGGACAGATCACAGACAGGTATCCGCCGCCGAATTTGCTGCTGTCTGCCAGTACGTAGACTTCCTGTGAAGCCTTCAGGATCGCCCGCTTGATCTGCATCTGAGGGGTGGCGATAGAAGTAAGGCCGGCTTCAAAATTAATGCCGTGAACGCCGATGAAGCCTTTGTCCACGTGGAAACTTTCCATGTTTTCCAGGGCGGCCTCCCCCATGGTGGCGGACAGATGGCCGCCCACGTAGCCACCGATCATGTAGAGCTCCACATGATTGACCCCGGCCAGCTCATTTCCGGTGAGGAGAGAATTGGTAACTACGGCGATCCGTTTCTCGGGGTGGGCCTTGATGTGAAGGGCCAGGTAGAAGCTGGTGGAGGCATCATCGATGATGATGGTGTCTCCGTCTTCGATATACTCGTAGGCCTTGCGGGCAATGTCCTCCTTGCGGTCCGCGTTGCGGTAAATGCTCTCCACATTGTATTTTCTGGCCAGGACAGACTCCAGGCGGATCGCCCCGCCGTGGATCCGCTTCAGAAGGCCTTCTTCCTGCATGGCTTTGATGTCGCTGCGGATGGTGACTTCCGAGCAGTGCAGAGACTTGCTTAAGTCCGTAACCCGGACTCTTCCTTTTTCTTCCAGTTCCTGCAGGATTTTCTGCCTGCGCTCTTCCATAACGTTAACCTCCCCCGTTGATGATCTACTGTGTCAGCCGCACATTGTTAAGACCGATGTGCTGTACTACCATCTGCATGATGGGTACGAAGTGGGTGCCGAATGCTTCCTTTGGAATGATGAAGGCCAGGTCTTTCCCATAATAGATGCCAATGGTCTTTGGCGTGGTCACGGTACGCTGGATCTGGCTCCAGTCATAGACGGTCTCCTGTCCGTTCTGGATCACGCGGATGCCTTCTGCCTCTGAGAAAATGTATTCTCTGGGATCCCGGTATTCGGGATTGATCTTGATCTGCTTGTTGGCCCGAAGCTTCAGAAGGATGGGCGTGTAAGCAAGGAAGATGACGCCGGCAATCACATACAGGAGAAAATGGGTGAAATCTGTCCGCCCCATAAACTGCATGACCGCGCCCACCACGATCACGCCCATTCCCAGCATGTTGACCAGAAAGCCGGAGGCCTTTGAAAAGGTATGGTATAAAAGGAAGTCAAACAAGTGCTCCTTTGTCAGTTGAACATTGAGTTTTTCCATGAGTATCTGTCCCTTTCTGGTTTGAAGAAAGTCCTCTTGATATGTACAGATTTATTGTAGCATATCAGAGGACTTTTTTCACTTATTGTTTCGATTTACTTTTGTTTTCTTTTGTTTTTTACTCTGCAGCCATTGGAGCCGGTACGCTTGGATCAACTTTGTAGCGTGCCCAGCCTTCCGGTGAGTAGATACCCAGCTGCTTCTTCTGCATCAGCTTGTCGAAGAAAGCGGTGATGAACGGGCAGAGGAACAGGGTTACAACAGAAGCTGTCGCGCACTGTGCGGTAGCCATGTCCACATACTGCATCATGGTGGGGTCTGCTTCGCCGACTGCCGCCGGTGTCATGGCAGAGTTGAGGGCTGTGGTACCGATGGCAGCGCCCATGGCGTTCCGCTCTTTCTTGGGCAGCAGCAGGTTGTTGGTGAAGAAGAAGATCACTGCTGTAGCCGCAGATACAAGACCAAGGATGATTCCGGCCGCTCCTGCGGTAATGATGGTGTTGATGTCGGTCTTGGCTCCGATGGAGATCGTCATGAAGAAGGTGACGATGGGCTGAGCCGTTGCACATGCCTTGCGGAAGCCTGCGTCCAGGTTACCCCAGATGAAACCGATCAGCAGCGGTACAAGTACTGCGATCAGGGAATCCAGCGGGATGGAGGCAAGTCCGGTTGCTCCCAGGGCGATCAGGGTAAAGAACGGTCCGTCGTTCAGGGACAGGATGGAGATAGCTCCGGTATCTGTCGCGTTACCAAACTGAGCAGACAGGGAGATGTACAGGGATCCGTTGGAGTTGGTGATGGTCGCAATCCATACGAATGGAGCGATCCCAAGGAATCCGGCCGGTCCGCACAGAGCGCTGATGGCAAAACCGATCAGCACACCCAGGATAAATTTAGTAGCGGTAAGGGTTACACCTTTGTAGAGAGGCATACCTACCTGCTTGATGTTGATGGCGGAACCGCAGACGATGAGGAAGAATCCCATCATACAGGAGTTTCCTTCATAGAACAGGGCGGTTACATAGCCGCCGATCTGATAGGCCTGCGGGAAAAATGTGGCGATCAGCACCGCCAGCACCAGCGGGATGATAACCAGTCCGCCGGGGAGTTTCTTCATTTTGTTCAAAAGATCAAGGTCTTTTGGCTTGTTTGCTTCATTAATCTGTTCGCTCATTCCTATTTCCTCCTATTACTCTTTAATTTTTTCTGGTTGCTTCCCGGAAAAGCCGGTCCACAATATCACATGCCGTATGATCGTTTCCGGTGAGTCCCCCTTTGCCTACGACGGGAAGCCCGTCGTAGCTGCCCACCAGTCTTCCGATATCGGTCTGTGGGATCACATAATCCAGTAATTCGATACACTGGGCGCCAAGCTGATAACATACATTTACCATGGTGTCTCCGCCGGTGGTGTAGAGTCCGGCGATCTGATCCTGCCCGCAGTGCTCCAGTACCTGGGCGATGATGCAGCCAAGTCCTGCGTTGATGCGGTTGGCGCTCATGCCGCCTGCGTAGTGCCGCTTGTTGTCCTCTTCATCCAGGTTGAGAAGTTCTCCGTGGAGGGCTGTCTCAAACAGGATAGCCCGGGGCGGATTGGCGGAATCCAGAAGCTCGTTGGCCATATGTACTGCCCGCTCTACTTCTGCTGTTGCAGTGTCTCCTCCCTCTACCAGGGGGATGGGCTCTACGCTGATGCGCACGTGCCGGGGATCCTGACAGAGGATCTCCATCTGCTTCTTTGTGACAGGAGTGGCGCTTCCGGCAGCGATCAGGACGGTTTTCCCGCTCTCATCAACGGCGTCCGGAACATTGGGAGCTTCCTCCTGGATCAGATCCCGGTAGTAGGCCAGCTTGGAAGTGAAGGGGCCGGGATCTACGGCAACCACATTCCATTTCAGCTCGATACAGGCCTTGGCGATCTCTTCCACATCTTCCAGGGTGATGGCGTCTACTACGATCACCTCGCAGCCTTCCTGCCGCTGCTCCTTCAGGGCGTCCCGGATGGCCTCCTGGCCGGCTAAGACATGGCTTAATGTGACAAGGCCGATCTTGCGGCGGGTCTGTCCGGAGAGCAGTTTGGGAATGTAGTTCTCTGTAACCGGGGTGCGTACGTCGTGTGCCACCGGGGTGTTGATAAGGGCCACTCCGTCGATGACAGAGTACCCGCCTACCAGGATCCGGCGGGACTGTGGCATGGCCGGAACCACAACGGCTACCGCGTCTTCATCCACATGATCCAGCATGGCGTCGATCTCTACGCCCACACCGCCCCGCAGGGTGGTGTCGATCCGCTTGGAGAAATATTTTACGCCCATGCGCTTCAGAGCCAGGGTTGCGGAAGTTACCTTGTCATAGGCTTCGTTGGCCGGAAGGGGACGGCTGTTGCTGCTGATGAGGATCGCGTCCAGCTGATCCACACCCTCTGCCTTTTCCGCCGCTTCTTCATTAAAAAATACAGCAGTCCTTGCCTTGGATCTGGCCAGGAGCACGCCTGTAGTGGTGGCGCCGGTCAGATCGTCGGCTACAGCTCCGATCAATGGCATTATTTTTCGCTCCTTTCATGCTGTTTCGCCGCGTACTCAGCGACAACCTTTGTGGACTCGATAAGACTGATGGATCCGGCAATGCCTTTTCCTGCGATGTCAAAGGCGGTTCCATGGTCTACGGAACTGCGGATAAAGGGAAGTCCGAAGGTCAGGGTGACAGATTTCTCAAAATCCAGCGTCTTGCAGGCGATATGGCCCTGGTCGTGGTACAGGGACAGGATGGCGTCATACTTGCCGGATTTGCCGATGTGGAACACGGAGTCTGCCGGGCAGGGCCCTACACAGTTGATGCCCCGCTCCTTGGCGGCTTCCACGGCAGGCCCGATGTCTGTAAGCTCCTCGGTACCAAACAGACCGTTGTCTCCGTTGTGGGGATTCAGCCCGGCAACGGCGATCAGCGGATTCTCGATGCCCACTTTGCGAAGTTCCTTGTCAATGTTGATCACGTTATCCAGGATCACGTCCTTGGTGGCGTAGTGGCAGGCGTCTACCAGGGACATATGCCGGCTGACGAAGAAGACTCTCAGCTTATGGCAGGAAAACATGGTCAGCGCATAGGGGGAGTTGGTGGCGTGCTGATAGATCTCAGTGTGCCCCGGTTCCTTTACGCCGATCAGCTTGATGGCTCCCTTGTGGATGGGAGAGGTGGATACAGCGTCGATCTTGCCTGCCATTCCCAGTTCGATGGATTTCATGATCCAGTCGATGGCCATCTGTCCGGCCAGCTTCTGAACCTTGCCCCATTCGATGGAATCGGTGTCGTAGTCGCCGGTCTCCATAATATCGATAACGCCGTATTCATATTTTGCTTCTGAAGGATCACTGATCTGGTTATACTTCAGTTCTTTGCCCAGAACCTTCGCGGCTTTCTCCATGATGGCCTGGCTGCCAATCACAAAGGGGCGGCAGCATTCATGAATCCCTTCATCCAGCATGGTGCCTACAACGATCTCGGGACCGATCCCGGCAGGATCTCCCATTGTGATCGCTGTGACTGGTCTGAATGTTTCACTCATTTTTCATTCTCCTTCCTTTTTGCTTTCGAATTACTTTTGATTGTAAATAAATTCTAAAACTTTTGCTTTCGGATTTCAATATTATTTTACAAATTCGGCAGAAGCGGCAATAATGAAAGGGCGAAATTGTGCAGATTTACAATGGGATAAGTGAGAAATTTACGATTTCTTTCGAATTCAGAAAAAAGAAAGGCGGGAGATCAGACTCCCGCCGCGATATCCTGCAGAACTTCCACTACAGAATCTGTGACATAAGTAGAATAGTAAGCAATCCCGGGAGCTGCGCCTGACATGGCGTAACTTGTGCCTGCAAGCTGCAGCATCTCCACATCATTGTACTGGTCGCCAAAGGCGATCCCGTCCTCAGGGGAGAGGCCAAGATGGTCAAGGAGCCGGGCAAGACCGGTTCCCTTATTGGCGCCCGGGGCGATAAAATCCACCCACAGGTTTCCGGAAGTGACGACTTTGATCTGGGAAGCGAAGCGGTTCTGGAAGAAGTGCTCCATCTCTTTCGTGCCCCGAAAATCACACATGGCCATCTTAAGGAAGGGTTCCTGGATGTCGCGGAGATCCGGGACCACCTCCATGTCATAACGGACCACATTTTTCATATGATCGATGAACCTGGGGTTCCGGGAATCTGTGTAGCACCGGGACTCGCAGGACAGGAGGCAGTCGCACCGGGGGAATTCCCGGACTGCGTCCAGGATGCGAAGCCCCAGTTCCCGCGGAATCAGTCCCCGGGAGATCACCTGGTGATCGTGGATACACAGAGAACCGTTTTCTGCAATATAGGAGATCTGATCCGCCACGGGGCGGAAGAGATTTCTCAGGCTGTAATACTGGCGTCCGCTGGCGGCGATGAAATGGATCCCCTTTTCCTTCAGGCGAAGGATCAGGGAGAAAACTTCCGGGTCAAGCTCCTGGGCGCCGTTTAGCAGAAGAGTGCCGTCCAGGTCGCTGGCGATATAGCGTATCATAGGGAATCTCCTTTTTTAAAGTGAAATGATTGCGAATCGAAACAACAAAGATTATAATATAAACACAACTTAAATGGAAGACGAGGTTAGATAAAAATGAAAATCGGAATTGGAAACGACCATGCGGCAGTAGAGATGAAACAGGAGATTGCGGAGTACCTGAAGGAAAAGGGATATGAAGTGGTCAATTACGGGACGGACACCCATGAGAGCTGCAACTACCCGGAGTACGGCGAGAAGGTAGGACGCGCCGTGGCTTCCGGGGAAGTGGACCTGGGGATCCTGATCTGCGGGACCGGCGTGGGGATCTCCCTGGCGGCCAACAAGGTGAAGGGGATCCGGGCAGTGGTGTGCTCCGAGCCTTACTCGGCAAAGCTGTCCAGACAGCACAATAACACCAACATCCTTGCCTTCGGGGCGCGGGTGATCGGCATTGAGATGGCCAAGATGATCGTGGATGAGTGGCTGAACGCGGAATTCCTGGGGGGACGCCATCAGACCCGGGTGGACATGATCATGGATATCGAGAACCGATAGGAGGAAAAAAGCTGGCGCAAAAAGCCAGCTTTTTTATTGCATGAATTGTTGGATCACATGGAGGACACCGTCCTCATCGTTGGATCTGGTCACATAATCCGCCCGCTCCTTTACCAGGGGCTGGGCGTTGGCCATGGCCACGCCTAAGCCTGCCGTTTCGATCATGGTGAGATCATTATAGCCGTCCCCGCAGCAGATCATCTGATCTGCGGTCAGGCCGATACTGGTGAGAAGGCGAAGGAGCGAGTGGGCCTTATCGATCCTGGGGGGCATGATCTCCAGGAAGAAGGGATCCGAACAATAGATATAGAGGTAGGAGCGGAAATACTCGGTCACTTCCTTCTTTGCTTCCTGGATCAGGTCCGGTTCCCCGGTGACCAGGAACTTATTGGCCTTATCGGGGGCCTGAGCCGGAAAATCATCTGCCCGAATGATGGGCATGTGATTGATGAAAGATTCCAGCTGGCTGTATTGATTTGGCACAAAGGCGGACAGCAGATTCTTCTCCAGGTAGGCCAGGATGTCAAGTCCGGGATAGTTTTCGATGATCTTCATAAGCGGTTCTGCCACTCCGGCAGGAAGGGGTTTGCTGTAGATTGCCTGTCCGGTGCGGCAGTCGATGATCCGCCCGCCGTTGAAGGAGAGAATGTATCCGCCGTATTCTGCCAGATGAAGCTGATCTGCCAGCGGCAGTACGCCCTGGGTGGGGCGGCCGCTGGCCAGAACTACTTTTTTGCCTCTTTTCTGCAAGTTGATCAGCGCCTCCAGTGTGGGGGCGCTGATCTCTTTTTTGGAATTGGTCAGTGTGCCGTCCAGATCCAGCGCAAGAATCTGATAGTCCATATTATACCTCTTCTAAAGCCTCCACGATCGCCGGAAGCTTCATATACTTGGAAGCCTTAACAAGAACGTTGTCCCCTTTCTGGATCAGGGTATCCATGGAAGCAAGGAAATCCTCCTTGGTGGGGAACCACAGGCCTTCGGTGGAGGTCCCGGCTTCTTTCACGCCCTGAACCAGAGATTCTGCCATGGGACCGATGCCGCAGACCAGATCGATGCCTTTGGCGGCGGCGTAGGCGCCTACTTCATAGTGAAGCTCCAGTTCCTTCTCTCCCAGTTCGCCCATATCGCCCAGGACCGCGACTTTGCGGCCGTCTGACAGGGCAAGGACGTCCAGGGCGGCCTTGGTGGAAACCGGGTTGGCGTTGTAGCAGTCGTCCAGGATGGTCAGAGAATCAGTCTGGATCAGATGGTTCCGCCCGGGGATGGTGGTGTAGCTTTCAATGCCGGCTTTGATCTCTTCCGGGGTAAGTCCCAGGGTGAAGCCTACCGCGGCGCCTGCCAGAGCGTTGGATACCATGTGGGAGCCCGGTACCGGGATCACGCAGGTAAATTCATCCCCGGAGGGCAGGTGGATGGTGCACCGGGTACCCTTAAGGCCAAGCGGAGTGATGTCAGAAGCGCGGAACTGGCTGTTCTCCCCGGTTCCGAAGAAGACAGGTGTGCTGCCTTTCACCGGTCCCATTTGGGAGAGCAGATCGTCGTCGCCGTTTAAGATAATGGTGCCGCCGTTTTTCATATCCTGGATCATCTCGGATTTTTCCTGCAGGATCCCTTCCCGGGTCTTGAAGAACTCCAGATGTGCCACACCGATGTTGGTGATGACGCAGATGTCCGGGCTTGCCACGGAAGAGAGGCGGCGCATCTCGCCAAAGTGATTGACGCCCATCTCCAGGATTGCTACCTGATGGGACTCGTTCATCTGGAAAATGGTAATGGGAAGGCCCCACTCGTTGTTAAAGTTCCCCAGGGTCTTGTGTACGTTGTACTTCTGGGCGACAACGGAGGCGATCATCTCTTTTGTGCTGGTCTTGCCCACGCTTCCGGTGATGCCAACTACCTTTACGTCAAAGGAATCCCGGTAAAGCTTGGCGATGTCCAGGAGAGCCTGGCCGGTGGACTCCACCAGGATGTAGGGGTAATCTGTGTCCCCCAGATCCTCATGGGAAACCACGCACAGCGCGCCTTTTTCAATGGTGTCGGGAATGAATTTGTGGGCGTTGACATTCTCGCCATCAATGGCCACGAAAAGATCTCCTCTCTCCACCTTCCGGCTGTCGATCACCACATTGGCCACCTCCCGGGTCAGCAGGCTCTGGTCTCCATGGTACGTGCCTTTACAGGCGTTGGTAATGTTTTCCAAAGTAAGGTTTTTCAATGTTACTTTCTCCTTTCGCGTTTATTTGCGATAGCGTATGTTGATAGATTCTTCGATGATCTGTTCGCACAGTTCTCCGTAGGAGAGCCCCGCGGTCCTGGCAGCCAGGGGGAGGAGGCTTTGGGGCGTCATCCCGGGCAGGCCGTTCATCTCCAGGCAGTAGAACCTGCCGTCGGTCTCGTCCACGATAAAATCTGCTCTTCCATAGACGTCCATGCGCAGTACCTGGAAGGCTTTCTCCCCGGCACGGCGTATTTTCTTCTGAGTTTTTTCATCCAGGGAGACAGGAGGGCATAATTCGGTGGCTCCCCCTGCCTGATATTTGTTCTCGTAATTGAAGATCCCGTCTCTGGGGATGATCTCCACCAGGGGAAGGGCCTTGCCCGCAAGGATGCCGCAGGCGTATTCCCGCCCCTTGATGTAGGGCTCGATCACTACCTCGTCCTGATGGTCCTCTTCAAAGGAGCGGCGGACTGCTTCCTTATATTCCTCTTCGGTGTGGACGATGTACACGCCGATGCTGGAGCCGCTGGAACAGGGCTTGATCACCAGAGGCAGATAGTAGCCCAGTTCCTCAAGAGGGGTGTCTTTGGTCTCGGGGACCAGAGAAGTTCCCCTGGGAGTAGGGACCCGGGACATCTTGAAGATCTGCTTGGCGGCCAGCTTGTTCATGGCAAGAGAACAGCCAAGGGAATTAGGGCCTGTGTAGCGGATCCCCAGGATATCAAAGGTGGCCTGCAGTTTGCCGTTCTCCCCTACAGAGCCGTGGAGCCCCATGAAGGTAATATCCGCCATGCGGCACAGCTCGATCACATTGGGGCCCAGATAGCAGTCGGACTGATCCGGACGGGAGAGGCGCAGGGCCTCAAGGTCGGGCGTGGTGGTCTTGATGCCCTCCGCGATCTTAAGACCGCCGTCGGGAAGGTCGAAGACCTTCTCCAGATCTTCCGGGTTACATGGATAGCCAAAGAATACATCCAAAAGGAAGGCGCGGTGCCCCCGCTCTCTTAAGGTCCGGCAGATGCCTGCTCCGGAGATCAGGGATACGTCCCGCTCCGGGCTTAAGCCTCCGGCCAATACGATAATTTTCATAATAAAATAGTCTCCTCGATTATTCGGAATCTGTCATCTCATCCAGAAGTGCTTTCTTCACGTCATAGAGGGATTGGGAGAGGTCCACATGTACTTCATGGGGATAGAAGAGCCGCTTGGTCTCATCCCACAGAGTGTCCTTCTCCTGCCGGCAGTATTGGGCGATCTCTTTCACAGAAGGAGACTGGTAGACGCATTCGCCGTTGCGGAAAATGGGAACAAGGATCTCCCGCATGGTGTAGGAGCCTCCCGGCAGCTTTGTCTTCTTCCAGGTTTCGATGGGGTCGAAGAGAAGAAGGTCTTTGTCTGTGTCGTAGGTTTCTCCTACAAAGCAGATCAGGTCAGCCTTGATCTTGCCTGTTGCTTTATCATAGATCCGATAGATTGTCTTGTTTCCAGGATTGGTGATCTTTTCTGTATTTTCCGAGATCTTGATCTTGGGGATGAAGTTGCCGTCCTTGTCCATGGTGGCGGCCAGCTTGTACACTCCGCCGAAAGAAGGACAGTCCTTGGAGGTAATAAGGTTGGTCCCTACACCCCAGGAGTCGATCTTCGCGCCCTGGAGTCCAAGATCGTGGAGCAGGTACTCGTCCAGATCGTTGGAGGCAACGATGGTGGCGTCCGGGAATCCGGCGGCGTCCAGCATCTTGCGGGCCTCCTTGGAAAGGTAGGCAAGGTCGCCGCTGTCCAGGCGTATGCCGTATTTCTTCAGCACATGTCCTTCCTTTTTACACTCCTGGAACACCCGGATGGCGTTTGGCACGCCGGACTTGAGGGTGTCATAGGTATCTACCAGAAGGGTGCAGTTGTCCGGGTACATGTCGGCGTAAGTCTTGAAGGCGGTGTATTCGTCTTCAAAACTCATGATCCAGCTGTGGGCGTGGGTGCCCATCACTGGAACGTCAAAAAGCCGGCCAGCCAGCACGTTGGAAGTTCCCACGCAGCCGCCGATCATGGCGGCTCTTGCTCCGTAGAGGCCGGCGTCCGGTCCCTGGGCGCGCCGCAGGCCAAACTCCATGATCCCGCTTCCGTTTGCCGCGAAGACGATCCGGGAAGTCTTGGTGGCGATCAGGGACTGGTGGTTGATGATGTTAAGGATCGCCGTCTCCACCAGCTGGGCTTCCATGATAGGGGCGATCACCTTCAGGAGGGGTTCCTTGGGGAAGACCACCGTGCCCTCCGGGATGGCGTAGATATCGCCGCTGAAATGGAATCCGCTGAGGTAATGGAGGAACTCTTCGCTGAAGATCCCCAGCCCTCTGAGATAATCCACATCCTCGTAGGTAAAGTTCAGATTCTTGATGTAACTGATGACCTGGTCCAGTCCGGCGCATATGGAATATCCGTTGTTGCACGGGTTCTGCCGGAAGAAGACGTCGAAGACGACAGTCTCATTCTGAGACTGCTTATAATAGTATCCCTGCATCATGGTCAATTCATACAGGTCGGTCAACAGCGTCAGATCTTGTGTGTTCATTTTTTAAAATCTCCTTTGTCATTTTGACTCTGGTATCCTGTCCATTATACCATTCTAATAAGAAAAAGGGAAGGAAAAAAGCCGGAATCAGGCACCTACAGCAAGGCCTGATTCCGGTTGATGGTTTCCTGTATGATGTTCTGGCAGTAAGGGGCAAGCCTTCTGCGGGCGTCTTTGTCAAGGTCGCCGGGATAGATGGGATCCCCGTATTCCAGGATCACATGAGTCTTGCGGACCTTGGGAAGATGGCTCTCAAAGATGGAGATGGTGTTGTTCATGCTGATGGGGACGATGGGGCAGTTTGTCTTTTCCGCGATCTTAAAGGAACCGCTGTGGAAGGGCAGGAGGCTTAACTCCTCGCCGGTATTGCGGGTGCCTTCCGGGAAAATGCAGATAGAGATCCCGTTTTTGATATAGTCGATGGCCTGCAGGATGGTCTTTAAGCCCTCCTTGGGGTTCTCCCGATCCAGGAAAAGGCAGTAAAGGCGCTTCATCCAGTCCCGCAGAAGGGGATAGCGCAGCATTTCCTTCTTGGCGATATAGCCGGTCAGCCTTTTACATCTGGAATAGGTAAGAAGAATATCAAAATAGCTTCTGTGATTGCCGATAAATAACACGGGTTCGTCCGGGATCTTCTCCTCCCCGATCACGGTGATCCTGGTACCGGCGATAAAGAGCATGAACCGGAAGGTAGCCTGGACCAGCCTGAGACACTGGTAATCCCGCGCCTTTGGGTTGAAATGCCCGAGGACAGCCTCAAAAAGAAGCACCGGGATCCCCAGAAGGAGATACAGAAAAAGGACCAGGACGATCAGTAGAAATCTTATCATAATGGTAAACCTCTCATTTGTATTCTGATCTTTTGTCAGATCACAGAGTATTATACAACAAAAATGGAATTTTTCCTAGAGGAGTTGTGTACACTTGTAGAGAGCAGATGCAGTAAAATGCGGAAAATCTAAAGGAGCGGAGTATGAAATATTCTCGGAACCGTACACTGTTTTTCCTTATTCCATTTCTTTTGTCTGTGTGTGCTTGTTCCGTTGGATTTGACGATGAGGAAAAGATAAGGGATATTTCATTTGCTGTGTTGGAGGAAGAGGAGATCCCGGAAGAACTGAAAGAGCGAATGGAGAAGGAAAAGCAGGAGGCTTTCTGCCTTACTTTCGGGGATGAAGAGTGGCTTTATCTTGCCAGAGGATACGGAGAGAAGGAGACAGGCGGATATAGTGTGGAGGTTGCAGAGTGTTATGAATCTGCTAACGCGATATGCCTGAAGACCAGGCTTCTGGGACCTTCCAGAGATGAAGGGATTCCGAAAGGCGTCACATATCCCCGGGTGGTGGTGAAAATGGAGTACTGTGACAAGAATGTTTTATTTTATTAAATTTTAAGCAAGGGAAAGGAGAGAGGCAGATGGAGTATGAAAAGCGGAGGTTTCAGTTGTACCGCCAGGGGAAGACGGCGCTGGATCAGTTTTATATGGACGAGGATTATAATGTTCCGGATGCGAAAAGCGATGTGAAACGGGTAATCTTAAGCGAGGGATCGGTCCGTGTTGAAGAGTTGAAACTGGCGGAAAACTATGTGCGGGTAACAGGAGACCTGAGGTTTACGATCCTCTACGCGGCGGATGAAGAAACCGGAGGGCTCTCCTCTATGGACGGAACGCTGCCTTTTGAAGAAATGGTATATATGGAGGAGGCGCCGCTGGAGAATCTTTTCCTGAAAGGCGCTCAGACAGAGTTGACCGTGACAGCGGTGAATTCCAGAAAATTAAATATCCACGCTATGATCGAACTGCAGGTGTGCTCGGAAGGACAAGAGGAGGTGGAACTGACTAAAGATGTAGAAGACGGGACGTCTCTCTATAAAAGATACCAGACCGGGCAGGTTCTGAAACTTTTTGCCGTGCGCAGAGATACCTGCCGGATCCGCGAGGAAGTTGGGATTGGCAGTATGCAGGAAAGTATCGGAGAACTGGTCTGGACGGACCTGGAGAACAGGAAACTGGAAGCCAGAGTGGGGACAGGTGAGATCCTTCTGCAGGGGGAAGTGCTGCTCTTCTGTTTTTATGAGTCTCCAGACGGGAAAGCGGACTGGATCGAACAGGCCATTCCCTATGAGGGAAGGATCGAGTGTCCAGGCGTCCTGGATTCCATGTATCATCAGATCTATCCGGAACTAAAAGATGTTCATATTGAAGCCCGCCTGGATGAGGATGGAGAAATGCGCCTTCTGGGAGTGGAGGCGGTGTTGGATGTAAGAGTTATCCTCTGTGAGGAGGAAGAGGTGAAGATCCTGGATGATCTCTATTCTCTGGGGCAGAACTGCCGGATCGAGAGACAGCAGGTTGATCTGGAGAGGCTTCTCATGCAGAATCATTCCAAATGTAAGGTGACAGAACGATTGTCCCTTCCTGAGATCCAGGAGGATATCCTGCAGATCTGCCACAGCAGCGGGCGGATCCAGTTGGAGAATGTCAGGCCGGGAACGGAGGGGCTTGAGATTGAAGGAGTTCTCCATGTATCTTTCCTGTATGTGAAGGCAGATGATATGCTTCCCTTTGACGTATGGCAGGGAATGGTGCCATTCTCCTACCTTCTGGAGTGCGGCGGGATCAGCCCGGATACAAACAGTGATCTTACATTCGGAGTAGAACAGCTGGCGGTAGGACTTCTGGGAAATGGAGAAGTGGAAGTAAAGGCAGTTTTGGCGTTCAACAGTTTTCTTAAGGTATCCTCCACGGTGGAGAATATCCGGGAGGCGCAGCTGGAACCGGAAGATCCGGCAGAGATGGCGAATATGCCGGGGCTGGTGGGTTATATAGTCCGGGAAGGAGATGATCTGTGGAGCCTGGCGAAGCAGTATCATGCCACGGTAGACGGGATCCGCAGATTGAATGGTATGGAAGAGGATTCTATAGTGCAGCCGGGAGAAAAACTATTGATTTTTAAGGAGAATGTGGGTATACTATAAGCACATTGTATACAAGATACATAATGAAAACAAAGTACGAAAAGGATAAGGGGAAAAGGCGATGGAGAAAATGGAACTGAGAGCGCTGGGTAAGATCAACCTGGGGCTGGATGTGCTGGGCAGGAGAGAGAACGGCTATCACGATGTGCGGATGGTGATGCAGACGGTGTATCTGTATGATCTGATCACCCTGGAGAAGAAAGAGGAACCAGGGATCGAGCTGGCCACCAATCTGTCTTTCCTTCCGGTAAATGAAAATAATCTGGCTTACCGGGCGGCGAAGCTTCTGATGGATGAATTTCACATTCCGGGAGGGCTTCGGATCGAACTGGAGAAACATATCCCGGTAGCCGCCGGGATGGCGGGAGGCAGCTCCAACGCGGCGGCAGTCCTCTATGGAATGAACCGGCTGTTTTCCCTGGGCCTGACGGAAAAGGAGCTGATGGAGCGGGGCGTGACACTGGGAGCGGATGTGCCCTATTGTATCTTAAGAGGTACGGTGCTGGCGGAAGGCATCGGGGAGATCCTGACGCCGCTGCCGCCCATGCCCCGCTGTCAGATCCTTTTGGCGAAGCCTCCGATCAATGTGTCTACGAAAATGGTTTATGAGAAGGTAGACTCCTGCCAGATCGGGGAGCATCCGGATATCGACGGACTGATCAACGGACTGAAAGAGCAAGATCTGGAGAAGGTGGCCTCTTCTATGGGAAATGTACTGGAGAAAGTGACCATAGAGGAATATCCGGTGATCGATGAGATCAAACAGGTCATGAAGGAAAACGGCGCCCTGAACGCTATGATGAGCGGCAGCGGCCCCACTGTATTTGGCATATATGCCGACCGGGCGAAGGCACGGGCGGCTGCAGCAAGGATAAGGGAACAGAAGCTTGCGAAGCAGGTGTATGTGACAAACGTACATAACGTGAAGAGGAGATAGATAAAGGATGGAAGCCAATTTTAATGTGAGCATGAACGAGTACCTTCCCTTAAGGGATGTGGTATTCAATACCCTGCGTCAGGCGATCCTGAGAGGAGAACTGAAACCCGGGGAGAGACTGATGGAGATCCAGCTTGCCAACAAGCTGGGAGTAAGCCGCACGCCGGTGCGGGAGGCGATCCGCAAGCTGGAACTGGAGGGGCTGGTGCTGATGATCCCCCGGAAAGGCGCGGAGGTGGCGGACATCTCGGAGAAAAGTCTGAAAGACGTGCTGGAAGTGCGGGAGGCCCTGGAAGAACTGGCGGCCCGGCTTGCCTGTGACAAGATCACCAAAGAGGGGATCAACAGGCTGAAGGAAGCGGCCCAGGATTTCCGCAGCGCCCTCAAGAGCAATGATATCACCCAGATGGCGGAGGCGGACGTGCGATTTCACGATGTGATCTGCAACGCCACGGAGAACCAGAAGCTGGGACAACTTCTCAACAATCTGCGGGAGCAGATGTACCGTTACCGGATCGAGTATCTGAAGGACCAGCAGGTCTACGAGAAGCTTCTGTCCGAGCATGAGGAGATCATCCGGCATATCGAAAAGGGCGAGAAGGACGAGGCGGCCAGGGTGGTGTCCCGTCATATTGTAAATCAGGCCCAGGCGGTGACGGATGTGATCCGTACCAAAAAGAATTGAAAAAGCGGTATAAACACGGGAAAATATGTACAGACTTCAGACAACAGATATGAAGGAGGTACATAGACGTGAAAAACAGGCACAGATGGATCTTAATGCTGCTGGCTTTGTGCAGCGCGGCGCTTCTGACCGGCTCTGTGGCAGCGCGGCGGGAACTGGCGGTGGAGGCCCGTGTGGACGCCCTCCAGGAAGACCTGGCGGGGGAAGTGTTCCGCTTTCATGTGAT
This sequence comes from Massilistercora timonensis, assembly GCF_900312975.1. NCBI lineage: Bacteria > Bacillati > Bacillota > Clostridia > Eubacteriales > Massilistercora > Massilistercora timonensis. The sequence continues at coordinate 912,994 of NZ_LT990039.1, read as the reverse complement.
CGCCAACAGCGACAGTGATCAGGATCAGGCCTTGAAATATCAGGTAAGAGACCGGGTTATCGCCTATATGCGCCGGTCTCTGGGAGAAGAGGATGTCTCCCTGGAGGAGACCAGAGCGTGGGCCGGGGAACATCTTCGGGAGATCGAGGAAGTGGCCAGGAAGGCTTTAAAAGAGGCGGGCAGTTCCGACAGGGTAAAGGCCCGGGTTGCCCGGGTGTATTTCCCGGACAAGCGTTATGGGGAGATCTGGTTCCCCCAGGGGTATTATGAAGCCCTGCAGATCCGGCTTGGCAAGGCGGGAGGACAGAACTGGTGGTGCGTCCTCTACCCCAATCTCTGCTTTACCGGTTCGGTGTGCGGCGTGGTGACAGAGGAAGGCCGGCAGGATCTGGAGGAGGCGCTTACGGCGGAAGAATACCAGATGGTGACCGCGGCCTCAGACTTTAAGATAAAAACATTTTTCTTTGGAGATTTATTAGGAGAAGTACCATGACAGAATTTTTGGTAAGACATTTTGTGAAGGATCATGAAGAGACGGAAAAGGTGTCCGTCCGTACGGCCTATGGTGTGCTGGCCAGTATGGTGGGCATCTTTTGCAACGTCTTTTTATTTGTGGTAAAATGGCTGATCGGGTTTTTCCTGCAGAGTATCTCGGTCATGGCGGACGCCTTCAACAATCTTTCCGACGCGGGGGGATCGGTGATCGGCCTTGTGGGGGTGAAGATGGCGGAGAAGCCTGCGGACAAGGATCATCCCTTTGGCCATGGGAGGATTGAATACATAGCGGCTCTGGTGGTGTCCTTTCTGGTGCTGGAAGTGGGATTTACCTTCTTCAAAGACGCTGTGGGCAAGATCCGGGAGCCGGAGGCCATGCGGTTCCAGCTGGTGTCGGTGATCATCCTGACGCTGTCTGTGGGAGTGAAGCTGTGGCTGGCCTTCTTCAACCGGAAGCTGGGGAAACGGATCGACTCCAAGGTGATGATGGCCACTGCCACGGACGCTATCGGCGACGTGATCACTACGGCGGCCACCATCGCTTCCGTGCTGTTCTGGCGGATCACAGGGTGGAACATCGACGGGTTCGTGGGGCTTGGCGTTTCCCTGGTCATCATGTGGGCCGGTATTGGGATCGCCAGAGACACCCTGGAGCCTCTGATCGGGAAACCGGTATCCCGGGAGGAATATGAGCGGATCACCCGGTTTGTGGAAGGATACCCGGGGATCGTGGGTAGCCACGACCTGATCGTCCACAATTACGGACCGGGCAGAAGCATGGCGTCCATCCATGCGGAAGTGCCCAATGATGTAGATATTGAGGAGTCCCATGAGATCATCGACCGGATCGAGAGGGAGGCTATAAAGAACCTGGGGATCTTCCTGGTGATCCATATGGACCCGATTGAAACGAAAGACGCCCAGGTGCTGGCGATACGGAAACAGGTGACGGAGATCCTGGACGCGGTGGACCAGAAGGTGAGCATCCATGATTTCCGCATGGTGGACGGGAAAGAACAGATCAACCTGATCTTCGATATGGTGGTGCCCTATGAGTACGACGACCAGAAGGAAGAAGAGCTGCGGCGGACGGTGGAGAAGCTTCTCCACATCGCTGATCCCAGATATCAGTGTGTGATCACGGTAGAAAGGAGTTACATAGATGGAGGCAAGAGATAACGAGTATTCATTTCAAAGCAGGGTAAGGTTCAGCGAGATCGATCACACGGAGAAGATCACCCTTCCCGGGATCATCAATTATTTCCAGGACTGCAGCACCTTCCAGTCGGAGAGCCTGGGACTGGGAGTGGATTATTTTGCCCGGCACGGGAAGGCCTGGGTGCTGTCTGCCTGGCAGGTGGAGGTGGAACGATATCCCAGGCTGGGGGAAGAGATCGGGATCCATACCTGGGCTACCGGGTTCAAAGGGTTCATCGGGGACCGGAACTTCTGTATGACGGATGAAGAAGGGAAGATCCTGGCCTGTGCCAATTCCATCTGGTCTTACATGGATATGAAGAAAGGGCGTCCTGTGCGGCCCCTTGCGGATGAGGTAGAAGCCTACGGAACCGGCAGGCCGCTGAACATGGAGTACGCGGACCGGAAGATCGCGCTGCCGGAAGGATTCGTGGAATGTCCTTCCTTCCCGGTGCGCAAATACCATATTGACACCAACGAGCACGTCAATAACTGCCAGTATGTACAGATGGCCCTGGAGGCGCTGGAAGAGGAACCGGTGGTTGAAAGACTGCGGGTGGAATACAAGAAGTCGGCAGTGTGCGGGGATATCATCGTGCCCCATGTGGCCCGGGAAGAAGACCGGATGGTAGTGTCCCTGCAGGACAGGGAAGGAACGCCCTTCGCGGTGGTGGAATTCCGGGAGAAGAAAAAATAAAACAGGATTAAATAAGAGGAGAACGAGATGAGATTAGAGGAATATCTGGGGAAAAAGCGGACGCTGATGGTGGTCAAGAAGGTAGAGTTCGGCGTGTATCTTGGCACCAGTGAAGATAAGGTGCTTCTGCCCGCAAGGCAGGTCCCCCGTGGCGTAGAAGTGGGGGATCCGGTAGAGGTCTTTCTGTACCGGGATTCAGACGACCGTCTGATTGCCACCACCCAGGAGCCCAAGATCCTTCTGGGAGAGATCCGCAAGCTTACGGTGGCGGATACCGGCCGGGTAGGAGCGTTCCTGGACTGGGGGCTTCCCAAGGATCTTCTGCTTCCCTTCCGGGAGCAGACAAAGAAGGTGGAGAAGGGAGATCAGATCCTGGCGGCGCTCTATGTGGACAAGTCGGGAAGACTGTGCGCCACCATGAAGCTTTATGACCGGCTGCGCCAGGATTCTCCTTACAAGAAGGATGATGTGGTCCGGGGTACCATCTATGAGACCAGCGGCAACTTCGGGGTGTTCGTGGCGGTGGACGACTGTTACAGTGCGCTGATCCCAAAGCGGGAGGCCTACGGGGATCTTAAGGTGGGTCAGGAGATCGAGGCCCGGGTGAGCCGGGTCCATGAGGACGGCAAGCTGGACTTAAGCGTCCGCAAGAAAGCATTTCTCCAGATGGACGATGACGCGCAGAGGATCCTGGAGAAGATGGAGGAGCTGGGAGGAGCCCTTCCCTTTACGGATAAAGCGGCGCCGGAACAGATCAAAGAGGAGCTTGGTCTTAGTAAAAATGCCTTCAAAAGAGCAGTAGGCCGTCTTTTAAAGGAACAGAAGGTACAAATTACCGAAAAGGCTATTGAATTCCTGGAAAAATAAGTTATAATTAGGGACGTAAACACAGAAACCGAAAGGAGATCAAGATGAAAGTACAGAATATTACCGATATTAATAAGTTCTTTAAAGTAGTAGATTCCTGCAAAGGAAAGGTAGAGCTGGTAACAGGCGAGGGCGACAGACTGAACCTGAAGTCCAAGCTGTCCCAGTACGTTTCCATGGCGAATATCTTCTCCAACGGCGAGATCCCGGAGCTGGAGATCGTGGCTCACGAGCCGGAAGATATCAACAGACTGGTTGACTTTATGATCAACGGCTAGGATTTACAGGATATAAGGAACGAAGACCAGGAACTCTCTGCCAGGGATATGGCAGAGAGTTTTGTTTCAGATAAAGGAGCTGCCATGAGTTTCGCACATCTGCATGTCCATACGGAGTACAGTCTCCTGGACGGATCCAATAAAATCAAAGAATGTATCGCCAGAGTGAAGGAACTGGGGATGGACAGTGTGGCCATCACCGACCACGGCGTTATGTATGGGGTGATCGACTTCTACCGGGCGGCGAAGGCTGCGGGGATCCGGCCCATTCTGGGCTGTGAGGTCTATGTGGCGCCGGAATCCCGGTTTGACAAGGAGACCGGAGGCGACCGGGAGGACCGTTATCACCATCTGGTTCTGCTGGCAGAGAATGATCTTGGTTACCACAACCTGATGAAGATCGTGTCCCGGGGCTTCACTGAGGGGTATTATTACCGGCCCCGTGTGGACCGGGAGATCCTGGAGCAGTACCATGAAGGGATCATCGCTTTGAGCGCCTGCCTGGCGGGGGAAGTGCAGCGCAATATCCTGCGGGGTATGTACGAGGAAGGCAAGGCGGCGGCTCTTCGCTATCAGGAGATCTTCGGGGAGGGGAATTTCTTCCTGGAGCTGCAGGACCACGGGATCCCGGAACAGAAGCTGGTGAACCAGGGCTTGGTGCGGATGTCCAAGGAGACAGGCATCGAACTGGTGGCCACCAACGATGTCCATTACACCTATGCGGAAGATGAGAAACCCCATGATATCCTTCTGTGCATCCAGACCGGAAAGAAGATTGAAGACGAGGACCGGATGCGCTATGAAGGCGGGCAGTACTATATTAAGTCCGAGGAAGAGATGCGGGAGCTCTTTCCCTACGCCCCTCAGGCGCTGGAGAATACAGAGCGGATCGCCCGCAGATGTAATGTAGAGATTGAATTTGGAGTGACCAAGCTGCCCAAATTCGATGTGCCCGAGGGATATACTTCCTGGGAATATCTGAATAAACTGTGCCGGGAAGGATTCGTGCGCCGGTATCCGGAAGCGGGGGAAGATCTTTATGAGCGGCTGGAATATGAGCTCTCCACCATCCATTCCATGGGATATGTGGATTATTTCCTGATCGTGTGGGATTTCATCCGGTACGCCAGGGACCACGGTATTATGGTGGGACCGGGACGGGGCTCTGCCGCGGGGAGCATCGTGGCTTACTGTCTGGAGATCACCAGTATCGATCCCATCAAGTATCAGCTGCTCTTTGAGCGGTTCCTGAACCCGGAGCGGGTGTCCATGCCGGATATCGACGTGGACTTCTGCTTTGAACGGCGGCAGGAAGTCATTGATTATGTGGTGCGCAAATACGGAAGCGACCGGGTGGTGCAGATCGTCACCTTCGGTACCCTGGCGGCCCGGGGCGTGATCCGGGATGTGGGACGGGTGATGGACCTGCCCTACGCCTTTGTGGACAGCATTGCCAAGATGGTGCCCCAGGAACTGAACATTACCCTGGAGCGGGCCCTGAAGATGAGCCAGGAGTTGAAGAAATCTTATGAGGAAGATCCCAGGGTCCGGGAATTGATCGATATGTCCATGCGCCTGGAAGGACTGCCCAGACATACCTCCATGCATGCGGCAGGAGTGGTCATCAGCCAGAAGGCCATCGATGAGTATGTGCCTTTGTCCCTTGGCTCAGACGGCTCTGTGACCACTCAGTTCACCATGACCACTCTGGAGGAACTGGGGCTTCTGAAAATGGATTTCCTGGGCCTCAGGACCCTGACGGTGATCCAGGACGCGGCCCGGCTGGCAGAAAAAAGCGCAGGCCACCCCATTGACATCAACCAGATCGACTATAATGACAAGGCAGTGCTGGATTCCATCGGAACCGGGAAGACCGACGGCGTCTTCCAGCTGGAGAGCGCCGGGATGAAGAGCTTCATGAAGGAACTGAAACCTCAGAGCCTGGAGGATATCATCGCCGGGATCTCCCTGTACCGTCCGGGTCCTATGGATTTTATCCCCAAGTATATCAAGGGAAAGAACAACGTGGATTCCATCACCTATGACTGTCCCCAGTTAAAGCCCATCCTGGAACCTACCTACGGCTGTATCGTCTATCAGGAGCAGGTGATGCAGATCGTGCGGGATCTGGGGGGCTACACCCTAGGCCGGAGCGACCTGGTGCGCCGGGCTATGTCCAAGAAAAAAGGCGATGTGATGCAGAAAGAGCGGCAGAACTTCGTCTACGGCAACCCGGAGGAGGGGGTGCCGGGCTGTGTGTCCAACGGCATTGACGAGAAGACAGCCAACAAGATCTACGATGAGATGATCGATTTCGCCAAATACGCTTTTAATAAATCCCACGCCGCCGCCTATGCGGTGGTGGCCTACCAGACCGCCTGGCTGAAGTATTATTATCCGGTGGAGTTTATGGCGGCCCTTATGACTTCCGTTATTGACAATCCAGGGAAAGTGGCGGAATACATCTATACCTGCCGGCAGATGGGCATCGGCATCCTGCCTCCGGATATCAACGAGGGAGTTGGGAATTTCTCCGTGGATGGCGGGAATATCCGTTATGGTCTGGCCGCCATCAAGAGTATTGGCCGGCCGGTGATCGAGTCTCTGATCCGGGAGCGGGAGAGCGGCGGCAAATTCCGCAGCCTGAAGGATTTCATTGAGCGGATGTCCGGGAAGGAAGTGAACAAGCGGACCATCGAGCACTTTATCAAATCCGGGGCTTTCGATAGCCTGGGCGGCACCAGGAAGCAGTTCATGGTGGTCTATGTCCAGCTTATGGATCAGGTGAACCAGGAGCGGAAGTACTCCATGACCGGACAGATGTCCCTTTTCGATCTGGTGGGAGAAGAAGAGAAGGCGGAGTTTGACACCCAGATGCCGGATGTGGGAGAGTACGAGAAGGAGACCCGGCTTTCTTTTGAAAAAGAAGTGATGGGGGTCTATCTAAGCGGCCATCCCATGGAAGAGTACGAAGAGCGGTGGCGGAAAGGGATCAGCCGCACCACCCTGGATTTCCAGCTGGATGAAGAGACCGGGAGGACCAGAGTCCATGATGGCGTCAAGGAGACCATCGGCGGGATCATCGCCGGGAAGACGATCAAGTATACCAAGAACAACAAGACTATGGCTTTCCTTACCATTGAGGATCTGGCCGGGACGGTGGAAGTGGTGGTGTTCCCCAGGGATTATGAGAAGTACCAGCAGTATCTTACCGAGGAAAACAAGGTCTTTGTCCGGGGAAGAGTATCCGAGGAGGACGATGCGGCCAGCAAGCTGATCTGTGAGGCGGTGATCCCCTTTGATCGGACCAGGAAGGAGCTGTGGCTGCAGTATGAGACAAAGGCGGATTTCCTTTCCCGGGAGCAGGAGCTTTATGACTTGCTGGGAGATTCGGAAGGAGACGACCAGGTGGTGATCTACTGCAGGAAGGAACGGGCGGTGAAACGGCTGCCCCAGGGTAGAAATATCCACATTGACAGTATTATTTTGAACAGATTGACGAATTATCTGGGTGAATCTTGTGTAAAAGTGATAGAAAAACCCATTGAAAACCCAAGATAATTCATGTACAATGAAGCACGAGATTAAGAAATAAGAATGAACACGAATACGAATAACGGAGGGAATCAATATGTCAGACAAAATCATTCGTACAATCGGTGTGCTGACCAGCGGAGGAGATGCCCCGGGCATGAATGCGGCGATCCGTGCGGTTGTCCGTACAGCACTGGGAAAAGGTCTGAAAGTCAGAGGAATCCGGCGTGGTTATCAGGGACTGTTAAATGAAGAGATCATAGATATGTCCGCGAGAGATGTGTCAGACACTATCCAGCGGGGAGGCACCATCCTCCAGACGGCGCGCTGCCAGGAGATGCGTACCGAGGAAGGGCAGCAGAAGGCGGCTGCCATCTGCAAGAAATACGGCATCGACGGCCTGGTAGTCATCGGAGGAGACGGATCCTTCGCCGGCGCGCAGAAGCTGGCCAACTTTGGGATCAACACCATTGGGATCCCGGGAACTATCGACCTGGATATCGGATGTACTGAGTACACCATCGGATTTGATACGGCGGTAAATACAGCGATGGAAGCCATTGACAAGGTAAGAGATACTTCTACTTCTCATGAGCGCTGCTCCATCATCGAGGTTATGGGAAGAGATGCCGGATATCTGGCGCTGTGGTGCGGTATCGCCAACGGGGCGGAGCGTATCCTGATGCCGGAGGAGCATGATTATGATGAGGCCGCTATCGTGGCGGACATCCAGGAGTGCCGGAAGCGCGGCAAGAAGAACTACATCATCATCAACGCAGAGGGAATCGGCGATTCCATGAATATGGCAAAGAGGATCGAGGAAGCCACCGGAATGGAGACCAGAGCTACTGTTCTGGGCCACATGCAGCGTGGAGGAAGTCCCACCTGTAAGGACCGGGTATATGCATCCATCATGGGAGCCATGGCGGTAGACCTTCTGATCGAAGGAAAGACCAACCGGGTAGTGGGATACAAACACGGCCAGTATGTAGACTTTGACATCGATGAGGCCCTGAGCATGAAGAAGGCGATCCCTGCATATCAGTACGAGATCGCGAAACAGCTGGCCCTTTAATCACAGAAGAGACGCTTATGACAAAAGAAGTATTGCTGTCGATTTCCGGCCTTCACTACGATGTGCCGGCAGAGTCGGCGGAGGAAGAAAATGAGCCCATAGAAGTCATCACCCCGGCCACCTATTACTACAAAAACGGAAAACACTATATCATCTATGAGGAGCTGGTAGAGGGACTTCCGGGGAGCATCAAGAACAAGGTGAGGATTTCCGACGGGATGCTGGAGATCATCAAGAGCGGCATTTCCAATTTCCACATGGTCTTTGAGAAAGACAAGATCAACATGACCCAGTACGAGACGCCTTACGGAGAATTGCTGGTAGGGGTGTACACCAGGGACATGAAGATGGATATCCGGGAGAACGAGATCGATATCCATATTCTTTACGACCTGGATATCAATGGAGAGAAAGTGGCGGATTCTGAGATCACCATGAGCGTAAGGGCAAAACAGGAGTAAAGATTTTCACAGGAGGCAGTCTTGCGGCGAGAGCGGCAGGGGGCCTCCTGTTTTTGGATTTTAGACGGGGCGGAAGTAGACAAACCCAGGCGCAAATGCTAAAATAATAACAGCGAGTTTAAAATTTCAAATTTCAAAGGAGACGTGAAAATCATGAAAATTGCAATTGGATGTGATCCTAACGCACAGCAGGCAAAAGAAGAACTGATGAAGTTTATCGAGGCAAAAGGTTATGGCGAACTTACAGATTTTGGAAGCGAAGATCCCATTTACGCCAACACAGCCATCAAAGTGGCGGAAGCGGTAGCGGCAGGAGAATATGACAGAGGGATCCTGATCTGTGGGACCGGCATCGGCGTGTCTATCGCAGCCAACAAAGTAAAAGGTGCTTACGCGGCATTGTTGTCTGACGTATATTCCGCTCAGAGAGCCCGCTTAAGCAATGACGCCAACATCGCATGTATGGGAGCTTTCACCTCCGGAAGCAAGGAGAGAGAGCTGATGACGGAAGCTTTCCTGACCAACGAGTTTGTGCCGGGCTGCTCCTCTCAGCCGAAGGTAGACGCGTTCGTAGAGTACGATAAGAACCGGTAGACGAAAGAAGGGCTGAGAAGGTGTTAAAGACATTGAAAGAGGTCCTGGAGGCCGCAAGCGCGGAAGGTTTATAGAAGAAACTAAATTATTATACTTATTTATCTCTGGCCGGCGGCGCAGCGGTGGTAGAGAAAGTAAAAGAGCAGAAAAAGAACGACCGGGTATATTTTGAGGAGTTTGCGGCCGCAGGGCGGGAAGGAATGAAAGAAAACGTAAAAAAAGCCATTCGGATCTTTCGGATGGCAGAGTAAAAAAAGCGGGCATGTAAATGCCCGTTTTGTGTGTGAGATTGGAAAGGAGGTCCCCTGGTGAGGGGGCAAAAGTAGTTCTTATTTTATTTTTTTGTATAAAAGCCAGGGAAGCGCTCCTCTCCTAACCTCGACAACGGTAACCTTACCGGGTAGCAGCCCCGATAGAAGACCGAATAAGCCGATCGAATTTATCCGCCTGCCATGCGGCGCGTCCTGTGAACAATCCGTCAATGGAGGGCTGAACGATCAGCTCTTCACAGTTGCCGGGATTGACGCTTCCGCCGTAGAGAACCGGGATGTCAGCGCCGGCTTCTCCAAAGATCTCCTTAAGGCAGGCCTTGATCACTTTGTGCATCTCTTCCGCGTAATCCGCGGTGGCGGGAGTTCCGTTGACGCCGATGGACCATACCGGTTCATAGGCAACCCAGATCTTGGGGACCTGGGAGACGGGAACGCCGTGGAACCCGATCTTAAGCTGGGTCCGCAGTACCTCCGGGCTGATGCCGAATTCTTTTTCCTCACCGGTCTCGCCGATGCACAGGAGAGCGGTAAAGCCGTGATCAAGAGCGGCTTTTACCTTTTTATTTTCTTCTACATCCGTCTCGCCGAATACATGGCGGCGCTCCGAATGACCGATCATGACAAGATCCAGATCCAGTTCTTTCAACATAAGCGGAGAGATCTCTCCGGTAAACTGTCCCTCTTCTTCCCAGCACATGTTCTGAGCGCCCAGTTTGATATACTGGCGGTCATAACAGTGGGACGCGCTCTCCAGCGTGGTGAAGGACGGAATGATGAAAAGCTCGATCTCATCCCGGCTTAAATCCTTGGTGTAGTCAGCCAGGGCCTGCAGATACTCGGTGGTATCCTTGATATTCTTGTACATCTTCAGGTTGCTGCCAAAATATAATTTCTTCTTCATGTCCTGCTCCTTGTTAGAAACCTGATTTACCTACTGCAAATATTATACTTTACAAGGCTGAAAAATTCAATCTGGGAAACCAAAATTTCTGAATTCCCCATGAGATTTTTCTGCATATACTGATAAGAAAGATCATCCTAGGAGGATATCTATGTCTTATTCGATCATGCTGGACGCCGGACACGGAGGACGGGATCCGGGAGCGGTATACAACGGACGGCAGGAGAAGGACGACACCCTGGCGCTTACCCTGGCAGTGGGGGAGATCCTGCAGAACAACGGGATCGATGTGGAGTATACCAGGACCACAGATGTGTATGAGACGCCATTTGAAAAGGCGATGGAGGCCAACAACGCAGGAGTGGATTTCTTCGTGTCCATCCACAGGAATTCCTTCCCCACAGATAACGAAGTGTCCGGTGTGGAGACGTTGGTGTACGATCTGTCCGGCCTGAAGTATCAGGTGGCCCAGGACATCGCCCAGCAGCTGGAAGCTGTCGGGTTCGTGAACCTGGGGGTAAAAGCCAGGCCGGGACTTGTGGTGCTGCGAAGGACTAAGATGCCGGCGGTGCTGGTGGAGGCCGGGTTTCTCAATTCCGATGTGGACAATCAGCTGTTTGACGATCATTTCCAGGATATTGCCCAGGCCATCGCTAGGGGGATCCTGGACGGTCTGAGCGCCGGCGGGGCGCTGGAAGGAGGGGAAGCTCCGGAATACCGGATCCAGACAGGGCTGTTCCGGAACTGGACTTATGCCAGGAGAATGGAAAATGAGCTGCTGGAGGAGGGATTCCCGGCCTTTGTAGACGATACGGGCCAGTATCTCAGCGTCCAGGTGGGCGGGTACCCGACGCTTGCCCAGGCGGTGGAGGCAGAACAGAAGCTTAGAAGCGCAGGCTACCAGACCCTGATCATCCGCTGACAGGGCAGAGAAAAGATTTTACCTGATCTTTGCAGAAGCAGATCCTGTGTCTTAACAGAAGGCAACTATAATGGGGACAGTAATGAAGAGGAAAGAAGTTGCTGCGAGGAAGGGAGATAGAGAGATGTTGCTTTTATGGAATATGGTGAAACGTTTTTTTGATGAGGACTGGACGGCAGGTGTATTCCTGGCGGCAAATATGTTTCTCTGGACCGCGTTAAGCTGCGGGGTGGGGATGCTGTTCTGTATGGTGGCCGCAGGCGCGGAGGCGGCAAGCTGCGCAGCCAATGTGTTGTGTATGTCCATCTACGCCGGGATCATTGTGGGGCTGTTTGGCGGGATCTGGTTTCTGTTTCGCAGACAGTCATAGATTTTCCATCCCATTTATGCTAAGATGTTTCCAGAAAAAAGGAGGAAACAGGGATGGCAGAACGGATGGGATTTCAGGGGAAATTAAGAGAAGTGCTGAGCTTTGCCAGGGAGCGGGAAGACCATCTCCTGGCGGAAGACGTGGAGAAGTTCTTTGAGGAGGAGGCGCTGTCCCCGGAGCAGATGGAACTGGTCTTTCAGTATCTGACAGAGCAGGGGATCGAAGTGAAGGGATACGCGCCCTCCAAAGGAACCGTCCGGGAGGCGGATCAGGAAGAAGGCTTAAGCCCGGAAGAGGAACGGTATCTGGAGACTTACCGGCAGGAGATCGAGGCGCTGGAAGAAGCGGGTGATAAGACGCTGGCCCGCCGCCTGACAGAAGTGGTGGAAGAGGCGGTGAAATTGCAAAGGGGCGAGGTGTTCCTTGGAGATCTGATCCAGGAAGGGAACATGCGCCTTGTGATGCTTCTGGAAGAAGATCCGGAGAAGGAAGAAGAAGCATGGAGGGCCAAGGTGCGCGGCGCCATGGAGGAATTCATAGCCTCCAGCGGGGAGATGCGGCGCAGAGACAGGCAGATGGTCCGGAAGGTTACAGACTTAAAAAATACAGTCAAAGCAATGGAAGAAGAGGAAGGGAGAAAGGTGACTCTCGACGAAGCTGCCCAGAGGCTTGGGATCAGTCGGCAGGAGGCGGAACAGATCTGGAAGCTGACATCGGAAGAAGAAGCATAGGAAAGACGAATTCCTGTCCTTGTGTTTTCGGAATGAATGAGCTATAATAAGGAAAGCAAATATCAAGGAGGCCGGATATTCCGCAGGAATACCGGCGGACAGAGGAATTGGAGGAATTATCTTATGTTAGTATCAGCAAAAGACATGCTTAACAAAGCAGTCGCAGGCCACTATGCGGTTGGACAGTTCAATATCAATAACCTGGAATGGACCAAATGTATCCTTCAGGCAGCTGAGGAGTGCAAGTCTCCGGTTATCTTGGGAGTATCCGAAGGAGCCGGCAAGTACATGACAGGATTTAAGACTGTAGCAGCTATGGTATCCGCCATGATCGAAGAGATGGGCATTACCGTTCCGGTAGCGCTTCACCTGGATCACGGAACCTATGACGGATGTATGAAGTGTATCGAGGCAGGATTTTCTTCTATCATGTTCGATGGATCTCATTATCCCATCGATGAAAATGTTGCAAAGACAAAAGAACTGATCGCCATCTGCCGTGAGAAGGGAATGTCCCTGGAGGCAGAGGTAGGAGCCATCGGCGGCGAGGAAGACGGCGTGGTTGGCCAGGGCGAATGCGCTGACCCCAACGAGTGCAAGATGATCGCTGACCTGGGCGTAGACATGCTGGCAGCAGGCATTGGAAACATCCATGGAAAATATCCTGCAAACTGGGCAGGTTTAAGCTTTGAGACTCTGGACGCCATCCAGCAGCTGACAGGAGATCTTCCGTTAGTTCTCCACGGCGGTACCGGGATCCCGGATGACATGATCAAGAAAGCCATCGACCTTGGCGTTGCCAAGATCAATGTTAATACCGAGTGCCAGTTAGTATTTGCAGAAGCTACCCGCAAGTACATCGAGGCAGGCAAAGATCAGGAAGGCAAAGGCTACGACCCGCGTAAACTTCTCAAACCGGGCGCAGAAGCTATCATCGATAAGGTAAAAGAGAAGATGGAACTGTTTGGTTCCGTAGGAAAAGCGGAATAAGAGAGAGCAAAGCGTTCCGGCGTATAAGTTGGAACGCTTTTCCTTGTACAGCAGTTGATTCTATAGAAGAAAGGACAGGCGAGGAATGGGAGAAGCATTTAATGTAGCTGATATTTTTGGAGAAGACGTGTTTAACGATACCGTGATGCAGGAGCGGCTTCCGAAGAAGGTCTACAAAGATCTGAAGCAGACCATCGAGGAAGGGAAGGAGCTGGACTCCGCAACGGCGGATGTGATCGCTCACGAGATGAAGGAATGGGCCATCGAGAAGGGGGCAACCCATTATACCCACTGGTTCCAGCCTCTTACCGGCGTAACGGCGGAGAAACATGATTCCTTTATCTCCGCGCCGCTGGAGAACGGGAAGGTGCTGATGAGTTTCTCCGGCAAGGAACTGATCAAGGGAGAGCCGGACGCGTCCTCTTTCCCGTCCGGAGGCCTGCGGGCCACATTTGAGGCGAGAGGCTATACCGCCTGGGACTGTACGTCCCCGGCCTTTGTACGTCATGACGCGGCAGGCGCCACACTGTGTATCCCTACCGCATTCTGTTCTTACACCGGAGAGGCGCTGGATCAGAAGACTCCGCTTCTGCGGTCTATGGAAGCCATCGGGGAGCAGTCCCTGCGGCTGATCCGGCATTTCGGCAATACTACGTCCAGGAAGGTAACCCCCATGGTAGGGGCGGAACAGGAATATTTCCTGGTGGACGCAGAGAAGTTTATGCAGAGGAAGGACCTGATCTACACAGGACGGACCCTGTTTGGAGCCATGCCGCCGAAAGGACAGGAACTGGACGACCATTACTTTGGAACCATCCGTCAGAGGATCGCTGCGTTTATGCGGGACGTGAATGTGGAGCTGTGGAAGGTGGGCGTAACCTCCAAGACCCAGCACAATGAGGTGGCGCCGGCCCAGCATGAACTGGCGCCCATCTATGCCAAAGCCAACGTTGCGGTGGATCACAACCACCTGGTGATGCAGACCATGAAGCGGGTGGCCGGCCAGCACGGGATGAAGTGTCTCTTCCATGAGAAGCCTTTCGCCGGAGTCAACGGTTCCGGTAAGCATAACAACTGGTCCCTGACCACAGACGACGGCAAGAACCTTCTGGATCCGGGCAAGACGCCTCATGAGAACATCCAGTTCCTGCTGGTGCTCACCTGTATCCTGAAGGCGGTGGACGAGCATGCGGATCTTCTGAGAGAATCTGCGTCAGATCCGGGAAATGACCATCGTCTGGGCGCCAACGAAGCGCCTCCGGCCATTATCTCCGTATTCCTGGGCGAGCAGCTGGAGGACGTGATCGACCAGCTGGTGAGCACGGGAGAGGCCACTCACAGTATCAAGGGCGGCAAGCTGAAGACTGGTGTGCGGACGCTGCCGCAGCTGGCCCGGGACGCCACAGACCGGAACCGTACGTCGCCATTTGCATTTACCGGCAATAAATTTGAGTTCCGTATGGTGGGATCCAGAGACTCTGTCGCAAGCCCCAACGTAGTCCTTAATACCATTGTGGCGGAGGCCTTCGCGGAGGCCTGCGATGTGCTGGATGAGGCGGAAGACTTCGAGATGGCGGTCCATGACCTGATCAAGAAATACGCCACCGAGCACCAGCGGATCATCTTCAACGGCAACGGATATTCCGATGAATGGGTGGAAGAGGCCGAGAGAAGAGGCCTTCCCAATATCCGATCCATGGTGGAAGCCATCCCGGCTCTCACCACAGAGAAGACGGTGGAAATGTTTGAGCGGTTCCATGTGCTGACCCGGGCGGAACTGGAGTCCAGGGCAGAGATCCGTTATGAGAATTACTCCAAGGCCATCAACATCGAGGCGCGTACCATGATCGATATGGCCAGCAAGCAGTTTGTCCCGGCCTTTGTCAAATACACCAGATCCCTGGCGGATACGGTGAACGCAGTCCGGGAGGCCGGCGCGGACACCACTGTTCAGGCGGAGATCCTGAACGAGGTGACAAAGCTTCTGGGAGAGACCAGGGAAGCGCTGGCGGCCCTTGCCAAGGTTACGGAAGAAGCTATGGAGAAACCAGAAGGAGAAGAGCGGGCGAGGTTCTATTACTTTGAAGTGACGCCTGCCATGGAACGGTTAAGAGCGCCGGTGGACCGGCTGGAGATGATCGTGGACAAAGAGGCGTGGCCGATGCCGTCCTACGGAGATCTTCTTTTTGAAGTATAATATAACAGGAGGGACCAGATGACCAAACGGGAATTTCTGGAGAAACTAAGAGCCGCGCTGGCAGAGGATCTAAGCGGCGCGGCGGTGCAGGAGCAGGTTGCTTTCTACCGGCAGTATATTGAAGATGAAGTGAGAAAAGGAAGAAGTGAGGAGGCGGTGACGGCGGAACTGGGAGATCCCTGGGCCATCGCCCGCACCATCATTGATTCCGCAGAGATGCAGGGAAATGGCGGAGGAGCTTACGACTATGAGCCGGAGCGCCAGAGCCGGACGGATTACCGGGAGGACGCCCATATCCATGTGTTCGGGTTCGATACCTGGTGGAAGAAGCTGCTTCTGATCCTGGGCGTAGTGGGGATTCTCCTTCTGGTGATCGCGGTGATCGGAGGGATCTTCAGCCTGCTGCTGCCCATCCTGGTTCCGCTGGTACTGATCTCGCTGATCTTCCGTCTGCTGGACGGACGAAAATAGAAGAGCAAAGTAAAAGACCGATGGGGGAGCCATCGGTCTTTTGAGGGGAGTATAAATAATTAATAAGGGGTTGTAGAAAGTATCCTTTCTACATGACTTAGTATAATATAGGCGAGGGCAAAAAGCAAGGAAAAGTTTAAAAAAATCTTAATATATTTGTTTCGGCATTTTTGTGAAAAAGATACATAAAAACTTCCTCCAGGGACATAATAACCGCGTAACCAAAAAGACGAGGAGGAATTCAAATGGCTAAGAACACCAATACAACGGATCAGAATTCTAGAAACAAAAACAGCGCGAAACAGAACGCAGGCAAGCAGAATTCAATGAACCGGAACGGGGCCGGACAGAATACGTCCAACCGGAACAGCACAGGAACTGACAGCGAGCATAACGGCTACTAGGACAAAGTTTTACAGAAGGCGGGAGACATGCAGAAAAAAGCGTGTCTCCCGTCTTCTTGTCCTGCGGAAAATCCGATTGACAAAGACCGGGAGCGGGAGATAAGATAAAGAAAGGGATTTGCCCTGGAATGGACGAGAAAATGGAGAAAAACCTATGACAGATAAAGTGGAACTGATCGCGCCCTGCCATTTTGGGCTGGAAGCGGTCCTGAAGCGTGAGATCCAGGATCTTGGGTATGAGATCACGGAAGTAGAGGACGGAAGAGTGACCTTCAAGGGAGACATTGCCGCTGTCTGCCGAGCCAACCTGTTTCTCAGGACGGCGGAGCGGGTCCTTGTGAAGGCGGGAAGCTTCCGGGCGGAGAGCTTTGAGGAACTGTTTGAGGAGACGAAGAAGATCCCATGGGAGGATTATATCCCAAGAGACGGAAAGTTCTGGGTTTCCAAGGCGGCCTCAGTAAAGAGCAGGCTGTTCAGCCCGTCGGATATCCAGTCGATCATGAAGAAGGCTATGGTGAAGCGGCTGGGTGAACATTACCATATGGAGTGGTTCCCGGAAGACGGCGCTTCCTATCCGGTGAGGGTGTTCTTGAAGAAAGATATTGTGACGGTGGGACTTGATACCTCCGGGGTATCGCTTCATAAGCGGGGATACCGGGAAGTGTCCGGGAAGGCGCCGATCACTGAGACGCTGGCGGCGGCCCTGATCCTTCTGACGCCGTGGAAGGGAGACCGGATCCTTGTGGATCCCTTCTGCGGAAGCGGGACCTTCCTTATTGAAGCGGCTATGATGGCGGCGGATATCGCCCCTGGCATGAACCGTTCCTTTACCGCGGAGGAGTGGACCAATTTCATTCCGAAAAAAGCCTGGTATGAGGGAGCGGATGAGGCGGCCTCCCGGATCCGGATGCCCTCCGGCACAGATATCCAGGGATATGACGTGGACGGGGATGTGATACGGATCGCAAGGCGCAACGCAAGAGAGGCGGGAGTGGAGGAACTGATCCATTTCCAGGAGCGGGATGTGCGGGACTTGCGCCACCCGAAGAAATATGGATTTATCATCACCAATCCGCCCTACGGAGAGCGGCTGGAGGAGAAGGAAGCGCTGCCGGACCTTTATCGCGCTTTTGGAGAGAGCTTCCGGAAGCTGGATTCCTGGTCGGCTTACATGATCACTTCCTATGAGGACGCAGAGCGGTATTTTGGCCGGAAGGCGGATAAGAACCGGAAGATCTATAATGGGATGCTGAAGACTTATTTCTATCAGTTCCCGGGGCCCAAGCCGCCCCGGAGAGGATAGGAAGAGACACACAAGGAAGGAGCGGCAGAATGCGGACAATTATTTTTGCTACAGGCAATGAACATAAGATGGTGGAGATCCGGATGATCCTGGAAGGACTGGGCGCCCGGATCCTGTCACAGAAAGAAGCCGGGATCAAGGTGGATGTGGTGGAGGATGGCTCTACCTTCGAGGAAAACGCCCTGATCAAGGCCGGGGAGATCGCCCGGGCGGCGGCGCAGATACCGGAGTATCAGGACGCAGTAGTGCTGGCGGACGATTCCGGGCTGGAGATCGATTATCTCAATAAGGAGCCGGGGATCTACTCTGCCCGGTATCTGGGAGAAGATACTTCCTATGATATTAAGAACAACGCTCTTCTGGAGCGGATGGCGGGAGTGCCGGACGAAGAGCGGACCGCCCGGTTTGTATGCGCCATCGCGGCAGTATTCCCGGGAGGGGAATCGGAAGTGGTGCGGGGCACCATGGAAGGCCGGGTAGGCTATGAGATCGCCGGAGAGAACGGGTTTGGCTATGATCCCATCTTCTACCTGCCGGAATGTGGCTGCACCAGCGCTCAGCTTGCGCCGGAGAAGAAGAATGAATTAAGTCACAGAGGAGAAGGCCTTCGGAAGATGCGGGAGATCCTGCTGAAGAAATGGGAGAGGGAAGATGAAGATACTGATCGTAAGTGATACCCACAAATCACATGGGAACCTGGAGAAAGCGATCCAGGACGCCGGACGGATCGATATGCTGATCCACCTGGGGGATGTGGAGGGCGCGGAGGATTATATCCGGGCCCTGGTGGACTGTCCGGCCCATATCCTGGGCGGGAACAATGACTTTTTCTCCGATCTTCCCAGGGAAGAAGAGTTCTTCGTGGACGGGCTTCACCTGTTCATCACCCACGGCCACTACTATTATGTGTCCATGGGGGAGGATCATCTGAAGGAAGAAGCCAGAGGGCGGGGAGCGGATATCGTGATGTACGGCCATACCCACAGACCCTCTATCACAAGAGAGAAGGACCTTACTGTGGTCAACCCCGGGAGCATCGCTTACCCCCGGCAGGAGGGCAGAAGGGGAACCTATGTGCTGATGGAAACAGACGAAAACGGAAAGGCGGAATTTGCGTTAAAATACGTCTAGAAACAGGGGCTTGAAAAATAAAAAAAGTTGTTGACAACCCGGAAGCCATGCTATATAATATGTCTTGTGTCACGGAGACGGGCATGCAGTGACAGGAATAAAATATGAACGGGGTGTGGCTCAGCTTGGCTAGAGCGCCTGGTTTGGGACCAGGAGGTCGCAGGTTCAAATCCTGTCACCCCGATATTTATGCGGGTGTAGTTCAATGGTAGAACACTAGCCTTCCAAGCTAGATACGTGGGTTCGATTCCCATCACCCGCTTTCTTAAGGCCCTGAAACAGGGAATTAAGATGGCGACGTTCCAAAGCAGAACGGGCTTGTGAGTCTGTAGCTCAGCTGGATAGAGCAACGGCCTTCTAAGCCGTAGGTCGAGGGTTCGAATCCCCCCAGGCTCGTTAGGAGCACAACAATTGAATAAGGTGGTGCTTCGCCGGTTTACGCCGGCAGGTATATATATGGTGGGTATGGTGCAGTTGGTTAGCGCGCCAGATTGTGGTTCTGGATATCATGGGTTCGAGTCCCATTACCCACCCTCTTTTTTTATCTATTTTCAGAAAAAGCCCTGGCCGGACTGCCGGGGTGTTTGATTATTGGGCTATCGCCAAGCGGTAAGGCACAGGACTTTGACTCCTGCATTCGTTGGTTCGAATCCAACTAGCCCAGTTTCGGGCGTGTAGCTCAGGTGGTAGAGCACTTGACTTTTAATCAAGTTGTCCGGGGTTCGAATCCCCGCACGCTCATGGAATTAGAGCGGCGGAAATCCAAGGTTTTCAAGGGTTTCCGCCTTTTTTGTTTTTTCTCTGCGGTGTCGTGTGGTGCTGGATTTTGCCATTCAAAATGTTCCATTTGTGTTCCGATTGTGTTTACAAAAGAATTTGTCTTTATATATGAGCAAATATGAGAATGGCTCTGAAATAATAATGGTACAGAAGCATTAATACCATCAGTCAGAAATGTCCGGTGGTGTTTTGGCAGATTGACAATCTATTGGGTTAGAAATATTATAAAAACATAATGTTTCAGGCAAGATCCATGAGTTTTTTGCGGGTGCTTATTCCGCGAAGGGATAACAACAAAGCGGTGAAAAAGACATTGACAATTGCCGGAGAAGAAGGAGTGTGACTTATGGTAGAGATGAACGAGGCGGCCGTGGCCTATATGCGCCGGCAGGGGTTTCAGGACGTGGTGCTGAGCGTGGAGGAGATCACCAGCTGATGTGCGCCTCCATATCTGGAGGTGGCGGTAAGTTTTACCGACGAGGATGAGGAAGCCATGGTGGCGAAAGGATATCAGTGGGAGCAAAGCGAGCTGGGGAAGGTGTACTACCCTTCTCAGGGGGTGGTGATCCCGGATAAGATCTGCGTCAACTACATGGAATACCCCTGGATCTCCTGCTTTGAAGTGGAAGGAGTAGAGATCGAGAAAAAGGAGTGAGAAGACCGTGCGCAAGTCCTTTACAATGCGGCTTCGGACGTGTTATCATTGATACAATAACAAATGATTCGTGCTTCGAAAACAGGAGGAAAGCCATGGCATTTTATTATGAAGAACCGTCCAGAACATTTAGTGAGTATTTGCTGATCCCCGGCTATTCATCTGCGGAGTGCATTCCGTCGAAAGTTTCCCTGAAGACGCCTCTGGTGAGGTTTAAGAAGGGGGAGGAGGCCCCGATCTCCATCAACATCCCGATGGTTTCCGCCATCATGCAGTCGGTATCCGACGACCGGATGGCAGTGGCCCTTGCCCAGGAGGGGGGACTTTCTTTTATCTACGGATCCCAGCCTATTGAAGAACAGGCGGAGATGATCCGCAAGGTCAAGAGATACCGGGCAGGATTTGTAGTCAGCGATTCTAACGTGTCGCCGGATATGACCCTGGCGGACGTGCTGGCTATTACAGAGCGGACCGGACATTCCACCGTCGCGGTGACAGAAGACGGGACCGCAGGCGGAAAATTCGTGGGGATCGTGACCAATAAAGATTACCGGGTGAGCCGGATGTCTCCGGACACAAAGGTTAAGGAGTTTATGACTGAATTCTCCAAGATCGTGTGCGCCGGGGAGGATACCACCCTCAAGGAGGCCAATGACATCATCTGGGAGCACAAGATCAACTGTCTCCCTCTGGTCAATAAGAATCAGGAGCTGGTGTACCTGGTCTTCCGGAAGGACTATGACACCCACAAGAAGAATGAGAATGAGCTGATCGACGCTTCCAAGCGCTATATGGTGGGAGCGGGGATCAATACCCGGGATTACAAAGAGCGTGTTCCGGCGCTGGTGGAAGCCGGTGCGGACGTGCTGTGTATCGACAGTTCCGAGGGATTCTCCGAATGGCAGAAGATGACTCTGGATTATATCCGCTCAGAGTACGGCGATTCTGTGAAAGTGGGAGCCGGAAATGTGGTGGATGCGGAAGGATTCCGTTTCCTTGCGGACGCGGGAGCGGATTTCGTCAAGATCGGTATTGGCGGCGGCGCCATCTGTATCACCAGAGAGCAGAAGGGAATCGGCCGCGGACAGGCTACGGCGCTGATCGAGGTGGCCAAAGCCCGGGACGAATATTATGAAGAGACGGGGATCTATGTGCCCATCTGTTCCGACGGCGGGATCGTGCATGACTATCACATTACCCTGGCCCTGGCCATGGGAGCGGATTTCGTTATGCTGGGCAGATATTTCGCCAGATTCGATGAGAGTCCCACCAAGCGGGTGAATATCAACGGAAGCTATATGAAGGAATACTGGGGCGAGGGGAGCGCCAGGGCCCGTAACTGGCAGAGATATGACATGGGCGGGGACAAGAAGCTGTCCTTTGAAGAAGGCGTAGATTCCTTTGTTCCCTATGCAGGAAGTCTGAAGAATAATGTGAGCCTGACCTTAAGCAAAGTCAGATCCACCATGTGCAACTGCGGGGCGCTGACCATCCCCGAGCTGCAGAAGAACGCCAGGATCACACTGGTGTCTGCCACCAGTATTGTAGAAGGCGGCGCCCATGACGTAACACTCCGGGATAAACGGTAAGGAGCCGGAGGGTAGGAAATGATCAAAAAAGAGACCGGAGATGGCGGGATGAAGCCCGTTGCCTCCGCTCTCTTTTTCTTACGCTGTGACTGGATAAAGATGGATCAGGTTCAGACTGCGCTGCTGTGGCGGACCACCCCATAACCGATGGAGGTGGGGCCTGCGTGGACGCCGATGGTGGCGCCGATCTGATGGACTGCAAGAAGGGGAGATTCGCCGTAGAGGCTCCGGAACCGTTCCTGAGTCATATCCCGCAGACGGAAGCCTTCCTCTCTGTCATGGCCATAGCCAATGATGATGATACAGTCTTTAGGCATGCAGTTTTCTTCTTTCAGATACCGGCACAATAGTTCCAGAATGCCCTCCAGGGAGCGGCGGCGTCCCCGGCGGATGCCGGAGGAGTGGATCTCTCCGTCCTGCAGGGTGATGAGAGGCTTTACGTTGAGAAGGGCACCGGCAAGGCCGGTCATTTTGCCCACCCGTCCGCCGTGCTGGATATAGTCAAAGCTGCCCACGGTAAAGAAGATCCGGGCCGTCTTTCTAAGATCCGTTAAGATCCTGGCCGCTTCCTCCACAGAGAGACCGGCGTCCCGCAGTCGGCAGGCCTCCAGGACGAGGGCGCTCTGCATAAGGGTGGCGCACAAAGAATCCAGGAGAATGATCCGGGCGTTGGGATAAGCTTCCTCTGTCATCTGCGCGGCGATACGGGCAGACTGAAGGGAAGAGCTTAATTTGGTGGAAATGCAGATGCACAGCACATCCTCGCCGGCAGCGGCGTATTTTTCAAAATACTGACAGAAGTCATCCGGGGAAGGGGCGGCAGTCATAGGATAAGTTCCAGGCTCGTCCACCATCTTCTGATAGAAATCCTCCAGTGGGACCTCCAGTCCTTCCTTTTTGTAGTGTTCTCCGTCGAAAGAGACAAGAAACCGGACGGTATCCACGCCCAGTTTTTCAGTTTCCGGCAGCGGAAGATCACAGGAGCCGTCGCTGACAATGTGGAAAGTTGGTTTTGTCATATGTGATTCCTCCTTTGCAAGATGTTTGTTGATTTTATTCTAACACAAGGGGGAAATATAATGCTATAATGAATTTTACCTGATCTTAACACGGGAAAGAGAGAAATCTTACGTTTGGAACGTATACTGACAGAAGTGAACATGCACAGGAAAAAGGAGGAATATCATGCCGGCAGTATATGCGCATTACCGATTCGGGGCGAAGGTGTCCCGGAAGCTTCCGGAGGATCTGCGAAAGATCGTCACAACCTATCATCCACAGTTTACCATCGGCCTTCAGGGGCCGGATATTTTCTTTTTCTACCGGCCTTACAGGAAGAACCGGATCGCAAGATACGGGAATCATCTCCATGAGATCCCGGCCAGGGAATTCTTCCAACATGGAGTGAGGGTCGTAAAGGGAACCGGGAGAGAAAGCGGGGAATATGCCTATCTTCTGGGATTCTTATGCCACTTCATCCTGGACAGCGAGTGTCACCCCTATGTAAGCGAGATGATTGGGGAGACCGGCGTTCAGCATCTGGAGATCGAGGAGGAGCTTGAGAAGGCGCTTCTTAGAAAGGACGGCAAAGATCCTTTCTCCTATGAGACCGCCAGGCTGATCCCGGCGGACCGGGCTACGGCCAGCGCGATCCGGCCTTTCTACCAGGGGATCTCCTGCCAGACGGTGGAGAAGTCTCTTCGCTGGATGCGGCGGATCAAGGCGCTGTTTACCGCGCCGGGAAAGGTGAAGTTCCATCTTGTCAACGGGCTTTTGAAGACCGGCGTGGCAGGGAGGTATCCCAGTGTGAAGGGACTGATCTGTCAGCGGGAGGATAACCCCCGGTGCGCCGCAAGCAATCAGGGACTGGAGGAACGGTTTGCGAAGGCGGTAGAGGTGGCCGTCGCCATGACCGGAAATCTGGACGAGGCGGTAAAGAGCGGAGCTTGTTTAAGCTCCCGGTTTGACCGGACCTTTGAATAAGACAGGAAAGAGAGTGAGAGGGAGACAATGGAGAAAATGAAACTGACGAAACTGGAGAAATACTGGATCCTTTATGATGTGGGCAATTCGGCGTTCACCCTGCTGATCTCCACCATCATCCCCATTTATTTTAATTCTCTGGCGGAGAACGCAGGGATTTCAGAAGTGGATTATCTGGCGTACTGGGGATATGCCGCATCCCTAGCCACGGTGATCGTGGCGCTGATCGGCCCTATCTTCGGGACCATTGCGGATACGCAGAATTATAAGAAGCCCCTGTTTGCCATCAGTATGATGATCGGCGTGCTGGGCTGCGCGGCGCTTTCCCTGCCCACTTCCTGGATCCTGTTCCTGGCGGTGTTCGTTGTGGCCAGGGTGGGGTACAGTTCCAGCCTGATCTTCTATGATTCCATGCTGGTGGACGTGACAGAGCCGGACCGGATGGACACGGTTTCTTCTCACGGCTATGCCTGGGGCTACATCGGAAGCTGCATCCCCTTCATCCTTTCTCTGGTCTTTGTCCTGATGTATGAGAGCCTGGGGATTACCATGAGGACGGCCATGGCCATCGCCTTCTTCCTGAACGCGGCCTGGTGGGTACTGGTGACTATTCCGCTTTTCCGCAATTACCGGCAGAAAAATTATGCCCAGGCGCCCAGCCATCCGGTGAGGGACAGCTTCCGGCGCCTGGGCAGGACTCTGCGTGATGTAAAACAGGAGAAACCCATCTTCCTGTATTTGCTGGCGTTCTTCTTTTTCATTGACGGAGTCTACACCATCATCGAGATGGCGACCGCTTACGGAAGCGCTCTGGGCCTGGATTCCACCGGACTTTTGCTGGCGCTTCTGGTGACCCAGATCGTGGCGTTCCCCTGTGCCCTTATCTTCTCCCGGCTGTCCAGGAATTATGAGACCAAAAGCCTGATCAGGGTCTGCATCCTGGCTTACACAGGGATCGCCCTTTTCGCCATCCAGCTGGATAAGCAGTGGGAATTCTGGTTCCTGGCAGTGATGGTGGGCATGTTCCAGGGAGCCATCCAGGCGCTGTCACGGTCCTATTTTGCCAAGATCATCCCGGTGGAAAAATCGGGCGAATACTTTGGCATCTATGACATCTGCGGCAAGGGGGCGTCCTTCATGGGGACCACGCTGGTGGGCCTGGTGGCTCAGATCACCAACGCGGCCAATGCCGGTGTGGCCATCATTGCCCTGCTGTTTGTCATCGGATTCTTCCTGTTCAACAAGGCGGCCAGGTATTAAGCGGGAAGATACAGGTGAACCCGCTCGATCCGGTTCTTATCCATGGATTCTACCACAAGCCGGAGTCCGGATTCTGTCTCGATGGCGTCTCCGGGATCCGGCAGCCGGTCCAGACGTTCGATGATGAAGCCGCCTAAGGAGTCATATTCTTCTGATTCCAGGTCAAGGTCCAGGCGGTCGTTAAGGTCCTCCAGATGGATGGAGGCTTCTACCAGGTATTCCCGGTCGCTGATCTTGTGAAGGATATCTTCTTCTTCGTCTTCATCGTACTCGTCATGAATCTCTCCCACGATCTCTTCCAGGATATCTTCCAGGGTGATAAGGCCGGAAGGATCGCCGTATTCATCCAGGACGATGGCCATGTTAAAGGAAGCCTGACGCATCTCCACCAGCAGTTCGGAGATGCTTTTGTATTCATAGGTGAAATAGGCCTCTCTCAAGATATCCCGGACGTGGAACTCGCCGGTGTTGTCAAAGAGAAGCAGATCTTTCATATTAATGGTTCCGATGATATTGTCCGTGGTATCCTCGAAAACCGGAAGACGGGTGTACCGGTCTTCCCGGTAGAGGGTGAGAAGCTCTTCATAGGTGCTGTTCACGTCCGCGAAAGTCACATGGACTCTGGGGACCATCACATCCCGGGCCACTGCGTCGCCCAAGTCTACCACGTTGTAGATCATTTCTTTCTCATCGGATTCGATCACGCCGTCCTCATGGCTGACGTCCACAATGGTACGCAGGTCTTCCTCGGTAACGCCCTTGTTCTGGTTCTTGGAATTAATGTGGAGCAGGGTCAGGATACCCATGGACAGTCCGTTGATCAGGAAGATCAGCGGCGTCATAAGCTTCATGAAAGCGCGGATGATGGGCGCGTAGATCAAAGCCATGCCGTTGGCGTGGATGGTGGCGGTGGTCTTGGGGGTGATCTCGCCGAAAAGCAGGATCAGTACGGTTAAGATACCACTGGCCACGGCGACCATGGAACCGCCGAATTTATAAGCGATGGTAGTAGTAAGGGAAGCAGCGGACAGATTGACCACGTTGTTGCCGATCAGGATGGCGCTCAGCATTTTCCCGGAATTATCGGTAACCTCCAGGACAGCCTGGGCCCGTTTGTTGCCTTCTTCCGCAAGGCTGCGCATCCTGAGTTTGTTAGAAGTGGTAAGAGCCGTCTCCGCCGATGAGAAAAAGGCGGAAAGGGCAAGTAAGATCACAAGAATGATAAGTTGTAACACATCACTGGGGTCCAAAAGAAAATCAACTCCTTTATTCTGGCGCTTTTTGCACCGGTATTTTGTAATGATACCGTATTTTCGGCTATTTTGCAAGAGCACGTTGAATTCACGGAGGGTTTCGTGTATGATGTTAGGGATGAAGAAGTAGATCAAGGAGTGTATCTATATGGATAAAAATTTCTACAGCCGGCTTCAGGAGATCCTTCCGGCGGACCGGATCAAAGAAGAAGAGCCCATGCGTCTGCATACCACCTTTCGTGTGGGCGGGCCTGCCCGGTTCTTTGTGATGCCAAAGACGGCGGAGGAACTGCAGGGGATCATCGCCGGCTGCCGCGAGGCGCAGGTTTCCTACTATATTATAGGAAACGGGAGCAACCTTCTGGTATCGGATCAGGGATATGAGGGTGTGGTCATCCAGATCTTCAAGGAGATGAATGAGATCCGGATCGAGGGCGAAGAGATCGTGGCCCAGGCGGGAGCCCTGCTTTCCGCAGTGGCAGCCCGGGCGGCGGAAGCCTCCCTCACCGGATTCGAGTTCGCGGCAGGGATCCCGGGTACCCTGGGAGGGGCCTGTGTGATGAACGCCGGGGCCTACGGCGGAGAGATGAAGGACGTGCTGACTGAAGTGCAGGCGCTCACCCGGGAAGGGGAGATCCTGACGATTCCAAAAGATGAGCTGGAGCTGGGATACCGGACCAGCGTGATCGCCAAAAAGGGCTATATTGTCCTGGAGGCAAAGCTGCGGCTGGAGAAAGGGGAAGAGGCGGACATCCGGGCCAGGATGGAAGACCTGAAGAACCGGCGGGTGACCAAGCAGCCGCTGGAGTACCCAAGCGCGGGAAGTACTTTTAAGAGGCCAGAAGGTTATTTCGCAGGAAAGCTGATCCAGGACGCAGGGCTTGGAGGTTTCCAGGTGGGCGGAGCCCAGGTGTCGGAGAAGCATTGCGGCTTTGTGATCAATAAGGACCAGGCAACCGCGGCTGATATCGCGGAGCTGATCCGCCAGGTACAGGCCAAAGTAAAGGAAGATTCCGGTGTGGATCTGGAACCGGAGGTAAAGCGCCTGGGAGAATTCTAAGGAAAACGGAGGGGGATACCAATGAGATTTGTGATCGTAACAGGAATGTCAGGCGCAGGGAAATCTACGGCTTTGAAAATGCTGGAGGACATGGGATATTTCTGCGTGGACAACCTTCCTGTGCCATTGATCCCCAAGCTGGCGGAACTCCTCACTGTCAGCGGATCCGAAGTGCAGAAAGCAGCCCTGGGTGTGGATATCCGCAGCGGCCAGAGCTTTGGCGAGCTGGAGCGGATGCTGGAGGAACTGGACGCCATGAGTATGAAGTACGAGATCCTTTATCTGGAGTCCAGTGACGATGTGCTGGTGAAGCGCTATAAAGAGACCCGGAGATTCCATCCCCTGTCCGGGAGCAGCGGCCGGGTGGACGAAGGGATCAAAAGAGAACGGGAACGGCTGGGATTTCTGAAGAAAAGGGCGGACTATCTGGTGGATACCAGTCATATGCTTACCAGAGAGCTCAGGCAGGAACTGAACAAGATCTTTGTGGAGAATAAGGAATTCAAGAATCTCTACATTACAGTACTGTCATTCGGGTTTAAATACGGGATCCCGTCGGATGCGGACCTGGTATTTGACGTGCGCTTCCTTCCCAACCCGTATTATGTGGACGAATTGCGGTCCATGAGCGGCAACGACCCGGAGGTCCGGGATTACGTGATGGGCAATGAGAAGGCGGGGGAATTCCTGGATAAGCTGACGGACCTTCTGGAGTTTCTTATCCCCAACTATATAATAGAAGGAAAGACACAGCTTGTGATCGGGATCGGATGTACGGGGGGCAAGCATCGCTCCGTCACTCTGGCCAACGCGCTTTTCGCCCGGATCAGCCAGGCGGAGAGTTACGGGATACGGATCGAGCACCGGGATATCGGGAAAGACGCGATCACAAAGGCAAGGTAGGGACTTGATATGTCATTTTCTGGAAATATAAAAGAAGAACTGGCGCAGCACTATGGCAGGGCAAGACACTGCCAGTTGGCGGAATTGTCCGCGATCCTGCATATGTGCGGGGAGTTCTCGGAGGATTCCAAAGGAGTCTGCACGTTGAAATTCCATACGGAAAATCTTCCGGTTGCAAGAAAATGCTTTACATTAATGGAAAAAACATTTAATATAAAGACTGGTATCGTTATTCGAAAGAATCCGACCCGGGGGAACTGTGTTTTCTTCCTGTACTGGAAGGGGGATGAGCTCCTGGCGGTAAAGAATACGATCGTGCAGGCAGTGTGCTGCAAGAGGGCCTATATACGCGGCGCCTTTCTGGCAGCGGGTTCCATGAGTGATCCCAGGAAGTCCTATCATTTTGAGATTGTGTGCAATTCGGAAGAAGCCGCAAGTTACTTGAGAGATATGATCAACAGCTTTGATATGGATGCCAAGATCGTGCAGCGTAAGAAGACGTCTGTTGTGTATCTGAAAGAAGGAGAGCAGATCGTCGACATTTTAAATGTCATGGAAGCTCATGTGGCATTGCTGGAGTTAGAGAATGTCCGGATTCTGAAGGAGATGCGGAATTCGGTCAACCGCAAAGTGAACTGCGAGACGGCAAATATCAACAAGACCGTTTCCGCTGCCGTCCGGCAGATGGAAGATATCGTCTATATCAGAGATACCATGGGTCTTGACCGTTTGCCGGAGGGATTAAGAGACGTTGCCCTTACACGTCTCGAATATCCGGAGGCTGCGCTGGCGGAGCTGGGCCGGCTTTTGAAATCGCCGGTAGGCAAGTCCGGGGTCAACCACAGACTGCGCAGACTGAGTGAAATAGCGGATCAGTTAAGGGAGCAGTAAGGAGGAACATATTATGATCAAGAAACCTGTTACGATTCGAACGAATATGGACATGGCGTCACGTCCCATCGCCCATCTCGTTCAGGAGGCGAGCCAGTACAAAAGCAGCGTGTATATCGAGATGGAGAACACGAAGATCAACGCCAAGAGTATGATGGGCATGATGAGTCTGCCGCTCCTGAAAGGGACCAGCCTGACGGTAGTCGCGGAGGGAGAAGATGAAGAAAACGCAGTAAACGGCGTGGGAGCTTTTCTGGAAAACAGGAAATAATCATACATAGATGCAAGACAGGTGGAGGGCATGAAAACTCATGCCCTTCTTTCAACATTCAGGGAGGAACGATCATGAAACGGATGCTGTTTATCTACAATCCCCATGCGGGAAAGGAACTGATCAAGCCAAAGCTGTCGGATATCATTGACATTTTCGTAAAATCCGGATACGAAGTGGTGGCCTATCCCACCCAGTCTTACCGGGACGCCTACAAGAAAGTGAAGAAGTTTGAGTCCGGCTCCTTTGACCTGGTGGTGTGCAGCGGCGGCGACGGCACCATCGACGAGGTGGTGACCGGGATGATGCGGCGGAAAGACCGGGTGCCGGTGGGCTATATCCCCACAGGGACCACCAATGATTTCGCCAACAGCCTTCATATCCCAAAAGGACTTCTGAGCGCGGCGGACAACGCGGTGAACGGGACGCCTTTCCCCTGCGATGTAGGACATTTTAACGACGATATCTTCGTCTATATTGCTGCATTTGGCCTTTTCACCGACGTCTCCTATGAGACCAAGCAGGGGATGAAAAATGTGCTGGGCCATCTGGCCTACGTGCTGGAGGGAACCAAGCGGCTGTTCAACGTGCCCTCTTACCGGATCCGGGTGACTCATGACGGGGAGACGCTGGAAGACGAGTTTATCTTCGGCATGGTGACCAATTCCCGGTCTGTGGGCGGATTCCGCAATATGATCGGCAAGAAGGTAGTGTTCGACGACGGCCTTTTTGAAGTGACGCTCATCAAGACGCCCAAGAATCCCATCGCCCTGCAGGAGATCATGGCGGCGCTTTTGATCGAACAGGTGGATACCAAGCACATGTATTCCTTCCGCACCGGCAAGGTGACCTTCGAGTCCCTGGAAGAGATTCCCTGGACCCTGGACGGGGAATTTGGCGGGAACCACGATGTGGTCACCGTAGAAAATCTGAAAAAAGAGCTCCAGATCATGGTGCCCACCGAATATGTGGCCCAGCTGACGGCAGAGCCGGAGCAGTTTGAGACGGAAGCTGAGGCAGACGAATAAAACAAGTAGAAGAGGAATAAGAAATGGAAAAGAGAGAGAAATTTTCATCCCGTCTGGGATTCATCCTGATCTCCGCAGGCTGCGCCATCGGACTGGGAAATGTATGGCGCTTCCCCTATATCACAGGGGCTTACGGAGGGGGCACCTTCGTGCTGATGTATCTGTTCTTCCTGCTGATCCTGGGACTTCCCATCGTGGTGATGGAGTTCGCTGTGGGAAGAGGAAGCCAGAAGAGTTCGGCCATGTCCTTCAACGTGCTGGAGCCAAAGGGAAGCAAGTGGCATATCTTCCGGTACTTTACCATGGCAGGCAACTTCCTGCTGATGATGTTCTATACCACCATCGCGGGCTGGATGCTGGCATACTTCTTCAAGATGCTTACCGGCACCTTCGAGGGAGCGGACACCAAACAGGTGGAACTGATCTACGATCAGCTTACATCCAACCGCAATGAAATGTTGTTCTGGATGATCCTGATCTGTGTCATCGCCCTTCTGATCTGTTCCCTGGGCCTGGAGAAAGGTGTGGAGAAGATCACCAAATGGATGATGACCAGTCTCTTCCTGATCCTTTTGATCCTGGTGATCCGGGCGGTAACCCTTCCGGGAGCAGGTGCAGGACTGGAGTTCTATCTGAAGCCGGATCTTGGGAAGATCCAGGAGGCGGGAGTCTCTGAGGCGGTGTTTGCCGCCATGGGTCAGTCCTTCTTCACCTTAAGCGTGGGCGCCGGGTCCCTTGCCATCTTTGGAAGCTATATCGGCAAGGAGCGGAGCCTTGCAGGGGAGGCGGTGAGCATCACCCTTCTGGATACCTGTGTGGCGGTGATGGCTGGACTTATCATCTTCCCGGCCTGCTTTGCCTTCGGCGTGAATCCGGGACAGGGACCGGGACTTGTATTTGTCACCCTTCCCAATGTATTCCGGGAGATGGCTGGGGGACGGCTGTGGGGAAGCCTGTTCTTCCTCTTTATGACCTTCGCCGCCCTGTCCACGGTGATCGCCGTATTCCAGAACATTATCCAGTATGCGCTGGATCTGTGGGGATGGGAGCTGAAAAAATCGGTGCTGGTGAACGGCATCCTTCTGATCCTGCTGAGCGTGCCCTGCGTACTGGGCCTGACCGACTGGTCCGGATTTACCGTTGCAGGCAAGAACATCATGGACCTGGAAGACTTTATCGTGAGCAACAACCTTCTTCCGCTGGGATCTGTGGTATACCTTCTGTTCTGCGTAAGCCGGTACGGCTGGGGATGGGACAACTTCATCCAGGAAGCCAATGCGGGAAAAGGGCTGAAGTTCCCGGTCTGCAAAGCGGTCCGGTTCTACCTGACGTTCATCCTTCCGCTGATCATCCTGGGGATTTTCATCCAGGGATACTGGAGTATGATCGTAGGATAAAAATATTTTTAAGATTTTGAAAAAAGTACTTGCCTAATTGGGCGTTGTCTGCTATACTAGGCAAGTACGATAAATGGCTCCGTGGTCAAGAGGTCAAGACGCTAGCCTCTCACGCTGGAATCAGGGGTTCGATTCCCCTCGGAGTCACTTGAAAAGCCCGTTTTTACGGGCTTTTTTCGTGTCTGAAAAACAAAAATTTTTATCCCGATCAATAAAATTGTGGTTATTTTCTAGTTTGATGGTAAGATAAAAGAAAAGAAAGGGTGATGGATATGGCATTAGCACAGGCGACAAAATCTCATGAAACAACTTATACATTGGATGATGCGATGGATATTCTTCTTACGAAACTGGATGATGCTATTCATGATATGGAGACTGGCAGAGTGCAGACGATAGAGGAAGCGTGGAAAGAGATTGATGAGATAGAAAGCTCTGGCAGTTTACAGTAAAACTGCCAGGGCTTTTTCGCTGGTAAAATGAATTTTATATTGACTGATCTGTATCATTTGGAATATATCTGCAAATCTCCTGAATATCACAATCCAGAATACGGCAGAGATCATTCAGCGTTGTAGTATTCAATGGTTCGTTCTTATGCAGCTTATCTATCGTAGAACTGGAGATATGGTGCTTGTTGATTAATGTATATGTTGACTCGTTCATACTGGATGATGATATGGATTTCTATGAGGAGTACACAATCCATCTAACAGATGAGGAACAGGAAAACAGGTATATCAAATGCAATGTGCCGCAAACGTGGTAACCACACGGGTTTGTGGGCTTTTGGACCGGGGCTCGATTCTCCTCGGAGTCACTGAAAAAGAAATTTAATTGCCTGTTTTTGCTTGCAATTGCAAGCAAAAATGAATATAATATGCTCAAAGGAGTGTAATCTATATGGCAAATACATCTGCAGTTTATGCGCGTATTGATAAAGAACTAAAAGAAAATGCGGAAGGAATTCTATCGAAACTTGGAATTTCGCCGTCCAGTGCGATCCAAATGCTTTATAGTCAGATTGTGCTGAGAAGGGGGATTCCCTTTGAGCTGCGTCTTCCGAGCGAAAAGCCAGTGGCTGTTGGAGGCATGACTCATGAGCAATTAGATGCGGAGCTTATGAAAGGTGTGGAATCTCTGAAATCCGGTAAGACATATACGGTGGAAGAGATAGATCATTCGAATCTTTTATAGTGGACGGGCTGGTGAAGGTATTATCAGTAAAATTTATGTATGTTTATGGTATCGTTTGATTAGGGATAGTCAGACAGTATGTAAAGGGAAAATGATTAGATGGTGAAAAGAGAGGACGAAAAAATGTATTTTGATACGTTGAATTCTGAGGAACAGGTGTCTTATCTGATTAAACCTATTATTGAAGTTCTTCAGGAAGCAGGCGGCCAGTTGGAGCGGTCAGAGATCAGAGACAGGATTGGAGAAAAAGACGAGAGGATCGCAGAGTTTGAACAAAAATTGTACACGTCTGGTAAAACAGGAAATCAGTATAAAAAATTTGATTTTAAATTTAACTTTGCGATCAAAGAATTAAGTTATGTCGGGATCATCTCTTATGTCAAATATAACCCAAAGATTACACTTACACAAAAAGGGGCAGGTATTGTTCTCGATTCTTTTGATGCGGCAGCAGAGGTGCATGATAAAGCTAAAGAGTACTGGATAGAACAGTCTGCTAAAAACAAAAGTAAAAATCCTGTACATGAAGATCCGACTGCGGAAGATGAGGAGGAAGGTTCGACAGAAGATGGAATTGTAGATGACTTTAAAGTAAGACTGCAAAGTGCGATTGCCAATATGTCCCCGGCAAAGTTCGAACAGTTTTCCAGGGCGTTACTTACAAAAATGGGAGTTCAATTTACCAACAAGGGTATCCAGATATCAAATGACGGTGGTATTGACGGATATGGGTACCATGTGGATGAAGAGGATTTCAGAACCACCAGGGTGGTGATCCAATGCAAGAGATATAATACAGCTCCAGTAAGCGAACCGGAGATTAATCAGTTTCTCGGCGCAATGAATAAGTTTCAGGCGGACTATGGTGTTTTTATTACAAACAGCCGATTTACCAATAAAGCGAGGGAGGCCGCAAGAGAAGGCACACCGATCACTTTGATTGACGGAAACGATCTGATCAGATTAGTGATCAAGTATGAACTTTTTATTACGCCAGTTACCACATATGTTTTAGACGATTTCTATTTGGAAGAATAACTAAATTTGTAATATGTAAAAACCCATTCCTGTGTGAGTGATGAAGGGAAAAATATTCAGATGTGGTTGGTTCTGTGGTTTGATGGTAAGATAAGAAAAGAGTTGAAAGAAAAGATTGTCAATAGCATGATACTAAATGGTACTGAGGATCAGGGGGTGAATAACTATGGGGTTGATAAGAAATATGGTGACAGCGGGGGATTATAAAGGAGCCAATATTATCTATAAAGCATTTTCTGAGAAAATATACCTTGAAGCAAAAGGAATTTTGGCGGGAAAAACAAAGGTTGAATTAAATAAAAAAACTGTACGGAAGATGGAAGTGAAAGGACAGTCGCAGACAGGAGTTGTCACAGATTACCAGGTTGTGATATATTTTGCAGACGGAAAGAAAAGCCAGGTGATTTTAGAGGCGTTGATATATAATAAACTGTCTGCGAAATTATTTTAATTCTCTCCTTTTGCAACAGACCCCTCTCCCTCTTCAACATGATATGAATATGTAACGCCTTAGATATAGAAAAACAAGGCGGATTGTCAGAAGCTGTCGGCTGATTCATTCTGGATCAGCCTTCTTTTTTTATGTCTAATTTTCTGTATGTTCCCGAATTCTTTGCGAAAAATAAAACTTATGTCCTTTAAAAAATCAGAAAAATAATTAAAAATAAAAAAATAGTGGAAAAACAATTGACCTTGCCCTTACGGCAAACTGTAGAATTTTTTTAGAAACAATGCATATCTGAGGCGGGTCGAAGAAAGGAGGAAAAAGATGTTTCGGATCGGAGAACTTGCGAGTATCTACAAGATTTCAGGGAAAACGCTTCGCTACTACGATGAACTCGGACTGTTGAAACCTCAGTATGTCGATGAAACTACAGGGTATCGGTACTATACGTCATCGCAGATCCCAGTGCTTAATGAGATATTTCTTCTCAAGGAGATGGGGCTGTCGTTGAAAGAAATCGCATATCTGATGCAGAGAGAGGAGGATGAGGATAATACAGTCCTAAAAGGGCTTCTGGAGTTGAAACAGATGGAATTTGACCGGCAGATTCAGGAATTGAATCAGAAGAAACAGACCATCGAATTGTTGAAGAAGAAACTGGACGGCAGGGACCGGATTGAGATCTCCAATTTTAAAGTGGGCCTTAAGAAAATCGAAAAGATGACAGTTGCAAGCCTGAATGCCAGGATCAGCGCATATTCCACACAAGAATCTCTGTGGAGTGAGCTTCTGGATTTTTTGAACAGTTCCAGGATCAAAACCGGAACGGAGCGATATACCATTTATTACGATTCCGTATTCAAAGGTGATGACATCCAGGTGGAGATCCAGAAAAGAGTGCTTGCGCCGTTCCAGGGGAATGAGAGGATCTGCTGCAAGGAGACGGAAGAATTGCCGCAGGTTGCCTATCTGCTTCATGCGGGGGATCACGAAAGTGTGATGAATTCTTATGAAGCGATCTTAACCTGGATCGAAGAGAATCAATTTGATATAGCCGGAAATATCAGGGAAGAGTTTCATATGGATGATTTTATGACCAGCAACCCAGATGAATTTGTGACGGAAATCCAGATACCTGTAAAAAAACAGAGATCCAAAGAATGAGAAAGGAGAGATTTGGGTGAAATGCATTGATCTGACACGGGAAATCAATAATGAGACGCAGGTCTGCCCGTGTGACAGAGTTCCGGTTGTGGAAGATTACGCAACTACAGAAGAAGAAGGAGTAAATGTAAAATTCCTGAAGATGGGGACACATACAGCCACTCATATTGACGCCCCTCATCACTATTATAAGGACGGCCGGACATTGAATGACTTTCCGGCGGAGTATTTTATAGGACGCGGGATAGTTCTGGATTTCAGTGACAAAGGCGAGAAATATGCGATCACCAGGCAGGATATTCTGGCCTGGGAAGACCAGCTTAAGGATGTTGATTTCGCCATACTCAAGACCGGATGGGAGAAATATTATGGAACCTGGGATTTCTTCAAACATCCGTATCTGACTGAGGATGCTGCGAAGGCGCTGGTGGAGTTGGGAATCCGGATTGTGGGAACAGACGGGAGTTCGGCGGATGCCGCATTCGGATTCTCGACAGCGCAGAGGGTAGACAACCCTTCTTTTGAAGAGATCCTGGAAAATATGGATCGGGAAAATGTCCGGGATGAAGCGCATCACATGCTCCTGGGTAATGAAACGTTGATCGTGGAATATCTGTGCAATCTTGATGAGCTGCCGGCAGAGGCCGCATGGTATTCCTTCCTTCCGCTGAAGATCTGTGAGGC
Organism: Massilistercora timonensis; assembly: GCF_900312975.1. Taxonomy (NCBI): domain Bacteria; kingdom Bacillati; phylum Bacillota; class Clostridia; order Eubacteriales; genus Massilistercora; species Massilistercora timonensis. Next base: position 876,506 of record NZ_LT990039.1, on the reverse strand, counting down.
GGATGGATCGCCGGTTCGGGCGGTTGCGGTGACAGAAGAAAAGAAATGAGAGAGTAAAGGAGGATGAATATGGGAAATACAGCAAATGAAGAATACAGCACAAAGCAATTGCGGCGTGTATTGGGGAAAAAAGAACTGATCTCTATGGGAATCGGACAGATCATTGGCTCTGGCGTTTTCTCCCTGACAGGAGTAGCCATTGGATATACAGGACGTTCCGTTATTTTCGCGTTCCTGTTTGGCGCGCTTTTTTCACTGGCGGTTACAGTTCCAAGTATTTTCGCTGGAAGCGCGGTGCGTCTGCGGGGCGGCCAGTATACGATGGCCAGCCTTCTTCTGGGTGAGAAATTCTCAGGATTTTACATTATCATTTACATTGTAGGAAATATATCGATCGGTATGTACGCGTTGTCGCTGGCAGACTATCTGTTGGCCCTGATCCCGGGTATCCCCAGGATTCCGCTGGCGGTGATCGCGCTGACGATCTTTTTCCTGATCAACTTGTTCGGTGTGAAAGACGCGGCTATCGTGCAGAATGTTATGGTTATCATTCTGGCTGTGGCGTTGTCCGTGTTCGCGGCAGTGGGCGTATTCAATATCGAGCCGGGCTACTTTACCAATCCGGAGCCTCCGCTGTTTTTGGGCGGGTGGAAAGGATTCTGTATGGCGGCGATCTTCACCTCTTTTGCCACTACTGGTGGAGGAAATCTTGTAAACTTCTCTGGCGAGTGTAAGAATCCTACCAAGGATCTGCCGTTTGCCATCGTGTTGTCTACGCTGGTGGTTACAGCCCTCTATACATTGATCGGTTTTGTGGCCGCAGGCGTTCTTCCGGTGGAAGAAGTAATGTATCAGCCTCTGTCTGTAGCGGCGGCGAAATTCCTGCCGGGCCCGCTGTATGTGTTCTTTGTAACAGGCGGCGCGCTGCTGGCGTTGTCCACAACGTTGAACGCTACGTTTGGCTGGGTAACCAAGCCGGTGCTGCAGGCCTGTGTAGATGGATGGTTCCCGAAGAAGCTTGGCGTGATCAATAAGAAGTACGGAACACCACATCTGCTGCTGATCCTGTTCTATATTGTTGGCCTGATCCCGATCATCAGCGGACTGGATATTGAGCGGATTGCCAATATGTCTATGATCCTGATGAATATCACTACGTTCCTTGTAGTTGTGGCAACCGCAAGACTGCCTAAACTTCTTCCGGACGCATGGGCGAAGTCTACCTTCAAGATCCCAAACGGAGCGCTTACCGCGATCTGTTACTTCTGCGGCGCTCTTCTGATCTTCCAGAACTGGCTTTTGATCGAGGACAATACGCCGGAAATTATCGTAGGCAATATTATTCTTCTGGTCCTGACCTTTATCTTTATGGTGGTAAGATACAAATCCGGTAAAGTTCAGGTAGAGATCAGTTATGAAGATGCGGACGAATAAAGGGTATCTATATAAGGAGGACGGGATGGAAGAGAAATGGACACTGGACTATGCAGAAAAGCTGGATGAAAAGGATGTGCTTTCTGGATATAAAGAGGAATTCTATCTCCCGGAACATCTATATTATGAGGCAAACGGCCTGGGGCCGATGTCAAAGCGTTCAGAGGCGACCATGAAACGGGTCGCCTCTGAGTGGAAAGACCTGCTTGTCGCGGGGTGGTTCGCGGGAGAGATCCCCTGGTTCTACTATCCGGAACGGTTGGCAGGTATGGAGCAGGAACTGGTAGGGGCTGTGGATGGGGAAGTGATCATTAACGGGACGACCACAACGAATATCCACTGTGTGCTGTCTGCCTTTTACCAGCCCCGGGGGAAGAGGACGAAGATTCTCTGTGACAGCCAGATCTTCTCTACGGATAAGTACGCGGTAGATGCGCAGGTGCGGCTTAAGGGGCTGGATCCGGAGCAGGAAGTGATCCTGGGAGGTGGAGACGGTCTGATCCTGGATGAGAAGAAGATAGTGGAAGAGATGACATCAGAAGTCGCGCTGGTATTCCTGGGATCTGTGATCCATACCACGGGACAGCTTCTGGATGTGGAATATCTGACGGAAGAAGCCCACAAGAGAGGGATCCAGATTGGATTTGATCTGAGCCATTCCGCAGGGGTTGTTCCCCATAAGCTGCATGAATGGGGTGTGGATTTTGCGGTATGGTGTAATTATAAGTATCTGAACGGAGGGCTGGGCTGCCCGGCAAGTCTCTTTATCCATGAAGCTCATTTTGATATGAAGCCGGCGCTGCCGGGCTGGCATGGATTCCGGAAAGCAAAACAGTTTCAGAAGCTTCCCAGGTTTGAGGCGGAAACCGGAGCCGGCGGATGGCAGCATGGTTCTCCGCTGATCTTAAATATGGCGCCTCTGGAGGGAGCGCTTGATATGGTCCGGGAGGCAGGGATTGAGAGGATACGGAGAAAATCCCTGGATATGACCGGATATCTGATGGATTTGATCGAGGAACGGCTTGTGGATCTGGGAGCAGAGATTGTGACTCCAAGGGAGGAGAGCCGGCGGGGCGGACATGTGACTATCTTACATGAGGCCTCAGAAGAGATTACAGAATTCCTGGATAACGGCTCTCAACTGACGGAGGAATTGAGGGAGAAAGTTTTGAAGAAACGGCGTGCGGGCGAAAAGCCGGGGAAGAAAAATCAGGTTCGGATCGCGTTTTCGCCGCTTTTCTCAAGCTTTGCAGATGTATGGCAGACAGCAGAAAATCTGTATCAGCTTTTAAAAGAGCGTTGACTTTTCCCCGGAGGGCAACCTGTATAATCGAGTCAGAAAACAGATGAAGGAGGGAATCCACGAATATGAAAGAACTGAAAAATGTCTGCTATTGGGATGAAAAGACAAAAGAGCAGGCGGAAAAACTTTCCAAACCGGTCTATGAGGTGAAGATAGAAAAAGACCGGCCAGTGGTAATGAAAGATGATGTTCGGCTTTACTGTGATGTGTATCGTCCCGACGATAACCAACGCCATCCGGTGTTGGTCGGTTTCTCACCGTTTGGGAAAACAGCCCAGGAAGTGGGAAGAAGAAGAGATCCGATCATGCTGGGGAAATTCATGTACGAGCAGGGAATTGAAGTCGCGGGGATCGATTATTTCGCGGCGCGCGGTTATATCGTTGTTGTTCCCAACCCAAGAGGCGTGGGGAATTCAGAAGGGGTATGGACGGGAGTTTTAAGCCGGCAGGATCAGATCGACTGTGTAGAGGTGATCCGGTGGGCCGGACATTATCTCTCAGATGGCAACGTGGGAATGATCGGCTGTGGTTACGCCGGAAAGATCCAGCCGCTGGTGGCCGCGCTGAATCCGCCGTACCTGAAGGCGATCATGCCGGTAGATGTGATAGACGATATGTATCTGGACTGTTACCCGGGCGGGATCTTAAGCGATATCAATTATCCCCTGTGCAGTTATATTCCGCATACCAATACGATTTCCGAGGCTGAGATGGAGAATCCGCCGGAGAAATTAAAAGAAATGCTGGCAGAGGCGAGAAAGCAGCCGGAGATTGCCACGAACTCCTATTATTACCGCGGACTGGATTCATTCCCGCCCAGACATTATACCTGGAATATTGATATTATGCTTCATCCGCAGCCGGGCGAATGGTGGGACAGAAGAGGATTTAAGGATCGGAAAGTAAATGTTCCGTCTTATATCGTGGGTGTATTTTATGAATACGGAATGTCAACTATTTCTGCCTATGATATTTTCAATAAACTGGGTGATGATGTTCCAAAGAAATTACTGATGATCGATGCGGCGACCAGGAAAACTTCTCCTTACGATGATCCGGTACCGGAGACGCTGCGCTGGTACGATCACTGGCTGAAGGGCGTGGATACAGGATTGATGGAGGAAGCTCCGATCAAGACGCTGGTCATGGGAGAGGACCGGTATCGCTGTGACACCTGCTGGCCGGCGAAAGATACAGAATATACGAAATATTACTTAAAGAAAGACCATGGACTGGGAACAGACAAAGCACAGACGGATCAGATGGATACGATCCGCCATATTCCGCCGACCAAGGTCTCTCAGATGCCCGAAGATGTACCGGCGCTGGTATATACTTCCGCTCCATTTTCAGAGGATACGGAAGTGGCGGGACCTGTAACGGCCTGCCTGTATGCGGCGATTGATATTGCGGATGCTCATCTGGCGCTGAAACTCTGGGACAAAGATGAGAAGACGGGATATCGGACGCTGTTGTCCACAGGATATCTGAAATGTTCACATCGCCTGATGGATGAAACGAACAGTACGCCTCACAGGCCCAAACATGACCATACCCAGGAAGTACCTGCGGAACCGGGCAAAGTCTATGAATATATCTTTGAGATGGCTCCGGTTGATAATATGTATAAAGCGGGTCATTGCATCGAAGTAGAGTTCAAGACGATGGATCAGCAGTATTTTGATTTCAATGAGATGGCCAGCCTACCCAGACTGTATACATCGGGGCGTGTGGCAGGGCCGCATCCACTGGCAAAAGAAGTTAATTTTGAGATCCATCTGGGAGATGCGTATGCGTCCTGGATCGAACTGCCCTTTGTAAATGGCAGAAAAGATTGGATTAAATAAAGGAGGGGCCTTATGGAAATCAATGAAAAACTGGAAATCGTAGGTCTTGAGAAAAAACCTGCCTACTGGGACGAGCGGTATATGGACGGGGTAGAGAATATGACGCCCCGGAAATATAAAGTGAAAAAAGAAGAGGATGTCTACATGGAAGTCCGTGACGGGACAAGACTGGCAGTAGATATCTACCGCCCGGATACGGACGAGGATATTAAATTCCCTGGTCTTGTGGTTTTTTCTGCTTATGGAAAATCCATTCAGACACTGGAGCGTACCTCTATGCAGTTTAAGACGGTACTGTTTGATCATACGATTGAAGCAGGAGATATTTACGAATATGTAAAACACGGATATATTGTTGTTGTACCGGATCCCAGAGGGATCGGGAAATCAGAAGGCGCGTGGGACGGCCTGTATGGCCGCCAGGAGCAGGAAGACTGCTATGACGTGATCGAATGGACCGCCGCGCTGCCTTACTGTAACGGCAATATTGGAATGATCGGGATCTCTTATTTCTCGATCCTGCAGCCGGTAGTTGCGGCGCTTCAGCCGCCCCATCTGAAAGCGATCATGATGGTGGAAGTGGTGGACAATATGTACCATCATAACTATCCGGGAGGAGTATTTGTCAATCGTTCCTTTATGTATACGGATTTCTGTCCGGATGTAAATTCTATGTCTACGGCGGAGCGGACCTATACGACAGAAGAACTGAAAGAGCGGATCAAAAAGAGACTGGAAGATCCGGATATTAATCACAGCGCATTGTATTCCGGGATTTTAGATTGTTTTCCGCCAAGGAATCAGACGTACTTCTTCGATATCCTGCTGCATGATGATGACAGTGATTTCTGGAAGCAGAGATCGATCCAGAGCCATCCGGAAGATATCAAAGTACCGATGTACCTGATTTCTGAGTACTACGAACTGGGACGTTTCTCTCAGGGACCATTTTTCCTGTTTACACATGGGGATATGTCTGTGCCGAGAAAACTGGCGGCTCCTGAGGAGCATGATGCCCTCCATCTTCCGCACAGGATCATGACGCCAGAGTATCTGCGCTGGTATGATTACTGGCTCAAAGGAATTGACACCGGTGTGATGGATGAACCCCCGATGAAACTTTTAGTGCGCGGTATCAATAAGTTCCGCTATGAGAAGGAGTGGCCGCTGGCGCGTACAAACTGGACGAAATATTACTTAAGAGACGGCGGAGTGCTTTCCACGGAAAAAGAAACGGATGAACATGTTCCGCCTACCATCCTTCAGCATAAGAGTCCTTATAAGGGAGGTTCCAACGAGACTTATGCGGTGCCCAATGTGGTATTCCGGACACCAGTGCTGGAAGAGGATGTAGAAGTCACAGGCCCCATTGTTATGCATCTGCAGTGCGCGATTGATAAGACAGACGCCAATTTCACGATTATGCTCAATGATGTGCCGCCGGAAGAAGAAGGGCGTCCTATGAACCTGGTAACAGGAAATCTGCGGGCTTCTCACAGAGGACTGGAGAAAAAAGAATTAAAGCCCTGGGAGTTCAATAATGACCATACCAGAAAAGTTCCGGTAACTCCGGGAGAGATCAATGAATATACAATTGAAGTGATGAATACGTCCAACGTATTTAAGAAAGGGCACCGGATCGAGGTGGAGATCAAAAATTACGATGCCAACCCGTATCATTGGATGGTTCAGCTTCCCAACAGTGAAGATATTGAATATCAGATCCATGTGGATGCGATTCACGCCTCCTATATCTACCTGCCGATCATTCCTTATTCAGATGAAGAGCAATGGATCCGATAACTTTGCGCAAACTTTACTGGAGCTTTCCTCCTTTATGGATTATAATAGAAAAAGATATAGTTAGCGGTTAAAGGAGGAGAGACTATGGCCAGATTTACAAGAGACTTGGTATTGAACAAGCCGGATGACTTCGTACAGTTTATTATGAATGATTTTCTTCAGAAGAACCAGTTCGAGATGTCCGACTGGAAAGGAGAGGCCGCATACCGTGCAGGAGATGCCATGGTGGAAGGGTTCAAATATCTGAAGTGGAGTTACAACGGTGGTGTGTTCCATCTGGAAGCCTGGCTGAAAAGTGTGGGCGGCGGAGAGATGGATCTGGATGGCTTCGTGGGAACCCTGCAGAAGAAGCCATACAGGGACAGTCTGGAACAGCTTTTCGCAGCTTTGCAGCAGCCGCTGCCGGCGAACGGCCCGCAGGATATGAATCCTCAGGGGGCGGCTCCCCAGGGAGGACCGCAGCCCATCCCGGTACAGACGGTGGATAATTCAGGCGCGGCGACGCTGGCGCTGGTGTTTGGTATCATCAGTATTATTCTGGCGCTTTTGTTCCCGCTGGGCGGGATCATCCTGGCGGCGCTGGGATTTACCCGCGCAAGACTTGGTTCCGGATCCAGCAAGGCTGGTATGGCCAAAGCAGGAAAGATCCTGTGTATCATCGGCCTGGTGGTAGCGGTGATCAACTGGGGACTGGGAATCCTTTTGATCGTTATGAATTAAAGAAGAGAGCACATAAGAAAAGGCGTTGTCCAGAAGACGGACAGCGCCTTTTTTACATAGATTTTACCTGGGGCAGCAGGAAAGGATAACAGAGCCGGCGTATAGTAAAATCAGCGCAAGCAGAAAATCACAGGAACAGAAAGGGACTTTGAATGGGAAAGATCTATGTACTGGATACCAATGTTTTGATACAGGCTCCGTATGCGTCGTCGTGTTTTGAGGAAAATGAAGTGGTGATTCCGCTGGTAGTCCTGGAAGAGCTTGATAATCTGAAGAAGGATGAAGGGGAACGGGGAGCCAATGTGCGCAGAGCCATCCGGTTTCTGGAGCAGATGCGCGCGAAAGGAAACCTGACGGATGGGATCGTGATGGAGAATGAAGGCATTCTCCGGGTGGAGAAAAATTATCTGGATGTGGAACTCCCGCCGGATCTTCCGGAATATAAGTCGGATAATCGGATCCTGAAGGTTTGCAGGGGTCTGGCGCAGAACCGGGAGGAGCAGGTTGTCCTGGTGACCAAGGATATCCTGCTGCGGATCAAAGCCCAGCTTCTGGGGATTAAGGCAGAAGATTTTACCACGGAGCAGGTGGGAGAACATGAGACTCAGTATCCGGGGAGGATCGAAGTGTATGTGCCGGAAGAAGTATTCAAAGATTTTAAGAAAAAAGGCATCCCTGTGGAGTCAGCCTACTGCATAGACGAAAAAGGCAATGCATACGTGCCGGAGTTTTTTGAAAATGAGTTTGTGATCCTGAAAGCGGATCAGTCCCATAAAAAAACCCAGCTTGGCCGTGTGGAAAATGGACTGATCCGAAAACTGGATTATAAGAAGAGCGCGCCCTATGGGATCAAGCCAAGGAATGCAGGGCAGTATTTTATTCAGGAAGCGCTTATGCAGCCGGCCCAGAAGGCGCCGCTTGTGATCATCAAAGGGATTGCAGGGACCAGCAAGACGTTCTATTCTCTGGCGGTGGGATTGGAAAAGATGTTGAATCATTACACTGGAGAATACCGGCGGATCCTGATCTGCAGACCAAACGCCCAGTTTGATTCGGAAATTGGCTTTCTGCCAGGAAGTGAGCAGGAGAAGATCTCTCCGCTTCTGCGTCCGGTGATCGATAATCTGGAGCAGCTGGTGGATTCTGATGAACAGGAAAGGTACAGCAATGAAGTAGAGTTGTCTGGTAAGATCGAAGAGATCTTTGAGCGGGGGATCATACAGGCAGAGGCCATGAATTTTATCCGGGGCAGATCCATTGCAAAGACCTATCTGATCATTGATGAGGCGCAGAATATGACGCCGGCGCAGGTGAAGGGGATCATTACCCGGGCGGGGAAGGATACCAAGATCATCCTTCTGGGAGACCCGGGACAGATCGACCGTCCTTTCCTGGATGATCGTACCAACGGGCTGAGTTACGCGGCGGAGCATATGAAGGGAAGCCCGCTTTGCTGGCAGATCACCATGACGCAGGAAGAGTGCGAGCGGTCAGAGCTGACGATGGACGCAGTTCAGAGATTATAGAATTATGGAAGTGGGAAAGTTAAGTGATTGGTTATAAAGAGATACGAAAAAATGAAGAGATCAATGCGTTGATCGAAAAGGGAAACCACGTGCTTTACGAATTAGGATATACAGAACACTCCAGGAAACATGCGGCAAAAGTCGCCCAGAGGGCGGGAGAGATCCTGGAGAAACTGGATTATGACAGGCATTCGGTGGAACTGGCGAAGATCGCCGGGTATATGCATGATATCGGCAACTGTGTGAACCGGAAGGATCATGCCCACAGCGGTGCGATACTGGCATTTCAGATCCTGCGGGAGTCGGAGCTGTCCATTGATGATGTTCTTACAGTAGTAACGGCTATCGGCCATCATGATGAAGCCACCGGGACGGCGGTGGACGCCGTCTCCGCGGCGCTGATCCTGGCGGACAAGACGGATGCGAGAAGGAACCGGGTGCAGAACCGGAACCCGGCGAATTTTGACATCCATGACCGGGTAAATTACGCGGCGCTGAAAGCCACCCTGGAACTGAAGGAAGAGAAGAAGGTGATCCAGATGAGTCTGGAGCTGGACGATTCCATCTGTACGGTGATGGATTACTTCGAGATCTTCCTGGAACGGATGCTGATGTGCCGCAGGGCGGCGGAAGTACTGGGGTGCCGGTTCAAGCTGGTAGCCAATGGGAACAAGCTGTGCTGATCACATTTTCCGCATTTCTCTTCGGATCAGGATCACGCTCACCAGGAAGGCGATGAAGTCTGCCACCGGCCCGGAATACAGGATGCCGTCCAGGCCAAAGAACAGGGGCAGGATCAGTACCAGCGGGATCAGGAAGAAGACCTGTCTCGTCATGGAGAGGACCAGCCCCTTGAGGGGCTTGCCGATGGCGGCGAAGAAATTGGAGGACAGAAGCTGCACGCCGTTGATGATGACCATGAAGAGGAAGGTGCGCATAAAGCGGATGGCAAATTCGTAATACATGGCATCTCCCGTGCCGAACAGAGAAATGATCTGGTAGGGGAAGAACTGGAACAAAAGGAAACCGATGGTGGAGATCACCAGGTTGCAGGTGATGGCCAGCCGGTAGGTGCCCCGCACCCGGTCGAATTGCCTTGCCCCGTAGTTGAAGCCGATGATGGGCTGGGAGCCCTGGGAGATGCCGATGATCACCGCCAGAAGGATGGCGTTGGTCTTCATGACGATGCCGCAGGCTGCCAGCGGGATATCTGTGCCGTATTCCGAGAGGGCGCCATAGTAGGTGAGGGAGTTGTTCAGAACGATCTGTACCAGCGTGATCCCCACCTGGTTCAGGCTGTTGCTCATTCCCAGGGCAGCAGTCCGGAGGGTTCCCTGAAGGTTCAGGCGCACATCGGAAAGCCGCACATCTACCGTCTTGAACCGGCGGATATAGGCGATGGCTGCCAGGAAGGAGAGGAACTGGCCGATAATGGTGGCCCAGGCGGCTCCTGCCACACCCAGATCAAAAAGGAAAATGAAGATGGGATCCAGGATGGTGTTGGCAATGGCGCCGATCAGCATACAGGTCATGGAATACCGGGGGCTTCCGTCCGCCCGGATCAGGTTGCTCATGCTGGTGGTGACCACCTGGAACGGCATACCAAGAGCGATGATCCGGGAATAGGTCTCCGCATAGGGGAGATTGGCGGGTGTGGCGCCGAACGCCAGCAGAAGGGGATGGAGGAATATCTCGGTCAGTACCGCGTAGAGGATGCCAAATGTGAGCATCATGGCGATCCCGTTTCCCACCACGGCTTCTGCTTTTTTCTGTTCACCAGCCCCCAGGTAAAGGGAGAACTGAGAGGCGCTCCCGATGCCGATGAGAAGGGAGATGGCAAGACAGATGGTGGTAAGAGGATACGAGACGTTGGTTGCCGCATTTCCCAGATAGCCCACGCCCTGGCCAATGAAGATCTGGTCTACGATATTGTAGAGCGAACTCACCAGCATGGCGATAATGCTGGGGATGGCAAATGATCTTAAAAGGGAAGGGATTGGCTTGTATCCCAGAGGATTTTCCTGTGTCTCTATGGTTGTCAATGTGGATCACTTCTTTCTTTTGGATTGATAAATGAAAAGAGGGATTTTTTTACAGATATCCCCCGTCGGCCCCGATGATCTGCCCGGTCAGGTAGGAGGGGGCAGTAGCCACATTCCAGACGATCTGGGCGATCTCGTCGGGAGTGCCGAAACGTCCCATGGGAATGTCTTCTTCCAGCGCGGCCCGCTCCTCTTCGCTAAGCTGATGGTTCATCTCCGTGTCGATGACGCCGCAGGCAATGGCGTTGACCGGGATGTTGCTGGGAGCCAGTTCTTTGGCAAGCGCCCGGGTCAGGCCGTGGACTCCGGCTTTGGAGGCGGAGTAGGCGGCTTCACAGGAAGCGCCGGAGGTGCCCCACATAGAAGAAATGTTGATGATGGCGCCTTGTTTCTTTGCCACCATGCCGGGAACAGCTGCCCGGCAGCAGTAGAATACGGAAGAAAGGTTGGTGCGGATGATCCGGTCCCACTGTGGGTTGTCAAGATCGGTAAGAAGCCCGATGTGGGCGATACCTGCGTTGTTCACCAGGATATCAAGGTGACCGCAGGTTTCTTTTATTTTCTGAAATATGCGCGCTACGTCTCCGGGATCTCCCACATCTCCGGGAACCAGGGTACAGACGCCAGCGCCCTGCCGCTCAATCTCTTCCCGGACCTGCTCCAGGGCTTCCAGGGAAGAATGGCTGTTGAGAAATACATGATATCCCCGGGAGGCAAAGAGAAGGGCGATGCTTCGCCCAATGCCCCGGGAAGAACCGGTGATGAGAATGGTTTTTCGCGCCATGAATGTACCTCCTTTATCTGCGGTCCGGAGAAAAGGGATCTCTCCGGACCCTGACATTATAATTATAACGGACAATCATTGCTATTTAAAGTAGGAGATGGTATGATTTATATATTAAAGATGATAGTCAACCATCACTCAGGTAACACTTCGGGAGGTTACAACAAGAGGAAGATGAATATGATCGACAAGGCAATCGAATTTGCGACGAAGGCGCACGAGGGACAGTTCCGCAAGGGGACCAAGAGGCCGTATATCGTCCATCCCATCGAGGTTGGGGATATTGTTTCCACCATGACCAAGGACGAGGAGGTGATCAGCGCGGCAGTGCTTCATGATACCATTGAGGACTGCGAGGGAGTCACCCAGAGGATCCTGGCCCAGGAATTCTCAGAGCGTGTGGCCTATATGGTTGCCAGGGAGAGTGAAGATAAGTCCAGGACCTGGATGGAGCGCAAGCGGGCCACCATCGAACACATCCGCACAGCCCCCAGGGAAGTGCAGATGATCGGCCTTGCGGACAAGCTCTCCAATATGCGGGATATTGACCGGGATTATCCGGTGGCGGGCGAAGAGTTGTGGAACCGCTTCCGGATGAAGGATAAAGCCACCATCGGCTGGTATTACAAGGGGGTAAGAGACGCCCTGAACGATGGATTTAAAGGGGTTCCGGCGTATGAAGAATACTGCCGGCTGATCCGGAAGAATTTCGGATAATATAAAAAGGGACAGGAGTGGAACATGATCATCAGCGCGAGCAGAAGGACCGACATCCCGGCGCTGTATTCTCAGTGGTTTGTGAACCGGATGAGAGAGGGCGAGGTGCTGGTCCCCAATCCGTACAACCGCAGAAAAGTAAGCAGGATCCGTTTGTCGCCGGAAGTGGTGGACGGGATTGTTTTCTGGACCAAAAATCCGGAGCCACTGCTTCCCTATCTGCGGGAACTGGACGCCATGGGCTACCGGTACTGTTTTCAGTATACCATTACGGATTACGGGAAGGATCTGGAGCCCGGCGTTCCGGATGTGGAGGAGGCGATGGCCACATTTCTGCTCTTGAGTCAGCGGCTGGGGAAAGAGCGGATGAACTGGAGGTTCGATCCCCTTCTTTTGTCGGAGAAGTATACCATCTCCTACCACCTGGAGCATTTTGAGATGATGTGCCAATGGCTTCACAAGGCCGCGGACCGCTGTGTGATCAGCTTCGTGGATGAATACCGGGGAAGCGCCTGCCGGGAGCTGGAGCCGGAAGAGATCTTTGAACTGGCAGAAGGGATCGGTCGGATCGCCGGGAAATATGATCTTCCGGTCTATACCTGCGCAGAGGAAATGGATCTGACGAGATACGGCATCCGCCAGGGAGCCTGTATCGACCGGGAACAGCTTGAGAAGCTGACGGGATACCGGCTGGACTTAAAGAAAGACAAAGGCCAGCGGAAAGCCTGCGGCTGTGTGGAGAGCATAGATGTGGGGATGTATGACACCTGTATCAACGGCTGCCGCTACTGTTACGCGGTGAGCGGGCAGGAAGGAGCGGACAGGAAATATGAGCAGCATGATCACAATTCTCCGCTTTTGATCGGACATCTTAGGGGAGATGAGATCCTTACGGAGCGGGAAGTGACTTCCGCAAGGGACGATCAGCTCTCCCTGTTTGATATGGTTTTTATGTAAGGAAGAAGGGGCAGAAGAATGGCAGACATCAGAAGACGGATGACCTTCTACGGCAGAGTACAGGGGGTAGGGTTCCGCTATACGGCCAAGCATCTGGCCCGGTCGCTGGGACTGACCGGCTGGGTGGAGAATCAGTGGGACGGTACTGTCCTTCTGGAAGTGCAGGGCCGGGAGGCTCTGATCTACAAGCTGATGGAAGGGTTAAACCACAATCCGTTCATTACCATTGACTGGATCGATACCAAGGATATTCCGCTGGAGCAAGAGAGCGGATTTGACGCAAGATAATCAAAAAGGGAGGCGCAAAAATATGGTGATCCAAGGGCTTCAGAAGCTGACATTACTGGACTATCCGGAGAAGGTGGCCTGTACGGTCTTTACCGCGGGCTGTAATTTCCGCTGTCCTTTTTGCCATAATGCCTCTCTGGTGATCGATACTTATAAGAATAAAGAGATCCCGTCAGAGGAATTTTTTGATTTTCTTAAGAAGCGCCAGGGGATCCTGGACGGGGTGTGCGTGACCGGCGGCGAGCCGCTGATCCAGCACGGGATCGAGGATTTCTTAAGAAGGATCAAGGAGCTGGGATATGCGGTGAAGCTGGACACCAACGGCAGTTTCCCGGATAAGCTTGCCCGGATCGTGGAGGCGGGGCTTGTGGACTACGTGGCGATGGATATCAAGAATTCCCAGGAAAGTTACGGACGGACCATCGGGATCGAAGATTATGATCTGCGCAATATCCACAGGAGCGTCCAGTATCTGCTTGGGGACGCTGTGCCCTATGAGTTCCGGACAACCGTGGTGCGCCAGTTCCATCAGCGCTCGGATTTTGAATCGATCGGGAAATGGATCCGGGGGGCCAGGCATTATTATCTCCAGCAGTTTGTGGATTCCGGGGATCTGATCCAGCCGGGGCTAAGTGGATACAATAAGGACATCATGGGGCAGGCGCTGGAGATCGTGAAACCATATGTGCCAAATGCAGAGCTAAGAGGGGTGGAATAGCCGCAAACGGCGCAGATCCAGTCCTTCTGGTAAAACTACACAATAACAACATATTGTGCGAAAACGAAATTTGTGCACAATATGTTGTTATTTTTATTGACTGTAAAACACAATCGGTGGTATGATAGAGAAACAGACGAATCGTGCAATAAAATTATAAAAAAGAACCAAAGAGAAACCAGGAAGGGGAGCGAAGCCATGTATCAGGTAACGAAACGAGACGGCCAGATCGTTGATTTCAATCTGTCGAAGATCAGCTTGGCCATTGAAAAAGCATTTAACGCCCAGGAGAAGGAGTACAATCAGGACATCATCGACCTGCTGGCCCTGAAGGTGACAGCAGACTTTGAGCCCAAGATCAAGAATTCCCTGATCCAGGTGGAAGATATCCAGGACAGCGTGGAGGCGGTTCTGATCAAAGCGGGCTATTCCGATGTGGCGAAGGGATACATCCTTTACCGGAAGCAGCGGGAGAAGATCCGGAATCTGAAGTCCACCATGCTGGATTACAAAGAGATCGTGGACAGCTATGTGAAGGTCACCGACTGGCGGGTGAAGGAGAATTCCACCGTCACTTATTCTGTAGGAGGCCTTATCTTGAGCAACTCCGGCGCGATCACGGCAAATTACTGGCTGTCTGAGATCTACGATGAGGAGATCGGGCAGGCCCACAGGAACGCGGATATCCATATCCACGACCTGTCCATGCTTACCGGCTACTGCGCAGGGTGGTCCCTGAAGCAGCTGATCCAGGAAGGCCTTGGCGGGATCCCGGGGAAGATTTCTTCCTCACCGGCCAAGCATCTGAGCGTGCTGTGCAACCAGATGGTAAACTTCCTTGGTATCATGCAGAACGAGTGGGCAGGCGCGCAGGCCTTCTCCTCCTTTGATACCTATCTTGCGCCTTTTGTAAAGACAGATAACCTGTCTTATCCGGAAGTGAAGAAATGTATCGAGTCCTTTATCTATGGCGTCAACACGCCGTCCCGCTGGGGGACACAGGCGCCGTTCTCCAATATTACCCTGGACTGGACGGTTCCAGCTGACCTGGCGAACCTGCCGGCCATCGTAGGTGGAAAGGAGATGGACTTCACTTACGGGGACTGCAAGAAAGAGATGGACATGGTCAACAAGGCGTTTATCGAGATCATGATCGAAGGAGACGCCCACGGACGCGGATTCCAGTATCCCATCCCCACCTACTCCATCACCAGTGACTTTGACTGGTCTGATACAGAGAACAACCGTCTGCTCTTCGAGATGACGGCCAAATACGGAACACCTTATTTCTCCAATTATATCAACAGCGATATGGAGCCCAGCGACGTGCGCAGTATGTGCTGCCGTCTGCGTCTGGATCTGCGGGAGCTGCGCAAGAAATCCGGCGGCTTCTTTGGAAGCGGGGAGAGCACAGGCTCTGTAGGTGTTGTGACCATCAATATGCCGCGGATCGCTTATCAGTCTGCGGATGAGGCTGACTTCTTCCGCCGTCTGGACCGTCTGATGGATATTTCCGCAAGGTCGCTCCATGTGAAGAGAACGGTTATCACCAAGCTGATGGACGAGGGCCTGTATCCGTATACCAAGCGGTATCTGGGAACCTTCGAGAATCATTTCTCCACCATCGGTCTGATCGGTATGAACGAAGCAGGCCTGAACGCGAAATGGATCGGCAAGGATATGACCCATCCGGAGACCCAGGAATTCAGCAAGAAGGCGCTGAACCATATGCGGGAGCGTCTGTCTTCTTATCAGGAAGAGTACGGCGATCTCTACAACCTGGAGGCAACACCGGCTGAATCCACCACTTACAGGTTCGCGAAACACGACAAAGAACAGTTCCCGGATATCATTACGGCGGCAGAGGGAGACGGAACACCTTACTACACCAACAGTTCTCACCTGCCGGTAGGTTATACGGAAGATATCTTCGCGGCCCTGGATATCCAGGATGAGCTGCAGACACTGTATACGTCAGGAACCGTATTCCACGCCTTCCTGGGTGAGAAGCTTCCCACCTGGCAGTCGGCGGCGGCGCTGGTTCGCAAGATCGCGGAGAACTACAAGCTGCCTTACTACACCATGTCTCCAACCTATTCGATCTGCAAGAACCACGGCTATATCAAGGGCGAGGAGTATGTATGCCCCGAATGCGGAGAGAAGACGGAGGTTTACAGCCGTATCACCGGATACTATCGTCCGGTACAGAACTGGAATGACGGCAAGGCTCAGGAGTTCAAGGACCGGAAGGTTTATGATCTGAGCAAGTCTGAATTCCATCCTCACGTACAGACAGAAGAGCACATCGAGGAAGTGCTGAAGCAGGAAGCAGAAGAAGGCTCAAAGAAGCTGCTCTTTACCACCAAGACCTGTCCCAACTGCGCCATCGCCAAGCGGGCGCTGGAGGAAGCCCATATGGATTATGAGGTGGTGGACGCGCAGGAGAACAAGGATCTGGTGAAGAAATACGGCGTAATGCAGGCGCCCACTCTGATCGTGGTAGAGGACGGCAAGGTGCAGAAGCTGGCCAACGCTTCCAACATCAAGAAGTTCACGGAAGAGAATGAATAGATTATAACAGACGGCGCAGGATAAGAGAAATCCTGCGCCGATTTATGTACGGAGAAGGGGACGTTCATAAACGTCCCCTTCTTCATAGATTACGGTGGCTACCGCAGGAAAATGTGCAGCAGCTTCCGGTACAATTCCTGGTATGGCTGATACCGCATAGGCAGATCCAGCCAGGTTTTTTTGTCCACAATGCTCTTGTAGTGGGAGAAGGTATCAAAGCCGTCTTTCCCGTGGTAAGCTCCCATACCGCTCTCGCCAAAGCCTCCGAATCCCATCTCGCTGGTGGCCAGGTGGATGATGGTATCGTTGACACAGCCGCCGCCGAACTGGCACCTGGCGGTCACCTTCCGGGCAATGGCCTTGTCGGAGGTGAAGAGGTAGAGGGCCAGGGGGTGGGCCATGGAATTGATCTTCTCTATGGCCTCATCCAGAGAATCATAGGTGAGGATGGGCATGAGAGGTCCGAAGATCTCTTCCTGCATCACCGCGTCCGCGAAGGTCACGTTGTCCATGACGGTAGGCTCGATCTGCAGCGAATCCGGATTGGAGCCGCCCCCCAGCACCACCTTGTCCGGATCGATCAGTCCGCAGATCCGCTGGAAATGCTTCTCGTTGATGATCTTGCCGTAATCCGGGTTGGAGAGGGGCTGTTCGGTATACTGGATCCGGACCTGGCGCCTGATCTCTTCCACCAGATGGTCTTTGACCGAGGCGTCACAGTAGATGTAATCCGGCGCCACACAGGTCTGCCCGCAGTTAAGGTACTTGCCGAATACGATCCGCCGGGCGGCAAGCTTCAGGTTGGCGGTCTTCTCCACAATGCAGGGGCTCTTTCCGCCCAGCTCCAGGGTGACGGGAGTGAGGCGGGCGGAAGCGCACCGCATGACCTCCCGGCCCACTGCCTGGCTGCCGGTGAAGAAAATATAATCGAAATGTTCATTGAGAAGACAGGTGTTCTCTGCCCGTCCGCCGGTGACCACCGCCACATACTCCTCCGGGAAACATTCCCTTAAGATCCGGGCCATCAGCTCACTGGTGGCGGGAGAATAGGCGCTGGGTTTTACCACGGCGGTATTCCCGGCGGCAATGGCGTCTACCAGGGGATCGATGGTCAGAAGGAAGGGATAGTTCCAGGGGCTCATGATCAGGGTCACGCCGTAGGGAGAAGGCTTCTTAAAGCTCCGGGAGTGGAACTGGGCCAGCGGGGTGCGGACCCGTTTCTCCCTGGAATAGGAGCGCACATGCCGCAGCATGTAGCTGAGCTCACTTAAGACCAGACCAGCTTCGCACATATAGCTTTCGAAGGTGCTTTTCCCAAGGTCCTGCTTCAGCGCCGCGCCGATCTCATCTTCATAGCGCAGGATACAGCTTTGAAGTTTCTTTAAGGCCTGGATCCTTTTCTCTATATCCAGTGTGGCGCCTGTGTGAAAGAAGGCGCGCTGTTTCTCTACAATAGCCTGGATTTCCTGTTGGTTCATGTTCAAATGCCTCCTTGTGATCTTACTGCGGGTCTGGGACGATCTCCATCAGCCCGTAATAGAAGTTCTCCAGTTCCCTGGCGTTCATCAGCACCGGCACGGGATAGAGGGGATTGGCCTCTTTGTCCGCATAGTGGGCCAGCTTGGGAATATCCTCTTCCAGGATCTCCGGGATGGTATTGCCGATATGGAACCGCAGCTTCATATCCTTGATGGCCTGGATGAATTTCTTCGCCCCTTCTTCGTAGGAGTCCTCCGGGTCCGCGATGCCGGCTTCCACCGCCAGCTTGTCAAGCTTCTTGTAAACGGCACTTCCGTAGGCTTCCAGGACCATAGGCAGGATCACGGCGTTGGCGTAGCCGTGGGGCACGTTGTACTGGCCGCCCAGGGAATGGGCCACTGCGTGGACATAGCCTACATAAGATTTGGTGAAGGCACATCCGGCGTAGAAAGAAGCATGGAGCATATTTCTGCGGGCGTCCAGATTGCTGCCGTCGTTATATACGGTATCCAGATTTTCGAAAATGAGTTTCACCGCCAGCAGGGCGTCCTTGCGGGTCCCGTAGGTGGTGGAGTTGCCGATGAATGCCTCCACCGCGTGGGTCAGGGCATCCATTCCCGTGGAGGCGGTGATGGCCGGAGGAAGGCTTAAAGTAACCTTGGGATCCAGCACCGCATACCTGGGGATCAGCGGGAAATCGTTGATGGCGTATTTATACCGGGTCTCTGCATCCGTGATCACAGCGGCCAGGGTGGTCTCGCTTCCGGTGCCGGCTGTGGTGGGGATGGCGATGAGCAGGGGCAGCCGCTTGTGGACCTTGAGGATCCCCTTCATCTTTGCCAGAGACTGGTGCGGTTTGGCGATCCTTGCGCCGGTGGCTTTGGCGCAGTCCATACTGGAGCCGCCGCCGAATCCGATGATGGCCCGGCAATCGTTGGCCCGGTAGAGTTCCACTGCCTCCGCCACATTTTCCGTAGTGGGGTTGGCCACGGTCCGGTCATAGATGGTGTAAGGGATCTCGTTTTTGGCCAGCACCTTCTCCAGCCGCTGGGTCAGACCCAGCTTGCGGATGCCTGCGTCGGTGATGATCAGTACATTTTCACATCTGCGTTTCTTGAGGATCTCCGGCAGAGCCTTCACACTTCCTACGATCTTGGGCTTCCGGTAGGGCAGGAAGGGCAGCGCGATCTTGAAGACCGTCTGGAAGGTCCTGCAGTACATTTTACGAAATCGGTTCATGATGTCGCTTCCTTTCTTCTCAAAGAAACGTCAGCCCGAGTCCTGAAAGCACCGGGCTGACGCAGTAAAATCTTAGCAAATTGAATATAGCAGGATGAGCGGTCCTTGTCAATATTCTTCAGGCAGAAATGGGGCTTTTTGCATAGGATAAAGAAGAAAGGGGGAAGGGGCATGGCTGCCATCAGTCTGTGTATGATCGTAAAGGATGAGGAGGCGGTCCTGGAGCGGTGCCTGGGCTGCTTTGGAGAGCTTGCGGAGGAGATCGTCATTGTAGATACCGGTTCTTCCGACCGGACGACAGAGATCGCCGGAAAATATACCAGCCGGGTCTATGAATTTCCCTGGTGCGGGGACTTTTCGGCAGCCCGCAATTACGGATTTGAAAGGGCGACGAAGGAATATTGTATGTGGGTGGACGCAGACGATGTGATGAGGCGGGAAGACCGGCGGCGGTTCCTGGAGATGAAGAAGACGCTTCCGGCGGACACGGACGTGGTGCTCCTTCCCTACGAGACCGGGTTTGACAGTGAGGGGCGGCCGGTATTTAGCTATTACCGGGAGCGGATCGTCCGCAATTCGCCGGAGTTTCGTTTCATGGGCAGGGTTCACGAGACCATCCCTCTTAAGGGAACCCTCCGATATGAAGAGATCCCGGTTGTCCATCGGAAAGAAGGCCCCGGAGACCCGGACCGGAATCTTAGGATCTATGAGGAGATGGAGCGGGCAGGGGAATCCTTTGACAGTCGGGCGCTCTATTATTATGGCCGGGAACTGCTGACTCATGGAAGATATGAGAAGGGGGCGCAGATCCTCCAGGCTTTCCTGGCCCGGCCGGACGGATGGGTGGAGAATCGGATCGACGCCTCCCGGCAGCTGGCTCACTGCTTCCGGGGGCTTGGACAGGAGGAAAAAGAACTGGACGCTCTGCTTGGCGCCCTGCGGTATGACGTTCCCCGGGGAGAGACTTGCTGCCAGCTGGGGCGGTATTTCCTGGAGCGGAGTAGATACGCCCAGGCAGCCTTCTGGTATGAACAGGCTCTCAGGGCCAGGAAGGATCCGGCTTCCGGAGCCTTCATAGAAGAAGACTGCTATGGGTTTCTGCCGGCGATCTCCCTGTGTGTCTGCCATGACCGGATGGGGGACCTGGAGCAGGCAAGAAGGTACAATGAACTGGCAGGCCGGTATAAGCCGGAATCTGAGTATGTAATAAGAAACCGGGAGTATTTTGAGAAAATAGGTGTCCGGGGATGAAATTTCCACATATATTGATAAGGAATCAAGAACCTGAAAGGGTGAAGGTATATGTCATTGTTTCGAAATAGACAGGACAGACAGGATGTAGAAGCAGAAGAGCAGCGGGGGAGATGTGGCTGCGGTCCGTTTCCGCCGTTTCATCCCTGCCCGCCGTGTCCGCCGCCCTGTGAGAGTGGTCCAACAGGTCCCACCGGTCCAACCGGAGCCACCGGCCCAACCGGCCCACCGGGAGCCACAGGGATGACAGGGGCGACCGGCCCCACAGGAGTTACCGGCCCAACTGGCCCTACAGGAGCCACCGGTCCTACCGGCCCTACGGGAGCAACTGGTCCTACCGGCCCCGCGGGAGCTACCGGTCCGGCAGGGCCCAGCGGGACCCAGGAGATGTTGTCGGCCTATTCTGTTCCTTCCCAGCCGGGGACGTCAGGCAATCCCCTGACTTTTGATCAGAACGAGATCTCCCAGGGGACGGCCATCTCTCATACCGGCGGGGATACGGATTTTACCATCCAGGAGCCGGGACTCTATTACGTGTCGTTCCACGGGAGCGTAAGTTCTGTCAGCGGCCAGTCCTTCCCCCAGACGATCTCGCTCTATCTTCAGCAGAACGGGCAGATCGTCCAGGGAACGGCGGTGCACAATACATTCCAGGCGGCGGGAGGAACGGCCAACGCTTCTTTCGCCCAGATCGTGGATGTGCCCCAGGCGCCGACCACGCTGAACGTAGCGGGGGACGGAGGAAATTATCTGTATACCAATGTATCCCTGCAGATCTACAGGCTGGGAGAGGACCAGACGCAGTCATAGCCAGAAAAGAAAAAGGCGCTGCCGGTGTTTTCGCCGGCGGCGTTTTTCTCTGGACGGATTGACGGGGGAACAAAAGTATTCTATACTTTAGAAGTCTGATTACGGACTAAATAAGGAGGACAAGATCTTGAGCGATATTTTGGAACGTCAGTTAAAAGAATATTACGGGCTCTGGAACCAGACCAACGCCCTGTATACCAGGTGGGCGAAGGATCACGGTATGACCTGCGACGCCCTGTTTGTATTGTATGCAATCTATTATGGCGGCGGGAACTGCCGTCAGAAGGAGATCTGCCGGGAGTGGTCCATGCCCAAGCAGACGGTGAGCAGCATTTTAAAGAACTTTGAAGAGAAGGGGTATCTTTCCTTTCAGCCGGATGAAGCCGACCGCCGGGGCAAGAAGATCGGGTTGACGGAAGCGGGATACCGGGTGGTAAAACCGATGATGGAAGAGCTGGAGCGCACGGAGCTGGCGGTTGTCCGGCGGATCGGCCAGGAGAAGATGGAGACCCTTCTGGAGATAAACCGGATGTTCTGTCAGTATTTTCAGGAGGAGATGGAGCGATGATGAGAAGATCTGTGAAGCGGGAATTCTTCGGAAATGTGATCCCTTCCATGATCGCGTTTGCCTTTACCGGGGTTTATGCCATTGTGGACGGTTTCTTTGTAGGGAGAAATGTAGGAGACGCAGGGCTTGCCGCCATCAACGTGGCCTATCCTCTGGTGGCCCTGATCCAGGCGGCCGGGACAGGCCTTGGCATGGCAGGAGCGATCCAGATCGCCATTAATAAAGGGAAGGAGGATGAGGAGACGGAGCGCCGGTATCTGGGGAATGCCTTTGTGCTTCTTCTGCTGGCGGGGATCCTGCTGACAGGGCTTTTACTTATGTTCTATCCGGTGATCCTGCGGCTGTTTGGCGCCAGTGGAGAGATCTATACCTACGGGGCGGGATACATCCGGATCATTGCGGCAGGCGCGGCCATCCAGGTGTTCAGCACCGGCATGATGCCCATCATCCGCAACTACGACGGGGCTGTGACAGCCATGGCGGCTATGGTGGCCGGATTTGTGACCAACATTATCTTTGACTGGCTGTTTGTCTCTGTTCTGGACTACGGGGTGGAGGGCGCGGCCGTGGCCACGCTGATGGGACAGGCGGTGACGGTGGTGCCGGCAGTGATCTACCTTACAAGGAAGGTGGGGCTGTTCCACTATGCCTATTTTCCCCTTCGGGGAAATGTGGTCCGCTATCTTCTGGCTATCGCGGCTTCTCCCTTTGGACTGACCCTGTCCCCCAATATTGTGATCATGATCATCAATAAAGGATCCATTGTATACGGAGGGGACACGGCGGTGTCCTGCTACGCGGTGGTGAGCTATGTGATCTGCGTGGTCCAGCTTCTGGTCCAGGGAGTGGGCGACGGGGCCCAGCCGCTCATCGGCAGATACTATGGGAGCAGAGAGTACGAGGGTGTGCGCAAGGTGCGCGCTATGGCTTATATGATGGCGGCAGGGGTGACAATTCTGTGTATCGGTGCTATCATTATGACCAGAGGCAGTCTGGCGGGAATCTTTGGCGTGTCTTCCCAGGTACAGGAGATGTATGAGACAGTGATCCTTTATTTTGCGGCAGGTCTGGTCTTCGCGGCATTCCTGCGGGTGACCACATCGTATTTCTACGCGGTGGAACAGAATCTGTCTGCTTACATTCTGATCTACGGGGAGCCGTCGCTTCTGGCAGTGTTGATCGCATTGGTACTGCCGGGGCTTCTGGGGCTTTCCGGCGTGTGGATCGCAGAGCCGGTTACCCAGGCAAGCCTTGCGCTGGCCGGAGGTCTCCTCCTGGCGCGAAGCGCCAGAAAAAGCGCCGGGAACCGGGAAAGCCAGACACAGTAAGGGAGCAGGAAGGAAGGATCAAGGTGAAAGAGCAGCTGACACAAAGTGATGTGGAGAAGATAAAGGAAGAGATCGAGTACCGCAAACTGGTGGTGCGAAAAAAGGAACTGGAAGCGGTGAAGGAAGCCAGGGCCCAGGGAGACTTAAGCGAGAATTTTGAATATAAGGCGGCCAAACAGGACAAAAACCGGAATGAAAGCCGGATCCGTTATCTGGAGCGGATGCTGAAGAATGCCCGGATCATCTCGGACGCTTCCAGGGAAGATGAGGCGGGGATCAATAACACGGTGGAGCTTTATTTTGAGGACGAAGGCGAGACCGATACCATCCGGCTGGTGACCAGCGTGCGGGGCAATTCCCTGGAAGGGCTGATCAGTATCGAGTCCCCCCTTGGGAAGGCGGTGCTTGGGCGCCGGGAAGGCGACCGGGTGAAGGTGGAGCTTTCTGAGGGCCGCGGGTATTATGTGGTGATCAAAAAGATCATCAAGACCAGCGACGACAGTGAGGACCAGCTGAGAAAGTATTAGAGCGGAAAGCAGGGAAGGAGAGACGAGAACATGCTGGGAATGTATCTGCAGAATGTAAGAGATAAAGTGCCCTTGGTGCACAATATCACCAACTATGTGACGGTTAACGACGTGGCCAATGTACTGTTGGCCTGCGGGGGAAGCCCCATTATGTCGGACGAGCCCCAGGACGTGGAGGATATCACCAGTATCTGCGGCGGGCTGAACATCAACATCGGGACCCTGAATGTGCGGAGCATCGAGGGGATGCTGAAGGCAGGGAAGCGGTCCAACCAGATGGGCCATCCGGTGCTGCTGGATCCGGTGGGAGCCGGAGCCAGCGATCTGCGCACCAACACGGCGGTGCTTCTGACGGAAGAGATCCATTTTGATGTAATCCGGGGAAATATCTCGGAGATCAAGACGCTGGCCAAAGGGAGCGGCACCACCAAAGGGGTGGACGCGGATGTGGCGGATGCGGTGACCGAGGAAAACCTGGAGGAAGGGGTGGCATTCGCCAAAGCATTTGCCAGGAAGGCGGGAACCATAGTAGCCATCACAGGAGCCATCGATCTTGTCAGCGATGGGGAGATCTGTTATGTGATCCGAGGCGGCCGGCCGGAGATGGGGAAGATCACAGGGACCGGCTGCCAGCTCTCCGGGATGCTGACGGCGTTCCTGGTAGCCAATCCGGATCAGAAGCTTGAGGCGGCGGCCGCCGCGGTGTGCGCCATGGGACTGGCAGGGGAGATCGGCTGGATCCACATGCAGCCGGGGGACGGCAACGCCACTTACCGGAACCGGATCATCGACGCCATCTATAATATGGATCGTGAAACATTGGATAAAGGAGCAGACTATGAAGTGCGATAAGAAAGATTTACTGCTGTACGCAGTGACGGACCGGCGCTGGCTTGGAGGCCGGCGGCTGGCGGATCAGGTGGAAGAGGCTCTGAAAGGAGGGGTTACCTTCGTCCAGCTCAGGGAGAAGGATCTGGATGAGGAACGGTTCCTGGAGGAAGCAAGAGAGATCAAGGAACTTTGCGGAAGGTATCAGGTTCCCTTTGTGATCAACGACAATGTGGATATCGCCCAGGCGGTGGACGCGGACGGCGTCCATGTGGGACAGAGCGACATGGAGGCAGGAGACGTGCGGGCCCGGCTTGGGCAGGACAAGATCATCGGCGTGTCCGCTCAGACGGTGGAGCAGGCCCTCCTGGCGGAGAGCCGCGGGGCGGACTACCTGGGAGTGGGAGCAGTCTTTGCCACAGGATCGAAGGCAGATGCGTCGGAAGTAGACCATGAGACCGTGAAGGCCATCTGTCAGGCTGTTCACATCCCGGTGATCGCCATCGGCGGCATCACCCGGGAAAATGTAGGCGCGCTTGCAGGAACCGGGGTTTGCGGCGCGGCAGTGATCAGCGCCATCTTCGCCCAGGAAGATGTTGAAGAAGAAACCAGGAAACTGAAGGAGGCAGTCCGGTGCATGGTGGAAAGCTAGAAGGGCAGGTCCCTATCCGGGGCGCGATCTTTGATGTGGATGGAGTGCTCTTAGATTCCATGGCTATCTGGGAGGAGGCGGGAGCCCGGTATCTGAGAAGTCTTGGAAGAGATCCCGGGCCGGATCTGGGGCGGATTTTATTTCCCATGACCCTCCGGGAGGGAGCAGTCTATCTGAAGAAGACTTATGGATTGTCAGAAGAGCCGGAAGAGATCGAAGGAGGAGTCCTGGCTGTGGTGCGGGATTTTTATTTGCAGGAAGCGCCCATGAAGCCGGGAGTCCGGGAATTCCTTACAGAATTGTCCCGCCGGGGGATCCCCATGGCGGCGGCTACTTCCAGCGATAAGGAGCAGATCGGGGCTGCATTTGAACGGCTTGGAATCCGGCAGTTTTTCCAGGGGATCGCCACCTGCGGGGAAGCCGGGGAAGGGAAGAACAGTCCGGCGGTGTATGATATGGCAAGGAAGATGCTCTCCTGTGAGAGGGAGGAATGCGCCGTGCTGGAAGATTCTCTTTTTGCCCTGCGTACGGCTAAAGCGGCAGGGTTCCACACAGTAGGTGTCTTTGACCGGTTCAGCGCAAGGGATCAGGAGGCCTTGCGGAAGCAGGCGGAGGTCTATCTCCTGGAGCTGACAGAGCAGGAGAAGTTCTGGGATTATTTTAGATAGAAAGGAAGAAGGAAAGATGAGAAGAACAGCGTTAACGATAGCAGGAAGTGATTCCAGCGGGGGAGCCGGGATCCAGGCGGACATTAAGACCATGCTGGCCAACGGGGTGTACGCCATGAGCGCGGTGACCGCGCTGACGGCCCAGAACACCAGAGGGGTTACTGGGATCATGGAGGTAACGCCGGAATTTCTGGGGGAACAGCTGGACAATATTTTTACCGATATCCGCCCGGACGCGGTGAAGATCGGAATGGTGTCAGCAAGCCCGCTGATCCGTGTTATCGCGGGGAAGCTTAAGGAGTATCAGGCGGAGAATATTGTGGTGGATCCGGTGATGGTGGCCACCAGCGGGGCAAAACTGATCAGCGATGAAGCGGTCCTTGCCCTGAAGGAAGAGCTGCTTCCCATGGCGACAGTGCTCACCCCCAACGTGCCGGAGGCAGAGGTCCTGGCCGGGATGCCTGTGAAG
The DNA here is from genome assembly GCF_900312975.1 of Massilistercora timonensis. Lineage (NCBI taxonomy): Bacteria > Bacillati > Bacillota > Clostridia > Eubacteriales > Massilistercora > Massilistercora timonensis. The sequence goes on along the minus strand of NZ_LT990039.1, from coordinate 849,977 downwards.
ACGGAAGCCGATATGGAGACGGCGGCAAAGTGGATCAGTGAGACTTATCACTGCGGGGTGCTGTTGAAGGGCGGCCATCAGTTAAACGATGCCAACGATCTTCTCTACCGGGATGGAAGCGCCAGATGGTTCCGGGGGAAACGGATCGACAATCCCAATACCCACGGCACCGGCTGTACACTGTCCAGCGCCATTGCTTCCAACTTAGCAAAGGGATTTTCCCTGGAGGAGTCTGTGGAGCGGGCCAAGGACTATATCTCAGGAGCCCTGGGGGCCATGCTGGATCTGGGACAGGGAAGCGGCCCCATGGATCATGGATTCGATCTTACGGGGAAATATATGGAGACGGCAAAGAAAGCGTGATCTTACGGAGGTGATCTTATGGAACAGATGACCTTATTTGACAATCAGGAGGGACTGATCCCTCTGGCCAGCCGGGTGCGCCCGGACAGCCTGGATTCCTTTGTGGGACAGGAACATCTGCTGGGAAAAGGGAAGATCCTGCGCCAGCTGATCGAGAAGGACCAGATCTCTTCCATGATCTTCTGGGGGCCTCCCGGGGTGGGGAAGACTACCCTTGCCAGCATTATCGCCGGGAAGACCCGGGCGGAATTTATTAATTTCAGCGCGGTCACCAGCGGGATCAAGGAGATCAAGGACGTGATGCGGCAGGCGGAGGAGAGCCGTCGGATGGGAAGACGGACCGTCCTTTTCGTGGACGAGATCCACCGGTTTAACAAGGCTCAGCAGGATGCGTTCCTCCCCTATGTGGAGCGGGGCAGCATCATCCTGATCGGGGCCACCACGGAGAATCCTTCCTTTGAGATCAACAGCGCGCTTCTGTCCCGGTGCCGGGTGTTTGTTCTGAAGGCTCTGGAAGAGAAGGATCTGGTACGGCTTTTGGAGCAGGCTCTTGCGAACCCGGCCGGGTTCCCGGGGGAGCATATTGCGATCTCAAAGGATCAGCTTACCGCCATCGCCCGGTTTGCCGCCGGGGATGCAAGGACTGCCCTTAATACTCTGGAGATGGCGGTGCTCAATGCCAGGATCACGGCGGAAGGGGTTGAGGTTACAGATCAGGGGCTGGAACAGTGTATCACCAGGAAGTCCCTTCTCTATGACAAGAACGGGGAGGAACACTACAATCTTATTTCCGCCCTGCACAAATCCATGCGCAACAGCGATCCGGACGCGGCTATCTACTGGATGTGCCGGATGCTGGAGGGAGGAGAGAATCCTCTCTATATCGCCAGACGGCTGATCCGGTTTGCCAGCGAGGATGTGGGGATGGCGGACAGCGGGGCTCTTCAGGTGGCGGTGGCGGCCTATCAGGCCTGCCATTTCCTGGGGATGCCGGAATGCGACGTACATCTGACCCATGCGGTGGTCTATCTTGCCATGGCGCCCAAGTCCAATGCCCTCTACACTGCCTTTGAGGCCTGCAAGCGGGATGTGAAGGAGAAGCAGCCGGGGGCAGTGCCGCTGTGGCTCAGGAACGCCCCCACAGGGCTTATGAAGGAGCTTCACTACGGCGAGGGATATGAGTACGCCCATGATACAGAGGAGAAGCTGACTCACATGCAGTGCATGCCGGAGGGGATGGAGGACAGGACCTACTATCACCCTACCAGCCAGGGAAAGGAAGAGCAGGTGAGAGAGCGTCTGGAGGAGATTCAGAAGTGGAAGAGAAAAATGCATTTGAACGGATCTACGAAGTGATCGATAAGATCCCGGAAGGGAAGGTGGCTTCTTACGGGCAGGTGGCGGCTCTTGCAGGAAACCGGCGCTGGGCCCGGGTGGTAGGATACGCCCTTCACGGAGTGCCGGAAGACAGGGATCTCCCCTGCCACCGGGTGGTGACGAAGGAAGGGAGGATCTCACCGGCATTTGGCCCGGGGCCGGACAACCGGCAGGCCAGACGTCTGCGGGAAGAAGGGGTCCAGGTCCGGAACGGCTTTGTAGATATGGAAGAGTTTCAGTGGAAGAAGTGGATCTTTTGAGATCCGGCAAGGAGGAAGAAGGATGGGGGAGACGGAAAAAAAGACGGTGAAGCTTTACACCAGACAGAATGATAAGACTTTATATCAGCTGGAGCGGGACGGACGTGTGATCAACCAGCGGGCTTATGTGGAGCTGCATTTTGGGGATATCGCGCCTCTTTTCATGGAGAGCTATGACTGGTTCACCCGGGAGGCCGCCAAACGGGTCCCTAAGCCGGAGGATGTGAAAGCGCCCATCTGGTGCTCCATCAGTGTGGAGAACTGTCTGAAGCCGATTCCGGGAACTGTGGTGTATGTGCTGGAGGTTCCAGAGCCCCAGGTGATCTATTTTGACGATGTGAAATGGGATTACGTGCTGAATCGGATCTATCTGCCTAAGGATGCGGAAGACGATGCGGCTTACCGGCAGCACCTGAAGGAACTGGGGGTGCCCAACCGGTTTGAGATCCTGGCCGGGAAATATCAGGGGAAATATCCGGAGGAGGAGCAGCGGATCCGGGAGAGCTGGAAGCGGATCTTCGAGATCGACAACTGGACCATCTTCAATGTGTGCGGCAACCTCTGGGAGATAAAAAAATCCTGGGTGAGACAGATCGTTCACCCAGGAGAAGAGATCAAACCCTAGTTTACACGTATTTTTTGCGGTTGACGCGCAATCCCGGAACCAAAATGGCCTTTCCCGCAGGGAACCGAAAGCCTGCCACCTTGTTGGTAAAATCCGTGAACAGGGGCGCGGACAGGAATAAAGTCAGCAGGATGGTTCCTGTAACCAGGAGCAGGGATTCCGGCAGGGTGTCCACATTTTTCAATAGCGGCGTACCCTTCAGGCAGGAATAAAGGAGCCCGTGGAATAGGTAGATGCCCATGGTGCGGGTGCCGATGTAGGAGAGTCTTCCCTGTTTTGCCCACATGATGGACAGGAAGGCGAATGTCAGACCGAATCCGATGCCGTAGCAGATCAGGCGGCAGATCATTCCCTCTGCAATGGTCTGCCCCAGATAGTCATAGTTGTATCTTCCATAAAGGATCTTTACCGGAAGTGCCTTGTGGAACGGATCAAAGATCAGGAAGGCAGTAAAAAGCAGGATCCCGCAGGCGGACAGGATCTGGATGGTCCGGTCTCTCAGCCGGGCGACCATTTCCTTCTGGAAATGAATGCCGGCCAGGAAGAAGGGATAGTAGACCAGGATCCTGGGGACGCTTAAGAAATTGTCCTTCATCCCGGAGCAGCCGATCAAAAGGCCCGCAAGAATGGCCAGGATCATGTGGTGTGGGATCTTCTTCACGTAAGGGGTTGCCGCCCGCCATACAAATAAGGCAAGAATGTACCACAGAGAGAACTTGGGGCACAGGAGGTCCAAAGTGGCAGGTTTATGAAGGAACACCGTGTAAAGAAGATAGTAGATCACTTCATATACCAGGTAGGGGACAGCCAGCTTGCAGACCAGATCCTTGAGGGGCAGTTCCCGTTTGGAAAAATAGCCGGAGATAAAGATAAAAGCCGGCATATGGAACGCAAAGATAAACCATTTCAGTGTATAGAGAAATTCATGATTCGTATATGCGGGCTCGATAAAATGCCCGATCACCACAAGGAAGATCAGAAACGCTTTGTAGTTGTCGTATAAATAATCCCGTTGTTTTTTCACAGTTTCCATAAAAGATTACTCCCAAAGTGTAAAATAAGTCCGATTTTTTCAGCGTCTCTATTCTACACTTTGGGAGTAGTGGAAACAAGATTAAAAATATCTAAAAATGTAAGAAATATTTAAAACATTTGTAACAAAATAGTTAAAACCTGCCGGGCGCGCCTTATTGCGGGACGGGAAGGATGGTAAGAGACAGGTTGGTGAATGTGGAATCTGCCTCTCCGGCGGCCAGAAGCTCCGTCATATTTAAGGGGATGGAGAGTGTGGTCTCCTCTCCGTAGGCAGGAGATTTGGCGTAGCTTTCCATGGTCTCTACCAGATCCTTTGACACAGCGTCAAGGGAATAGTAGGTGCCCTTTTCGATCTTGTCAAATGTTTTTGCAAGACTGTTGTTGGGTGTCACTGTGATATCGATGGTATAACTGTAGAGGCCGGCTTCTTTGCGCGGGATGCCCACGGTGTATTTACACTGCTTCATGATCTCTTTAAGTGCCTTTTTGTACCGGTCATGATAGGCCGGGCTTAAGTCGGCGGGCGGGGTAAAGACGTCGGCTTCGTACCATTCCAGGGCCTCTTCTTCCGTGCGGTCTGTGTGCAGGGCAAACTGGGATACCTCTCCCTTGAAGGAAGCATCCAGATAGGACTGCATAAAGTCCCGGGCGTCAAGAACCTCGCACACAGAGTTGTAGGGCTGCATGTAGCCGGGCAGCGCTTCCTGGAGGAAGGTCAGAAGCTGGTCCGGGGCAAAGGCGAAACTATCCCCTGTCTCTTCCACCGTCAGGCTTACCCGGATTTCTTCCTGAAACTGGGGATCCTCCTCAAGAGCGGCAGCGCTTTCCTTATACAGGGCGCTTACTTCAGCGGTAAGATCCGGGGAGGCCATGGAGGCAAGGTGGGCATCCCGGGTTTCGGAAGTAGTGGCTGCGATGTCGATGGGAGTAAACGCAATGTCCACGGAATACTGGCTGTCAGACTGTTCCTTTGCCTCTGTTACTTCAAATTCCATGGTCCGGAAGGCCTCCTGCAGGAAATCCAGGGTGGGAGTCCGCAGTTCCTCCGGAAACTGCAGGGTATAAAGAGAGTTGCTCTCGGTTATCCCCTGTTCCAGAAGAGAAGTGAAGGCTCCCGGGTCTTCTTCCTTCATGGCTGTGATCTGTTCACCTACATACTGATCCGCGGACTTGCCGCCGCAGCCGGCCAGCATCAGAAGGCCAAGCAGCGCAGGAAACAGCAGGACGTGAAAATGGAAACGTTTTCTCATAGATATCCCCCTCTCACAATAAATGATCTGGTTTTATTGTACCATCCGGTACTGGCGGGTGGCAATAGCTTGAAAAAGAAGCGGGAGTTATATATAATGATTAGGAAGCGGAGAAATCCGCGGCAGCAGAAAAATCATCAGGAATCATAAAGGAGATGCGCTTATGCAGATACGGTCGATCGAGAAAGAACTGAGAGAGAATGCTTATCCCGGCAGAGGGATCATCCTTGGGAAGAGTCCGGACGGGAAGAAGGCAGTAGCGGCATATTTCATCATGGGCCGCAGCGAGAACAGCAGGAACAGGATCTTTGTAGAAGATGGGGAGGGGATCCGCACCCAGGCCTTTGACCCGGCCAAGCTGACAGATCCCAGCCTTATTATCTATGCGCCGGTGCGGGTGCTGGGCAACAAGACCATCGTGACCAACGGAGACCAGACGGACACTATTTACGAGGGAATGGACCGGCAGATGACCTTTGAGCAGTCACTGCGAAGCAGGGAGTTTGAGCCGGACGCGCCCAATTATACGCCCAGGATCTCCGGGATCATGCATATTGAGAATGGAACCTATAATTACGCTATGTCCATCCTCAAAAGCAATGATGGACGCCCGGAAGGGTGCTGCCGGTATACCTTTGCCTACGAGAAGCCGGCGGCAGGGGAAGGACATTTCATCCATACCTATCAGTGCGACGGGAATCCGCTGCCAAGCTTTGAGGGAGAGCCCAAGCGGATCGCGGTGGAGAATGAGATCGACGCGTTTACCGATCTTCTGTGGAACAGTCTGAATGAGGAGAATAAGGTATCTCTTTTTGTGCGGTATATTGATATTGCCTCCGGCAGTTATGAGACCCGGATTGTAAATAAAAACAAATAGAAAAGGAGCAAAGGAATTAGGATGAAAGAATTAGAACTGAAATATGGATGTAACCCTAACCAGAAGCCTTCCCGGATCTATATGGCAGACGGAAGCCAGCTGCCCATCCAGGTGCTGAACGGACGCCCGGGATATATCAATTTCCTGGACGCGTTCAACGGCTGGCAGCTGGTAAGCGAGCTGAAGAAAGCCACCGGTCTTCCGGCGGCCACATCCTTTAAGCATGTTTCCCCTGCAGGAGCGGCGGTGGGCCTGCCTCTTTCCGACACTCTGGCGAAAATCTACTGGGTGGATGACTTAGGAGAACTTTCTCCCCTGGCCTGTGCTTACGCAAGAGCCAGAGGGGCGGACCGGATGTCTTCTTTCGGAGACTTTATCTCCCTGTCTGACGTCTGCGACGTGGATACCGCGAAGCTTATTAAGCGGGAAGTGTCCGACGGTGTGATCGCGCCGGGATATGAGCCGGAAGCCCTGGAGATCCTGAAGGAGAAGAAGAAAGGGAATTACAACGTGATCCAGATTGATCCGGAGTATCAGCCGGCGGCCCTGGAGCACAAGGACGTCTACGGGATCACATTTGAGCAGGGAAGAAATGAACTGAAGATCGACGATGACTTTTTTGCCAATATCGTGACGGAGAATAAGGAACTGCCAAAAGAGGCGAAGATCGACCTTGCCATTTCTATGATCACTTTGAAATATACGCAGTCCAATTCCGTATGTTTTGTAAAGGACGGACAGGCCATCGGTATCGGCGCCGGGCAGCAGTCCCGGATCCACTGTACCCGTCTGGCCGGGTCCAAAGCGGACAACTGGTGGCTGCGTCAGTCTCCCCAGGTGATGAATCTGCCTTTCGTAGATTCCATCCGCCGGGCGGACCGGGACAACGCCATTGACCTGTATATCGGAGAGGATTATATGGACGTGCTCTCTGACGAGGCGTGGCCGGCTATCTTCAAGGAGAAACCGGAAGTATTTACCCGGGAGGCCAAGCGGGAGTGGCTTGACAAGCTCACAGGCGTGTCTCTGGGATCCGATGCTTTCTTCCCATTCGGGGATAACATTGAGCGGGCCCACAGAAGCGGCGTTCAGTATGTGGCTCAGCCGGGCGGCTCTGTGCGGGACGACAATGTGATCGAGGTATGCAATAAGTACAATATGACGATGGCATTTACCGGGATCCGTCTGTTCCATCATTAATTAAGTGTTGATTGGGGACGTGGTATTTTTAGAAATACCACGTCTCTTTTTTGTAAAAAAAGGTTGTGGGAAATTCGGAATTGGAATATAATAGGAAAGGCATGAATTGATTGTGCAAAAAAAACGGTAAATCGGACAAATGAAAGAGAGGCTATTATTTTATGGGTAAATATTTTGGAACAGACGGCTTCCGTGGAGAAGCCAACGAGGTTCTGACGGTAGAGCATGCATTCAAGGTAGGAAGATTCCTGGGATGGTATTTCGGACAGGATCACAAGGCGAAGATCGTGATCGGGAAGGATACCAGACGCAGCAGCTATATGTTCGAGGACGCGCTGTCCGCCGGTCTTACCGCTTCCGGCGCCAACGCCTATCTCCTGCATGTGACCACCACTCCCAGTGTATCTTATGTGACCCGGACGGAAGATTTTGACTGCGGCATCATGATCTCTGCCAGTCACAATCCTTTCTATGACAACGGGATCAAGATCATCAACGGCAAGGGGCATAAGATGGAAGCCGAGGTAGAAGAGAAGATCGAGGCTTACATTGACGGTGAGATGGGAGAGATCCCGCTGGCCAAGAAGGAAAATATTGGCCGGACTGTTGACTATGCGGCGGGCCGGAACCGTTATATCGGCTATCTGATCTCACTGGCCACCCGTTCCTTCGAAGATATGCGCATCGGTCTTGACTGTGCCAACGGAAGCGCGTTTGCCATTGCCAAGAGCGTATATGACGCTCTTGGAGCCAAGACTTATGTGATCAACAGCGAGCCGGACGGAACCAATATCAACACCAACTGTGGGTCTACTCACATTGAAGTACTGCAGCAGTTTGTGAAGGAGAAGAAGCTGGACGTAGGATTTGCCTTTGACGGAGACGCAGACCGGTGCATCGCGGTAGATGAGAACGGCAATGTGGTGGACGGAGATCTGATCCTCTATATCTGCGGAAAATATCTCAAAGAAAACGGCCGCTTAAACGGCGATACCATCGTGACCACCATCATGTCCAACCTGGGGCTCTACAAAGCCTGTGACAAGGTGGGGATCAGGTACGAGAAGACCGCGGTGGGCGACAAGTATGTCTATGAAAACATGGTTCAGAATGATTTCTGCCTGGGCGGAGAGCAGTCCGGCCATATCATTTTCAGCAAGCATGCCACCACCGGAGACGGTATCCTGACTTCTCTTATGGTGATGGAAGTGATCCTGGAGAAGAAGATGAGCCTGGCCAAGCTTGCGGAGCCGGTGAAGATCTATCCCCAGCTTCTTAAGAATGTCCGGGTGGTGGATAAAAAGACGGCCCGGGAGAATCCGGAGGTAGTCAAGGCAGTGGAGGCAGTGACGGAAGCTCTTGGCGACGACGGAAGGATTCTGGTAAGAGAGAGTGGCACAGAGCCGGTGCTGCGTGTGATGGTGGAGGCATCCACCGATGAATTGTGTGGAAAATATGTAGATCAGGTGGTAGACGTGATCAAGGCGCAGGGCCTGGAAGCGTAATCTTAATTGGGGACGTGGTATTTTTAAAAATACCACGTCCCAGATTGAAAATACCCTGTCCCCAATTAGAAAAAGGGTTCCACTTTAGAAGGAGTGGAACCCTTTTCCTATGATCTCGCTGGTGTTGGAGATAAGTAAAAACGCATCCGGCGCCTCTGTTTTGATGTAGTTCCTCAGCCGGACAGCCTGGAACCGGTTCAGGACAGTGAGGACCAGGTATTTCTGCTCTCCGGAGAAGGCGCCCTTGGCGTCTACAATGGTGGCGCTCCTGTGCAGTTCATCGTTGATGAAGTGACAGATGGGTTCGGGGGTGCTGCAGACCACATTAAAGTATTTGGACAGGTTCAGACTCTCGATAAATCCGTCCACCATGGAAGAGCGGACGGCAAGTCCCAGGAAGGAGTAGAGTCCGGTCTCGATGCCAAAGACGAAGCAGCCTGCCAGGGCGATAAGGAAATCGGTGGCCAGAAGGGCTTTTCCGATATCTATGCTGGTATATTTCTTCAGGATCATGGCGATAATGTCTGTACCGCCGCTGGAAGAACCAATATTAAAGAGGACTGCGGAGCCCAGGGCTGGGAGCGCGATGGCGAAGGCCAGCTCCAGCATGGGTTGATCGGTGAGAGGCCCGTCCATGGGGCAGATCCGTTCCAGAAGCGACAGGGCTACGGAGAGCAGGATACTGCAGTATGCAGTCTTCGCGGCAAAATTTTTGCCAAGGATGAGAAAACCGAGAAGTAAAAGGAGCATGTTGACGATAAAGTTGAAGTCGCCGGCGGAAATAAATCCGCTCTTGGCAACGAGGACAGCCAGACCAGTGATCCCGCCAAAGGTGAAGTTGTTGGTGAATTTGAAGAAGTAGGTTCCAATGGCGATCAGAAGGGTGCTGCCGGTGAGCAGCGCAAAATTTTTCGATTGTGACATCATAAGAATTCCTCCTTGCGGAATATCCGCTATGTAACCGTGACCATTGTATCCCCGTGGCCGGGAAAAGTCAATGAGATCCTGGAGCCGGGAATCAGAAATCCGGAATCGGTATATAATATCTGTCATGAAGGAGGAAAGGACATGTATAGATATTTGCCGATCACGGATGTATACGCAAGAGAAATCCTGGATTCCCGGGGGAATCCTACCATAGAAGTGGAAGTACTGGCAGGAGAAGAATTCTGCGGAAGAGCCGGGGTTCCTTCCGGCGCGTCTACCGGCCGGTTTGAGGCGGTGGAGCTGCGGGACAGGGAGAAGCGGTACCGGGGGATGGGAGTCCGCCTTGCGGCAGAGCATGTGAATGCCAGGATCGCGCCGGAGATCATCGGTATGAATGTGTTCGACCAGGCGGCTCTGGACGGAGTCCTGGTTCGTCTGGACGGGACGCCGGACAAATCCAATCTGGGAGCCAACGCCATGCTGGGAGTATCCATGGCGGCTGCCCGGTCCGCATCGGCGGCCCTTGCCATGCCTCTCTATTCTTATCTGGGAGGAACCAATGCAAAGAGACTTCCGGTGCCTATGATGAATGTGATCAATGGAGGGCGACATGCGGACAACACCATTGATATCCAGGAATTTATGATCCTTCCCGTGGGGGCTGATTGTTTCCGGGAGGGGCTGCGGATGTGCGCGGAAGTCTATCACGGACTGAAAGGGCTTTTGAAAGAAAGAGGGTATGCCACTTCTGTGGGGGATGAGGGAGGCTTTGCGCCGGATCTGAGAGATGCGAAAGAAGCTCTTGCCGTTCTGGCGGAAGCCATACGCCGCACCGGGCTGCAGCCGGGGAAAGATGTGGCGCTGGCGCTGGACGCGGCGGCTTCCGAGCTCTATGATCCGGATCTTCAGAAATATGTGTTTGAAGGAAACCGGTCGGCAGAAGAGATGATCGATTACTATGAAGAATTGGCCGAGACATTTCCCATTGTATCCATAGAAGATCCCCTGGATGAAGAAGACTGGGAAGGATGGGAACTTATTACCACCCGGATGGGACAGAACATCCAGCTGGTGGGGGACGATCTGTTTGTGACCAATAAGAAAAGGCTGGAGCGGGGGATCCAAAAAGGGGTGGGGAACGCGATCCTCATCAAGGTGAACCAGATCGGGACGCTTACCGAGGCGTTTGACGCGATCGAACTGGCGAAAAACGCAGGCTATCACGCCATCATCTCCCATCGTTCCGGGGAGACGGCGGACGGGATCATCGCGGACATCGCAGTGGCCTTTAACGCAGGACAGATCAAGGCCGGAGCGCCCTGCCGTTCTGAGCGGACGGAAAAATATAATCAGCTTCTGCGGATCGAGGAAAGGCTGGGAGACGCGGCGGAGTATGAGGATCCATTCCGGTAAAATCCTGAGATTTTCCAGGGAGTTTCCTTGTCAACCGTTAGAGAGAGGGCGTATAATAGGGGGGCAGAGAGGGAAGGAGGCGGTACAATGGAGTTGCTGGAAATCATGCAGAACCGCAGGAGTGTCCGAAAATATACGGAAGAGTCTGTGAAGGAGGAGGATCTGAAGAAGATCCTGCAGGCAGGTCTTCTGGCAGAGTCCGGGAAAGGCAAACGCCCCTGGGAATTTATCCTGGTGCGGGACAAGGAAACCCTGCACAAGATGGCAGGCTGCCGGGAGGGCCGAGTGAAAATGTTGGAGACGGCGGACTGCGCGGTGGTTGTCCTGGGAGATTCCCACAAGACCGACATATGGACGGAGGATTGTTCCATAGCTATGGCCCACATGCATCTGATGGCGGACAGTCTGGGAATCGGGAGCTGCTGGGTGCAGGGAAGGCTGAGAAAGTCTGAGGACGGGAGAGATACGGAAGAGTTCTTAAGAGATCTTCTGGGATATCCGCAGAATTATAAGCTGGAAGCTACCCTGGTCCTGGGGATGCCCGCGGAACATGGACCGGCCTATGAACTTGAGGAGCTTCCCGTGGAGAAGGTCCACGAAGGAATCTTCGGCAGGGCGGTGGAGTGGAAATAAGTTCCGAACGCACAGATGGTGGATAACGGAAGTTATCCACCATCTTTCGTAATCTCATTTCATGCAGTGCTTTTAAATATCTAAATCATAATCTGTTTTATATATATAAAAGGTACATCCATTTTGATTAGTGTGAGGGATTAAAGTTTTGTTACGTTGACTGCCTGGGGTCCCTTAGCTCCTTCAGTTACGTCATACTCTACTTCCTGGCCTTCTTCCAGAGACTTGAAGCCTTCCATGTTCAACCCTGTGTAGTGTACGAATACGTCGTTGCCGGCCTCGTCAGAGATAAAGCCGTAGCCTTTTTGGTTGTTGAACCATTTTACTGTACCCTTCATCGTGATACCTCCATAAAAATAAAATGTAAATAAATTAAGAAGCTGTACTATCTGCCTGAATATTGGTAGATAACACGCTGTCACATTAGCATATATTTATAAAAAAGTCAATGGATTCGACAATTGTTTTTAATATTCTCTACAATTGTAGGAACGGGGATTTTGGGGTAAAATATGTATCAGAAAAGAAACGGCGACGGCGGGAAATGAGGAGGATGACTATGAGACAGATCGCTGAGAAAATAGAAGAACTTGTAGGGCACACGCCGCTTCTGGAAGTGAAGCGGATTGAGGAAGCAGAGGGCCTTAAGGCAAGGCTTCTGGTGAAGCTGGAGCTGTTTAATCCGGCGGGAAGCGTGAAAGACCGGGCAGCTTTATCTATGATCCGGGACGGGGAGGAAAAAGGGTTCCTTAAGCCGGGATCAGTGATCATCGAACCCACCAGCGGAAATACCGGGATCGGACTTGCGGCCATCGGCGGCGCCAGAGGATACCGGGTGATCTTCACCATGCCGGAGACCATGAGCGTGGAGAGACGGAAGCTGTTGAAAGGATACGGGGCTGAGATCGTTCTGACGCCGGGGGCCAAAGGGATGGCGGGAGCCATTGAGGAGGCGGACCGCCTGGCCCGGGAGATCGACGGCGGGATCGTACTGGGACAGTTTGACAATCCGGCCAATCCCATGGCCCATTACCAGACTACCGGACCGGAGATCTGGGAAGATACAGAGGGAGAAATCGATATTTTTGTAGCAGGTGTGGGGACCGGGGGAACGATCACCGGGACCGGGAAATTCTTGCGGGAGAAGAATCCGAAGATCCGGATCGTGGCGGCAGAACCCAAGGGTTCCTGCGTATTATCCGGAGGAGAGCCCGGACCACATGGGCTGCAGGGCATCGGAGCCGGATTCATTCCCGGGATCCTGGATACAGGCATCTATGATCAGGTGATCCCAGTAAGCGAAGAAGAAGCCTATGAGGCGGCCAGGCTGCTGGCAAGGCGGGAAGGGATCCTGACAGGGATAAGCTCCGGGGCGGCGCTGTCCGTGGGGCTTAGGATGGCCAGAGAAGAAGAGAATGCCGGAAAGACCATTGTGGTACTGCTTCCGGATACAGGAGAACGGTATTTGTCTACGCCGTTGTTCCAAGAGGGATAAACGAAAGAGAGGAAAAATCTATGATTACACTGACGGGGAAAAAGGTTTCAGAAGGGATCGTGATCGGGAAGCTGGTATTCTATAAGCGGGACGAGAGGGAAAACCGGCGGATCTATGTAAAGGATGTGGAGAAAGAGGTGCAGCGGTTCCAGAAAGCCAGACAGAAAGCAATGGCAGAGCTGAAGGAATTGTATGTGACTTCCATCCGGGAAGTGGGAGAGGCCAACGCGGCCATCTTCGAGATGCAGCAGAAGATCCTGGAAGAGGAGGAATTTGTGGACCGTGTGGTCAATATCGTGGTAGAGGAGAAGCTGAACGCGGAATATGCGGTGCAGGCTACGGCGGAAGAGATCCTTAAAGGAGTGGAAGGAGAAGGAAAGGAATATCTCCAGGGGCACAGCGCAGACGTGAAGGACGTGGCCCTGCGGCTTTTGCAGATCCTCTCCAGAAGCTGGAAGGACCGTCTCCTGACGGACGAGCCCTTTGTCCTGGCGACTTCCGAACTGTATCCCAGCGAGGCGGTACAGCTGGATAAATCAAAAGTGCTGGGATTTGTCACCCGTTACGGGACCATCAACTCCCATACGGCGGTGATCGCCCGGACTAAAAATATCCCGTCTGTGATCGGCCTGGGGGAGGCCCTGAAGAAGGACTATGACGGGAAGACCATCATCATCGACGGGTTTGAAGGGAAGGTTTATATTGAGCCGGATCAGACTACCCTGGCGAAGATGAAACAGCGCAAAAGTGAGAACCGGACGCAGATCCAGAACCTGGAGCGTCTGAAGGGAAAAGAAAATATTACCCAGAGTGGTCAGAAGATTGATATCTGCGCCAATATCGGAAGCCGGGAAGACATTGAGAGCGTCCTGAGAAGCGACGCGGGAGGTGTAGGTTTGTTCCGCAGTGAGTTCCTGTATATGGAAAACGGCGGAAAACTGCCTACAGAAGAGCAGCAGTTCCAGGCGTACAAGCTGGCGGCGGAATCTATGGGCCGCAAGAAAGTAGTGATCCGGACGGCGGACCTGGGAGGAGAGAAGGTGGCCGACTGCCTGGACCTGGGCGGCGAGAAGAATCCTGCCATGGGAGTCCGGGGGATCCGGGTTTCTCTGGATAAGGAAGAGATCTTCATGACCCAGCTTCGGGCCATCTTACGGGCAAGCCTCTATGGGAACCTGTCCGTGATGTTTCCTATGATCTCCTCCGTGGCGGAAGTGCAGCGGGCAAAGCTGCTCCTTGGAAGAGCAGGTAAAGAACTGAAGGCAGAGAAGATCCCCTATAATGAGAAGATTGAGGTGGGTGTGATGATCGAGACCCCGGCTGCAGTGATGATCAGCGGAGAGCTGACAAGAGAAGTGGACTTTGTCAGCATAGGGACCAACGATCTCACCCAGTTTACCCTGGGCATGGACCGGGGGAACGAGCGTCTGGAGCCTTACTATGATCCCCACCATCCGGCTCTTCTTAAGATGATCCGGATCGTGGCCAACAACGTCCATCTGGAGAATAAGAGGATCAGTATCTGCGGCGACCTGGCTGCAGATCCGGAGATGACGGAATTTTTCCTGCAGATCGGCATTGATGAACTTTCCGTGGCCCCGGGAGAAGTACTTAGTTTGCGCAAACGGATCCGGGAGATCCAGTAACAGCAAAACAACGCATTTACTTTGCGGGAATGTTTTGTTAAAATAAATTTGTTGTCTGTTAAAAGAATGAGAGTTACGAAGGAGGAAAACATGCTGGAAAAACTTTTTAAACTGAAAGAAAACGGCACAGACGCCAAGACAGAGATCCTGGCCGGAGTTACCACATTTATGACCATGGCTTACATCCTGGCGGTCAATCCCAGTATCTTAAGCGAGACGGGAATGGACCAGGGAGCGGTATTTACCGCTACTGCGGTGGCTTCTCTTCTGGGTACGCTGTTCATGTCTCTTTTTGCCAATTATCCTTTTGCCCTGGCGCCGGGCATGGGCCTGAACGCCTATTTTGCCTACACGGTAGTGTTGGGAATGGGATATAGCTGGGAGACGGCTCTGACAGCTGTATTTATTGAAGGTCTCATCTTTATCGTGCTGTCCCTGACCAATGTGCGGGAGGCAATCTTCAACGCCATCCCCATAAACCTGAAGGCGGCGGTGAGCGTAGGTATCGGCCTTTTCATCGCGTTTATCGGACTGCAGAACGCCAAGATCGTGATCGGAGGCTCCACCCTGCTGCAGCTCTTCTCTGTAGAAGATTACAACACCCTTAATGGTGTGGAGGCAAGCTTCAATGATGTAGGGATTACAGTGCTCCTGGCAGTGATCGGCATCCTGATCACCGGGATCCTGGTGATCAAGAACATCAAAGGAAATATCCTGTGGGGGATCCTGATCACCTGGCTTCTGGGAATTGTCTGCCAGCTGGCGGGACTCTATGTGCCCAACGGGGAGCTTGGATTCTACAGCCTGCTTCCGGATTTCAGCAATGGACTGGCTATCCCAAGCCTGTCCCCGATCTTTGGGAAACTGCAATTTGACGGGATCTTCTCCCTGGAATTCCTGGTAGTGATCTTCGCATTCCTGTTTGTAGACATTTTTGATACCCTTGGAACTCTGATCGGCGTATCCACTAAGGCGAATATGTTGGATGAAAATGGGAAGCTGCCCCGGATCAAGGGAGCGCTCCTGGCGGACGCGGTAGCCACCACCGCAGGCGCGGTTCTGGGTACTTCCACCGTTACTACCTTTGTAGAGAGTGCTTCCGGTGTCACCGAAGGAGGAAGAACAGGACTTACATCCATCACCACAGCCATCCTGTTTGGCGTGGCGCTCCTGTTCTCACCCATCTTCCTGGCGATCCCGTCCTTTGCCACAGCTCCGGCTCTGGTAGTGGTTGGATTCTATATGCTGACCAACGTGGTGAATATTGATTTCAATGATCTGGCGGAGGCGATCCCCTGCTATATCTGTATCATTGCCATGCCGTTCTTCTACAGCATTTCTGAAGGAATCGCCATGGGCGTGATCTCCTACGTGGTGCTGAACCTGGTAACAGGCAAGGCAAAAGGACGGATCAGCGTGCTGATGTATGTACTGGCAGTGCTGTTCGTACTGAAGTACCTGTTCCTGTAGAATAATTCAGAACAAGAAAAACCCTGTCTCCGCAAGAACCTGCGGGACAGGGTTTTTTATTACGAAACAGCAGGCTGGAAGATTTCCTGAGCCAGCGCAAGAAACCGTTTCATCACCGGGTGATCGTTGTCGTAGCGGTAATAGATCCCAAAGGCAATCTCCGGGAGATCCCGGACAGGGATATAGCGAAGTCCGGGATCCCGGACCTGGCGCACGTCCGGATACAGGGTGTAGCCCAAGTGAGCCTTTACAAGGACGAAGGCAGTGTCGATGTTGTCCGTGAAGTACCGCTGCTCCGGAGAAAGGGCAGGGATGAGACGGCTCTGGATGGAGAAGAGATGTCCGGGAACCTGCCGGGAGGAACACACCACCAGGTTCCCCTGGAGCATATCTTTGGTGAGAACTTCATATTGGGCCAGGGGATGGTCGGGAGTACAGACACAGGCTATGGGGGCAGAAGAAAGCGCTTTGAAACGAAGAGCGCTTTTTTTCTGTCCTTCTTTGAAGTCAAAAGCCGCGCTGATCTTCTGGTTTTCCACAAGCCCCAGAAGGGAGGGAAATGGTACCATCCGGACAGAAGGGCGAAGGAGAGGGAACTCCAGGGCCAGCTGATGGAAGAGGTCCGGCAGCAGTTCCAAAGCCATGCGGTCATGGCAGCCGATCTCCAGCGGGATCAGGCTCTCATGCCGGCCGAGACGTTCCTTGGCGGAGAAGGCGGTCTTCAGGATCAGTTCCGCGTCCGGAAGGAACTGCAGCCCTTCCTGGGTAAGGGAGACGCTTTTGCTGGTCCGGCGGAACAGCTTTACCTCCAGCTCTTCTTCCAGGGACTGGATCTGATGGCTCACCGCCGGCTGCGTGATCTTCAGGGCCTGGGAGGCCCGGGAGAAATTCAGGTGTTCAGCTACGGCGATAAAACATTCTAATTGGATGGTGTTCATAAAAACCTCCTTAAATAAATGGACGGATCGTTATCTATAAAGGGTGTTTATGAATTGTAGCATTTTTGTCCTTGGGATTCAAGATTTAGATTTATTAAGAAAGTGTTCAGGATTGATTAAGTTTTGTCTTCTATAATGAAAACTGATCAAAGGAGGTGCGGAATGAAAAACATATTGGACTATCTGGAATGTACGCAAAAAAGATATCCCTGTAAGACGGCAGTAGATGACGGAAATATCCGGATGACCTGGGCGGAACTGACACGGCTGGCTCAGGGGATGGGAACGGCTTTTGCCCGTCGGACGGATCCGGGCCGGCCGGTAGTGATCCTGATGGAGAAAAGCACAGCGGTACTGGCGGCTATGTTGGGTGTGGTGTATGCAGGTTGTTTTTATGTCATGCTGGATCCGGGGCAGCCGGTCCAGAGAAGGAAGAAGATCCTGGAGACGCTAAAACCCCAGCTTATTGTAGGGGATGAAGAGACGGGGAGGAAAGTCTGCGAGACCGGTCTTGAGATTCCCGTCTGCCTTCTGGAAGACGCGGTCAGGACAAAGCCGGATCCGATCCTTCTGGGGAGGATCCGGAAAGAATCAAAAGAGACGGATCTTCTCTACAGTCTTTTTACCTCCGGGTCTACCGGAACACCAAAGGGAGTGGCAGTGAGCCATCAGGCAGTGATACAGTTCCTGGGGCATTTTACAGAGATTTTCGATCTTCGTGCGGATGACCGGATCGGGAATCAGGCGCCTTTTGATTTTGATGTGTCGGTGAAGGACATTTATTCCTGTGTGATGACAGGGGCGACGCTGGTTCTGATCCCTAAGGAGTATTTTTCCATCCCGCCAAGACTTGTGGATCTTCTCTGTGAGAAGCGGATAACCGTGATGATCTGGGCAGTATCGGCACTCTGTCTGATCTCGGCTCTTAAGGGGCTGGAGTATCGGATCCCTCGGGATGTGCGCATGGTTATGTTCAGTGGCGAGGTGATGCCGGCAGGGCAGCTGATCTGCTGGCAGGAAGCGCTGCCGGAAGCGGAATTTATCAATCTCTATGGTCCTACAGAGGTCACCTGCAACTGTACCTTCTACCGGATCCGGGAGAAATGGGAGGCATTTAACAGGCTGCCCATCGGAAGCCCTTTCCCGGGCCGGCAGATATTTCTTCTGGATGAAAAAGGAGAAAGGATCACAGAGGAGGGAAGGGCCGGTGAGATCTGTGTATCCGGGGAATCCCTGGCCGAGGGGTATTATAATAATCCTGGAGAGACAAAGAAGCGCTTTCATTTTTATACGGCGCAAAGCGGTGCGGAAAAACGTTGTTATTACACAGGAGACCTGGGGTTCTACGGGGAGAATGGATTGTTATATTTTGCCGGGCGGAAGGATTTTCAGATCAAGCATATGGGACATCGGATCGAACTGGAGGAGATCGAGGGGTGTGTGGAGCAGGTCGAGGATGTTTCCCGGTGCTGCTGTATCTTTGACCGGGAGAAACAGAGGATCGCAGCTTTTTATACAGGAAAGACAGAACCCCAGGCGGTGCGGAAGGAACTGAAGAACAAAGTGCCTTCTTACATGGTGCCGGGTAAGATCGCCCGTGTGCCGGTGATCCCGCTGAACAAAAATGGAAAGACGGACAGAACGTATTTTCAGAACAGGCAGGAGGTGTAAGGATGGACAGACAAAGTCTGGAGCGGGGGATCGTCCGCTACGGAACTCCGTCTTACTTCTTTGATATGGATCTTTTGAAGGAGAATTTTCAGGCATTCCGAAAGATCCTGGGAGCGCGGGCAGGTCTTTGTTTTGCCATGAAAGCCAATCCGTTTCTGGCGGAACAGATGGCAGAGATGGCAGACCGGCTGGAGGTGTGTTCTCCGGGGGAATTCAAGACCTGCCGGGAGCTTCAGATACCACCGGAGAAATTGTTCCTCTCCGGAGTGCTGAAGAAAAAGGAAGAAGTGTATGAAATGCTGGAGTACACGAAAGGGAGGAGCGCCTTTACCGTGGAATCCCCTCAGCAATTTCAGTATCTGGTAGACTGGTGCGAGGAGAGCCGGCAGACGGTTCCGGTGTATCTGCGCCTTACCAGCGGCAATCAATTTGGTATGGACTGGCAGACTCTTCTGAGTATTGTGGAATTGCGGAAAGGATGTCCTTATATACAGATCAAGGGGATCCACTTTTTCTCCGGAACGCAGAAAAAAGGGACGGCGAAGATCCGGGAGGAGATCGCTTATCTGGACCGGCGCTGCCGGGAATTGGAGGAAGAGTATGGATTTTCGGTAGAAACACTGGAGTACGGCCCCGGTCTTTCAGTGGCTTATTTCCAGGGAGAAGAAGACCGGCTGCTTGTAGATCTGCAGGAAACCGCGGAGGCGCTGGAGACCATGGAGTGGCGGGGAAATGTGATCCTGGAGATGGGGAGAGCCCTGACCGCATGCTGCGGCTATTATCTCACCAGGATCTGTGAAGTCAAGCAAAGTGACGGGAAGAATTATTGTATGACGGACGGCGGTATCCATCAGCTTCACTATGACGGACAGATCCGGGGGATGTATTTCCCCAGGATCCAGATGATCCCGGAAGCCGGGGATGCGCAGGAACAGGAGTGGACGGTATGCGGAGCCTTGTGTACCGTTAATGATCTGCTGCTTTGCCGTGCGCGGCTGGCAGGGGCGGCTATTGGAAAGACACTGGTTTTTGAACAGACAGGAGCCTACTCGGCGACGGAGGGGATGGCGCTGTTTTTAAGCAGGGAACTTCCGGCGGTGGCGCTTTACAGCCGGGATATGGGGTGGAAGCAGATCCGCCGCCGGCAGCCGACTTATCCCTGGACAATGAAAAAGGAGGACGCAGAATGGAAACATTGTTAATGATCTTAAATGAGATTGACGACAGTATAGATTACGAGAAGGAGGAGGCGCTGATCACAGGAAGGGTATTGGATTCCTTTGCTGTGATCACCCTGGTGTCAGAGCTGGAAGCGGCTTACGACGTCCGGATCGAAGCGGCGCAGATGACGCCGGAGAATTTCAACTCTGCCCGGGCAATGTGGGAAATGATCCAGAGATTAAAGGAGTAGACAGTTTATGGCGTATCATACAGGACTTTATCTCTTTCTATTCCTTCCGGCTGCCCTGTCGGCCTATCAGATGGTTCCCCGGCGGCACCGCTGGAAGATCCTGCTGCTTTTTGGCTATCTGTTCTTCTATCTGATCAGTGGGGAGCTTTTGCTGTACCTCCTGGGAACCACGGCCTTTACTTATCTGGCCGGGCAGTGGATCGAAAGTGCGAAAAGGGAGAGAAAACGGTGGGTGCTGACCTTGGGAGTAACGGCGCTCCTGGGGGTGCTGGGGTATCTGAAGTACGCCCCGTTTCTTGTAAGGAATCTGAATTTTCTGGCGGAGAAGATACTGGGCGGAGAGCTTTTTGCGGTTCAAAAACTGCTGCTCCCGGTAGGGATCTCCTTTTATACATTGCAGGCAGTGGGGTATCTGGCAGATGTGTACTGGGGGAAGATCAAGGCGGAGACTCATCCGGGAAAGCTGGCGCTTTTTCTGGGATTTTTTCCTCAGATCATGGAAGGTCCCATCAGCATGTACTCCCAGACGGCAGATCAGCTCTGGGAAGGGAAGGCACTTTCGTCCGCAGACTTATGGAACGGCGGGGCGAGGATCCTGTGGGGACTCTTTAAGAAGCTGGTGATCGCGGACCGTCTCTATATCCCGGTGCGGCAGATCTTTGGCCATTATCAGGATTACGGCGGCCTGATCACGGCAGCGGGGGCGGTGGCGTATACCATTCAGCTTTATATGGAATTTTCAGGCTGTATGGACATTGTGATCGGCAGCGGACGGATGTTTGGGATCCGTCTGCCGGAGAATTTTCGCCAGCCCTTTGCCTCTGCGGATGCGGCGGAATTCTGGAGGCGCTGGCACATTACTCTGGGAACCTGGCTGAAGACCTATGTGTTTTATCCGGTTTCCATGTCTGGCCCGGTAAAGCGCTGGAATCAGTTTGGGAGGAAGCATTGCGGCAAATATATTACAAAGCTGGGGGTATCGGCTATGGCGCTGTTTCCGGTCTGGCTGTGTAACGGCCTTTGGCATGGACCCAGATGGAGTTATATTTTCTTTGGTATGTATTATTTTGCCGTCCTGATGGCAGAGATCGCCCTGGAACCAGTAGGGAAATTTATCATGAGGGGGCTTCATATCTGTGAGGATGCATGGTGTTGGCATGGAATAAGAGTATTGAAGACCTGGGTGATCATCTTTACGGGAGAGTTGTTTTTCCGGGCAGATGGTTTCCGGGCCGGACTTGCGATGTTTCTTAGTATTTTCCGGGATTTTTCTCTGGAGCCTCTTTGGGATGGTTCATTCCTGAAGTTGGGACTTCGTCCTGGAGATTTTTATGCGGCAGCCATTGGGTGTCTGGTAGTGGGAATTTATGGAATGGCCAGGGAGAGAGGATGGATCCGGGAGGCGGCGCTGGAGGAGATGAGGCCTTCTCTGCGCTGGGGACTTTGCTACAGCCTGATCTTGGCGGTAGTGATCTTTGGAGCATATGGAACAGGATATCAACAGGTGGATTTGATTTATGCGGGATTTTAAGAAGAAGTTAAAAACAGGGATCAGAAAACTGGGAGGAGCAGGCGCGTTTACAGGGATCCTGCTGTGCATCCTTCTTTTCCTTTCCCAGGGAGTGGTCAGGCTTGTGAAAGAAGATGCAGGTCTTCTGCTGGAAGGAAATAAGAGTATTGCAGGGATCCAGGGAGAGAAAGAACATACCATCGACCTGCTTGTAGTGGGAGACAGTGAAAGTTATACTACAGTCTCTCCCATGCAGCTGTGGCAGGAACAGGGGATCACTGCCTATGTCTGTGGAAAACCGGGACAAAAGATCCAGGAAAGCTACTATGCCTTGAAGACGGCTTTTAAAACACAATCTCCTAAAGTGGTGCTTCTGGAGACAAATGTAATATATCGTTATAAAGGGGATATGGCAGGAATCCAGACCTTGTTGAGTGAACTGCGAAGTTATTATTTCCCGATTTTCCGTTTTCATGATGTGTGGAAACCGCTTCTGACCGGAGAGCGTTATCAGGGTGAAGCGTATAAGGGGTTCCGGATTCGGACGGGAGTCAAACCCTATCGGGAAGGAAGCTATATGAAAGAGACCACCGAACAGAAGAAGATTGAAAAGATGAACTTGCGCTATATGGACAAGATCATAAAGCTGTGCAGGGAGAACGGGGCGGATCTTTTGCTTTACAGCGGCCCCTCCCCGGTGAATTATAATTTCAGGAAGCATAATGGCCTGGCGGCCTTTGCAAAGGAAAAAGGTCTGACTTATCTGGATCTGAATCTGGAGGAACTGGGGATCAACTGGGAGACAGACACAGCGGACAAGGGGGATCATCTGAACCTGTCAGGGGCTGAGAAGGTAACCAGACATCTGGGGAAATTTCTGGCAGAATCCAGGGAGCTTCCGGACCGGCGCGGGATGGAAGGATTTGAAGAATGGGATGAAAACGCAGAGAAGTTTGCCGAAGAAGCAGGACCAAAACTTCTGAAGATCCGTAGCGGAACTGCGAAGAAAGGATAGAAAACCTATGGAGAAGGAACAGATATTGATCATTGAGGACGACCCGGATATCCGGGAAGGGGTGCGTATTCTTCTGGAAAGTGAGAATTATGAAGTCCGGGAGGCGCCGGATGGGGCAAAAGGCCTTGCGGCATTGGAGGAGTCTACGGATCTGGTGATCCTGGACGTGATGATGCCGGGGATGTCAGGGCTGTGTACCTGCCGGGAGATCCGCAAGAGGTCGTATGTCCCGGTGCTTTTTCTGACGGCCAAAGCGCAGGAATCGGACAAGCTAATCGGACTGATGGCCGGCGGGGACGATTATCTGGCGAAACCATTCTCCTATACAGAACTTCTGGCAAGAGTCAAGGCATTGCTGCGCCGTTACAGGGTTTACAGCGGGAAAAAGATTCTGGAGGGGGACGGACAGGAGGAATATCTGGAGGCTGGGGATATCCGCCTTCATAAGGAATATAATCAGGTTTATGTAAGTGGAACGGAAAGAGATCTGACAGAGACAGAATATGGGATCCTGAAACTTTTGATGTCCCACCCGCGGAAAGTTTTCTCGGCCAGAAATCTTTATGAAAGCATTTGGGAGGAGCCTTATTTCTACAACTGTAATTCCACCGTCACTGTGCATATCCGGAAGCTTCGCCTGAAGATAGAAGAGGATCCGCAGAATCCCAGGAGGATCCAGACAGTTTGGGGAAAGGGGTATCGATTCGATGGCAGCGCTTAACAGAAAGGACTCTCTTTCCTTTCTGCTGCTGCGGCTGGTAGCCGGCGCGCTGGCGGCCGGGGTTCTTTTCTTTTATTTTTTGAGTTTCGCGGGAGATTATCTTGTAGCCTGCTGGTATCAGAGCAGTGATTATGTGGAGCGCAGGGAAAGAGAATATACGGAGAACCTGCAGGATTATGTGACAGATAATGAGATCAGCATAAAAGACGGGAAAAAGATCACAGAGTGGGTGAAGGAGCAGAAGATCCTGGCGCTGAAGATCTATCAGGATCAATGGCTGGTCTACGATTCCTATTACCTTCGGGATATGGAAAATCTTACGGAAGAGGAGAGGGAACAGAAGTACAACTCGCGGGAGAACTATTATCCGGTTCGGTTCCCGGACGGAAACGGAGAAGTGGTCTTCTACGGAGCCTATCAGTATCAGTTATATAATTTCGTCATGATCCTGGAACTTTTGGCAGCGTTTTTCCTGTTTCTCGGGCTGGTGCTCTGGGGAGTAAGGAGAAAGATGGACTATATCCGCCAGCTGGGACGTGAGGTTCAGATCCTGGAAGGCGGGGATCTGGAATATCCGATCACCGTGGAGGGGAAAGATGAACTGGCTGTGCTGGCGAAAGGGCTGGAAGCCATGCGCTGTTCCCTTAAGGAGCAGATGGAACAGGAGGCGCAGCTTGCGAAGGCGAACCAGGAGATCGTGACGGAGATGTCCCACGATCTGCGGACCCCGCTGACTTCGATCCTGCTGTATACAGAGATCCTGCGGAAAGGAAAAGGGATCAGTGAAGAGAAACTTCAGGAATATCTGAGGAAGATCGAGGAGAAGGCCCGGCGGCTGAAACAGTTGTCAGACCATCTCTTTCGGTACGCGCTGGTGGCGGGGGAGGAAAGTCCAAGGCTGGAGAAGCCGGAGCAGTACCGGGAGGTGCTCTATGATCTGCTCTCGGAGACTTGCAGCTATCTGGAGGAGAAAGGATTTCAGACGGAAGTCCATATGGACTGGGAGGAGAAAAGGATTCGGGCAGACAGGACCTATGTTGTCCGTATCCTGGACAATATTACGTCCAATATTGTGAAATATGCATGCAAAAATGAGCCGGTAGTCATTTGCTGTGATGTTAGCTGCGGCGCAGTGCGGCTGACTTTTGTAAATGGGATCGGTATACCGGAAGGAACGGTGGAGAGCACAAGGATCGGTCTTGTCAATGTGAAAAATATGATGGAGCGGATGGGAGGGACCTGCCGGACGGAGCAAAGCAGAGAGCGGTTTTCTCTTACGCTGCTGTTTCCCTGTATATGAATTGTTAAAAGCAGCCACACGGGATTTTTGTGTGGCTGCTTTTGGAATGTCAGATTATTCTGTTCGCAGTGCCGTTACCGGATCGCTTTTTGCCGCCTTGCGGGAAGGGATAAGACCTCCCAGCAGAGTCAGGATCACGCTTAACAGGATCAGGATCACGGCTGGAACTACAGGCAGGAACGCATTGACGTCGTTGGTGTCCGCAATGTGATGGATCAGGGCGTTGCCGGGGATCAGGATCAGAAGGGTTGCCCCGATACCGATCAGTCCGGCGCACAGGCCAATGATGAAGGTCTCCGCGTTGAACACCTGGGAGATGTTCTGCTTGGAGGATCCAATGGCCCGGAGGATGCCGATCTCTTTCTTACGTTCCAGAACGCTGATGTAGGTGATAACGCCGATCATGATGGAGGATACGATCAGGGAAATGGCCACAAAGGCGATCAGTACATAGCTGATAATGTCTATGATGTCCGTGACAGAGGACATCATGGAGCCTACCAGATCAGTATAGGTGATCACCTGCTCGTCTTTTCCTTCTTCTTCCATCCGGCTGTTATAGTGATCCAGGATGGATACCACCTGTTCCTTGCTCTCGAAATCCAGAGGATAGATGTCAATGGAAGATGGCTCGGCAAAATCCACATAGCCAAGGGTGGTCAGATTGCCATCGTAGGAAGCGTCCTGGCCGGAACTCATGGACATCATCAGTTCCGTTAAGTCTTCCCCGGTCATGTTCATCTGGAAGGCCTCCGCGAAAGCGTCTGCATCAACGCTGATGGCATCCTGGAGGGCGCTGCCGATGTTGGACATGGCGCTTCCAAGGGCCTCTGTCATGCCGGAAGCAAGCTGGGTCATCATCTGCTGCAGGGCGGAAGAGATCTGGTCTTCCAGAGCGTCTCCGATGGCGTTGCCGTAGGAGGCCATAGTGCTGCCCATATAGGTTTCCACTGCTTTCATAAGCTGGTCTTCCAGAGCGTCCGTATCTACCGTTGCCGCCAGTCCTTCCGCCAGGCGCCGCTGGCCGTCCTCTGTCTGGAGATACGTAAGGAAGTGGAGACCCATCTGAGTGGGATCCGGTTTGCCCTGCTCTTTGGCATAAGCGCTGTAGCCGGAGATCAGAGCGGAAGATAAGGATTCCATCTGTGCATCGGTGATGGTGACATCAGCGGTTTTGGCGATATCATTTGCCCAGGTGTTCAGGAGTTCCTGTCCCTTGCTATTCATATATCCATCCAGCGCAGACTGGACTTTTTCTTGAGACAGGTCTTCTTCTGAAATAGTTTTAAGAGTGTCTGAGACCCCGGCTTTTAAGTTTGTCAAAAGGGTCTGGATCTGTTCGCTGGAAACGGTGATGGTCGTGCTTTCTTCGATGATCTCCAGGACCGCTTTTTTCATAACATCTTTGGCGGCATCTGTTTTCAGATATCCCTCAAAGCTGCTCTGCAGCCCGGAGTAATCCGCTTCCGGGTGCTCCTTCCCATACTGATTAAAACCTTCCATCAGGCTTGCGGCCATCTGCCGGAACCCCTCCTGGGAGACAGGGATCTCCATGCTGCCCATCATCTCTTCCAGATCTACCGTGCCAAGATCGGGCAGGTCTATGTTCAGATCTCCCAGATCGATCAGACCGGACAGATCCATGGAATCTCCAGCGCTTGCGAAGACGTCCGCGAAGTCAAAAGAACTGGAGAGATCCGAGAAGGCGCTTTCGTCGAATCCGAAGGCTTCTCCCAGTTTTCCCTCGTCAATGGTGACCAGGGATTCCATATCGAAATCATTTTCGGAACTGTCTTCCCCAAAGGGTTCCCCGGTAAATACATTGATGTCCGGATCTTCCAGCTGCTTTTGTACGATCTGGCTTTCCTGTGCCTGCTGTGCCACGTGGCGGGTCAGGGCAGGGGTGTAGCCGATGCCGGAGGTGAGAACGAAACCGTTGCCGTCTTCTGAGGGCTGTACCACGCCTACGATCCGGATATCCTCTCCTTGTTCCACCAGATCCCGCATGTAGTCAGAGTCGTCCGTCTTGTCAGTCCACACGTTATACTGATTGTCGTACTGGTAGTAGTCGGAGCTGTTGACCAGTTTGAAGGAAGCGCCAAGCAGGTCTTCATAGGAATAGTTTCCCATATCTTCCGGGGTGTCTACATTTTCTTCATCAATAAACTGCTGGATCATGGCGTCCAGCTCATCGGAATCCCGCAGACCCAGGGTGTAAAGCAGGAAATCGCTGATGTTTCCGCTGGAAGTCAGAACAATAACGCATTCATTATAATTCTGGGGCCAGCGTCCTGCCTTGACGTCGTACTGTCCCTGGTAGAGGTCGGTATTCTCCGGCATCTCATAGAACACATCGGTGCTCATCATGGCGGACATCATGGAATTGGAGCCGCCGGAGGAACCCAGGCCCAGTTCTTCGAAGGAGTGGTCAGGGTGTACCTGGCGGACGGAGGAGTCCTCCAGCCGGTAGATCTGGGGCGTGACGCTGTAGGAATATTCAATAGCATGGGTATATTTTTCTATGCCGCTTTTCCCGCTGTCCAGGTAGGACTTGAGAGCGCCCAGGTCATTGGAATCCATGGTGGAGAACATATTGGTGACCATCTGGATCACGCCTACGTCCCCTTTCTCCGTATCTGAGGCGGAGCCGCCGCCGGTTTCCCCGCCCATCATGGAGGAGAGATCCAGGCCGGTGCTCTGGATCTGCAGAGGATATTCGGCCAGGGTGTCGGTCTCAATGGATTTGATATAGGCGTTGACGCCGTTGGACAGAGCTAGGATCAGGGCGATGCCGATGATGCCGATGGATCCGGCGAAGGAAGTAAGAAGGGTGCGGGCCTTCTTGGTACGCAGATTGTTAAAGCTCAAAGACAGGGCCGTGAGAAAAGACATGGAGGCCTTCCCCATGTTTCGATGCTCCGGCTCTTCCAGAGCGGTCTCGTCGATCTCAAAAGGATTGCTGTCAGAGCGGATCCTGCCGTCCCGCAGGTTGACGATGCGGGTGGAATACGCCTGTGCCAGTTCCGGGTTGTGGGTGACCATGACCACCAGGCGGTCTTTGGCCACCTGTTTTAGAAGATCCATTACCTGGATGCTGGTCTCGCTGTCCAGGGCTCCGGTAGGTTCGTCGGCCAGCAGGATGTCCGGGTCGTTGACCAGGGCCCGGGCGATGGCCACCCGCTGCATCTGGCCGCCGGAGAGCTGGCTGGGCCGTTTGTGGACCTGGTCTCCAAGGCCTACTTCATCCAGGGCTTTCTGCGCCCGCTGTCTGCGCTCGGATTTTCCGATGCCGGAGATGGTCAGGGCCAGTTCTACATTTGCCAGGATGGTCTGATGGGGGATCAGGTTGTAGCTCTGGAAGACGAAACCAATGGTGTGGTTCCGGTAGGAGTCCCAGTCCCGGTCTTTGTATTTCCGTGTGGAGACTCCGTTGATAATAAGGTCTCCGCTGTCATAGCGGTCCAGGCCGCCGATGATATTTAAAAGGGTGGTCTTTCCAGAGCCGCTGGGCCCCAGGATAGACACGAATTCATTGTCCCTTAGATTTAAGCTTACGTCGTCCAGCGCCTTCTGGACCAGGCTGCCGGTGCGGTATTCTTTACAGATGTGTTTGATCTGAAGCATGAGGTCTCTCCCCTTCCATAAAACAGTTCTTATTATAAAGAGCGCTGGGAGAATCGTCAACGGAAGGGGACTGGTTTCACAGAAATTTTAGAAGTTTGCGGAAGATCTGGGGATTGCTATTTTGTCTGGTCCGTGTTATGTTAATATCATCTATCCCGGCAGTATCCAAAGGCCGGAGTATTATCTTTAACAGCCGTAAGGCTTTCTGTTGATCGGAAGCTCCAGAGTCGGAGCGGAAAACCCGTGAGAAGTGAAGCAAACAAAAAATGGAAAAGGAGGACGGTCTATGGCCAATGTGTTGCAAAAGTATTTTCCCATGATACGTACGAGAGAGGAAATCCTTTCAGAGATCCAAAGCGATGAACGGCTTTTCGCAGATTATCTGGAGTGGAATGAAGAGCAAAGAGAGGAGTTCCTTGGGTTTTGTACCGGAAACCGGGGAATAAAAATCCTGTATGATTCTTTCTTTAAGGAGATTATGAGTCCGGAAACAGCTCCCGAACGACTGGAAGAATTTCTGTCGCTTGTTCTGGGACAAACGGTAAAGCCCCAGAGAGTTCCGGCATTTTCCAGAGAATTATATCCATCATTTCAGTCAGAAGTCTGATACCGGGATCCAGGTGGATATGCTGCAGGAGTATGCGTTTATAGCGCTTGACATCTTTCAGAAGATTGTGCACAATAAAGGTATCAGAAATAAGCTGGAAGCATGGCTTATGTTCTTTTGCGCAGAAACCCCGGAAGATATTGTGACTCTTTTGGAAGGCTATCCTGAGTTTCAGAAACTGTATGGTGAAATTTACGAACTGTGCCGCAATGTGGAGAAGGTGATAGGAATGTTTTCGAAGGAATTACAGGAGTTGGACAGGAATACCGTGCAATATATGATGGATGAGATGCAAGATGAGATTGATGAGCAGAAGGCGCTGTTAAGGGAAAAGACAGATATTGCGAATGAGCAAAAACGTCTGCTGGAGAAAACGGCCAACACGTTAGACGAGCAGAAGCGATTGCTGGAGGAAAAAGATCGGGAGATCGCCAGGTTGAAGGAACAGCTTGAGCGGATAAAACATCCGGTATAAAAGAAATACGAGAGAAAAGCCTCATACGGGAGAAGCGTATGGGGCTTTTGACAGGAAGGAGAAAGACAAATGGAGATGAAAAATGCGGCGCTGATCGGCCTTGGGGCCATGGGAGTCTTTTTCGCGCCAAGGATGGAGGAGCATCTGGGGCGGGAGAATTTCTGCGTGATCGCCGGCGGAGAGCGGAAAAAGCGTCTGGAGGAACAGGGAGTAACGGTGAATGGAAAGAATTACCGTTTCCCTGTCTGTGAGCCGGAGAACGGGGAGCCAAAAGATCTGATCATCATGGCAGTAAAAGATATGGGGCTTTCCCAGGCGCTTCAGGATATCCGCAGATTTGTGGGGGAGCGCACCCAGATCCTCTGTGTGATGAACGGCGTGGAGAGTGAAGAAAAAGTGGCTGCTGCATATGGGTGGGAACACACCCTGTATTCCTATATGCGGGTTTCCATCGTTATGAAGGATGGAAAGGCGGATTTTGATCCCTACTGGGGAAAAGTTCATTTTGGCGAGGCCCGCAATGAAGAACTGACAGAGCGGGTGAAGGCGGTGCAAGAGGTGTTTGAGCGCTGCGATATCCCTTATGAGGTGGATAAGGACATGGTCTGGGGCCTGTGGTTCAAATACATGTGCAATGTGGGAGAGAACCTTACCTGCGCGCTGCTGGGGATCCCCTTTGGCGCCTATGGCGTAAGCCAGGCGGCCAGCAGTATCCGCTGGGCGGCCATGAAGGAGGTACAGGCAGTGGCAGAGGCAAAAGGCATCCACATTTCCGATGAGGTGATGCGGGGCCAGGATCAGACGCTGCTTACCATCCCCTATCAGAATAAGCCCTCCACCCTGCAGGACCTGGAGGCCGGGAGGAAGACGGAGATCGAGATGTTCGCCGGAAGCATGGTGCGTATGGGACAAGAGCTGGGGGTTCCCACGCCGGTGTGCTGGATGTTTCTTCAGGGGATCCATGTGCTGGAAGAGAAAAATGAAGGGAAGATCTAGTTTTCTGCCTGGTGGAAAATGGGTTTGCAAAACGGGATGTCCCGGCGTATAATGAAGGGCGCAAATACAATTTTCATTAAGAAAGGAACGAGAAAAAGAGAATGGGGAAATTACAATCATTTTTCAAACTCAGTGAAAAGGGATCTAACGTAAAGACGGAAATCCTTGCCGGCTTTACCACCTTTATGACTATGGCGTATGTACTGGTGGTACAGCCCAGCGCCATCATCGGATTCGGCGACGCCGCTTCCTTTACAGACGTAAACGGGCTGGTGATCACCAAGGAAGCCCTTGCGGTAACCTGTGCCATCGTCAGCGCGCTGATCACGTTGTTCATGGGATTATATGCCAACATGCCTTTTGCCCTGGCTACCGGAATGGGTACCAACTTCATGTTCGGAGCGCTTCTGCAGGCAGGGACGCTGGCATTTGGAGAGATCATGGCCATTACCCTGATCTCCGGTACCATCTTTGTGGTCCTGACTATCTTCGGGATCCGGGACCTGATCGTAAAGGCGATCCCCAAGAATATTAAAGTGTCTATTGGAGCAGCTATTGGATTTTACATCGCGTATCTGGGATTTGACAACTCCGGGATCGGAGTCTTCGAGGACGGGATCAGCAGAGGAGACTTTACTCAGCCGGCAGTGGCCCTTTCCCTGCTGGGACTTTTCCTGATCGCCATCCTGACCGCTTATCATGTAAACGGCGCCATCCTGATCGGGATCGTGGCAGTAACCCTTCTTGGGATCCCGGTGGGCGTGACCCAGCTTCCGGATTCTGTGGCGAAGCTTCCGGATATGGCAGGCCTGGGCAACCTGATGCTGTCCTTTGACTTCAAGGGTCTTCTGGCATTCCAGACGGTGATCTACGTGTTCATCACCTTCTGCGGCGACTTCTTCTCAACGCTGGGAACTGTCCTGGGTGTTGCGGGCAAAGCCAACATGCTGGATGAGAACGGAAATATGCCGGATATCCAGAAGCCTTTCCTGGTAGACGCCATCGGAACCTGCGTGGGCGCCTGCACCGGTAACACGACCATCACTACTTTCGTAGAGTCTTCCTCTGGTGTTGAGGCAGGCGGAAGAACTGGTCTGACCAGCGTTGTGGTAGCCATCCTGTTCGGCATTATGGTATTCTTCTCACCGCTGGTACTGATGATTCCGGACGCTGCGACAGGCCCGGCTCTGATCTTCGTAGGATTCCTGATGGTATCCGGTATCCAGAATATCGACTTCAGCGATTTTACCGATGCCTTCGGCCCCTTTGTCATGATCATGTTCGTGATCTTCGCGGGCGGTATCGCTTCCGGTATCGCGGCAGGTATCCTGGCACACATTTTCATCAAACTGGCGACCGGCAAATACAAAGAGCTGTCTCCGGTTATGTATGTGCTGGCGATCCCGTTGGTAATGTACTTTATTTTCAATTAATAAATAAAGGAGACCGTGCGTTATGAAAATTCGTCCAAAGAACAAGCGGCAGCTTCTGAAAGCTGCCCTGGGAGAGATCCCAAGCGATCTGCTGATCAAGAATGTGAAGCTGGTCAACACCATCACAGGAGAGATCTATCCGGCCAATGTTTTTGTCTACGACGGGATGATCGCCCATGTGGAGTATCAGAACCTGGAGGCGGATCTTGACAAGGCCGCGGAGGTGATCGACGGGCAGGGCCAGTACCTGCTCCCGGGATTTATCGACGCCCATGAGCATATTGAGAGCTCCATGATGACGCCCCGGAATTTCGCCCGTACTGTGATCCCCCACGGGACCACCACCGTTATCACCGATCCCCATGAGATCGGAAATGTGTGGGGTGTGGAAGGCGTGCGCTATATGTACGACAGTTCTGAGGAACTGCCCATGCGGCAGCTCATCGATATTCCAAGCTGCGTGCCGGCAGTCCCGGGCCTTGAGAACGCCGGGGCAGAGTTTGGCGTGGCGGAGATTGAAGAACTGGCTAAGCTTCCCCGGGTCATCGGCCTGGCGGAGGTGATGGATTTCATTGATGTGATCGAAGGCGGAGACCGGATGATGGATATCATCGAAGTGGCGGAGAAGAACGGGCTGTATCTCCAGGGCCACGCGCCGTTTGTAACAGGAAGATCCCTGTCCGCGTATCTGTGCGGCGGTCCCAACACCTGCCATGAATCCCGGCTGGGAGAAGAGGCGAAGGAGAAGATCCGCAGCGGTATGCACGTGGACGCCAGAGACAGCTCCATCACCAAGAACGTGAAGGAGATCTGGGAGGGCGTGAAAGACTTCCGGTTCTTTGACAACTTAAGTCTGTGTACCGATGACCGGGAGGCGGACGACATTCTCCACAACGGCCATATGAACGATGTGGTGCGTTCGGCGATCCGCTGCGGCATGGAGCCGGTGGCAGCCATCAAGAGCGCGACCCTGAACAATGCAAGAGAGGCCGGCCTTGAGAACCTGGGCGCAGTGGCGCCGGGATATGTGGCGGATCTGCAGCTTGTAGAGAGCCTGACGGAACTGAAGCCTTCCAAGGTATTCTTTGGCGGGAAACTGGTGGCGGAGGACGGGAAGCTTCTGGCTTCCATTGAAGAGAAATCTTATCCGCTGGAGAGCCGCAATTCCGTCCATGTAAAGGAGCTGACGGAAGAGGACTTTACACTGAGAGCCCCGGTGCAGGATGGAAAGGTCAAGGTTACGGTAATGACTTATTACGACCTGAACCTGTCCTCCACAGAGGCGGTGTGTGAGGAGCTTCCGGTGAAGGACGGGCGGCTGGATCTTAGTGGAGATGAGAATCTGAAATTTGTGGCCGTGGTCAACCGTTATGAGGGCAACGACAATCTGGCGCTGGGTGTGGTCCGTGGATTCGGTACTACCTGCGGAGCCCTTGCTTCCACCGTGTCCCATGACAGCCACAATCTGACCATTGTCTACGATGATCCGGCGGACGCTCTGATCGCGGCAGAGGAGCTGAAGCGTGTGGGCGGCGGCATGTGCGCGGTGAAGGATGGACAGATCCTCCACACTCTGGAGCTTCCGCTGGCCGGGCTGATCTCCCTGAAGAAAGCGGAAGATCTTGCGGCGGACAGCGCTAAGATGAAAGAGGCGAACCGGGCGCTGGGACTTACCGAGATGGAGAACCCGCTCCTTAGGATCGTGACGCTGGCTCTTCCGGTGATCCCGGAGGCGAAGATGTCAGACCTTGGCCTGGTAGACGTAAATCATAAGAAGATCCTTCCGGTCTTCCCGGAGTAGGGTTTAAGAGAAGGCGCGCCCTGTGTCAGAGCATGGCGCGCTGTTTCCATATCAGGATAAAGAAAGAAGGAGGGAATAAAAGCTATGGGGAAACGGGTATTTCTCATCGTACTGGACAGTGTTGGCGTAGGGGAGGCCCCGGACGCGGAACTTTTTGACGATGTGGGCTGCGATACCTTTGGCACCTGCGTTCGCAGTGGAAAACTTCATGTGCCCAATCTGGAGAAGCTTGGTATCTGTAGTCTGGAGGGGACGTCTTTTCAGAAAAAGGTTTCCGGGGTGGAAGGGTGTTACGCCAGAATGCGGGAAGATTCCATGGGCAAAGACACCACCGTGGGCCACTGGGAGATCGCCGGACTGATCTCCAGGAAACCATTTCCCACGTATCCCAACGGCTTTCCCCGGGAGATCATCGATGCATTTTCCAAAGCCACCGGCAGGGGCGTGCTCTGCAACCAGCCCTATTCCGGGACGGAAGTGATCAAAAAATACGGCCGGGAGCAGGAGAGGACCGGGGATCTGATCGTTTATACGTCCGCGGACAGCGTTTTCCAGATTGCCGCCCATGAAGAGGTGGTCCCTCTGGAGGAGCTTTATGAGGACTGCCGCAAGGCGAGAGCCATTCTCACCGGTGAGCACGGGGTGGGGCGGGTGATCGCCCGGCCCTTTGTGGGGACTTATCCGGATTACCAGCGGACGGTAAACCGCCATGATTTCTCTCTGGAACCGCCCAGGGAGACCATCCTGGACGCATTGAAGGCGGCGGGATATCAGGTGATCGGCGTGGGGAAGATCAAGGATATTTTCGCCGGGAAAGGGCTGACCAGATCGTATCCCAACGAGGGAAACCAGAAGAATATGGAGCAGACGCTGGAAATCCTGAAGGAAGATTTCACAGGGCTTTGTTTCGTCAACCTGGTGGATTTCGATATGCTCTATGGCCACCGCAACGATATTGACGGGTATGTGAACGCCCTGAATGAGGTGGATGTACAGCTTGGGGAACTGATGGCGGGGATGGGCCCGGAAGACTACCTGATGATCACCGCGGACCACGGCTGTGATCCGGGGTTCAAAGGGACGGATCACAGCCGGGAATACACCCCCTGCCTGTGCTGGGGGCAGAGGTTAAAGAAAGGAGTGGATCTGGGGACCCGTGGATCTTTTGCAGATATCGCCCAGACCATTGGGGAACTGTTTGGTCTGTCCTGGCAGGGAGACGGAAGCAGTTTCCTGGGGCAGATCCTTCGATGAGTCTTCCTTCCGGGATCCATGGATCAGGTCTTCAAGAGGCCGGAAGGAATACCCCATCTCCTCCCAGCGGGTGAGCAGTTCATCCAGGATGGCGCCGTTGGTGGCGGAAGTGTTGTGGAGCAGCACGATGGCGCCGGGGTGGACCCGGGACAAGAGCTTATCCAGGGCCTCTTCCCGGGTGGGCTGATCGTCCTGGATCCAGTCTACATGGGCCAGGCTCCAGAAGAAGGTGTGATAACCAAGCTCCTGAGCTATTTTCAGGTTGTGGGGACTGTATTTCCCCTGGGGCGGACGGTAATATCTGGACAGAGGCTTTCCGGTGATTTCCCGGAAAGCCTTTTCCACGTCCTCCAGTTCTTTTTGGAAAGCGTCCTTTCCGGAGATCTGTGACATGTCCGGGTGGTGGAAGGTGTGGTTCCCTACGGCGTGGCCTTCCCGGATCATCTGCCTGACCAGGTCCGGGCTTGTGTCCAGATAATTGCCCACCACGAAGAAGGTGGCCGGGGCGCGGTGCTTTTTCAGGGCTTCCAGGATCCTTGGGGTGTTCCCGTTTTCATATCCGCAGTCAAAGGTGAGATACAGGATTTTTTCTTCGGTATCTTCCCGATAATAGGCGTCGTAGGCTTTCAGTTCCTCACAGGTGGCGTTCCCTGCAGGGGGAGAGCCCTCCTCCTGAAAGCTTAAGCCCCAGTTTTCCGCGGCCTGCGTGATCCTGCCGGAAGTAAGTCTGGCGGAGGAAGCGTGATCCGACAGAGCGGCGGCTCCCCTTCCTGCCAGAAAGCAGAGACAGAAGAGCAGGGAGAGGGAAAAGATTTTCAGAAACTTTGTTTTTTTGAACATGGATCGCCCTCTTTTTGGCATTTGTTTATGTATATGTAGGTGACTCAATAAATATAGACAAATGTTATCAGAAAAAAAGATAAAAATTCTTACATTTATGGAAGAAAGGTGTTATAATAACTCTATAAGAGCTTGATGGCAATGTAGGGAAGAACTTCATAGATGTAAGCGAGTGAAAACTGGCGTACAGTCTACAGGCAGTCGGCTGCCTTACTGTATGCCAGTTTTTATGAGCGTTAAAAACGAAAAGGAGGTTAAACATGTTTAAGGTCGGCGATTATGTGGCGCATTATAAAGAAGGTGTCTGTGAAGTGATCGATGTCGGGAAGCTGGAGATGAGCTGTTCGGACAGGGAGAAAGAATATTATACGCTGAAGCCTCTGTACGATGCGGGAGGAACCGTTTATACCCCTGTAAACAATGAAAAAAGGCAGATCAGAGAGATCATTTCCGCTAAGGAAGCCAGAACGCTGATCGAACAGCTGCGAGAGGCGGAGGATCTGCAGATAGCAGATGAGAAAAAAAGAGAGGTGTTTTATAAAGAAGCGCTTCTGAGCAACCAGTGCCAGAAGTGGGTCGCGGTGATCAAGACCACCTATCTCAGGCGGGAGAAACGTCTGGCCTGCGGAAAGAAGGCAGTAGGGATGGACGAGCGGTACTTAAGCAGCGCGGAGCGGTTCCTCACCGGGGAACTGGCCACGGCGCTTAAAAAGCCGCGGGCGGAGATCAAGGAGTATATCATTGAGCAGATAAAAGGCTGAGAATTCAAAAGCAGGATGGAGAATCAAATGTTTGCAATCGGAGAAAAAACAACAGAGGTCAACAAGTCGAGAGTCGCGATGCCAGTGGAATATCATTTGAGGAAGCGGAAGATCTATGGAACGTGGGTGGGGCCGGACCTGCTTTACATCTCTGATGAGGTTGGGCCGTTGAAAGTGAAAAAAGGGGGCGAAATCTTTACGCCCCATGTGGATAAGCGGAATATGCTCCATGTACCGGGGAGATATGAGGGGCGGAAGGTAGAGATCAAGGGGTGTATCACTTCCATTGAGTTGAATTTTGGAGAGACAATGTAAAAAGGGACAGGGTATTTTCAATCTGGGACGTGGTATTTTTAAAAATACCACGTCCCCACTTGATTACCGGGCTGCTTTTTCGGCGAATTCTGTGGTCACCAGATCCGCGTAGGAAGCGCGTTTGGAGAGTTCTCCGGCCTCATCCAGGATATCCTGGAGCAGGTCGAAGCTTTCTTCCTGGAAGATCAGATTGTCTTTCCAGGTGTCCTGTTCGTAATAGCGGGAGACGATGGTGGTGATGGTGTCAAGGTCTGTCTCCTTAAACTGGGGTTCTATGACGGCGGCGATCTCTTCCGGGGTGTGGGCCTGCACAAAGTCCATTCCTTTCTGCAGCGCATTGGTGAATCCCTGGATCACATCCGGGTTCTCATCCAGGTAGCTCTGTTTGGCGGAGAATGCCGTGTAGGGAACGTATCCGCTGTCTGTGCCCAGGGAGGCCACAACATAGCCTTTGCCTTCCTGCTCCAGACTGGTGGCGCCCGGTTCAAACTCTACGGTGAAGTCCGCCTGGCCTTCCGCGAAAGCGGCGGCAGTAGAGCCAAAGTCGATGCTCTGGTCAATAGCTACATCCTTAGCCGGGTCAATGCCATTTTGTTTCAAGATATACTCGAAGACCATCTGAGGCATGCCGCCTTTTCTCCCTCCCAGGACGTCGGTCCCTTTCAGGTCTTCCCAGGTAAAGTCAGGCATCTCCTGGCGGGCTACAAGGAAATTGCCGGCCCGCTGGGTGAGCTGGGCGAAGTTGACTACGTGGTCAGTGGCGCCTTCATTGTAGGTGTAGATAGAGGCTTCCGAGCCCATAAATCCAATGTCCGCGCTGTCGGAGAGGACGGCGGTCATTGTCTTGTCGGCGCCAAATCCGGTCACCAGTTCCAGGTCGATGCCTTCTTCCTGGAAATATCCTTCTTCGATGGCCACATACATGGGCGCATAGAAGATGGAGTGAGCCACCTCGTTGAGGACCACTTTCGTTTTTTTCGGAAGGTTTTCTCCCGCAGCGCCTTCTTCTTTGGCAGCGCAGGCGCACACAGCGGCGCTCAGCATAAGAGCGACAAGTAAAAGGGCGGTAAATCGCTTTTTCATAAAATCCTCCTTTTGCGCAAGGAAACTGCTAAGGATAGTATATTCAGGGCAGGGGAATCTGTGAAAAGGGGTGGTTCTCGGGCCGGGAATTTGCTACAATAGAGACAGACAAAGGAATGGCCCGGCCATCCGGGCGCAGGGAGATGGGATCAGATGAAAGAGAAGAAGAATCCTCTGTATAAAAGTTTTGGCTATGCCTTTGAGGGAATTTTTACATGTATCCGAAGGGAGCGAAATATGCAGATCCATTGCGTGGCCACAGTGCT
Organism: Massilistercora timonensis; assembly: GCF_900312975.1. NCBI lineage: Bacteria > Bacillati > Bacillota > Clostridia > Eubacteriales > Massilistercora > Massilistercora timonensis. The sequence goes on along the minus strand of NZ_LT990039.1, from coordinate 811,880 downwards.
GGTGGTGCTGGCGGGGATCTGGCTGGGACTTTCGAAGACAGAGTGGTGTATCTGCCTGATCCTGTTTGGCCTGATCCTGGGGCTTGAACTGGTCAACACGGCGGTGGAGGCGGTGGTGGACCTGGCAAGCGAGGATTACCATCCGCTGGCCAAGAAGGCGAAGGATACCGCTGCCGGCGCGGTGCTGATCGCGGCGATCGCAGCCGCGGTGATCGGAGTGATTATCTTCGGGCCTAAACTTCTGGCTGTGTTGGGGCTTATATAAAATCTATAAAAAAATACCGGAAAGGAGTTTAAGAATATGGAAAATTTAGGAGATGGAATCAAAAAAATCTTACTTGCAGGCGTGGGGACCATCGCAGTGACCTCGGAAAAATCAAAAGAGATTCTGGACGAGCTGGTGAAAAAGGGAGAACTGACCGTTGAGCAGGGAAAAGCCCTTAACCAGGAGCTGAAGCACAATCTGAAGGAGACGGTAAAAGACAAGGTAAATGTGTCTGTGAAGCCCTCTTCTCCTGAGGAACTTGGCGAACTTCTGGAGAAGATGACACCGGAGCAGCTGGATCAGCTGAAGGCCCAGCTCCGGAAGATGGAAGAACAGGAGGCGCCGGAGCCGGAAGCGGAATCCGGAGATTTGAATGAGTAAAGACAAAGAAGAAAGTAAAACCTACAGTTCCAGACTGCGGGAGATGACGGCGGTGCTCCACAAGCACGAGATCACCAGGGGCGTAAGTCCGGAGAAGCTGCGGATGATCCTGGAAGATCTGGGACCCACCTATATCAAGCTGGGTCAGATCATGTCCATGCATTCGGACATCCTGCCCAAACGGTACTGCGACGAACTGATGCGCCTCCACTCGGAAGTGGCGCCCATGCCGTTTGCGGAAGTGGCGGAGGTGATCCAGGAGTCCTACGGGTATCCCTGGACGGAAGTGTTCCGGGAGATCGAGGAAACACCCATCGGCTCCGCGTCCATCGCCCAGGTCCATCGGGCCATTCTCCAGTCGGGGGAGCAGGTGGTGGTGAAGGTTCAGCGTAAAGGGATCTATGAAGTGATGGCAAGGGACATCGGCCTTCTGCATAAGGCGGCCAAACTCCTGCCGGTCACTACCCTGCGGGGGCTGGTGGATCTTGACATGGTGCTGGACGAACTGTGGATGACCACCCAGGAGGAGATGAACTTTCTCACTGAGGCGGCCAATGCGGAGGAGTTTGCCAGGAAGAACCAGGATGTGGTCTTCGTGGAGACGCCGAAGCTCTACAAAGAACACACCACCACCCATGTGCTGGTGATGGAGTATGTGGAAGGATTTCCCATCAATGCCAGGGAGGATCTTCTGGAAAATGGATACGACTTAAAGGAGATCGGCAGGAAATTTGTAGACAACTATATCAAGCAGGTGATGGAAGACGGGTTCTTCCACGCAGATCCTCATCCGGGAAATGTTCGGATCCGGGGCGGCAAGATCGTCTGGCTGGATATGGGTATGATGGGACGGCTGACGGAACGGGACCGGGAGCTGATCGGCGAGGTGATCCGGGGCGTGGCCTCCGGAGACATAGGGCTGATCCAGGAGGCGGTGCTGGCCCTGGGAGATTTCCGGGGGAAACCGGACCGAAACCGGCTCTATCAGGACATCAGTGATCTTATGTCCAAGTATGGAAGCGCGGACATGGGGACCATCGACATCGGCGAAGTGATGCAGGATCTGATGGATGTGATGAAAGAGAACCGGATCTCCATGCCTCACGGCCTTACCATGCTGGCCAGAGGCCTTACCCATATGGAGGGAGTTCTGGCGGAGATCACGCCGGAGATCAATATGACAGAGATCGCGGCGGCCAGGATCAAGGCGGATTTCATCCAGAAACTGGACTGGAAGGCAGAATTCAAAAAAGGCGGCAAGGCCCTGTACCGTTCTCTTCACAGAGCGGTGGATATTCCTTCTCTGATGGCGGAGTTTCTCCAGGGGAGTCTGAAGGGCCAGACCCGGATCAACATGGATCTTCACGCTTCCGGGGATTTAAGCCAGCTTCTCAGGCGTCTGGTCCGCAACATCGTGATGGGTCTGTGGGTGATGGCTCTGCTGATCAGTTCCAGCATTATCTGCACCACGGACATGAAGCCTAAGATCATGGGGATCCCGGCACTGGGAGCCTTTGGTTATCTCATCGCCTTTGTGATCGTGATGTATGTATTTATCAAGCATATCTTTTCCAGGAAATAGTTGGGGACGTGTTCTTTATAAAAAGAACACGTCCCCAACTGATTTTTAAAATACAGAATTTTTCTCATATTTTGGTTCAAAGGTAGCCTGTATAGACAGCTTTTTGAACTGCTTCAGATCCACAGATCCCACCATGACAGAAGTATGGGCCTGGCAGCCTTTCAGATTGGGGATCTGATCCAGGGCTTTTTGCGCTACCGGGTCTGTGGCGGCGCTGACAGACAGGGCGATCAGCACCTCGTCTGTGTGAAGCCTTGGATTGCGGCTGCCCAGATACTGGGTCTTCAGCTTCTGGATAGGCTCGATGGCCTCCGGGGAAATTACATGCCGGTCATGGTCAATGCCTGCCAGCTCCTTCAGCGCGTTCAAAAGCAGGGCTGCGGAAGCTCCCAGAAGGTCGGTGGTCTTGCCTGTGATCATGCGCCCGTCGTGAAGCTGGAGCGCTGCCGCCGGGCCGCCGGTTTCCTCCGCCCGCTTAAGAGCCGCATCCACCACCGGACGGTCATGGACGGTGACGCCGGCCTGGTTCATGAGCATCTCGATCTTATAGACCTCTGCGTCGGAGCAGGCTCCGATGAGAAGCCGGCGCAGGGAGTCGTAATACCTGCGGATGATCTCCTGGCGGGAGGCCTCCCGGCAGGCTTCGTCGTCGCAGATACAGTTTCCGGCCATGTTGACTCCCATGTCCGTGGGAGATTTATAGGGGCTCTCTCCGTAGATCCGCTGGAAGATGGCGTTCAGCACCGGGAAGATCTCTACGTCCCGGTTGTAGTTGACGGTGGTCTCTCCGTAGGCTTCCAGATGGAAGGGGTCGATCATGTTGACGTCGTTGAGATCCGCAGTGGCCGCCTCATAAGCCAGGTTCACCGGGTGCTTCAGAGGAATATTCCAGATGGGGAAGGTCTCGAATTTGGCATAGCCTGCGCACACGCCCCGCTTGTGCTCATGGTAGAGCTGGGACAGGCAGACGGCCATCTTGCCGCTTCCAGGACCGGGAGCCGTTACCACCACCAGGGGCCTGGAGGTCTCAATGTAGTCGTTCTTGCCATATCCCTCCTCGCTGACGATCAGCGGGATGTTAGTGGGATATCCCTGGATGGGATAATGACGGTATACCTTGATCCCCAGTTTCTCCAGCCGGTTCTTGAAGAGGGCGGCGCTCTCCTGGCCGCTGTATTTTGTGATCACCACGCTGCCGACAAAAAGTCCGTGGCTTTTGAAGACGGACATGAGGCGCAGCACGTCCACATCATAGGTGATGCCCAGATCTCCGCGGATTTTGTTCTTCTCGATATCGTCCGCGCTGATCACGATGATGATCTCCGCCTGGGAGGAGAGCTGCATGAGCATGCGCATCTTACTGTTGGGCTGAAACCCGGGGAGAACCCGGGAAGCGTGATAATCGTCGAACAGCTTGCCGCCGAACTCCAGATAAAGCTTGTTGTCAAAATGGCTGATCCGTTCCCGGATGTGGGAGGACTGCATCTGCAGATACTTTTCGTTGTCAAATCCTGTTTTCATTCTCATTCCTCTTATGTCTCTATTGTGCTCGTTTTTCTAATACCTTACTAGTATACTACAAAAGAGAAGAAGTTTACAATCTTTTCTGCAGGAAAAAAGAGGGGGCCAAAAAGGCATAAAAAAAGTATAAAAAGAATATGATAAATCTATGTTTTTGTTGATTTCTGGCAGGGCTGTCCGTATAATGTAAGAGAAATACAGGAGGAAAAAAATGGACAACCAGAACAATCAGAATAGAAATAATCAGGATCCCAACAGAAATAACAGGCAAGGGATCTCTTTTGTAGTTTTAGTGACTTTGATCACCACCATCCTGGTCCTGGCGCTTTTTCAGTTCCAGGGGACCGGGACGGAGGAGGAGATCACTTACGACAAGTTCCTTCAGATGGTGGACGACGGCAAGGTGGCGGAGGTACAGATCCAGAATGACCGGCTGCTGATCAAGGCGAAGAAACAGGACGGCGAGCGGGTGGCCAAGGAGTACTACACCGGCGTGGTGCAGGACGATACCCTTTCAGACCGTCTTTATAAGGCCAATGTGAAGTATTCCCAGGAGATCCCGGACACTACTTCCGCAGTGGTGCTCAACGTACTCCTGACGTTCCTGCCTATCGCTCTTATTGTGGGAACCTTCGTATGGATGACGAGAAAGATGTCTAAAGGCGGAGGCGTGATGGGCATTGGAAAAAGCAATGCCAAGATGTATGTGGAGAAGCAGACCGGGGTTACCTTCCAGGATGTGGCGGGCCAGGACGAGGCCAAGGAGTCCCTTCAGGAGGTTGTGGATTTCCTCCACAATCCGGGGAAATATACCAGCGTGGGGGCCAAGCTTCCCAAAGGAGCCTTGCTGGTAGGCCCTCCGGGAACCGGTAAGACGCTGCTGGCCAAGGCTGTGGCGGGAGAGGCAAAAGTGCCCTTCTTCTCCTTAAGCGGCTCGGCTTTTGTAGAGATGTATGTGGGCGTGGGTGCGTCCAGAGTCCGGGATCTGTTCAAGCAGGCCCAGCAGATGGCGCCCTGTATCATTTTCATCGATGAGATCGACGCTATCGGAAAGAGCAGGGATAATCAGCTGGGGAGCAACGATGAGCGGGAGCAGACGCTGAACCAGCTGCTGGCGGAGATGGACGGATTCGAGAGCAACAAAGGTCTGGTCCTTCTGGCGGCCACCAACCGTCCGGAGATCCTGGACCCGGCGCTTCTGCGGCCTGGTCGGTTTGACCGGCGGATCATTGTGGAGAAGCCGGATCTGAAGGGACGGATCGACGTGCTGAAAGTACATTCCAAGGATGTGCGGATGGATGAGACGGTGGATCTGGAAGCCATCGCCCTGGCAACTTCAGGAGCGGTGGGATCGGATCTTGCGAATATGATCAACGAGGCGGCTATCAATGCGGTGAAGCATGGGCGGAACGCTGTGTGCCAGGCCGATCTCTTTGAAGCGGTAGAAGTAGTCCTGGTGGGTAAGGAGAAGAAGGACCGGATCATGAGCCAGGAAGAGCGCCGTATCGTATCTTACCACGAAGTGGGACATGCGCTGGTAAGCGCCCTGCAAAAGGATGCGGAGCCAGTACAGAAGATCACCATCGTGCCCCGGACCATGGGGGCTCTTGGGTATGTGATGCAGACGCCGGAGGAAGAGAAATTCCTGAACACCAAGAAGGAGCTGCAGGCGATGCTGGTAGGGATGCTGGCAGGCCGGGCGGCGGAGGAGATCGTGTTCGACACGGTGACCACAGGAGCGGCCAATGATATTGAGAAGGCCACCAGTATTGCCCGCGCCATGATCACCCAGTATGGTATGAGCGAGAAATTCGGGCTTATCGGACTGGAGTCTATCCAGCACCGGTATCTGGACGGAAGGCCGGTGGCCAACTGTGGTCAGGAGACTGCTTCCGAGATCGATCACGAAGTCATGAAGATGCTGAAGGAATCCTACGAGGAGGCTAAGCGGCTTCTGAGTGAGCACCGGAAGGCGCTGGATGACATCGCGGCTTTCCTGATCGAGAAGGAGACTATTACCGGCAAAGAGTTCATGGAGATCTTCCATCAGGTGGAAGGGATCACACCGGAGGACGGCGAAGGGAAAACGGAGGAACGGATCGCCATGAACCCGGTGCAGGAGACCGGTTCCGGGGAAGAACAGTAAACAGAAGAAAACAAGTGGAAGATGCAGCGATGTTGGAGATCAATGTCGCTGCATTGTGCTGAGGGAGCGTAATGTTTGATATCCAGGAGGAATTAAAAAAATTACCAGGCAAGCCTGGAGTATATCTGATGCATGATGAGAAGGACGAGATCATCTATGTAGGGAAGGCGGTAAGCCTTAAGAACCGTGTCCGCCAGTATTTCCAGAGCAGCCGGAACAAGGGGGCCAAGATCGAGCAGATGGTGACCCATATCCGGCGGTTTGAGTATATCATCACGGATTCGGAGCTGGAAGCTCTGGTGCTGGAGTGCAACCTGATCAAGGAGCATCGGCCCAAATACAATACCATGCTGATGGACGACAAGGCATATCCCTTTATCAAGGTGACGGTGGAAGAGCCTTATCCCCGGGTGCTGCTGGCCCGCCGGATGGCCAAGGACAAATCCCGGTATTTCGGTCCCTACACCAGCGCAGGAGCGGTGAAGGATACCATTGAGCTGATCCGCAGGCTTTACCATGTGCGAAGCTGCAACCGGAAGCTGCCCAGGGATATTGGGAAGGAGCGCCCTTGTCTGAATTACCACATTCATCAGTGCAAAGCGCCCTGCCAGGGATATATTTCTGAAGAGGAATACCGGAAGTCCATTCAGGAGGTGCTCCGTTTCCTGGGAGGAAATTATGAAGGGATCCTGAAAGACCTGGAGGAGAAGATGAACCAGGCATCAGAGGACCTGGAGTTTGAGCGGGCCATCGAATACCGGGAACTGCTCTCCAGCGTGCAGAAGATCGCCCAGAAGCAGAAGATCACCGATACCGCCGGGGAGGACCGGGACATCCTGGCAGTGGCCTCGGAAGGAGAGGACGCAGTGGTGCAGGTGTTCTTCATCCGGGGAGGCAGGCTGATCGGCCGGGATCACTTCTATCTGAAGATCGGAGAGGGAGACGGCGCAGGCGAGATCCTCTCCAGCTTCGTGAAACAGTTTTATGCAGGGACGCCCTATATCCCCGCGGAAATCATGCTGCCGGAGCCGGTGGCGGATGGGGAAGTCATCGAGGAGTGGCTCAGTGGAAAACGAGGGCGGAAGGTGCATATCCGGATCCCACAGAAAGGGATGAAGGAAAAGCTGGTGGAACTGGCGGAGAAGAACGCGGCCCTTGTGTTGAATACAGACAGAGAACGGCTGAAGCGGGAGGAAGGGCGGACCATTGGCGCGGTGAAGGAACTGGAGAAGATCCTGGGACTTGCCGGCATCCGGCGGATGGAAGCCTACGATATCTCCAATACCAGCGGTTTTGCCTCTGTGGGATCTATGGTAGTCTATGAGCGGGGCAAGCCTAAGCGGAACGACTATCGGAAGTTCCGGATCAAAGGCGTCCAGGGGCCCGACGATTACGCCAGCATGGAAGAGGTGCTGACCCGCAGATTTCAGCACGGTCTGGAAGAACAGAAGGAGGGGAAGGACCTGGGAGGGTTCCGGGAGTTCCCGGATCTGATCCTGATGGACGGCGGCAAAGGGCAGGTCAATGTGGCGCTTGAGGTCCTTGAGAAACTGGGATTGTCCATTCCGGTGTGTGGAATGGTGAAAGACGACAACCACCGGACCCGGGGGCTGTACTACAACAATACAGAACTTCCCATCGACAGGGATTCGGAGTGCTTCCGCCTGATCACCCGGATCCAGGACGAGGCTCACCGGTTTGCCATTACCTTTCACCGGCAGCTTCGGGGGAAAAACCAGGTGCACTCTGTGCTGGACGATATTCCCGGCGTGGGCCCTGCCAGAAGGAAGGACCTGATGCGGCACTTTGAGAATATTGAGGCCATCCGGAACGCGGATATCGAGGAGTTGAAAAAACTGCCCTCCATGAATGAAAAATCCGCCCGGGACGTATATCACTTTTTCCACTGATGTGGTAGAATGATTGCACAGATGATACAATAGAAGAAATGAAATGAGGAAAAGGAGAGTATCATGGATAGAAACGTCAAAGTAAGCGCGATCGTGGAGAAGATGAATCTGAAGAATCTGACGCCGGAGGTGGATTATTCGGAGAAGATCGTGGAAGTTCCGGACATCAACCGCCCGGCGCTGCAGCTGACCGGCTATTTTGAGCATTTTGACGCAGAGCGGATCCAGGTGATCGGTTTTGTGGAATATACGTACCTTCAGAAAATGCCGGAGGATGAGAAGGAAAGGATCTACTCCATGCTTTTATCCTATAAGCTGCCGGGTATTGTGTATTCCAGAAGCCAAAAACCGGATGCAATGCTGCTGGAGAAGGCTGTGGCCGCCAATATCCCGGTTTTCCAGAGTGAGATGAAGACCTCCCAGTTCACGGCGGAGCTGATCCGGTGGTTGAATGTAGAGCTGGCTCCCTGTATCTCTATCCATGGAGTGCTGGTGGATGTATACGGTGTGGGAGTCCTGATCATGGGTGAGAGCGGCATTGGTAAGAGTGAGGCTGCTCTGGAGCTGATCCAGCGGGGGCACCGTCTGGTAAGCGACGATGTGGTTGAGATCCGCAAGGTGAGCGATGAGACCCTGGTGGGAACAGCGCCGGATATCACCCGGCATTTTATTGAGCTTCGGGGCATCGGCATCGTGGATGTAAAGAGTCTGTACGGTGTGCAGAGCGTGCGTGCCACCCAGAATATCGATCTGGTCATTACTCTGGAGGAGTGGGATAAAGACAAGCAGTACGACCGGCTGGGCCTGGAGGAAGAGTACACCGAATTTCTGGGGAACCGGGTGGTGTGCCATCAGATCCCCATCCGCCCGGGGCGGAACCTGGCCATCATCACAGAGACGGCGGCCATTAACTACCGGCAGAAGAAGATGGGCTACAATGCCGCGCAGGAGCTGTACAAGCGGGTACAGGAAAATATGAGAAGGAAATAAGGGGGCAAGAGAGATGGAATTTTGCTTTGGAGTGGATATCGGAGGCACTACAGTTAAGATCGGCCTGTTCCAGACGGACGGAACACTGGTGGACAAATGGGAGATCCCTACCAGGACGGAGAACGAGGGGGAGGCTATCCTCCCGGATATCGCGGAATCTCTGGAAGTTACACTGAGAGAAAGAGGGATCGCAAGAGACCTGGTGCGGGGGATCGGGATCGGGATCCCGGCCCCTGTGAAGGAGGACGGCATCGTTCAGCGTACTGCCAACCTGGGTTGGGGATATAAAGAAGTGAAGCGGGAGGCAGAAGAGCTGACCGGATTCCGGACGGTAGTGGGAAATGACGCAAATGTGGCGGCTCTTGGCGAGATGTGGCTGGGGGCAGGCAAAGGCTGCAAAGACCTGGTCATGGTAACCCTTGGCACTGGCGTAGGCGGCGGGATCATTGTAAACGGCCATCCTCTGATCGGCGCCCACGGAGCGGCGGGAGAGATCGGCCATATCTGCGTAAACTATGGAGAGATCGATATCTGCGGCTGCGGAAAGAGGGGCTGTCTGGAGCAGTATGCGTCTGCGACCGGTATCGTGCGGCTTGCCAGAAAGCGTTTGCAGAAAGACGAGGAGCCTTCTGTTCTGCGGGAGAAAAAGCTCAGCGCCAAGCTGGTGTTTGACGCCCTGAAGGAGGGCGACCTGGTGGCGGAGGAGATCGTGGAGGGATTCGGCTCCTACTTAGGATATGCGCTGGCCAATGTGGCGGTGGTCACCGATCCGGAAGTGATCGTGATCGGCGGCGGCGTGTCCAGAGCGGGAGAGATCCTGTTACGATACATTGAAAAATATTTCCGGGAGAAGGCCTTCTTTGCCAACCAGAATATTTCTTTCGCGCTTGCGAAGCTGGGAAATGACGCGGGGATCTGCGGAGCCGCGAAACTGATCTTGTCTTAAGAGTCGAGAAGAAAAGGGGTGAGACCAACAAGTCCCACCCCTTTAAAGATTGATTTATAGCAGATGTTCCATGATCAGGGCGTAGAGCTCCTGATTTTTTTTCGTCCAGTTGCCGGAGATGGTCTGGGCCTCTTCTTCGGAAGGAACGGTAAGAGTCAGGTCGATAAGGGGAGCATTCTGCTCCAGGACCTGGCACTGGACGGCGTATTCTCCGGCAGGCGTCCGGTAATAGTCTGTTTTCACGGAAACCTCGTTTTTCAGGTCATATTTTTTATCCTTCAGGAAATCATTGATGTCCTTCTGGATGGCGGGGGAAATGTCGCCCTTAAAATAATGGATGGTCTCCTCGCCTTCTTCCGTAAGATGAAGGAAGGTGCGGCTGTGGGTGGATTCTTCCCGGATAAAGCCGGACTGGGCAAGCTCTGAGATAGCCTGCTGCAGTTTGAAATAAGTGGTGTAGCCTTCATCCAGGATAAATTCCGAGATCTGGGAGTTGGTGAGGGGAAAATCCACCTTGTCTAGCATATATAATACGATCAGTTTGTAAAGTTTAAAGCTTTCTGCCATAAGAGAACTCCTTTCCCTGCCAGAGGTCGTTTTGTTTAAAGTAAGCCTGGATCTGGTTCAGCACCCGGCGTTTGTCGCCGCTCCAGGAAGGGGCCATAAGTAGAGACTTGGGTCCGTCTCCGGTGAGCCGGTGGATGACCATATCCGGACGGATATGGCAGATGCAAAGCCCCAGAAGCTCCAGGTATTCTTCCAGGGTGGGGATCCAGAAAGGCCGGGCTTCATAGACCGCCGCCAGGTCCGTGCCCTTAAGGACGTGGAGAAGCTGCAGCTTCAGCCCCTGGATATCTGTTTTGTTGAGGTAGTCCAGGGTGTCCAGCATCATTTCCGGGGTTTCGCCGGGAAGAGCCAGTATGGTGTGGACGATCACCTCAATGCCGGCGGCCCTTAGATCGGCCACAGCCTGGTCAAAGACCGGAAGCGGGTAACCCCGCCGGATCAACCGGGCGGTCTTTTCGTGGATGGTCTGTAGTCCCAGCTCCACCCAGACAGGTTTGATCTGATTCAGTTCCCAAAGAAGTTGGATCACTTCCGGGGGAAGGCAGTCCGGCCGGGTGGCAATGGCCAGGATCCGTACTTCCGGGCAGGCGATAGCCTGGGTAAAGATCTCTTTCAGATAAGCCGGGGACGCGTAGGTGTTGGTGTAAGCCTGGAAGTAGGCGATGTAGGAATTGCCCCTGTATTTCCGGGCGACCTGAGCTTTCGCCTGGCGGATCTGTTCCGGGATGTCAAGGCAAGAGGAGGCGGCAAAGTCGCCGGAACCTCCCTGGCTGCAGAAGATGCAGCCCCGCTCTCCGATGGAGCCGTCCCGGTTGGGGCAGGTCATGCCCCCGTTTAAGGAAAGGCGGTAGAGCTTCTCCCCGTAAGTTTTCCGCAGGTGGTAGTCCAGAGAATGGTAGCGCTTTTCGCCCCAGTATACTGCCATATCGGTGTCAGATCCTTTCCGGATCGCATGTCTGATCCTGGTAACTATCATAGCATTCCCGGGAGACGGAAGCAACAAAGTTTCCCCCAAACTTTACGAAAAAAGGCTTTAAAAACAAAAAGAACTGTAGTATAATATTTCATATTTCAAAAGAAGTCGATTCAGACTGTGATTCCCGTTGTGAGCAGTTTATATGGTAAATATAGTATAGATGAAAGGAATTGTTTCGGAAAATGATGAGAGAAAAGTATGAGTCTCTGCCGGTGGCTACGTTGAGAGACCTTGCGAAAGCAAGAGGGATCAAAGGCGTTTCAGCAGCAAAGAAGGCAGAGATCGTAGAACTTATGCTGCAGGAAGACGAAAAAGAGAAAAAAGAAGAGAAGAGCGCAGTGAAAGAGATGTCCGCCAACACCGGCGACCGGGAAGTCCACGACATTGATAAGCTGGACAGCGGTGTGACGGTCAGCGGGATCCTGGAAGTGCTCCCGGACGGATACGGATTTATCCGGAGCGACAATTATCTTCCGGGAGAAAACGATGTGTACGTCTCTCCTTCCCAGATCCGCAAATTCAACCTGAAGACCGGGGATATCCTGGAGGGACATACCAGGATCAAGACTCAGCAGGAGAAGTTCAGCGCGCTTCTGTACCTGACCAGGATCAATGAGATCGATCCTATGAAGGCTATGCGCCGGGCGAATTTTGAAGACATGACGCCCATCTTCCCCGATGAGCGGCTGAAGCTGGAGCGGGGCAGGACAAGCACAGCCATGCGGATCATGGATCTTCTGTCCCCCATCGGCAAGGGACAGAGAGGAATGATCGTGTCTCCGCCGAAAGCAGGAAAGACCACTCTGCTTAAACAAGTGGCGCTCTCTGTGCGGCAGAACAATCCGGAGATCCATCTTCTGATCCTGCTGATCGATGAGCGGCCGGAGGAAGTGACAGATATCAAGGAGACTATTGAGGGAGAGAATGTAGAAGTGATCTATTCCACCTTCGACGAACTTCCGGAGCATCATAAGCGGGTGTCGGAGATGGTGATCGAGCGGGCGAAACGTCTGGTGGAACACAAGAAGGACGTGATGATCCTGCTGGACAGCATCACAAGGCTTGCCAGGGCCTACAACCTGACGGTTCCCCCGTCAGGAAGGACTCTGTCCGGCGGTCTGGATCCGGCGGCCCTGCACATGCCCAAGCGGTTCTTCGGAGCGGCCCGGAATATGCGGGAGGGCGGAAGCCTTACCATCCTTGCCACAGCCCTGGTGGATACGGGAAGCAAGATGGACGACGTGATCTACGAGGAGTTCAAGGGAACCGGCAATATGGAGCTTGTTCTTGACCGGAAGCTGTCAGAGAAGCGGATGTTCCCGGCCATTGATATTCCCAAGTCCAGTACCCGGCGGGAAGACCTCCTGCTTGGCCAGGAAGAGCTGGAGGCAGTGGAGACTATGCGCAGGGCGCTCAACGGCCTCCGATCCGATGAGGCGGTGGACAACATCCTTACCATGTTCTCCCGGACCCACAACAATCAGGAACTGATACAAATGGTAAAAAAGACAAAATTAATCTAGACAATAAGCGGTTTCTGTGATACAATAACAAAGCTGTTTAGAAAACGAAAGATCATCGCGTTAAGCGAAGCATAATAAAGAAGAGGTGAAATCATGAAACAGGGAATCCATCCAGAGTATTATCAGGCAACGGTAACTTGTAACTGCGGCAACACGTTTGTAACAGGTTCTACCAACAAAGACATCCACGTAGAGATCTGTTCCAAATGCCATCCGTTCTACACCGGCCAGCAGAAAGCTGCTCAGGCTCGCGGCCGTGTTGATAAGTTCAATAAGAAATACGGAATGGGTAAATAAGTTTACAAGAGTCGGGTTGAGGTTTTTAAGGATCTCAACCCTTTTTAACTTGAAGGGCACAGGAAAAAGGAGTTTTATGAAATCATCGAATATCGGAGGACAGGCGGTCCTGGAAGGGATCATGATGAAGCATAAAGAGGATTACGCCGTGGCGGTGCGAAAGCCCGACGGAGAGATCTTTGTGCAGAAAGATACCTACCCGGGGATCATTCCCTGGAAGCCGCTGACTACTATCCCGTTTGTGCGGGGGATTTTCAACTTTATTGATTCTATGGTGCTGGGGATCCGGACTTTGACTTTTTCCGCCAGCTTCTATGAGGAAGAGGAGGACAAAGAAGAAGCGCCCCTTACCGATGAGGAAGCGGCCCGGAGAGAACGCCGGGAGAAATGGATCATGAGAGGGACAGTGGCCTTCTCAGTGGTGGCGGCTGTGGCCATCTTCATGGTGCTGCCCTATCTTCTTTCCTCCCTGCTTGGCAGATGGGTGTCCTCCTACCATGTGCGCACTGTGATCGAGGGTTTTGTCCGGATCGGCATCTTTGTGGCGTATGTGATGCTGATCTCCCGGATGGAGGATATCCAGAGGACCTTCATGTACCACGGGGCGGAGCACAAGTGCATCAACTGTATTGAACACGGGCTGCCGCTGACGGTGGAGAATGTAAAACAAAGCTCCCGGCAGCATAAGCGCTGCGGCACCAGTTTTCTGTTCTTTGTGCTGGCTATCAGTATTGTGCTGCTGCTTCTTATCCAGGTAGAGTCCCCGGTGATGCGGGTGGCTATAAGGGTCCTGCTCCTGCCGGTGATCGCAGGGGTGTCCTATGAGGTCCTGAAACTGGCGGGAAGAAGCGAGAACCCGGTGGTGAACTTCTTAAGCAGGCCGGGGCTTGCCATTCAGAAGCTGACCACCAAGGAGCCGGACGAGAGTATGATCGAGGTTGCCATCGCGGCGGTGGAGGCAGTATTTGACTGGAGAGCATATGAAGCAGAAAATTTCCACACTTCAAATGATATACCGGGAAGGGAAAGAACAGCTTGAAGCGGCCGGTGTTCCGGACGCTGACCGGGACGCCTGGTATCTGCTGGAATTTGTCACAGGGATATCCAAAGCCCGGTATTACGGGAATCCGGATGCCAGGGTGGAGGAAGAGGAAATCCTCCGGTACCGGAATGCGATCCGCCAGAGGGCGGAGAGGATCCCGCTGCAGCATATCACCGGAGAACAGGAATTTATGGGGTTCTCCTTCCAGGTGGATAAGCATGTGCTGATTCCCCGCCAGGATACGGAGACCCTTGTGGAAGAAGCGCTTGGGGTACTGAAGCCAAAGATGAAGATTCTGGATCTGTGCACCGGATCCGGATGTATCCTCTTAAGCCTCCTGAAACTGGGAGAGAAGCGGGGGATAGCCGGACTGAAAGGAACCGGGACGGATATCTCCCGGGAAGCCCTGAAGGTGGCGGAAGAAAACGGAAGACGGCTTGAGATCCCGGAAGACCGGGTTGCCTGGGTCCGGGGAGATCTTTTTGAGAATCTGGAAGGCCCCTTTGATCTTCTGGTATCCAACCCGCCTTATATTCCCTCCGGTGAGCTTTCGGGCCTTCAGGAGGAGGTAAGGCTCCACGATCCGGCGCTGGCCCTTGACGGCCACGAGGACGGCCTTTACTTCTACCGCAGGATCGCGGCGGAAGCGGGAAAGTATTTAAGAGACGGGGCTTACCTTATGCTGGAGATCGGCTGGGATCAGGGAGAGGCGGTGAGTACCCTTCTTGAGGTGGCCGGGTACAGGGAAGTGAAAGTGAAGAAGGATCTGTCGGGAAATGACCGCGTTGTGCGGGGACGATATGGAAAATAGAGGAGGAAACAAGAGATGTTTGATAAACTGGAAGATCTGCTCATCCGTCTGGATGAGATCCTGAGCGAACTTCAGGAGCCGGATGTGGCCAATGACCAGGAGCGGTTCCGGAAGCTTATGAAGGAGCAGAATGATCTGACTCCGATCGTGGAAGCTTACAAGGAGTATAAAGCCAGCAAACAGGCCATCCAGGACAGCCTGGACATGCTGGAGGAAGAGTCCGACGAGGAGATGCGGGAGCTGGCCAAGGAAGAACTGAATGAGGCCAAGGCCAGGGTGGAAGAGCTGGAGCATGAACTGAAGATCCTCCTTCTTCCCAAGGACCCCAATGACGATAAGAATGTTATGGTGGAGATCCGGGCCGGAGCCGGCGGCGATGAGGCTGCCCTCTTCGCGGCAGAGATCTACCGGATGTACCTGCACTACGCAGAGGGCCGCCGCTGGAAGGTGGAGATGATCTCCCTCAATGAGAACGGCATCGGCGGATTCAAGGAATGTGTATTTATGATCACCGGACAGGGAGCTTACTCACGTCTGAAATATGAGAGCGGCGTCCACCGGGTACAGCGGGTGCCGGAGACGGAGAGCGGCGGGCGTATCCATACTTCCACCATAACGGTTGCCATCATGCCGGAGGCGGAAGACGTGGATGTAGTGATCGACGAGAAGGATATCCGGATCGACGTGATGCGTGCTTCCGGAAACGGAGGCCAGTGTGTAAACACCACGGACTCTGCGGTTCGTCTGACCCATTATCCCACCGGGATCGTGATCTACAGCCAGACAGAGAAGTCCCAGCTCCAGAATAAGGAGAAGGCGTTCAAGCTTTTGCGTTCCAAACTTTACGACCTGGAGATGGAGAAGAAGCAGGCGTCCGAGGCGGAGGCCAGAAGAAGCCAGATCGGAACGGGAGACCGTTCTGAGAAGATCCGTACCTACAACTTCCCCCAGGGAAGAGTGACGGACCATCGGATCAAGCTGACTCTGCACAAGCTGGATTCCGTGCTGAACGGGGATCTGGATGAGATCATCGACAGCCTGACCGCGGCGGATCAGGCGGCGAAGCTGGCGAATATGAATGAAAACGAATAGAGAAAGTAAAATGTCGGCAGTTTCAAAAGACTGCCGGCGTTTTTATTACAATCATTGAAGAGAAAGGATCTTCCCCAGCCGTCGCTCCAGAGCCAGGGCAAGCCCCAGCTTCACAAGATCCGGGATCACAAAGGGGAAGACACACCAGCCAAGAACCGGGAGGATCCCGATACTTCCCTGAGTTCTGGTGTAGAGGAGAAGGAACCAGGCGGTGCCAAAGGCATAAAGAACCGCCAGCCCCAGGAGGAGGCCCAGGAACCGGATCTTTCTTGTATCTCCAAGAAGGACGGTGATCCCCCAATAGGTAAGTCCCATGGCAAGAAAGCCAAGGATGTAGCCGCCGGTATTGCCAAGGAGTACGCCCGGACCGGCGCCAAACTGGGAGAATACCGGGACGCCGACCGCCCCCAGGGCGATATAGACCAGGATGGTGACCGTACCCTGTTTACCGCCCAGGGCGGAAAGGATGAAGAATACCGCGAAGGTCTGCATGGTGAAGGGGACCGCCGCCGGGACGGTGATCCAGGAACACAGGGCGATGAGCACAGCCCCAAGGGCCATGTAGACAAGATCAGTGGCAGAATGGTTCATACGCAGGTTTCCTCCTTTGCTGGGCATTACTATATCATAACCATCTTTGATTGTAAACTAAAATAAAAAATAAAGTTTACAATTGGAGGCACGGCTTGTAAGATTTTGAAGAAAATGCTATACTAAAACACGTGCAATTACAAGTAAATGCAGGAATCACAAGAAAGGGACTTTATGGAAGACAGTCAGTTTAAGAAGGCAGAACTAGAAGATAAAGAGATCATTTCCCATTATTTTAAGCACCACACCAGCAGAAGCTGTGAGCGGACCTTTGTTAACGTGTATCTCTGGTCCCGGCAGTATCCGGTGAAGTGGGCGGTGATCGAAGGGGCTCTGGTCTTCAAGAGCCAGAATGAGGATCATCTGTCCTATGCCTTCCCGGCCGGGGAGGATGAAGCGGTGCAAAAGGCCCTGGAGCAGATGATGGAATTCAGTGAGAGGAACGGTTTTCCCTTCAGTATGTATAACGTGACGCCGGCAGATTTTGAACGGCTGGAGCGCTGGTATCCGGGACGGTTTCAGATCGAGTACGACCGGGATCAGGCGGACTATGTGTATGAGTCGGAGAAGCTGATCACCCTGGCGGGGAAGAAGCTGCACGGCAAGCGGAACCATATCAATAAATTCAAGAATATCTATGGAGACGACTGGAGTTATGAGTCCATCCGGAAGGAAAATCTGGAAGAGTGTTTCCAGATGGCTCTGAAGTGGCGTAATGAGAACGGCTGCAACGACGATGATGAGAAGAACGCGGAGATGTGCGTGACCCTCAACGCTCTGCGATTGTTTGAAGAGCTGGAGCTAACGGGAGGGCTTCTCAGAGCAGGAGGAAAGATCGTAGCCTTTACCATAGGGGAGCCGATCTGTTCCGACACCTTTGTGGTCCATATCGAGAAGGCGTTCGCGGAGGTTCCGGGGGCTTACCCCATGATCAACCAGCAGTTCGCGGAGCACGCCTGCGCGGGATATCAATATATCAACCGGGAGGAAGACACAGGGTCGGAAGGCCTGCGCAAAGCCAAGCTTTCCTACCGGCCGGTATTTATGGTAGAAAAAGGAATGGTTACAGAAAAGGAGAGATAAGCGATGATAGCAGAGAAAATGAAAGGCCTTGTGGCCAACAGTTCCGCCATCCGGGCGATGTTTGAGGAAGGCAACCGCCTGGCGGGGATCTACGGGGCGGAGAATGTGTTTGATTTCAGTCTGGGAAACCCCAATGTGCCGGCGCCGGAGTCGGTGAAGCAGGCGATCCTGGACCTGGTGGAAGGGGAAGACCCCCTGGTGCTTCACGGTTACACCAACAGCAACAGCGGATACGCGGATGTGCGTCAGACGGTGGCGGATTCTCTGAATCAGCGTTTTGGCACAAAGTTTGAAGGCAAAAATATCATCATGACCGTGGGCGCGGCCGGCGGCCTGAACGTGATCCTGAAGAGCCTGATCAATCGGGGGGACGAGGTGATCACCTTTGCCCCGTATTTCGGAGAGTACCGGGCTTATACCAGCAACTACGACGGCGTTCTGGTAGAGATCTCCCCGGATACGGAGACCTTCCAGCCTAAACTTGATGAATTTGAGAAAAAGATCACGCCTAAAACCAAGGCGGTGATCGTCAATACGCCCAACAACCCTACCGGCGTGGTCTACTCGGAGGAGACCATTAAGAAGCTGGCGGCGATCATGGAGCAAAAGCAGGAAGAGTACGGCACAGAGATCTATCTGATCTCGGACGAGCCTTACCGGGAACTGGTCTACGATGGGGTGGAGGTTCCCTACCTGACTAAATATTATGCCAATACTATCGTGGGATATTCTTACAGCAAATCCCTGTCTCTTCCGGGAGAGCGGATCGGTTATCTGGTGATCCCGGACGAGGTTAAGGACAGCGGGGATCTTCTGACGGCGGCCAACGTGGCGACCAGGATCCTTGGGTTTGTCAACGCTCCAACCCTGCAGCAGAAGGTAGTGGCCAAATGCATCCATGAGAAGACGGATATCTCCTACTATGACCGGAACCGGGAGACCCTCTACAACGGGCTGAAGGAATGCGGCTTCACCTGTATCAAGCCGGAGGGAGCCTTCTATCTCTTTGTGAAGTCCCCGGTGGCGGATGAGAAGGAATTCTGCGCCGCTGCGAAGAAGTACAACATCCTGCTGGTACCGGGAAGTTCCTTTGCATGTCCCGGCTATGTGCGCATTGCCTACTGCGTATCCTATGAGACCATCGTGAACTCCCTGCCCAAATTCCGGGAGCTGGCCAAGGAGTATTTTTAGATGAAAGCATTTGAGAAAAATATACGGAAAGTACAGCCTTATGTTCCGGGAGAGCAGCCCAGGCGCCCGGTGGTGAAGCTGAATACTAATGAGAATCCTTACCCGCCGGCGCCGGGGGTGAAAAAAGCCCTTCAGGAACTGGACACAGACCGGCAGCGGCTCTATCCGGACCCGGACTGCCGGGAACTGGTGCGTCATCTGGCGGACTGGTACGGTGTAGGGGAGGATCAGGTGTTCGTGGGGGTTGGCTCTGACGACGTGCTGTCCATGTGCTTTCTGACTTTCTTTAATTCAGAGAAGCCCATCTTCTTCCCGGACATCACTTATTCCTTCTATAAGGTCTGGGCGGATCTCTACCGGATCCCCTATGAGTGCAAGCCGCTGGATGCGGATTTCCGGCTGGTGAAGGAGGATTACTACGGGGAGAATGGAGGGATCATTTTCCCAAACCCCAATGCTCCCACCGGGATCTATGAGGAATTGGATACCGTGGAAGAGATCCTGAACCACAACCGGGATGTGATCGTGATCGTGGACGAGGCTTATATTGACTTTGGAGGCCGGTCCGCCCTGGAACTTCTGGACCGTTACGACAACCTGATCGTGACCCAGACCTTCTCCAAGGCCCGTTCCATGGCGGGGATGCGCATCGGGTATGCCATTGCCAGCCCGGCGCTTATCAAATATCTTCTGGACGCCAAGTTTTCCTTTAACTCTTATACTATGAACCAGGTGTCTATCGCATGTGGGTCGGCGGCGCTTGAGGACCGGGAGTATTTTGAGGAGAACCTCCGGAAGATCGTCAGGACCCGGGAGCGGGCGAAAGAAGAATTTGCCAGGCTGGGATTCCACTGTCTGGACTCTAAGGCAAACTTCCTTTTCGTTACCCATCCGGAGTATTCCGGAGAGGAATTGTTCCAGGCGCTGAAAGAAGAAGGGATCTATGTGCGTTTCTGGGGAAGTCCCCGGATCGAGGATTACCTGCGGGTCACCATCGGTACGGAGGAAGAGATGGAGATCTTGTTTGAATTTTTGCGAAACTATATGAAGAAGTAAAGGAGAGTTTTTAACCATGCTGAAGAAATTGCTTCAGGGGCTTGTGATCGGAATCGCCAATATCATTCCGGGAGTCAGCGGAGGGACCATGATGGTGGCCATGGGGATCTATGACAAACTGATCCATGCCATCACCCACCTGCGCAAGGAGTTCAAGGAAAGCGTCCGGTTCATGTTTCCTATTTTTGTGGGGATCGCGGTGGCCATTATCGTTGCGGCCAGGATCCTGGAATTTTGTTTTGCCATGTTTCCCATCCAGACCAATCTGCTGTTCTGCGGTCTGATTGCGGGAAGCGTTCCCTTTATCTTTACCCATGTAAAGGGAAAGGCGGTAAAACCGGGAATGATCGCAGCTTTTCTGGTGTTTTTCCTTATTGTCATCGCCATGGCGCTTATGGGAGAAACGGAAGGGGCGGCAGCGGACGTAAGCTTCAGTCTTCTCAATGTGATCAAGCTTCTGGTAGTTGGGATCATCGCCGCGGCTACCATGGTAGTGCCGGGGGTCAGTGGTTCTATGATGCTGATGGTGCTGGGTTACTACAATACGATCCTGGAGAGCATCAATGATTTTGTGGAGGCGGCATTGTCTCTGGATATGCCGGTGCTGATAGAGAATATGCTGATCCTGGTTCCTTTTGGCATCGGGGTGGTGATCGGGATCTTCCTGATCGCCAAGATCATCGAGTTTATCTTCCAGAGAGCCGAGACCCATGCTTACTGGGCGATCCTGGGACTGATCCTGGCTTCGCCGATAGCCATCCTTCTGAAGACGGACTGGAGTGGTTTTTCGGTTATTGCTATTGTGACCGGTGCGGTGACTTTTGCCATCGGCTGGTTTATTGCCTCAAAACTTGGGGATGAATAAAAGAGAAGGAGGAGAACGTATGGAGAAGAAATATGATGTAACGGCGCTGGGAGAGCTTCTGATCGATTTTCCCATGAACGGGAAGAGTGAGCAGGGGAACAGCCTTTTTGAGGCCTGCCCCGGAGGAGCGCCCTGCAACGTGCTTGCCATGCTGAATAAGCTGGGAAGAAAGACAGCGTTTATCGGCAAGGTGGGAAAGGATCAGTTCGGGCAGCTTCTGAAAGATACCATTGAAGAGATAGGGATCGACGCCAGAGGGCTTCTGCTGGATGAGAAGATCCATACAACCCTGGCTTTTGTCCATACCTTCCCGGACGGAGACCGGGAATTCTCCTTTTATCGGAATCCGGGGGCAGATATGATGCTGGCGGAGGATGAGGTGGACTATGACCTGATCCGCAGTTCAAAAGTGTTTCATTTTGGGACGCTGTCCATGACTGACGAGCCGATAAGAACAGCTACCAAAAAGGCTTTGGAGGCTGCGAAGGAGGCAGGGTGCCTGATCACCTTCGATCCTAACTTAAGACCACCTCTCTGGAATTCCCTGGAGGAAGCCAAAGAGATGATGGAGTACGGATTCCGTTACTGTGATATGCTGAAGATCTCCGACAATGAGATCCTGTTTGTGACGGGGAAAGAAGATTATGACGAGGGGATCCGTTTCCTTCAGGAGACTTATCAGATTCCTGTGATCTTCCTGACTATGGGAAAAGAAGGCAGCAGGGCCTATTATAAAGATCTGCGGGTGGAAAGAAAAGGATATCAGGTGAAAGCCATCGAGACCACCGGAGCCGGGGATACTTTCTGCGGGTGCGCTATCCACGGCCTGCTGAAATACGGCCTGGAGGGACTTACAGAAGAAAGCCTGGGCGCAATCCTTTCCTATGCCAATGCAGGCGCTGCGCTGATCACCATGAAAAAAGGCGCCATCCGCTCCATGCCGGAACCGTCTGAGATTGAAGAGTTACAGAGATGATCTCGTTGACACCATCTTTGAAACCACCTATAATTTATGTGAAGACAGAAAACCACTGACTTAAGGAGGAACAGGAACAATGATCGTAGCGAAAAATGACGAGGTAAAAAGAAGCCGGCTGTGGAGGATAGCGCTTCTGGTTTCTTCTGTCCTGATAGTCCTGGTCGTGATATTTCTGCTTACGAAATTATTTACGACAAACCCGCTGGAAGGCAGCTGGGAGGACGAGAACGGGAAGATCAGTCTGAGCGTGGAGCCGGACGGGACCGCGTCTGTCACCGTTTCAGAGGCAGAGACCGGACAGGTGATCCAGGTGCCGATGAAGTATACCATAGACCGGGACGCGAAGACCGTTACCATTGAAAAAGATCTTCAGGCGATCCGGGACGCGGTGGAAGAGTCGGATGGAAATCTGACGCAGGAGAGTATGGAAGCAGCGGCAGAGTCCCTGGACGACAGCTTTGACTACAGCGTGGATCAGGATACCCTTACCCTGTCTGAACGGGAGTATGGGGACCAGATCATTTTGATCAAACAGTAAGAAGCGAAGGAAGGAACTGCCCTCTATTTATCACCGGCTGGTATGGTGACAGGTAGAGGGCTCTTTATATCAGATGTGGGAGGAACGATTATGATACGCAGGGAGCAGACGAAGAAGATCCGGATCGGCACAGTGACCATTGGTGGAGGCAGCCCGGTGGCTATCCAGTCAATGACCAATACCCGTACAGAGGATGTGGAGGCTACAGTTGCCCAGATTCTTGGACTGGAGCAGACGGGGTGCGAGATTATCCGATGCGCGGTGCCTACCATGGAGGCGGCGGAGGCGCTGGAGAAGATCAAGAAACAGATCCATATCCCGCTGGTGGCGGATATCCATTTTGATTACCGGCTGGCTATCGCGGCCATCCGGCACGGCGCGGACAAGATCCGGATCAACCCGGGGAATATCGGAGACCGGGACCGGGTGCAGGCGGTGGTGGGCGAGGCCAAAGCCGCAGGCATTCCTATCCGGGTGGGCGTCAACAGTGGTTCCCTGGAGAAGCCGCTGGTAGAGAAATACGGAGGCGTTACAGCAAAAGGCCTGGCCCAGAGCGCCATGGAGAAGGTACATATGATCGAGGATATGGGCTATGATAACCTGGTGGTGAGTATCAAGTCTTCCGATGTGCTGATGTGCGTGGAGGCCCATGAACTGGTGGCACAGGAATGCCCTTATCCGCTGCATGTGGGTATCACAGAGTCCGGGACGCTTCTGGCGGGCAACATTAAGTCTTCCATCGGCCTTGGCCTGATCCTGCGCCAGGGCATCGGCGATACCATTCGGGTATCCCTTACCGGCGATCCCAGGGAAGAGATCAAGTCTGCCAAGCTGATCCTTAAGACCCTGGGCCTTCGCAAAGGCGGGATCGAAGTAGTCTCCTGTCCGACCTGTGGACGGACCAAGATCGATCTGATCGGCCTTGCCAACCAGGTGGAAGCAATGGTGGCGGATATCCCCCTGGATCTGAAGGTGGCAGTGATGGGCTGCGTGGTAAACGGACCAGGGGAAGCCAAAGAGGCGGATATCGGCATCGCCGGAGGTATCGGGGAAGGCCTCCTGATCAAGAAAGGCCAGGTTGTGAAAAAGGTTAAGGAAGACGAGTTGCTGGAGACATTGAGACAGGAGCTGCTGCACTGGAATGAGTAAGAAGTTTTTTGAAGTATTTCCGACTTTAAAAGTGAATGAAGAGCTGGAACTTCTGTTTCACGGCGTGGATGTGTGCAAGGTGGCGACCAACAAAAGGAGAGATTACATCCGGGTGCAGATCCGCAGTGGACATCTGATCCGGAAATCCCGCATCTACGAACTGGAAGAGCTGCTGAAAGAGCAGCTCTTTGGCCGTGCCAGGATCCAGATCCGGGTGGAGGAGGAGTTTTCGCTTTCCGCCCAGTATACTCCGGAAAATATTATGAGTGAATACTATGAAAGCTTCCTGGAGGAGCTGGACCGGATCAGCGTGGTGGAGCGGAACATGCTGCAGAATGCGGACATTTCCTTTTCTGACGGGAATATTCTCTGCCTGAAGCTGGAGGATTCTATCGTGGCACAGGGGAAGAAGGAGTCTCTGTGCGCATATCTGGAAGAAGTCTACCGGGAGCGGTTTGGCTGTCCGGTGGAAGTCCGGGTGCTCTATGAGAGGAAGGCGGAGAGCCGGCTGAAGTACAATGAGGAAAAGCTGCGTCAGGAGGTGGAAGCCATCCTGGAGGAGACAGAGGCGGCCCGGGAGGAAAAGGCAGGGGAAGAAAAGCCTGCCAAACCTGCTTCCAAACTGGCAGAGCGGGGCGGGAGAAATGGATACAGACGCCGTGAGAACGGAGAGCGGAAATCCGGAACAACCTGGGGCAAAAGCGATGATCCAAACCAGATCTACGGACGTTTCTTTGACGACGAGCCCATTGAACTGGTCCAGGTGGTATCGGAGATGGGAGAGATCACCCTGCGGGGCAAGATCATCAAGTTTGAGACCCGGGAGATCCGCAATGAGAAGACCATCGTCATGTTTGCGGTGACGGATTTTACCGATACCATTATGGTGAAGATGTTCGTCCGCAACGATCAGCTGGCGGATATTCTGGCGGAGATCCGTCCCGGAGCTTTTATCAAGCTGAAAGGCGTGACCACCATCGATAAATTCGACGGGGAGCTGACCATTGGATCGGTGACCGGTATCCGTAAGATCCCGGATTTTACCGAGTCCCGGAAGGACACGGCGCCGGAGAAGAGGGTGGAACTCCACTGTCACACCAAGATGAGCGACATGGACGGAGTTTCTGAGGTAAAGGATATTGTGAGAAGGGCCCATGACTGGGGCCATAAAGCCATCGCCATTACGGATCATGGGGTGGTGCAGGCATTTCCGGACGCCAATCACTATATTGAGGGCTTAGATAAAGACGATCCCTTTAAGGTCATTTACGGGGTAGAAGGCTACCTGGTGGACGATCTCCAGGATGTGGCGGTCAATGAGAAGGGCCAGTCCCTGGACGGGACCTATGTGGTCTTCGACCTGGAGACTACAGGATTCAGCGCCATCAAGGACAAGATTATTGAGATCGGCGCGGTGAAGGTGGAAGGCGGCAAGATCACAGACCGGTTCAGCACCTTTGTTAATCCGGGCGTGCCCATTCCCTTCCGTATTACTCAGTTGACCGGCATCACTGATCAGATGGTGATGGATGCGCCGGGGATCGAGACGGTGCTGCCTCAATTCCTGGAATTTATCGGAGAGGCGGCGCTGGTGGCTCACAATGCCAGCTTTGATGTGGGATTCATTGAGCAAAACTGCAGGTATCAGGATATCATACCGGATTTCACCTCTGTGGATACGGTGGCCATGGCCAGGATCCTGCTTCCCACTCTGTCCAAATATAAGTTAAACGTGGTGGCAGGCGCCCTCCATATCTCCCTGGAGAATCATCACCGGGCAGTGGACGACGCGGGGGCCACGGCAGAGATTTTCGTCCGCTTCCTGGAAATGCTGGAGGAAAAGGGGATCCATGACCTTGCCCATCTCAATCATTTTGGCGCGCAGAGCAAGGATATGGTGCGCAAGCTTCCTTCCTATCATGTGATCATTTTGGCGAAAAACGAGACCGGGCGGGTAAACCTTTACACTCTGATCTCCAAATCCCACCTGGAATATTTTGGGAGACATCCCAGAATTCCCAAAAGCGAGCTGGCCAGATACCGGGAAGGGCTGATTGTTGGAAGCGCCTGCGAGGCGGGAGAACTCTACCAGGCCATTTTAAACGACCGTTCAGAGGAGAGGATCGCCAGGATCGTGAATTTCTATGATTATCTGGAGATCCAGCCCCTGGGGAATAACCGGTTTATGATCGGAAGCGACCGGGTGGAAAATGTGCGAAGCGAGGAGGATCTGCGGGAGATCAACCGGCGGATTGTCCGGCTGGGCGAGCAGTTTGGCAAGCCGGTGGCAGCCACCTGCGATGTGCATTTCCTGGATCCCGGCGACGAGGTGTACCGAAGGATCATCATGGCGGGGAAAGGATTTACCGACGCGGACGAGCAGGCGCCCCTTTATCTTCATACTACCGATGAGATGCTGGAGGAATTTGAGTATCTGGGGTCTGCCAAGGCCCGGGAGGTGGTGATCGAGAATCCCAATAAGATCGCGGATATGATCGAGCGGATCTCGCCGGTGCGCCCGGATAAATGTCCGCCGGTGATCGAGAATTCAGATCAGGAGCTGCGGGACATCTGCTACGCGAAGGCTCATGCCATGTATGGAGATCCCCTGCCGGAAGTGGTGACGGAGCGGCTGGAGCGGGAACTGAACTCCATTATCTCTAATGGGTTCGCGGTTATGTACATCATTGCCCAGAAGCTGGTGTGGAAATCCAACGAGGACGGCTATCTGGTGGGATCCCGTGGATCGGTCGGGTCTTCCTTTGTGGCTACCATGGCTGGGATCACGGAGGTGAATCCCTTAAGCCCTCATTATTACTGCCCAAACTGCCATTACAGTGATTTTGAGTCAGAGGAAGTAAAAGCATACGCCGGCGGTTGCGGCTGGGATATGCCGGACAAAAAGTGCCCGGTATGCGGGGAAATGCTGGCAAAAGACGGGTTTGACATTCCCTTCGAGACTTTCCTTGGATTTAAAGGGAACAAGGAGCCGGATATCGACCTTAATTTCTCCGGGGATTACCAGAGCAGCGCCCACAAATATACGGAAGTGATCTTTGGCACCGGCCAGACCTTCCGGGCGGGGACCATCGCCACTCTGGCGGATAAGACCGCATTTGGCTATGTGAAGAACTATTACGAGGAGCGGGGGCAGCGCAAACGGAACTGCGAGATCGACCGGATCGTGCAGGGGTGTACCGGCATCCGCCGCAGTACCGGCCAGCACCCGGGAGGCATCATTGTCCTGCCTCACGGGGAGGATATTAACTCCTTTACGCCGGTGCAGCATCCGGCAAATGATATCAGTACGGATATCATCACCACCCATTTTGACTATCACTCCATCGACCACAACTTGTTGAAGCTGGACATCCTGGGCCATGATGATCCTACCATGATCAAAGCCCTGGAGAGCTATATCAGTTCGCCGGCCATGGACAATGAATACAATGAGACGGACAATCGGTTTGACGCTACCAAGATCCCGCTGGACGATCCGGGGGTGATGGAATTGTTTCACGGCACGGAAGTGCTGGGGATCCGGCCGGAGGATATCGGGGGCTGCCCGGTGGGATGCCTTGGGATCCCGGAGTTTGGGACGGATTTCGTTATCCAGATGGTGGTGGACACCAAGCCCCAGACCTTGTCGGACCTGATCCGGATCTCCGGATTATCCCACGGGACAGATGTGTGGCTTAACAATGCCCAGGATCTGATCCGCAGCGGTACGGCCACCATTTCCACAGCTATCTGTACCCGTGACGATATTATGACTTATCTTATCAATAAAGGCCTGGACAGCGAGGAGTCCTTCACCATCATGGAGCGGGTAAGAAAAGGCGCAGTCGCCAAGGGAAAATGTAAAGAGTGGCCGGAGTTCAAGAAAGATATGACGGAACACGGGGTGCCGGAGTGGTACATCGGTTCCTGCGAGAAGATCAAGTATATGTTCCCCAAGGCCCATGCGGCGGCCTATGTAATGATGGCCTACCGAATCGCCTACTGTAAGATCAATTATCCGCTGGCCTACTATGCGGCGTATTTTGGCATCCGGGCGGACGCCTTCTCCTATGAGATCATGTGCCAGGGGAAGGAGAAGCTGCAGTATTATATCGATGATTATAACCGGCGCTCGGATTCCCTGAGCAAGAAGGAACAGGACACCATGAAGGATATGCATATCGTACAGGAAATGTATGCCCGGGGGCTGGAGTTTCTGCCTCTGGATATTTACCGGGCCAGGGCCACCAAGTTCCAGATCATCGACGGAAAACTGATGCCGCCTCTGTCCAGTATCGACGGCATGGGAGACAAAGCGGCAGAGGCGGTGGAAGAAGCGTCCAAAGACGGCCTGTATCTCTCCAGGGATGACTTCCGCCAGCGGACTAAGGCCAGCAAAACAGTGATCGATTACATGGCAGAGCTGGGACTTCTTACGGGGCTGCCGGAGTCCAATCAGCTGTCGCTGTTTGAGATGTAGAAATATAGGTTTGTAGGGATGATACGACAGTGATCAAACGCACGAAAACGGAGTCAGCCTCTGCAGCGAATCTGAAACTGTTCGCGAAGAATCCTTAACATCAAAACACAGAAGATTTCATGACCAGAGCAATTCGCAGGGAAATCTGATGATTTCCCTGCTCAGGCTCTTTTCAGATTTGACTGGAAGTCAAATCTTCCCATGAGATCTTCTGTGTTCTTCTGTAACGGATTCTAACGCTCCAATACGGATTTGCTGCAGGGGCTGACTCCGTTTTCTGTGTATTCTAGTTCTGTCAGAACATCCACAAAGCTCTGTCTGTCTTTTTTTCGGCCGCAGGCCGACTAACATTTATCAGGCCTTTGTCGGGACAGTTGGCGATTAGGCGGGGGCCGGATGATTGCGGAGGTTAAGCGTCAGCCTCGGAGCAATCAACCGTCCCCGCCTCTCGACAAAGTACACGACAAACCTATATTTACATTTTTGAGAGAGCTGCTTCATCTGCCACGATGGTTACATCTGGATGGAGCTGCAGGACAGAAGCCGGTACCTGTGGGGTGATGGGTCCGCAGACAACCTTCTTCAAGATCTCGGCCTTGTCTTCGCCGCTGACCACTACCAGGATCTTTCTTGCTTTCATAATGCTTCCGATACCCATGGTATAGGCCTGGCGCGGAACATCGTCTTCAGAAGCGAAGAAACGCTTGTTGGCATTGATGGTGCTTTCCGTCAGATCCACACACTGAGTGCCGCAGGCGAATGCGTCTGCCGGCTCGTTGAAGCCGATATGTCCGTTATGGCCAAGGCCCAGGAGCTGCAGGTCGATACCGCCGGCATTTTCGATGATCTGGTCATAATCGCTGCAGGCTTTGGCAGCGTCCGGTTCCAGTCCGTCCGGCACATTGGTGCGAGCTTTGTCGATATTTACATGGTCAAAAAGATTGGTGTTCATAAAATACCGGTAGCTCTGATCGTTGTCCCCGCTTAAGCCGCGGTACTCGTCCAGATTGATACTGGTGATCCCGGAGAAATCCAGATCTCCCCGCTCATACCACTGGATCAGCTCCTTGTAGGTGCCTACCGGAGAAGAGCCTGTGGCAAGACCCAGGACACAGTTGGGCTTCATCAGGATCTGAGACGCGATGATGTTTGCCGCTTTCCGGCTTAATTCAGAATAATCTTTTGCTTTACAGATAATCATACATTTTCCCTCTTTTCATAGACAATTATAGAAAAACTTCTGTCTTTAAGTATAACAATTTCATCGGCAGATGGGAAGATTTTTTTCATTCAGGACGTAGCAAAATGTAAAAAGGCTACGTCCTAAATTGCAGATTGCCCTGTACCAAAATGCGCGAAAGGGTGTACCCAAATGATTGCGCAGACGATCAGGATATACTATAATGTGTCAGAGAAGTGATTTTTGACGACGAAGACAGGTCGGGGAGGAGAAGGCTATGATCCTTAAAAACGTAAAAGTATATACAGAAGATAAGAGATTTGAAAAGGGTGAGATCCGGATCGAGAAAGGCAGATTTGCGGAAAATGGAAGTGCCGGGGACGGGATAGAGCTGGACGGCGAAGGCTGTTATGCGATCCCGGGGCTTATTGATCTGCATTTTCACGGATGTAAGGGCTATGATTTCTGTGACGGAAATCTGGAGGCGATCCAGGAGATCGCGAAATATGAGGCCTCTGTGGGAGTTACGGCAATCGCGCCGGCGACGATGACGCTGCCGGTGGAGGAACTGGAACGGATCCTGGCAACTGCGGCCGAGTACCGGCGGACACCTCACGAGGGCGCGGACCTGGTAGGGATCAACATGGAGGGGCCGTTTATCAGTGAAGCGAAGAAGGGAGCGCAGGACGCCAGGAATATTATCCACTGTGACGCAAAAGTCTGCCGCAGATTCCTGGAAGCGTCGGAAGGCCTGGTAAAATTCGTGGGGATTGCGCCGGAATGCAATCCGGAAGCGGTAGATTTTATCCGGGAGATGAAGGGCGACGTACAGATTTCCCTGGCTCACACCAATGCAGACTATGACAGCGCAATGGCGGCTTTCCAGGCAGGAGCGAGCCATGCGGTCCATTTATATAACGCCATGCCGCCCTTTACCCATCGGGCGCCGGGAGTGGTAGGCGCGGTGGCGGACAATCCCCAGGTGGATGCCGAGATCATCTGCGACGGGGTGCATATTCATCCGGCGGCAGTCCGGGCTACATTCCAGATGCTGGGGGCAGACCGGATGATCCTGATCAGCGACAGTATGCGGGCCACCGGCATGCCGGACGGACAGTATACCCTGGGCGGTCTGGATGTGGCGGTTGCGGGGAACCGGGCCACGCTGGTCTCCGATGGAGCCCTGGCCGGTTCTGTGACAAATCTGATGGACTGCATGCGGACCGCAGTGAAGGAAATGCAGATCCCGCTGGAGATCGCAGTGGCCTGCACTACCATGAACCCGGCGAAAAGCCTGGGGATTTATGATCAGTACGGTTCTATCACACCAGGGAAGAAAGCAGACCTGGTGCTGCTGGACGAGAACCTGGAACTGAAGGCAGTATTTAAGGATGGGATTCAATTAGAGATTTAATTGGGGACGTGGTATTTTTAAAAATACCACGTCCCAGATTGAAAATACCCTGTCCCTTTTTGAAAAACGGAGGAAAAAAGAATGATTCGAGGAGAAGGGGCCTGCCTGGTATGTGGCAAGCCGATCCGATATTTTGATAAAATGAAGAAAATGGAGTGTGTCTTCTGCCACAAGGAGTTTGAGAGCAACGCGTGCTGTGAGGAAGGCCACTTTGTCTGTGATGAATGCCATGAGAAGCGGGGGGTGGAGGTAATCCTCCGGGAGTGCGAAACAACGGCCTCCAGGAACCCCATTGAGATCATGCAGAAATTAATGGAAGATCCTTATATCTACATGCATGGGCCGGAACATCACATCATGGCAGGAGCGGCGCTTTTGACGGCTTATCACAACTGCGGTGGGCAGATCGATCTGAAAGAAGCACTGGAGGAGATGCGTTCCCGCGGGAGCAAGTATCCGGGCGGGGCTTGTGGAATGTGGGGCTGCTGCGGCGCTGCGGTCAGCACGGGAATGTTTGTAAGTATTGTCACGAAAGCCACCCCTCTGACAGGCAAGTCCTGGAGATTGTCCAATCAGATGACGGCCCGGGCCCTGGACGCTCTGGCTGAATTGGGAGGGCCTCGCTGCTGTAAGCGGAATTGCTTTACAGCAGTGAAGGAAGCCGTAGGTTTTGCGAAAGAAAACCTTGGAGTTGAGATGGAACTGCCAGAGCAGATCCGGTGTGGATTTTCGGCGGAAAATAAGGAATGTCTGAAAGTACATTGTCCATATTTTCAAAAAGGGACAGGGTATTTTCAATCTGGGACGTAGTATTTTCGAAAATACCACGTCCCCACCTAATAACCTGGTTGACAAACCTGGGTAAATAGGGTAAGATTTCACACAGACAAGTGATACAGCAAAGGCTTTGACAAGAACAAGTAGCAACCTTTACACCCATACAGAAAGCTGCCGGCGGATGAGAGGCGCATGAAGGAACTGGCTGTGAATACATCTTTGAGCCGCGCACCGAATTTGGGAGGAGAGGGTTTCTCTGAAGATAGTAGGCTGCGCCGCATGACGGGCGTTACTGCGTCGGGGCTGTCTCCAGGAGGCGGCCGGAATGAGGCCGGCATAGGGAAATTGCCGGTGAAGCAAGGTGGTACCACGGAGTGATTCGTCCTTATCGTAAGATAAGGACGTTTTTTGTTTGGCGGGAAAAGCCTGACAAAGGAGAAGGGTAAGATGGCAGGGGAAAGAAAGGTAAGCGAGACGAAGCAGAAGATCCTGGACAACTATGAAGCCCAGCGGAGTAAGTTCCGGGAAGAGGGCTATCAGGAGCACTCGGAAGTAATCTCAATGGTGAAAGCGAATGTGATGGTTTTGGTGACCTCACTTCCTTTGGTGATCCTGGCTCTGGTGATCTGGATCCTGGCAGGCCGGGGGCCGGTCTGGCTGGCGGGACGGGACTATCTGGCGACGTTCCTGGTCTTTCTGGTCACAGCGTTTATCCATGAACTGCTCCACGGTGCAGGCTGGTGCCTGGGGGCGAAAGACGGCTGGAAGAGCATGTATATCGGCGTGATGTGGGAATTGCTGACGCCCTACTGCCACTGCGGGGAGCCGCTGACGCCTGGCAAATATATTTTTGGAGCGCTGCTCCCGGGCTTTGTTCTGGGCGGAGGTTTTTATCTTGCGGCGTTTGTTACAGGAAGTACTCCTTTGCTGTGGCTTTCTATGCTGAACATCCTGGGTGCAGGAGGAGATCTTCTGATCGTCTGGTATGCCAGAAAATATAAAGACGGTTACGTGCTGGACCACCCCACGGAATGTGGATTTGTAATATTTCAAAAATAGAGAAAACGAAGGGAGACAAAACAATGGGAATCTATGAAGAACTGCAGGCCAGAGGCCTGATCGCGCAGGTGACGGATGAGGAGGAGATAAGAGAGCTGGTGAACAGCGGGAAGGCCACCTTTTATATCGGTTTCGACCCCACGGCAGACAGCCTGCATGTAGGACACTTTATGGCGCTGTGCCTGATGAAGCGTCTTCAGGACGCAGGCAACAAGCCTATCGCCCTTATCGGCGGGGGTACCGGGTATATTGGCGACCCCTCCGGCCGTACGGACATGCGCTCCATGATGACGCCGGAGACTATCCAGCACAACTGCGAGTGCTTCAAGAAGCAGATGAGCCGGTTCATTGATTTCTCCGAGGGGAAAGCCCTGATGGTGAACAACGCGGACTGGCTGTTGGACCTGAACTACATTGAACTGCTGCGGGAGGTGGGACCTCATTTCTCCGTCAACCGGATGCTGACGGCGGAGTGCTACAAGCAGCGGATGGAGAAGGGCTTAAGCTTCCTGGAGTTTAACTACATGATCATGCAGAGCTATGACTTCTATATGCTGTTCCAGAAATACGGCTGCAACCTTCAGTTTGGCGGCGACGACCAGTGGAGCAACATGCTGGGCGGCACGGAGCTGATCCGGCGCAAGCTGGGCAAGAACGCCTGCGCCATGACCATCACCCTGCTCCTCAACTCCGAGGGCAAGAAGATGGGCAAGACCCAGAGCGGCGCGGTATGGCTGGATCCGGAGAAGACCTCTCCCTTTGAGTTCTACCAGTACTGGAGAAATGTAGCGGACGCGGATGTGCTGAAATGTATCCGCATGCTGACCTTCCTTCCCCTGGAGGAGATCGACAAGATGGATTCCTGGGAAGGGGCCCAGCTGAACACTGCCAAGGAGATCCTGGCCTATGAGCTGACCAAGCTGGTACACGGCGAGGAAGAGGCAAAGAAAGCCCAGGAGGCGGCAAGAGCCCTGTTCTCCCAGGGGGCGGCGGCAGATATGCCATCTACCGAACTTGTGGAACAGGATCTAGAAGAAGGAAAGATCGACATCCTTACTCTTCTGGTGCGCAGCGGGCTGGTGCCTTCCAAGTCGGAGGCCCGCCGGGCAGTGCAGCAGGGAGGCGTATCCGCGGACGGCGAGAAGGTAACTGACATCCATGCGGAATTTACGAAAGAGCAGTTCGCCGGAGAGGGGATCGTGCTGAAGAAAGGCAAGAAGAGCTTCCAGAGGATCCTTATGAAATAGGAAGCAATAAAGAGACGCAGATGTGCGGGAAGAGAGGCCTGCGCATCTGCGTTTTTAAAATTTACAAAAAAAATTTCATTTTCATAAAACCTTTTCTTCTTTTCTCCTGTCTTAGTCTGTGAAAAGGGGCAGAACCAATGTACTTAACAAAACCACAGAAAAGGAGAAAAGAAAATGAAAGCAGGGGAAATTTGGAAACGGTTATCAGGAGCAGCAGTGGCGATCACCTTAATGACGGCTTTATGTGCCTGTGGAGGGCCCAAATGGGAAGGAACCTACGGAGGGACCTCCACAAGTGGAAGCAAAGTAGAGATCACCATCGAAAAGGACGGCACGGCGGCATACAACGAGGACGGAGATGTGGAAGTGGGAACCTGGACGGAACATGAGAACAGCATAAGCCTTGACTTTGGCGGAGCGGTCAGTTCCTGCGAGCCGCTGATCGTGACTTTGTCGTCGGACGAGAATATGATCACCGTAGAGTCAGCCGACAGTAGCTGGAATCCGGATTATTACCAGAGGCGTTAGCTATGATCCGGGGAAATGAAAATGTGATCCGGTGGTTTGTCCGTCTGGTGCGCCAGGATATGGAAGCCAGCCCGGAAAATGAAGCGGGAAAGCGGAATACTTGCCGGATCGTGCGGCGGAGGTTGAAGGCCATGGGGAAACTTGGGAAACATTGACGGAATGTAACGCGCATCTTATAATTTAATAAGAGTCCGGCGGAAAATCCGCCGCGACAGGCAGGAGGAAAGACGTGGATTATAAAGAGGCAGTAACCCTTGCGAAGCAGGGGGATGAGAGAGGATACGGGTTTCTCTATGAAACCACTTACAAGAGTAAATATTATCTGGCCCTTCAGTATATGAAAAATGAAGAGGCCGCCCAGGATGTGCTGCAGGAAGCCTACATCCGGGCATTTACAAAGCTGGATATGCTGACGGAACCGGAAGCCTTCCCTGGATGGCTGGGAAGGATCGTGGCCAATACCGCCAAAAATATGCTGGTTAAGAAAAACCCCATGCTGTTTTCCCAGATGGAGACAGAGGAGGAAGGGGAGAATTTTGAATACTGCATTGAGGATGACAGCAT
Organism: Massilistercora timonensis; assembly: GCF_900312975.1. Lineage (NCBI taxonomy): Bacteria > Bacillati > Bacillota > Clostridia > Eubacteriales > Massilistercora > Massilistercora timonensis. The sequence continues at coordinate 777,130 of NZ_LT990039.1, read as the reverse complement.
TGAAAATCAGCCGGAGCTTTCCTACACAAGGCAGGAAACTCAGGAGCTGGTCCGGGAGATGATCGACTCCCTGTCGGAAGAGCAGAGGATGTGTATCCTTCTCTTCCATATCGAGGGCGCGTCCATCCGGGAGATCGCAGCTACCCTGGGGTGCTCTGAGAACACCGTCAAATCCCGGCTGAACTACGGAAGACAGAACCTGAAGAAAAAGGCAAAAGAACTGCAGAAGAAGGGATACAAGCTGTACAGTGTGGCTCCGCTGCCACTGTTTCTCTATCTGCTCCGCTCCCAGGCAGGATACCTGGACAAGGCGGGAAGCCTGGCGGCAGGCGGAAAGTCGGTGGCGCAGGGTGTATTTGGGGCCGTATCCCGTCAAAGCGCCGCGGGAAGCAGCCAGAGCGCGGCTGCTTCCCAGGCGGCGGCTCATGGCCAGGCAGCAGGCGCGGCGCAAGTTTCTGCCGGCGGGAAAGGGCTGGCAGGAGCGAAAGCAGCAGGTGCGGTGAAAGCGGGATTCTTGCACACCACTTTGGGGAAAGTGGCGGCTGTGGCGGTAGGCGTGTGCCTGGCCGGAGGCGCGGGAGCCTATGGCGTCTACCAGATCCTGGATGCAGTAAATGAACCGGCGGTGGTCCAGGAACAGCCAGAGCAGAGCGAAGCGAAGCAGCAGGAGCAAAAGGAACCAGAGCAGGAAGAGACCCCACAGGAAGTAAAGGCAGAAGATTATCCAAATCTGGTCGCCGGGAATCTTACCAGAGAAGAACTGGAATTTGTGCTTGCCTACGGTCCCCAGGAGATCCCTTCCCAGGGATTATCCCGGGAGGAAGCCCGGGAGATCTTGAATAACCTTTGCGAGCCTTCCGGCCGGAGCGGGGGCGTGATCGAGGAGTACGGGCCTGACGCGAATTGGCGTGCCCAATATTCCCTGGCGGATGTCAACCGGATGTTTTCTTCTTTCAGTGATTATCAGTTTACAGAGGAAAATGATGACGACGGGCAGGAATACGGCGTAAATGTGGAGAAGGACAAGATTGTCTTTGCGCCGGCTACCATCAGTTGGGTCAGCGAAGCCGCGATCACCTGGGCAGAGTACACCGAAGATTCCATGGAAGTGTATTACACCTACAGCCGCAGCAGCGAGAGCGGGCAGGAGACCACGGAGAAGAAGGCGGTGCTGAAACCCAATGATCAGGGCGCCTACCGGATCGTGAGTATCGAAGAGGCAGAAATGTCTTCAGACGGCCAGGATGAGACGGCGGGCGGATCCGGTGAGGCCGCACTTGAGTTTCCTGTAGGGGAATACAGTTATGTGGCGCCGGTGGGCGGACTGCGGACAGGGCTGACCATCGAAGAGTCCGGGGTTGCCACGATCGTGGAGCTGATGTCCGGAACAGGGGAGAGCCATACTTATACCTATCAGATCACGGCAGAGCCTAGCGGGGGAGGAGTGACCACCTATGTGCTCAGCCCGCTGGACGGCGGAGATGAGAGAATCCTTACTTATGAAGAAAGCAGCGGGATCCTGCACGACGAGACGGCGGGATTTGACTGGACGCCCAGCTAAAGGACAGTGTGAAAGAAGTTTTTGTAAAATTTTCGTCAGATTGTCTAGTTGAATCTTGTCAAAAGAGAGAAAAAAGAATAAAATTAGACATATATTAAATTTCAGGAGGAAATAGATATGGCTTTTTTGGATGATATCGACAAAAAACTTACCAACCTGGGACAGGGAGCGATCCAGAAGACCAGGGAGATGACAGATTCCGCCAAGCTTTCCGGCGCGCTTAAGAACCTGGAAGGGCAGAAGAAGGATGTGCTGGCGGATCTGGGAGCGATTTCTTATAGAAAACTGAAAGAGAGTGGCGAGGAGGCAGACCCGGAGGAATCCGGGATCATTGCCAGGCTGGATGAGCTGGAGACACAGATCGCAGATCTGCGGGGACAGATCCAGCGGGTAAAAGGCGTGATCTTCTGCCCCAACTGCCATGCGCAGATCGCGCAGGACTCCATGTTCTGTAATGTGTGCGGAGCCAAGATTGAACATCCGGCTCCAGCCCCTGCGCCGGAACCGCCTCAGGGCGGAGAGGTGTGCAGCAACTGCGGCGCGCCGGTAGAGCCGGATCAGGCGTTCTGCGTAAATTGTGGATCTAAGATTGAACATACAGCCCCTGCGCCGGAACCGATCCCAGAACCCGTTCCAGAGCCAGTACCGGAACCGGAACCGATCCCGGAACCAATTCCAGAGTCAGAGCCAGAGCCGGAGCCGATCCCGATCCCGGAACCGCCTAAGGGCCCAACTTGCCCGAATTGTGGGGCAGAGATCAATCCGGGACAGGGATTCTGTATCATTTGCGGCACCCCGCTGAAGAAAGAGCCAGCTCCGGGGCCGGAGAACCATGGCCCCCAGCCGGGCACAAAGGTCTGCCCCAATTGCGGGAAGGTGCTGGCAGAGCACTTATCCTTCTGCACTTCCTGCGGAACCAAGCTGAATTGATAGAAAGAAACAAGTGAGCAGGGGGGAGAGAAGATGAGTCTGAGATGTCCACGATGTGGAGCGCCGGTTGAACGGGAAGATACATTCTGCGGAGAGTGCGGTTGCCCTTTAAGAGAGCTTGGAGATATGGGAGCGCCAGGATATGACGATCTGCCGGAAGAAGGGCCGGGGAGAAAAAAGCATATGGCGTTGATCATTGTTCTCCTGGTCCTGATCGTGGCAGCGCTGGCCGGCTTTGGAGGGTTGTTCCTTTTTCACTATATGGAGGGAAAGAACGACCAGGAAGTGACAGAAGAACTCCGGGAGGATCAGGAAGAGAGCCAGGAAGAGACGGACGAGAAACTGGAAGATGAGAGGCCTGATGTTGGCGGAGAGACTGAGAAGACAGAAGAGCCTGCAGAAGACCCTGCAGAAGACCCAACCACAGGTGCAACTGACAGGGATTACATTTTCCCGGACAGCGCTTCCCGGTATCTGACCGATGCGGATGTGGAAGGTCTGACTATTCAGGAGATCAACTATGGGAAGAACGAGATATACGCCAGACACGGACGAAGGTTTCAGTCCCAGGAACTGATGGATTATTTTGAATCCAAATCTTGGTATCAGGGGCTTTACGATCCGAAAGATTTTGATGACAATTATGCCTATACGCTGAATGAATATGAACGGCGGAATGCGGAGTTCCTGAATGTGAAAGAGCATGAACTGGATACCCAGGGATATATCGGAGATGCGAATTAGAATATTCTTAAGAGGAGGGAAAATTTATGTTTTGCAGTCGTTGTGGAAATGAGATCAAAGGAGACGGAAAGTTCTGTCCCAAATGCGGGGCTCCGATCAAGCCTGTTCAGGGCCAGGGGGCGCAGGCTCCCGGCGGAAATAGCCAGAATTACAGTTATAATCAGGGAAGCTACAGCCAGGGAGGCTATGCCCAGGGCGGCTACGGACAGACTGGGACGACGGCAAAGAAGCGTCCGCCTTATGTAGCCATCGGCGCTATCGTGCTGGCAGTGATCCTGGTGATCGTGGCAGTAAAGCTGATCTTCTTCCGGGACAACTATGAGGCTCCTATCAAGAACCTGGTGAAAGTGATGGAAGAGGGAGATGGTGAAGCTGCGCTGGATCTGATCCCGGAGAAATACCTGGATGTGGCAGAGTCCTGGAGTGGTATGGACCGCGAGGATATGGAAGAAATGGTCATCGAGGAAATTGAAAACGCCCTGGATGATTATTCCGGTGACATTGAGATAGATTACGAGATCGGGAATGCCAGAGATATGACAGAGTCTGAACTGGAAGACCTGGAAAGTAGTTACATGGGATTCCTGGGCGATATTGAAGAAGGAAAAGAAGTGGAGTTCTCCTACAAGCTGTATGTAAATGGCGCAAAGCAGGAGGAATCCGATCCGGGAGAAACAGTCCGGGTATTGAAAATTGACGGGAAATGGTATCTTGATCCGGAAGAACTGTAAGAATTTTTTGTAAAAATGCGGCCTGAGGCGGGTCCTGGTCGGAGCCGTTTCTCCAGGCTGCTTTTGCATTGAACGGACCCAGAGAGAAAGAGGGAGGAAAAAGTATGCGTTGTCCCAATTGCGGATATGAAAATGAAATGAGTTCCCAGTTCTGCGGGAACTGCGGCGCGCCGCTGCCGCCGCCGGAGAAGAAAAAGTCAAAGGCGCCGCTGATCATTGTCATTGCGGTGCTGGTGGCAGTTCTGCTGGCAGGGGTGATCGGATTCGTGGCGTATAACCGGATCTCTGAGAAGAAAGAGGAAGAGTTGCGGCAGGAACAGCTGGAAGCAGAGCAGGAGCAGGAAGAACAGGAAGAAAAAGAGCGGCAGGAGCAGGAAGAGAAAGAACGGCAGGAACAGGAAGAAGCAAGAAAAGCCCAGGAGGAGATGGAAGCGAAGGAAAACTGGACGGCTTACCGGATCTCTCAGCCGGCAACGCTGGGGGACAGCTACAAGCTGACAGTGAATAACGCTTCCGCTACTTCCGTGATCGATCAGGAAGGGCATAACAACAGCCCGGCCATGATGCTGGATGGAAATCTTGAGACGTCCTGGCAGGAAGGCGTAGACGGGTCGGGGATCGGAGAGCAGGCGACCTTCTATCTTGATCGGGTTTATGAGGTCAACTATCTGGCGTTCAACCTGGGCAACTGGAGAACCGACGACTATTACAGGCAGAATAACCGGCCGGAGACGTTGAAGATCACGATGAACGGCAGGGAGACGCTGGTGGAGTTCCCGGATGAGAAGACCAAACAATGGGTAGCGGTGGAAGAAGGTTGTGATACATCCCAGATCACCATTACCATTGAAGGCGTTTACCGGGGAAGCAGCGACGTCTGGAATGATACCTGTATTGCGGAAGTTGAGATCTACGGGGAGGATGCAGACTAGATGAAGGGTCTCTGGAAGAAAAAAATATGGAGAAGGGCAGGGGCTTTGTGTCTTGCCCTTCTTCTGCTGACAGGAGCGTGCAGCTGCAGCCATTTCGGAGCGGCGTATGGAAAGATCTCCAAAGAGCAGGAAGCCGGGGAGGGGCGGTCCCTTTCCCTTTCCATTCATCTGGATGAGATCTCTTACGTGAAGGCCGGCGAGGTGATCCCGGCGGCCTGGCTGGACCTGAACGAACCGGAGAAGTATTTTCAGATCGCCGGGATCAGCGATGAGGTTTACCAGGAGATCAACGGGAAGTCCTATCGGGAAAACGACCATATCGGCCTGGAGGACCTTCGCTATCTGAAGGTGCTGCACTATAACTATGACCACGAGATCCAGGTGGGCGAGCTGATCGTCAACCGGCGGATCGCGGAGGACTGCCGGAAGATCTTCCTGGAACTGTTCCAGAAGGAATATGAGATCGCCTCCATGCGTCTCATTGACAAATTCTGGACGGGAAACGGCGTGGACTCAGATACTAATTCCATTGAGCACAACAATACCTCCGCGTTCAATTACCGGGTGGTGCCGGGGACGGATCATTTGTCCAATCACGCCAGAGGATACGCCATTGACCTGAACCCTATAGAGAATCCCTACGTGCAGTACAATGCCGCCGGAGAGATCGCGAAGTACTATAAGGATATGGAGAAATATCTGGACCGGGACGCAGGACTTCCCCATATGATCACCCATGAGGACCAGGCGTATAAGGTGTTTTCCAGCTATGGATTTACCTGGGGCGGGGACTGGATCAGTTCCAAGGATTATCAGCATTTTGAGAAAAAGGATTTTTGACAGGGCGCAGGATCTGTATTAGAGTATAATCAGAAGTTTATAGATAAGGAGGAAATGAAAAATGGGATTTCAGGAAACAGATATTCACAGCTTGGAGTTTAATCCATTTGATAAGATCAGCAAACAGTGGATGCTGATCACAGCCGGGAACGAGGAAAAGTCCAATACCATGACGGCGAGCTGGGGCGGCGTTGGCATTATGTGGGGGAAAGAAGTGGCAACCGCCTATATCCGTCCGCAGCGTTACACCAAGGAATTCGTGGACCGGGAAGAAAGATTTACCCTGTCCTTCCTGCCGGAAGAACACCGCAAGGCGCTGAACGTGTGCGGTTCTGTCTCCGGGAAAAATGTGGAAGACAAATGGAAAGAAGCCGGACTCCATCCCTTCTATGTGGACGGCACCACCGGGGTGGAAGAGGCAGAGATGATCCTGGTGTGCAGGAAGCTGTACGCTCAGGAGATGAAGCCAGAGTGCTTCATCGAGAAAGAATGCGATGAAAAATGGTATCCTACCAAAGATTATCACACCATGTACATTGCGGAAATTGAGAAGGCCCTGGTGAGAAAATAATATTTTTAAGTCAATTTAGGACGTAGCCTTTTTTAAAAAGGCTACGTCCTAAATTGACTTCAGGGGTGTACCAAAATGAACTACAGGACCAGATATTGTATGCTGTAAGCTGGAAGCTCCAGATTTCCCGCTATATCTAGTTTTCGACCACTGAGCAGTTCTGTAGCGGTTCCGTTAAGATCTCCGCAGGATGCGGTATAGGGCGCATCTGCGGCGTTTACCGCTACCAGGATCCGCTCCTTTTCAGTTGCCCGTTCAAAGATCAGCTGGTGGTTGGTGATCACCACGTTGCGGTAGGAGCCGTTGCACAGGGCGTCGCTGCCATGTCGGATCTGGATCAGTTTTCGGATGAAATCGGTCAGATCGTTTGGTTTTGGCGCTTCAAAATGGGGGCGCAGGGCATAGTCGTTGTCCGGCGCCTTTTCCCCGGGTTCTCCCCACTCGCTGCCGTAATACAGACAGGGGATCCCGGGCATTCCAAAGAGAAGGCCGTAGGCCAGAGGAATGTGCGCCTTGTTGGTAAGAATGCTGGCCAGCCTTGTCACATCATGGTTGTCCGCAAAGGTCATCAGATGTTTACCCCGGTAAATGCACCAGGGGTCCGCTCCGAACTGACGGTGCAGGGAATGGGCGATCTCGAACAGGTTCATGGAATTGAAGCTGGAGTAGAGCCCTTTGTAGCACTCGTAGTTGGTACAGCTGTGAAGCATGTCGTCGTTGACGATCTGGTTATAGTCACCGAATAATACTTCTCCGATCAGTACAAATTCTTCTTTCAGGCTGCCGGTAAATGCGCGCAGCCGTTTCATGAAATCCCGGTCCAGGCTGTAAGCCACATCCAGCCGCAGGCCGTCGGTATCAAAAGTTTCCACCCAGAACCGGACACAGTCAAGCAGGTAGTCCACCACTGCCGGGTTGCGAAGATTCAGCTTCACCAGTTCATAGTGGCCCTCCCAGCCTTCGTACCAGAAGCCGTCGTTGTAGCCGCTGTTCCCGTCGAAATTAATGCAGAACCAGTCCTTATAAGGGGAATCCCATTTCTTCTCCTGCACATCCCGGAAGGCCCAGAAACCTCTTCCTACATGATTGAAAACGCCGTCCAGCACGATCTTGACACCGTGCTCATGGAGAGTCTTGCAAACGTCGGCGAAATCGTCATTGGAGCCCAGACGGCAGTCGATCTTGCGGAAGTCCCGGGTGTCATACCCGTGATTGTCGGATTCGAAAACCGGGTTCAGGAGAACGGCGTCGACGCCAAGGTCCCGAAGGTAGTCTGCCCAGGACGCAAGACACCGGATCCGGGGAAGGCACTGTCCGTCGTTGTGAGTCGGCGCGCCGCAGAACCCGAGGGGATAGATCTGATAAAAGATACTGTTGTAAGCCCACATATTTTGTAACCTCTCTTAAATAACAGGATAGAGCTATTATATCAGAAAATCCCGGAGTTTAACACACTTTTCATGGACAAGCCGCTTCCACGGGAGTATAATGAGACTATCAAAATTTAAGAGGGAGGGCTTAAGAAATGAAGAAAAAGATTCTGAGCTTGATGTTGGCTGTATGTGTTGTGCTGGGACTTTCCGCATGCGGCGGCGAAGAGGAAGTGGAAGACGCTCTGGTGTGCACCATGGAGCAAAGCGGCATGACCTTTACCATGCGTATGGACGCCAAGGGCGACACAGTTACTAATGTAGAGCAGGAGACGGTGGTAAGTACGGAAGGATTTACCGAGGATCAGATCCAGCAGCTTCGCGCGGCTATCGAAGAGGCGGCCGCGGCATATGAAGCCATTGAAGGTACCGAGTACACTACGGAAGAGGGGGACGGAGAGATCCGCGAAGTGATCACCATCCCGGTGGCGGACGAAGAGGTGCTGAAAGCGGTGATTGAGCAGGGACTGCTTCCGGTAGATGGAGATGACGTCAGCGAGATCTCCCTGGAACAGACAAGAGAAAGCCTGGAAGCCAGCGGCTGGACCGTCGAGGAGTAGAAGGAATATAAAAACACTGCGGACAATTGTTTCCGCAGTGTTTTTTTGTGGCTATTCTGCCTGCTCTGTCCGGGTCGCCCGGCGCAGGAAAAAGAGAAACCAGGTAAACAGAAGCACGCCCTTGAAAATGCTGGAAATGGTGATGCTCCACCAGATCCCGTTGAGCTCCAGGGCGGTTTTGGTAAGGACAAGGGCCATGGGGATCCGCAGGGCGGTAAATACAATACTTGTGACCGAGGGCGGCAGTGTCCGGCCAAACCCGGAGAAGGCGCCGGCCGTGGTCAGCTCCACGCTCATGAAGAGCTGAGAAAAGCCCAGGATGACCAGGTAATCTACTCCCATGGGCAATAGTTCCGGCTCTGTGATAAAGATCCGGAAGATGGGCGCCGGGCAGAAGATCAGAAGCAGGGTACAGAAGACTCCCCAGACAAGGACAATGCCCATGGCGCTTTGGTATCCTTTCCGGATCCGCTGCCGGTTCCCGGCGCCATGATTCTGGGCGATAAAAGAATTTACGGCTGCGGAGAATCCGTCGGCGGTCATCCAGGAGATGGACTCGATCTGAGAGCCTACCTTTTGTATCGCTACGGCTCCGTCTCCGTATCCGGCCACCAGGCGGGCGATGATCATGGAGATCCCGGTAAAGAGCATGTTCTGTATACAGGTGGGAAGGCCGATCCGTACAATGGAGCGGACCGCTTCCAGTCTGGGAATCCATTTCCAGTGCACATAAGGGAAAAGGACAGAGTCTCTCAGCGCGAATACCAGGAACATGAGGGTGACAATGGACTGGGCGAATACAGTGGCCACGGCGGCGCCCATAACGCCCATCCGGGGAAAGGGCCCCAGGCCGAAGATCAGGACCGGATCCAGGACAAAATTAATCAGCAGTCCGGAAGCGGTGGATAAAAAGGCCGCCCGACTGTTGCCGATGGCAGTAAAAAGTCCGGTAAAAGTCTGGTTCAGGAAGGAAAAGAGAACCAGACCGCAGGTGATCTGCAGATAGATCCGGGCATCGGCGATGACTACAGGGCTGTTCAGATGGAAGAAGCCGATCAGCGGACCGGCAAAAAGGGCGCAGCCAAGTCCGTAGAGCACGCCCATCAGGACACAGAGCCAGAGAGCTCCGGAGGCCGATTCCCCGGCAGTTTCTTTCTGGCCTGCGCCAAGGGCGTATCCTACGTTGACCTGTCCGCCCATCCGGGCCAGAGCTACCAGTCCGTTGGAGAGCCACATATACATTCCGGCGGCGCCCACCGCCGCCACGGCGTTGCTGCCCACACGCCCGATCCAGATCATATCGGTAAGATTGTAAGCCATCTGAATGAGAGAAGTGGCCATGATGGGAATGGCCAGCCGGGTCAGGGAAGAGAGTACTGGCCCATGGAGCAGATCTATGGTTTTTCGCATGGTTGAAACCTCCGTAAAAATCAGTAGGATCATTATACCACCTTGTCAGCAGGAAAGTATAGAAGATTCCCATGAAAAAGCCGGAAAAAATCGTGGAAAATAGTTGACACGCAAGGAACCGTATAATATAATAATGCAGTATGACAAAAGGAGAAACGGCAAGAAACCATAGCCCCGGAGTCTTGTTGATTTCGATAAATTGATCATGAAAAAGGAAATGATTTACAGGAGGTAAACCAATGAACACTTATATGGCGAATCCAGATAAGATCGAGAGAAAATGGTATGTAGTTGATGCTACAGGATATACATTAGGCCGCCTGGCTTCTGAAGTAGCCAAGGTTTTAAGAGGCAAGAACAAGCCGGAGTTCACTCCCCATATTGACACCGGCGACTATGTGATCGTAGTAAACGCGAAAGACGTAAAAGTTACCGGTAAGAAGATGGATCAGAAGATCTATTACAATCACTCCGATTATGTTGGAGGAATGAGAGAGACCACACTGGCTGAGATGATGGCAAAGAAGCCGGAGAAGGTGATCGAGCTTGCCGTGAAGGGTATGCTTCCGAAGGGACCTTTAGGAAGATCTATGATCAAGAAGCTCCGTGTATACGCCGGCCCAGAGCATGAGCAGCAGGCTCAGAAGCCGGAAGAGCTGAAGTTTTAAGGAAAGGTTTTGAAAGGAGGATATGACAGTGGCAAAAGCAAAATTCTACGGAACAGGAAGAAGAAAAAAATCAGTTGCAAGAGTATATTTGGTACCAGGTACAGGCAATATTACCATAAATAAGAGAGACATCGACGAGTATCTTGGTCTGGAGACCCTGAAGGTGGTTGTTCGTCAGCCGCTGGTAGCTACCGAGACAGACGGAAAGTTTGATGTGATCGTCAACGTAAAGGGCGGCGGTTACACCGGACAGGCAGGAGCGATCCGTCACGGTATCGCAAGAGCGCTTCTTGAGGCGGACGCTGATTACAGACCGATCCTTAAGAAAGCAGGATTCCTGACTCGTGATCCGAGAATGAAAGAGCGTAAGAAATACGGCCTCAAGGCTGCCCGTCGCGCTCCGCAGTTCAGCAAGCGCTAAACTTTATCAAAAGTGGTCAAAAACCCCGGAACTACGCGGTTTCCGGGGTTTTTCCTTTTCAAATGGTTTGACGCAATTTGACAGAACGAAGCCTCTTTTAACCCGTTTTCTATGGGTTAAATGGTGGACAACCACCCCAAAAAGAGGGCTTATGGGTTAAAAAATAGGACAACCGAGACGCGATTTTGGGATGCCAAGGGGATGTTTATTTATACATCTCCAAGAGACCTTTTTCGTGAAAACGGTTTGTCTGAATTTGACCTAATTTGAACAAAAGAGAATAAATCTAATCGCCAAGCGCTCAGTATTTTCTACTGGGCGCTTTTTGCGTTTCCGGGGAATTTCATTCCGGGATAAGAAAAGGCCGTCACTTTCAATTTTTGAAGTGGCGGCTTTTTCTATTTCCAGAAGCCATAGAACAATTCAGAAATGAGGTGAAGTCATTGAACACGCAAATCATCGCCATCGCCAACCAGAAAGGCGGCGTTGGCAAGACAACCACCTGCGCGAACCTGGGGATTGGGCTGGCGCAGGCCGGAAAGAAAGTGCTGCTGATCGACGGGGACCCGCAAGGCAGCCTGACCATCAGCCTGGGCCACCCCCAGCCGGACAAGCTGCCCTTTACCCTGTCCGACGCGATGGGCCGTATCCTGATGGACGAGCCGCTGCGCCCCGGCGAGGGTATCCTGCACCACCCGGAGGGCGTTGACCTGATGCCCGCAGACATCCAGCTCTCCGGCATGGAGGTCTCCCTGGTGAACGCCATGAGCCGAGAGACCATCCTGCGGCAGTATCTGGACACGCTCAAGGGACAGTATTCCCATATCCTGATTGACTGCCAGCCATCCCTGGGTATGCTCACGGTCAACGCCCTGGCCGCCGCCAACAGGGTCATAATCCCCGTTCAGGCGGAGTACCTGCCCGCCAAGGGCCTGGAACAGCTGCTCCAGACCGTAAACAAGGTGAAGCGGCAGATCAACCCCAAGCTCCAGATCGACGGCATATTGCTGACGATGGTGGACAACCGCACCAACTTCGCCAAGGAGATTGCCGCCCTGCTGCGGGAGACCTATGGCAGCAAAATCAAGGTGTTCGGCACCGAGATTCCCCATTCTGTCCGGGCAAAGGAGATCAGCGCCGAGGGCAAAAGCATTTTTGCCCATGACCCTAATGGCAAGGTGGCCGAGGGCTATAAGAATCTGACCAAGGAGGTGATAAAACTTGAAAAGCAGCGCGAAAAAAGTAGAGCTGGCTCCATACGATGATTTGTTTTCCACCGAGGAAAGCCGCCAGGATGCCAAGCTGGAGAAGATACAGGAAATTCCGCTGTCTGAGCTGCACCCATTTAAGGGGCATCCCTTCAAAGTCAAGGATGACGAGGCCATGATGGAGACCGCCGACAGCGTTCGGCAGTATGGTGTTCTGGTTCCGGCGATCGCCCGCCCGGACCCGGAGGGCGGCTATGAGCTGGTTGCCGGTCACAGGCGGCACCGGGCCAGTGAGCTGGCCGAGAAAGAAACCATGCCTGTCATTGTCCGAGACCTGGACGATGATGCTGCCACTATCATCATGGTGGACAGCAACTTACAACGTGAAAGCCTGCTCCCCAGCGAAAGGGCCTTTGCTTACAAGATGAAGCTGGAGGCTATGAAACACCAAGGCGCACGGGGGGACTTAACTTCGTCCCAACTTGGGACGAAGTTGCGTGCAGATGAATTGTTGGCGCAGCAGGCTGGTTCGAGTAGGAACCAGGTGCAGCGCTATATCCGCCTGACGGAGCTGATTCCCGAACTGCTGGATATGGTCGATGAAAAGAAAATCGCCCTCAATCCGGCTTATGAGCTGTCCTTTCTCAAAAAAGAAGAACAGCGGGATTTGCTGGACGCGATGGACAGCGAACAGGCTACCCCCTCTCTCTCCCAGGCTCAGCGACTCAAGAAATACAGCCAGGAGGGACATCTGACCCTCGATATGATGCGCGTCATCATGGGTGAGGAAAAGAAAAGTGATCTCGACAAAGTGACTTTCACCTCCGACACCCTGCGGAAGTATTTCCCCAAAAGCTATACGCCCCAGCGGATGCAGGAAACCATTATCAAACTGCTGGAGGCGTGGCAGAAGAAGCGCCAGAGAGACCAGGAACGATGAAAGGAGCCGCCTATGAGGGATATTTCAGCCCGTGAGCTGAAAGGACACAATATCTTGGCCGTAGAGCGTTTTCAGGACAGCACCCGCTGGATGATCGAGTTTTCCGTTCAGCGCCCTTGTTCCTACGGCTGCCCCGGCGATGATATGCGGCTGTTTCTTACGGAGGACGGGTATCAGGCCGCCCTCGTAAGCCAGAAGCGTCGGGAAATCAAAATCAAGCGGTATGCCCGTGTGATCGAGGGCCATGTGCTCGACTTCAAACCGGACAAGCGCCGCCGCCACCCGTAAACTCATTATCACTACGAAAGGAAAGGAATGAATATGTGTACTGTCCAGAGCATCAAAGATGCCATCCGGGAAAGTTGCCAGTCCCAGTATGATATGGAATCCACCGACATTGACCGGGTTTTGCAGACCCTCCCGTTTTCGGAGCATGAGCCGATGTTCAGTCATCCGCCGAAGTACAAGCGTCCTTACCGGCCCTGGCAGAACAACAAAAACAGCTGAAAGCCACAGTCTTTTTCACGAAGGATTGTGGCTTTTTTCATGCCCTAAAATTAGAAAGGAGTGAAGTCAATGGCCGTTTTTCGCATTGAACGGACCAAAGATTATACCGTGATGAGCAATCATCACCTGCGGAACCACGAACTATCCCTCAAGGCAAAGGGGCTTCTTTCCATGATGTTATCCCTGCCTGATGACTGGAACTATACTACCCGTGGACTTGCGAAAATCTGCAAGGAGGGCGTTGATGCCATCGGCAGTGCGCTGCGGGAGTTGGAAACCGCCGGTTACATCGTGCGGAACCAGCTGCGGGACCAACAAGGCCGGATCAGCGACACCGAGTATGTGATTTATGAGAAACCCCAGCCCAGGCAGCCAGAAACGCCAAGGCCGGATACGGCTGTACCAGATACGGCTTCACCAGATACGGAAAACCCGTATCTGGATAAACCGGATACGGAAAAGCCCGCAGAATTAAATATAGAGAAACCAAATACTCAAAAACAAAATACTCATGGAGCAAGTACCGATTCCATTCCCTTCCGGGAAACAGCGGCAGCACAGCTGCCGGAACGGAAAGGAAGGGATGCGATGTCTGTCTCAGAGATAGAAAATTATCGGGAATTGATTCTGGAGAACATCGAGTATGACTATCTGTGCAGAGAGTTTTCGACCTACCGTGAGGACCTGGACGAGATTGTGGAGCTGATGGTGGAGACCGTTTGTGCCAAACGTAAAACCACTCGGATCGCTGGCAGCGACTTTCCCCATGAAGTCGTGCGCTCCCGGTTCTTGAAGCTGGATAGCGAGCATATCCGATTTGTCATGGACGGTATGCAGAAAAACACCACGGAGGTCCGCAATATGAAACAGTATTTGCTTGCAGTGCTGTTCAACGCGCCCACCACGATCAGCAATCACTACACCGTACAAGTCAATCACGATATGAACACAGGCGGCTGGTAAACAGCCGCTTTTCTGTTGCCCGGCAATACCGGGAGAAAGGATTTTGCCATGAAACGACCTCTTGCCTACATTACGGCTCCCTGGAGCAACAACCAGTATGAGAACGCCGAGAACGCTGCCACCTACTGCCGCCAGGTGTACGACGCCGGGTATTCGCCCATCTGCCCGGTTCTGTTCTTGTCCACCTTCCTCAAGGACGAGATTCCCCAGGAACACAAGGACGGGCTGGATATGGTGCGAGACTATCTGCGCCGGTCCCATGTGCTGGTGGTCTGCGGCCACGGCATCGACGAGACCGTGAAGAATGACATCGCCACCGCTGAGCGCCTGCGGATCACCGCTACCACCCTGGACGGTATCCTGACTGTGAAAGGCCAGGGACGCGGGAAAGGAGGTGCGCGCCATGCCTGAGCGTAAGACCGTGGGCCAGCTGATGGAGGAAATGCGGCTCAAGGCCGGGGCGCAGAACTACCACGGCCATGAGTACATGGATTTGGAGCGGTTTGCCGAGGACACCCGGCACATGATTATCTTCGATGTGCTGACCCACGATTCGCCGGTGGGCTGGAAAGGCGAACGGACCCGCCTGTTTCTGACGGAGGCCGGATACCAGAAAAGCCTGGAGAACCAGGAAAAGGGCCACATCAAGATTCTCAGCCATGCCAAGGTGCGCCAGGGACATCTGTACTATGACCGCTCCGATCAGCTGCGTTGAAAGGAGCCTGCCATGATGAAATACCTGCTGCGGCGGCTGGTGGTCCCGCCTTAGTATCAAGCGCCACCCCTGCAAAATCCGTGGAAAGGAGGCGATGACCTATGCAGGAGGAAGTGGAAAACAGGACTTTGACGCTGGTAGTCAGCGGAACAAAGTTTACCGGGCGGCTGTTTAAGGCCGCCATCACCAAGTACCTTGCCCACCGCAAGGAAAAGAAGCTGCAAAAGCAGAAAAGCCGGGATACCCCCGTGATTCCCCACGGCAAACAGACGGTGAAGCAGCTGATCGGCCAGAATCAGGGCGTTTCCAACATCGAGATCACCGACCCCTCCATCAAGGAGTTTGAAAAGATCGCCCGGAAATACGGCGTTGACTATGCGGTGAAGAAGGACCGCAGCAGCTCCCCGCCCAAGTACCTGATCTTTTTCAAAGGCCGCGATGCGGATGCCCTGACCGCTGCCTTTACCGAGTACACCGGCAAGAAGGTCAGAAAGGCGCAGAAAACAGAGCGTCCGTCCGTGCTGGCAAAGCTGAGCCAGTTCAAAGAGCTGGTGAAACACGCCGTTGTGGACCGGAACAAGCGGAAGGAGCTGGAACGATGAAGATGAAAAAGCAACTTGACATCAAAAAGCTCCTTTTGCTGAATATGCCCTATATCCTGATGGGGCTGTTCGCAACCAACTTCGGTGAAGGATGGCGGATGGCCGTGGGTGCGGACGCTTCGGCAAAAATGCTTTCGTTCTTCTCCACGCTGCCGGTGGCGCTGGCCAGCTGGTGGCCCAGCCTGCACCCTTTGGACCTGCTGGTGGGGCTGTGCTGCGGCGCTGGCCTGCGATTGGCCGTGTATCTCAAAAGCAAGAACGCCAAGAAGTACCGGCACGGTATGGAGTATGGCAGCGCCCGCTGCCGGACGCCCGGTATGAGGCCCTGGACACACAGTATGCCAAAGAGCAGGACGCTCTCAATGCGGAAATCACGGAACTGGAAAAGGCCGTTACCGGCTATGAGCAGAGCCGGAAATCTGCGGAGAAGTTTATAGCCCTGATTGACAAGTATGAGAATTTCGACACGCTGACAAATACCATGCTCAACGAGTTTGTAGAGAAAATCCTTGTCCATGAACGCGCCCGCAAAGGCAGCCAGGACACCACACAGGAGGTTGAAATCTACTTCAACTTTGTGGGCCGGTATATCCCACCTGCCTTGCAGCCGGTTCCCCTGACCCCGGAGGAACAGGAAGAACTGCGGAAGAAGGAGGAACGCAAGGATAGGCTTCACCAGAACTACTTGCGCCGCAAGGCCAACGGCAAGCAAAAGGAATGGGAAGAACGCTACAACGCCAAGCGCAAAGCAAAAATGGAGGCGGCAAAGGCAGCTATCCGGGCTGAGGACATGGAGAAGGGCATTTTTACCACCGTCAGCCAGTTGCCCAGGCAGGAGCCGCGCAAGGCCACCGTATCGGCCAGCGCCGCAGTTTAACCATCACAGTGCAAAGGAGAATGAACATGAGCGAATTGACTTACACCCGGTGCGGGGATTACTACATCCCCGACCTGAAACTTTCCGAGCAGCTGGAGGCCCCCATCGGCAAGTATGGCCGTATGCGGCAACGCTACCTGAAGGAACACCGGCCCGGCCTTTACAGCAGCTTGATTTTAAGCGAAAAGCTGTACCCGCACCTGTTGGAGATCGACAGGGCGGCGCGGGAGCGCATGGACGCCATGCTGCCCCGCATGATGGAGGCGGCAGGCGTCACCGAGGAACTGAAATCCCGTGACCCTATGCGGTGGGTGGGGCTGATGAACACGCTGAAAGCACAGGCAGAGGAAGTTATTTTTCAAGAGATAACGATGATTTAAGAGTACTAGCGTGCCTGCAAATTTTATTCAGCTATGATATAATGAAAATGTCAGGCTTTGAGATTTTCTTGAGATTTGAAAGATACAATATCGGATGTGAAATGGAGGAAAAGATCGTGAAAACAAAGATTTTGATTGTCGATGATGAACACGGTATCGTCGATATGATACAAAGTTACTTTCAAAAACAATATGATATTCTGACAGCATATAGCGGCCAAGAAGCACTCCAAAAAATCGCAAGCAACCCTGATTTGATTTTGCTGGACATCAATATGCCGGATATGGACGGGCTGACCGTATGCCAGAAGGTACGGGACTACATCACTTGCCCCATTTTGTTTTTGACCGCCCGCATTGAATCCAGCGACAAAATCATAGGCTTTCAAGCTGGAGCAGATGACTATATTGTAAAACCCTTTGATCTGGACGAATTAGGGGCACGTATTGCCGCACACCTGCGACGGGAGCAGCGCCGCCAAAGTAATTCTGCGGTTCGCTTCTTTGGTGAATTGGCATTAGATTACTCTGCCCGGACAGCTACAATCAATAGCCAGAGCATTCCGTTGTCCAAGCGGGAGTTTGAAATTGTGGAGCTTCTTTCCCTCAATGCAGGCCAAGTCTTTGACCGAGAACGAATTTATGAACTTGTGTGGGGATTGGATGGGGACGGGAATAGCGACACGATCATGGAACATATTCGGAAAATACGGGCTAAGTTTGCAGCACATACGCTGCACAATTACATTGAAACAGTTTGGGGGTGTGGTTATCGGTGGAACGCCTAAAAAATATGGGGTTAAAAAAGTCTTTTCTTGTTTTGTCTGTTTCCTGTGTTTTACTGGCTCTCCTGCTATTGGTGCTCGTTTTTGTGGTGTGTAATGTGATTAGCAGCACCTTTCCCACTGGTGGAATACAGATTTCTCCAGATGGTACAATAGTTAAACTGGAAGAACCGACAGCATCCCAGCAAACTATATTGTCAGTATTAGGAATCATACAAGTTGTATCTTGCATTGCGCTTCCTATGGGTGGGCTAGCCCTATCAGGAGTTCTATATTACCACATTAAATTGAAGCAACCGATTGCCGTATTGCAAAATGGTATTACAAGGATTCAGAACCACGACCTTGATTTTATTATGCCGGTTCGTTCTGGTGATGAATTGGGGCAACTCTGTGTTGCCTTTGATACTATGCGCGAAGAACTTTTGAAATCAAATCAGGAACTATGGCGGCAGATGGAAGAACGCAAAAGATTAAATGCCGCGTTTTCCCACGATTTAAGAAATCCGATCACAGTTTTGAAAGGAACTGTGAAATTACTGCGTCAGGGTACAGCAGATAAGCAGACGATTGACAGACTGGAAAGCTATACCCAACGTATAGAGCAGTATGTGGAAGCTATGAGCAGCATACAAAGATTGGAACAAATGCCACTGCGGGTAAGCGAGTGTTCCTATTCCCTATTGCGCTCGGAATTAGAAGATACTACAAAACTTCTTGCTGGAACATTCCAGCTATCCATTTCTGCACCTGATAATGGAACTGTACAAATAGATCATGCGTTATTTCTGATTGTCGCGGAAAATTTGATTGGAAATGCAGCTCGTTTTGCAAAAAGTGAAATTATAATATGCCTGCAACAGCGGGAAAACCTCTTGCTTTTGTCGGTCACAGATGATGGCCCCGGTTATCCCGCAGAGTTGGTACAAAACGGCCCAAAACCGTTTGGAAAACTGAATGGAGATTCCGCACACTTTGGGATGGGGCTTTATAGCAGCCAGACATTATGCCTAAAACACGGCGGAGCACTTACGCTGACGAATAGAAAGGATCATGGCACAATAGCTACTGCTTCCTTTCAAACAAATCGGAAACCTTGAGCAATTTTTGAGATTTTTATTTTACACTCTCCTTATACCACAAATAAGGAGAGTGTTTTTTTATGAATATTGAGGCAAAAGAACTATCAAAAATCTACGGCAGCGGCGAAAGCCGTGTTGTCGCGTTGGATAAAGCCAATCTTGAAATTGCATCCAGCGACTTTATCTCCATCATGGGGCCTTCTGGCAGCGGAAAAAGTACCCTGCTTCATTTATTGTCAGGGCTGGATAAGCCAACTTCTGGCAGCTTGACATACGATGGAAAAGACATATACAGTTTCAACGACAAAGCTCTGTCTGCTTTTCGTCGCCAGCGTATCGGTTTCATCTTCCAGCAGTTTAACCTGCTTCCCGTCTTGACCGCAAAAGAAAATATCATTATGCCTCTATTGTTAGATAAAAAGCAGCCGGATGAAGCCTATCTAAAGCAGCTTACGGAATTGCTGGGGATTCGGGAGCGCCTTACCCATTTACCCCATGAGCTTTCCGGCGGTCAGCAGCAACGTGTAGCGATTGCCCGCGCTCTGATTGCAAAACCCGATATTATCTTTGCGGATGAACCAACTGGGAATCTGGATAGTAAAAGTGGCAGCGAGGTTATGGAAATGCTGCAAAACATATGGAAGAAGATGGGGAAAACGCTTGTTATCATTACCCATGACAGCCGTATTGCAAGAATGGCAGACCGGCAATTTGTCATTGTGGACGGGGTTCTTTCGGAGGTGACGGCAAAATGAAATCCTATTTAGCACTTACATGGAAAGAACTAAAAGCGCAGAAAATCACAGCAATCTTGATTTTGATTGCGGTTATCATGTCTACGATCATGACAACGGTAGTCGGTCAGTCCATTGGGATATTACAATCTATGCGGATGGAGCAGGCGGCGAGTCTGAATGGAAACCGCTATGCAACCTTCCATCAGCTAAATCAAGAACAGGCGCAAAAGCTGCACGAAGATGACCGTCTGTACGATGTAGGAGATATAATCTTTGTCGGCAGTACGCCGTTAGGCAGCAGCAGTTTATCTCTATACCTTCGGGAATATCACGATAACGCTCTATCTATGTATCCGTCAATCGGAACTATAAAAGAGGGACGTTTACCAGAGGCCGCAAACGAAATTGCATTACCAGAAGATAGTATCCAATATCTCGGATTAGATGTTGCGATTGGGGATACTGTTTCTCTGGATATGCGTGTGTCTGTTATGGATGGTTCTCTGCCAGAATTTGAATATTCCGGCAATTTTATATTGACGGGTATTCTTGAAAGCAGCTATATCGGATATACAACCGGCACAGTTTCGGGAATTGTGGGAAACGGAACCGCAGAAAATTTACTGCCGGAAGAATATTTGCTTTATTCCACTGACTTTAAGACCCATGACAAGCAAAACTTTCAGAGCATTGTTTATGATCTTGCGACGGAGTTGAATGTAGAGGAACGGTATATCCAATACAACTGGGTTTTACTTGACGCCATCGGTATTTCGTATGACGAGGCAACCAGCAGCGATGCTGGTTCAGGCTTTCCTTTTATGACAGTGGCGTGTATTTTGGTAGGCGTATTGGTCTTGTTTGCAGCCGGATTGGTTATTTACAACATTCTCAAAATTTCCATTACAAAACGCATTAAAGAATATGGAACGCTTCGCGCAATCGGTGGAGAGCGAGGGCAGATATATCGTCTTGTTTCCTTGCAGCTCTTGATCCTTTGCGGGATCGGTATCCCTATCGGGCTGGTACTCGGTACATTGTCAGCAAAGGGAGTGCTGATTGCTGCTACGAGTGTTCTCAATCCCGATATATTCATGGTAAATAGTGCTTCCGAATTAACTGCGGCCATCAGCGCGGCCAGTTCGGTGAAGTTACCCATGCTCCTCGCTAGTGTTGCAGTCACACTTTTTTTTGCTCTCCTGGCTGCGTTTCCTGCTGCCCGATACGCATCCCGTGTATCTCCGACAGTCGCTATGTCTGGCCACGCTGTGAAGATCAAACGTCGTGGAAAACGAAATCGCAAAATCTATCATTTTGAATCTTACTACGCAAGGCTGAATTTGAAACGTGGGCGTGGCAGAACACTCGTTACGATTCTTTCTCTTGTTATGAGCATTACCGTCTTTGTCGCTTTGCAGAGCTTTACCAATCTGCTGGATGCCAGTAGTTCGGTTCAGGATATGTATTTCAGCGATTATGCTGTTACAAATGAAACATTGGGTATTCCGGCGGAAGCTGTAGATACATTGAAAGCAAACGACGCAGTAGAAAGACTTTCCACCACCAGGCTTTCCATATTTATGCAAGGCGCCGGTGACGAACTTCCCTTTGAAACAGATTTGTCTGTGCAAAGCTACGAAACCTTTCAGCTTGCAAATATTGACGATGGGCTATTAGAGATCTACGCACCCAACCTTTCGGATCAGGATAAGCAGGCACTAAACGATGGAACAGGCTGCCTCGTCAAAAATCCTATCCCATTTTCCTACGGGGATACGCCTATGGAGTACACAGAGCTTGCTGTTGGTGATACGATTCAGTTGGGAGGCAGAACACTTCGAGTAATAGCGTTGATTGATAATCCAATTTCAATCAACAATGAAGGGTTTGCCAACGGTGTCCAGATTATTGTGAATGAAGAAATATATTGCTCGCTGCTTGAAAATGACAGCTATTCAGAAATCTATCCGACATTACAGGATAGTGCTGATACAGATTCCTTTGAAAACTGGTTGGATAACTGGTGTCGTGAATATCCGGGAACTCATTGGCTTTCTTATCTTGAAAGCAGCAACGAAATGGCAGAAAGCTTTGAACAAATCAAAATGCTTTGCTGGGCGCTGATTATCTTTATCGGAATTATTGGTATATTGAATATCATAAACACGGTTTACAGCAATATCCATACCCGTGTCAATGAGATTGGTATGCAGCGGGCCATTGGAATGAGTGCAGCAAGCCTATATAAAACATTTCTGTGGGAGGGCGCTTATTACGGGATTTTTGCATCATTGATTGGTGCAGTGCTGGGCTATATCTGTTGCGTCTTTGTTAATGCTGCACAGACAGACACTTTACAGATCGTTTCTGTCCCCGTTTTGGCGATCGCTGAAGCTGCGATTATTTCTATTTTGGCCTGTTTGTTGGCAACGGCGATTCCACTGCGAAATATCTCCAAAATGAATATTGTGGATTCGATAGAAACTATCGAGTGAATCTCCGAATTTCAATATAAAGCTATCCTGCCCCGCTAAACGGGGAAAGAAAAAACCGTTGCAGGGCAGGTAGCTTCGTGCGCCTATAATGGATTTTCAGGGTACTGCGGCGGTTTTGAGTAACATCAAGGCCGCCGTTCCTTATGCCCTCGACAAAGGAGTGACGCCTACACGCTGACACGGCGGCTTTAGGAGGGAGCCGCCATGAAGCACACTGACCGCCGACAAATTCAGACGATATTTGCACTATCGTCAAAAAAATCCCGGCCACCGGACAGGCCCCGTCTGGCAGCCAGTGCGAAAATTGTCACAATGTAACTGAATACCGTGTTTTTTGCGCTCGAATAGCTTCATGCTGTCCGGGCGTTTTTTCATACCTATGGGGCCGGAACATCGGGCCAACATGGCCCGAACCCTGCCCCCGGTGTCGTTCCCCGCCGCCCCGTTCAGATTTTCCCGCAAAAATCTGAACGGAGGAAAGGCCGATGGAAGTCACCATCAATTACAACGGACAAGCTGTGGCCGTGGAGGTCACGCTGGAAGTCTATGAATTTCTTGACCGGGCCGACCACAAAGCCGAGAACCTGTCCCATGAGCAGCGGCGGCATTGGGATGGCCGGGAGTTTGACGAATACATAGTTGCCACCGAGGGCGTGGGTATCTACGGCGAAACGCCGGAGGAATACCTTTGCCGCATGGAAACGCTGGATGAGCTGATGGCCGTCCTGGAAACCTGCACCGAGGCCCAGCGCCGCCGGTTCCTGCTCTATGCCCTGGACGGGCTGAGTTTTTCGGAGATTGCTGCCCTGTGCGGCTGCTCCAAGAGTTCGGTGCAAGGCTCCATTGAAGCGGTCAGAAAAATTTTTCAAAAAAATTTGAGAAACCACCCATACGAATGACCCCTTTTCGGGCTACCAAGTGAAAGGGATTGTTTCCCTTATCCCAGCGGGAGGCGGACAGCGGACAAGCTGCCCGCCTCTCCCATTTTCAGGAGGTAAGCCTATGAAAACAATCAATCTGCGGTGGATTTATCCCCACTACCGGCATGACGAGTTTGTGGAGGTCAGCGATGAAGTTTGGGAAGTCATGCGACAGGCCCAGCGCGAGATGAACAACTATGAGCGCCGGAAGGTCTACCACCGCGCCTACTACTCCCTGGACGCGTATAGCTGGACGGAGAACTATGCGCTGGAACACGGCAGATCGCCGGAGGAAATCCTTTTGGAGCGCGAGGAACGGGCCGCCCATCTGCGGCTGCTGGCTGCCTTGCCGGAGGCTCTGGCCCATGCCACCCCCACACAGGCCCGCCGCGTCCGGGCCTACTACATCGCCGGTATCAGCCAGCCGGAAATCTCCCGGATGGAGGGCGTAGACAGCAGCAAGGTCAGCGTTGCCATCCGGCGGGGCCTGCGGAATATGCGCCGCTGCTATGACTGCCTTTTCCCGGCAGAGTGAGGGCGGGCCTATGCAGACCATCAACCTAAAGCAATATTACCCGTTCTGCACTGAGGACACCTTTGTGGAGGTGTCGGATGAAATTGTCGAGGCGTTCCTACTGGACAAGCGGGCCGAGGCCGCCAGGGAGCGCAAGATGTACCGCTACAAGGCGTTTTATTCCCTTGACTGCAATGATGGGATTGAGAACGCCGCCATCGGCTGGGCGCAGCCATCGCCGGAGGATTGCCTGATGGAAAAGGAGGCGCAGGCCGAATATGCCGAACTGCTCCGGCGGCTCTATGAGGCCATTTCCTCTCTGACTCCAACGCAGGCCCGCCGTGTCCATGCCCGGTATATGCTGGGGATGAAAGTGAAGGACATTGCCGCGATGGAGGGTATCACCCCATCCCAGGCTGGGAAGTCCATCCATGCGGCGCTCCGGCGGCTGCGCCGGTACTTCATGCGCCGGAAATGGACAAGCGGCCTATGAAAACCATCAACCTGAAAAAATACTACTACCCGATTTGCAAGAAGGACACTTTTGTGGAAGTGCCGGACGAGGTTGCAGACGCCATTGTAGAGGAAAGCCGCGCAGAGAACGCCAATGACGCAAAGCAGCACTACCACTGTTATTCTCTGGACGCTTCCCCCGGCATAGAACACCATTTCCCGGAACAGGTCATCTCCCCGGAAGATATTCTGATGGAGAAGGAAACGGAACGGGAACAGGAGGCCGCCCATGCTCTGATGATGGAACGGCTCCGGGAGGCTCTTGCCACCCTGACGCCCCGGCAGGCAAGCTGCCTTCATGCCCGGTTTTGGGAGGGCAAGCAGTTTAAGGAGATTGCCGAGGCCGAAGGCTTCACGACATCAGCGGCCATTGTCACGGTTCGCAACGCCATCATCAAGTTACAGAAATATTATATCAAGCGCGGCTGGATGAAGCCGCTAAAGGAGAAAGCGATATGCACAAAGACAGCACCGCCCAAGCGAAACAGAAAAAAGACGAGCGCGAAGAAGTCCTGAAGGAAATCCGGCAGCTTGAGAACCGCCAGAAGATTTTGGAGAACAAGCAGCGCAATGAGGAACGCAAGGCCCGCACCCGCCGCCTGATTGAACGCGGGGCCATTTTGGAGGGCATTTTCCCTTTGGCCCCCGACCTTCCCGGCGTAGAGGTCAAGGCGTTCCTGATTGCCCTGTCCCATCTTCCGGGGGCGGCGGAACTGGCCGCAAAACTGCCGAAATCCGGGGACAAGCCGTAAGTCCCTTGTTTACAAGGGCGCACTTATACACCGTTGCCGGTGTCGTGCGCCCTGCCGGGGGCTGTTGCGCTCTCCGAGCGCGATGGGGAGCTACACTCCCCAAACCCCTTGTGCGCCCCGCGCAGCCAAACACCCGCTTCGCGTCTGTTCGGCTCCAGGTCGCCTGAAATATCCCCGCCGAAAGGAGGTGCCACCCATAGATTTTTGCCATATCCCCGTCAGTATCATCAAGCGCAGCGAGGGCCGTTCCGCTGTTGCCGCAGCCGCCTACCGCAGCGGAACTAAACTGACAAATGAATGGGACGGCCTGACCCATGATTACACCCGGAAGGGCGGCGTTGTCCATGCAGAAATCATGCTGCCCTCCCACGCCCCGCCAGAGTTTGCAGACCGCTCCACTCTCTGGAACAGTGTGGAGCAGATCGAGAAAGCCAGGGACAGCCAGCTTGCCCGCGAGATCGAGGCGGCCCTACCCCGCGAACTGTCCAGGGAACAGCAGCTTGCCCTTGTCCGGGCCTATGTCAAGGACAACTTTGTGGACAAGGGGATGTGCGCTGATTTTGCCATCCATGACAAGGGAACCGGCAACCCCCATGTTCATATCATGCTGACCGTCCGGCCCCTGAAAGAAAATGGCGCATGGAGCGCGAAGTGCCGCAAGGCATACGACCTGGACGAGAACGGCCAGCGTATCCCGGATGGGAAAGGCGGCTGGAAGAACCACCGGGAGGACACCACCGACTGGAACGATAAAGGGAATGTGGAGATTTGGCGGGCGGCATGGGCGGCCTATACCAACCGGGCATTGGAGGCCGCCGGTCAGCCTGCCCTGGTAGACCACCGCAGCTACAAGCGCCGGGGCATTGATAAAATCCCCTCTGTCCACCTGGGGCCAGCGGCCAGCCAGATGGAGAAGCGCGGCATCCGCACTGACAAGGGAGAAGTAAACCGGCAGATCGCCGCTGACAACAAGCTGCTGAAAGAAATCAAGGCCCGCATTACCCGCCTTTACAACTGGTCTAAGGCCGAGGCAGAGAAGCCGGAGGGCCAGCAGCCCAGCATGATGGACTTGTGGGAGGCCCAGCAGCAGCTCAAGCGGCCTGACACCCGTACCGGCAAAATCCGGGCTTTGCAGGAGAGCGCCGCCCTGTTCAGCTTTTTGCAGGCAAACGGCATCCAGTCCATGCAGCAGCTCCATGAAAAAATTTCCGATATGAACACCCGCTACTATGACCTGCGGGGAGAGATCGTCAAAGCCGAGCGCCGGATCGCTGTCCTCACTGAGCGCGGGGAGATGTGGGCGCAGTACAACAAGTACAAGCCCATCCGCAAGCAGCTTGCCAAGGTAAAGCCGGAGAAACGGGAACTGTTCGAGCAGCGCCACAGCCGGGAACTGATCCTCTATGATGCGGCGGCCCGGTATCTGAAGGAACTGAAGGACAGCGGTGAGGAAATCACCCCCAAGGCATGGCAGCGCGAGATCGACCTGCTGACCGCCCAGAAGCAGGTGGACACCATCGACATGAAAGCCATGCGGGAGGAACTGAAAGCCGTTGAACGGCTCCGCAAGGCCGCCGACCAACTGGCCCGCCAGGGACAGGACAAGTCCCATGACCGGGGGCCGGAACGGTAAAGGGTACGGCGTTTTGCCGCCCCCCTTAGGTGCGTCGCGTTTCACGACACCCCTTTGCACAGAACTGTCAACATTCACTCACGGAAGGAGATTGCCCTATGAAGCAGATTATTTTACCCGTCACTGTCCACCTGAATATCCGCCTGCCCCTTGCCCTCTTGCAGCCGGAACCGGCAGACGCGCCTACCGGCCCGGAGCCGGAGGCCCATGCCTGCCAGGGCTGTGGCAACTGCGGCGGGTGTGGGAAGTGCCAGCATGAAGAAAAGCAAGCCTGAACCCATCCTCGTCATGGACTACCGCCAGTACCGCAGAGCGCGGCGGCTGGTACATGAGTGCTGCAACTATGACGGTGGCAACTGTATCGCGCTGGACGATGGGGAGGAATGTGTCTGCGTCCAGTCCATTTCCTACTCCCTGTTGTGCCGGTGGTTCCGGGCGGCGGTGCTGCCGCTGGACAGGGAACTGGAAACGGCCCTGTTCCACCGCCTGGACGCCAAACGGTGCGCCGTCTGCGGGGCGCTGTTCACCCCCGGCTCCAACCGGGCCAAATACTGCCCGGAATGTGCGCCGAAAGTCCATCGGCGGCAAAAGGCCGAGTGCGAGCGCCGGAGAAGGGTACAGCGTGGACAATTAGAGGGCAAAAAGCCCTTGTAAATCAAGGCTTTTTCCAAGGGTGTCGCGGGGGCCTGATAGATTTATCCTCTGACCCCCAAAACGACCCTCTAAATGCGTACAGAAGCCCAAAACGAACCCCAAGGAGGAACCCATGTCAGACAATCGAAAATATTACTATCTCAAGCTGAAAGAAAACTTTTACAACAGCGAAACGATGGTTATTTTGGAGAGTATGCAGGATGGCCTGCTGTACTCCAATCTACTGCTGAAAATGTACCTCATGTCACTCAAAAGCGGCGGTATCCTCATGCTCAATGACCATTTGCCCCACACGCCCCAGACCATCGCCACCTTTACCCGCCATCAGGTGGGGACGGTGGAACGGGCCTTGAAGGTGTTCCTTGAATTTGGCCTTGTGGAGATTTTGACCGATGGGGCTTACTACATGGCCGACATCCAACTGCTGATCGGCCAGTCCTCTACCGAGGGGGAACGGAAAAAGAAAGAGCGTATGCGATTGAAGCGTCAAAAGCTGCTCCCATCCGGCGGGGCGGACATTTGTCCACCATATAGCCGGGGGGACATTTGTCCACCAGAGATTAGAGATAAGAGATTAGATATTAGAGATAAGAGTATAGAGAATAGAGAGAGTGAGGGCGCCCGCGCCTATGGCCGTTACCAGAATGTTTTCCTGACGGACGAAGAACTGGCAGACTTACAGGCCAGCTTTCCCACCGTATGGGGCCAGTACATCGAAAAGCTGTCCGAGTACATGGCTTCTACCGGCAAGCGGTATCAGAGCCATGCCGCCACCATCCGGCGCTGGGCCAGCGAGGACGCCAGGAAAGCGGCCCCGCCCTCTCGAAACCGGGATTACAGCGTAAAGGAGGATGAAACCGTATGATTGAGATTACCGCAGAAATCCGGGCGCTGATCGACAAGGCAGCCGCCGGTATGGAGCTGGCCGAGGACGAGTACATAGACCCGGCAGACGGCCTCATTCACTGTAAGAAATGCGGCGGCCAGAGGCAGACCGTTGTGCCGAGGTTTGGGAAACCTGGCTACTTCATGCCCCGCTGTATCTGCCAGTGCCAGCGGGAGGCCGAGGAACAGCGCAAGGCCGCCGAGGAACGGCAACGCCGCATGGAGCGTATCAAGCGCCGGAAGGCCCAGGGCCTGCAAGACCGCTATCTGTACGACTACACCTTTGCCAACGACAACGGCCAAAATCCCCTGATGGACAAGGCCCGCGCCTATGTGGAGAACTGGAAGGAGGCTTACAAGAACAATACCGGCCTGCTGCTGTTTGGGGATGTGGGAACCGGCAAGTCCTTTTTTGCCGGTTGTATCGCCAACGCCCTGCTTGACCGGGATGTGCCGGTGCTGATGACGAACTTTCCCACCATCCTGAACCGTCTGACAGGGATGTTTTCCGAGGACAGGGCCGACTTTATCGCCAGCTTTGACGAGTACGACCTGCTCATCATTGACGATTTGGGTGTGGAGCGCAGTACCGAGTATGCGATGGAGCAGATGTTCTTCGTCATTGACAGCCGCTACCGCAGCCGCAGGCCCATGATAATCACCACCAACCTGAAGCTGGCCGAACTCAAGAACCCGCCCGACCTGGCCCACGCCCGTATCTATGACCGTATCCTGGAACGGTGCGCCCCGATCCTCTTTGCCGGGAAGAACTTCCGGGAGGAAAACGCCGGGGCCACCAAGCAGGCGGCGAAAGACATTGTAAACCGTAAGCATGAGTAATTTTTTGCCGGACGGAGCAGCCCCGCCCGGAGAAAGGAGCGCCATGAGCGAAGAAACCCGCACCATGCAGACCGCAGACACCACTCCGGCCAGAGCGCCGGAGGACGCCCCCGCGCTGGTAAAGAAAATCGGCAAGACCACCTACAAGGTGCGCGTCCATTTCAGTGATACCAGCACCGAAACCATGAGCGACAAAATCAAGCGTATGCTCAAAAACGAGATACAGCAGATGTGACCGGCTGATAAAGCCAGCCGCCTTGTGTTAAACTGATGATGGTACACACCAAAACTTTTAGCCAAGGAGGACATGAAAATGCTGTACGAAGAAACGGAAAAGAAAGAGATTGAGAGGGTTTACGCGGTGTTTGCCGACTACATCCGGGAAAGCCCGTATCTGGAATGGTTCTGGTCTGACAAGCTGGGCTACCTGCTGCTGAAAATCGGCGCGGAGAAGCGGTATATTGCGGAGAATGTAATCGTCTATACCGCCGAGCAGCTTGCCCGGATACTGTTTTCCGAAGTGTCGATGGATGTGTTGCAGATGACCGGCAACGACCACACCGAACAGACCGCCGACCCTCTGGAATTGGCCGAGATAAAGCGGCGCTGGCAGCCCTTCCTTGAACGGTTGCCGGAATACCAGACCGTTTGCAAAAAAATCCTTGCCGGGGAAAAGTAACCCCACCCGCCTGAGTGTCAGGAGCATGAAAGTGCTTCTGGCACTTTTTTTGTAGCTTTTTTGTGAATTTGATTAAAAAGTCCTTGACAACTCGTTTCGGGCAAAACCGCAAAATCCATCCTGATTTCCTGCGGTGCGCGCCTTGCCGTGTTCGACATCGCGGAGCTGCGGGAGGTCACGGCCTACGACGAGCTGGAGCTGGATACCCTGGGAGACCGGAAAACCGCCTTGTTCTTGATTATGAGCGACACGGACGATAGCTTTAACTTCCTGATCTCCATGTGCTACACCCAGCTGTTCAATCTGCTCTGCGAAAAAGCGGACGATGTGTACGGCGGGCGGCTGCCGGTCCATGTGCGGTGCCTCATTGACGAGGCCGCCAATATTGGACAGATCCCTCGGCTGGAAAAGCTGGTTGCCACCATCCGAAGCCGTGAGATTTCCGCCTGCCTGGTGCTGCAAGCACAGTCCCAGCTCAAAGCTATCTACAAGGACAACGCCGATACCATCATCGGCAACATGGATACCTCCATCTTCCTGGGCGGCAAAGAGCCGACAACCCTCAAGGAGCTGGCCGCCGTGCTGGGCAAGGAGACCATCGACACCTACAACACCGGCGAGAGCCGGGGCCGCGAGACATCCCATTCTCTTAACTACCAAAAGCTCGGCAAAGAGCTTATGAGCCAGGATGAACTGGCCGTCATGGACGGCGGCAAGTGTATCCTCCAGCTGCGCGGTGTGCGGCCTTTCCTCTCGGACAAGTACGACATCACCAAGCACCCCAATTACCCGTACACCGCCGACGCGGACCCCAAGAACGCCTTTGACATCGAGGCGTTCCTGTCCACCCGGCTCAAGCTCAAGCCCAACGAGGTCTACGATGTGTATGAAGTAGACGCAGAGGGCGTGTAAATCTGTTCCGCTGTGAAAGACCTGCTAATAAAAGTCAAGTAGAAATTTCAGATTTTTAGGGAGGCGAAAAAATGCAATACAAAATCAAGCCGCTGAGCATCTCAAAATTAAAACGGCGGCCAGCCAGATGGTATAGAGTGTAAAAATCAGTCGTGCTCCAGGGATTCCAAGTAGGCTTTCACAGAAGCGTAGTAGATGCGCAGGAACTTGTTGGCAGAGGCCATCATGTAGACACGATATGGCTTGCCTTCAGAGCGTTTCTTGTCCATGAACTGGTACACCGGCTCGTCTATTGGAGCACATTGCAGGATGACGCTCATCACCAGAAAGAGCGTCCTGCGCAGTGAGGCAGATCCTCGCTTGGAAATGCTACGGCTACGGACATCTATTTGACCGGATTGGTAGGGCGGGGCGTCAATACCCGCAAAGGCAACCAACGCTTTTTTGGAATGAAAACGGCGTACATCGCCAATTTCAGCCAGGAGTTGAGGGCCGAGGGTTGGGCCAACACCAAACATCCCCATCACTACAGGATACTCCGGCAGAGAAGCTGCCAGGGATTGCATCTCCTGTTTGAGAGCAGCTAACGCGGAAGAAGTTGTCTGGAGTTGAGAAATGGCCTGTTCTACCAAAAGTTTTGCCGTATCCGTTTTCGGTATGACACCGAAGTGTCTGCAAGCAGAGGCATAAATATCCAGCGCCTTATCCTCGCTGAAATTGTAGCCGTGCTTTCTGCACCACTTCTGGTATTGGGTAGTAAAGGCCTTCTCAGACCGGCCACAAACGCACTCGCAATGCCAAAAAGTAGCGACAAAGTCCACCCACTTCTCGCTGCCATCGGCGCGGGGCGGACTGGTAAACAAGCGATTTGCGTCTGGGAAGGTGGTGTCCAGCAGGGAGATCAGGTTATTCTTCAGCATGGTCTGAACTTTGGAATACTGTTGGTACTGCCGGTAGCAGATTTTCAGCATGAGTCGGGTATCCTCCTCCGGGATATATCTCGGCAATGTGAGCCAGTGGTCAAGACCGTAGTTGGCCAGCTTTACGGCATCCTTTTTGTCGGTTTTGGCCCGTCTTAAACTGTTGTTTCCGTAGTCATGCACCAGCATTGCATTGACTACCGAGACATAAAGGCCCGCGTCGTGGAGCAGCCAGGCCACCGGAGCATGGTAATTACCCGTGGATTCCATCACCACACGGGTCTCGCCGTCCAGGCTTTTGAGCAGTCCTGCCAGCTCGCTCAGTTCATTGGCGGTGTGACGTACTTCAAAGGGTGAAACCACTACCTCTCCGAAGGGCCGCATGACTGCAATCATGCTCTTACCCTTGGAAACATCGATGCCAACGCAGTTCATTCACATTCCTCCAATACAAAGAATCTGCAACCGGAATCCATCTTTTCTCGCTGCCGATTCAATCTATTGTGTGACACGAACTCTCCGACATCCGGTGGTTCAACCTGCTTAAATCGAACGCTGCAACGAGAGGATGGCTAACAGTCTTTCACACGGACATACAAGCCCAAGGAGTGATTGGTCAGCCAGTTGCTCCTCTCATTGTAGCTTAGGCACGAGATGGAGGGAAAGCCGGACTGGCTGTCCGGCTTTCCTGTCCAAATTTATTGTAATAGGAGTGATCTTATCTACCCGCCTCAACCGCCCCGGATGGGGCCATCGGCGTACAAAGCGGACAATCACCAAAAAATAATGAAAAAAGGAGGACAGCCGGAATCAGGCCCCGGAAACCGGGTGCCGATTGTTCCGGCTTTTGTATGCCTATGAATGACTAAATCAAACTTTTCAAATGATTCCGGCTAACTATAATTTATGGCATTTTTCAATCAGGCTATCACCGTTCTTCAGACCCTCGTTATCGCTCTGGGCGCTGGTCTCGGCATCTGGGGTGTCATCAACCTGCTGGAAGGTTACGGCAACGACAACCCCGGTGCGAATGCTCATGTGTCATAAAGAAACACACAAGAGATTGATAGACAGCAGCCTACTATTCCGTAAATTTTGTTTCAGGACTTTCTTTTTCAATGCCGATATGCTATAATATTTCTATTCCAAGTAAGGAGTTAAAAATATGCGGCAAGGTATTCTTAATTAACTATAATCAAATAGTGGGAACAAAGAATTGTAACCGTCCCTTGCAAGGGGCTTAGTTTTTTGTACCCTTTTTAAGAATACTTTTGCCTTATATATTTGACATATCAAAAGAGCGACCGCTGCTTGCAGTGCGTTGTATGTATGTGTATGTCTATTCGCTATATCCCCAGCGGTAAAAGTATTTTGCTGCTGGGGATTTTTATGCCCTTTGGGGGCTGAATGGAGGACAAACACATGAAAATAATCAATATCGGCATTCTTGCTCATGTAGACGCAGGAAAAACGACTTTGACAGAAAGCCTGCTCTATACCAGCGGAGCCGTTCCGGAATTAGGGAGTGTAGATAAGGGAACAACGCGGACAGACACCATGCTGTTGGAACGCCAGCGTGGGATTACCATTCAAACGGCCGTCACTTCTTTCGGCTGGAAGAATTATAAGATCAATATTGTCGATACCCCCGGCCATATGGACTTTTTGGCGGAAGTATATCGCTCACTTGCTGTTCTTGACGGAGCAATTTTAGTAGTTTCCGCAAAGGACGGCGTGCAGGCACAAACACGGGTACTGTTCCATGCGCTCCAGAAAATGAAAATCCCAACGATTATTTTTGTAAATAAGATAGACCAGGAGGGCATTGACTTACAGAGCGTTTATCAAAATATCAGAGAAAAACTTTCTGATGATGTCATGGTTATGCAAGATGTTTCGCTCACTCCGGAAGTGTCTCTGACAGACATTGAGGATATAGAAAAATGGGATTCTATTATTGCTGGAAATGATGAACTTTTGGAAAAATATATTGCGGGGGAACCTTTGAAAATACAAGATTTACAGAGGGAGAAATGCAGAAGAATGCAAAACGGTTCCCTGTTTCCTATTTATCATGGGAGTGCAAAGAACAATATCGGAACTGAAAAGCTGATTGAAGTGATTGCAGAAACATTTACTTCTGGTGCGGACAACGATCAATCCGAGCTATGCGGAAGCGTTTTTAAAATCGAGTACACAGACCAGAAAAAGCGGCTCGTTTATTTGCGGTTATACAGCGGGACACTTCATTTACGGGATACGATTCTCCTGCCCCAAAATCAAAAACTAAAAATCACAGAAATGAGGATTCCGTCAAACGGAGAGATTATACCGGCGGACACAGCCTGTTGCGGAGAAATTGTTATTTTGACCAATGACACTCTGAAGCTGAATGATACTCTCGGAAATGTAGAACTTTTGCCGCGCAAGGCATGGGAAAAAAATCCGATTCCTTTGCTTCGGACGACGGTGGAGCCGCAAAATCAGGAACAAAGAGACCTCCTGCTGAATGCCCTGACGGAAATTGCAGATACAGATCCGCTGTTGCATTACTATGTGGATACGATAACGCATGAAATCATCATTTCTTTTTTAGGAAAAGTCCAGTTAGAGGTTGTATGCTCTCTGTTAGTAGAGCGATACCATGTGAACATAAATGTGAAAGAACCTACGGTCATTTATCTGGAAAGGCCATTAAAAACAGCCAGTTACACGATTCATATTGAAGTGCCGCCGAATCCGTTTTGGGCATCCATTGGCTTAACTGTAACGCCACTTCCTGCCGGAAGTGGAACCCGGTTTAAAAGCAAAGTATCTCTCGGCTATTTAAACCAAAGTTTTCAAAATGCCGTTATGGAAGGGGTGCGTTATGGAATGGAGCAAGGCTTATACGGTTGGGAAGTGACAGATTGTGAAATTTGTTTTGACTATGGAGTTTATTACAGTCCAGTTAGTACCCCCGCAGATTTTCGTTCCCTTGCTCCTATCGTGTTAGAACAGGCATTGAAAAGAGCAGGAACACAATTATTGGAACCATACCTTTCCTTTACCCTTTTTGCACCGCAGGAATATATTTCACGGGCTTATAATGACGCACCGAAGTATTGTGCAGTGATTGAATCAACCTTGCTTAAAAATGATGAAGTTATTTTTACGGGAGAAATCCCCGCCCGCTGCATCGGCGAATATAGGAATGATTTAAATTTTTATACAAATGGGAGAAGCGTCTGCCTTACCGAATTAAAAGGGTACCAAGAAATTTCCGGGGAGCCTGTATTGCAGCCACGCCGTCCTAACAGCCGTTTAGATAAGGTTCGGCATATGTTTCAGAAAATAACGTAATATTTTGTGCGTTATCACGGATAAAAATCTTTGAATATAAGGAGAGTCTATGTTAGTTTTGTTTTCAAGTCGGTTTTGTGTAAACTTATATTGAGCAAACGGCCTTTATTTATAACCCGACTAATTTTGTATGCTAATGTCGAGCATATCTTTCTAAATTGTGATATTCGTATTCGGAAGGAGGGGCAATGTGTTAAAGAAATTGAATGACGCGATGGACTATATTGAAGCGCACCTGGAGGACGAGTTTTTACTTGAGAAGATTTCTGAGCATATAAATGTTTCAGATTATCATTTTAGAAAAATATTTTTTGCGCTTACCAATATGACGCTGAATGAGTATGTAAAAAACAGACGACTTTCAGAAGCTAACAAAGAATTGTTGCAGGGGGCGCAGGTAACAGATGTCGCTTATCAATATGGGTATCAATCCGTAGACGGATTTACACGTGCCTTTAAAAAATGGAGCGGTATCTTACCGTCACAAGTCGCAAAGTTGAAACAATGTAAATCATGCCAAAAGTTACAATTTGTTGTAACTATGAAGGGAGGAACTTTAATGGAATATAAAATTGTTGAAAAACCTGCTTTTACGTTTGCAGGTGTAAGTAAACGAGTGCCGTTACAATATGAGGGAGTAAACAACGCTATTTTGGAACTGGCACAAAGCATAACACAGGAACAGAAAGAAGAAATGCACCGGTTGCAAAACATTGAGCCATATGAAACTGTAAATGTTTCCTATGAATCAGATACGAACTTTCTTGAAGAAGCTGGTGAATTAACGCATTTAATTGGAGTTTTAACAACTAAAAATGACATTAGCAGTAATCTGGACACATTTCCTGTTAAAGCTCATACGTGGGCAGTTTTTCCAAATGAAGGAATCTTCCCGTTTACTTTGCAGGATACAATGGCAAGAATCTACTCCGAATGGTTTATGACGGCAGATTATGAACTGGCAGAGCCGTTTTCTTTCTCTTTTACAAAAATGGACGACAAAAAGCCCAACTACGCATACAGTGAAATTTGGATTCCAGTAACAAAAAAAGAATAAGCAATTACACTCAAATAGGAAAGCCAGCCGAGCCAGCGGGCAGTCAAGATAAACGGCGCATATGCGCCGCTGTTGACAGCCCCGCCCGCCTTTGCTGGTAGGCAATCAAGGGGCGACAGCAAGGGGTGCTGCCGCCCTCTGATATTATAAATGAAACCCGTCAACCATACAACGCCCTATGTGGGAGAAAGGGGGAATCATCTATGCCTTGCACAGAAGCATACAAAGAACACATCATGTACACGTTCAATGGCTTTGCAAGACCGTCATACACTATGCGGCTATCAACGCATGGCGTGACAGGAGCAGACGGCGGCAAAAAGAAATATCCCTTGAATACCTCACAGAAGAAAAGTTTTACCCTTTAGGCACAACAGACGAATATTTTGAAGCACCCCATGAAGAACACCCTATAACGATATGCGGTCAGGCAGTTATCCTCACCAATGGAAAACTTGCCGCCGTCCTGTTATCCCTGCCACAGAAAAACCGGGAAATCATTTTCCCTTATTTTTTCAAAAATGGGCTTACAATGGGTGAAAAATTCGAAAACCAAAGTATGATGAGGCAGGTATTGAAATGAAAGTTGTTTCTATATTAAATAAAAATAATGATTACCAGAGATTTGAAGTATTGAAGCATAATCGAAATAAAAGATATAAATATAATCAATTTATTGTTGAAGGCGTAAGAAGTTTAAATGAAGCGGTTAAAAATAACTGGAAGATTATTTCTTTTATTTATGACAAGAATAATCTGTCAGGCTGGGCAAAACATATGATAGAAACAGTAAAAACAGAAGTCAATTATACTCTTACGGCACAGTTGCTAAAGGAATTAAGTGGAAAAGAAGAAACTTCTGAATTATTGGCTATTATTGAAATGAGGGAAGACAGGTTAGAAAATGTTGCGTTATCTTCCAATCCATTTATTGTGTTATTTGACAGGCCCTCTAATAAAGGAAATTTAGGTACGATGATACGTTCATGTGATGCGTTGGGAGTAGATATGTTGATAATTACTGGACATGCGGTTGATTTGTATGAGCCTGATGTAATTGTTTCGGCGATGGGTTCTTTTTTCAATCTTCCGGTGATTCGAATCATTCACAATGAGGATTTATATAAATTCGTTGAAAGCCTTAGAATAAAATACCCTGGCTTTAAGATCATAGGCACAACAGCCCACCACGAAAAGCCTATCTATCATGAGGACTTGAAAACCCCGGTTATGTTAATGATGGGAAATGAAACCATGGGATTAAATAAGGCATTTAAGGAATATTGTGATGTTTTATGTACGATTCCTATGGCTGAAGATTCCTATGCCAGTTCTTTCAATGTCAGTTGTGCTGCATCTATAATGATGTATGAAATAGTAAGACAACGAATGAATTAGACAGCATAACCCTTTTGAGAGTGAGCCAGAGAAAAGGGAGGAGCAGGCGTTCTACCTCAAAAGTCTGCAAATAAAAAAAGAATAAGCAATTACACTCAAATGGCAAAGCCAGCCGAGCCAGTCAACAGTCAAGATGAACGGCGCATATGCGCCGCCGTTGACAGCCCCGCCCGCCTTTGCAGATAGGCAATCAAGGGGCGACAGCAAGGAGTGCTGCCGCCCCGCACTATTATTCAGAGAGGGGGAATTTCCATGACCGAAGATGAAGCCTACAAAGTGCATATCCAGTACACATTCAATGCCTTTTGCAAGATTGTCATTCGTCACGCAGCCATAGATATAATCTTAAAGCTGCGCCGGAGGTGGGAACGGGAAGTTTCTCTTGACTATCTGATGAATGAGAAGTTTGTCCAGCTTGCCGAACCGGAGCAGCTTGAAGAATATCTTTTTACCGCCTGCGGCCAGACCGCCGTTCTGTACCATGCGGAACTTGCCGCCGCCCTTGCCCTCTTGCCGGAGCAGACACAGGAAGAGATTTTCCGTTACTATTTCCTGCGCCAGCCGCAGCGAGTGATCGGCGTACATATTGGCCGGACACGCAGCACAGCGGGGCGGCATATCCAGCTTGCCTTGCAGCGGCTACGGCGGCTCATGGAGGGAAAAGACCATGAGTAAACTTCTCCCCTATGAAACAATCGTCAAAGCCCATGAGGGCGACCCGGACGCAATCGACACCGTCCTTTCCCACTATGCCGGATATATCCGCTACTTTTCCAAAGTACACGGTCAGGTTAACGCCGAGGTTGAGGAATATGTGAAGCAGCAGCTAATCTCCGCACTATTCAAGTTTCGCTTTGACCGATAAGCCCCAAAACTGAATACCAGCCGCCCACCAGCGGCCAGTGAAAGCAGTAAGTCTGAAAAAGATTTGCTGCTTTTTTTGTTGTCCATTTGGCAAAATCGCAAAGTCACCCGTAGTAGGTAGGTGAAGCCAGAAAAAGCTGCCTGCTCCGTTTGGCAAATTTCAAAACGCAGTGTTGTAGGGAGTGAAAGGAAAAATTCTCTGCCCCGTAGGTTGCCAAAATCCTGTTTCCCGGATTACTAAGGCAAAAGAAAATTTGAAAAATCCCCGGACAGCGGGTAGCTGGCGGCCTTTTGAATGTATCTTTGGCGAAAGAAAAAAAAGACCGCGCACAGCGGGCTGAAAGCCCCGCCCCGTTCGCTCTATGTACGGAAAAGCCCGGACAGGGGCAGTCTGCGGCTTACTAAGAGCAAGTTTCTACCACGGTGCCAAAATCCGCAATTCTGCGGTTTTGCCCCTCGCGGGAAACTTGTTGGGGAGTGCCTTCCCCAAACCCTGCTTTGCGGCTTGCGCCGCTTATCCCCGCCGCGCTCATGCGGCAAGAAAGGAGGTCACGACCATGCGAAAGAAATACAACACACCCCACCGCAGCCGCGTTGTGAAAACCCGGCTGTCCGAAGATGAATACGCCGATTTCACAGCGCGGCTTGCGCCCTATGGTATCAGCCAGTCAGAATTTCTCCGGCAGGCGATACGGCGCACCACCATACGCCCCGTTATCCATGTGTCGGCGGTCAATGACGAACTGCTCTCCGCTGTCGGGAAGCTGGCCGCCGAGTATGGCAGGATCGGCGGCAACCTCAATCAGATTGCCCGGTATCTGAACGAGTACGGCGCACCCTACAACGCGCTGTCCGGCGAGATACGCGCCGCCATAGCCGACCTTGCCGCCCTCAAGTATGAAGTCCTCAAGAAAGTAGGTGACGCGGTTGGCAACACTCAAGCATATCAACTCTAAAAATGCCGACTACGGAGCCGCCGAACAATACCTGCTTTTTGAGCATGACGAGTTTACCATGAAGCCCGTCCTTGATGAAACCGGCAGGCTTATCCCCCGCGAGGACTACCGGCTGTCCACGCTGAACTGCGGCGGCGAGGATTTTGCCGTTGCGTGTATGCGGGCAAATCTCCGCTATGGGAAGAACCAGCGGCGGGAAGATGTGAAAAGCCACCACTATATCATCAGCTTTGACCCACGGGACGGCCCGGACAACGGCTTGACCGTAGACCGGGCGCAGGAATTGGGCGAGAAGTTTTGCGCCGAGCATTTCCCCGGCCACCAAGCCCTTGTATGCACCCACCCGGACGGGCATAACCACAGCGGCAACATTCATGTGCATATCGTCATTAACAGCCTGCGGATTGAGGAAGTGCCGTTCCTGCCCTACATGGACAGGCCAGCCGACACGAAAGCCGGGTGCAAGCACCGCTGTACTGACGCAGCCTTGCGCTACTTCAAGTCCGAAGTCATGGAGATGTGCCACCGGGAGGGGCTTTACCAAATCGACCTCTTGAACGGCAGCAAGAACCGCGTCACAGACCGGGAGTATTGGGCGCAGAAAAAGGGACAGGCCGCGCTGGACAAGCAGAACGCCCCCATGATTGCAGGCGGTATCACGCCCCGGCAGACCAAGTTTGAAACGAACAAGGAGAAGCTGCGGCAGACCATACGGAAAGCCCTTGCCACCGCCGCCAGCTTTGACGAGTTTTCCTCTCTGCTGCTGCGGGAGGGCGTGGCCGTCAAGGAGAGCCGGGGGCGGCTTAGTTACCTCACGCCGGACAGGACAAAGCCCATTACCGCCCGCAAGCTGGGCGACGATTTTGACCGCGCCGCTGTCCTTGCCGTTTTGGAGCAGAACGCCGCCAGAGCCGCAGAAAAGGCCGCAGCCATACCCGAATACCAGCGGCATGGGAAAACCGGCATACAGCCCACAAAAGCCCCTCAAACCGCTCCGAATGTGCAGCGGCTTGTGGACATTGAGCAGAAGAAAGCCGAGGGCAAAGGCCGGGGCTATGAGCGTTGGGCGACCATGCACAACCTTAAACAGATGGCCGCGACGCTGAATGTGTATCAGGAATACGGCTTCACTTCCCCGGAGCAGTTAGAAGCCGCCGTTGATACCGCCTATCAGGAAATGCGCCAGACCAGCGGCAAGCTGAAAACGCTGGAAACCAAGCTACAAGGGAAAAAGGAGTTGCAGCAACAGGTACTTGCCTACGCTAAGACCAAGCCCACCCGCGAGGGGCTGCGGGCGCAGAAATCCGAGAAAGCCCGCACCGCCTACCGGCAGGCAAATGAGAGCGATTTTATTATAGCCGAAGCCGCCGCCCGGTATTTCAAGGCGCATGGCATTACCAAGCTGCCCGCCCGGAAAGCGTTGCAGGCCGAGATCGAGCAGCTTATCTCCGAGAAAGACGGCTTGTATAACACCTACCACGAACAGAAACAGCGGTTCAAGGAGTTGCAGACGGTCAAGCGGAACATCGACCAGATTTTGCGCCGGGAGGAACCCCACCGCAGAAAGGAGCAGAGCCATGAGCGATAACCTGCCCCGCATGGACTACCGCCAGCACCGGCGGGCGCGGCGGCTGGTGCATGAGTGCTGTAACTACGACGGGGGGAACTGCCTGCTGTTAGACGACGGGGAGCCTTGCGTGTGCGTCCAGAGCATTTCCCTTTCCCTCATGTGCCGCTGGTTCCGTGTGGCTGTCCTGCCTCTTGACGGGGAGCTGGCCGCAGCCCTTTTGTACCGGGGGAGCCGGAAATGCTGCGCCGTCTGCGGGGCGGCCTTTGTCCCCAAATCCAACCGGGGAAAATACTGCCCCGACTGCGCCGGACGCATGAAGAAAATCAAAGCCACCGAGCGAAAGCGGAAACAAAGGCATAAATGTCACGCTTTAGAGCCTTTCAAACCCGCATAAATCAAGGCTTTTTTCGTGGGTGTCAAAGGGTATGCGATACATTTATCCTTTTCCCCCGGAAACGGCGTTCTAAATGCGTACAAACGCCCCAAATCCACCCAAAGGAGGAACCATGTCAGACAACCGAAAATACTACTACCTCAAGCTGAAAGAGAATTACTTTGACGAGGACGCTATCGTGCTGCTGGAAAGTATGCAGGACGGTATCCTCTATTCCAACATTCTCTTGAAACTGTACCTGAAATCGCTGAAAAACGGCGGGAAGTTGCAGCTTGATGAAAATATCCCCTACACCGCGCAGATGATTGCAACGATTACCCGCCAGCAAGTCGGCACCGTAGAACGAGCCTTGCAGATTTTTATGAAACTGGGACTTGTGGAGCCGTTACAGAACGGCGCGCTGTATATGAGCAACATTGAACTGCTTATCGGCCAATCCTCTACCGAGGGGGAGCGGAAACGGCGGGCAAGGCTGGCTTTGCAGGAGCAGAAAGCCTTGCCAAAGGCCGGGGTGGACAAATGTCCACCATATCAAGCGGACATTTGTCCACCAGAGATAGAGATAGAGAAAGAGATAGAGATAGAAAAAGAGAGAGAGCGAGAGTCAGATACGGGACAACCCGCCCGCGTCGCCTATGGCCGGTATGGAAATGTCTTTCTTTCGCAATCAGAACTGGACGGGCTGAAAGCAGACCTGCCCGACAAATGGAACTACTACATTGACCGGCTATCCTGCCATATCGCGTCCAGCGGCAAGCGATACCGCAGCCATGCCGCCACAATCTACAAATGGGCGCAGGAGGACGCAGCCAAGAAAGCCCCGAAAAAGGGCATACCAGACTACTCATGCAAGGAGGGCGAGAGTTTATGAAGAACGAAATCAACGCTGTTTTGGAGAATATGACGGCTGCCACCCCGGAGCCGGAGGACTACACCGGCGAGGACGGTTTACTGTACTGCGGCAAGTGCCGCAAGCCGAAAGAAGCCTATTTTGCGCCAGATAAGGCCGCTATCTTTGGCCGCGACCGCCACCCGGCAGAGTGCGACTGCCAGAGAGCCTCCCGCGAGGAACGGGAGGCCGCCGAGAAGCGGCGCAGGCACCTTGACACCGTGGAGGAACTGAAACGCCGGGGCTTTACCGACCCCACCATGCGGGACTGGACTTTTGAGAACGACAACGGCAGGAACCCGCAGGCCGGGATTGCCCGCCGGTATGTGGAACACTGGGAGGATATGCGAGCCGACAATATCGGCTGCCTGTTCTGGGGCGGCGTGGGAACCGGGAAAAGCTACCTTGCGGGCTGTATCGCAAACGCCCTCATGGAGAAAGAAATCCCCGTCCACATGACGAATTTTGCCCTTATCCTCAATGACCTTGCCGCCAGCTTCGAGGGCAGGAACGAATACATTTCCCGCCTTTGCCGCTATCCGCTGCTTATCATTGACGACTTCGGCATGGAGCGCGGCACCGAGTACGGGCTGGAACAGGTTTTCAATGTGATTGACAGCCGTTACCGCAGCGGCAAGCCGCTGATCGTCACGACCAACCTCACGCTGGACGACCTGCGGAATCCGGAGGACACCGCTCATTCCCGGATTTATGACCGCCTGCTTTCCATGTGCGTCCCGGTACGCTTTACCGGCGACAATTTCCGTCAGGAAACCGCGCAGCGGAAAATGGAGAGCATGAAGAAACTGATTACCGACTGAAAGGAGTATTGCCTATGACAGATAACAAGCAGCACGACACCCGCACCATCCGCCGCCCCGACTGCGTGACGGAAATCCGCATGGGTAATTCCGTCCTTGTCGTGTCCGGCTATTTCAAGAAAGATACCACGACCACCGCCGCCGACAAAATGGCGCGGGTACTGGAAGCGGAAGCCGCTGCTACACAAAAACCGGCAATTTGACAAATCATAAAGAAGCAGATTTTACACTTTTGCCGCTATACAGCCCGCCCTATTCCGTGGTACAATGAAACCACGGAATAGTGGGGCTGGCTGTCGGAAACGGAGGATTTTATGTTAAGACAAGCCACCCAAAACCTCATTACCGCCCTTTATCCGAGATTGTCCCATGAGGACGAATTGCAAGGCGAGAGTAATTCCATATCGAACCAGAAAAGGATACTCGAAGCCTTTGCAAAACAGAATGGCTTTACCAATCTGCGCTGGTACACTGACGACGGCTACTCCGGCGCAAACTTCCAGCGCCCCGGTTTTCAAGCCATGCTTGCAGACATTGAAGCCGGAAAAGTGGGTACGGTCATCGTCAAGGACATGAGCCGGTTAGGGCGAAACTACTTGCAGGTAGGGTTTTACACGGAAATGCTGTTCCCCCAAAAGGGAGTGCGTTTTATCGCTGTCAACGACAATGTGGACAGCGCAAACGGCGGCATGGACAACGATTTTACCCCTCTGCGAAATCTGTTCAACGAATGGCTGGTGAGAGATACGAGCAAGAAAATCAAGGCAGTAAAACGAGCAAAAGGCATGAGCGGCAAGCCCGTTACCAGCAAGCCGGTATATGGCTACCTCATGGACGAGGACGAGAACTATCTCGTTGACGAGGAAACTGCGCCGGTTGTCCAGCAGATATACCAGCTTTGCCTTGCCGGGAATGGCCCGACCAAGATTGCCCGTATGCTTACGGAGCAGCAAATCCCCACGCCGGGGACGCTGGAATACCGCAGGACGGGCAGCACCCGCCGCTACCACCCCGGCTATGAGTGCAAGTGGGCGACGAACACCGTCGTTCATATCCTCGAAAACCGGGAGTACACCGGCTGTCTGGTAAACTTCAAGACGGAGAAGCCCTCTTACAAGGTCAAGCACAGCGTAGAGAATCCCGTGGAGAAGCAGGCTGTTTTTGAGAACCACCATGAGCCTATCATAGACCGAGAAACATGGGAGCGCGTGCAGGAGTTACGCAAGCAGCGCAAACGCCCGAACCGCTATGATGAAGTGGGGCTGTTCTCCGGTATGCTGTTCTGCGCCGACTGCGGCCATGTGATGTATCAGCAGCGGTATCAGAACAAGAACCGCAAGCAGGACTGTTACATCTGCGGCAGCTACAAGAAGCGCACCCGCGACTGTACGGCACACTTTATCCGCACCGACCTGTTGACCGCCGGTGTCCTCTCCAATCTCCGGCAAGTGACGGAATACGCCGCCAGGCATGAGAGCCGCTTTGTGAAGCTGCTTATCCAGCAGAACGAGATCGGCGGCAAGAGAAAGACCGCCGCAGCCACCAAGCAGCTTGAACAGGCGCAGGAGCGCATTGCCGAAGTGAACCGCATTATCAAGCGGCTGTATGAGGACAATGTGAACGGCAAAATCAGCGACGAGCGTTTCATGGAACTGTCGGCAGACTATGAGCAGGAACAGCGGGAACTGAAAGACCGCGCCGCCGCTTTGCAGGCCGAACTGGACAAGTCGCAGGCCGCCACCGTCAACGCGGAAAAGTTTATGGGGATTGTCCGAAAGCACCTTGCCTTTGAGGAACTTACCCCCACCCTCTTGCGGGAAATGATTGAAAAAATCGTTGTGCATGAGTGCAGCTATGACGAGAACGGCACCCGCAGGCAGGACATTGAGATTTATTACAGCTTTGTCGGCAAGATTGATTTGCCGGAATAACCGTCCGACCTATCCGACACAATGGCCAAGTGCCGGATAGGAACGGCAAAATTTT
This sequence comes from Massilistercora timonensis, assembly GCF_900312975.1. Classification (NCBI taxonomy): domain Bacteria; kingdom Bacillati; phylum Bacillota; class Clostridia; order Eubacteriales; genus Massilistercora; species Massilistercora timonensis. The sequence continues at coordinate 732,542 of NZ_LT990039.1, read as the reverse complement.
TTACACTTCTATTACTTCTTTATCGCACATCAGTAAAGTCCCAGGGCATGAAGCAGCTCATGGCTGGCGCTGGCGTCGCCGTGGTCGGCATGGTCCTCGTACCCCTGCTCTCCAGCCTGTTCACCGTCTGATCGCTCCCGTCGTTAAGCTGTCATAAGAAATCCTTGCCGCCCCTGCCCCCAAGCGGGGGCGGCTGAAAGGAGGTTGACACCGTATGGATTTCTTACTCGATGCCCTTACTGACTGGCTCAAGGAAATGTTGGTAGGCGGCATTATGAGCAACTTATCGGGGATGTTCGATAGCGTGAACCAGCAGGTCGCAGACATTGCGACACAGGTGGGCCAGACCCCTCAGGGCTGGAACGGGAGTATTTTCAGCATGATCCAAAATCTCTCCAACTCCATCATGGTGCCGATTGCTGGCGTGATCCTGGCTATCGTGATGACGCTGGAGCTGATTCAGATGATTACCGACAAGAACAACCTGCATGATGTGGACACCTGGATGATCTTCAAATGGGTGTTCAAATCTGCCGCTGCCATCCTCATCGTCTCAAACACCTGGAACATCGTGATGGGCGTGTTTGACGCAGCTCAAAGTGTGGTGGCGCAGGCGGCGGGCATCATCGGTTCCGACGCTTCCATCGACATCTCCTCTGTCATGACCGATATGGAGTCCCGGCTGATGGATATGGACCTGGGGCCGCTGTTCGGCCTGTGGTTCCAGTCGCTCTTTATCGGCATTACCATGTGGGCGCTTTACATTTGTATCTTTATCGTGATTTATGGCCGTATGATTGAGATTTACCTTGTGACCTCGGTGGCTCCCATCCCTATGGCCACCATGATGGGCAAGGAATGGGGCGGTATGGGCCAGAACTATCTGCGCTCGTTGATCGCCCTGGGCTTCCAGGCATTTCTCATCATCGTCTGTGTGGCGATCTACGCCGTGCTGGTGCAGAGTATTGCCACCGAATCCGACATCATTATGGCCATCTGGAGCTGCGTGGGCTATACGGTCCTGTTGTGCTTTACGCTCTTTAAGACCGGCAGCCTCGCAAAATCCGTTTTCAATGCACATTAACCAGGAAGGAGGTAATCCCTTTGGCTTATGTACCTGTACCCAAGGATCTTACGAAAGTCAAAACCAAGGTCGCGTTCAACTTAACCAAGAGGCAGCTTGTCTGCTTCGGCGGCGGTGCGCTGATCGGCGTACCGCTTTTCTTCCTGCTCCGGGGGCCTGTGGGAAACAGCGTGGCTGCCATGTGTATGATGCTGGTCATGCTGCCCTTCTTCATGCTGGCGATGTATGAAAAACACGGTCAGCCCCTGGAAAAGATCGTGGGCAATATCATCAAGGTGGCCGTCATCCGGCCCAAGGAGCGCCCGTATCAGACCAACAACTTCTATGCCGTTTTGGAACGGCAGGAAAAACTCGACAAGGAGGTGTATGACATTGTTCACGGTAATCAAAAGCTGGCTGCACCGGCTGTTCGGAAAAGACGAAAAGACCGCGCAGCCGGTTAATCAGAAAAAGATGAAAAAGCTGTCCCGCGCCGACAGAAAGCAGATCGAGGCTGCCATTGCCCGTGCCAATCGCACAGACAAAAAGAAAAAATCGGCTCAGGACAGTATCCCCTATGAACGGATGTGGCCGGACGGCATCTGCCGTGTGGCAGGCAGCCGCTACACAAAGACCATCCAATTCCAGGACATCAACTATCAGCTCTCGCAGAACGAGGACAAGACAGCGATCTTCGAGGGCTGGTGCGATTTCCTCAACTACTTCGACAGCTCCATTCAGTTCCAGCTGTCCTTTTTGAACCTGGCAGCCTCTGAGGAGACCTTTGCCCGCGCCATCAACATTCCTCTCCAGGGGGATGATTTTGACAGCATCCGGGTGGAGTACACCACCATGCTGCAAAACCAGCTGGCAAGAGGCAACAACGGTCTTATCAAGACCAAGTACCTGACTTTCGGCATCGACGCCGACAGCCTCAAGGCCGCCAAGCCCCGTCTGGAGCGCATTGAGACCGACATTCTCAACAACTTCAAACGCCTGGGCGTGGCCGCCGAGACCCTGGACGGCAAGGCGCGGCTGGCACAGCTTCACGGCATTTTCCACATGGATGAACAGGTGCCGTTCCGCTTTGAATGGGACTGGCTGGCTCCGTCCGGTCTGTCCACCAAGGATTTCATCGCGCCGTCCGGCTTCGAGTTCCGCACCGGCAAACAGTTCCGTATGGGTAAAAAATACGGGGCTGTTTCTTTTTTGCAGATCCTCGCCCCGGAGCTGAATGACCGGATGCTGGCGGATTTTCTGGATATGGAAAGCTCTCTGATCGTCAGCCTGCATATCCAGTCCGTAGATCAGATCAAGGCCATCAAGACGGTCAAGCGGAAAATCACCGACCTGGATAAATCCAAAATTGAGGAACAGAAAAAAGCCGTCCGCGCCGGATATGACATGGACATCATTCCCTCCGACCTTGCCACCTACGGTGCCGAGGCCAAGAAGCTCTTGCAGGATTTGCAGAGCCGAAACGAGCGAATGTTCCTTGTGACCTTCCTGGTGCTGAACACGGCGGACAATCCCCGGCAGCTGGGCAACAATGTGTTCCAGGCCAGTTCCATCGCACAGAAGTACAACTGCCAGCTGACAAGGCTTGACTTCCAGCAGGAAGAAGGGCTGATGTCTGCGCTGCCCTTGGGCCTCAATCAGATCGAGATTCAGCGGGGGCTGACCACCAGTTCCACGGCTATCTTTGTTCCGTTCACCACCCAGGAGCTTTTCCAGAACGGCAAAGAGGCGCTGTACTACGGTATCAACGCCCTGTCCAACAACCTCATCATGGTGGACCGCAAGCTGCTGAAAAACCCCAATGGACTGATTCTCGGCACCCCTGGTTCCGGCAAGTCCTTCAGCGCCAAGCGCGAGATCGCCAACTGTTTCCTGCTCACCAATGATGACATCATTATCTGCGACCCGGAGGCCGAGTACGCGCCCTTGGTGGAGCGCCTGCATGGGCAGGTCATCAAGATTTCGCCCACCAGCAGCAATTACATTAACCCTATGGATTTGAACCTGGACTACTCGGACGATGAAAGTCCGCTGTCTCTCAAGTCCGACTTCATCCTGTCTCTGTGCGAGCTGATCGTAGGCGGCAAAGAGGGCTTGCAGCCGGTTCAGAAAACCATCATTGACCGCTGTGTGCGGCTGGTGTATCAGGACTATCTCAATGACCCCCGCCCGGAGAATATGCCCATCCTGGAGGACCTCTACAACCTGCTGCGGGCGCAGGACGAGAAAGAGGCGCAGTACATCGCCACGGCGCTGGAAATCTATGTGACCGGCTCCCTCAATGTGTTTAACCATCAGAGCAATGTGGACATCAACAACCGTATCGTCTGCTACGACATCAAGGAGCTGGGCAAGCAGCTGAAAAAGATCGGTATGCTGGTGGTCCAGGACCAAGTGTGGAACCGCGTTACCATCAACCGTGCTGCCCACAAATCCACCCGTTACTACATCGACGAGATGCACCTGCTGCTGAAAGAGGAACAGACCGCCGCCTACACGGTGGAGATTTGGAAGCGGTTCAGAAAATGGGGCGGCATCCCCACCGGCATCACGCAGAATGTCAAAGACTTGCTTTCTTCCCGCGAGGTGGAGAACATCTTTGAGAACTCCGACTTCGTGTATATGCTCAACCAGGCGGGCGGGGACCGGCAGATTCTCGCCAAGCAGCTGGGCATTTCCCCTCACCAGCTTTCCTATGTGACCCACTCCAGCGAGGGCGAGGGCCTGCTGTTCTATGGCTCCACGATCCTGCCTTTCGTGGACCATTTCCCCAAGAACACCGAGCTGTACCGCATTATGACCACCAAACCCCAGGAACTGAAAAAGGAGGATGAATGACCATGAAACCCAACACCGAACTGAATACCATGATGTTTTTTGACGATGCCCTGGAGGGTGAGCGCACCCAGCTGCTCACCGAGCTGGCCGATGCCGTCAGCGAGACCCGCACGGCGGCGGATCAGGCTGCGGAGCTGAACGAGGACGGCGAAGCGGGCCTGCTGCGCCTGACGGAAATCTGGTGCGCCATGAACGGCGTCCCGGCCATCGTCATCTTCGAGGGCGGGCAGTCCGAGCTGCTGGCCAATGTGGTGGCGCAGATCTACGCCCATCTGCTTCAGCACCCCTCCCGTGACCCTGTGGGGCTGGCCGTCTATGTGGAGCTGCGCTACATGACGGCCTCCCTCATGTTGGGGGAATGGTTTGAATAAGGAACCGCGCCTGCGCTTTACGGACGAGGAACGGGCTGACCCGGCTCTGGAGAAGCCCATCCGTAAGGCGGACAAGGCCGCCGCCAAAGCAGACAAGGCGCAGGCCAAAATCCCCAAAAAGCAGGTCCGGCAAAAGACGGTGGACCCGGAGACCGGCAAAGTGACCACCAAGCTGGTGCTGGAGGACAAGAAGAAGCCGCCCTCCAAATTGTCCCATGCGGTGCGGGATACCCCCGCCAATGCCGCTCTGGGGAAGCTCCACAAGGAAATCCGGGAGACCGAACAGGACAATGTGGGCGTGGAGAGCGCCCACAAGTCCGAGGAGGCTGCCGAGACCGGCGTTAGGCTTGCACGGGAAGGCTACCGCAGCCACAAGTTGAAGCCCTACCGCAAGGCGGCCCAGGCCGAGCAGAAGCTGGAGAAGGCCAATGTGAACGCCTTGTATCAGAAGTCCCTGCGGGAAAATCCCCAGCTTGCCAGCAACCCCATCTCCCGCTGGCAGCAGAAACAGGCCATCAAAAAGGAATACGCTGCCGCCAAGCGCGCCGGTCAAGCTGTCGGGAACACCGCCAAGACTGCGGAGGCCACCGGCATGGCGGCCAAGGCGGTCAAGGAGAAAGCCCAGCAAGCGGGCGCGTTTGTCATGCGCCACAAAAAGGGCTTTTTGATTGCGGGTGCGATCTTCCTGCTGGTCTGTATGCTGCTCAACACCATGTCCTCCTGCTCCATGATGGCGCAGAGTATCGGTTCCGTGGTGTCCGGCACCACCTACCCGTCGGATGATCCTGAGCTGGTGGCGGTGGAGGCCGACTACGCTGCCAAAGAAACGGCGCTGCAAGCCGAGATCGACAACATCGAAAGCAGCCATCCGGGGTATGACGAGTACCGCTATGACCTGGATATGATCGGGCATGACCCCCATGAGCTGGCAGCCTACCTGTCCGCCGTGCTGCAAGGCTATACCCGGCAGAGCGCCCAGGCCGAGCTGGAGCGCGTGTTCGACGCACAGTATGAACTGACGCTTACCGAGGAAGTGGAGATACGATACCGCACCGAAACTTCCACGGACCCCGTGACCGGCGAGACGACCACCGAGGAAGTCCCGTATGAGTATTACATTCTGAATGTGAAGCTCACCAGCAAGCCCATATCTTCCGTGGCTTCGGAGCTGCTAACCCCGGAACAGCTGGAAATGTACCAGGTGTACCGGCAGACGCTGGGCAACAAGCCGCTGATCTTCGGCGGCGGCTCCCCGGATACGAGCAACTCCGAGGACCTGACCGGCGTGGTATTCGTCAACGGCACCCGCCCCGGCAATCAGGCCGTGGTGGACATAGCCAAAAGTCAGGTGGGCAATGTGGGCGGTCAGCCCTACTGGAGCTGGTACGGCTTCAATTCCCGTGTGGAATGGTGCGCCTGCTTCGTGTCCTGGTGCTACGGCCAGATGGGGCTGTCCGAGCCGCGCTTTGCCGCCTGCCAGTCCCAGGGTATTCCGTGGTTCCAGTCTCACGGACAATGGGGCGGGCGTGATTACGCCAATATCGCCCCCGGCGACGCCATCTTCTTTGACTGGGACCTGGATGGCAGCGCCGACCATGTGGGCCTTGTGGTCGGCACAGACGGCAGCCGGGTCTACACCGTGGAGGGCAATTCTGGCGACGCCTGCAAGATCAAGAGTTATTCCCTGTCCTACGAGTGCATCAAGGGCTACGGCCTGATGAACTGGTAAGGCCGATTTATGAGAAAAGACCTGCTAATAAAAGTCAAGTAGAAATTTCAGATTTTTAGGGAAGCGAAAAAGGCAACACAAAATCAAGCCGCTGAGCATCTCAAAATTAAAACGGCGGCCAGCCAGATGGTATAGCGCAGGAAAATCAGTCGTGACCCAGGGAATCCAAGTAGGCTTTCACCGAAGCGTAGTAGATGCGCAGGAACTTATTTGCGGAGGCCATCATGTAGACACGGTAGGGCTTGCCTTCTGAGCGTTTCTTGTTCATGAACTGGTAGATCGGCTCATTCATTGGAGCACGTTGCAGGATGACACTCATCACTAGAAAGAGCGTCCTGCGCAGTGAGGAAGATCCCCGCTTGGAAATGCTGCGGCTACGGATATCCATTTGGCCGGATTGGTAGGGCGGAGCATCAATGCCCGCAAAGGCAACCAGCGCTTTTTTGGAATGAAAACGGCGTACATCGCCAATTTCAGCCATGAGTTGGGGGCCGAGGACAGGACCAACACCAAACATCCCCATCACCACCGGATACTCCGGCAGAGAAGCCGCCAAGGATTGCATCTCCTGCTTGAGAGCAGCTAATGTGGCAGAAGTTGCCCGGAGTTGGGAAATGGCCTGTTCTACCAAAAGTTTTGCTGTATCCGTTTTCGGCATGACACCAAAGTGTCCACAGGCGGAGGCATAAATGTCCAGCGCCTTATCTTCGCTGAAATTGTAGCCGTGCTTTCTGCACCATTTATGGTACTTGGCGGTAAAAGCCTTCTCAGACAGGCCACAGACGCACTCGCAATGCCAAAAAGCGGCTACAAAGTCCACCCACTTCTCGCTGCCATCGGCGCGGGGCGGACTGGTAAACAGGCGGTTTGCGTCCGGGAAAGCAATGTCCAGCAGGGAGATCAAGTTGTTCTTCAGCATGGTCTGTACTTTGGAATACTGCTGGTACTGCCGGTAGCAGGTCTTCAGCATGAGCCGGGTATCCTCATCAGGGACATATCTCGGCAGTGTGAGCCAGTGGTCAAGGCCGTAGTTGGCCAGCTTCACGGCATCCTTCTTGTCGGTCTTGGCCCGTCTTAAACTGTTGTTTCCGTAGTCATGCACCAGCATTGCATTGATTACCGAGACATAAAGCCCCGCGTCGTGGAGCAGCCAGGCCACCGGCGCGTGGTAATTACCTGTGGATTCCATCACCACACGGGTCTCGCCATCCAGGCTTTTGAGCAGCCCTGCCAGCTTGCTCAGTTCGCTGTCGGTGTGAAGTACCTCAAAGGGCGAGACTACCACCTCTCCAAAAGGGCGCATGACTGCAATCATGCTCTTACCCTTGGAAACATCGATGCCAACGCAGTTCATTCACATTCCTCCAATACAAAGAATCTGCAACCGGAATCCATCTTTTCTCGTTGCCGATTCAATCTATTGCGTGACGCGAACTCTCCGGCATTCGGTGGCTCAACCTGCTTAAATCGAACGCTGCAACAAGAGGATGGCTGACAGTCTTTTCTTCGGACATGGAAACCCAAGGAGTGATAGGTCAGCCAGTTGCTCCTCTCATTGTAGCTTAGGCACGAGATGGAAAGAAAGCCGGACTGGCTGCCCGGCTTTCCTGTCCAAATTTATTGTAATAGGAGTGATTGAAATGGCTAAGAACAAAATCCAGCGCATTGACCAGGAGATTGCCAAGGTCCGCGAGAAGATCGCGGAGTACCAGGACAAGCTGAAAACCCTGGAGGCGCAGAAAACCGAGGCGGAGAACCTGGAAATCGTTCAGATGGTGCGCGCCCTGCGGCTGACCCCGGAGCAGCTGAACGCCATGCTCTCCGGTGGTACGGTCCCTGGCATGGCCGCTGCCTCCGCCAACTACAACGAACAGGAGGATACCGACCATGAAGAATAAGAAAATTTTCAAAACCCTTTCGGCCCTCTGCGCCGCCCTGGTGCTGATGATGGGCCTTTCCGTGACTGCCTTTGCCCAGGGAACGGAAGAACTTCCGGCGGAGGATGCCACCAACGACAGCAATGTGGTCGTGGAGGAAACCGAGGACAGTCCGGCCCTGACCCCGGATGGCAACGCCGCCCTGGTGGATGATTTCGGCGACAACAAGCAGCTCATCACCGTCACCACCAAGGCAGGCAACTACTTCTACATCCTCATTGACCGGGCCAACGAGGACAAGGAAACCGCTGTCCACTTCTTAAACCAGGTGGACGAGGCGGACCTGATGGCGCTGATGGAGGACGGTCAGACCACCCAGGAGCAGCCCGCCACCTGTACCTGTACGGAGAAATGTGTGGCCGGTGCGGTGAATACGGCCTGCCCGGTGTGTGCCACCAATATGAGCGCCTGCACGGGTAAGGAGCCGGAACCGGAGACCCCGGAAGAAACCCCGGAACCGGAAGAACCGGCGCAGAAACCCGCAGGACTGAATCCGGCCATTCTTTTGGCGGTGCTGGCTCTGATGGGTGGCGGCGGCGCTTTTGCCTACTTTAAGCTGGTAAAAAGCAGACCCAAGACCAAGGGCAACGACAATTTGGACGATTATGACTACGGCGAGGATGATACCGATCAGGAGGACGAGGACTCCTGGGAGACCGAGGAATCTGACGAGCCGGACGCTGACGGGGGCGGCGACGAGGAAAGCGAGGACAAGACGGTTTGACCCGCTTCACCGACAGCCCCTATGAACGCATGATGACACGCAGGCCGGAGGGCGGGAAGGAAACTTCCCGTCCTCCTACTTTATCTCCCGGCCACCCCTGTTATGGCTGCGGAAATTACCGTGACGGTCAGCCCTGCGTGGGATTCTGCCACCGGCAGCTGACCGCATGGCTGCGGGAAAGGAGGATGAAAAACCATGAAGCTGGTGATCGCTGAGAAACCGTCCGTTGCCCAAAGTCTGGCCGCCGTGATTGGGGCCACCGCCCGCAAGGACGGCTATCTGGAGGGCGGCGGCTGGCGGGTCAGCTGGTGTGTGGGCCATCTGGCTGGTCTGGCCGACGCCGACGCTTATAACCCGGACTACGCCAAGTGGCGCTATGACGATCTGCCCATTCTGCCGGAACCCTGGCAGATGGTGGTGAGCAAGGACAAGAAGAAACAGTTTGATGTGCTGAAGCAGCTGATGAACGCCCCGGATGTGACCGAAGTGGTAAACGCCTGCGACGCCGGACGCGAGGGGGAGCTGATCTTCCGCAGCGTCTATGAGCTGGCGGGCTGCCAGAAGCCCATGAAGCGGCTCTGGATTTCCTCAATGGAGGATTCCGCCATCCGGGAGGGCTTTGCAAACCTGCGCCCCGGTGCAGACTATGACGGCCTGCGGGATGCGGCCCTCTGCCGCGCCAAAGCGGACTGGCTGGTGGGTATCAATGCCACCCGGCTGTTTTCCGTGCTGTACCACCGGACCCTCAACATCGGACGTGTCATGTCCCCGACGCTGGCCCTCATTGTCCAGCGAGAAGCCGAGATCGACACCTTCAAGCCGGTGCCATTCTACACGGTCACACTGGAGCTGCCCGGTTTCACCGTTTCCGGGGAGCGCATGGCAGACAAGGCTGCCGCCCAACAGCTGAAAACGGCCTGCCAAGGTGCGGCTGCCACAGTGAAAAAAGTGGGGCGCAAAAACAAATCCGAGAAGCCGCCCGCCCTCTATGACCTGACCACCCTCCAACGGGACGCCAACCGGCTGCTGGGGTTCACCGCCCAGCAAACCCTGGACTACCTGCAAAATTTGTATGAAAAGAAGCTCTGTACCTACCCTCGGACGGACAGCCGCTATCTGACTTCGGATATGGCGGCGAGTCTACCGGAGCTGGTCCAGCTCACTGCCGGGGCGATGCCCTTTTCCAATGGCATGGAGATTGCCTGCAATGCCGCCCAGATTGTCAACGACAAGAAAGTGACCGACCATCATGCAGTGATCCCTACCCGCAACCTCCAGGGCGCGGACCTGTCCGGCCTGCCGGTGGGCGAAAAGGCGGTGCTGGAGTTGGTGGCTCTGCGCCTGCTGTGCGCCGTGGCCCAGCCCTATACCTTTGCGGAAACCGCCGTTGTTGTCGAGTGCGCCGGAGCGGAGTTTACTGCCAAAGGCCGCACAGTGAAAAATTACGGCTGGCGGGCGCTGGACGCTGCCTATCGCGCAGGGCTGAAGAATGTGGAGCAGGACAAAGAACCCGAGGACAAGGCTCTGCCTGAGCTGTCTGAAGGTCAGACGCTGCCCCTTTCTGGTGCTACCGTCAAGGAGGGCAAGACCACCCCGCCCAAGCACTTCACCGAAGATACGCTACTCTCCGCAATGGAGACTGCCGGGAAGGACGATATGCCGGAGGATGCCGAGCGCAAGGGCCTGGGGACCCCGGCCACCCGCGCCGGGATTCTGGAAAAGCTGGTTTCCACCGGCTTTTTGGAGCGCAAAAAGAGCAAGAAAACCGTGCAGCTCATGCCATCCCATGACGCGGTATCCCTTATCACCGTGTTGCCGGAGCAGCTGCAATCGCCCCTTCTGACTGCTGAGTGGGAGTACCGGCTGGGTGAGATCGAGCGTGGCGAGCTGGCCCCGGAGGATTTCATGGCTGGGATTAGTGCCATGCTCAAAGAACTTGTGGGAACCTATCAAGCTATCAAGGGAACGGAGTATTTGTTCAGCCCTTCCCACGAAGTGGTGGGCAAATGCCCCCGCTGTGGCGGAGAGGTTGCAGAAATGCAAAAAGGCTTCTTCTGTCAGACAGAATCTTGCAAATTTGCAATTTGGAAAAACAACAAGTGGTGGGAGATGAAGCACAAGCAACCTACCAAAGCCATCGTAACGGCACTGCTCAAAGATGGCCGCGCTCATGTGAGGGGCTTGTACTCCGAGAAAACCGGCAAGACCTACGATGCCACTGTGGTGTTGGCGGATGATGGGCAGTACGCCAACTTCAAGCTGGAGTTTGACCAGCAGAAAGGTGGCAAACGATGAAGCTCTCACGCTATGAACAGGAAACCATCATCCTCTACAACCAGGCCGAAGCCACCGCCGAGGTCTATACCCATGACCCCCGGCTGCTGGAGAAGCTGCGGCGACTGGCAGAGAAATACCCGGACCAGATTGTGAAAAAGGACCGCCAGACCTTTCTCGTTCCCAAACGCTGTGTGTCCGTCCGGGAACCTTACAGCGCCGAGCGCCGTAAGGCAGCCAGTGAACTGGCCAAGGCTGCCGGATACAGGCCGCCCACCCCCAAGAAAGGCAATGAGTAAGCATGGCTGAAAGTGTCTTTGAGGCTGTCAAGCAGTCCATCACCGTCCGAGAAGCAGCGCAGATGTACGGAATCGAGGTCAACCGGAGCGGCATGGCCTGTTGTCCCTTCCACGATGACAAAAATCCCAGCATGAAGCTGAACGAGGAATATTTTTATTGCTTTGGCTGCGGAGCCACCGGCGATGTGATTGACTTCACAGCGAGGCTCTACAATCTGTCCCCCAAAGAGGCCGCCGAGAAGCTGGCCCAGGATTTTGGCCTGGCTTATGACAGTCAGGCCCCTCCCCGGCGACGCCATGTCCGCCAGAAATCCGAGGCGCAGAAATTCAAGGAGGACCGAGACCATGCCTTTCGTGTCCTGGCCGACTACTTTCATTTGCTCCGCAAGTGGGAAACGGACTACACACCCAAAACACCGGAGGAAAATCCACATCCCCGATTCATGGAGGCAATCCAGAAAAAGGACTATGTGGGCTATCTGCTGGATTTTTTTCTGGAGAACAGCCCGGAGGAGCAAAAGCTGTGGATTGCCGAACATCAATCAGAAATAGCCAAATTGGAAAGGAGAGTGAAATTCATGGCTGATAAGACCACCAATCGAGAACGGTTACAAGAGATCACAGCGGGCATTGAACAGGGTATCAAGGAACTGTTTGAGAGCGAGAAGTATATGCGCTATCTGTCCGTCATGTCCAAGTTCCACCGCTACTCCGTCAACAACACCATGCTCATCTATATGCAGCGCCCGGACGCCACCCTGGTGGCCGGGTTCAACAAGTGGAAAAATCAGTTTGAGCGCCATGTGAAAAAGGGTGAGCATGGTATCACCATCATTGCCCCCACGCCCTACAAAAAGAAGATCGAGGAAATGAAGCGCGACCCGGATACTCATGCACCCATCCTGGACGCGGATGGCAAGGCGGTCATGGAGGAAAAAGAAATTGAAATCCCCATGTTCCGTCCGGTGAAGGTGTTCGATGTGAGCCAGACGGACGGAAAGCCCCTGCCAGAGCTGGCCTCCAGCCTGTCCGGGACGGTGCCGCACTATGAGGCTTTCATGGAAGCTCTGCGCCGCTCGGCTCCGGTTCCCATCGAGTTTGAGCCGATGGCCGAGAACATGGACGGCTATTTCTCCTCTGACCAGCAGCGGATCGCCATCCGGGAAGGCATGAGCGAGGTGCAGACTGTTTCCGCCGCTGTCCATGAGACCGCGCACAGTAAGCTCCACGACCCCAAAAAGTACGAAGCGGAGCCGACCTGGAAGATCGTGATGGTGAGCGAGGGCGGCACCAAGCATGACTTCCGTCTGGACTTCGCCACCGAAGCAGAGGCGGAACAGGCCGCCGCCGAGGAAGGCTGGCGCTATGTGGACGAGAATCGGTTTGAGTGGCGGTTGGAAGTGGAGGAAGATCTGACGGCGGTGAAACAGGCCGCCAAGAACCGCAACACCGAGGAAGTGGAGGCCGAGAGCATTTCTTATGCGGTTTGCCAGTATTTCGGCATCCAGACCGGCGAGAACAGTTTTGGCTACATCGCTTCCTGGTCGAAGGACAAGGAGCTGAAGGAGCTGCGGGCCAGTCTGGAGACCATCAACAAGACTTCCTGCGAGCTGATTAACGACATCGAGCGCAACTACAAGGAAATCTGCAAGGAGCGCGGCATTGACCTGACTGCCGCCACGGAACCGCAGCAGGACTCTATCGAGCAGCTGGCAGCAGACATCGACCAGTTCACTTTCGATTATGACCCTTATGAGTATCGGAACAATGCAGATAGCCGTGAGGACGCACTGCACGAACTGACTGCCACACTCCGAAGCGGAGATGCCAGCGGTGTACGCGAATGGCTCCAGAATATCGTGAACGAGGATGAACCGGATGAAACCACCCAAAAAGCTGCCGAGCTTATGGGACGCTTGGATCAGCTGGTGCCGATGACTGAACCGGAACAGCTGACCGAGCCGGAAAATACCGAAAGTGTCCAGCCCAGCGCCGAGTACCGGGAGGCCCTGTTGGTGCTGGATGATACCAGCTACCTTCATGTTCAGCCCTGCGACACCGGCTGGGACTACACGCTCTACGATGTGGCAACCATGAAGCAGATGGACGGCGGCCAGTTGGACGGGCCGGATATGGGCCGTTCCACAGCGGTTAGCCATATCTGCGAGGACCTGGGGATGGGCGGCAAGTCCATCAAGTATGCGCCGCTGTCCATGATCGAGACTTTGCAGGAGGCGGCTTACCACCAGATGCAGGAACAGGTCAGCCAGCAGACCACAGAAGCTGCCGCCACCCAGCTGCCGGATGCCCAGGAGCAGGCGTTGGACGAGTATCCCATGCCGGACCCGGCACTGACTCAGGATGATCTGGAGAAATGCGGCTACCTGGACGGTGACCTTCTGCCCCTCTCCAAAGAGCGAGCCTATGAGCTGATGGAGCGAGACCTGACCGTTTATATCGTCCAGGAGGGTGAAAACCCGGAAATGGCCTTTGACACTGCCGACCTGGACGCCCATGACGGTATCTTTGCTGTGTCCCGCGAGGAATGGGAGCAAAGCCCGGACTTTCACGAAAAAGTTTTGGAACGACAGGATCGGCAGTTGGAACGGGAACAGGCGTTTCTTTCCCATGAGGGAAATTGTTTTGCTATTTATCAGGTGAGCAAGGATGACCCGCAGAATGTGCGTTTTATGAATCTGGATTGGCTGCAATCGCACAATCTGTCCGTAGAGCGGAGTAACTATGACCTTATCTATACCGCCCCTCTGGACGGTTCCGGCAGCACTATGGAGCAGCTGGAAAGGCTGTATGAGCAGTTCAATCTGCAAAAGCCGGTGGATTTTCACAGCCCGTCTATGAGCGTCAGTGACATCGTTGCCATCAAGCAGAATGGTCAGGTATCCTGTCATTACTGCGACAGTGTTGGTTTCACCCAGGTGCAAGGTTTCTTGCCGGAAAATTCGCTGAGAAATGCGGAAATGACGGTGGAAGATGATTACGGCATGATCGACGGTATCATCAATAACGGCCCAAAGGAGCCGACAGTGGCCCAGCTGGAACAACAGGCCCGCAGTGGTCAGCCCATTTCTCTTATGGACTTGGCAGCAGCCGTCCATCGAGAGGAACGGGAAAAGAAAAAGTCCGTAATGGAGCAGCTGAAAAGCCAGCCCAAGACGGAACACAAAAAGACAGCGCAAAAAAAGAGCGCGGAAAGGGAGCTTTGATATGAACAACTTCACCTTTGAGGAAACGAACCTTCTTTGCATCTACAACACCGGCAGCCGCACCGGGCTGATCGACGCTCTGACGGAGATGCGCGGTGAGCTTTCGCCGGAGGAAGCCGAGCTGCGGGAACTGACGGACAGCGCCCTGGGTAAACTCCAAGCTATGAACGACACCGAGTTTGCCGAACTGGAGCTGTACCCAGATTTCGACGAGTAAAAAACACACATAAAGACCTGATGGGACGGCCTGATATGCCGTCCCATTTCTATTCAACATGAAGGGAGGACAGAAAACCATGCCATCCAAAGCTGAATTTTACCGGCAGATGGCCGAACAGGTATCGACCCAGCTTGTAGGCAGCTGGAAGGAGTGGACGGCTTTTCTCACCACCGCCGCCCGCCTTTATAAATACCCATTCCACGAGCAAATGATGATTTACGCCCAGCGCCCGGATGCCACCGCCTGCGCCGAGTATGACCTGTGGAATGAAAAAATGGGACGGTATGTGCGCCGTGGCTCCAAGGGTATTGCCCTGGTGGACGATTCCGGCGACAAGCTTCGCCTGCGCTATGTGTTCGATATTTCCGATACCGGCACCCGTGAACATTCCCGTACACCCTGGTTGTGGCAGCTGGAAGAACAGCACATTGGGCCTGTGTCGGCCATGCTGGAGCAAAACTACGGCGTTGCCGGTGACAATCTCGCCCAGCAGCTCACGGATGTAGCCGGAAAGCTGGCGAGTGAGTATTGGGACGATCATCAGAGAGATTTCCGCTATATCGTTGACGGTTCGTTCCTGGCGGAGTACGATGATTACAACATCGAAGTCCAATTTAAGTCCGCCGCCACCGTCAGTATCGCCTATGCCCTGATGTCTCGCTGTGGGCTGGATACGGAACAATATTTCCAGCATGAGGACTTCATGCCGATTTTCGATTTCAATACCCCGGCCACGGTTGGGGCGTTGGGCGCGGCGGTCAGCCAGATTAACCAGCAGGTTTTGCGGCAGATCGGCGTCACCATCCAGATCTATGAGCGCGAGCAACTCGCGGAAAGGAGCGTTACACATGGAGAACAGCCTGACTTACACGATGAACGGAGATTATCAGATTCCCGACCTGAAGCTGACCGAACAGCCGGAGAAGCCCCTGGGCAAGTACGGCAGGATGCGGAAAGCGTACCTGAAGGAACACCGGCCCCTGATTTACAATCAGCTGCTGCTGACCGAGAAGCTGTACCCGCACCTCATCGAGATCGACGAGACAGCGCAGAGCCGTCTGGAGCAGATGATGCCCCAGCTGGCGAAAGACGCGGGCGCGACGGAGCAGCTGAAAGCCAGCGACCCGATGCGCTGGGTGGGCCTGATGAACACCTGCAAAGCACAGGCCGAGGAGATTCTGATGGCGGAGCTTATTCACAGCTGAGTTTCTTCCTCTCCGAAGCAGAACAAATCAGAATCATAGATGAAGCAGAGAATGTGAAAACATCCTCTGCTTTTTCTTTTGCCCAGGCTGACATCGACCATGTGCTGCGGCTGGGCGGCAACACCTATCGCCAGAGAGAGCGCATTGTCGCGGCCTTTGAGGAGCAGAAGTCCACCACCGAGATCGCAGACACCCTGAAAACCCTGTACCATGGCGGCAACGGGATTGGCAGCATCACTGCATGGTATGCCGAGGATGGAATCCATCTTTCCCACGGCAAAACTGCCCGTTACGATAAGTCCGCCCAGGTCATTTCCTGGGAGAGTGCCGCTGAGCGTATCGGCCAGCTTTTGCAGGACGGCCAGTTTGCCACCAATGTGGAGCTGGCTGAGGCTGCGGGCTATGAACGCTCCCTCCTCGCGGAAAAGTTCTGGAATCTGTACCACGATTTCAGCGAGGAAGCCAGAGAAGCTGGGTATCTGCCCATCCTTTCCAACAATCCGGGGCGCGGTTTCCCGGAGGAATCTGCATGGCTCACCGAACAGCTGAAAAGCCCGGAGTTTCGCCAGAACCTTGCGGAAGAATATGCTGCCTTCTGGACGGCCTACCAGCAGGATCGGGATTTGCTGCGCTTCCACTACCATAAACCCAAAGAAATTTGGGAGAACCTGCAAGATCTGTCCTTGCCTCGCACCACCTTTACCTCTCAGTTGACGGAAGTACCTTCGGTCAAGCAGTTTATCTCTGAGGACGAGATCGACGCCGCCATGACCAGAGGCAGCGGATTTGAGGGCGGTAAGGGCCGAGTTTTCACCTTTTTCCAGGAACCCCATACGGATAAGGAAAAGGTGGATTTTCTCAAACATAAGTATGGTATTGGCGGTCACTCCCATGCCCTGTCCGGTGCAATGAAAAGCGATGAAAGCCACGACGGAAAAGGTCTGCACTACAAAAAAGACGGCTGCCCGGATGTGCATTTCACCTGGGAGAAAGTCGCCAAACGGATTACCGACCTGATCCAGAAGGGACGCTATCTCACAGAACAGGAACAGGCGGAGTATGACAAAATCCAGGCAGAAAAGGCCCTGGCGGAAGAAGATGCCCTGCAAGCCCAGCAGCCGGACCCGGCTGTGTGGGAATACAACGGCGTCAAGGAGCGCCACCCGGATGATATAATCCTCTACCAAATGGGGGATTTTTTTGAGCTGTACGGTGAGGACGCCAAAACTGCTGCTGCGGAACTGGACCTCAATCTCACGACCCGCGCTATCCCCGGCGGTGGCCGTGTGGAAATGTGCGGCTTTCCGGCAAACCGGCTGGAGCAGGTTGTGGAACAGCTGCGGGATAAGCATGATGTGACCATTTCCGCTGTCCCGAAGGGCGGCAGGGAGCGGCAGGAGTATTCCATGCCCTCTATCGACCATGAGGCGGAACAGCACATCAATGCCCAGGAAGCGGAGTTTGGCGCAGACGGGACCAGAGTATTTCAGGAGACCGAAGCAGCCGCAGCCCCTACGATTCGAGAACTGCATGAGCAATACAAGCCCATTGTACTTGCCGCTGTTATGGAAGATGTGCCATATCGCAATGCCTGCGGTCACAGTGACCATGAGAACGCCGTGATCGAGGGCAATGCCGCTATTCGCCGTGCTGTCCTGGGATCTGGCAACATGGAGCTGCTCCGCCTCTATTCCGACACACCGGAGTTCCGCCAGCGCCTTCATCGAGAAATCATCGACGAGACCTATCCCAAGCTCCATGAGCTGCTGCACCCTCTCACGGACAATGACATCGACAAGGCTATCCAGGACTGGAACGGCAAAATCGAAAGTAAACACGCCGTTGTCCGTTACATGGAGAAACATGGGCGGGAAAAAGATACCGCTGCATGGCTGGCCCATGAGTTTGACGGCGGCGATGGCAAAACCCCGTTTTCGGTTCGCCCGGAAAGCCCCGAAGGAACGGTGCTGCCCTGGCCCAAGGTACAGCGCCGGATCGCTCAGCTTATCAAGGAGGACCGGTTCTACACCGAAGCGGAACAGGACCGGTTCGACAACATCGACCCCATCGCCATTCGGGAGGCTTTGGCCGAGCGCGGCATTGTGAATGGTGAACTGGTGGATGAGGAAAAACTGGATAATGACCCATTCATCCAGCGTGTTATGGCGGATGTGGAGGCCATATCCAGAGAGAGCGTCCCGGCAGATGAGCCGGAACAGCCTTCTCCCCATAATTTGCGTGTTCTGGTTTCAGATGAGGAATACGCTGCGGCTCGTGGCACACTCCGGGAGCGAACCTCCTACGATCCAGCGGTTCCTCCTTACAATGTGGGTGATATTGTCTATCTGGATGACCGGCCCCATCAGATCACAGAGCTGCGGGATGACACGGTGCAGCTGCTGCCCACCGGCATGAGCTATCCCATCTACCGGGCTGAGAGCCGGGAACGGTTTGAGCAGCTTTTGCGGGAGGATAACCGCAACGACTTCTATACCGAATTCCTGCCTGCAAATCTGGATACGGTGGACCAGGACCTTCGGGATGTGCTGGCCCATGGCCTGATTGGTGAGGCGGACAAGGCGGAGCTTTCCGAGCTTCTTCGCAACGGCAAGAGTAACCAGGAGGTAGCCTTGTGGCTGAGCCGGGCCTATCCCAACATCGTGGAAACGATGGAGCTGGAGACCGGCGAGACCGCCGATTACCGCACGATGCCGGAAGGTATCGAGCTGGAAGTGCTGGATGCAGATGAAAAGCGTCTGGCCATGCTGTTCTTCCAGTGGAGCGAGGTTGCGCCTTTGCTGCGCGGGATGTATGCCCGTCAGTTGGACGGTTTTGAGCAGGAACGCCCCGAACCGGCTGCCGAAACCCCGGCCTTCCAAGCCGAGACTGTGGCTGTCTATCCGGGCGATAAGAACAATCTGCCCTATGATGTGGTTGTTCAGACCCTGCGAACCAATGAGCCGGAGCCGCCCACGCCTGCTGTCGAGCCGGAAAAGACTCTGGATGAGGTACTGGACGAACACCCCGTTTCCATTCAGGTAAACGGCGAGTGGCAGACCTTCCCCAATGTCAAAGCTGCCGAGGAAGCCTCTTATGAGGAATACAAGGCCAATCTGCGTCGCACCGCCGAGAATTTCCGTATCACTGACGATCACCTGGGCGAAGGCGGCCCCAAGGCTAAGTTCCAGGCCAATGTCGAGGCAATCAAGCTGCTGAAATACCTGGAGGAAACCACCGAGCAGGCAACGCCGGAACAGCAGAAAATCCTTTCTCGGTATGTGGGCTGGGGCGGCCTTGCCGATGCCTTTGACCCCGACAAGGAAAGCTGGAGCAAGGAATATGCCCAGCTGAAGGAACTGCTGACCCCGGAGGAATACGCTGCTGCCAGAGGTTCCACCCTCAACGCGCACTACACCAGCCCTACGGTCATCAAAGCGATTTACGAGGCTGTGGGCCGCATGGGATTTGAGACCGGCAACATCCTGGAGCCGTCCTGTGGTGTAGGCAATTTCTTCGGTATGCTGCCGGAGGAAATGCGAAACAGCCGTCTTTACGGCGTGGAGCTGGATTCCATCAGCGGGCGTATTGCCCAGCAGCTCTACCCCAAGGCCGACATCACCGTGGCAGGGTTTGAGACCACCGACAGGCGGGATTTCTACGATCTGGCGGTGGGTAATGTACCGTTTGGCCAGTATCAGGTTCGGGATAAAGCCTATGACAAGCTGAATTTCAGCATTCACAACTACTTTTTCGCCAAGGCTCTGGATCAGGTTCGTCCCGGTGGCGTGGTGGCCTTTGTCACCAGCCGCTACACGATGGACGCCAAGGATTCCACCGTGCGCCGGTATCTTGCTCAGC
The DNA here is from genome assembly GCF_900312975.1 of Massilistercora timonensis. Lineage (NCBI taxonomy): Bacteria > Bacillati > Bacillota > Clostridia > Eubacteriales > Massilistercora > Massilistercora timonensis. The sequence goes on along the minus strand of NZ_LT990039.1, from coordinate 712,782 downwards.
GCGCCGAACTGCTGGGGGCCATCCGTCTGCCCAATGACGCTTTCAAAAAGAACGCAGGTGCCGAGGTCGTTTCGGACATCATCTTCCTGCAAAAGCGTGACCGTCCGTTGGACATCGTGCCGGAGTGGACGCAGACCGGGCAGACCGAGGACGGCTTTGCCATCAACCGCTATTTCCTGGACCACCCGGAAATGGTGCTGGGCCGACAGGAACCGGAAAGCACCGCCCACGGCATGGACTACACCGTGAACCCCATCGAGGGGCTGGAGCTTGCCGATCAGCTGCATGATGCCGTGAAGTACATTCGCGGCACCTACCAGGAGGCCGAGCTGCCGGAGCTGGGCGAGGGCGAAGCCATCGACACTTCTATCCCTGCTGACCCCAATGTGAAAAATTACTCCTACACCGTTGTGGACGGCGATGTGTATTACCGTGAAAACAGCTGTATGGTACGGCCTGACCTGAATGCCACCGCCGAAGCCCGTGTGAAAGGACTGGTGGGTCTGCGAGAATGTGTCCAGCAGCTCATTGATCTGCAAATGGACGCCGCCACACCGGACAGCGCCATCCAGGACAAACAGGCCGAACTGAACCGGCTCTATGACAGCTTCTCTGCAAAATATGGTCTTATCAATGACCGGGCGAACCGGCTGGCCTTTGCTGATGATTCCAGCTACTATCTGCTCTGCGCGCTGGAAGTCATTGACGAGGACGGCAAGCTGGAGCGCAAGGCGGATATGTTCACCAAGCGCACCATCAAGCCCCACAAGGCGGTGGACACTGTGGATACCGCAAGTGAAGCTCTGGCCGTATCAATTTCCGAAAAAGCCTTTGTCGATATGGCGTATATGGCGGAGTTGACCGGCAAGACCGGCGACGAACTGGCCGCCGAGCTAAAAGGCGTGATCTTCCGTGTACCTGGGCAGTTGGAGAAAGACGGCACTCCCCATTATGTAACAGCCGACGAATACCTGTCCGGCAATGTGCGGCGCAAGCTGCGTCAGGCACAGCGGGCCGCACAGCAGGACCCTTCCTTTGCAGTCAATGTGGAGGCCCTTACCGCTGCCCAGCCCAAAGACCTGGATGCGTCGGAGATTGAGGTGCGCCTGGGCGCTACCTGGATCGACAAAGAGTACATCCAGCAGTTTATGTATGAGACCTTCGACACGCCGTTTTATCTCCAGCGCAATATCGAGGTCAACTATTCTTCTTTCACCGCTGAGTGGCAGATCACCGGCAAAAGCTCTGTAAGCCAGAACAATGTAGCAGCCTATACCACCTACGGAACCAGCCGTGCCAATGCCTACAAGATTCTGGAGGACAGCCTGAACCTGCGGGATGTCCGTATCTACGACACCATAGAGGATGCAGACGGCAAAGAGCGCCGGGTGTTGAATGCCAAAGAGACCACCCTGGCCGCCCAAAAGCAGCAAGCGATCCGGGACGCTTTCAAAGACTGGATTTGGAAAGACCCGGACCGCCGCCAAGCTCTGGTCCGCCAGTACAATGAGGAAATGAACTCCACCCGTCCCCGTGAATACGACGGCGGACACATTACTTTCGGTGGTATGAACCCGGCCATCACCTTGCGGGAACACCAGAAAAACGCTATCGCTCATGTGCTGTACGGCGGCAATACGCTGCTGGCACACGAGGTAGGCGCTGGCAAAACCTTTGAAATGGTGGCTGCCGCCATGGAGAGTAAGCGCCTGGGCTTGTGTCAGAAATCCCTCTTTGTGGTGCCGAACCATCTGACCGAACAATGGGCGTCGGAGTTTCTGCGGCTCTATCCTTCCGCCAACATTCTTGTCACCACCAAAAAGGACTTTGAGACCCACAACCGCAAGAAGTTCTGCGCCCGCATTGCCACCGGCGATTATGACGCCATCATCATGGGACACAGCCAGTTTGAGAAAATCCCCATCAGCCGAGAGCGTCAGGAACGGCTCCTCCAGGAGCAGATCGACGAGATCACCGAGGGCATTGCCGAGGTGAAGTACAGCGGCGGTGAGCGTTTCACGGTCAAGCAGTTGGAACGCACCAAGAAGTCCCTGGAAGCCCGGCTGGAGAAATTGCAGGCCGAGAGCCGCAAGGACGATGTGGTAACATTCGAGCAGTTGGGTGTGGACCGCCTGTTCGTCGATGAGGCGCATAACTATAAAAACCTGTTTTTATACACCAAGATGCGGAATGTGGCAGGTCTCTCCACAAGCGATGCCCAAAAGTCCAGCGATATGTTTGCAAAGTGTCGCTATATGGATGAACTGACCGGAAACCGTGGTGTGATTTTCGCCACTGGCACCCCCGTATCGAACAGCATGACCGAACTTTACACCATGCAGCGGTATCTCCAGTATGACCGCCTGCAAGAGCTGAACATGACCCACTTCGACTGCTGGGCCAGCCGCTTCGGAGAAACCGTCACGGCGCTGGAGCTGGCACCGGAAGGCACCGGCTACCGGGCAAGAACGAGATTCAGCAAGTTTTTCAACCTCCCGGAGCTGATGAACTTGTTCCGTGAAGTTGCCGACATCAAAACCGCCGATCAGCTGAACTTGCCCACCCCGGAGGTGGAATACCACAACATCGTGGCCCAGCCTACTGAACACCAAAAAGAGATGGTGCAGGTTCTCTCCGAGCGCGCCTCCAGGGTACACAGCGGCAGCGTTGACCCCTCAGAGGACAATATGCTCAAGATTACCGGCGATGGCCGCAAGCTGGGTCTGGACCAGCGTATCATCAACCAGCTGCTGCCGGATGAACCCGGCACCAAGGTCAATCAGTGTGTGGGTAATATCATGCAGATCTGGCGGGACGGCGAGGCTGACAAGCTGACCCAGCTGGTATTCTGCGACATTTCCACGCCCCAGGCAGCCCCCTCCAAAAAGGCAGCCAAACAGCTGGATAATCCCACACTTCATGCGCTGGAACAGGCTGTGCCGTTGGATGAGCCTGAGCCTGCCTTTACCATCTATGAGGACATCCGCCAGAAGCTCATCGCCCAGGGAATGCCCGCCGAGCAGATTGCTTTTATCCACGAAGCCAAGACCGAGGTGCAGAAGAAAGAACTGTTTTCCAAGGTTCGCACTGGGCAGGTGCGCGTCCTGCTGGGCAGCACCTCCAAAATGGGCGCTGGCACCAATGTGCAGGACCGGCTTGTGGCGCTCCATGACCTGGATTGTCCGTGGCGTCCGGGAGACCTTGCCCAGCGCAAGGGCCGTATCGAGCGCCAGGGCAACCAGAATCCGCTGGTCCATGTGTACCGCTATGTTACCGAGGGAACTTTCGATGCCTACCTGTGGCAGACGGTGGAGAACAAACAGAAATTCATTTCGCAAATCATGACCAGCAAAAGCCCGGTCCGCTCCTGCGATGATGTGGACGAAACGGCGCTGTCCTTTGCCGAGATCAAGGCCCTGTGCGCCGGAGACCCCCGTATCAAGGAGCGCATGGATTTGGATGTGGAGGTTGCGCGTCTGAAGCTGATGAAAGCTGACCATCAGAGCAAGCAGTACCGCCTGGAGGATCAGTTGCTCAAATACTTCCCCCAGGAAATCGAAACTAACAAGGGGTTTATTAAAGGCTTTGAAGCGGATCTGGAGACCCTGGCCGCCCATCCTCACCCGGAGGATGGCTTTGCTGGAATGGAGATCCGGGGCGATGTGCTGACTGACAAAGAAAACGCCGGTGCAGCCTTGCTAGACGCCTGTAAGGAGGTCAAAGGCTCCGAACCGGTGCAGATCGGCAGCTATCGGGGCTTTACTATGTCCGTGGAGTTTTCCGCTTGGAAACAGGAATATACGCTCCTGTTGAAAGGCCAGATGACCCACCGGGCAAGCCTCGGCACAGACCCGCGCGGAAACCTCACCCGTATCGACAATGCACTGGCTCAAATGCCTCAGCGTTTGGAAGCCGTGAAAAACCAGCTGGACAACCTTTACCAACAGCAGGCCGCAGCCAAAGAGGAAATCGGAAAGCCGTTTCCCTTTGAGGATGATCTGCGAGTCAAGTCCGCCCGTCTGGTGGAACTGGACACGCTGCTGAACATTGACGGCAAGGGCCATGCCCAGCCGGAAACTGTGGTTGCCAAGAGCGCACGGCCTTCGGTGCTGGACAGCTTGAAGCGCCCGGTGCCACCCCGTAGCCCTGAAAAGAAACCGAAACAACATGAGGAGGTGCGATAACATGAATACCAACGATCTGAATACGGCCCTTTATGAGAAGATGGCCGCTGAACAGGACAAATACCGGGACTGGCTGAAAAGCCAGCCCCCGGAGGAAATCCTGCACCATACCTATGAGTACACCGTCCGGGAGGACATTGTGATGGCGATGGAGGACTTGGAGCTGACCGATGCCCAGGCCCAGGCGCTTTTGGATTCGCCTACACCGCTGGCCGATGTGTACCGTCACTTTGAGAAGCTGGAGACCGGCTACATGGATGTGATCCGGGACAGCATTGAAAACCGAGCGGATGATGTGTGTAAGGTTTTGGAAGAACAGCGGTCCATCCCTCTCTATCTCCATTCTGCCGCCTATGCGTCCCAGCATGGGGAGATGGCACAATATAACCGCTCTTATCAGGCAAACTTTGACTGTAAAGAGGCCATTGAACACGCCATCAGCGCCCACTATGCGGATAACCGACTGGATACGGAGTCTGCGGTTAAGGCGGTGCTGGAAAAGTTCGGGTCGGAACGAGTACAGTTCATCCTTGCCAACACCATCCAGCATAAGGACAGCGACGGTCGCGTTTCCCGTGACAACAAAGCCTGGGCAAAGACCATTCCCATGCCGGAGGACAGCGGCACTTCGCGCCACTGTGCTTATCTGGTTGTGGATGAGGTCAATCTTGGTCTGACCGATCTGTTTACACGGCAGGCACGAAAAACGCTTCAGGAACCGGAGAAAGGCTCTGTCTTGCAAAAGCTCAAACAGGAGCCTACCACCCACAAGCCTGCTTTATCGAAGAAACAGGAGCCGGAACGATGAGCGCCAAAAAGCGTAAACGGGATGTGCCGGTCCTGTTTTGGGTTTCCGATGCGGAGATGGAAGCGATCCAGCAGAAAATGGCACAGTTCGGAACAAAAAACCTGAGCGCCTATCTGCGGAAGATGGCTGTGGACGGCTATGTGGTACAGCTGGACTTGCCGGAGCTGAAGGAACTGGTATCCCTGTTGCGCCGAAGCAGCAATAACCTGAACCAGCTCACCCGACGGGTACATGAAACGGGGCGGATTTATGATGCTGACCTGGAGGATATAGCCCAACGGCAGGAGCAGTTATGGGAGGGCGTGAAAGAAATCCTAACCCAGCTTTCCAGGCTTTCGTAACAGGGATATATGCCCCAACTGCGGAGGGAGGAACGGCGTTCTTTTCGCCGCGCCTTCCTCCGTTTTTTCTTTTGCCCATATCCTTGTCTTTTTGAAATGTTGGAAGGATAATATGGGTAGAAAACAGATTGCCGCAAAGGAGTTGAGAATAGATGAAAACCTTTGAGAAGGTGTTGGAGATTTTTCGTGAGTATTTGGACTGTGATCTAGAGGAAGAAGTCCTCCCTTGTCGAGAAGGTTATCTCCGCGTCACATGGAATGGAGATTCCCGCTACTGTGTGGATGGACTTCTCAGCCGGACACCGGACGAACTATTCGAGGTGCTGTTATCTGATTATCGCAGCTATGAGGAACTGCGGCTAACCAAAGGATGCCGAGAAGTGACGGAAGAAGATGAAAGACAGGCAGAAATTCTCTGTCAGAGCTTTCGGGAACGATGGAAGGAGGAAGAAAAATGAGGGCGATCTGGTTCATTCTGAAACTGCCGTTGAAGATTTTAATGGCTCCGGTGATTCTGTCGCTGACCCTGTTCGTCTGGATTTGTGTGGGGATTGTCTATGTCTCCGGTTTGGTGCTGGGGCTTATCAGCATGGTGGTTGCCCTGCTGGGTGTGGCAGTTCTGATTACTTACTCCTTGCAAAACGGCATTATCCTGCTGGTGATAGCATTTCTCATTAGTTCCTATGGTTTGCCAATGGCTGCAATCTGGCTACTGGGCAAGGTACAGGACTTGAAGTTTATCATTCAAGATTTGGTTTATGGATAATATGAAAACCTCCGACGAATTTCGTCGGAGGTTTTATGGTTCTAGGTTATCTTCTTGAAAAAGCGGCGATGCAAAAAAGGTATCTATCCCAATCCCCATTCCTTGGCACATCTCATGAATGATCCGTAGCTTAACCGAATCATACGAGCAGTTGATGACATTTCCAATCGTAGACTTGGGAACACCGCTTTTCATATACAGTTGATATTGTGTCATTTTTCTTTCATCTAGTAATTCTAACAGACGTTTGCTTACCGCCTCGTTTAGCTTCATTCTATACACCGCCCCTGTGACTGTACTATATTTAGTATATGGGCAGTTTTGCTAAAATTGGTCCCTGTACCTGTACTAATAGAGCTATTTGCAGTATGATGGTAATAGGGGTGCCATCGTATGAACGTAACTTTTTGTGGCCATTCGCAAATCACAAAGGCAGACAATATTGCGAATTGGCTTCGCAATGTAACACAAGACCTAATTGAGCAAGGAGCAACAACTTTTTATCTTGGAGGATATGGAGAGTTCGACAGTTTAGCAGCGTCTATTTTACGGGAACAAAAGAAAAAGTATCCGCAAATCGAGCTGGTTCTTGTATTGGCATATTTGAACACTGGCCGGGATGTTTCTGGCTATGACAGTACCGTGTATCCACCGCTGGAAAACGTACCGCGCCGTTTTTCGATTTCTCATAGAAATCGCTGGATGGTAGAGTCCGCCGATGTAGTGGTGGCCTATGTTCTCCATGATTGGGGCGGAGCAGCCACAACGTTACGGTGTGCCAAACAGAAAAAGAAGCAGATTATTTCATATCGTGATGAAATGGGCAGCTGAGGTTGTCTATTTTGCTGCCACTTCATATTTCCAAAACTGTTGAACGTTAAGCTGTCGGTAAAATTATGCCGAATTTTCATCACTTTACTTTTGAACTAATATTGCTTATAATATTAGTGTGAAAGGAAGTGGTACGGTGGGACAATTTGAACAGCTGGATCAGCTGCTGGAAACACAGGATGGGATGCTGCGAACAGCTCAAGTAGTATCTGCTGGTATTTCTAAGCCTGTTTTTTATGATTATGTGCACTCACGGGAATTGGAGCGGGTCGCGCATGGAATTTATCTTTCCAAGGATGCCTGGGTCGATGCCATGTACTTACTTCATCTGCGGGTCGAACAGGCAGTGTTTTCCCATGAGACAGCTTTATTTTTTCACGATCTGACAGACCGCGAGCCGCTGGAATATACGGTCACAGTCAAGACCGGATATAATCCCTCCAAGCTGAAAGCAGAGGGCGTACAGGTATTCACCATTAAGGCGGAACTGCATGGGGTGGGCCTGACAACGGCTCAGACACCATTTGGGCATACAGTTCCTGTCTATGACCTGGAGCGCACCATCTGCGACCTGCTCCGCAGCAGGAACAACATGGAGATGCAGACTTTTCAAGGGGCATTAAAGATGTATGCCAGAAGAAAAGACAAAGACCTGCGGACATTGATGCGGTATGCCGGTATGTTCCGGGTAGAAAAAATTCTGCGGCAGTATTTGGAGGTGCTTTTATGATAAAAACAGCAAGGCAGTTGAAGGATCTGATCCGCAATCTTTCCAGAAAAAAATCTGCGGACGCCCAGCTCTTGATGCGGAACTACATGATGGAGCGTTTTCTGGAGCGTATCTCCCTTTCTGAATATCGTGACAAATTTATTCTGAAAGGCGGTATGCTGGTAGCGGCTATGGTTGGTCTGGATGCCCGTTCCACGATGGATTTGGACGCTACTGTAAAAGGAGCCAATGTCAATGTGGAGGACATAGAGAATTTGATTTCCGCTATTGTGAGTGTCCCGCTTGATGATGGCGTCAAATTCCAGCTGAAAAGTATTTCGGAGATTATGGATGAGGCGGAATATCCGGGGATTCGCGTAAATATGACTACAACCTTTGACGGTGTGGTGACGCCTTTGAAGATTGACATTTCCACAGGGGATGCCATTACCCCCAGGGAGATCCGCTACTCTTTCAAGCTGATGCTGGAAGATCGCTCCATTGATATTTGGGCGTACAATCTGGAAACGGTTCTGGCCGAAAAGCTGGAAACGATCATTACCAGAACTACCACCAACACCCGCATGAGAGATTTCTATGACATTTATATTCTGGAACAGCTGCATGGGAATACATTGGACCCTCAGATTCTCCATGATGCGCTGCGGGCCACTGCTCACAAACGCGGGACAGAACGACATCTTGCAGAAGCTGCCGAAGTTTTTGAGGAAGTGGAGAACAGCTCGGTTATGCAGAAACTTTGGGAATCGTACCGCAAAAAATTTTCCTATGCGGCAGATCTGGAGTGGAACATCATCATGGGGGCGGTGCGCAGTTTATACGCTCTCAGTGAAAAGGAATCGAGCCTATGAAGAAGCACGGCCATTATTGTAAAGTCTGCGGAGAATATAAGGCTAATGAAAAATTTTCCGGCAAAGGTCATGCGGCGCACGTCTGTAAATCCTGTGCTTCTTTGCCGCCGGAGAAGCAAGCGGAGCAAATGACAATAAACCGCTTGCTGAATCTCCCATGGAGATTATCAAAGGAGCAGATTTCCTGGCTGAAGAACCGAATGAAAGATAAGCGCCGGGAAGTTCGTGCGCTGGCAAAAGAACAATACGAGATGAGGTTTCCTCCGAAGCGGTTAGAGGACATCGAGGACAATTTTGATTTTCTCGATGAGGACGATTTAATAGAATAACAAAAGCGGTCTGCACCATGCAGGCCGTTTCTTTTTTGGAAAGGAGGTCTCCCTTATGGCAACCACACGCATCATGCCGCTGCATATCGGCAAGGGTCGGACTGAGAGCCGTGCCATCAGCGATATTATTGACTATGTGGCAAATCCCCAAAAGACCGACAACGGAAAATTGATTACCAGCTATGGATGTGACAGCCGCACTGCTGATGCAGAGTTTCTGTTGGCAAAGCGGCAGTATATTGCCGCCACCGGACGAGTGCGCGGTACAGATGATGTGATCGCCTACCATGTGCGCCAGTCGTTCAGGCCCGGAGAGATCACACCGGAGGAAGCCAACCGGCTGGGCATAGAATTTGCCAGGCGGTTCACCAAAGGCAATCATTCCTTTGTGGTCTGCACCCACATCGACAAATCGCATATTCATAATCACATCATCTGGTCGGCGGTCAATATGGATTGTGACCGGAAGTTCCGTAACTTTTGGGGAAGCACCAGAGCTGTTCGACGTTTAAGTGACACCATTTGTATCGAGAACGGACTATCCATTGTGGAGAACCCCAAGCCCCACGGAAAAAGCTACAACAAGTGGCTGGGCGAACAAGCCAAGCCCTCCCATCGGGAACAGCTACGGGTGATGATTGACCGGGCGCTGGAGCAAAAGCCAGCAGACTTTGACACACTTCTGCAACTGCTTTCCGAGATGGGCTGCGAGGTATCTCGGCGCGGGAAAGCAATCCGCCTTAAAGCTCCCGGCTGGAAGAATGTAGCCCGTATGGATGACAAGCTGGGAGCCGGGTACAGCGAAACAGAAATCCGTGCGGTGCTGGCTGGAGAAAAGCAGCACACGCCCCGCAAGAAATCCACCGTGCAGCCGGAGCCACCCAAGGTCAATTTGCTGGTGGATATTCAGGCAAAATTGCAGGCCGGGAAAGGTGCTGGATATGCACGCTGGGCCAAGGTTTTTAACTTAAAACAGATGGCGCAGACCGTGAATTTTCTTACCGAACATCACCTACTGGACTATACAGAGCTGGAAGAAAAAGCGGTGGCGGCTACCGCCCATCACAATGAGCTGTCAGCGCAGATTAAGGCGACGGAGAAACGCATGGCAGAGATCGCCGTCCTGCGTACCCATATCGTTAATTATGCCAAGACCCGCGAGACCTATGTTGCCTATCGCAAGGCCGGTTATTCCCGAAAATTTCGGGAGGAACATGAGCAAGAAATTCTGCTCCATCAGGCGGCAAAAAATGCCTTTGATGAGATGGGAGTGAAGAAGCTGCCCAAGGTCAAAGACCTGCAATCTGAGTATGCCAAACTGCTGGAGGAAAAGAAGAAAACCTACGCCGAGTACCGGCGTTCCCGTGAGGAAATGCGGGAACTTTTGACGGCAAAGGCCAATGTGGATCGGCTGCTGAAAATGGATGAGGAACAGAAAAAAGAACAAGAAAAAGACCACGGCCAGCGGTAAGCCGGTCATGGTCATAAGCGTCCATCGGACGCGTAGCCGCAGAATGAAATTCTGCGTTCAAAGGGGCTTGGGGGCGCTGCCCTCAACAAGCAAAGCAGAGGGGGAAATCACGTCAGGATTTTTCCCTCTGTGGGCCGAGTGTATTAACACCGGCATTGCTTGCCACTTTTGTTCGCAAACAATATCCGTATCCTTTACACGATGATTTACTTTTATTATCATAGTCGTAATAAGTATATAAACTACTTACATATAAGCACCTAAAATATGAAAGGGCTGATAAAATGATGACCTTTGAAAAGGTTTTAGAAGTATTCAACGATTACCTAAATAAAGATAGTGTTTTGGAGGTGGTGAACACTAAGCGAGGATACACCGTTATGATTTGGGATGAAAAAGATGAGCAATGGTTTGGTGTGGAACATTGCAAAGCCCCCGAGCTTTTACGGGATGCCTTACTTGATGGCTATCGTGATTTTTTAGAGCAACAACTTACTCATAACCGCAGGAGTTTAACCGAAACAGAAATCTTAGATATTCAAAACCGATGTGAACAGCTTTATGATTTGTGTGGAGAATAAAAAAATAACCTAAAAAGTGCGATAGCCTGTGTAGGTGTCGCACTTTTTTCAGTTGGCTTGGCTTACGAAAACAGCGTTAATTATTCCGCAGTTTCTCTTGCCTTTTTCAAGCCTTGAGCCGTAGCTTCCATCACGATAAGCTCCTTTTCTTCCATATCATTCAACAGTACATCAACTTGTTTGCGGCGATTGTTGTCGCCATCTTCATTGCATGGAAAAAAGAACTGGTCTACAGAGATGTCAAGCAAGGTAGTAATGAGATAAAATTTGTTAAGCCTTGGGTGCTGCCCCCTGTTCTCTATATACATAATAGAGCGTGGCGTAAGGTCTACCAGTTGGGCAAGATATTCCTGTGTCCACCCTTTTGCTTCCCGAGCTTTTTTTATCGCTATACCTAACGGCTTAAAATCAAGTTTTCTTTCATCTTGGTACATTTTAATATCATCCTATATCATTGTACATTTCGGGTGATGATATTTGAACGAAGTATGATTTTATGTTTAGTAGTGTATAATTTCGTATTAGTGGAGAGAAACTTGCTATTATTCGTCATTCCGTATATAATAATTATATACTCTTTGCGAAAGGAAGTTGATATTATGAATTACATTTCTGTGAAAGCCGCTTCTGAAAAATGGGGCATATCGGAAAGACGGATACAAAAATTATGTGAGGAAAATCGCATTGACGGAACTGAAAAATTTGGTCGTGCATGGATGATACCAAAAGATGCAGAAAAACCCGTTGATGGACGTATGAAAACAAGGAACAAACAGGAGGAGAATCATGGAATTTAATGAAAAGCTACAACAGCTTAGGACTGGAAAGAACTTAACGCAGGAACAACTTGCGGAGCAATTATATGTATCAAGAACAGCCATTTCAAAATGGGAAAGCGGCAAGGGTTACCCTAACATTGAGTCGCTCAAGTGTATTTCTAAATTCTTTTCTGTGACCATAGATGAACTGCTATCGGGCGAAGAACTGATTACACTTGCCGAAACTGAAAATCGTTCCAACTTGAAAAAAATTTACAGTTTCATTTATGGAATATTAGATATGATGGCGGTTACTTTTATACTTTTGCCGTTGTATGGTAACCTTGTTGACGGATATATTTATTCTGTCAATCTACTTTCATTTACAGACACTACCCCAATATATCTTGCAATCTATTGGATTGTTTTTATTGTTTTGATTGCACTTGGGATAGCGAAACTGATGTGTGTTTGTTTTGAAAAGGAATCATGGAGCAACATAATCACAAAATGCTCTCTCGTGCTGAGTACGCTTTTTATCTGCTTCTTAGCTGCGGCAAGACAACCCTATGTAACCGCCCTTATGTTTCTGCTATTTGTTGCTAAAATATTTGTCTGGATAAAGCAAACCCAAACAAAGTAAAATGCCATAAACCCTTTAAAATAGGCTCTGACACGATAAGTGTCGGAGCTTTTTTCGTGCTGACATCTATTGTGTCGGCATTGTGACGGTAGATTTCTTGGCTTCTATGCAATACTCGTGGATAATAAGATTGTGGTCAGCGAAAACAAGAACAGCAACCCACGGAAAGGAGAATCAAATATGGATTATATCATTGAAACAGAAAATCTTACGAAGCGATACGGAACAGCCACCGTTGTCGATAAGGTAAATCTTCATGTGCCAAAGGGCAAAATTTATGGTTTGCTCGGCAGAAACGGAGCAGGCAAAACCACAGCAATGAAAATGATGTTGCAGCTTGCTTTCCCAACGGAGGGAACGGTACGCTTGTTTGGCACAAACTATAAGGAAAATATCCATACCCTTTATAGCAAAGTAGGCTCTATTATCGAAACACCGGGATTTTACAGTAATTTAACAGGGTATGAGAATTTGCAAATTCTCGCTAAACTGCGAGGGGGAGTATCTAAAAGTGGAGTAGAAAAAGCTCTTGAAGTTGTGGGGCTGCATAAGGAGAAAAGAAAAGTCTTTTCCGATTATTCCCTCGGAATGAAGCAACGGCTTGGTATTGCCGCCGCCATTATGCACGAGCCGGAGCTTTTAATACTTGACGAACCGATTAACGGACTTGACCCCATTGGAATAGTTGAAATACGCTCATTTTTATCTGAACTTAGTCACAATCATGGCATTACCATTTTTATCTCAAGCCATGTTTTAAGCGAGATTGAACAGATAGCAGATATTATCGGCGTTATGCACGAGGGGCATTTAGTAGAGGAAGTGAATATATCCGAGCTTCACAAAAGGAATCGAAAATACATTCAATTTGATTTATCTGACAGTGAGATAGCCGGAAAGATTTTAGAAAACCACTACCACATGACGGATTTTACAGTGCAGGACGGTACGGTGAGAATTTATGACTTTAGCCAAAGTGTTGGAGAAATCAATCGAGAATTTGCACGAAATGGACTGCTCGTGACAAGGATAAATGATAGTGAGGAAAACTTAGAGGACTACTTTTCTAAACTGATTGGAGGTGGCGGTATTGCTTAATCTTATTTCTTGTGAATTATTAAAACTAAAGCGTTCAAAAATGGTGCTAATTAGTGTGGCAGGGGTATTATCTACCCCACTTTTGATGTTAATAGAAGCCTTGCAAACACATTTTGATAAGCCGGAGATTATCTTTACCTTGTCTGACATATACAGCGACAGTGTACTGTATATCATGCTGCTGGTAAACATTATGATATATGTGGCAATTGCAGCTTACTTGTTTAGCAGAGAGTACACAGAAAGCACCCTCAAAACCATATTGCCCATACCCATTTCAAGGACAAAACTATTAATTGGAAAATTTTGCACCCTGCTTCTTTGGATTGTTATGCTAACCCTTGTAACATGGGCAGGTATATTTATCGTTTGTGGGCTATATGACGCTGTCTTTACATTGGAGGGATATAGCTTACTAGTGGCAATAGTATGGCTCCCCAAGTTTTTGTTTGGCAGTATCCTGATGTTTTTAACAGTTTCTCCTTTTGTGTTTGTTGCTATGAAAACAAAAGGATTTGTCGCCCCGATGATTGGCTCTGCCGTGATTGTCATGGGAAGTGCCGCACTTTCAAATCAAGAATGGGGAGCGTTGTATCCGTGGACAGCCACCTATTTCTTGGTGCAGGGTAAACTTCAGAGTACCGGCTATCCTACACTGCTGTCTGTATCTATTATTATTCTTGTATCAGCAGTTGGTTTTCTTATGACCTTTCATCATTTTAAAAAGGAGGATTTGAAATAATGGTACTTGATTTTATAGAAATTTTAAAAGTTATTTTTCTTGGAATTGTTGAGGGTATTACTGAGTGGCTACCTATCAGCAGCACAGGACATATGATTCTTGTGGACGAATTTATCACACTTAATATGAGCGAAGCATTTAAAGAAATGTTTTTTGTTGTTATTCAACTTGGAGCTATACTCGCAGTGGTTGTAATGTTTTGGAACAAGATGTTTCCCTTTCAATTTAAGAACAAAGCACAGTCAATTGTTAAAAAGGATACTTTCTCGTTGTGGTTCAAGGTTGCGGTAGCTTGTGTACCGTCAGCTATTATGGGGATTCTATTTGATGATTATTTGGATGCTTACCTCCAAACCCCCATTGTGATTTCAATCATGTTAATCTTTTATGGTTTGTTATTCATTCTCATAGAAAATTGGAATAAAAAGCGTACTCCTACTACTATGGCACTTTCTGACATCAGCTATAAAACAGCAATCTTGATAGGGGCATTTCAAGTGTTATCACTTATACCCGGCACATCACGGTCGGGAGCAACGATTATAGGTGCTTTACTCATAGGAGTTTCACGAGTGGCAGCAGCAGAGTTTACTTTTTTCCTCGCAGTACCTACTATGCTTGGAGCAAGTGCTTTTAAGCTGTTAAAATTCGGGTTTGAATTTACAAGTGCAGAACTGCTCGCTCTTGTTCTCGGTATGGCTGTGGCATTTGCGGTATCTGTCTTAGTAATTAAATTCCTAATGAACTTTATCAAAAAACATGATTTTAAGGTGTTTGGTTGGTATCGAATTGTGCTTGGTATACTTGTTGTACTTATAAAATCTTAATAATGCGTTTTCTTTGTGCGCGAATAAAAATGCCAGTTGGTCCTTAAGATCAGCTGGCATTTTTGTTTCTGGGGATGGAAAACAACCCAGAGATTCTCGTTGTCGATCTCCTCCTGATTTTAGTTTGCATGGTGAATTTTGCAAATTGAATCTACAGGAGGTTAATAATGGGATTTAATTATGGATATGAGAAAAAGAAGTTTGATAGTAGATGGAAGCGTTTAGAAGTTGAGTATTGTGATGCAGGGATGAGCGAAGAACAGATTGCTGCCATGAAAGAATATGACTGGGCATGGTTTTGCAGTCAAAGGGTTTTTCAAAACCATACGCAACCAATACCTTGTGAACAATATGATGAAGTATGTGGTCAATCACAGCTGTTCCGAAAGTTTGCATCGTTATCTTATCAATGGGATGTTGATAAGATTGATCAAACGCGATATGGATGGTTGGCTTCGGTGGAAAACGAACAACTACTGTTGAGATTGAAGAAGCTGTCGAAGAAAGATTTGGAGCTATTGACATTACTTTTTGTGGATGGTTATCGTCAAATTGATGTAGCACGTCTTTGGCATTGTTCCAGAAGTGCTGTTGCACAAAGATTTAAAAAAATAAAAAAATTTTTGAATAACACTTAACAAATGAAGCGTATCAGTGCCTACCCATTGAGGGAAGAACATTCTCCCAATGTGGAGCTTGACAATTTCATAGACGGCATTTCCGGTACATAACCTATGTACGAGCGAATCAGGCACGCCGCGAAGATGGACAGCCCCAGGAGGTGATGAATAGGACTGTTCCGAGCGATCCACGTCAGCCTGATACCCGAAAGTGGCATTTCAGGGCGCGATGACTGCATAGGGGTTAAAGATACTTCCTCACGGCCTCCTAAAGACTTGGGGGGAACTCTGCGGCGCACGAGTAAAACGACGCTGTGGAGTTATGACAGCCGCGCCAGCGGAGACCGGAATGTCCCCATCGCCAGGGGTGCGTGGCAAATGTGGCGAGTAAATTTTTCAAAGTCAGATACCATGCGCTGGCAGCTTCGGTTGCCAGCGCATTCATGTGATTTTGAAAGCAACAACCACATCTTTGACAGAAAGGGGGACCACCTATGGAAAAATTGATTTCGCGGAAAGAGGCTGCCAAATTACTGGGGATTAGCATTGCCACTTTGGATGCAGCTCGAAACAGTGGGCTAATTTCCTATGTTCAGTATGTGCAAAATGGTTGCGTGTACTTTACAGATGCTGGCCTTCAGGAGTATATCGCAAAATGCACCCATCGTGCAAAGCCAGTGGAAAAAAGCGCTACATACCGCAAGCTGCGAAGTGTCCGAGCTTGAGCTGTTCCGTATCCTTGCTGGAACCTAATATGTCTGATAAAACAAAGGTACAGCGCTGGACATTATTCTTAGGAGGTGACGGAATTGGCAAAAAGAAAAAGGGCAATTCCTCAATATGGTACGGTCGTGCTTAACGGCATTGAATATTATAGAACCAGAGTCGAAGATTCGGATGGAAACAGAGTGGCGCTTTATGCAAAGACGCCCGAAAAGCTTTATGACAAGGAACTGGAGGCGTTAGAGCAGATTGACAGTACTACGTTTCGTCGAAGATCGCCTACGGTTGCTGAGTACTGTGAGAAGTGGCTGCTGATGCAGTCCGTCCATGTTCGGGCCACCACCTTGACAGATTATACCTCTAAGGTGCGGCGGCACATTATTGGAGGGCTGGGAGACAAGAGAATGGCTGATGTATCCCTGGATGACATCCAACTTGCCCTCGTACCTGTTTCCAAGAAGTCGGCTTCGGTTTATAAGTCTGTGGTGATTCTCTGCAAGTCCATTTTCCGGGCGGCCAAGGAGAGCCATGTGATTGACGAGGACCCGACCATATACCTGGATGCAAAGGGAGGAGTTCCCCAGGAAGAAAGACAGGCATTGACGGATGAACAGGTTGAGCGGCTTTTGGACACGATCCGGGATTTGCCGCCCTATGTATTTGTGATGATCGGTTTATATGCCGGTCTGCGCCGGGAAGAAATCCTGGCGCTGCAATGGGATTCTGTGTATCTGGATGCAGAGGCTCCGTACTTAACGGTACGGCGGGCATGGCACACAGAACATAACAGGCCGGTCATTCTTACCGAGCTAAAGACCAAAGCGGCACAAAGAAACATTCCTCTCCCGGTCTGTCTGGTTGAATGTCTGAAAGATGCAAAGAAAAAATCCACTTCGGATTATGTGATTGCCAATCGGGACGGTGATCCGCTATCCTATACACAGTTTAAGCGGCTGTGGCAGTATATTGTGACGCGGACTGCAAAGCCGAGAATGGCCAGAAAACTTGTGGACGGAAAGTATGTAAAATATATGCTTTACCCGAAACTTGGAGAAAAAGCCAGGAATAACGGCCATGTGGTATATAGCCTGGATTTTGAAGTGACACCGCATCAGCTGCGGCACACCTACATCACCAATCTGATTCATTCTTCGGTGGACCCCAAAACGGTACAATATTTGGCGGGCCATGAAAGCAGCAAAATCACGATGGACATTTACGCAAAGGTCAAATACAACAGGCCGGATGATCTTGTCAAAGCAATGGGCTGTGCCTTTGACTTATGGGACGCTGTGTAAGTTCCGAACAATTCAGAAAATGAAGTAAGAGCGAGACAAGGATGTCTCGCTCTTAGTTTTTCCTTGGCCGTATCTTTGATTCAATTTGAAATCTCTGATAAAAAGGAGGTGTAGATACATCACCACGCGAGAAAGGAAATTAATTATGGCAAAGAAGAAAAAAAACATACCTCAATATGGAACCGTCACACGAAAGGGTGTCCTGTATTACAGAACCCGGATTCTGGACGCAGACGGCAAGCAGGTGAGCTTGTATGGGACTACCTGCGAGGAACTGTACGATAAAGAGCAGGAGGCGAGACGCCAGGTAGCGGAGATCATCTTCCACCGGGAGCATCCTACTGTGGCCGAGTATTGTGAGAAGTGGCTGTTGATGCAATCCGCAAAAGTGTCGCCGGCTACACTGAAGGGCTACGCCTCCAATATGAAGAACTACATTATCAAGCCTTTGGGAGATATGTATATGGAGGAAGTAACAGCGGATGATATTCGTCTGGCGCTGATCCCATTGTCCAATAAGTCCGAGAGCCTGCACAATACGGTGAATATGCTCCTCAAGTGCATTTTTTACTCGGCAGAGCGGAGCCAGTTGCTGGAATACAATCCGTGTGAGGGGATTTCGGCAAAAGGAGGGAAACCGACCCAAAAGAAAGATTCGCTGACAGACCAGCAGGTGGAAGTGCTGCTGGAAACCGTCAAAGGACTTCCGCCGTATCTGTTTACCATGATCGGCTTATATGCCGGTCTGCGCCGAGAAGAAGCTCTCGCCTTGCAATGGGATTGTGTGTTCCTCGATGCACCCACTCCATATATCTCTGTGCGGCGCGCATGGCGATCAGAGCATAACAGACCGGTTATCTCTACAACGCTTAAGACGAAAGCAGCAAGAAGGGATATTCCCATTCCCAAATGCCTTGTGAATTGTCTGCGGGAAGCCAAGGCTGCCTCCAAATCGGAATATGTGATTGCCGATAGTGAGGGACAGCCCTTGTCATATTCGCAGTTCAAACGTGTCTGGCAGTACATCGTTGTTCGGTCTACCAAGGAGCGTACCTATTATAAGTATGTGAACGGACAGAGCATCAAGTACACTGTTCAGCCGAGTCTGGGAGGACATCAGAAAAACAATCCCAACATTGTGTATAGCCTGGACTTCGATGTGACACCGCACCTGCTGCGGCATACCTACATCACCAATCTTCTGTATGCAGGTGTTGACCCCAAGACGGTCCAGTACCTTGCCGGACATGAGAACAGCAAGACAACTATGGACATCTATGCAAGAGTAAAGTATAATAAACCAGAACAGCTATTCGATGTAGTAAATTCTGCATTTCATCAAGCTGTCCCCTCGTAAAAGTGGCCTGTTTTTTGGTTAAGGAATAGGACAACCGAGGGGCCGAGGCTCAAAAAAGCCCGGAATATCAAGGAAAATCATCGCTCAGACGATTGAAATACGGTCTCAAGGCAGCTCGTAGAGCTCCGCAGTTCAGCAAGCGTTAATCGGGATTACCCAAGAGATAACCGAACAGTTATTGAAATTGCAGGCAAACCCTGGAAACATCACGTTTCCGGGGTTTTTCTTTTCGCCCTGGAAACGCGGTGGAACGGGGGAAAACCGGGTGAAAATCACCGGATTAGCAGCGCGTTTGTAACACGTTTGCAACAAAAATATCTTTACTCAAGAGTCCTGTTTATAGCGTCAATCAGGATCCGTACATCCAGATGGGTGTAGACCTTTTCAGTCAGTGTCATGGCTCCGGAATGCCCCACAATTTTCTTGATGACCGTTTCCTGCACACCGGCTTCGGACAGCATGGAGATACAGGTGTGGCGGGTGCAGTGCGGTGTCCGCTGGATACCGATCTGCTCCATCAGGGGTGTCCAGTAACTGTCAAAGTAGTTGCGGTACTTGAACGGTTTTCCGTCTTCTGTATGGAGAAGATATTCACATTCCGGGCAGGAGTTGTACCAGTTCCGGTAGAACGGGAGCAGCTTGTCGGCAATGGGCACTTTCCGGATACCGTTTTCTGTTTTGCTGTCGATCACATCAAAATACTGCTCATCCAGGTGTACATTTACTTTTTTCAGGGACAGGAATTCGGAAATCCGGGTGCCGTTATAGAGCAGCATGAGGACAATCTGGTAATACTTATCATCCTGCATGGTCCAGATCCTGTCGATCTCTTCCCTGGGAAATTTGTTCCTGCTGTGTTTGTTCGGGTTCCGGTCTTTGTACTGCGCGATATCCACGTAGGTGGAATAATCTTTGTTGCAGATATCATTCTTCAGGGCAAATCTGTACAGCTGGTTAAACAGGATCTTTACTTTCTTCAGTGTCGGATAATTTTTGCCGCAGGTATCGATCACCTGCTGAAGATCCGCCAGTTTCAGGTCTTTGAAAACCCGGTGGTAAAGGAGGGTACAGGCCTTGTAGGAGGCTGTGTATCCTTTTACATTGCTTTCAGATACGGTCGGATATTTCTTCTTTGACCATTCTTCGTACACCTCGGAAAAAGTCATTTTTGCGGCTTTCGTATCATAAGGATTATGATTATAATCAGCCAGCATCTCCAGCCCTTCGGATTTTGTCCGGGCATAGCCGATGATAATATATTCTGCAATCTTCTTTTCTTTTACGGGATCGATCCGGTATCCCGTTGTCTTGCGGACCATATATGGTTTTCTCCGTTTTCCGGATAATTTCACTACACTTCCGTAGCCGTTTGGTAATTTCATTCAGTCATTGCTCCTTTCTTTTGAAGGACTTATGATCTGAACTGCTCCTTTAAAAAGGCGTTCCGGCGGCTGATGCGCTCTTCCTCTGTCAGTTCTTCCGTTTCCGTTTCAGACAACGGGACAGCTGCATAGTAGGCAAGTGTCTTGTCTTTCCAGTCCTGATAGGAACTGGCAGAATGGCCATATGCAGCATATTCCTCTCTGTTTTCCCTGAATTCTTCCAGGAATAAACACATATCTGCATTTTCAGAGGACGACAGGTCTTTGCCGTTGAAGGTAATGGAGCACTCCCAGCGGTCGTGTTCCGGCGGACGCTTCACATCAATCCGGAAGCCGAGCTCCCGGATCTGATCCAGCTGGAAGAGAAACTGCATGACGTCTGCCATATTGGTCAGCGGCTTCTCCTGCATGTCATAGCCGGTCAGATAAGTAGAAGTGGTGTCCAGTACCCCGGCAAGCTCGTTGATCATGGCGAGCGACACTTCAATCTCTCCGCTTTCGTATTTCTGGATTGTGCGGAGAGATTTGCCAAGTGCGGCTGCCAGCTGCGTCTGATTCATACCTTTTTGCTTTCGGGCAGTCCGGATTCTCAGTCCGATCTGTTTCGTATCATGTTTCATGATTGAATTCACCTCTCTTTTGTTCATCTTATCACATTAAAATACGAATTACAAGTGCGGATTTTTAGAAATACATCTTGACGCACGAAATTTTAATGCGTATAATAAAATACGAACTGATAGTGCGGTTCATGTATAAAGAAAGGAAACAATAGAAGAAAAATGCACTAAAAATACGGGTATGGAATCCGGGAGGAGGTGAAGAGAATGGAAAAGAAAATGTATGTGGAGCTGCCGCCGTTTACAGGCAGAAATGTTCCGATCAAAGAGATCGCCCAGGCAATGGGAAAAGATCCCCATTACGTCCGACTTGCCATCCAGCAGGGTGTCGTCAAGTTTGGAGTGGCCATGAAGGTGGGAGACGCAAGCGAATTCAGTTATTACTGTCCGGACCGTAAAGTCTGGGAAGAAACCGGATACTTCCGGGATGTGACAAAAGAAAAAGCCCATGCATGATCGCACGGGCAAATTCTCCAGAGGTATTGCTACACTCTGACTTCGCAACTCAAGTATAGCAAATACCTCTGCGAGATACAATGAAAAATTTCAGCAGAGGAGGTTATAAGTGAATATATTTCAGGAAGTAAAATCATACGTTACCGCAAAGCAGGCGGCGGAGCAGTACGGGATCCGGGTCGGCAGGAACCAGATGGCATGCTGTCCGTTTCATGACGATCATCATCCCAGCATGAAAATTGATACTAATTATTACTGTTTTGCCTGCGGAGCAAAAGGAGATGTGATCGGGTTGACTGCAGGGCTGTTTGGTCTGTCGCCTTACGAAGCGGCCAGCAAACTGATCGCAGATTTTCAGCTGCCGTTGACAGCAGAGAAACGTTGGGAAAGACGAAAAAAATACAGAAACAGGAATCCGGTTTCTGTCAAAGAGAAGATGACAGACTGGCACCGGCATGCGGTAAAAATTCTGATTGATTATCTGTCATGGATCCGGTTCTGGAAACGGTTCTATGGATCGGAACCGGACGCCTTTGAGCAGGAACAATTCCTGGAGGCGCTGGACAATGAGAGGAAGATCAATGATTATCTGGATATTCTTCTGACTGGAAGCGGAGAAGAAATTGCAGAATTCTTTATCTGTAAGCGGAAGGAGGTGGCGGAGATTGAGCAGCATGTGGAACGATATCAGCGAGGAGTCCATGCGGAAATTAGAGCGTATTGCAGAGGATGAAATGCTGACCCAGGGGGAGATACAGGAGAACCTGGACGTGACAGAGAAAGGAAAGATCCGTCAGTCCATCCAAAACTGTAAATATGCGCTGGAACATGATCCGTATCTGCAGGGAGCAATTTGCAGAAATGAAATGACCTGCCAGATCGATATTATGAAAAAGGTTCCATGGAAACGCCGGGGCGTCCAGATGACGGATACGGATATGAACAATCTGTCCCTTTATCTGGAAAAGAATTACGGACTGACCAGTGACAGGGTAATCGCCAAGGCGGTGGATATTGTGGCAAACGATAACAGCTTCCATCCCATTATTGATCTGCTGGAAAGCCTGATCTGGGACGGAACGCCGAGGATCCGCAACATGCTTACCCATTTCTTCGGGGCGTCTGATCCGGAGTATTCCGGTGAGATCATGAAAATGCATATGCTTGCGTCCATCAGCCGTCTGTATGACCCGGGGAAGAAATATGATATCATGCTCTGTCTGGTAGGTGGACAGGGAACCGGGAAATCTACATTTTTCAAATATCTGGCGATCCGGGATGAGTGGTTTACCGATGATGTGAAACGGCTGGATGATAAGAAGGTTTATGAATATCTGCAGGGACACTGGATTATAGAAATGTCAGAAATGAATGCGGTGGCCAATGCCAGGAGTATTGAGGAAACAAAATCATTCCTGAGCAGACAGAAGGATACCTACCGGATCCCTTATGAGAGGCGGGCAGAAGACCGGTACCGGCAGTGTGTATTCTGCGGAACTTCCAATGATCTTGCATTCCTGCCCTTTGACAGGACAGGAAACCGCCGGTTCGGACCGGTCAGAGTATGCCCGGAAAAAGCGGAAACGACCATTTACAGTAATGAGAAAGAGTCCAGGGAATACATCCTGCAGGCATGGGCGGAAGCTATGGAGATCTATCGAAGCGGAGATTTTTCTCTCACATTCTCGCCGGATATGGAAGATTATGTGAAAGCACTCCAGAAAGAGTTTATGCCGGAAGATACCCAGACGGGCATGATCCAGGCGTTCCTGGACCGGTATGAGGAAGACTATGTATGTTCTACCATCATTTATCAGGAAGTGTTCCGCCATGAAGGGATGGTGCCGAAATGGCAGTCCAAAGAGATTGGCGACCTGATGGATAATGAGATTATCGGATGGGAAAAACACGGGACACACCGGTTCCCGGGAAGCCTTGGAACTCAGCGTTCCTGGAAACGGATCCATCCGAAAAAAGACGGGGACGGCTTTATAAATATAGATGAAAATACAGAGCTGCCCTTTGAATAAAAGATAACTTTTAAAATGTTTTGAGCCTTGTTTACAAAAGTTTGTTTACACAAAAATGAGAAATCTGTAAACAAGAACCTGTAAACAGGATGAAAAAAACTTTGAAAGTTAAAAACCAGAGAAAAGGAAACAGCCCGGATACGGGCATAAAATAACAGGCGGATACGCCGGAAACCAAGCCCTCGGCGCTTGAGAGCGAAATACACCCATCGCGCAGATCTGAAGATCTGCACTCTGTGTATTTCGCGACTGCGTCGGGCCGGGACGCCCCGCAGGGCGGCTCAGAACCGAAAGACCGGTTCATTTCTGACGTACCACCGCCGGAAAGGAGATGTATGGCAAATGGAAAGAATTGTTTTATCCAGACGGTCAAACTGCCTCACGTCCGGGGCAGGGTACGTTATATCTCGGATCCAAAGCGGCAGGAAAATCTGTATGCTGCCTATACCAGTGCGGATCCGAAATTCTGGCAGTATCTGTCAAAGGAGAATCAGGCGGATTTTGCCAGAAGCGGAACGGAAGGAAAATGTATTGAGGCCAGGGAACTGATCATCATGCTGCCGCCTGGCCTGATCCATTATGATCATGACACGCTGCTGAAATATTTTACTGCGAAATTTGTGGAACGGTACGGCGTGGCTGTGGCAAGCGCCCTTCACCACAATAAACGGAAAACCAATCTTCATATCCATCTTATTTTTTCAGAGAGAAAAGCTTATGATGAGCCGGTGGAGAAGATCGCTTCAAGAAATATGTTTTATGATGAGACAGGAAAACATGTCCGGACGAAGAAAGAAATCCTGGATGAAAATGGAGAAATCCGTTCCGGCTGCAGGATCATCAAAAAAGGGGAGGTTTATGAAAAGCATTTCTTCCAGCCTAAGAATCCGGAATTCAAGTCGAAAAAATTTACAGAGGATATGAAATATTTCTATACGGATCTGATCAATGAACTGGTGCAGGATCCGGCGGAGAAACTGAAGGTGTTTGATAAGAACAGCCCGTATCTTCCAACCAGAAAGGTTGGGAAGAATAATCCGAAAGCAGAGGAGATACGGATCGATAATTATCTTCGGCAGGAGTGGAACAACATGGTAGACCGGGCGGTAGTGGAAGGTGTGTCCGAAGAGGAACTGCACTTTGCAAAGAAAAAAGAGATCACAGATCCGGCGGCAGAATCCATCCGAAGGTCAGGGTGGAAACCGGAGATTTTCCGGACGATCCTGCAAAAGGCGATTGGAAAGCTGCGGGGCTTTATCCAGTATATCAAAGAACTCCGGAATGCAGAATATGACGAGAATGGACAGCCAATATTTTACCGTGACCTGAAATTTGATGTGACGCCGGCACCGCTGCCGGAGATTGCAAAAGGGAAAAGGCCATCTTCAGCAATGCAGGAAGCAGAAGTAATGAGGCTGGATAACATTCTGCAAAAGATGAAGAAAGCAGAGCAGAGGATCTATGCTGTCGAGAAAGTTCTGATCCGGCTGGAGAAAGAACGGCAGAATATTGACGGGAAATGGTTTCACGGAAAAGAAAAGAAGGAGCTGGATCAGAAGATTGCCGGAAAACAGCAGGAACTGAAAAAAGCGAAGGCTACACTAGCCGGAATACCTGGACTGCATGGATATGAAAATGCGCTTGAAGTGAAGAAAGCTTACAAGGTTGCGAAGAGAGAACTGAACTGGGTACGGAAACAGCAGAATACATGGAATCAGGCAATGAAGCCGTCGAAGAAAATGTATCTGGTAATCCAGGCGAACAGACCGGAACAGACAAAAAAGAGAAGTATTCATGAGCGCTTAGAAGAAAAGAAACAAGAAATAGCACAGCAACAGAAGAAAGAGCGAAAACGGAATTATGATAGAGATTGCCTTTAGAAAAACAGCCGGAACAGTCAATGATCAGAAGCTTGAAAAGGACATTGACGGTTCCGGCTGTAATTGTGTAGGGTAGTGTAAATGATTAAAGTAATCCGGAAAAGAATTCGGCGATATCAGCATCAAAGATCTTGCTGAGTGCTATAAGTTCACTGACTTTGATGTTCATCCGGTTGGTCTCCAGTTTGGCGTAAGTGCTTTTGGAGATTTCGATCCCCATAAGCTGTAAGTGAGCAACAACCTGTTCTTGTGTCATATTTGTATTCCGTCTTAGACGTTGGATATTATGACCGATATCCATGTCAGGTCTGATCTTCTGCATATCTGAACTACTCCTGAAAATTCGTAATAAAGAAACATATCTTGATTGTATGTAGTATTCAGATTATAATGTTTCGTAATAACGAAAAGTTTTGCTATAAAGAAAGGATGGATCAGAGAATGTACGTCGATAAGATATTTGAAAGAGCAACAATACGGGGAATAGCAGATTATCTTTTGTTTGGACTGGGACCGGATGAGGATGATCGGAGTTATGAGGAACGACTGGATGAACCGTACATGAGGTTTGAGAAGGCTGTAGAAAAATATGATAAGAGTAAGACTTCGGAGCTGTTGGATTTGTGTAATGAAGTAAACAGTGAGACGGCCAGTGTGTATATGGAGATTGGAGTACAGGCGGGGATATTGCTGATGGTGGATATAGTAAAGAATATAAGTGAGAAAAGGTAGGGGGCTGATGACTTGTTTAGGAAGCATGAGAAATATTAGAAAATGAATGAAAATGTAAAATAGATTAATAAATATGACTTAATAAGGAAGAAACGTGATTAAAGTGTTCACCGATAAGCAAAAAATTGAAGTAGAAAAAAGAATCTATAAAATTTTTCAAATATTATATAGTTAAAAATTGAAAATGGATATAGAGTCTTGAATCGATGTTTTGTATATGGTAAACTAAAGTATTGTTAAGTATATAGAAGAGCAGATAGGTAAAGTTGACTATGTTGGTACTGGAGATAGAACAATTTTTATGCGTTGATTATTGATGTAAATGATAATAAAAGGTTTAATTCAGTCATTTCTTAGGGGAATAAGTATTATGGATTATAGTTATTTGAAGATAGAAATAGAAAATGAGAAGAAATTAAATTATAAAAAATTAGTAGATGCATATGAGCAACAGGAGCGGCAACTAATTAATATACTTTCTGAACATATAAAAGGACAAGTCGAAGAGGCGGTTAAGAATTGCTATAAATTTCCTTCTGAAAAGGAAAGGCAAATACGTATAGGCAGAATAAAAAAACCGACACTATTTAGACGGTATTATGTGTATGAGGATGAGTCTGAGGATGTAATTAGAGTGCATTCTAATGATTGGAGTGGTCCGTTTGAAAATTTGTATAGTAAAATATATGATTGGGATGTTTATGTTCCATGTGTAAATATTCCAGAAAACAAATTAAACAGATTTTGGAATTTACTTAATCAACAGCTTTTAAAATATTCAATTCGAACTGAATTAAAACAAAAAGAACGGTGGTATAGCATTATTATAATTGCAGATATAGGTAAATTATAATTACAATATAAGAGACAGTGGAACATATTGAGAGAGGTGTCCTCAATCATGTTTAATCGTCCACGGTTTGTCACACATTTGCAATAACTTCCTGTATAATTCTCTTTTTTTGACATTTTCGGTTACCCAAACGTTAAGCAAGCGTTAATCGGATACAACAATATACGATCCAGACGCCGCAAGGCGTTGCATGGCCTCCCAGGACATTGTTCTGGGAGGTTTTTGATTTTGGTATCTTTCTGAAGAGAGGTGTGATACTATAAAAGAAATCGGTAAAACAGGCGGGAGATGTTTTGTTATTAATTAATCATTGTTGTGGAGTGGATCATATGATTGAACTTAAATCTATTGTAAGAAGCCTTATTTCTCATAAACATGAAGAGGAATGGTTTGAATTTAAAGAAAACTGGTTTGAGTCTCATGCGCTGGGAGAATATATTTCGGCCATGTCCAACGCGGCGGCAATGGTGGGCGAGGAATATGCGTACTTTGTATGGGGAGTAGAGAATAATACTCATATAATAAAGGGAACAACCTTTGACATCCATCAGGATGTTAAAAATGAGCCGCTCAAACATTATCTGGCGCGGATGATCAGACCGGATATAAGCTTTGATTTCCATGAAATGGAGCTGGAAGGCAAACGGATTGTCGTACTTGTGATACCCGCTGCGAAAACGGTGCCTACCGCATTTGATCGTGTGAGATATCTGCGGATTGGATCCAGCAAAGTGAATTTGATGGAATATCCGGACAGGGAAGCTAAATTATTTGATGTTCTTAAAAATGGTTTTCCGACAATTGAAAATACGGAATCGGAATTTCAGGACCTTACCTTTAATAAATTGTTTGTTTACTATGAGGCAAAAGGCATTACTCTGAACAAGCGTACATTTAAAAAGAATCTCGGGCTCTTAACGAAAGATGGAAAATATAATCTGATGGCACAGTTACTTTCTGACAATAGCCATATTCCGGTTCGTTTTTCCCTGTTCTCGGGAGAGTCAAAATCAACAACAATGTATTCTGTCAGGGAGTTTGGGAATACTTGTTTGCTGTATTCTTTGGATGATGTGCTTCGTTATGGGGAAGTACTGAATATTCCACAGGCAGATGAAAGAAACCGTATTGTTGAACGTAAAGAAGTGCCACTGTTCCATGCTGAGGCGTATAGAGAGGCGGTAATCAATGCATTTGTGCATAATTTATGGATAGATGGTAATGCACCGATGTTTACGGGATTCCGGGACAGAATTGAAATATTGTCTCGGGGACACCTGCCGCCGAAGCAGACAGTCGAAGGTTTTTTTGCCGGAGAATCAGTTCCGGTCAACCAGAAACTGTCAGATATTTTTCTTCAGCTTCATATAAGTGAACGTTCTGGACGTGGTGTACCTAAAATAACGGAACTTTATGGTAAAGACTGTATTGAACTTAGAGAGAACAGTATTGTGGTAACGATTCCTTTTGACCGGTTAGAGACAAAGGTGTATGCACCAGTTGGTGATGAAAATGTACCAGATAGAACAGAAATTCCCTCAGTTGGAACAGAAATTCCCCTAGTTGAGACAAAAATTCCCCCAGATGGAAGCGAAAATCCTCTACTTAAAGAACCAGGTATAGAGGAACGTATACTAAGATTTTGTGCTGAAGCAAAGAATATCCAAGAAATTATGGAACATCTTGGATATCGCGACAAAAAGACTGTGCGTAAATATTTGTCTCCTCTTCTTCAACAAGGGCGGATATCTATGACGATACCAGATAAGCCAAACAGCAAAAACCAGAAATATATTACGATTAAATAAAAGATTTAAGGCTCTGTAGAAGGAGATGCATTGGGCGATGAGAAATTTGCAGGAGTGAGTATAATAACACTTCTGACGAAAAATTTTTATTATAACTTTGCCAAATCGAAGTGAAGATCGTTCTGCACAGTTGGAGCTGGAATTATTAGAAAATCGGTGGATTGCGGAATGATAAGACTTTATGAAGATTGAAGAGAGGTGTCCTCAATCGTATTCAATCTTTAAGGGTTTATAACGCATCTGCAACAAATCCTGGCTGGATCCCCGTATTTCCGCCATTTTCGGTTACCCAAACGTTAAGCAAGCGTTAATCGGATACAACAATATACGATCCAGACGCTGCAAGGCATTGCATGGCCTCCCAGGACATTGTTCTGGGAGGTTTTTTATTGTTTAAAAGGTGGAAAAGAGTTGGAAATAACACTTGAAACAGAACATATGTTCTGATAAAATGAAGCCAGGCACTATCAGAGAACGGTAGGCGGTTAGTCCTTCGACAGAGGGACTGAACCCTCTGATTACATAGAAATCTCAGTAAAGAGAAATCTTGGAAAGGAGGGCAAACTTATGAGTGATTTCGAAATGCTCTCCATCGTTTTGATGATACTTGGTATTGTCGTTACGATCTTAATAGCATACATAGATCACACAAAAAAGTAACCGCCCCTCAGCCAAAGTGTGCGGTTACTTCTTTGTAACTAACATTTTTTGGACTAACCGCTTATCGGTAGTGCCTATTTCTATACTTATATTAGCAAAGTGAGAGGGGGATGTCAAATTATTTAAATCAGCTGTTGAATGGAACATCTATGTGGATTCTATCACGACGTATGCTTTGTGGTACTGGTCGTGGCGTTTGTGTTTGTGAAGCGGTATCGCAGAAGACCGGTGAAGCGATGAGTTGTTTTTTGTTCGTATATTGTTAAATCCGATTGCTTTTTCTATCTTTCCTCGGGAAATTATGATAAACTGGGAAAGGGAATGTTGACAAAAATTGCCGGGAAAGGATAAGAGGGACATCATATGCAAAGGATTGGAGAAGAACAGGCAAGGGAACTTCTTACTGCAATTTTCAAAAATAATGCGTTTATCATCTGCGAATATGTGGTGGAGACAGATACGTTTGTCATTTATGACGAAGAGATGAATGCAAGAAAGATGATCCCGAATTATCTGGAGTATCTGGAGCAGGATTCGATCATCCACCCGCAGGACAGGCAGAAAGTCCGGGATCTCTATCTGGGGAAGGCAAGAGGCCAGACGGAGATCCGGATCCAAAAAGGCGATAAGACGGTCCGTATGCTCGTGCAGATCCTTTCTATTAATGGAATAGACAAGAGCAAAAGACTTCCTTTGATGGTCACGGATATTACCAAAGAGAAGACCAGGGAAGAAATCCTGGAAGAGCAGGCGACAAAAGATGCACTGACATCTCTTTACAATTACTCTTTTGGGCGGAAGCTGATCAGTGAATACCTGCAGCATAAGGATCCTTACGCTACCTGCGGCATCATGTTGCTGGATATTGATTATTTTAAATATGTAAATGATACCTATGGCCATTTGTTTGGAGATTATGTGCTGGTAGAACTGGCGCGTCTTCTGCGGAATTTTTTCGAGAAAAAGGATATCGTGGTCCGCTTTGGAGGGGATGAATTTGTAATCTTTCTCAAGGATATCAGTCATTCTACTCTGGTAAAGAGAGGGATGCAGCTGCTTGACGCGGTCCGTGAGCTGAAGTTTCAGGACAAAGACTATTCTATGACCTGCAGTATCGGGATCTGTTATCTGCCGGAGAATGAGTCGGGTTATACTTATGACCAGTTGTTTGGCAATGCGGACTGGGCGCTTTATCAAGCGAAAGAAAAGGGAAGAGATCAGTATGTGTTCTGTGATAATCTGCGGCGGTATGAACTGACGCAGGATGTTCTTTTTTCGCGGGGGCCTATCGATGCGCGATACCTGCATAACGATATTATTTCTACGGCGTTTGAAATATTTGAGAAAATGAACAGCTTTTCATCCGCGATAGAGCAGCTGATGGAGATTATCGGTTACCGGCTCCGTCTGGACCGGATTACCATCATCCGTACAGATATCCAGGATAAGAATACAGGACGTCAGTATCAGTGGACGTCAGAGTACGCGCCGGAGGTGCTGAAGGAAAAGGCCGGGTTTACCAAGGAGGATTTCCTGACACTTTTTCAGAGTTATGACGAATATCAGACCGTTGTTCTGCAGCATGACGATATGGGTATGTATTCTCCGCAGGGAGCGGCTCTTCTGATGCAGGGAGAGGCCAAGACGGTCCTGTACGCGGCAATGTACTGTGAAGGAAAATACACAGGAGCTATTTCTTATGTGGCCTGTCGGGAGAAACGGTACTGGTCCCGTCAGAGCCGGAAAGAGCTGGGGGAAGTGACCAAGATCATATCTGCCCATCTGGCCAGAGCGCAGGCGGTTAACAGGACAAGGGAAGAACGGGTGGACGGACCAGAGTACGACAGCCTTACTGGTTTGCTTTCTTTTTCCCGGTTCCGGGTGGAGCTGGAACGGCTGATCATTGGAAATTACGCGGTTTCGGATTATCTTTTATATATGGATTTCGCCGGATTTAAATATTTTAATCAGAAATATGGATATAGTCGTGGAGACCAGCTTCTGCGGGAATTTTGCAATTATTTTATTGAGGAGCTGGACAAAGAGGAGGGCGTCTATTTTACGCGTGTGGTTTCCGACCAGTTCCTGATGCTGCTGCCGGGGAAAAACCGGGAGGATGTAATGGGAAACCTGAACCGGATCTGTCAGGGCTTTTCCGAGACGGAATCCCGCAGGATCAAAGGATATAAGCCCCGGGTAAGGATTGGGATCTATCAGATCGAAGCAGACTGCGTGGGGGCTTCCTATGCTATTGATGCGGCGAATTACGCGAGGAAACAGGTTCCCGGGAAGTTGGGGGCGGCGTGCGCGTCTATCCGCCTGTATGATGAGGAACTTGGCAGAAAGCGGAAATTGGAAAATGAGATTGTGAATGAAATCGGTGAAGCTATCCGGGAACAGCGTTTTCAGGTTTACCTGCAGCCTAAGATTTCATTGGAAGACGGTGCGGTGATCGGGGCAGAAGCGCTGGCCCGCTGGAGGACCCGGGACGGGAAGATCATTTATCCAAATCAGTTTATTCCTCTGTGCGAATCTACAGGACAGATCCAGGAACTGGATTTCTTTGTATTTGAGCAGACTTTAAAACTATTGGCGAAAAATCGAAAGCTGGGGAGGAAACAGGTTCCTATCTCCGTAAATGTATCGATTGTGCATGCGTCTGACAACCATGCGATCCAGCGGTTTCTGTCGCTTCTCGAGAAATATGAAATGGATACAAAATATACAGAGATCGAACTGACCGAGACTGCCACGGTAAAAGAATATGAAGAGGCAAAGCGCCTTTTCCGGGATCTGCAGGCGATTGGAATTCATACGGCTATTGATGATTTTGGCGCAGGATATTCGGTGCTGAATTCTATCATTGATATTCCCGTTAATACCATCAAGCTGGATCGTATTTTTATCACAAATTGTACCACCAGCAGAAGAGGGATCTATTTTCTGCAGCGGATCATCGAGATGATCCAGGGCCTGGGGTATCACGTGATCTGCGAAGGGGTTGAGTCGGAAGAACAGGCCCAGATCCTCCGGGAAGCAGGCTGTAAGGAGGCGCAGGGGTATCTGTTTTCCAAACCTCTCACGATTGAGAAATATGAAGAGTTTGTATATTCAAAGGAGAGAAAAGTTTAAGTCATTATAGAACATGTGATTCACAGATTGTATTGACAGAACTGGAAATGAGTGTTATATTACACATAGAACAGGTGGTGATAATATGACACAGAAACGAGATTACTATGATGTCCTGGGGGTAGGCAGAGACGCGGACGCCGGGGCGATCAAAAAAGCATATAGAAAATTAGCGAAGAAGTATCATCCGGACACCAACGCGGGCGATGCGGAGGCAGAGCGGAAGTTCAAGGAGGTCACAGAGGCTTACAATGTACTCAGCGACCAGGAAAAGAAGAAGCTGTACGACCAGTTTGGCCATGCCGCATTTGACGGCAGCCAGGGCGCCTGGGGAGGTCAGGATCCGCGAGATGGCCAGAGGTATTGGAGCGGCCAGAGATCCGGAAGCAATGGCGGTTATCAGGAATTCCACTTTGAAGGCGGCGATATGGACGATCTTTTCAGAGACATATTCGGGGACAGCTTTGGCCGGCGCGGTTACCGGCGCAGTTACCGGTGCAGGGGAGAGGATCTTCACGCGGATATTTCCGTTACCTTTGACGAGGCCGCCTTTGGCTGTGAAAAGGTGATCCATCTGGAGAATGGCGCTGACGGAAGTGTTCAGTCTCTTCAGGTGAAGATCCCGGCAGGGATCGAGAGCGGCAAGACCATCCGGCTGAAAGGCAAAGGCCACCCGGGTATGGGCGGCGGAGAGCCGGGGGATCTTCTGCTGCGGGTTACCGCAGGGGAGAAACCTGGGTTTGAGCGGAAAGGGATGGATCTTTATACTACGCTGCGGATCCCGTTTACCACAGCGGCTCTTGGAGGGGAAGCCACGGTGCAGACCATTTATGGAAATGTGCTGTGTAAGATCAGGGAAGGCACCCAGTCGGGGAGTAAGATCCGGCTGAGAGGCAAGGGCATTGTTTCCATGAAAGATCCTTCTATTCATGGGGATCAGTATGTGAAGATCGAGGTTCAGGTTCCCAGGAATCTAAGCCCGGAAGCCAGGCAGAAGCTCAGGGAATTCCAGCAGCTCTGCCAGGGCGGCGCAAGATCTGGGAGCGCCAGCGCGGCATAAGAAAGAGCAGGAAGATAAGATAGGAATAAGATGCAGCCGGCAGTCGGCGGGAAAAGTCCCGTGGTGAGATGCCGGCTGCGTTTTTGTCGTAAAGAGCGCAGGACTTGTGTTTTGGCCTTTTTTTGTGTATCATCTATAAGGAAGATTTGTGAACACAGGAGGAATTATGGCAGCACTGTTTTTTGATATTGACGGGACTCTGATCAGTGAATATACGGGAGGAATTCTGGAAAGCGCCAGAGAAGCATTGAGCAGCGCCCGGGCAAATGGACATAAGATTTTTATCAATACCGGACGGACCCTTTGCTGCCTTCCGGCCTCTGTGGCAGCCTTTGGATTTGACGGTCTGTTGTGTGGCTGCGGGACCTATCTGATCTATCACGACCAGTTGTTGCTGGAAAGCAAGATTCCTTTTGAGCGCGGACTTGAACTGATTGAGGCAATGAAGGTCTGCGATATCGAGGGGTTTCTGGAAGGGACGGACAATGTGTATTTTTCCGGTCTGCCCTCCCGGTTTAAAGATCTGGAAGATTCGAAAAGGTATATTATGGAGCTGGGCGTTGGCAAAGAAAAGTGCATAGAGGAACGGGATTTCTTATATGATAAATTCTTTGTCTATACCGATGAGAAAAGTGACAGGCAGCGTTTTTTTCATCTGCTTGGACCAGACATTGATGCTATCGACAGAGGTGGAGGAACGTATGAGTGTGTCCAGAAGCAATATTCCAAGGCCACGGCGATCGCGTATATGCAGGAGTATCTGGGACTGGATCGGGATGAGATCTATGTGGTGGGGGACAGTGCCAATGATCTTCCTATGTTTCGGTATGGCGGCCATGGGATCGCCATGGGGGATCATGATCCAGTGCTGGATCCTTATACGGAATATGTTACAGATAAGGTGGAACGGGACGGGATCAAGAAGGCGCTGCTGCACTATGGCCTGATCTGAGGGCGGCAAATTTTAAGACGGATAGGGTGATGAGAAGGATGTGGAAGGAGATCCCGTATTTCAGGATTGAAGGGGCATTTGGCGGAAACCAGGACTGGTTTACCAATATTGTGATGAATATGGGCGGCTGCGGGGCGGCTACGGCCTGCGACTGCTGTATTTATTTTGCCCGGTTTCTGGGATTGAAAGAGTTGTATCCCTTTGATGTGGATTCGTTATCTATTCAAGATTATAAAGATTTCAGCCAGATCATGAAGCCCTATATCCGGCCGCGGGTAGGGGGCGTGAAGAATCCCCAGTGGTTTATTGACGGATTTGAGAAGTATATCCGGGATATAAATGAGAAGACCGGAAGCCAGATCCAGATCGATATGGATATTTTTGACGGGGAGAGAAGCGTGGACGAGGCCAGAACCCTTATTATGGAGCAGATCGACCATAGGATGCCGGTGCCTTGCCTTCTCCTTCGCCACCAGGATGTGAAGCAGTTTAAGGATTATACCTGGCACTGGTTTCTGCTGGTTGGGTATGAGGATCTGGAAGAAGATTTGAGGATCAAGACCGCTACCTATGGAGAGGCGGAAGAATTTTCCCTGAAGGAATTGTGGGATACCGGATATGAGGAGAAAGGCGGCCTTATTCGGCTGCGCGTTTAAGTGGGGACGTGGTATTTTCGAAAATACCACGTCCCAGATTGAAAATACCCTGTCCCTTTTTGAATTTAATGGCCGGAGGTGGCCTTAAGCCCGATGATCCCGACCAGGAGAAATGCCACGAAAAGCAGACGGACGGGGCTGCAGGATTCTTTGAAAAGAAGGATTCCCACAATAACCGCGCCCAGTGCGCCGATGCCGGTCCAGATGGCGTAGGAGGTGCCAAGGGGCAGTGTCTTGGTGGCCTGTGCCAGGAACAGGAAGCTGAAGATCATACCGATCACTGTGAGAATGGAGAATTTTATCACGCTGAAGCCCTCGGAAAGCTTCAGGCAGGTAGACCAGAATACCTCCAGAAGTCCGGCTGCAAATAAGAAGATCCATTCCATATAGTATTCCCTCTCTTTCTCATTGGTTTTGCTCTGCCGTTCATAAAAAAAGCGCCAAATCTGTATCCTCTAAGGCCTATGGATACAAGGTTCAACGCTGATTGCCCGGCGGCAAATTTCATTTCTTATATTTTTCGTCCATATGGTATCAGAGAACCTGAGGGATGTCAAGATTCCCGTGGTAAAAACTTGATTTTTCCGGCTAATCCCGGTATGATAAAACGCAGAGTGACTGCGGCCCCTGCTGGCGGGGCGAGGAAAGGAAGTAAGAAACGTGGAGAAAAAGGATCTGCCTATAGGATTTATGGATTCCGGGCTGGGGGGCTTAAGTGTCCTGAAGGAAGCCCTGCGGATCATGCCCTATGACGATTTTATCTATTATGGAGATTCCAGGAATGCGCCCTATGGGGTCAAGGATCAGGAGACTATCCGGCGGCTGACCTTCCAGGTGGTGGAAATGCTGCTGGAGAGGGGGATCAAGGGTCTGGCTATCGCTTGTAATACAGCGACCAGCGCAGCGGTGGCAAAGCTGCGGCTTACTTATCCACAGCTTCCCATCGTAGGGATCGAACCGGCGGTAAAGCCGGCGGTGGAACACAATCACGGAGGAAGGATCCTGGTGATGGCGACTCCCATGACCATCCGTCAGGAGAAGTTCCACAAGCTGCTGGAACGCCACAGAAATGGGAAAGAAGTTGTTCCGGTTCCCTGTGAAGGGCTGATGGAATTTGTGGAACACGGAGAATTGGACGGAGATATGCTGGAGACTTATTTCCGGGAACATTTGACTCCCTATCTGACGGAGGATACAGAGACCATTGTGCTGGGGTGCACCCATTATCCTTTTCTGCGGAGATATCTGCGGAAATTCCTGGGAGAGCGCAAGATCGATCTGATCGACGGAAGCCTGGGGACGGCTGCGGAACTGAGACGCCGGCTCCTGGCGCAGGGCCTTTTGTGGGAGGAACCCAGGGAGCGCAGCGTGGTGATCGAGAATTCCCTGGACGATCCGGAGATGATCAGGAGAAGCTGGAAGCTTCTGCAATTACCGATCGATTAAATTTAAGTGGGGACGTGGTATTTTCAAAAATACCACGTCCCAGATTGAAAAAACCCTGTCCCTTTTTGGATTCGCCTTTTATGGGGAAGCGTTTCCGATAATTTTATGCTATGCTGATCCAGGAGGTGAACTTTATGGATCAGGAGAAGACAGGGAAATTTATTGCACGGATGCGAAGAGAAAAAGAAATGACCCAGGCACAGCTTGGAGAGCGCCTGGGCGTGACAAATAAAACGGTGTCTCGTTGGGAAACGGGGGTTTCACTTAGTTAAAGATACCACATCAATCCCACGCTGACTTTTGCTCAACCGATACAGCCGGAGGGCTGGATAACAAGAAAAGGCGGTATGCGCCCCGTGGAGGGGTAGCGTACCGCCTTTTCTTGTGGGGGTTTCCAAAGGGGGCAACGCCCCCATTTGGCACACGACTTTGCGAAGCAAAGTGTAGTGTGTTATACGCTCTGTCGGCGTTGCCGTGAAAATGCCGTTGCCGCCGGGGAGGGCAAGGGCATTTGAAGCGGCAGGAAAACAGTGCTGTGCTTGTGTGGCGTGGAGCCGCAAGCGCAGGTCTGTTTTCGACAGCAGACAGGGCGTATATGAACGCCCCGTTCTTCGTCCTACGCTCTGACTTGTGGACAAAGTGTCCCGAAGTTGTGGCCACACTCTCGGAAAAATAGCAGGACAGCGGGCAACCGTCAAGACTGAAATGAACGGGTTTACACCCGGCCTTGACCGCCGCCCGCCGTTTCGCTGAATGGATGGACAAGGCGGCCAATCCCTCAAAGTGCTTGGCCGCACTCTTTCCAATTTTGAAGTGCTTCTTTTCTCGAAATTGAAATGGGCGGGAAGCCATTTTAGGGCTTTCCCGCCTTGATTACCCTTTAGCAAAGACGGGCGGGGCTGTCAACGGCGGCGCACTTGTGCGCCGTTCATCTTGACCGTTGACTGGCTCGGCTGGCTTTGCTATTTCACGAATAATAAAAGAATTACATCTTAATTTTTTTACAAACTACGCAGAGCCAGCCTTTTTTATTTTTGTGTATTTTTATGTCTGTAAAACCAGCGTCCTCTAAAGATTTTTTAACTTGTTCAGAATTGTATATTTTCATTCCTTGTATCATTTTAGTCCACTTTTCTTCTTTGGGATTTTCTCCATTTGACTCGTTGCAAATCATAAAAGTTCCAGTATTTTTTAAAACTCTATATACTTGCTTAAAAGCGCCACTAATATCAGGCCAAAAATATATTGTTTCAAATGCAGTAATCACATCAAAAGTTTCATTTTCAAACGGAAGTTCCATTACATTACCTTGTAAGATTTTGCAACGCTTATTTGATATTTCTGCTTTGTTGATTTTTTGAGATTTTTCCACACTGATTTCTGAGTAATCAATACCCGTCACTTTGCCGTGAGGACTTTTTTCTAACAGTTTTTTAACATTGGCACCACCGCCACACCCAATATCCAGACATATATTATTCTCAGCAATTTCTATATGTGTAAAGCCCCATTCAGCCATAGATGAATGTCCTGAATTCATCATATTAACCATAATTTTCCCGCCAATTCCTTTTGGCTTGCAAGTATTTTGAAAAAAAGACATACACAATGCTCCTTTCGGCGTTAGTTGTGGCTAATTTAGATTATATCTCACTTCCTTTTTGGCGGCAATATGAAAATTTCATTTTCGGTTTCTGCACTTTTTATGCTTACTTTCTTGTCTGCTCCATCATCTTCTTCGCCAGCTTTTGAAACAGGTCGGCGGCTTCCTCGTCCATCGGCGCAAGCTGTCCGATCTATGCCAGATATTTCAACGCTTTCAGATCTGAGCAGGAAACTGAGAGTTCAAAAACATGTGGCAGAGATTCTGACAGGTGGCGGGATTGGAATTCTGTTTGGGAATCTGAATGCTCCGGAATCTCCGGAGCGGGCAACCATGATAATGATTGCATTTGTAGCTTTGGTGCTTGGCCAGCTTTTGCGTGGACGTTATGAAGAGACACTTTTAGGATGGTTTGAGGGAAAGCGAAGAAGATAGCTTTAAAAAGGGACAGGGTATTTTTAATTGGGGACGTGGTATTTTCAGAAATACCACGTCCCCA
This sequence comes from Massilistercora timonensis, assembly GCF_900312975.1. Lineage (NCBI taxonomy): Bacteria > Bacillati > Bacillota > Clostridia > Eubacteriales > Massilistercora > Massilistercora timonensis. The sequence continues at coordinate 674,055 of NZ_LT990039.1, read as the reverse complement.
ATTAACATCGTGTGCCTGAAAAGCAGCAAATGTGAACACTTTGTAAACAGCTTGAATTGACTTTTGGTTAGTGTTAGAATGGAGAATGAGTAAATTTATGATAAGGAGTTTATGTCTGGCATGGGTTTGATAGAAAAGATATTCGGAACACACAGTGAGAATGAGCTGAAGCGGGTCTATCCCATCGTGGATATGATCGAGGCGATGGAGCCGGAGATGCAGGCGCTTTCTGACAGTGAACTTAAGGAGAAGACCAGAGAATTCAAAGAAAGGCTCGCCGGAGGCGAGACCCTGGACGACATTCTTCCGGAGGCTTTCGCGGTGGTGCGGGAAGCTGCGGTCCGGACACTGGGGATGAAGCATTACCGGGTACAGCTGATCGGCGGCGTGATCCTCCATCAGGGCCGGATCGCCGAGATGAAGACCGGTGAAGGAAAGACGCTGGTGGCCACTCTTCCGGCGTATCTGAACGCGCTGACAGGAGAAGGAGTCAATATTGTAACTGTCAATGACTATCTGGCAAAGCGTGACGCGGAGTGGATGGGGCAGGTCCATGAATTCCTGGGACTGACGGTAGGCGTTGTGCTGAACAGCATGAACAACGATGAGCGCAGGGAGGCCTATAACTGCGATATCACCTATGTGACCAACAATGAGCTTGGATTTGATTATCTGCGGGACAACATGGTTATCCACAAGCAAGACCTTGTGCAGAGAGGACTGAAATATGCCATCATCGACGAGGTGGACTCGGTATTGATCGATGAGGCGAGAACGCCGCTGATCATTTCCGGCCAGAGCAGCAAATCCACCAGCCTTTACGAGGCCTGTGATATCCTGGCCCGGCAGCTGCAGCGGGGCGAGGCCAGCGGGGAGTTCTCCAAGATGAACGCCATCCTGGGTGAAGAGATCGAGGAGACCGGTGATTTTATCGTCAATGAGAAAGAAAAGAATATCAATCTGACGGAAGACGGCGTGAAGAAGGTAGAGCGTTTCTTCCAGATCGAGAACCTGGCTGATCCGGAGAACCTGGAGATCCAGCACAATATTATCCTGGCTCTGCGGGCCCATAACCTGATGTTCCGGGATAAGGACTATGTGGTTAAGGACGACCAGGTATTGATCGTAGATGAATTTACCGGCCGTATCATGCCGGGGCGCCGTTATTCCGACGGCCTTCACCAGGCGATCGAGGCGAAGGAGCATGTGAAGGTGAAGCGGGAGAGCAGAACCCTTGCCACCATCACATTCCAGAACCTGTTCAATAAATTTGAGAAGAAGGCAGGTATGACAGGTACCGCTCTGACGGAAGAGAAGGAGTTCCGGGAGATCTACGGGATGGACGTGATCGAGATCCCCACCAATGTACCGGTGATCCGGAAGGACCTGGAGGATGCGGTATATAAAACCAAGAAAGAGAAATTCAGGGCAGTGTGCGATGCCATTGAGGAAGCCCACGCAAAGCATCAGCCGGTGCTGGTGGGTACGATCACCATCGAGACCTCCGAGCTGTTAAGCGGGATGCTGAAGCGGCGGGGGATCAAACACAATGTCTTGAACGCCAAGTTTCATGAGATGGAAGCGGAGATCGTGGCACAGGCCGGCGTGCATGACGCGGTCACCATCGCCACCAATATGGCAGGCCGTGGTACAGATATCAAGCTGGACGACGAGGCCAGGGAGGCCGGCGGCCTGAAGATCATCGGTACTGAGCGGCATGAGTCCCGGCGGATCGATAATCAGTTGCGTGGCCGTTCCGGACGTCAGGGAGATCCCGGAGAGTCCAGATTCTACATTTCTCTGGAAGACGATCTGATGCGTCTCTTTGGATCCGAGCGTCTGATGGGGATCTTTAACACATTGGGCGTAGAGGAAGGAGAGCAGATCGAGCACAAGATGCTTTCCAGCGCCATCGAGAGAGCGCAGCAGAAGATAGAGAGCAATAACTTTGGCATCCGGAAAAACCTGCTGGAGTATGACCAGGTAATGAATGAGCAGCGGGAGATCATCTACGAGGAGAGGCGCCGGGTACTGGATGGCGAGAATATGCGGGAGTCCATCTTCCATATGATCAACGATTATATTGAAAATACGGTTGACATGGTGATCTCGCCGGATCAGGAGAGTGAGGACTGGAATCTGACGGAGCTGAACATGACGATCCACAAGACCATCCCCATGACGCCTGTCACAGAGGAAGATGTGAAAGACATAAGCCAGAAGGAACTGAAGCATCTTCTGAAGGAGCGGGCAGCCAAGGCTTATGAGGCCAAGGAAGCGGAGGCTCCGGAGCCGGAACACTGGCGGGAAGTGGAGCGTGTCTTCCTTCTCAGGGCGATCGACGCCAGATGGATGGCCCATATCGATGATATGGATCAGCTTCGTCAGGGGATCGGCCTGCAGGCATACGGCCACCGGGATCCCAAGGTGGAGTACAAGATGGTGGGATATGATATGTTCGGCGAGATGACAAAGGGCATCACGGAAGACACCATCGGCATGCTGTTCCACGTCCGGATCGAGCGGAAGGTGGAGAGAGAACAGGTGGCCAAGGTGACAGGCACCAACAAGGATGATTCCGCCGTCAAAGAGCCCAAGAAGCGGACGGAGAAGAAGGTTTACCCCAATGATCCCTGTCCCTGCGGCAGCGGAAAGAAATACAAACAGTGCTGTGGGCGCAAAAAGTAAAGCCCATGCATGACTGCTAATTATTATATAGAAGAAATGAGGTGACAAGATGGTTGAATTAGACCAGTATAAAAGTCTGATGAATGCTTACGAAGAACCTCTTGCTGAAATGAGGGATTCACTTTGACCTCTCCGGCAAAGAGAAACGGATCGAGGAACTGGAACGCAAAATAGAAGAGCCTGGGTTCTGGGATGATCCGGAGGCCTCCCAGAAGGTGATGAAAGAACTGAAAAGCCTGCAGGAGCTGGTAAAACAGATGGATGGGCTCAACAATGCCCATAACGACATCCTGATGCTGATGGAGATGGCTTATGAAGAAAATGACGATTCCATCATCCCGGAGATCAAAAGCGAGATCGGACAGTTTGAAGAACAATTCGAGGAGCTTAGGACTCAGACCCTTCTTTCTGGAGAATATGATCCCTGCAACGCCATCGTGACCATCCACGCGGGAGCCGGCGGGACGGAATCTTGCGACTGGGCGGGGATGTTGTATCGGATGTATACCCGGTGGGCAGAGCGAAAAGGATTTTCCATCCAGGTGCTGGACTTCCTGGACGGGGATATCGCCGGCATCAAAGGAGTGACCTTCCAGGTGGACGGTGAGAATGCATACGGGTATCTGAAGTCGGAAAAAGGAGTCCACCGGCTGGTCCGGATCTCTCCCTTCAATGCGGCGGGGAAGAGACAGACATCCTTTGCTTCCTGCGACGTGGTGCCGGATATTGAGGATGAGATCGATATCGAGATCGCGGACGACGACCTGAAGATCGATACTTACCGGGCCAGCGGCGCCGGCGGCCAGCACGTCAACAAGACGTCTTCCGCTATCCGGATCACCCACCTTCCCACAGGGATCGTGGTACAGTGTCAGAATGAGAGATCGCAGCATCACAATAAAGAGAAGGCCATGCAGATGCTGAAGGTGAAGCTTAAGCTGATGAAAGAGCAGGAGCAGGCAGAGAAGGTTTCGGATATCCGGGGCGAAGTGAAAGAGATCGGTTTCGGCAACCAGATCCGGTCCTATGTGATGCAGCCTTATACGCTGGTCAAGGATCACCGGACCAACGTGGAGACCAGCAATGTAAGCGCCGTGCTGGACGGCGGCATTGATCTTTTTATTCATGCGTATCTGAAGGAAACAGTGAACAACTAAAGGGAGGAAGTTATGGTAAATATTGCGGTAATGGGATACGGGACCGTAGGTTCCGGAGTGGTGGAAGTGATCGATACCAACGGAAAACGGATCAACCAGAGGATCGGCGAGGAACTGAACATCAAGTATGTGCTGGACCTGAAAGATTTCCCGGGGAATCCGGTGCAGGAGAAGATCATCCATGATTTTGAGACCATCATCAACGATGAGGACATCCAGATTGTTGTGGAGGTCATGGGAGGGATCGAGCCTGCCTATACCTTTGTGAAGCGCTGTCTTCTGGCCGGGAAATGTGTGGCCACCTCCAACAAGGCCCTGGTGGCAAAGCACGGTGCGGAACTTCTGTCCATTGCCAGAGAGAAAAATATCAACTTCCTGTTTGAAGCCAGCGTAGGAGGGGGAATCCCCATCATCCGGCCGCTGAATTCATCCCTGACGGCAGATGAGATCGAGGAGATCACCGGGATCTTAAACGGGACCACCAACTATATGCTGACCAAGATGTTCTATGAGGGCGCGGACTATGATACGGTGCTGAAAGAAGCCCAGGACAATGGTTATGCGGAGCGGAATCCGGAAGCGGATGTGGAAGGATATGACGCCTGCCGGAAGATCGCTATCCTGTCCTCCCTGATCTCCGGGCAGCAGGTGGATTTTGAAGACATTTACTGTGAAGGGATCACGGAGGTTACAGTAGAAGATATGAAGTACGCCAGGGAAATGGGGATGACCATTAAGCTTCTGGCCTCCAGCAAGCGCCAGGGAGAACGGCTCCATGCGATCGTGGCGCCCTGCCTTCTCTACCCGGAGCATCCTCTCTATAATGTAAATGGAGTATTCAACTCTATCTTTGTTCACGGAAATGTGCTGGGAGACGCCATGTTCTACGGAAGCGGCGCGGGAAAGCTTCCCACGGCCAGCGCGGTGGTATCCGACGTGGTGGAGGCGGCCAAAAACCTTCATCGGAATGTGATGACCATGTGGAAGCAGGAGAAACTTAAGATCGAGGATAAGGCGGATGCCAAGCGCCGGTTTTTTATCCGGATGAAAGGAGATCCGGAAGCGATGCTGTCCGACCTTCAGTATTCCTTCGGCGAGATCAGGATCGTTCGGGTGCCGGGACTTTCCGGAGAATTCGGGTTTACGACTCCTGTTATGATGGAGGGAGACTATGATACCCGGGCGAAGCGGTATGAGGATCAGATCCTGCACATGATCCGCATTGAAGATCTGGACGGAACGGGAGAGTAAGCATGAAATATATCGTAGTGTTAAGTGATGGAATGGCCGGAAGGCCTCTTGAAGAGCTGGGGGGAAGGACTACGCTGGAGGCGGCGGACACCCCGGTGATGGATGAACTGGCGCCGGTTTCAGAACTGGGAATGGCCTCCATGGTCCCGGAAGGGATGGCGCCGGGAAGCGATACGGCGAACCTGTCCGTGATGGGATATGACCCGGAGCAGTACTATACAGGGCGTTCTCCTCTGGAGGCGCTGAGTATCGGAGTCGCTATGGAAGACACAGATGTTTCCTTCCGCTGTAATCTGGTGACCTTGTCTGAGGAGGTTTGTTCTTATGAAGAGCGTACCATCCTGGACCACAGTTCAGATGAGATCGCCACAGAAGATGCGGCAAAGCTTCTGGAAGCACTGGAACAGGGGTTGAAAAGAGAAGGATTTGCTTTTTACCCGGGAACCAGCTACCGCCACCTTCTGATCTGGAAGGATGGAGATCTTCTGGATCTGACACCGCCCCATGACATTCTGGGCAGGCAGATCGGGGAATATCTTCCAGAGCATCCGGTCTTTCGGGAGATGATGGAGAAAAGTTATGAGATCCTGGAACATCATCCCATCAATGAGGAGCGCAGAAGAAAGGGGCTTCGCCCTGCCAATTCTGCCTGGTTCTGGGGGGCGGGCAAGAAACCGTCTCTTCCGGATTTCCAGGAGCGCACCGGGAAGAAAGGGATCATGGTCTCCGCCGTGGATCTTCTGAAGGGGATCGCGGTGGGAGCGGGAATGGACTGCGCCCAGGTGGAAGGAGCCAACGGAGGTCTTCACACCAATTATGAAGGAAAGGCTGCGGCGGCTCTTACCGCCCTGGTAAGGGACGGATATGATTTTGCTTATATCCATGTGGAGGCGCCGGACGAGATGGGACATCAGGGACAGATTAAGGATAAGATCCAGGCTATTGAGAACGTGGATCAGAGAGTGCTGAAACCACTGCTTCAAGGCCTGCGGGAGGTAGGGGAAGAATTCCGGCTCCTTCTGCTGCCGGATCATCCAACCCCTATTGAAGTCCGTACCCATACAGGGGAGCCGGTTCCCTATCTGCTCTATGACAGTAGAAACGGGGTGAAAGGCCAGGAGACCTATGATGAGAAAACAGCGGCCCGGACAGGCAGGAACTGGCCGAAGGGCTACCAGTTGATAACACATTTACTACAGGAGGAAGTATGCTGATCGTAAAGAAATTTGGCGGCACATCCGTCGCTGACAAGGAAAGGATTTATAACGTGGCCAGACGCTGTATAGAAGATTACAAGGCAGGCCACGATGTGGTGGTAGTCCTGTCCGCTATGGGGAAGACTACGGATGAATTGATCGCGCTGGCAAACAGTGTGAATCCCAAAGCAAAACAGCGGGAGATGGACATGCTGCTGACCACAGGCGAGCAGGTGTCGGTTTCCCTGATGGCCATGGCTCTGCAGGCCATGGATGTCCCGGCGGTGTCCCTGAATGCTTTCCAGGTGCGGATGCATTCCACCTCCAGGTATGGCAATGCCAGGTTTAAGCGGGTGGATACAGAACGGATCCAGCATGAGCTGGATTCCAGGAAGATCGTGATCGTCACTGGTTTCCAGGGAGTGAACAAATACGATGATATCACAACCCTTGGCCGGGGAGGGTCGGACACTACGGCGGTAGCTCTTGCGGCGGTCCTCCATGCGGATAAATGCGAGATCTACACAGATGTGGACGGGATCTATACAGCGGATCCGCGGGTGGTGAAGAACGCCCGCAAGCTGGATTCCATCAGCTATGACGAGATGCTGGAGCTGGCCAGCCTTGGAGCGAAAGTGCTCCATAACCGGTCGGTGGAGATGGCGAAGAAATACAATGTGGAACTGGTAGTCCGTTCCAGTATGAATGAGACAGAAGGAACAGTGGTCAAGGAGGTAGCAAACGTGGAGAAATTATTGGTGACAGGAGTCGCGGCAGATAAAAATACGGCAAGGATCTCTGTGATCGGAGTAGAAGACAAGCCGGGAGTGGCATTCCGTATCTTTGACGTACTCGCCAAGAAGGGGATCAATGTGGATATCATCCTTCAGTCAGTGGGAAGAGAAGGGACCAAGGACATTTCCTTTACCGTTGCGGAAGCAGATCTGGAAGCTGCGATCGCAATCCTGGAAGAGAATAAGGAAAGACTTACGATCAGGGATATCCTGTGGAATGAGCACGTGGCCAAGCTCTCTGTTGTAGGAGCGGGCATGATGAGCAATCCGGGAGTTGCGGCTAAGATGTTCGAATCTCTTTATAATTCCCGGATCAACATCAATATGATCTCTACTTCTGAGATCCGGATCACGGTGCTGATCGATGAGAAAGACATTGATAAAGCCATGAACGCGGTTCATGATGGATTTGACGTCAGTGAGTAAATGAGGCGGTAATAACAAAGAAAGCCGGGATTCCCGGCTTTCTCATTTTTTGCTCAGATTGCTGTTATGATACTGGGAAGAAAAAGTTACGTCCTCGCCGAACCAGTGGGGCGGGGTGAAGGAATTGGCGGAAGCCTCGTCAGGGAATTCCACTTCCGCCAGTACAAGGGGGGCCAGGTCGCCCCGGAACAGGTCCAGTTCAATGGTGAGGGTGTCTGTAAGAGGGATCCGGTATCTTCGTTTCCGGATCAGCCGGCCGTCCACCTTGGGCAGAAGATGGCGGTAAGCTTCCTCTGTAAGAGGGAGATTGTATTCTTCACGGACCATAAGTCCGCCGGATTTGTAAGTGAGTTCATACTGGTCGTCATCTCTGCGGATCCGGATCACCGGATCGGTGCACAGATATCCCTGTTCCAGTTCCCGGAAGGGGAAGGAGTCAAGATCTTCCGGCAGCTTTTGGACCAGATATTTACGTTCGATTTCCATATTCCATCATCCTTTCCTTATCTATCATAAACGTATTTACACTAAATGTAAACGGTGTTAATATTGAAATAAGTATGCAGATGTAAGGCTGAGTTTCAAAAAAGAATAAAAAGGAAGGGAGAAAAGGGAAATGAAGCGGGTAAATGTTTTGCTGGCAGACGGATTTGAGGAAGTAGAAGCCTTGACGGTAGTCGATCTTCTGAGACGGGCCAAGGTTTATGTAGATACGGTTTCCATTATGGAAGATTATACGGTGCGCGGATCTCACGGGATCAATGTCCAGACGGAGGATCTGTTTGAGGAAGTAAATTTCGTGGAGGCGGATATGGTGGTCCTGCCGGGAGGAATGCCGGGGACCACTAACCTGAAGGCCCACAGCGGCGTCCGGAAAGTAGTGTCGGATTTTGCCGCGGAGGGCAAATATGTGGCGGCGATCTGCGCGGCGCCTACCATCCTGGCGGACCTGGGGCTTCTTAAGGGCAAGCGGGTCACCTGCTATCCGGCCATGGAAAAGGAGATCCAGGGAGCGGTGATCACCCGGGCGCCTGTGACGGTGGACGGTAATCTGATCACCAGCCGGGGCGTTGGGACCGCCATTGATTTCGCCCTGGAACTGATCCAGATCCTGGAGGGAAGAGCGAAGGCGGAAGAAATCGCGGAGTCCATTGTATACGAATAGAAAATGCTGGATATTTAGCGGGGTTTGTGTTATACTTCATTGGTGAATGTATTGAAATATGCCCGTTTTCGGCCTGGTGAAGGCGGGATAGAAACAGGAGGAGTCAGAGGAAAATGAATTTACAGGTAGAAAAGTTAGAGAAAAACATGGCGAAGCTTACCATCGAAGTGTCCGCCGATGAGTTGGAGAAAGCGCTCCAGAACGCATATATGAGACAGAAAAACAAGATCAATATGCCTGGTTTCCGTAAGGGAAAAGTACCGCGCCAGATGATCGAGAAGATGTACGGACCGGAGATCTTCTATGATGACGCGGCCAACAGCCTGATCCCGAAGGCATACTCTGAGGCTTATGACGAGTGTGAGCTGGAGATCGTATCCCAGCCGGAGATCAACGTAGAGCAGATCGAGAAGGGCAAGCCCTTTATCTTCACCGCGCAGGTGGCTACCAAACCGGAAGTTATCCTGGGCGAGTACAAGGGACTGGAAGTAGATAAGGTTTCCACCCGCGTGACCCAGAAGGAAGTAGACGCGAAGATCCAGGAAGAGGCGGAGAAGAACGCCCGTACCATTACGGTGGAGGATCGTCCGGTACAGGATAAAGACGAAATCATCCTGGACTTTGAAGGCTTTGTGGACGGCGAGGCGTTCGAAGGAGGCAAGGGTGAGAACTACCCGCTGACCATCGGTTCCGGATCCTTTATCCCCGGATTTGAAGAGCAGCTCATCGGGGCAGAGCCGGAGAAGGAGATTGAAGTAAAGGTTACCTTCCCGGAGGATTATCACGCAGAGGACCTGAAGGGCAAAGACGCAGTGTTCAAATGTACCATCCATGAGATCAAGGCAAAGGAGATCCCGGAGATCGACGATGAATTCGCGGCGGAAGTTTCCGAATTTGACACTCTGGATGAATATAAAGCCGATGTGAAGGCAAAGATCAAAGAGCAGAAGGCTGCAGACGGAAAGCGCAAGAAAGAGGATCAGGCGGTAGAGAAGGCCATCGCCAATGCTACTATGGAGATCCCGGACGCAATGGTTGACACCCAGGCCCGCCAGATGATGGATGAGTTCGCGCAGCGGATCCAGGCCCAGGGTCTTACCATGGACCAGTACTTCCAGTTTACCGGAATGGATCGGGAGAAGATGATGGAAGAGATGAAGCCTCAGGCGCTGAAGCGTATTGAGACCCGTCTTGTGCTGGAGGCGGTAGCCAAGGCAGAGAACATCGAGATCAGCGACGAGAAGCTGGACAAAGAGCTGGCGAAGATGGCGGAAGCCTACAAGATGGAAGTTGATAAGCTCAAAGAGTTCATGGGCGACGCTGAGAAAAAACAGATGAAAGAAGATATGGCTGTCCAGGAGGCAGTTACCTTCCTGGCGGAGAATGCAGTAGAGAAATAACAGACGCGAAAGAAGCAGACGGGAGGCATAGAATCTATGAGTTTAGTACCTTATGTCATTGAGCAGACCAGCCGCGGCGAGCGCTCCTATGATATTTATTCCAGACTTCTGAAGGACCGGATCATTTTCCTGGGAGAGGAAGTAACGGATGTATCTGCCAGCGTGATCGTGGCCCAGCTGCTGTTTTTGGAGGCAGAAGATCCGGAGAAGGATATCCACCTGTACATCAACAGTCCGGGAGGATCTGTGACGGCAGGGATGGCGATCTACGATACCATGCAGTATATCAAGTGCGATATTGAGACCATCTGTATCGGAATGGCGGCAAGTATGGGATCATTCCTGCTCTCCGGCGGTACAAAGGGAAAAAGGCTGGCGCTTCCCAACGCGGAGATCATGATCCATCAGCCTTCCGGCGGAGCGCAGGGCCAGGCGTCGGAGATCCAGATCGCGGCGGAGCATATCCTGAAGACCCGCCACAAACTGAATCAGATCCTGGCGGAGAATACCGGACAGCCGCTGGAAGTGATCGAGCGGGATACGGACAGGGATAACTTCATGTCAGCGGAAGAGGCCAAGGCCTACGGTCTGATCGATGAGGTGATCACACGCCGTTAGTTTCCTTAGAATGTCCGAATTTATGAGGTGAAAGAATAGAATGGCAGGTAGAAACGACGACCAGGTGAGATGTTCTTTCTGCAACAAGACGCAGGCGCAGGTCAAAAAGCTGATCGCAGGGCCAAACGGGGCATATATCTGCGATGAGTGCGTGGACGTCTGCGCGGAGATCATCGAAGAAGAACTGGAATATGAAGAGGGAAGACGCAGAAGTCCTTTCATGGACATCAATCTGCTGAAACCGGAAGAGATCAAAGCGTTTCTGGATGAATATGTGATCGGCCAGGAGGATGCCAAGAAGGTTCTCTCTGTGGCGGTTTACAATCATTATAAGAGGATACTGGCAGGCCGGGAGGATCTGGGAGTGGAGCTGAGCAAGAGCAACATCCTGATGCTGGGTCCCACCGGCTGCGGCAAGACCCTTCTTGCCCAGTCTCTTGCAAGGATCCTGAACGTGCCTTTTGCCATCGCGGATGCCACAGCCCTGACAGAAGCCGGGTATGTGGGGGAGGATGTGGAGAACATCCTTCTGAAGATCATCCAGGCGGCGGACGGTGACGTGGAGCGGGCAGAATACGGGATCATCTATATCGATGAGATCGATAAGATCACCAAGAAATCCGAGAATCCTTCCATCACAAGAGATGTATCCGGAGAGGGCGTTCAGCAGGCGCTTCTCAAGATCATCGAGGGAACGGTGGCCAATGTGCCGCCCCAGGGTGGAAGAAAGCATCCCCATCAGGAGCTGATCCAGATCGACACCACCAATATCCTCTTTATCTGCGGAGGAGCGTTCGACGGTCTGGAGAAGGTGATCGAGAAGCGGCTGGATCAGAAATCCATCGGATTCAATGTGGAGATCGCCAGCCGACACGAGCATGATACAGACCGGCTCTTAAAACAGGTGCTTCCCCAGGATCTGGTGAAGTACGGCCTGATCCCGGAGCTGGTAGGGCGTGTCCCGGTGACCGTGTCTCTGGAGATGCTGGATAAGGAAGCGTTGATCCGGATCCTGACAGAGCCCAAGAACGCCATTGTGAAACAGTATCAGAAGATGCTGGAGATGGACGGGGTGGACCTGATCTTTGACGATTCCGCCCTGGAAGAGATCGCGGAGACTTCCCTGAAGCGAAAGACAGGGGCGAGAGGTTTGCGGGCGATCATGGAAAAAACGATGATGGATATTATGTATCAGGCACCTTCGGATGAAACGCTGAAGTCCTGCAGGATCACAAGAGATGTGATAAAAGGGGTTGGAGAGCCGGAGTGTGTTCACGGGGCGATCCATTCAGAAAGTGCATAAGAACTATGAGGCGGGTGCAGAGATTGTGTGCCCGCCCGTTTCATATAAAGCCGGGCCTGCCCTCTGACAGGACCGGGATCAGACAGGAGAGAAGAAATACATGGAGAGAGAAAGATTAAGTCTTCCCATGGTGGCGCTGCGGGGAATGGCAGTGCTGCCGGAGATGGTGACACATTTTGACGTGAGCCGGGAGAAATCCATCCAGGCGATCGAGCGGGCGATGGAAGGAGACCAGCTTTTATTTCTGGCGGCCCAGAAGGATGTAGAAGTAGAGGATCCGGGGATCGCCGATGTGTATGAGACAGGCTGCGTGGTCAGCATCAAGCAGATGCTGAAGCTTCCCAAGAAGATCACCCGGGTGCTGGTGTCCGGGCAGCTTCGGGCAAGGATTGAAGAACTGGAGCAGGAGACGCCGTTTCTCTACGCTTCCGTGGAAGTGGTGCCGGATGAACTGGACAGCCTGGAGGAAGGAGATGCCCAGGAGACATCCATCAACCGGGAGGCTATGCTGCGGGGACTGAAGGATCTGTTCCGGGAATACATGCTCAAGAATCCCAAGACGGCGAAAGAACTGGGAGCTCAGATTGACGAGACCCAGGATCTCAGGAAGCTGGTGGATCTGATCGGGGCCAATCTGTCCCTTCGCTGTGAAGAACAGCAGGAGCTTCTGGAGGAGCCGGACGTGCGGAAGCGGTTCGAGCTTCTGTCCTACAAGGTGGTGCAGGAGATCCGGGTGCAGAATATCAAGGACGAGCTGCAAACCAAGATCAAGGAGCGGGTGGACAAGAACCAGCGGGAGTATATCCTCCGGGAGGAATTAAAGCTGATCCGGGAGGAGCTGGGAGACGAGACCACCCTTTCCGACGCGGATGAATTCCAGCAGGCGGCAGACGATCTGAAGGCTCCGGCGGAGGTGAAGGAGAAGATCTCCAAAGAGATCAAACGATTCCGCAATTCTATGAACAGCCCGGCAGAGGCAGGCGTGATCCGGACATATATCGAGACCATGCTGGAGCTTCCCTGGGATAAGACCTGCCGGGACAACAAAGATATCGCCTATGCGAAGCAGGTGCTGGATGAGGATCACTATGGCCTGGAGAAGGTGAAGGAGCGGGTGCTGGAGTTTCTGGCGGTCCGCGCCCTGACAAGGAAGGGAGATGTGCCCATCCTCTGTCTGGTGGGACCTCCGGGAACCGGTAAGACGTCCATTGCCAAATCCCTGGCCCGGGCCCTGAAGAAGCCTTATGTCAGGATCTCGCTTGGCGGCGTCCGGGACGAGGCGGAGATCCGGGGACACCGGAAGACTTATGTAGGCGCGATGCCGGGAAGGATCGCGGAGGCCATCCGCAGAGCCAAAGTGAAGAATCCCCTGATGTTGCTGGATGAGATCGACAAGGTGAGCAACGACTACAAAGGAGATACCTTCTCTGCCCTCCTGGAGGTACTGGACAGTGAGCAGAACATGAAGTTCCGGGATCATTACCTGGAAGTGCCGCTGGATCTTTCCGAGGTTCTGTTCGTGACTACGGCGAATACTCTGCAGACCATCCCCAGACCTCTTCTGGACCGGATGGAGGTTATCGAGGTCAGCAGTTATACAGAGAATGAGAAAATGCACATCGCCCTGGAGCACCTGATCCCCAAGCAGAGAGCGCGCAACGGCCTGAAGGCGGATCAGCTTACCGTCAGCAGGAAAGCCCTGTGGAAGATGGCCCGGAACTATACCAAGGAGGCGGGCGTGCGGCAGCTGGAGCGCAAGATCGCAGAGATCTGCCGCAAGGCGGCCAAAGAGATCTTCGAGGGAAAGAAACAGGCGGTACATATTACAGAGCGGAACCTTCACCAGTATCTGGGAAGAGAACTCTATACTTATCAGATGGCCAACGAGACCCCGGAAGTGGGGATCGTGCGGGGACTGGCCTGGACCAGCGTAGGCGGGGATACCCTGCAGATCGAAGTCAACATCATGCCTGGCGAAGGGGAGATCCTGCTCACCGGCCAGCTGGGAGACGTGATGAAGGAATCTGCCCGCACCGGGATCAGCTATATCCGCTCAGTCAGCCGGGAGCATGGCATTGAGGAAGATTTCTTCAAGAACCATGATATCCATATCCATATTCCGGAGGGAGCAGTTCCAAAGGACGGTCCTTCCGCCGGCGTTACCATGGCCACGGCCATGATGTCCGCCATCACCGGGCAGAAGGCCCGGGCGGACGTGGCTATGACCGGGGAGATCACCCTGCGGGGAAGGATCCTTCCCATCGGCGGCCTGAAAGAGAAGTTACTGGCGGCCAAGAACGCAGGGATCAAGACGGTGTTTGTGCCAAAGGAAAACAGGCCGGATGTGGAAGAGCTTTCTACAGAGATCACCAAAGGCCTGGAGATCTTTTTCGTGTCTCATATCGATGAAGTGCTTGGCAAAGTGCTGATCAAGAAGGAAGAAACGGAGAAAAAGTCATGATCATCAGAAATGTGAACCTGGAGACTGTCTGTGGGATCACCAGCCCGCTGCCGGAGAACCATCTGCCGGAGATCGCCTTCGCAGGGAAGTCCAATGTGGGGAAATCCTCCCTTATCAACGGGCTTATGAACCGCAAGGCGCTGGCGCGGATCTCGGCCACTCCGGGGAAGACACAGACCATTAATTTTTATAACATCAATGAGGAGCTCTACCTGGTGGATTTGCCAGGATACGGGTACGCCAAAGTCTCGGAACAGGAGAAGCGGAAATGGGGCCAGCTGATCGAGCGGTATCTCCACGGGTCGGAACAGCTGAAAGCCGTCTTTCTTCTCATTGATATCCGGCACGCGCCCTCCGCCAATGACAAGATGATGTACCAGTGGATCGTAGCCCAGGGCTTTCATCCCATCATCATTGCCACCAAGCTGGACAAGATCAAGCGCAGCCAGAAGGATAAGCAGCTGAAACTGATCCGCCAGGGACTTGACCTGGTGCCTGGAACGGTGATCATCCCCTACTCTTCCGTGACCAAACAGGGACGGGATGAGATCTGGGACCTGGTGGAGACCAGGTATCTGCAGACAGACGGGAAGGAGGCAAAGGAAGATGGGGACAAGCTATCGGGAACAGCTCGGGGATAACCGGCCCTATTGGAAGGTGATCGTCAGCCTGGCGTTCAGCCTGGCAGGCACGATCCTCTTTGTGTGGATCGGCCTGGAACTTCTGGTGTATTTTATGCCCTTTGTGATCGGCTGGTTCATTGCCTATATCGTAAGTCCGGTGGTGAACTGGCTGGAGAAACGGCTGAAGATCGTGAAGAAGCTAAGCTCTGCCCTGGTGATCATCCTGGTTCTGGCAGCGGTGGTCCTGCTGCTTTACTGGGCGGGGAGCCGGCTGTTCCAGGAGGTGGCGGCTCTGGTTACAGACATGCCTACGCTGTACCGGGAACTGAGCGCAGGCCTCCATTCCATAGGGGAAAGCTTTAACGGTATTTTCGAAATGCTGCCTGAGGGGGTGCAGGAGGGATGGCATACCTTCACAGAGAATCTGGGAGAGACTGCCGGGGACCTGATCCGGAACTTAAGTACGCCTACCGTGCTGGCGGCGGGGAATTTCGCCAAGCGGATCCCCTCGATCCTGATCGCGGTGCTGGTGACCATCATCTCAGCCTATTTCTTCGTGGCAGAGCGGGAGGAAGTGATCGCCTGGGCCAAGCGAATCGCGCCGGATCCGCTGGTCAGAAGGATGTCCATGGTGATGTCCAATCTCAAGTACGCGGTGGGAGGATATTTTAAGGCTCAGTTAAAGATCATGGTGGTGGTCTTCTTCATTCTGCTGGCAGGATTTGCTCTTCTGGACGTCCATTTTTCCTTCCTTTTAGCCCTGCTCATCGCATTCCTGGACTTCCTGCCTTTCTTTGGCACCGGGACGGCCCTCATTCCCTGGGCTGCCTACCATCTTTTCAGTGGAAACTACCGGATGGTGGTGGCTCTTCTGGTGCTTTACGCAGTGACCCAGCTGGTACACCAGCTGACCCAGCCCAAGCTGGTGGGGGACAGTATTGGTATGAAACCTCTGGTGACGCTGGTGCTTCTGTACGTGGGATACCGGATGGGAAGCGTGCTGGGGATGATCCTGGCCGTGCCTGCGGGAATGATCGTGATCAATCTCTATAAGGCAGGGGCTTTCGACTATATCCTGGACGATGTGAAGATCCTGGCGGAAGGGGTGCAGAGTCTGCGGGAAAAGCAGCCGGATGTACAGAAAAAGGAACAAAAATAAGCCCAAGAATCACTAGACTTTTAAAATGCCAGGGACTATAATAATGATATATGTCAAAGTATGATCATGTAAGTAACATTTAAGGAGGAACAACAAAAATGGCAAGAAAAATGAAGACCATGGATGGTAACCAGGCCGCGGCTCATGCGTCATATGCGTACACAGAAGTTGCGGCTATTTATCCGATCACGCCGTCATCTGTTATGCCGGAGCATGTAGATGAGTGGGCGACCGAAGGAAGAAAGAACATCTTCGGACAGACGGTTCAGGTGACAGAGATGCAGTCTGAGGCCGGCGCTGCAGGCGCGGTACACGGATCTCTGGCGGCAGGCGCTCTGACCACTACCTTTACCGCTTCTCAGGGTCTGCTTTTGATGATCCCCAACCTGTATAAGGTAGCGGGCGAGCAGCTTCCGGGTGTGTTCAACGTATCCGCCCGTGCGATCGCCAGCCACGCACTTTCCATTTTCGGAGATCACTCCGATGTATATGCCTGTCGTCAGACCGGAGCTGCCATGCTCTGCGAGTCCAGCGTACAGGAGGTTATGGACCTGACGCCGGTTGCGCACTGCGCGGCGCTTAAAGGCAAGCTGCCGTTCATCAACTTCTTCGACGGTTTCCGTACTTCTCACGAGATCCAGAAGATCGAGACCTGGGATTACGAGGACCTGAAGGACCTGGTGGATATGGACGCCATCGACGCGTTCCGGAATCACGCGCTGAACCCGAATCATCCCTGCCAGAGAGGTTCCGCTCAGAACCCGGATATCTTCTTCCAGGCAAGAGAGGCATGTAATCCTTACTACGATGCTATGCCAGCGATCGTTCAGGAATACATGGACAAGGTAAACGCCAAGATCGGAACAGACTACAAGCTGTTTAACTACTACGGAGCTGCAGACGCTGAGAAAGTCATCGTTGCAATGGGTTCTGTATGTGATACCATCGAGGAGACCATCGACTACCTGGTAGCTGCAGGCGAGAAAGTGGGCGTTGTCAAAGTACGTCTGTATCGTCCGTTCTGCGCACAGGCACTGGTAGACGCGATCCCGGACACTGTAAAATATATTAACGTTCTTGACCGGACCAAAGAGCCGGGCGCACAGGGCGAGCCTCTGTACCTGGACGTTGTATCTGCCCTGAAGGGAAGCAAGTTTGAGAACGTTCCTGTAAACTGCGGACGTTACGGACTTGGATCCAAGGATACCACACCGGAGCAGATCGTTGCGGTATTCAACAACAAAGACAAAGCAAGATTCACCATCGGTATCAAAGATGATGTGACAGGCCTTTCTCTGGAAGCCGGCCCGGCGCTGGTTACCACACCGGAAGGAACCATCAACTGTAAGTTCTGGGGACTTGGCGCGGACGGAACTGTCGGAGCCAACAAGAACTCCATCAAGATCATCGGCGACAACACCGATATGTACGCACAGGCATACTTTGACTACGATTCCAAGAAATCCGGCGGTGTTACCATGTCTCACTTAAGATTTGGTAAATCCCCGATCAAGTCCACCTACCTGATCCATCAGGCGAACTTTGTGGCCTGCCACAATCCGTCTTATGTGAACAAGTACAACATGGTTCAGGAGCTGGTAGACGGCGGTACATTCCTTCTCAATTGCCCATGGGATATGGAAGGTCTTGAGAAGCACCTGCCGGGACAGGTAAAGGCTTACATCGCCGACCACAACATCAAGTTCTACACCATCGACGGTATCAAGATCGGTAAGGAGATCGGACTTGGCGGACGTATCAACACCGTACTGCAGTCCGCGTTCTTCAAGCTGGCTTCCATCATTCCGGAGGAGGAAGCCATCGACCTGATGAAGAAGGCTGCGAAGGCTACCTACGGAAGAAAGGGCGACAAGATCGTACAGATGAACTACGACGCCATCGACGCCGGAGCAAAACAGGTACACGAAGTAGAAGTTCCGGAATCCTGGAAGTCCTGCCAGGACGAAGGCCTGTTCACACCGGAAGTTAAGGGCGGCAGAGCTGACGTTGTAGATTTTGTTAAGAATATCCAGGCGAAGGTAAACGCACAGGAAGGAAATACACTTCCGGTATCTGCCTTCAAGGATTATGTAGACGGTTCCACTCCGTCCGGATCTTCCGCATACGAGAGACGTGGTATCGCGGTAGACATCCCGGTATGGAAACCGGAGAACTGTATCCAGTGTAACCGGTGTGCATACGTTTGTCCGCACGCGGTTATCCGTCCGGTAGCGCTTACCGAGGACGAGCTTGCCAAGGCTCCGGAAGGAACACAGGCCATCGATATGATCGGTATGCCGGGAATGAAGTTCACCATGACCGTATCCGCTTACGACTGTACCGGATGTGGCTCCTGTGCGAACGTATGCCCGGGCAAGAAGGGCGAGAAGGCTCTGGTTATGGGCAACATGGAAGAGAACGTAGGCTGCCAGGAGACCTTCGACTTTGGCAGAGAGATCCCGGTAAAACCGGAAGTGGTTGCCAAGTTCAAACCGGAGACTGTAAAGGGAAGCCAGTTCAAACAGCCGCTGCTTGAGTTCTCAGGCGCATGCGCAGGCTGTGGCGAGACTCCTTACGCGAAGCTGATCACACAGCTCTTTGGCGACAGAATGTATATCGCCAACGCGACAGGATGTTCCTCCATCTGGGGTAACTCTTCACCGTCCACACCGTACACGGTAAATGAGAAGGGACAGGGTCCTGCATGGTCCAACTCCCTGTTTGAGGATAACGCAGAGTTTGGTTACGGTATGCTGCTTGCTCAGAAAGCCATCCGTAAGAGACTGAAAGAAGAAGTAGAGGCTGTAGCCGCTTCTGATCAGGCTTCCGCAGAAGTAAAAGAAGCATGCCAGGCTTACCTGGATACCTTCAACTGCGGCGTGACCAACGGAGACGCCACCGACAAACTGGTAGCTGCTCTTGAGGGATGCGACTGCGAGACCTGCAAGGACATTGTGAAGAACAAAGACTTCCTGGCGAAGAAATCCCAGTGGATCTTTGGTGGTGACGGATGGGCTTACGATATCGGATTCGGCGGCGTTGACCATGTACTGGCCAGCGGCGAAGATATCAACATCATGGTATTCGATACCGAGGTTTACTCCAACACCGGCGGACAGTCTTCCAAGGCTACCAAGACAGGAGCTACCGCTCAGTTTGCTGCAGGCGGAAAAGAGACCAAGAAGAAAGACCTGGCCGGCATTGCCATGACTTACGGTTATGTATATGTAGCTCAGATCGCTATGGGCGCTGACTTCAACCAGACTGTAAAGGCTATCGCAGAGGCTGAGGCTTATCCGGGTCCGTCTCTGATCATCGCTTACGCTCCGTGTATCAACCACGGTATCAAGAAGGGCATGAGCAAGGCTCAGACCGAGGAACAGCTGGCAGTAGAGTGCGGATACTGGAACAACTTCCGGTTCAATCCAGCCGCAGAAGGCAACAAGTTCACTCTGGACAGCAAAGAGCCTAAGCAGGAAGACTATCAGGCATTCCTGGACGGCGAGGTTCGTTACAACGCACTGAAGAGAGCAAATCCGGAGAAGGCTGAGAAGCTGTTCGCGAAGAACGAGGCTGAGGCTATGGACAGATATGCTTATCTGCAGAAGCTGGTAACACTGTACGGCGAGGAATAAAAAGCTGGTTCGATCAGAACTTAAGAGGAAAGAGTAGAAAAGGGGATCTGCATAAAGCAGGTCCCTTTTTTGCTGCCCGTTTCAGGACGATGAGGCGCAGTCAATACGGTGAAGACTGGAAAGATACACGCTATACAGAGTACTGTAAAAATGTCATTGTCATTCTGTCAGGAGATTGATAAAATGAAGTTGTGATCTGGAAGGAATAGGAGAGTGGCAAGATGATAGCAGAGCAGGAACAGCGGTTGGAAGCATTTGAGAAGATGCTAAGAGCAGTGGAAGAAAATTATGAGACTGCGGATCAGAAGATGAAGAAGCTGAAGGCGGAGGGCAGGGAGAAAAGCGCTACTTACCGGCAGCTGATGGGGAATAAGATGCAGTATCAGAACATGCTGTCCATGTATCAGATCTATGGGTTGCGGTAGAATTATTTAGAACAAGTCTGCAGGGGCATTCTGCGCTTGCAAAATCAGAACATTTAAATTCTTGACGATTTAGTCATTGTTTCCATTGTAAATTTGCATATGAAAAATCAATTGATAAAACAACAAATAAGTTGTAAAATGAGGGGAGAAAACAGCAAAACGAGGGAGAAAAATGGGTTTTGTAAAGGTTGATATAGAACAGAAAATTGAACAGAAGCGGATAGAGGATGAGCAGTTTAAAAAGTTATGGGATGACAGCCGGGAAGAATATCGCCTGATTGGTGAGATGACAGCACTGCGTAAAGCCGGGAAGATAACGCAGGAGGAGTTGGCAAGGCTGACAGGAAGCAGGCAGCAGGTTATTTCCCGGATTGAGAAAAGGGAAAACAGTCCGAGTCTGAAAAGCTTTTGTAATATTTTAAGTGCATTGGGATATCAATTAAAAATAGTGAAGAAATAGGATAATCTTAATGGTGCGCCCCGGGAATGGTATATATTCCCGGGGCGTTTTATTTTTCTGTATCTAGTTTTCCACCGCGAACTGGCTGTTGTAGAGCCGGTAGTAGAAGCCTTTCTTTGCCAGCAGTTCCTCATGGTTTCCCTGCTCGATGATATGGCCCTGATCCATCACCAGGATCACATCCGCGGTCTGGATGGTGGAGAGCCGGTGGGCCACCACGAAGCTGGTGCGTCCCTGCATCAGGGTTTCAAAAGCCCGCTGGATACGGATCTCCGTCATGGTATCGATGGAGGAGGTAGCCTCGTCCAGGATCAGCATAGGAGGCAGGCACAGCATGATCCGGGCGATACACAGTAACTGCTTCTGCCCCTGGGACAGGTTGCCGCCGCCTTCCGTGATAATGGTGTCGTAGCCTTCCGGCATGCGCTTTATGAAGCTGTGAGCATGGGCCTTCTTGGCTGCCTCGATCACTTCATCCTCTGTGGCATCCGGACGCCCGTAAGCAATGTTGTCCCGGATGGAGGCGGATTTAAGCCAGGTCTCCTGGAGTACCATACCGTAGCTGGTGCGCAGGGACTGGCGGGTGATCTGCCGGATATCGTGGCCGTCCACCTGGATGGAACCCGCCTGCACGTCGTAGAAGCGCATCAGCAGGTTGATAAGGGTAGTCTTTCCGCAGCCGGTGGGACCGACAATGGCGATACGCAGTCCAGGCTCCACAGACAGGTTCAGATTCTGGATCAGGGGAACTTCCGGTGTGTAGGAGAAGTCAACCTGATTAAGGAGGATCCGTCCTTCCGGCTCTGACAGAACGACTGCATCCGCCGGTTCCGCCGGGGCGGCAGGCTCGTCCAGAAGCTCAAAGACCCGGGCGGCGGAGGCAATGGAATTCTGAAATTCCGTCAGCACGCTGGTGATGTCGTTAAAGGGCTTGGTGTACTGGTTGGTGTAGCTTAAGAAGCTGGAGAGTTGCCCAACTGTAAGGGCCCCTGCTATGGTTGAGAAGCAGCCTACGATGGCTACGCCGGCGTAGATGGCGGAATACATGAACCGGGTGGTGGGGTTGGTGATGGAGGAGAAAAACGTAGCCTTCAAGGAATACTGGGCAAGCTGCCGGTTGATCTCATCAAATTCCCGGCAGGCCTCCTCCTGATGGCCGAATGCCTGCACTACTTTTAACCCTCCCAGCATTTCACTGGTAAATCCAGTCAGTTCTCCCCGGGTTTCCGACTGTTTCTTGAACATGGTAAAAGATTTCCTGGATACAAAGTTTGCCACCACAAAGGAAAGGGGGCTTAACGCCACCACGATCAGGGTGGTCCAGGGATTGATGCTCAGCATGAAGGCGATGGTGCCCACAATGGTGGCTACGCCGGTGAAGAGCTGAGTGAATCCCAGAAGCAGCCCATCGGAGAACTGATCGATATCTGTGACGATCCGGCTTATAAGATCCCCGGAGGAATGCCGGTCCACATAGGACAGAGGAAGCTCTTCCAGGTGGTCGAAGGCCTGGACCCGCAGATCCCGGACAACCCGATAGGTGATCTTATTGTTGATATGGTTCATGATCCACTGGGCAACAGCGGTGACGGCCACAGAGATCAGAATCCCTGTGATCACGGCCAGAAGCCCGGTGAAATTCACCTGGTCTTTCCCGATGATATAATCCACGCCCCGCCCGGTGAGGATGGGGACATAGAGGGTCAGCCCTACCGTCAGGGCAGACAGAAGAAGGGAGAGGATCACCAGAGGCCAGTAGGGACGGATATAGCGAAGGATCCGTCTGAGAGTCTGTCGATTTTTGTCGTTTCCGGTAGTATTACGCATTGGCTGTGGCCTTCTTTCCTTTTGATTTCCCGGCGGACTGGGACGCGCAGATCTCCTGGTAGACCTGGCTGGAAGAGAGCAGCTCTTCGTGAGTGCCGTAGCCGGCGGGCGCGCCGTCGTAGAGCACCAGGATGTGGTCAGCGCCCTGGATGGCGGAGACCCGCTGGGAGATGATGACCACCGTCATATTTTCCGTATTTTCCCGGATGGCTCTGCGGAGCCTGGCGTCGGTGGCGAAGTCCAGCGCGGAGGCGCTGTCGTCCAGGATCAGGATGTCCGGCTGTCCCACCAGTGCCCGTGCGATGGTAAGACGCTGCTTCTGGCCGCCGGAGAGATTGCTGCCCCCCTGCTGGATCTTAAGATCCAGTCCCTGTTCCTTAAGGTCTACGAATTCCCGGGCCTGGGCGATATCAAGCGCCCGGTAGATCTCCTGGTCGGTAGCGTCCTTTTTGGCCCAGCGCATGTTTTCCCGCAGGGAGCCGGAGAAGACGACTGCCTTCTGGGGCACCACGCCGATCCGTCTGTGGATGGAGGCGGGGCGCAGAGTCTTGATGTCCCGGCCAAACAGGCGGATGGTTCCGGAGGTACAATCATAGAACCGGGGGATCAGGTTGGCCAGCGTGGATTTTCCTGAGCCGGTTCCGCCGATGATGCCAAGGATCTCGCCGGGCTGCAGGGAGAAGCTGATATCCCGGAGCGTCTCGCTGGAGGCTCCTTCATAGGTGAAGCCTACATGCTCAAAGGAAAGAGCGGGAGACTGAGAAGAGGCGGACTCTGGAACGTCTGCGCCTTCCTCCGGGATGGAGGGGGTAACGCCGAAGATCACATTGATCCGGCCCAGGCTTGCCAGAGCCCTTGAGAGCAGGATGATCAGGTTGGCCAGTTTCACCAGTTCCGTCAGGATCTGGGACATATAGTTGATAAGAGCGATCACCTGGCCCTGGGTCAGGCTTCCGGTATCCACCTGGCGTCCGCCGAAATACAGGACGGCGATAATGCCAAGGTTGATGATCACATAGGTAAGGGGATTTAAGAGGGCGGAGATCTTCCCTACGAAGATCTGTTTCCCATAGAGGGCGTCTGTCTCCTGGCGGAACCTCTCCCGCTCCTGGCGCTGCCGGCCAAAGGCCCGCACCACCCGGATCCCCAGCAGATTTTCCCTGGTGGTCAGAAGTACCTGATCCAGCTGCCGCTGCACCTTCTTATAGAGGGGCATGGAGAAAAGCAGGATGGCGAAGACCACCACCAGGAGTACCGGGATGGTGACCGCAAAGGGAAGGGCAGCCCGGACATCTACGGTGAAGGCCATGATCATGGCGCCGAAGACTACGAAGGGGGAACGCAGGAACAGCCGCAGGAACATGTTGATGCCGTTCTGTACCTGGTTCACGTCGTTGGTCATCCGGTTGATCAGGGTAGAAGTGCCGATGGCGTCGATCTCCTGGTAGGAGAAGGTGTTGATGTGGGCGAACAGGTCGCTGCGGATGGCGGTTCCCGCGCTGACTGCGGATTTAGCCGCGAAGTACTGGGCGGTGAGGGAGAAGGAAAATCCCACTACGCCAAGGAGGATCAGAAGCCCTCCCATTTTCCACAGGTAGGGGCCGTTGTTTTCGTTGATGCCCACATCGATCATCTGAGCCACCACCAGGGGAACGAACAGTTCAAAGGTGGCCTCCAGCATTTTAAAAATAGGGGCCAGTACGGTGATGACCGGATGGGGTTTCAGATAGCGAAGTAATTGTCTCATGTATGGAAAGTCCTTTCTGATTTCAGATTTGGAAATAGTATAACCGTTCCTATTATATGGGGAAAGGGGGAGAAAGTCCAATGATTTACAGCTCGATCTCCGTCGCGTCCGTCACATGGGTCTGGGTATAGAGGACCACGGTGTCCGCCTCCCGCAGGATCATGTTCCCGTTGGGGATCAGCACCCGCTTGTTGCGGCGGACCAGAACGATAATGGACTGGCGGGAGATCTCCAGTTCCTGGATACGCTGTCCGATCCAGGGATGGTTTTTCTGCAGGACCATCTCCTTAAGCCGGATGTGCTCGCCGTCGTCGTGGAAGGACTCTGCGCCCAGCACCATGTCGTCCCCGGCCTGCAGCGCCATATTTCCCCGGGGAACCAAAAGCCGGTGGTTCCGCGAGATGGCGGCTACGATCACCCGGTCGGGAAGCTGCAGCTGGGAGATGGTGTGATTTACCCAGGAATCGTGGGGAGTCAGATGGATCTTGATGAAATGAATGGCGGATTCCTGTCCGTATTCACTCATCCGTTTGATGCGGGAGTACTGATCAACGAATCCGGCGGAAATGATACCGGTGGGAATGGCCACGATACCTACGCCCAGGAAGGCGATGAAGATACCGAACAGTTTCCCCAGGATGGTAACCGGATAAATGTCCCCGTATCCCACTGTGAGCAGGGTGGAAGCGGCCCACCAGATGCCGGAGAAGGCATTGGCGAACACTTCCGGCTGGGCTTCGTGTTCCAGGCTGTACATGCACAGGCTGGACCCCAGCATCAGCATAATGATAATGAAGACAGAAGAGAACAGCTGCTGTTTCTTGCTGACGATAACTTCCGTGATCACATTTAAGGCGTCGTAGTAGGCGTTGATGCGGAACAGGCGGAAGATCCGGATGATCCGGAACATCCGGAAGGCGATGGCGCCTGCCGGGAAGAAAAAGGGCAGGTAATGGGGCAGGAAAGACAGAAGGTCCACGATGCCGGTGAATGAAAACATGTATTTCAGGATGGCCCTGGGCTGGCTTACAGAGGGATAGAGATATTTGGCGGTCCAGACTCTAAGGACATAGTCCACCAGGAAAAGAGCCACCGTCGTCTCCTCCAGGGTGATAAGCAGAGCGCCGTAGGCATTTCGCATGTTGTTAAAGGTGTACATGGTGCAGACACTGAGATTTAAGATGATGCAGAAAGCATTGAAAAAATCATAGATCCGGCTGGCATAGTCATATCTTGTGCCCACCTCGATGATCTCAAAGATCCGTTTCCTTTGTGTTTCCCATACTGGTTTCATAAGTGTGATCCCCCCGCCTGGATTAACTGTTTCTATTTTAATCCAAAAAGGCAGGGTTTTCAATTTGGAACTGGTGGAATTTGCAGAATTTGCGGGTCAGGTTGACAGTCTTTGGAAGGGAGGATAGAATGAGGTGCAGGAACCAGGGGAGGGAAGAAGTTATGATCCGAGATATGAAGAGCGAAGAAATAAAAGAAGTGTCCCAGATCTGGCTTTCGGCCAATCTGGAGGCCCATGATTTTATCCCTGCTTCTTATTGGAAGGGGAAACTGGATTTTGTCCGGGAGGAGCTTCCCCTGGCGAAGGTCCGGGTATATGAAGAAGAGGGGAAAATTCTGGGGTTCCTGGGAAGAAACGGGGAGGAGATCGAAGGGATCTTCGTCCGAAAGGAATGCCGGAGCCGGGGGATCGGCAGGGCGCTTCTGAAAGATGCGAAGCAATCCCGGGAGAGGCTGCGCCTGCATGTCTACCAGAAGAACCGGCGGGCCAGGACGTTTTACCTCAGGGAAGGATTTCGGATTTGTTCAGATGGAATTGATGAAGGAACTGGAGAAAAAGAATATGGCATGCTATATGAAAGCCAGAAAGGTTCTTTAGGAGGCATTTAAGATTATGGGAAAGAATCAGGAGAAAACTAATGTGATGCGGGTGCTGGAACAGAAGAAGATCCCCTATGAAAGCCACAATTATCTGGAGACCGGGGCAGTCAGCGGCCTGGACGTGGCCCGGGTTCTGGGAGAAGATCCTGACCGGGCGTTTAAGACGCTGGTGACAGTGGGAAAATCAAAGGAGCACTATGTATTCGTGGTGCCAGTGAGCAAAGAGCTGAACCTGAAGAAGGCGGCCCAGAGTGTGGGAGAGAAGAGCATCGAGATGATCAAGTCCAAAGAACTTCTTCCGCTGACCGGATATGTCCACGGCGGGTGTTCGCCCATCGGGATGAAGAAACAGTTTGTCACCACCATCGATGAGAGCGCCGGGAAGTATGACCGGATCATGTTCAGCGCCGGGAAGATCGGGTATCAGGTAGAGGTAAGCCTTGCAGATCTGGGCAAAGTGATCCGGTTCCAGATGGCGGATATCGCGGAATAATTTCAAGTGGGGACGTGGTATTTTTAAAAATACCACGTCCCAGATTGAAAATACCCTGTCCCCAATTGACACTTTAGGGGGAACCAGCTAGAATATTACCATACCGGTTCTGCCGTGTGCAGATGAAAAGGGAACGCGGTGCGAGGCCGCGGCAGCTCACTCTACTGTATGGAAGGACGAACCCTGTGTACCACTGCCTTGCGGGGCGGGAAGGGCAGGTAGTAGGATTGAGTTCCAAGCCAGGATACCTGCCGGTAGCTGGGGTATGATCTTACGGTGAGGGCAAGAGGATACATAAGGAGAGGACCGGGGGACTGGTCTGTCTTTGAGCTGTGTATTAGGAGAGATTGCCGCTGGCAGTCTCTTTTCTTTATTATATGGATGTTTATATATAGATATTTCTGATGGAGCAGACAGAGAAGGAGGAAGGATATGCCGGGAAAGGAACTGGCCAGGGGATATACTACCGGAACCTGCGCCCAAGCGGCGGCCAGGGCGGCGCTTAAGCTGCTGTTTGGGGGCAAAGGAGCGGAAGGCCCCGGGGATGTGACGGTGGAGCTGCCCGGAGGGAGCTATCTTACGCTTCCTGTTGAAGATACAAATGTCCGGTGGCCGGAGGAAGGCGGAGGGCTTCCTCTTCAGGTCTCCTGTGCTGTCCGCAAGGACAGCGGGGACGACCCGGATGTGACCAACGGGATTCTTATCTATACAACGGTCAGGAGGACCGGGAACCCGGGAATAGTCCTGGAGGGGGGCGCAGGCGTCGGGCGGGTGACCAGGCCGGGGCTGGAACAGCCGGTGGGAAGCCCGGCTATCAATCAGGTGCCCCGGCGGATGATCCTGGGAGAGGCGGAAGCCGCCTGTGAGGAAGCCGGATATGAGGGAGGACTTGTGATCTGTATCTCCATCCCGGAAGGGGAGAGGCTGGCAGAGAAAACCTTTAATCCCCGGCTTGGCATTGAGGGAGGGCTTTCCATTCTTGGCACCACCGGGATCGTGGAGCCTATGAGCCGGCAGGCGCTGATTGAGACCATCCGGCTTGACATCCGGGTAAAGCGGGCGGCGGGAGCGGCCTTCCTGATCCTTGCCCCCGGCAATTATGGGCTGGATTTCCTGGAAGAGAACTACGGCATACAGCCGTCTGAGGCGGTAAAATGCAGTAACTATATCGGTGAGGCTTTGGATATGGCCCGGGAAGAAGGGTGTAAAGGCCTGGTTCTGGCAGGGCATATCGGGAAACTGATCAAGGTGGCAGGAGGGATCATGGACACCCATTCCCGGCAGGCGGACTGCCGGATGGAACTTCTGGCGGCGGCGGCGCTTCGCTGTTACCTTGGGGAGGAGAAGGCTCTGGCCATCCTTGACAGTGTGACCACGGAAGAGGCCCTTGGGAAATGCACCCCTAAGGAGCGGGAACTTCTGGGATGTGAGGCGGCGGCCCGGGCACAGGAACAGATCTGCCGCAGAGTGGGAGAAGAGATTCCGGCAGGTGTGATTCTTTTTTCCAGCCAGTATGGGATCCTGGGGCAGAGCAGCCAGGCAGAAATCCTTTTGGAACAGTATTTACAGGACAGGAAGAAAAGTGGGAGGCAGATATGAAGAAGAGAGGCGTACTCTATGGCGTGGGGGTAGGGCCGGGGGATCCGGAACTTCTCACTCTTAAGGCATACCGGACTTTGGAGCAGTGTCCGGTGATCGCGGCGCCGGGCCGGATCCCGGAGGAGACCGTGGCTTACCGGATCGCGGCTGCGGCCTGTCCTTTTCTTGAAGAGAAGGAGCGGGTAGGGATTGAGATGCCCATGACCAAAGACCGGGAGGTGTTGGAGCAAAGCCACCGGGAAGCGGAAGAGAGGCTGGCGGCGCTTCTTGAAGAGGGAAGGGACGTAGCATTTCTGACCCTGGGGGATCCTTGCGTTTACTCTACGTATTTCTATCTTCACAGGCGGCTTCAAAAGCGGGGCTATGAGGCCCGGATCATAAGCGGGATCCCGTCTTTTTGCGCGGCGGCGGCCCGGCTGGATCTGACCCTGGGGGAGAAGGCGGAGCAGATCCATGTGATCCCTGCTTCTTATCAGATCCGGGAAGCGATGAAACTGCCCGGGACCAAGATCCTGATGAAAGCAGGAAGGCAGGCGGCTGCGGTGCGGGAGATCCTGAAGGAAGAGGAGGCCCGGGGCGCCCGGATCATGGGGGTGGAAAACTGCGGCATGCCTGGGGAGCGCTTCTTCCGGGGAGCAGAAGAACTTCGGGAAGACGCAGGCTATTATACACTGATCTTTGTAAAAGAAGGAGAAAGACAATGATTCATTTTGTAGGTGCAGGACCAGGGGCGGAAGATCTGATCACGGTCCGTGGGCAGCGGCTTTTAAGGCAGGCGGATGTGGTGATCTACGCAGGGTCTCTTGTAAATCCAGAACTTTTAAAAGAAACAAAAAAATGTTGTAAGACATATAATAGTGCGCATATGACTCTGGAAGAGGTGCTGGAAGTGATGGAGGAAGCCCAGGAAAAAGGCCTGGATACAGTCCGGCTCCACACTGGAGATCCCAGTCTCTACGGCGCGGTGCGGGAGCAGATGGACCGGCTGGAGGAGCGGGGCATTCCCTATGAGTCCTGTCCGGGGGTCAGTTCCTTTGGCGCGGCAGCGGCTGCCCTGAACCTGGAGTACACCCTGCCCGGCCTGTCCCAGAGTGTGGTGATCACCCGCATGGAAGGAAGAACGCCGGTCCCGGAGCGGGAACAGGTGGCGGCCTTCGCGACCCATCAGGCCACCATGGTATTGTTCTTAAGCGCAGGACTTCTGCCGGAACTGACCCAAGAACTGCTGGCAGGGGGATATGAGCCGGATACCCCTGCGGCCATTGTCTACAAGGCAAGCTGGCCGGAGGAGGCCTGTTATTCCTGTACGGTGGGGACGCTGGCCCAGACCGGGGAGGCGCACGGGATCAGCAAAACCGCGCTGATCATCGTGGGAGAGGTGGTGGCTCACCAAAACTACCAGAGATCCAGGCTCTATGATCCGGAGTTTACCACCGGATACCGGAGGGGAAGAAATGATGAAGATCAGGATCATTAGTTTTACCAGCCGGGGGAAAGCGCTGGCCAGGCGCATTTCCTCTGTGCTTAAGGAAGAAGGGTTTGAGGCGGAGGCGGCAGTGAAAAACAGCCGCGATCCGGAGTCCCTTAAGGAATCCCTTTCTGCCTGGACCGGACGCCAGTTTAGCGAAGCTCAGGGGATCATCTTCGTAGGGGCAGCAGGGATCGCGGTGCGGGCTGTGGCTCCCTTTGTGAAGTCCAAGGCAGAAGATCCGGCGGTGCTGGCGGTGGACGAGGCGGGGCGTTACTGCATTCCCCTTCTGTCCGGCCATCTGGGAGGGGCCAATGCCCTGGCCTGCCTTCTGGGAAAACGGCTTGGAATGGAGCCGGTGCTGACCACAGCCACGGATATCAACGGGAAGTGGGCGGTGGATGTGTTCGCGGCGAAGAACGGGCTTTTCATCCAGGACCTGGAAGGGACGAAAAAGATTTCTGCCCGGATTCTTGGGGAAGAGCCGGTGACTCTTAAGCTGCAGGAAGGAAACGGTCAGCTGGAAGGAGAACTGCCTCCGGAAGTTTCTCTTTTCCCAGGGGACGGAAAAGGAGCGGGGCCCCACATTTCCCTGGGAATTCGGAAACCGTCCGGGGAGGAGACGATTCTCTGTCTGATCCCCCGCCGGGTGATCCTGGGCATTGGCTGCCGGAAGGACGTATCGGAAGAAGAGATCGCCCTGGCAGTGGAGACGGCCCTTGAAGAAGCCGGGATCTGGCCCCAGAGCGTGCGTGCGGCGGCCACCATCCGGCAGAAGGAAAAGGAGCCGGGACTTGTGGCGTACTGCAGGAACCGGGGGATCTCCCTTCAGGCTTATGAGGGGGAAGAGCTAAAATCTTTGCAGGGAGCCTTCACCGCTTCCTCCTTCGTGGAGCAGGTGACAGGCGTGGATAATGTATGTGAGCGCAGCGCTCTTTTGTGCGCCGGGAAGGGCGGAAAGCTGATCCTGCCCAAACGGGCTTTGGGCCCGGTGACGGTGGCGGCTGCGGAGGAGAAATGGAGGATGGACTTTGACTAAGATATGGGTGATCGGGATCGGTCCGGGAGGGCCGGAACAGATGACAGGGGAGGCCCGCCGCTGCCTGGAGGAGTGCCAGGTGATCGTGGGGTATACGGTATATCTGGATCTTCTGCGGGAATCCTTCCCGGAGAAAATCTATCTGTCTACACCTATGCGGAAAGAAGAAGCCCGCTGCCGGATGGCCTTTGAAGAGGCGGAAAAGGGGAGAAAGACCGCCATGGTCTGCAGCGGCGACCCAGGGGTCTACGGGATGGCCGGGCTGATGTACGAGGTGGGCCGGGATTATCCCAGGGTGGAGATCCAGGTAATCCCGGGGGTGACGGCGGCCCTTGGGGGAAGCGCGCTTCTTGGCGCGCCTCTGGGCCATGATTTCTGTGTGATCAGTCTGAGCGACCTTCTGACGCCCTGGGAGATGATCGAGAAGCGGCTTGAAGCCGCAGCGGAGGCGGATTTTGTCCTCTGTCTCTACAATCCTGCCAGCCGGACACGCAAAGACCATCTGGCCCGAGCCTGCCAGATCCTGCTGCGGTACCGGGAGCCGGAGACTCTCTGCGGCCTGGCCCGGAACATCGGGCGGGAAGGAGAGAAGATCCGGCTTCTCTCCCTGGAGGAACTTAAGAATACCCAGGCAGATATGTTTACCACGGTATTTGTGGGCAGCAGCCAGACCCGGAACATAGGAGAACGGATGGTGACCCCCAGAGGATACCGCACTGGGGAAGACCATAAGGGAGGAGCGTTATGAAGAAGCAGCAGGAAGCAGTGAAGATCCTGATCTTCGGCGGGACCACGGAAGGCCGCAGGGCCGCAGGCTATCTGGCGGCCGCCGGAGTCCGGGTGCACGTCTGTGTGGCTACCGGATACGGGGAAATGCTGCTGGAGAAGGACAAAAAAGAGCTGGAGGGAAAAGGGCTGACAGTCTCTGCCCGGCGGATGGAAGCAGGGGAGATGGAAGTCTGGATCCGGGAGTTCGCTCCCAGGTATGTGATCGACGCCACCCACCCCTACGCCCGGGAGGCGACGGAAAATATCCGGCAGGCCTGCGAGACCTGTCAGGTTCCCTGTTTACGCCTTCTGCGGGAGACAGACGGAGACGGGAAGGAAAAGGGCGTGGCTTCTGTCCGGGAGGCGGCAGAGTTCTTAAGCCGGACGGAGGGGAAGATCCTGGTGACCACAGGAAGCAAGGATCTGGCGGAATACCAGAAGATCCCCGGGTATGAAGAGCGGGTGTATGTCCGGGTGCTGCCTGCCCCGGAGAGCCTGGAGGCCTGCCGGAGGGCAGGGATCGGGGGGGACCATATCCTGGCCATGCAGGGGCCTTTCTCTCAGGAGCTGAATGTGGCGCTGCTGCGCCAGTATCACATCCAATGGATGGTGACCAAGGCTTCCGGGAGGACCGGGGGCTATCCGGAGAAGCAGGCGGCGGCTTTTGAGGCCGGAGTCAGGCTTGTAGTGATAGAAAAGCCAGAAGAAGAGACCGGATACTCCTGGGAAGAGATCTGCATCCTTCTCACAGAAGAACTGAGCCTTGTGCCCCACTGGCAGGTGACGGTGGCAGGCATCGGCCCTGGCGGGGAGGAAGGATTTACACGGGAGGCGTGGGAAGCCTGCAGGAGCGCGGGACTTCTCATCGGCGCAGAGCGGATGTTAAAGGCGGCGGCAGCTCCGGGACAGAAAACCCATGCAGCCTATAATCCTGGGGAGATCCTCTCCTGTATCCACGCTCATCCGGAGGAGGAGCAGGTGACGGTGGCCCTCTCCGGGGATATCGGCTTCTACAGCGGCGCCAGAAAGCTGGAGGAGGTGCTTGGGGAAGATCCAAGGATCCAGGTGCGGCTGGTGCCGGGAGTGGCAAGCGCCGTGGTGTTCGCCGCCCGGATGGGGATCCCCTGGGAGGATGTGGCCTTTGCCAGTATCCACGGGAGGAAGTGTTCTCCCATCTCCCTGATCCGGGAGAACCAGAAGACCATGATCCTGGCAGGAAGCAGGGAGGATGTAAAGGAGCTGGGAAGCCTTCTTGTGGAGTTTGGACTTGGGGGGATCCGGGCGGTAGTGGGAACCAGGCTTTCCTATTCGGAGGAGAAGATCCTCCGGGGAGACGGGAACATGTTAAGGAAATACGACGGAGACGGACTGGCTCTCATCTATCTTGAGAATCCCCAGGGGGGGAAGGAACCGGCAGTCCCGGGACGCCCGGACGGGACTTTCCTGCGGGGAGAAGTTCCCATGACCAAAGAGGAAGTGCGAAGCGTAAGCCTTGCCAAGCTGCGGCCCGGCAGGGACTGGGTGATCTATGACATCGGGGCAGGCACCGGGTCGGTGGCGGTGGAAGCGGCCCTTGCGGCCTGGCAGGGGCAGGTCTATGCTATCGAGCGGAAGAGCGAGGCCCTGGATCTGATCCGGGAGAATGCCCGCCGGTTTGGCACAGACAATGTGACGGTGGTGCCGGGGGAGGCGCCGGAGGCGCTTGACGGTCTGCCGGCTCCTGACGGAGTGTTCATCGGAGGGAGCGGGGGAAAGCTTCCGGAGATCCTGGAGGCTCTCTTTGCCAAAAATCCCAAGGCCAGGGTGGTGCTCAACGCCGTCACCCTGGAGACGGTGGCGGAGGCTGTAGCCTGCATGAAGAAATGGAACTTTCAGGAGGAAGAAGTGGTGCAGCTTAACGTGTCCAGGGGCAGAAGGGCGGGAGCTTACCACCTGATGGAGGGCCAGAACCCTATCTATATCATCAGTATGACAGGAGGAGGCGGAACATGGGAAGAATCCCAAGACTCCTGATCGGAGCGACAAGAAGCGGGGCCGGGAAGACGCTGATCACCTGCGCCCTTCTAAAGGCCCTGCAGAAAAGAAAGAAACAGGCAGTCTCCTTCAAATGTGGTCCGGACTACATCGATCCTTTGTTCCACCGGGAGGCTCTTGGAATAGACAGTGACAACCTGGACAGTTTCCTCTGTACACCAGATCAGGTGCGCGCCCTTCTTGCGGAGCGGGCGGGAAACTGTGAGATCGCGGTGCTGGAAGGGGTCATGGGTTACTATGACGGCCTGGGAGGAATGAAAGAAGAGGCAAGCACTTATGACATTGCCCGGATCACCGGCACTCCTGCGGTGCTGGTGGTGGACGCCCGGGGAGCCAGCCTGTCGCTTCTGCCTCTGATCCGGGGATTCCGGGAGTTCCGGGAAGAAAGCTGGATCCGGGGTGTGATCTTCAACCGGATGAGCCCTGGCATGTATCCCCAGATGAAGAAGCTGGTGGAAGAGGAGACGGATCTTAGGGTGTTTGGCTATCTGCCGGTCCTTCCGGAAGGAATCCTGGAGAGCCGCCATCTGGGCCTGAAGCTTCCCTGGGAGGCGCCAGGGTGGAAGGAACGTCTGGAAGCGCTGGGAGAGCGCCTGGAAGAGACGGTGGATGTGGAGGGGCTCCTGGAACTGGCAGAGACGGCGAAGGACCTGGGAGAACCTGCCACAGGCAGGGAAGAAGGAGCTCCGGTGCGGATCGCCGTGGCCCGGGATGAAGCGTTCTGCTTCTGCTACCGGGACAACCTGGACTTCCTGGAGAAAAGAGGCGGGGAACTGGTATTTTTCTCCCCCCTTCACGACCCTCATTTCCCGGAAGGGGTGCAGGGGCTGGTGCTCTATGGCGGCTATCCAGAGCTCTGGGGCAGTCAGCTGGAGGCAAATGAGACCCTTCGCCGGGAGCTTGGGGAAGCAGTCTGTGGCGGCCTTCCCTGTGTGGCGGAATGCGGCGGATTCCAGTATCTGCAGGAACGGCTGCGGACGGCAGAGGGAAGTTACGCCATGGCAGGGGTTCTGGAAGGGGAGAGTTTCCCTGCCGGTTCCCGGCGGTTCGGCTATGTGGAACTGACAGGAGGAAGGTTGTTTGGGGAGCCCCTTACGGCCCCTCTCAGGGCTCATGAGTTCCATTACTACGATTCTTCCAGATGCGGGGAGGGTTTCACCGCCCGGAAACCCGTGTCCGGGAGACAGTGGCCCTGTATGATCAGTGAGAAGACACTGCTGGCAGGCTATCCTCATTTTCACTATCGGGGGAATCCCCAGATCGGGGAGGCATTCCTGGAGGCCTGCCGGAGATATGCAAAGGAGAAGGGATAAATGAAGGCGACAAGGCAGGAAGAAGAATTAGAGAGGCTGTTGAAGATAATCCGGCCCGGGGACGGGGCGGCAAAAGAAGAGGCCTCCCGCCGCTGGGATTCCATCGCCAAGCCTCTCCACAGCCTGGGGAAACTGGAGCGGGACATCATCCGTATCGCCGGGATCCAGAGAACGGCGGCAGTGAGGCTGGAGAAGAAGGCTCTTCTGGTGCTGTGCGCCGACAACGGGGTGGTGGAAGAAGGGGTGACCCAGACCGGGCAGGAAGTGACTGCCATTGTGGCGGAGAATTTCCTTACCGGCAATACCAGCGCCGCCATCATGGCCAAAAAGGCGGGGGTGGACCTTTTCCCCATCGATATGGGCATGGCGGCGGATACTCAGGTGCCGGATTACAAGGTGGCTTACGGCACCCGGAATATGGCGAAGGAGCCGGCCATGACCCGGGAGCAGGCCCTTCAGGCAGTGCTCACCGGAATCCGGCTGGCGAAAGAGAAGAAAGAGGAAGGATATGACCTGCTGGCAGTGGGGGAGATGGGGATCGGCAACACCACCACTTCCAGCGCCGTATCCAGTCTGCTCCTTGGCCGGGAGATCCAGGAAATGACCGGGCGGGGCGCGGGGCTCACAAGTCAGGGGCTGGAGCGGAAGATCCAGGTGATCCGGGAGGCCATCCGCAGGAACCGGCCCGACCCTTCCGACAGCCTGGATGTGCTGGCCAAAGTGGGCGGGTTCGACCTGGCAGGACTTGCGGGGGTCTGCCTGGGAGGCGGAGTCTATGGGATCCCTGTGGTGCTGGACGGGTTTATTTCCGGGGCGGCGGCCCTGGCGGCGGTACGACTGTGTCCCACCGTCCGGGAGTACCTGATCGCCTCCCACGTGTCGAAGGAGCCTGGGATGAGAGCCATCCTTGCGGAGCTTGGACTGGAGGCAGCCCTGGACTGCGGGCTCTGTCTGGGGGAGGGAACCGGAGCCCTTCTCTATCTTCCCGCTCTTTTGATGGCAGAGGAAGTGTACCGGAGTATGAGTACCTTTTCTGAAAATCAGATTGAAGAATATCAGGAGCTTACATAAATGAAGATACATTTGATCACAGGGGGCAGCGGAAGCGGCAAATCCGCCTGGGGAGAATCCTGGATCGCCGGGGAAGCGAAGGGGAAGCCGCTTATTTATATCGCAACCATGCGGCCCGGAGGGGAGGAGGCCAAAAGGCGGATCCTCCGGCACCGGCGGCAGCGGGCAGGGCGGGGATTCCAGACGGTGGAATGCCCGGAAGACCTGGAGAAGCTTAAGATCCCCGCAGGAAGCGGGGTCCTGCTGGAGTGTCTCTCTAACCTTGCGGCAAATGAGCTCTATGAGGAGGACGGAAGGGTAAGAGACCGGGAGCTGGTGAAGCAGAAGATCTTAAGAGGCCTGCGCCGTCTGGCCGGCCAGGCAGAAGTCCTGGCCATCGTTACCAATGAGATCTTCTCAGACGGCGCGGAGTATGGAGAAGACATCCGGGTCTATCAGGAACTGTTGGGAGAATTGAACCGGGAAGCCGCCTGTATGGCGGATCAGGTGACGGAAGTGGTCTACGGGATCCCGGTGGTGGTGAAGTAAGATGAAGAAATTGTGGAATGGTTTTAAGATCGCATTTTCCATGTACAGCCGGATCCCTATGCCGGAAAGCCGGTGGAATGAGGAGAACCAGACCTATGCCATGGTCTTCTTCCCCTGGGTGGGAGCTGTGGTGGCAGGTGTTTTCCTGGGTGTCTGGCAGCTGCGGGAATGGGCGCTTGTAAGGGGCGTCCTGGAGAGTGACCTCTTCTGGAGCGGGGCCCTGGTGCTGGTGCCGTTCCTTATCACCGGCGGCATCCATATGGACGGGTTTATGGACACCCGGGATGCTCTAAGCGCCTGTGCGCCCCGGGAGCGCAGGCTGGAGATCCTGAAGGACCCCCACACCGGGGCGTTTGCCGTGATCTCCTGCGGCCTTTACCTGATCGTTATGCTGGGGCTCTATGGGACGCTCCATTGGCGGACAGCGGTGGTGACAGCAGCAGGGTTTGTGCTGTCCCGGATCTTAAGCGGCCTTTCTGTGGTCACTTTCCCCAAGGCGAAGAAGGAGGGGACGGTGGCTGCGCTGGCGGAGGCGGCAGGGAACCGGGCAGTACGGCGCACACTGGTAGTCTATCTGCTCCTTCTGGGAGCCGGAATGGGGATTTTGGGGGGCATGACCGGCATGGCGGCGCTTCTGTGCGCCGGGATCTGCTTTGCCCGCTATTATTGGATGAGCCGGAACTATTTTGGC
Source organism: Massilistercora timonensis (assembly GCF_900312975.1). NCBI lineage: Bacteria > Bacillati > Bacillota > Clostridia > Eubacteriales > Massilistercora > Massilistercora timonensis. The sequence goes on along the minus strand of NZ_LT990039.1, from coordinate 636,823 downwards.
GGGATCACCGGGGATCTTGCCGGGTATTTCCTGCAGATGTGCGAGTTGTGGATCGCGGCGGGAGCCGTGGCCATGGACGTGGTTTTGAAGGTCATTTAGCGGCCTGGGAAGGAGAAAGATATGATACTGATCACAGGAGGTGCTTGTCAGGGGAAGAGGGCATTTGCCAATGAGCGTTTTCCCGGCCTTGTGTGGGCGGACGGGCGGGAGTGTGAGGAGGCGGATCTCTTCTGGTGTTCCGGGATCCACCATTTTCACGCGTATATCCGCCGGGCCATGGAAGAGGGGAAGCAGGAAGAAGAACTGGAGGAACTGGCCGGGCGGCTGATCCTTCGAAATCCGGAGGCTGTGGTGGTGACCGATGAGGTGGGCTGCGGCATCGTCCCGCTGGAGCCCTTTGAGCGGGACTGGAGGGAACAGACCGGCAGAATCTGCACCCGGCTGGCGGCGGCTTCCCGGAAGGTTTACCGGGTGATCTTGGGAATCGGGAAGGAGATCAAGGGATGAGGACCTTTTATCTGATCCGCCACGGCAGGACGGCGGGGAATCTGGAGCGAAGATACATAGGAAGTACGGATGAGCCCCTCTGTCTGGAGGGACGCCGGGAAATTTCCGGCTTAAGGGCGCCGGAGGCGGACCGGGTGTTCGCGAGCCCTCTGAAGCGCTGCCTGGAGACCGGGGCCATCCTGTATCCCGGGAAGGAGCCGGTGGTGATCCCGGAGCTTGCGGAGTGCCGGTTCGGAGAGTTTGAAGGGCACAAGTTTGAGGAGCTGATCAGGCAAAATTCCTATCAGCAGTGGTTTGCTTCCTGCGGCATGGACGCCCCTCCCGGCGGGGAGAACCGGGAAGAATTTAAGAAGCGGGTGCTGGAGGGATTTGAGAAGGTCCGGAGACAGTGTGAGAAAGAGAACATCACCCGGGCGGCTCTGGTGGTCCACGGGGGGACCATCATGGCGCTTATGGAGGAGTATGCACGGCCCCGGGGAGACTTCTATGATTATCAAGTAAGAAATGGAGAAGGATATGAACTTATATTTGCAGATGCTGCCTGTGACCGGCGGATTTCTTCTGGACCTTGCGCTGGGGGATCCGGTGTGGCCTTATCATCCGGTGCGGCTTATGGGTCGGCTGATCGAGAGACTGGAACCAATTATCAGAAGATCTCTGCCCGGAACGAAGCCCTTTGAGCGCCTGGGGGGAGGGATCCTGGCGGTCCTGGTGATCCTTTTCAGTACCGGGATCCCGGCGGGGATCCTTCTTCTGGCTTACAGGCTCTTTTTCCCGCTGGGGCTTCTTCTGGAGACCTTCTTCTGTTATCAGCTTCTGGCCGCCCGTTCCCTTCAGGTGGAAAGCGACCGGGTGTACCAGGCGCTGGAGACCGGGGGAGTGGAGGAAGGCCGCCGGGCGGTCTCCAGGATCGTGGGCAGGGACACCCAGAGTCTGACGGAAGAAGGAGTAGTCAAAGCGGCGGTGGAGACCGTGGCGGAAAACACCTCCGACGGGGTGGTGGCGCCTTTGTTCTACCTGATGTTGTTTGGCGCCGCCGGCGGATTTTTCTACAAATCGGTGAACACCATGGACTCTATGATCGGCTATCGCAACGACCGGTATCAGTATTTTGGCACAGCTGCGGCCCGTCTGGACGATGTGGTGAATTATGTGCCGGCCCGGCTTTCGGCGCTGTTCATGCTGGTAGCTGCATTTCTTACAGGGAAAGGCGGAAGGCGGGCGTGGAAGGTCTACCGCCGGGATCGCAGGCGGCACAAAAGCCCCAACGCAGGTCAGACGGAGGCGGTGATGGCGGGGGCTCTGGGAGTGGAGCTTGCCGGGGACGCCTGGTATTTTGGCAAACTTCACCGGAAACCCACCCTGGGGGATCCGGTGCGGCCCATTGAGCCGGAGGATATCCGGCGGGCCGGGAAACTGATGTATCTGACGGCGGCGCTGGCCCTGGCCGGGTTTCTTGCACTGAAGGTGACGGTGTTGATCATCTGGTTTTAGATGGAGGTAATGTGGAGTGAGGAAGGCCGAAGAAAGGAAGGGGACAACAGAACAGATCCACGGCGGGGATATCTACCGCCATCCGGAAGTAACGGATTTCTCCGTGAACAGCAACCCGCTGGGCCCGCCCAAGGGCGTGATCCGGGCGTTGGAGGAGAGCCTGGGGGAGATCGCCTGCTATCCGGATATGCGCTGTGAGAAGCTGCGGGAGGCCATCGGGCAGTTTGAGCAGACACCGCCGGAAGCGGTGCTGTGCGGCAACGGCGCGGCGGAGCTTTTCTTTGCGGCAGCCTGGGCGCAAAACCCTAGAAGGGGGCTTGTGACGGCGCCGGCCTTTTCCGAGTATGAAAGGGCCCTTGGGGCGGCCGGAGGACAGACCGAGTTCTATGAGCTTAAGGAAGAGCAGGAATTTGAGATAGGAGCAGATTTCCTGGAGCGGATCAATCCTGAGGTGGATCTGGTGTTCCTGTGCAGCCCCAACAACCCTACGGGCTGGCCTCTTGAGCGGGAATTTGTGAAGGAGGCGCTGGAGCGGTGCCGGGCCTGCGAGGCAAGGCTGGTGCTGGACGAGTGTTTTATTGATTTTCTGGAGGATCCGGGGCAGTATGAGGCAAGAGAGCTGATCCGGGAGTACCCGGAGCTTCTGGTGGTGAAAGCATTTACCAAAAGCTTCGCCATGCCGGGGCTGCGGCTGGGGTACGCCCTCTGCGGGGATCCGAAGTTTTTGAAGCAGATGCAGGAGATGCTCCAGCCCTGGAATGTGTCCCTGCCTGCCCAGATCGCAGGCGTGGCGGCCCTTCAGGGGGCAGAGGGATATCTGGAGGAATCCCGGAAAGTGGTGGCCCGGGGAAGGGCGTTTCTCCGGGAAGGCTTGGAAGCCTGCGGTTTCCCTGTCTATGGTTCCAGAGCAAACTATGTATTTTTCAGAGGAAGGTCGGGGCTTTACAGGGAGGCCCTGGCGGCAGGATTCCTGATCCGGGACTGCGGGAATTACCGGGGGCTTCCGGAAGAGTTCTTCCGGGTGGCGGTGCGGACAGAAGAAGAGAATGAGAGGTTGATGGCATGGCTAAGAAGATCATGATACAGGGAACCATGTCCGGGGCGGGAAAAAGCCTTCTGTGTGCCGGGCTGTGCCGGATCTTCCGGCAGGACGGGTACCGGGTGGCGCCTTTTAAATCCCAGAATATGGCCCTGAATTCTTTTATCACGGCGGACGGCCGGGAGATGGGGCGGGCCCAGGTGGTCCAGGCGGAAGCCGCGGGGGTGGAGCCCTCGGCGGACATGAATCCCATCCTTTTGAAGCCTGCCAGCGACACCGGATCCCAGGTGATCGTAAACGGCCAGGTGCTGGGCACCATGAGTGCCCGGGAATATTTTGCCTATAAGAAGCAGCTGGTCCCTCAGATCCGGGAGTCGCTTGCCAGGCTGGATGAGGCTTATGACATCCTGGTGCTGGAAGGGGCGGGGAGCCCGGCGGAGATCAACCTGCGGGAGGGAGACATCGTGAATATGGGGATGGCCCGGATGGCCCGATCTCCGGTGCTCCTTGCCGGGGATATCGACCGGGGCGGCGTGTTCGCCCAGCTTCTGGGGACGCTGCAGCTTCTGGAGCCGGAAGAGCGGGAGATGGTGAAGGGTCTGATCATCAATAAGTTCCGGGGAGACAAGACCATCCTGGAGCCGGGAGTCGCGGAGCTTACCCGGCGGGCCAAAGTGCCGGTGCTGGGCGTGGTGCCCTTCCTGGACGTGGAGATCGAGGAGGAGGACAGCCTGGCCAGGCGGCTGGAGCGGCAGGAAGGAGACGGCCTTTTGGACATTGCGGTGATCCGCCTGCCCAGGATCTCCAATTTCACGGATTTCCTGACCCTGGAGAACCGGCCGGAGAGCTCCCTTCGTTATGTGAAGAATCCGGCCCGGCTGGGACAGCCGGATCTCATCCTGCTGCCGGGATCCAAGAATACCATGGAAGATCTGGCCTGGCTCAGAGAAAGCGGCCTGGAGGCTCAGATCCTGAAGGCGGAGGCCAGAGGCGCGGTGATCTTTGGCATCTGCGGGGGATATCAGATGCTGGGGGAAACCCTGGAGGATCCGCTGGGCGTAGAGGCGGGCGGCTCCATGCGTGGCCTGGGGCTTCTCCCCCTTAAGACCACATTTACCGGCAGGAAGACCCGCACCCGGGTGCGGGGAGTCTTTGCTCCCTGCGAAGGAGCGCTTAATGGGCTTTCCGGCAGAGAACTGGAAGGCTATGAGATCCATATGGGGGAGACAAGGGGGGATCTTAGGAGACGGGAGAGCGGCCAGGCAAAGGCCCTGACCCGGGTGCGGGATCAGATCTCGGGCCAGGAGAAGGCGGACGGCGCCTGGGCAGGAAATGTATACGGCACCTACGTGCACGGCATTTTCGACCGGGAGGAAGTGACAGAGGCCCTGATCCGCTGTCTGGTTGAGCGGAAAGGCATTTCCCCCGAGATCCTGCAGGCTGCGGGAAAAGGAAGAGAAGACAGGAGCTTCCGGGAATTTAAGGAGCAGCAGTACGACCGGCTGGCGGCAGGGATCAGGGAAAGCCTTCCCATGGAGCAGATTTATAAGATCCTGGAGCAGGGGATCTAGAGAAGAAAGGGGAAACGGTATGAAGATAGAGAAGATCCGGCCGGAAGAGATCGAGGCGAGGAGTTTTGCGATCATCAGAGAGGAACTGGAAGACATGGGGATCCGGCTGCCCCAGGAAAATGCGGCGGTGATCCTGCGCTGTATCCACACCAGCGCAGATTTTGACTACGCCAAAAACCTGATATTTTCTCCGGAGGCGGTAGAACAGGGAGTGGCGGCTTTAAGAGAAGGCTGCTCCATCGTCACCGACACCCGGATGGGCTGGTCCGGTCTTAACAAGAAGCGTCTGGAGAAGCTGGGAGGGAAGGCTTACTGCTTCATGACCGACGAGGATGTGGCCCGGGAGGCAAAGGAGCGGGGGATCACCCGGGCGGCAGTAAGTATGGAGAAGGCTGTCGCCCTGGAAGAAGACCTGATCTTCGCCATCGGCAACGCCCCCACCGCGCTGATCCGGCTGTATGAGCTGATCCGGGAAGGAAAAGTCCGGCCCCGTCTGGTGATCGCCGCCCCGGTGGGGTTCGTCAACGTACTCCCCGCCAAAGAACTGATCCAGGGTCTTGCGGACACCCCCTATATCGTGGCGGGAGGAAGGAAAGGAGGCAGCAATATCGCGGCCTGCATCTGCAACGCGCTGTTGTTGGGGACGTAGTATTTTCGAAAATACCACGTCCCAGATTGAAAATACCCTGTCCCTTTTCGGTTTTTTCTATTTTCACCTTTCTTTTATGGAAGTTTTGCGGTAAAATTATCATAGCTATGGAGAATCAAACAGGAGGTAATCGAATATGAGAGCAGAATTTGACGACAGTCTTGTTACAGGAAATGAGATGATCGACGGACAGCACAAGGAACTGATCGACAAGATCAACAAGTTGCTGGACAGCTGTGAGACCAGCAAGGACAAGCTGGTGGCTGTCAAGACCCTGGATTATCTGGCCGATTATACAGAGTTCCACTTTGGCGAGGAGGAGAAGCTGCAGGAGTCCATCAACTATCCGGGTATCGAGAAGCATAAAGAGGAGCATGACAAGCTGCGCAAGGTAGTGAAGGAGCTCTATGAGATGCTGGAGGAAGAGGAAGGTCCTTCCAACGCCTTTGTGGAGCAGGTGAATAAGAATGTGATCCAGTGGCTGTACGGCCATATCAAGACCTTTGACCGTTCTGTGGCGGAATACAAGTTTATGAACAAGAACAGCGACAGGCTGTAAGCAGACGAAAGGGGAGTACCATGGCAGAAGAAATGGAATATACAGAAGAGAAGATCCAGGAGCCGGAGGTACAGCCGGCCCAGGAGCCGGTTCCGGAAGGGCAGCCGGAAGAAGTAAAAGAAGAGCAGCCCAAATCGGAAGAGAAGACAGAACCCGTTAAGGAAGCGGATCAGCCCAAGGCTTCTCAGGAGCCGGCCGGGGAGAACCGGCGGACGTTCCAGGGCAGACGCCTGCACTTCGGGGACGAAGAAGACAATTTCTACCGGGAGGAGGAGATCATCTCCAAGCTGGAAGGAGAAGATCTGCTGAAATATCTTGCCATGGAGCAGGAGAAAGAGGAACATCGCCGGGAGGCTAAGGAAGTCCGGGAGCGGAGGATCTTCTCCGGCTTTCAGCTTACCATATCGCTGGCCGCCATCGTGGCAGTGGTCGGTTTCCTGAAGGACAACCCCACCGTACTGGTAAATATCCTCTATATCGTGGGCATCCTGATCGCTCTTTGGATCCTGAGACAGCCCAAAGACCAATAAGCGGGGAGAGTTCCCCGGGAAGACAAAAGAAAAAGGCAGCGCCTGACGGTTTCCCCGCCGGGTTCTGCCTCTTTTTTTGCCTGATATTCTCAATCGCCCCGGAAGCTTAAGCCTGCCGCCACAGCAGCAGGTTGTTGTCAAATTCCGCCTGCAGACGGCCCTCGTCTTTCAGCCAGGCCAGATAAGAGCGCACCGTGCTGCCTACCAGCACGTACTGCTCAAAGTTCATGGCAAGGCCGTAGTGGGCGAACAGCTGCTGAAGCAGGGATTCGAAGCACAGCGGCTCGCGGCACAGATCCAGGATCTTCTGGGCGATCTCCTGCACCTTCTGGATATTGTACCGGGCCAGGGGGACGATGTCCGTGGTGGCTTCCGCGTGGGCGGGGACGAACATCCGGGCCTCCAGGGTCTGTACCGTCTCCAGGGTCTTAAGATAGGCGGCCACGTCATAGATGAAGCTGATCTGGTATTTCTCCAGCGTTTCTTTGCTGGACAGACAGTCTGCAAGGTATACTACATCATCCGGCGTCCGAAAGCCCGCCATATCGAAGAAATGGCCGGGGAGAGGAAGAAGTGCAAACCCTTCCGGCAGCACGTCGGGGGTCAGGGGCTGGGCGTCGCTTTCCTGGGCCAGGAGAAATTTGTGGCGCAGATCCTTGCAGGGATAGCCTCCGTACAGGAAGGAAGGCTCCAGGATGGGGCTCCGGGTGAAGGCGCACTCGATGCCGGGCGCATAGATCTGGCATCCGGTCTGGCCCTGCAGATATTTGTTCCCTCCGATATGATCCGCGTTGGAGTGGGTGTTATAGATGGCAGAAAGCTGCCAGCCGTTGGCGTCCAGGTGCTGGCGGACCTTGCGCCCCGCGTCCTTGTCGCTGCCGCTGTCAATGAGGCAGACCCGGGAGTCGTCAAGCTTCACCAGGCCGATCTTGGCGGGGCTTTGGATATAGTAACAGTTGGTATCCGGGATTTGGATCAGTTCGTACATAAGATCAATCTCCTTTCAAAACAGACAATGCTTCTTCCAGGTGGGAGAGGAACATCCGGCGGATCTCTGGATATTCCCCCAGTCCCTTCAGGTGGCAGGTGACGGGATATCCGCAGCGGGTGAGGACGGACTGCCAGGAATCCGGCTCCTCACCTGCCATATCGTTGACCGCGTGGTCCCCGGCCACGATCATCAGGGGCGCCAGATGGATCCGGGTAACGTTCTCGCCCCGAAGCCTCTCTATCACATCGGCAAGGGCGGGGGAAGCCTCTACAGTGGCCACATGGATCCGGGAATACCCGGCCTTGTGAAAACAGGCTTCCAGCTGGCGGTAGACCTGGTTGGCAGAGTGGGCGCTTCCATGCCCCATCAGGATCAAGTGCTCCCCGGGATCAGGAAAAGAAAAGGAATCCGCCAGGATCCCGGCGACCTCTGTAAGGTCTTCCGGAGTGGAGAGAAGGGGCCGCCCAAAGGCGATCTGTTGAAAAACACCGGTGAAAGCGCCGGCGTCTTCTTGCATCTTCTGGTTCTCGATGCCGTCGATCACATGGGTGGGCTGCAGGACCACCCGGGTGATTCCTTCTTCTGTCATCTGGGCGAGGGCTTCTTTCACCCCGGGGATGATCTCCCCGGTAGTCCGGGCCAGTTTCTTTCGGATCATGCCGCTGGTCCAGGCATGGAAGACAGGGATGTCCGGCCAGGCAGCCTGGATCTCCTGCTGGGTGGCCTGGATGGTCCGGGCGCGGGTAGTACTGTGGCTGGTGCCGAAGCTGACCACAAGGATTCCGGTTTTCTGATTCATGATGTGCTCCTTTTTTGTCGTAGATTCATTTGCCTAGAAGGATTATAACACAGGAAAGACAAAGAGGAAAAGGATTGTCGGAGCTTCCGGATTTTGATAGAATGAAAAAAAGACCTTGAGAGGAGATGAGGCAAATGAAGAAGACGGTTCTGATTGCGGAGTTCAAACATGAAACCAACAGTTTTATGCCGGAAAAATCAGGTGTGGAAGCATTTCGCGCAAGGGATTGGTTTTTTGGCGACGAGATCCTTCAGGTTTTCCGGGGAGTGAAAAATGAACTGGGCGGATTCCTGGATTTTTTCCAGGATGTGGCGGAGTGCCGTCTTGTTCCGGTATTGGCTTTCAACGCGCAGCCGGGAGGGATCGTGACCCGGGAAGTGTTTGAGACTGCCAGGACAACATTGCTGGAAGCAATTGACAGAGAAGAGCAAGTGGACGGGATCCTGCTTGCCCTCCACGGCGCTATGGTGGTGGAGGGCTGCCAGGACGGAGAAGGGGAGCTTCTGGAAGAACTGCGGGGCAAAGTGGGTTCAGAAGTTCCTGTCATCGCTTCGCTGGATCTGCACTGTAATCTGACCCGGCGGATGGTAACCTGTGCGGATGCCTTCTTCCCTTATGATTATTATCCCCACACAGATACTTATGAAGCCGGAATGCGGGCGGCAAAATGTATGTGGGATACGCTGGAAGGACGGGTACATCCGACGATGGCTTATCATCCTTTGGATTTTCTTTTGTCCTATATGCCTACCGCGGAGCCCTGTATGGCTGGATATGTTGCAGAAGCTCAGGCACTGCGGGGAGAAGGGAATATCATCAATGTCAATGTGCTGCACGGATTTTTTGCTTCAGATATTGAAGAGACCTGCCTGTCAGTGGTGGCAGTTACAGATGGAGATTTGGAGAAAGCGCAGGAGATCTGCGATGGATTTGCGGCCAGGATCTGGGAGGACCGGGCCAATCTGCGCCGCAGTTTTTGGGACATTGATAAAGCCATTGACGATGCGCTGGAAAAAGGAGAGTTTCCGGTCGTATTTGCGGATATTTCCGATAACCCGGGTTCCGGAGCCACCGGAGACGGGACTCATATGCTGCGCCGGCTGCTGGAACGGAAGACAGAGGGGGTGGCAGCAGTTATCATCTATGACCCGGAGACGGTAGAGCAGGCGGACGCAAGCGGCGTGGGGACCAGGGTCCGGATCCGTCTGGGGGGAAAGATCTGTCCGGAAATTGCCGGAGACCCCATTGCGTGCACAGCGTATGTGCGGGCGATCACCGACGGTCGTTTCATCAACCGGGATTATAATCCCGGACTTCCCGGGAACCTTGGGAAATGCGCGGTTCTGGACATTGACGGCGCCCGGGTGGTGGTGTCCAGCGTCCGGACACAGCCCTGGGATATGGAAGCGCTGCGCTGCAACGGGATCATGCCGGAGGATTTCAAAATCCTGATGGTCAAATCAGCCGTTCATTTCCGCACTTCTTTTGGAAAAGTGGCAAAGAAGATCTACGACATCGAACTGCCAGCCCTTGGGCCACAGAGTCCGGAGGTATTTACTTATCGTCATGTGCGAAGGCCGATCTATCCGTTGGATGAGATCTGATCAATATGAAGTTCCAGTTCTTTCAAAGTTCTGGGTGTGGGGAGGGATGCCGGAAGGAGCCCTCCCCTTCGCAGTGCGGCTGAAAGCTGCAGCACTGTGGGAGGATGATCCAGGCGTAGTCTGCTGTTTCGCTTTCCCGGTTTCCCGGTGAAAATCAGTTGCACATTTCCGGTGATATGATATGATGGATAGGTCAAAAGAAGAAAATGAGACGGAGGCTTAAAAAGACATGGACAGATCATATTTTCCGTTATTTGTTGATATCTCAGGAAAGAAGACACTGGTGGTGGGCGGCGGCCGGATTGCCTGGCGACGCATTAAGACCCTGCTTTCCTTCACCCCGGACATCTGGGTTGTGGCTCCGGAGGCGACAGAGGAATTAGAGGTCCTGGCAGAGGAAGGAAGGATCCACTGGCTCCAGGGAACTTACGTTCCCGGGATCCACGAAGAACTGCCCCAGGTCCAGATGGCCCTTGCGGCAACCGACGATCCGGCCTGCAACGAAGCGGTGGCCAGAGAGTGCCGCGCCAGGGGGATCCTGGTAAACGTGGCTCATAAGAAGGAACTGTGCGACTTTTTCTTCCCGGCTGTGGTAAAGCGGGGGGAACTGGTGGCAGGCATCTGCGCTTCCGGCGCAGGCCACAGGAAGGCGAGAAAAGCCAGGGAGGCAGTGGAACAGGCTCTGGACAGCCTGGATAAGGAGTAAAAGAATGAAGAAGAAACTTGTGATCGGAAGCCGCGCCAGCCGGCTTGCCAGGATCCAGACCCAGCTTGTGGCCAGGAGGCTTAAGGAGACATTTCCGGAACTGGAATTAGAGATCCGGACCATGGAGACTACCGGAGACCGGCGCCAGGACCTTTCCCTTGATAGCCTGGGAGGCAAAGGAGTCTTTATCAAGGAACTGGATCTTGCGCTTCTGCAAGGGGAGATCGACCTGGCGGTCCACAGCCTGAAGGATATGCCCATGGAAGTCACCCCGGGCCTTGGGCTGGCGGTCTTCTCACAGCGGGAAGATCCAAGGGACGCGCTGGTACTGCCTTCCGGGAAGGAAGCCTGGGACGGCAGGGGAGTGATCGGCTGCTCTTCCTTCCGGCGTAAGCTGCAGGCAGAGAAGCTGTTCCCGGAAGCCCGATTCAAGGATATCCGGGGAAATGTGCCAACCCGGCTTGAGAAGCTGGATAAGGGGGAATACGACGCGCTGATCCTGGCGGCCGCAGGTCTTCGAAGGCTTGGGCTGGAGGAGCGGATCTTCCGGTGCTTTGAACCAGAAGAAATGCTGCCGGCCGCAGGCCAGGGAACGCTGGCGGTGACCATGCGGGAAGAGGAAGGCCTGGAGTTGATCCAGGCGCTGGAAGACCCGGCTGCCTGCCGGATCGCCCGGGAGGAGCGGGCATTTGTCCAGGCCTTGGGAGGAGGATGTTCCTCTCCGGTGGCTGCCTACGGAGAACTGGAGGAGGGGGCGCTCCTTCTTCGGGGACTCTATTATGACGAGAAGAGCGGGAACTACTGGATCGGCAGCAGGAAAGAGGCGCTGGAAGCGGCGACCGGGATGGGTTCTGCCCTGGCGGAAGAGCTAAGAGAGGCTGCTTCCCGGCAGCAGGAGCCGGCGGGAAGACAAGGAGAATAAGATGACAGAAGGAAAGGTATGGCTGGTGGGCGCAGGCCCGGGAGATACCGGCCTTATCACGGTAAAAGGGGAACAGGTGTTAAAGGAGGCCCAGGTGGTGGTCTATGACCATCTGGTGAATCCGGATCTTCTTGCCCGGTACGGGGATGGAAAACGTTTCATTAATGTAGGGAAGCAGGCGGGACGTCATCTCATCCCCCAGCAGGAGATCCAGGAAATCCTGGTAAGAGAGGCCAGGGCGGGAAATAAGGTGGTACGCCTGAAGGGGGGAGACCCCTTTCTCTTTGGCCGGGGCGGAGAGGAAGCAATGGTCCTGGCTAAGGAAGGAATCCCTTTTGAGGTGGTGCCGGGGGTGACTTCAGCCCTGGCGGTGCCGGCTTATAACGGGATCCCGGTGACCCACAGAGACTGCGCCTCCTCGGTACATATCATCACAGCCCACAAGCGGCAGGGAAGAGAAGAGGCGCTGGATTATCCTGCGCTGGCCGCTCTGGAAGGGACCCTGGTGTTCCTGATGGGAGTGGCGGCGCTTCCGGAGATCACGGCCGGGCTCCTTGGGGCAGGCATGAAGCCGGAGACGCCGGCAGCTGTCCTGCAGGAAGGAACCACTGCGGATCAGAGGAAGGTTATAGGGACCCTGGAAGATCTGGCAGAGAGGGCGGTGTCCGCCGGGATCCGTCCGCCGGCGGTGATCCTGGTGGGCCAGGTGTGCGCCCTGACAGAAGAGCTTGGATGGTATGAGGAGCTGCCTCTTATGGGGATGCGGCTTTTGCTTGCCAGACCCCGGGAACGGATGGAACCGCTGGCCGGCCGGCTGAGGACCCTGGGGGCCCAGGTGCTGGAGGCGCCGGCTGTAGAGCTTGTTCCCGTGGAAGAGGATGAGAAGATCGGGGACTGCATTTCCCATCTGGAGGCCTATGACTGGCTGGTATTTACCAGTCCGGCAGGAGTCCGGATCTTTTTCGCAGACATGGAGCGGCGGAAAGCGGACGTCCGCCGTCTGGGCCATATCCGGATCGCGGTGATCGGGGAAGGAACCGGGAAGGCCCTGGAGGAGAGAGGTATTTACCCGGATCTTATGCCCCAGGTTTATGATGGCGTCTCCCTGGGGAGAGCACTGGCCGGGGAGGACATCCGGGGGAAACGGATCCTTCTGCCAAGAGCAAAGCGGGGGAATCCGGAACTGGTTCCTCTTCTGGAAGAGGCGGGGGCGGCTGTGGATGATATTTCCATTTACCGGACCCTGTATCCCGAATCCCAGACCGTGGATATAAGGAAGGAACTGGAGGAGGGAAGGATCGACTGCGTAGTGCTGACCAGCGCCTCCACTGCCGACGGGCTGGCCCGGATGGCAGGGCAGGAGAACCTGAAGGGGCGCAAAGCCGCCTGTATCGGGCCGGAGACTGCCAGGCGGGCAAGGGAGTACGGACTGGATTGCCGGATCGCAGAAGAAGCAACCATAGAAAGCCTGACGGCATTGATAGAAAGGATAAAGGAAGATCATGATCAAGAGACCACGGAGATTGAGAAGTAAAGAACCTCTGCGCCGGATGGTGCGGGAGACGCGGATCGAAAAAGCCTCCCTCATCTATCCGCTGTTTGTGCGGGAAGGAGAGAAGATCCGGGAGGAGATCCCCTCCATGCCGGGGCAGTACCGGTACAGTGTGGACCGTCTGCCGGAGGAGCTGGAGCAGGTGGCAAAGGCCGGGGTGCCCTCAGTGATGCTCTTTGGGATCCCCGGGGAGAAGGATGAGCAGGGCAGCCAGGCCTACGCCCAGGACGGGATCATCCAGCGGGCCCTCAGGGAAGCCAAAAGACAGTTTCCGGATCTCTACTATATTACAGATGTGTGTCTGTGCGAGTATACCTCTCACGGACACTGCGGGCTGCTTCGCGGCCGGGAGGTGGACAACGACCCCACCATCCGGCTGCTGGCCAAGACCGCCCTCTCCCAGGTGCAGGCAGGCGCCGATATGGTGGCCCCCTCTGACATGATGGACGGGCGGGTGGCGGCAATCCGCGCCCTGCTGGATGAAAAAGGATATGAGAATACCCCCATCATGTCCTATGCGGTGAAATACGCCTCCGGTTTCTACGCGCCCTTCCGGGACGCGGCGGAGTCAGCGCCTTCCTTTGGCGACCGGAGCAGTTATCAGATGGATTATCATAACAGCAGGGAAGGGATCCGGGAGGTGCTCCTGGATGAAGAAGAAGGGGCGGATATCATCATGGTGAAGCCGGCCCTTGCCTATCTGGATATGATCACCAGAGTCCGTGAGGCGACCAGGCTTCCAGTGGCTGCATACAGTGTCAGCGGAGAGTACGCCATGATCAAGGCGGCCGCCCAGAAGGGCTGGATCCAGGAGGACAAGATCGTATGCGAGACCGCGGTGGCGGCATTCCGGGCCGGGGCCCAGAGCTACCTCACCTACTATGCCAAAGAACTGGCCGGATATCTGGATGAGGGCAGGATCGGATAGGACCGGCAAGACCGGTTATGCCCGGTGAAGCGCCTGCCGGTAGACAACCAGGGAGACAAGGGCTGTGGCAGCCTCTGCCACCCAGAAGGCGTTCCATACCCCTACTGGTCCGAAGATCCGGCTTAAGACAAATGCGGCCGGGATGATAAGGACCAGGTAGCGGCACAAGGAGATGATCAGGGAGGGGGTTCCTTTCCCCAGTCCCTCCAGGGCGCCGGAGGAGGTGACTGAGACGGAGGACACCAGGAATCCGGCGCTGATCACCCGGAGAGCCGTCTCGCCGGCGGCCACCGTCTCCGGCGTATGGGTGAAAAGCCCCATGAGCCATCCGGGGATCACAAGGCAGATCACCGTTCCTGCCAGCATGATCCCGCTGGTCATGGCAAGGACGATGCGGTAGATCTGGGAGACCCGTTTGTGTTCCCCTGCGCCGTAGTTGTATCCGATCAGGGGACGCATAGCCTGGACGAAGCCATTTGCGGGCAGATAGAGGAAGGTCTGCAGCTTGTAGTAGATGCCAAGGACCAGGATGTATACGCCGGAATAAGCGGCCAGGATCCCGTTCAGGGCGGAGATCAGCACAGAGGGCAGGGCCAGGTTCAAGGTGGCGGGGATTCCGATTGCATAGAGCCGCGCTGCCATTTGGCGGGTAAGCCGCAGGCAGGATCTGCGGATCCGGACCTGGATGGGCCGTCTGATGTAGACGGTGAGATAGTAGATCAGGGTGAGCGCCTGGCCCATGCCTGTGGCCAGGGCGGCTCCGTGGATCCCCATCACGGGGAAGGGACCCAGGCCGAAGATCAGGATGGGATCCAGGATAATGTTGGCCACGCAGCCTGTCATCAGGCCGATCATGCTCACCTTCATATTGCCTACGGCCTGGAAGATCTTCTCGAAGATCAGGTTGAAAATGATCACCGGCGTGAAGGCGAAGGCGATCCGTGAATACTGCAGCCCCAGCTTAAGGATAGAAGCGGACGAGGTAAACATCTCGAGAAATACCGGCATTACCGCAATGGACCCGATGGTCAGGATCACACTGTGGATCACGGACAGGGTAATGCCCTGGGATGCGGCCATGTCTGCCTTTTTATAGTCCCCGGCGCCTAAGTAGAAGGCGATGACGGCATTTAACCCCACGCCAAAGCCGATGCTCACCGCATTTAAGAAGTTCTGGACCGGATAGACCAGGGAGAGTGCGGTCATGGCGTCTTCGCTGATCTGGGCCACGAAGAAGCTGTCCACGATGTTATAGAGAGAATTGACCAGCATGGACACTACCATGGGGATGGCCATGGACAGGATCAGGGGGAAGACGGGTTTTTCTTTCATAAAGGTTTCGTTCATTGCACGTTCATTTCCTTGTTCCCGTCAAGATAATTGTTCCAGTTTCTGGAAGAATTTCGGATAGGATACGTCCACGCACTGGCTGTCTTCGATGAAAGTCTCTCCCTGAGCTGCCAGGCCGGCCACGGCGAAGGCCATGGCGATCCGGTGGTCCAGATGGCTCTGGATCCTGGCTCCGGTAAGGCAGGAGGCGCCTTCGATGATCATGCCGTCTTCCGTGGGGGTGACATTAGCGCCCATTGCGGCAAGCCCGGCGGTGACGGTGTCAATACGATTGGTCTCCTTTACTTTCAGCTCCGCCGCGTCCCGGATGACGGTGGTCCCTTCCGCCAGAGCTGCCATCACCGCCAAGATGGGGATCTCGTCGATAAGGGTGGGGATCAGTTCTCCTTCGATCACCGTTCCTTTTAAGGAACTGCTTCTGGCCAGGATATCCGCCCGGGGTTCACCGCCTTCAATGGT
Organism: Massilistercora timonensis; assembly: GCF_900312975.1. Taxonomy (NCBI): domain Bacteria; kingdom Bacillati; phylum Bacillota; class Clostridia; order Eubacteriales; genus Massilistercora; species Massilistercora timonensis. Next base: position 621,163 of record NZ_LT990039.1, on the reverse strand, counting down.
TTTATTTACCAGGGTCACGTCTGCGCCCATGGCTTCACAGACTTTGAGGAAGCCGGCCCGGGTGAAGTTGGTGCCTACATTTTTGATGAGAAGCTCTGAGCCGGGGGTGAGAAGAGCTGCGGCGATAAAGTAAGCGGCGGAGGAAATGTCCCCCGGCACATAGACCTGCTGGCCGTAAAGCTCCTGACAGGGCTCCACGTAAGCGGTGGCGCTGCCCCCCGGGTGAAGGGCGGTCATTACATAAGCGCCGAAATTCTGGAGCATAAGTTCCGTGTGGTTCCGGGAGAGGACAGGCTCTGTCACAGAAGTCTCACCATCCGCGTAGAGGCCTGCCAGCAGGATGGCGGATTTGACCTGGGCGGAAGCCACCGGAGAGGTGTAGGCGATGCCGTGCAGGTCTCCGGGGTGGATGGAAAGCGGCGCGCAGCCATTTCCATTTACACTGGTGATCCGGGCCCCCATCTGTCCCAGGGGATCCATGATCCGCTTCATGGGCCGGGAATTTAAGGAAGCGTCTCCGGACAGCAGGGAGGAAAAGCGCTGCCCTGCAAGGATCCCGGACATAAGCCGGGTGGTGGTGCCGCTGTTGCCGGTATTCAGAGTGCCATCAGGAGCCGTAAGTCCCCGCAGCCCCCGACCGTGGACCAGGATACAGTCCGGCTTCTCTTCGATGGAGACGCCCATCTGCCGGAAGCAGCGGATGGTGGAGAGGCAGTCCGCCCCCTTCAGGAAGTTGGTGATCTCCGTGGTGCCCTGGGCGATGGAGCCCAGCATTACTGCCCGGTGGGAGATGGACTTGTCCCCGGGAACGGTAAGTTCCCCTCTCAAATGATTTCCTGGAGTGATCTTTCTAACGCTCATAGACAATATACCTGAATTTCTGCAGTAATTCCGCGGCTCTTCGGGAAGAAGCCTCATCGTAGAATTCTATGCGCAGAACCCCTTCTTCAAATTCTCTGTTGTGTACGATCCCGATATTCTTAAGATTTAAATTGTTGGAAGCCAGGATGGTGGCAATGGCCGCGATCCCGCCAGCTTCGTCGATAATGTCGCAGTAGACGGCAAAGGCTTTCTTGATAGGCCCGGCGGAAGCGGAGGGGAAGGAATTCCGGTAATTCCGGGAGGTGTCGAAGAGATTGTAGATCCCCTGTTCGTCCGCCTGGTCAACCAGTTCCTTTACCTGGGTCAGGTCCTGGATATAAGAGCCCAGGATCTGAGATATATTTTCCCTGTTTTTGACGCAGATGTGCTGCCACATGGTGGGGGAGGAGGAAGCGATACGGGTGATGTCCTTGAATCCTCCTGCCGCCAGATTCTTCATCAGTTTCGTCCGGGTATCGTGGTCCCGGACGAAGTTTACCAGGCTGGCGGCGATGAGATGGGGCAGGTGGCTGATGGCTCCGGTGACATAATCGTGTTCCTCCGGCTCCATGACCACCGGGATGGCCCGCAGCTGTTCCACGAATTTAGAGAAGCGGTCTGTCTTCTCCTGTGGGATCCCCGGGGAGGGCGTCAGCACATAGTAGGCGTTTTCGATCAGCATGGCCTTGGAGTTGGCGTACCCGCTCTTCTCGCTTCCGGCCATGGGGTGCCCGCCGATGAAATATCCGTTAAGGCCAAGCCTCTGGGCTTCCCGGTGGATGTCTGACTTCACGCTGCCCACATCGGTAAGGATACAGTCCTCATCCAGATAGCCGCTCAGCTGTTTCAGATAAGCGGTGTTATAGGAAACCGGCGCGCACAGGAAGAGATATTCACAGTTCTTAAAGTTCTCGTCGATGGAAGAGACCGCCACGTCAATGACAGACTCCTGGGTGGCCAGGGCCAGTGCCTCCTTATTCTTATCAAAAGCAACGATCTCTGCATCGGGGACAAATTGACGGATCGCTTTGGCGATAGATCCCCCGATCAGCCCGAGACCAATAAAGCCGAATTTACGCTGCATAGAGTGCCTCCTTCTTTAAGTGGGGACGTGGTATTTTCGAAAATACCACGTCCCAGATTGATTTTACCCTGTCCCCTTTTGATTGTCAAAACATATTTCATTGTAAATTCTGCATAAATCAGTTGTAAATTGTTTGGTTTTTTAGTACAATATAGCCATGAGATTTTACTAAGGCAAGGAGGCTAGCTTATATGAAAGTTTACAGAACGGACGAGATCAGAAACGTGGTCCTGCTGGGACACGGAGGAAGCGGAAAGACCAGCCTTGTAGAGGCGATGGCCTACGTGTCGGGAGCGATCAGCCGGATGGGCAAGGTTGCGGACGGCAACACGATCAGCGATTTTGATAAAGAGGAGCAGAAGCGTGATTTTTCTATCAGCACGACGCTGGTTCCCATCGAGTGGGAGAAGGCGAAGATCAATGTGCTGGACACCCCGGGATACTTTGATTTCGTGGGTGAGGTAGAGGAAGCGGTCAGCGCGGCGGACGCGGCAGTGATCGTAGTTTCCGGAAAGGCCGGCGTGGAAGTGGGAACGGAGAAGGCATGGGAACTGTGTGACAAGTATAACCTTCCCCGCATGGTCTATGTGACGGAGATGGACGTGGACGACGCCAGCTTCCGTCAGGTGGTACAGGATCTGACCGACCGCTACGGCAAGGTGATCGCGCCTCATTTCCAGCCGATCCGTGAGAATGAGAAGCTGGTGGGATACGTGAACATCATCAAGAACGCGGGACGACGTTACACCGGCATCGGCCAGAGAGAAGAGTGCGAGATCCCGGATTACTGTAAACCAAACCTGGAGATTTACCGGGAGAAACTTCTGGAAGCGGTGGCGGAGACCAGCGACGAGTTCATGGAGCGGTATTTCGCAGGCGAAGAGTTCTCCGTAGAGGAGATCCGGGCGGCCATGCGTACGGAAGTGATGGACGGAAGTATCGTTCCGGTGGCAATGGGCTCCAATATCCAGGCCCAGGGCGTAGCCAACCTCCTGTCCGACATCGTGCGGTTCTTCCCCAGCCCGGACTGCCGGGAGTGCGCGGGTATCAATCGCAAGACCAACGAGATCTATCAGGCGGACTATGATTTCGCGAGAGCAAAATCCGCCTATGTATTCAAGACCATGGTGGATCCGTTTATTGGAAAATATTCCTTCATCAAGGTTTGCTCCGGCGTGCTGAAGGGAGACGACACTCTCTACAACGCAGATACAGAGACCGAGGAGAAGCTTGGCAAGATCTACACCATGGTGGGAAATAAACCGGTGGAAGTCAGCGAGCTGTTCGCGGGGGACATCGGCGCCATCGCCAAACTGGCCAACACCAGGACCGGAGATACCCTCTCCACCAAGACGGCTCCCATCCTCTATGGAAGGACCGAATACTCCAAGCCTTATACTTACATGAAGTATGTAGTGAAAAATAAAGGGGATGAGGACAAGGTATCCCAGGCCCTTCAGAGAATGATGGCAGAAGACGTGACCCTGAAGACAGTCAACGACAGCGAGAACCGCCAGACCCTGCTCTACGGCATGGGCGATCAGCATCTGGAGATCGTAGCCAGCAAGCTGGCGTCCAGATATAAATGCGAGATCACGCTGGAGACGCCCAAGGTTGCCTTCCGCGAGACCATCCGCAAGAGTTCTGATGTGGACACCAAGTATAAGAAACAGTCCGGCGGCCACGGCCAGTATGGACATGTTAAGATGAAATTCGAGCCCTCCGGCGATCTGGAGACTCCTTATGTATTCGAAGAGACCGTTGTGGGAGGTGCGGTTCCCAAGAACTACTTCCCGGCGGTGGAGAAGGGACTTCAGGAATCTGTGGTGAAGGGACCTCTGGCCGGCTATCCGGTTGTTGGCGTGAAGGCGACTCTCTACGATGGATCCTACCATCCGGTAGACTCTTCTGAGATGGCGTTCAAGACAGCTACCAGCCAGGCCTTCAAGAAGGGCTTCATGGAGGCGTCTCCGGTGCTCTTAGAGCCAATCGCCTCTGTGAAGGTAACGGTTCCGGACGACTACACCGGCGATGTGATGGGCGATCTCAACAAGAGACGGGGCCGTGTGCTGGGAATGAACCCGGTGGCAGGCGGATATCAGGAGATTGTAGCGGACGTTCCCATGACTGGAATGTTTGGATACTGCACCACCCTTCGCTCCATGACGGGAGGCAGAGGAACTTATTCTTATGAATTCGCGCGTTATGAGCAGGCGCCATCCGATGTGCAGGAAGCGGAGATCGCGAAGCGGGCAGAAGAAGAGTAAAGATTTTGTTCAGAATTGAAAAAGCCGTCTGGCAGTTGCTTGCCAGACGGCTTTTCTGCGCGGTTTTCAGGGGGTTTGAAAAGGAGAAAAAATGGGGAAATTGACTCTTTTTTTTAATATATAAAAGTGCTATAATCTACATTACTGTAAGTACGCTTACACTTATTATCTTATCAAGGATTTTACAATTACAGTGAGGGTAAAGAGATGAAGATTGTGATTATCGGTGACGGTAAGGTCGGCCATAAGCTGACGACAGAGTTATCCGAAGAAGACTATGACATCGTACTGATCGATCAGAATGAAGGGAAACTAAAAGAGGCTCTCAATGAGCTTGATATTTTCTGCATCACGGGAAATGGCGTTGACGCGGAGATCCAGAAGCAGGCAGACGTGCCCCATGCGGATCTGGTGATCGCCTGCGCATCTACAGACGAGCTGAATATGTTAAGCTGCCTGATCGCCAGAAGGCTGGGCGCGAAGCATACCATCGCCCGGGTGCGCAACCCTATCTACTACCGGCAGATCGGTCTTCTTAAGGAAGACCTGCACTTAAGCATGGCGGTCAACCCGGAGCTGACCGCGGCAAATGAGATCGCAAGGGTGTTACTGTTCCCCCAGGCCGACAAGGTGGAGACTTTTATGAAGGAGCGGGTGGAACTGATCGAGTTCCCTCTGCGGGAAGAGAGCAAGCTTATTGGCCTGTCCCTGGCAGAAGTCTACCGGAGGTTCCAGATCAAGATCCTGGTGTGCGCCGTAAAGCGGGGCAATGAAGTCTACATCCCGGACGGAGAGTTTATCCTCCGGCAGGGGGACAAGCTCCATATCGCTGCCACCCATCAGGACCTGAAGAATTTCTTCAAATCCATGGGCAAGAAGAATATGAAGATCCGCAACGTGCTGATCTGCGGAGGCGGACACCTGTGCTTCTACCTGACTCATCAGCTTCTGCAGACGGGAATGCAGGTGAAGATCATCGAAAAAGACGAGGCAAGATGTGAGTTCCTCTGCGAGACCTTCCCCAAGGCCACCATTATCCACGGGGACGCCACTGACCATGAACTACTTCTGGAGGAGGGGATCCAGGAGGCGGACGCCATGATCGCCCTCACCGGCATGGATGAAGAGAATATCATCATGTCTCTTTTCGCTAAGACCCAGGGCGTGGAGAAGATCATCGCCAAGGTCAATGAAGACAGCAGAGCCCAGATGGTGGAGGGAATGGGCATTGACAGCATCATTTCCGCCAAATCCGCCACAGCGGACGCCATTATGAGTTATGTGCGGGCCAGGAAGAATTCCTACAGCAGCGCCAATGTGGAGACCATGTACCAGCTGGTAAATGGCAAAGTGGAAGCTCAGGAGTTCATCATCCGTAAGGAGGCGCCTTTCACCAATGTTCCGCTGAAAGACCTGAAGACCAAGCCCAACAACCTGATCGCCTGTATCGGGCGGAAACGGCAGATCATCATTCCCAACGGCGACGACCACCTGGAAGTGGGAGACAGTGTGATCGTAGTGACCAAGGGACATGTGATCGACAGCTTTACAGATATACTTGCATAGGAGTTAGAGGGAAAAGCGATGAACATTAAGATGACCTTTTACATATTAGGAAAGATGCTTGGCGTGGAAGCACTTCTTCTTTTGCTGCCCGCTTTTGTGGGGCTGATCCATCAGGAAGAAAGCGCGGTTTATTTTGTGATCACAGCCGCGGTGATGGGAGTGCTCTTCCTGCTGACGGGTATACGCAAACCGGCTAATCGCAAGATCTATGGGAAGGAAGGAATGGTGATCGTGGCCCTTACCTGGATCTTATGGTCCCTGTTTGGAGCCATGCCCTTTACCCTGTCCGGAAGCATTCCCAGCTACGTGGACGCTTTCTTTGAGACGGTTTCTGGGTTTACCACCACAGGATCTACCATCCTGGCGGACGTGGAGGCCCTGCCTCAGTGCATGCTCTTCTGGAGAAGCTTTACCCACTGGGTAGGCGGCATGGGCGTGCTGGTGTTCGCCATGATGCTGACCAATATGGAGAAGACCAGTATGCATCTTATGCGGGCGGAGGTGCCCGGCATGGAGAAGGATAAGCTGGTGCCCAGGATGAAGGAGTCGTCCCGGATCCTGTACGGCATGTACCTGGGATTGTCCATCGTCCTGGTGATCCTGTTGCTTCTTGGCGGCATGAACCTTTTCGACAGTCTGATCCACATGTTCGGCACGGCGGGAACCGGCGGGTTCTCCAACTATGCCATCAGCGTGGGACATTTTGACAGCGCATATATTGACGTGGTGCTTTCCATTTTCATGATCTTATTCGGTGTTAACTTCGGACTGTATTTTCTCCTGCTTACCCGGGAGTTTAAGCCGGTGTGGAAGAATGAGGAGCTGCGGGCCTATCTTCTGATCATCACCATCGCCACGCTTCTGATCGCTGTCAATATCAACGGGGACTATCCTAACTTCCTGCAGTCGGTACGGTTTTCCCTGTTCCAGGTGGCTTCCATCATCACGACCACCGGATTTGCTACCACGGACTTTAACTACTGGCCTATGTTCTCCAAGTGTATCCTGATGACTCTGATGGTGATCGGAGCCTGCGCGTCCTCCACGGGAGGAGGTATCAAGGTATGCCGGGGTCTGGTAGTGTTAAAGACCATCAAGCAGGCGATCAAGCAGATGGTGCATCCCAAATCTGTCAGCCTGATCCGGGTAAATAATAAAAAGATGAGTCCGGAGACATTGAAGAATGTCTATTCCTATCTGATGGCCTATGCGGTGATCGCAGTGGGATCGGTGATCCTGGTGGCCATCGACAATATGGATATGGAGACCACCATCAGCGCGGTAATGACTACGCTGAACAACGTGGGACCGGGATTTGGAGTGGTAGGCCCCATGGGAAGCTTCGCGGACTACTCCGCTTTCTCCAAGATCATCTTCAGCTTTGACATGCTGGTAGGACGTCTGGAGATCTTCCCCTTCCTGATCCTGTTCACGGCGTTTGCCTGGAGAAAGAAATTCTAACCTGGGAGGAAAGGTATGAAAAAGAAATGGAAACTTACGGCCGTTCTGGCCGTGATCCTTCTGGCAGGGCTTTACTATTATATAGCCCTGCCGGTTGTTAATATCCACTCGACCGAGACCTGGTTTATGATCATCCTGTTGCTGGTGATCCTTACAGTCCTTTACACCCTGCGCCGCAGGATCCCAAGAGAGGATCTGCGCGGGGATAAAGGACTGCGGGTTTTTATCGGGGTGATCCTGGTAGTGGGCGTGGTCTATCTTGTGGGGACGTTATTGTCCTCGCCCATCATTAACGCTAAGAAGTATCAACAGCTGATGAAGGTGGAAGAGGGAAATTTTACCGAGGATATCGAGGAACTGTCCTTTGACAAGATCCCTCTTCTTGACAAGGATACGGCGGAGCTTCTGGGAGACCGGAAGATGGGAAGCATGGTGGATATGGTGTCCCAGTTCGAGGCGGATGATATCTACAGCCAGATCAATTATCAGGATAATCCGGTACGGGTGACCCCGCTTAAATACGCCAGCCTGATCAAGTGGCTCACTAACCAGTCGGAGGGGATCCCTGCCTATATCCGGATCAACATGGCCACCCAGAGTACGGAGCTTGTGACCCTGGAGGAAGGGATGAAGTACACCACCAGCGAACATCTGAACCGGAACATTTACCGGCATCTCCGGTTCGCCCACCCCACCTATATGTACGGAGAGCTGAGCTTTGAGATCGACGAGGAGGGGATCCCCTACTGGATCGCTCCGGTGAAGAAGTTCAACATCGGCCTGTTCGGCGGCGAGACGGTGGGCAAGGTGGTGATCTGCAACGCCATCGACGGCTCCATGAAGACTTATGATATCGAGGACGTTCCCCAGTGGGTGGACCGGGCATATTCTGCGGACCTTCTGGTAGAACTGTTTGATTATTACGGCACACTGAAACACGGATTCTTCAACAGCATCTTAAGCCAGAAGGACTGTCTGAAGACCACGGAGGGCTATAACTATCTGGCCATCGACGATGATGTGTGGATGTATACCGGCGTGACATCCGTCAACGGAGACCAGTCCAACGTGGGATTTGTGCTGGCCAACCAGCGGACCATGGAGACCCGGTACTACGAGGTGGAGGGAGCTACCGAGACTTCGGCTATGTCCTCGGCGGAAGGCCAGGTGCAGAACCTGAAATACAAGGCCACCTTCCCGCTGCTTCTCAACATTTCCGGAGAGCCCACGTATTTCATTGCCCTGAAGGACGACGCGGGGCTGGTGAAGAAGTATGCCATGGTAAATGTTCAGAAGTACCAGATCGTAGCCATCGGCGACAGTGTAAGCCAGTGTGAGGAGAATTACCTGGACCTGCTTGCCAGCAATGGCATCGGCAAAGGAGAGGACAGTAGTGAGAAAGACGTGCTCACCATAACCGGGCGGATCACGAAGATCGCCCAGGCAGTGGTGGAGGGCAACTCCCATTATTACCTGATGGTGGAAGGCTCCCAGGAGATCTTCGACGTCTCTGTGGCGGAATATCTGGATATTATCCGGTATGAAGCGGGGGATGAGATCACCATGGAATACCAGACAGGAGGCAAGGCCAACGTAGTCCTGTCCCTGGAAGGGACGGGAGAGTAATGGGGTTAAGTATCCTTCTTGCGGAAGAGATCGCGGCCATGGCCCTGGCGGCTGTGGTGGGCTGGGCGGTGGTCCGGATCGGGCTGTTTGAGGCCAAGGAGAGTGAAGTGATCTCCCGGATTGCAGTCTACATCTGCTCGCCTTGTATCGTAGTCAGCGCCTTTCAGATAGAAATCTCCGCAGAGAAGGTGACAGGGCTTTTTCTGGCCTTCGGGGCGGCGGTTCTGGTGCATGTTTTTTTGATCCTTGTGATGCGGGCGTCAAAGAAGCCGCTGGGCCTTCAGAAGATCGAGCGGGCCTCGGTGATCTATACCAATGCCGCAAATCTGACCATCCCGCTGGTGGCGGCGGTGCTGGGAGAGGAGTGGATCTTCTATACATCCGCTTTTATCATCGTACAGACGGTATTGTTCTGGTCCCACGGGTTGACCCTGGTCATACCGGGGGAGGAAAAGAACTGGAAGAAGATCTTCCTGAATCCAAACATCATCGCAGTGGGGATCGGATTATTCCTGTTTGTCACCAAGATTCGTTTTCCTGTGGTGATCGCTACGGCGGTTTCCGGATTTGGGGATATGATCGGCACGATCAGTATGCTGGCCATTGGGATGCTGATCGGCGCTATGGATCTAAGAGAGGTGTTTGCCGCCAAAAGGGCATACTTTGTATGCCTGCTCCGTCTGCTCCTGCTGCCGGCACTTGTAGCGGTATGTTTTGCCCTGGCGGTAAGCGGCGGGGTACACCCGGAGGCAGAGTATATCCTGATGGTAGTGCTGGTGGCGGCTGCCGCGCCTCCGGCGGTAATGCTCACCCAGACCGCCCAGACGTACGGGGGAGATCCCCGGTATGCCAGTATCATCAACGTGATGGGAACGGTCTTATGTATCGTGACCATTCCGCTGATCATTGCGTTCTATGAATATCTGCTCCTTTTGCTGCAGTAAAAAAGAGGATGTCCGAAACCGGTTCAGGGTTTGGAACATCCTCTTTTTTTCTCTTGTGTATTCTCTATCCTATTAATTCAGGAAGCTGCAACCTTCCAGAGAGGACAACTCCTCCTTGGCTGCGCTTATGCTGATGCAGAAATCGATGCCACACTCTGTGGAGATTCTCTTCACACGCTCGATGAACTCAGGAATGTTCTCAAGAGAAATGTCTGCGTGCTTCAGGATGCCATCGATGAAAATATTTTCAATGTCATGGTTGGCGCTGCACATTCCATACAGAAATCCAATATATTCATCTGTGTTCTGGATTGCCGGGTAATCATCCATACAGATCGTACGGATGTCGAATGCCACACTTGCCGTGTCGCGGTGAGTCTTCTTGATAAATACTACATTTCCGTTGCTTTCTTTGGCTTTCAGATTTGCCTGCTCAATCATTTGCTGTGTCTTTCCGCTGCCTTTCGGGCCTGCTAATAAATTTACCATGGCGACCTCTCCTTTATGTACCATATTTTACTGAAATTTTCAGTACGGTTAACTTATATTTATTATACACGAAAGGGGTGGATGGAACAAGGGAAAATATCGGGAAATACTACTTGACTTATTTTAAGCATCTCTTTATAATAATTGAGAAATGTGTAAAAAACCGTGAAGAGGAATATTAAGAGTCGGTCCTTTTCAAGAGAGCTGCCGGATGGTGCGAGGCAGTACAGGACGTCTCCCAACTGGCCTCGGAGTTCTCCGGCTGAACCGTTTTAGTAGGCAGGAGCGGGTCTTCCCGTTATCGAAGGAAATGAGTGCGCATGGACCAGGGGCCCGTGTGAAGAAGAGTGGTACCACGGAAATCAGGTCTTTTCGTCTCTTTGGAGAGGAAAAGGCTTTTTTTATGTCAGCAGAAAGTGAGGAGTGCGAAAAAATGGCAAAAGTACCTTATAATCATAAGGCGATCGAGAAGAAATGGCAGGAGAACTGGGAGAAGAACCCGGTGAACCCCAAGGTGGACGAGAAGGGAAATCCCAAGGAGAAATACTACTGTCTGGATATGTTCCCCTACCCCTCCGGAAACGGCCTCCATGTAGGACACTGGAGAGGCTATGTGATCTCTGATGTGTGGAGCCGGTATAAGCTGCAGCAGGGCTACTACATCATCCATCCCATGGGATGGGACGCATTCGGACTTCCGGCGGAGAACTACGCCATCAAGATGGGAGTGCACCCGGCAGTTTCCACCGCGGAGAACGTAAAGCATATCAAGGAGCAGATCAATCAGATCGCGGCCCTCTATGACTGGGATATGGAAGTTAATACCACGGATCCGGATTACTACAAGTGGACCCAGTGGATCTTCGTGAAGATGTTCAAAGAAGGGCTTGCCTACGAGAAGGAGTTCCCCATCAACTGGTGTCCTTCCTGTAAGACCGGCCTGGCCAACGAGGAAGTAGTCAATGGAAAATGTGAGCGCTGCGGCGCGGAGGTGACCAAGAAAAACCTGCGTCAGTGGATGCTGAAGATCACCGCCTACGCGGAGCGCCTGTTAAATGACCTGGACAAGCTGGACTGGCCGGAGAAGGTTAAGAAGATGCAGACCGACTGGATCGGCAAATCCTATGGCGCGGAAGTGGATTTCCCGGTGGAGGGAAGAGAAGACAAGATCACGGTCTACACCACCCGTCCGGACACCCTGTATGGAGCCACCTTCATGGTGCTGGCGCCGGAGCATGCCCTGGCGAAAGAACTGGCTACAGACGAGACCAGGGAAGCGGTGGAACGCTACATTTACGAGGCGTCTATGAAGTCCAACGTAGACCGGATGCAGGACAAGGAGAAGACCGGTGTGTTCACGGGAAGCTATGCCATCAATCCGCTGAACAATGAGAAGGTGCCGATCTGGCTGTCTGACTACGTACTGGCTGATTACGGTACCGGAGCCATCATGTGTGTGCCGGCTCACGACGACCGTGACTTTGAGTTCGCTACCAAGTTTGGAATTCCCATCATCCAGGTTATCTCCAAGGATGGGAAGGAGATTGAAAATATGACGGAAGCCTATACCGAGGCCTCCGGTATCATGATCAATTCCGGCGAGTGGAACGGTATGGAGTCTTCTGTCCTTAAGAAGGAAGGCCCCCATATCATCGAGAAGAAAGGCATTGGCCGCGCCACCGTCAACTACAAGCTGCGTGACTGGGTATTCTCCCGTCAGCGTTACTGGGGCGAGCCCATCCCGATCATCCACTGTCCCAAGTGCGGCAATGTGCCGGTGCCGGAAGAAGAGCTTCCGCTGCGGCTGCCGGAGGTAGAGTCCTATGAGCCTACCGGAACCGGAGAGTCTCCGCTGGCGGCCATCGACGAGTGGGTGAACTGCAAGTGTCCGGTCTGCGGGGCGGACGCCAAGCGGGAGACCAACACCATGCCTCAGTGGGCAGGTTCCTCCTGGTATTTCCTGCGCTATGTGGACAACCACAATGATAAAGAACTGGTTTCCAGGGAGAAGGCGGACGCCATGCTCCCGGTAGATATGTATATCGGCGGCGTAGAGCATGCGGTGCTCCACCTTCTGTACGCGCGGTTCTACACCAAGTTCCTGTGCGACATCGGAGTGGTGGATTTTGACGAACCCTTCCACAAGCTGTTCAACCAGGGTATGATCACCGGCAAGAACGGGATCAAGATGAGCAAGTCCAAAGGAAATGTAGTCTCCCCGGATGATCTGGTAAGAGATTATGGCTGCGACTCCCTGCGGATGTACGAGCTGTTCGTAGGACCTCCGGAGCTTGACGCAGAGTGGGACGACCGGGGGATCGACGGCGTCAACCGATTCCTGAAGCGTCTGTGGAACCTGGTTCAGGACAGCAAGGATGCGGATATCCAGGCGAGCAAAGATATGATCAAGGAGCGCCACCGTCTGGTGTACGATATCACCACCCGTCTGGAGAGCTTCAGCCTGAACACCGCTATTTCCGGTTTCATGGAGCACAACAATAAGCTTCTGGAGATCGCCAAGAAAGAAGGGGGCATCGACAAAGAGACCCTGTCCACCATGGCAGTTCTCCTGTCACCCTTCGCGCCTCATATCGCAGAGGAGATCTGGGAGCAGCTGGGCCATGAAGGAAGCGTATTCCGTGCCGGATGGCCCACCTATGACGAAGAGGCCATGAGGGATGATGAGATCGAAGTGCCGGTACAGATCAACGGCAAGACCCGGGCAGTGATCTCCATTTCCGCGGACATCTCCAAGGAAGACGCCATCGCGGCCGGCAAAGCCGCCGTGGCCGACAAACTGACCGGAACCATCGTCAAAGAAATCTACGTTCCGAAGAAGATCATAAATATTGTGCAAAAATAGGCAGTGCAAAGGAAATAAGAGATGGGGTCATTCTGCTTGCAGAAATGAGACCATCTCTTGTTTTCTTTATAGGGCGTATGCCCGTCAAGCGAGAGGGAGCGAAGCGGAATCCAGCTTGAGCCTCCTTTCCATCCACTCCCGGATGTGCTATACTGTAGCGGACGGAAGAAAATTCTTCAGGAGAGATACCAATGAATCGAAGTGACGGGAAACCCAAGGTTTATAACAAATCTTATAAAACGAAGTGGAAGATCGGGATGACGCTGATGAACATCCTGGACCGGAAGCCGCTGGATAAGATCCGGGTGCAGGAGATCTGCGACAGCGCGGATATCCACCGGAGCACCTTCTATAAGCATTTCAGCAGTGTGTTTGACGTGGTGAGCTTTATGACAGAAGAGATCACCGGGGAGCTGACCGCTCAGATGGACCATGCGGACCGGAGACAGGATTACATGGATTCTCTGGTGAATTTTTATGTGAAATATGGCCGGGCGCTGCGTAATCTCTTCCAGACCAAGTACCGGGAGATTCTGGAACTGCAGATGCAGACCACGCTGGAGCAATATTACATGAAGCTTCTGAAGCTGATGAAGCCGGACATTGACAAGGATATGCCGCTGAAATGGCTGGCCAGGTACCATGCGGCGGGGATCATGGCCGTGGGGATCTCCCTCTGGGATGAAGAAATGGATGAAAAGCGCCTGCGGGAAAAACTTCCTGTTTTTTATCAGAATCTGTTTTAGTAAAAGTATACAATTTTAACACAATTGTATACTTTTATTATTTTTTGCGTATTTGTTGATTTTTTCAGGGATAAAATTCCAGTAAAATGGTAAGACAGGTATTAATGAACAGAGACTGAAAAAAGACATATGGAAGAGGGCGGAACATGGGACAGATCAGGATCATTACGGACACAGCTTCGGATATCACCAGACAGAGGGCGGAAGAGCTGGATGTGATTGTGGTTCCGATTTCTATCAAATTTGGAGAGACAGAGATGCCGATGGAGAGCGAGGAAGATTTCCATCGGTTTTTCCGGCGTCTGGCTGAGGAGAAGGAACTTCCCACCACCAGCCAGCCTTCGCCGGAGCTTTATCTGAAAGAATACAATGAAGCAAAGGAGAAGGGGGAGGACGTTCTGGTGCTGACCCTTTCTTCAGGCCTTAGCGGCACCATCAACGCGGCCCGTCTTGCCAAAGACATGTGCGGGTACGACCGTATCTTCATCGTGGATACCAGACAGGCCATCATCCCGCAGCAGATGCTGGTGGAGTACGCGGTCCGGCAGCGGGCTCAGGGAGTTGGCGCGGAAGAGATCGCAGAGAAGATCGAGGACGTGAGAGACCGGATGGTGGTCTGCGGCGTCCTGGACACACTGACCTATCTGCGGAAAGGAGGGAGGATCCCGCCGGGATTCGACGTGCTGGGGAACGTGCTGAAGATCAAGCCGGTGATCGAGCTCAAAGACGGGATCCTGGTGAAGCTGGGAGTGGCCCGTGGCATGCGCAAGGGCAAGGATTACCTCTTCCGGGAATACGAGGCCTGCGAGATCGACGAAGAGTGGCCGGTAGTGACCGGTTATACCTATGACAGAGAAAGCGGCGAAAAGTTCCGCCAGGAAGTACAGGAGCGGTATCACCTGGCAGAATGCCCGCTCTGGCCGGTGGGTGGCGTGATCGGAACCCACGTGGGAGAGAACTGCCTGGCCCTGGCATTTGTCAAAAAGGTACAGGGTTAAATGCAATTAAGGACGTAGCCTTTTGCAAAAAGGCTACGTCCTCAATTAATTTTTTAACAAAGTACGATGACTTTGCGTGGCGTGGTCTGAGGCGGCAGACTGCGGGTGGTGGAGGAATAGTAGACGATCAGCATATGGCCGCCGGGATTACAGTGGAAGGTCTGGCCGTTGGCGGTGACGACTTCCGTGGAGGTGCCGATGTTGAGCGCCAGGGACTGGTCTTCTGTGACCAGATCCTCCGGGAAATATCCGGCGTAGATGTTCTCCCCGGGGCTGCGCCGGCTTATGATGACCGCCTGGTACTGAGGCGGATAGACCAGCGGCACCGCTACATTTCCATCATAGAAGGCGGCCACGGTCATACCCGGCCTGAGGCGGATGCTGCCTACAATGTAGGTGTCCGCGTCAACCATGAAGTTGTAGACGCCCTGGGAATTGCGGATGGTCACCTGCTGCTGGCAGCAGTCGTCCGTGGGGGTGGAGATATTCTGGATGATCCCGTCGATGGGGATCAGGGTTGAGTTTGACATGATCAAAAGCTCCGGTTTTTGATTATCATATGCGGCGGCGGGAGAAAGGTGCTAGGGATCCTTTTTTTTCGCTTTTTCCACCGGCGGGAGAAATGGATACAGCTCCTCGTAGGCCTCAAGCTCCGCCCTGGAAGTGGGAGCGGAAGGGATGAGTCCGGTGCAGTCCATAGAGGAAGCTGCGCTTGCAAGGTAGTCGCAGGCGTCGATCCGCTCCTGGTTGGATTTTTTGGATTCTTTCTTTTCTTTGTTCATGGTAAAACCTCCCTGATTACTGATAAGATACAGATTTAACATAGGGTCTGTAGAAAAAGCCGGATTTATGCTGTATAATAGTTCCAGTCAACGGAATTTAAAATGCGAAAGAAGGAAATGACAATGAAGATTGAAATTGATACCCATTCCCATACGCTGGTAAGCGGCCACGCCTACAATACCATCCGGGAGATGGCGCAGATGGCGGCAGAGAAGGGTTTAAAAGGTCTTGCGATCACGGAGCATGCGCCGGAGATGCCGGGGAGCACTCATCTCTTTTATTTTCAGAACCTGCGGATGGTGCCGCGGCAGATGTACGGCGTGAAACTTCTGTTTGGCGCGGAGCTGAACATTCTGGACGAAGAAGGGAATGTGGATCTGCCGGATCCTACCATTGACACCCTGGATATTGCCATTGCCAGTCTCCATACCCCCTGCTACCACGGGGAGCGGACCAAGGAGGCGGTGCTTGGCGCCTACCGGAACGTAATGCTGCGGGAGAATATCGATATCATCGGCCATCCTGATGATGGGCGTTTCCCGGTGGATTATGAGGAACTGGTGAAGCTGGCGGTGGAGACCGGGACTCTCCTTGAGGTGAACAATGCCTCCCTGACGCCTGGCGGGTTCCGGAAGGACACCAGGGGAAATGACATTGCCATGCTCAAGGAGTGCAAGAAGCAGGGAGCCATGGTGGTGCTGGGAAGCGACGCCCATGTGGATGTGTCGCTGGCGGATTACCGCTATGTGGAGGAAGTGCTGGAGGCCGCGGAATTCCCGGAAGAACTGGTGGCCAACACCACGCTGGAGAAGCTTGTGGGCTCTTTGAAGCGGAATCAAAAAGGGGTTTCGAAAAAGGTATAGATTTTATGAGTTTAATGTGTTAAAATGTAACAGTAGTGAATTCTACTGTGAAGGAGATCTTAATATGAGTAAGAAAATCAGGACAGAAGCGGTAGACTATCTGTTTCAGGCGATCTTGAGTCTGAAAGACAAGGAAGAGTGCTATGTGTTCTTTGAAGATATCTGTACCATCAACGAACTTCTCTCTTTGTCCCAGCGATTCGAGGTTGCGAAGATGCTCAGAGAACACAAGACTTATCTGGAGATCGCGGAGAAGACCGGAGCCTCCACAGCAACCATCAGCCGGGTGAACCGTTCCCTGAATTATGGAAACGACGGCTATGACATGGTATTTGAACGGATCAATCAGAACATAGATGAATAGAGAAAAGATTCCCCGCGCAGGTGGGGGATTTTTTTGCCTGTGATCTGCAGGCGGCGCCGGCATCTTAACGTAAATTTAACACGGCGCCATGGTATACTACGGATATGGAGGGTATTCATGGGAAAACAAACCTTGCGGAATATACTGATCACGCTGACGATCCTGGCGGCTGCCGCGGTGATCTGCTTTTTCCTGCAGCAGTCGGTGGGGACGGAAGCCCACGCGCCGCTTTTGTTTGTGCTGGCGGTTTTGTTCATATCCCGTTTTACAGACGGGTACGGGTACGGGATCTTTTCCGCTATGGCGTCGGTGATCGCGGTAAACTATATTTTCACGTATCCCTATTTTGCATTTAACTTTACCATCACCGGGTATCCTCTGACCTTCCTGGTGATGCTGGCGGTGGCGTTAAGCGTCAGCGCCCTGACCACCCAGATCAAGAACCAGGAGAAGCTCCGGCTGGAATCTGAGAAGGAAAAGATGAGGGCCAATCTTCTGCGGGCGGTGTCCCACGACATCCGCACGCCGCTGACTTCCATCGCGGGGTCGGCCTCTGTGATCCTGGAGAATCAGGATGCCCTCTCCCAGGACAAGGTGATGGAACTGGTGGCCAACATCAAGGAAGAAGCCCAGTGGCTGGTGCGCATGGTGGAAAATCTTCTGTCCATCACCAGGATGAACGCGGAGAACGCCAAGATCGACAAGCAGGAAGAACTGGCGGAAGAAGTGATCAGCGCGGCGGTGAGCAAGTTTAAGAAGCGGTTCCCGGGGATCGAGACGGAGGTCTATGTCCCGGATGAGATCCTGCTGGTGCCCATGGACGCCACCCTGATCGAGCAGGTGTTGGTGAACCTTCTGGAGAATTCCGTGATCCACGGCCGGACTACAAGCCGGATCCGCATCCAGGTAAGTAAGCAGGAGGAGATGGCCGTCTTTTCCGTGGAGGACAACGGAGGAGGAATTGATGAAAGCGTGCTTCCGGTGATCTTCGATGGCAACCTGGTGGCCAGAGGAGAGTCTTCCGACAACAAGCGGAATATGGGTATCGGCCTGTCCGTCTGCAAGAGCATCATCAAGGCCCACAGAGGAAATATGCGGGCGGAAAACCGGGAAGAGGGAGGAGCGAGGATGATATTCACCCTTCCCATGGAAATGGAGGAGCAACATGGAGATCAGAGATAGAGTATTGATCGTAGAAGATGATAAAAATATACGCAGTTTTCTGCAGACTGTTCTGGAGGCGAACAACTACGAGGTCCTGCTGGCGCAGAACGGTCTGAGCGCATACAGCCTTATCACTTCCCAGTGTCCGGATCTTGTGATCCTGGATCTGGGACTTCCGGATATGGACGGGATCAAGATCCTGGAGAATGTAAGAGAGTGGTCCCAGATGCCCATTATCGTGGTATCTGCCAGGACCCATGAGAAGGACAAGGTGGAAGCCCTGGATAAGGGGGCGGACGATTACATCTCCAAACCCTTTGGAACGTCGGAGCTTCTGGCCAGGGTTCGCACAGCCATCCGACACGCCAGAGGCGCCGGGAACGGACAGGGCGGGACCCAGGCCGTCACCTTCCTGGAAGGCCGCCTGGTGATCGACCATGACAAGCACCGGGTGTTCGTGGACGGAGAAGACGCAGGCCTTACCCAGAACGAGTTCAAGCTGGTGAGCCTGCTGGGCAAATATGCGGGCAAGGTATTGACCTACGATTATATGATGAAAGAGATCTGGGGACCCAACATGAAGAACGACAACCGGATCCTGCGGGTCAATATGGCGAATATCCGCCGGAAGATCGAGAAGAATCCGGCTCAGCCGGAATTCATTTTCACAGAGATTGGCGTGGGATACCGGTTTGTGGAAGCAGATGTGCAGACAAAAGAAAAGAAATAAGGCGTGGGCCTTATTTCTTTTTTTTCTCCGGGGCTTCCGGCTCCGGCAGTTCGTCGATCAGTTTTTCGATCAGAAGCTTCTTCACATAGACGTCGAAGCTTAAGTTGCAGATAAAGGAGAAGAGCCGCAGATACTTCCGCTCTTCTTCCGGCCTGTCCGCGAAAGTCTCTTCAGCGGACTGATAGGACCGGGCCACATCCTTGGCCAGGGTGTCGATCCGGGACTTCTCCAGAGAGCAGATCTCTTCGTAGATCTGAGTCATATTGAAATCCCCGCTGCCAAAGTACTCCTTTGTGACAGGGGCCAGCATGGTTTCAATGTCCTTGATGGAAAGAATATTTTTAAAATAGTAGATGAAGATCATCACCAGTACGTGTTCCCTGGAATACTTCTTCTTTACCGGCGGGGGCAGAAGATGATTCTTGGCGTAATTGTTGATCATGGTCTTGGTCAGGATCTTATCCTCTTCATGGCGCTTGGTGGAACTGAGCTGCTCCTCCATGAAGGTGGTGACCTGATCCATGTAGAGATCAATATTGGGGATGTCTTCCGGTTTTACATAGTCGATCCGCGCAATGCTGGACAGAATGCTGTTCAGCATGTCCTTTGTATCAATTGTCATAACTTCACCTCAGTAAATCTATTATATAGTTTTTAAAACTATATGACAAGGATTTTTTCCATTCACGGAGAGTAATTTTCTGCGTATTTTTATTACAGGGAAAAGATGTTGACAAATAAATTAAGGGTGGTAAAATATGTTTTACAAATAGGAACTGTTCGTTATCAAACCATTTGATAGCGAACTTTTTTTGCCTGGGAATTATTGTTGAGAGAGGAGAACGACAGATGATCCGGACTTTGTTAAAAGAAGTCAGACAGTATAAGGCGGCGTCCATTGCCACGCCTCTTTTTATGATCCTGGAGGTGCTGATGGAGATGGTGATCCCCTTCCTTATGGCCTCCATCATCGACGACGGAGTGAACGCCGGGGATATCCACCATATTTACCGGGTGGGGGCGGTGATGATCGTGGCAGCCCTCATCGGACTTCTGGCCGGCGTGGGCGGCGGGCGCTTCGGGGCCAAGGCTTCCGCGGGATTCGCCAGGAATCTGCGCAAAGCCATGTTTGATAATATCCAGACCTTTTCTTTTTCTAATATTGATAAATACAGCACCGCAGGCCTGGTGACCCGTCTCACTACAGATGTGACCAATGTGCAGAATGCTTACCAGATGCTGCTGCGGATGTTCACCCGGGCGCCGGCCAGCCTTCTGTGCGCCATGGTGATGGCATTTACCATCAACGCCCGTCTGGCGGTGATCTACCTGATCGCGGTGATCGTGCTGGGCTTCTTACTGTTTCTGATCATGAACCATGCCACCAGGTATTTCCAGCAGGCATTTCCCAAGTACGACGACCTGAACGCTTCCGTGCAGGAGAACGTGTCTGCCATCCGGGTGGTCAAGGCTTATGTGCGGGAGGAGCAGGAGACCAGTAAATTCAAGCGGGCCAGCGAGAACCTGTGCCGGATCTTCACCCGGGCGGAGTGCAACCTGGTGTACAACGCGCCGCTTATGCAGTTTACCGTTTACGGATGTATCCTTCTTATCAGCTGGCTGGGGGCCAGGATGATCGTGGCGGATCAGCTGACGGAAGGAGAGCTGATGAGTCTTCTGGCTTACTGTATGAATATCCTGATGAGCCTGATGATGCTGTCTATGGTGTTTGTCATGGTGTCCATGAGTATGGCCAGTGTCCGCCGGATCTCGGAGGTGCTTCAGGAGACCAGCGATCTTCACAATCCGGAAGAACCGGTGATGGATGTGCCGGACGGAAGCATTGAATTCCGGCACGTGGATTTTGCCTATCGAAGAGACAGTGAAGAGCCGGTGCTCAAAGATATTGATCTTAAGATCCACTCCGGAGAGACCATCGGGATCATCGGAGGGACCGGAAGCGCCAAGACCAGCCTGGTGAACCTGGTGAGCCGCCTCTATGACGTGACCGGCGGAGAAGTGCTGGTGGGCGGCCGGAATGTGAAAGAATACGATATGGAAGTGCTGCGCAACCAGGTGTCTGTAGTGCTCCAGAACAATGTGCTGTTCTCCGGCACCATCCTGGAGAACCTCCGGTGGGGCGATAAAGAGGCCAGCGAGGAAGAGTGCCGGCAGGCCTGTATCCTGGCCTGCGCGGATGAATTTATCCAGAAGATGCCGGCCGGGTACCAGACCCATATTGAACAGGGCGGAACCAATGTGTCCGGCGGACAGAAGCAGAGGCTCTGTATTGCCCGGGCCCTTCTGAAGAAGCCCAAGATCCTGATCCTGGACGACAGCACCAGCGCGGTAGACACCGCCACTGATTCCAGGATCCGCAGGGCCTTCCGGGAGGAGATCCCGGATACCACCAAGCTGATCATCGCCCAGCGGATCTCCAGCGTCCAGGACGCGGACCGGATTATCGTCATGGAGAACGGGCGGGTCAATGGATTTGGAACCCATGAGGAATTGTTGAAGACCAATGAGATATACCGCGAGGTCTACGAGTCTCAGACTCAGGGCGGCGGAGATTTTGACGAGAAGGCAGGTGAGTAGACATGGCAGGACCGATGAGAAGAGCGCCAAGGGGTATGAAAGGCCGGGTGCAGAATCCGGGCAAACTGTTCCTGAGAGTCATGCGTTATGTGTTCAAAGACTACGGCGTCCACTGCGCGGTAGTTGTGATCCTGATCCTGGCAGGCGTGCTGGCCAATGTACAGGGGACCATGTTCATGCGGGATCTGATCGATGTGTACATCACTCCGTTCCTGACGGGAGACGCGCCTGATTTCGGGCCGCTGGCCCATGCCATCGGGCAGGTGGCATTCTTCTATGCCATTGGGATCATCTCCACTTACACCTACAACCGGCTGATGGTAACGGTGACCCAGGGGACCTTGCGGGACATGCGGGACGATCTCTTCAGCCATATGGAGCGGCTGCCTATCAAATATTTTGACACCCATGCCCACGGGGATATCATGTCTGTCTACACCAATGACATCGATACCCTGCGGCAGATGATCAGCCAGAGTATGCCCATGCTCCTCAACAGCGCCATTACCATTGTAAGCGTGCTGGTGAGTATGCTGATCCTGAGCATTCCCCTGACTATCGTGACGCTTCTGATGGTGGGGATCATGGCGCTGTGCTCCAAGGTGACTGCCGGGAAGAGCGGGAAATATTTCCTGGACCAGCAGGTGAACCTGGGAACGGTAAACGGATATATTGAAGAGATGATGAGCGGGCAGAAGGTGGTAAAGGTCTTCTGCCATGAAGAAGAGAACAAAGAGCGGTTTGAGGAGCTGAACGACAGGCTGTTCGTCAGCGCCGACCGGGCAAATACTTACGCCAACCTTCTTGCTCCCATCAACGCCCAGCTTGGCAACGTAAGTTATGTAGTCTGTGCCATCGTAGGCGGTGTCCTTGCCCTGGGAAATGTGGGAGGATTTACGCTGGGAGGGCTTGCCAGCTTCCTGACCTTCAACCGGAACTTCAGCATGCCCATCAACCAGATCAGTATGCAGCTGAATGCGGTGATCATGGCAATGGCCGGCGCGGACCGGATCTTCCGGCTCCTGGATGAGGAAGAAGAAAAGGATGAGGGGTACGTGACCCTGGTCAATGTCCGGGAAGAGGACGGCGTGCTCAAGGAGACCAAGGAGCGGACCGGCCGGTGGGCGTGGAAGCATACTCACCAGGCGGATGGAAGCGTGGACTATGTGGAAGTGAAAGGAGACGTGGTCTTCAACGGAGTGGACTTTGGCTACGATGACAACAAGATCGTGCTCCACGACGTGAAGCTTTACGCTACGCCAGGCCAGAAGATCGCTTTTGTAGGATCTACCGGCGCAGGCAAGACCACCATCACCAACCTGATCAACCGGTTCTACGACATCCAGGACGGAAAGATCCGCTACGACGGGATCAATATCAATAAGATCAAGAAGGCAGATCTGCGTCGTTCCCTGGGGATCGTGCTTCAGGATACCCATCTTTTTACCGGCACGGTAAAGGACAACATCCGATTCGGCAAGCTGGACGCCACAGACGAAGAGATCGTGGCAGCAGCCAAATTAGCCAACGCAGATGGATTCATCCGTCGGCTCCCGGACGGGTATGATACCATGCTGACCGGGGATGGGGCAAACTTAAGCCAGGGACAGCGGCAGCTTCTGGCCATTGCCCGGGCCGCCGTGGCGGACCCGCCGGTGTTGATCCTGGATGAGGCTACCAGCTCCATCGATACCCGGACCGAGCGGATCGTCCAGGAGGGTATGGATAAGCTGATGAAGGGGCGGACCACCTTTGTCATCGCCCATCGGCTCTCTACCGTGCGGAACTCCGACTGTATCATGGTCCTGGAACAGGGCCGGATCATCGAGCGGGGAACCCATGATCAGCTGATCGAAGAGAAAGGGAAGTATTATCAGCTGTATACCGGGAATATGGCGTTGAGTTAAATTCAGGTTTATCGTGCGGTTTGTCGAGAGGCGGGGTCCGGCGATTGCTCCGAGGCTGACGCTTAACCTCCGCAATCATCCGGCCCCCGCCTTATCGCCAACTGTCCCGACAAAGGCCTGATAAGTGTTAGTCGGCCTGCGGCCGGAAAGAAGACAGACCGGGCTTTGTGGATGTCCTGACAGAACCAGAATGCACAGAAAACGGAGTCAGCCCCTGCAGCAAATCCATATTGGAGCGTTAGAATCCGTTACAGAAAAACACCGGAGATTTCATGAGAAGATTTGACTTCCAGTCAAATCTGAGAAGAGCCTGAGCAGGGAAATCATCGGATTTCCCTGCGAATTGCTCTGGTCATGAAATCTCCGGTGTTTTGATGTTAAGGATTCTTCGCGAATATTTTTGGATTCGCTGCAGGGGCTGACTCCGTTTTCATGCGTCTGATCACTGTCATATCATCCCCACAAACCTAAATTTCATATCTTGCTTTTTCCCATGAAGCAGGATATACTATCGTTACTTTATTTATTCAGGACAGATTTTTGTTCTAAAGTTTCGTCTGTCCTGGGGGAGAGGTTCGTTTCCCCGTCAATTATTCCGGCCAGTCGGTCAAAGTTTCTTTTGTAGTTACAAGTGAAAACAGGAAACGCATAAGAGATTTGATTATCTGCCGTTGTTTTTAAGCCAAAGCCTTGGTAAAATAAAGAAAACCAGTCTTTTATGCGTTCCCGCCAAAGTCATGCTGGTGGATAAGCTTCAGAGCGCGGCGGATTTTCGAACATTGAAGGATCTGCCGGAGGGGTATCTGGAAGAAATTGCAAGAGAATCTCCAGAATCGGTATTAAAGCTGATCGGGAAAATCCTGGCGGTGTTGCTGGTGAGGTTGAACGTACCAAAGGAAGAGGTGGAGGAAACCAGAAGAATCAGCAGAGAAGAAGGAAGAGAAGAAGCAAGGGTGGCGTTAGTTGAAGCGATACTGGAATTGCTGGCGGATAAAGGATCTATTTCGGCAAAGCTGGAAGAAAAAATAAAAGAGGAGACAGACCTGGAGGTTTTGAAGAAATGGCTGAAACAGACGGCCAGAGTTTCCGGTGTAGAAGAGTTTGCTTCTGGGATGTAGAAAAATATTTCGGGGAGAGGGAAGAAGATAAGAATGGAAAGAGACCAGTTATTACAGGAGATCAGGGAACTGGAGCGGGAGATGATCGCGGACCGCAGATTTTTGCATCAGCATCCGGAATTAAGCTGCCAGGAATATCAAACTACAAAATTTATTAAGGAGCGCCTTGCGCAGTTTGGGATCCTGCCGGAGCCCCTTGAGACAGATACGGGCGTAAGTGTGCTGATCCGGGGTGGGAAGCCGGGGAAAACGGTCTGTATCCGGCATGATATCGATGCCCTTCCCATTCAGGAGGAGACGGGACTTGCCTTTCAGTCTGAGGTGGACGGGGTCAGCCACGCCTGCGGTCATGATATCCATACGGTGATCGCCCTGTATTGTGGGAAATTGTTGAATGAACGAAAAAAGGAACTGGCGGGAAATGTCAGGATCGTGTTCCAGCCTGCGGAGGAGACCGGAACGGGAGCGCGGGAGATGATGGAGGCTGGATTTAGGAAGCTGTCTCCTGCTAATGATATTGTGGTGGGGCTTCATGTCCACCCGGAGACGCCTGTGGGACAGGTCAGCCTGCGGGAAGGGCCGATGGAGGCTGGAGCGGATTATCTGCGGATACGGATCAAGGGAAAGGGCTGCCATGGCGCCCATCCTTATCAGGGAGTAGATCCGATCCTGACAGCGGCTTTTCTTATGACAGAACTTCAGTCGGTGATCACCAGGGTAAATCCGGCAGTGAAGCCGGCGATTCTGACATTTGGAAGCATCCATGGCGGGAAAGCATGTAATGTGATCCCGGATCAGGTAGAGCTGCTGGGGACTCTCCGTGTTTTTCATTCAGAATGCCGGGAACTGAATCTTCAGGCGATCAGGAGGATCACGGAACAGATATGCGCCAGCATGGGAGCAGAGGGAACCGTAGAACTGCTTGGCGGGATGCCGCCGATTTACAATGACCGAGAGGTGGCGGAAGGGATCGTGAAGGCAGCGGAAGAGATACTGGGAGAAGGAAGTGTGGAATTTCTGGAATTTCCAAGTCCAGGTTCGGATGATTTCGCTGTTTTTCTGGAGGGGACCAAAGGAGCTCAGTTTTTCCTGGGGACAGGGGGAGCGGCAGAGGAGACCCGGATCGGGATCCACAGTGGACGAAATGTGTTCGAAGAGAAGAGTATAGCGGTTGGAACAGCGGTACTTGTTCAATATGTGATGAATACGCTGAGATGACAAAAAAGATATTTTTGCTGCTATGCGCCGCGCTCTTTCTTTTGGCAGGCGTCTTGTTTTTGTGCCTGGGAAATGCTATATTTCTTGTAGAAACCTGTCGATTTGTCTGTCCGGGGAACGGAGGATGATTTCATGGTAAAATGGTCCTTATTTGCCGAGTTTCTTTCTCTGGCGATTCTTTCTTTAATGTTCCTGTATTATCACGAGAAAAATATTGTGGTATCTTTCCGGCGCCGTCTTTTTAACTGGATCTTTGGACTGGCTGTGTTGTCGATCATTCTGAATATCCTGTGTGTTTATACCATTTCGAACGCTGCCCGGATTCCGCACTGGCTGAACCTTTGTCTGAACACGGCGTACTTTATCCTGATCGTTGGCGTATGCAGTATCATAGCGTTGTATATTTTCATGCTTATGCTGGAGCATATTGACAGCAAGATATATTTTCGGAGGCTGGTATGGACTCTTGTAATCCTGAACACAGCATATATTGTGGTGGCGCTGTCGAATGTGCATACGGGAGTTTTGTTTCATTTTACCAGGGACGGAAGATATGTCCGAGGACCTCTGAACAGTCTTGGATATTGGGTGATGGGAATCGAACTGGTGATGATCCTGATCTGCTATATCCATCATCGGGAGATGATCCCTCCGAGAGTCAGGCAGGTGATCCGTACGATCCCGCCGGTGGCGGTGGTCTTGACAGCATTTCAGCTGTTTTATCCGGAGATTTTGTTTAATGGAATGATCATAACGGTGGCTGTTTTTATTCTTTACAGCAATTTTCAGACCTATACGGTAGAAAAGGATTATCTGACGCAGCTGGGGAACCGGAAGGCATTTTTTGATGACGTGCAGGCTATGATAAAAAGAGGCCAGTCTTTTCAGGTGATCGCGGTTTCTTTGAAGCGTTTTCATGAGATCAATCAGAAGTATGACCATGCCTTTGGAGATGATCTTTTGTTTGTGATCGGGAAATGGCTGGAAAGATTCAGTAAAAACAGTCGGGCCTACCGGTTTGTAAATGTCTCTTTCGCCATTGTCCTGCCGTATACAGATGAGATTTCCGCCAGCAGAAATGTTTCCAGTATATATGACCGGTTTGGTGAAGCATGGCATTGTAAAGATGTTTTTTGTAAAGTGGCGGCCTGTACCTGTGAATTGATCTGGAATGGACAGGCATGGAGAGCAAATACGATCATTGAATATCTGGAAATGATGACGGGAATGTCCAGGTCCATCCATAATGAGCGTATCCGGTTCAACCAGGAAGTTATCGGACAGATTGAGCGGGCAAAAAATCTGGAAGCGATTATGAGGACGTCTTTGAAAGAAGATCGTTTTTCTATTGTGCTGCAGCCTCTTTATGACTGCGGCGCGGGAGAATTTTCCAGCGGGGAGGCGCTTGTCAGGCTGAATGATTTTGACGGGAATGCGATCCCTACGGGAGAGTTTATTGATATTGCGGAGAAGACAGGGCTTCTGGATGATATTAGCTGGGTGGTGCTGGATAAAGTCTGTGCTTTTCTGGGAGAGCATCGGGAACTGCCACTTAAATCGGTTTCCATTAATTTGTCTCTGCAGCAGTTTTTGAATCCCTCTCTTCTGACCAGGATCAATGAGAATCTGGAACGTTTTGGGATCCCCCGTGGGAAACTGAAGATAGAGATCACAGAGCGGGTCATTTTTCAGGAGTTGTCTTATGTAAGGAAAGTTATGTCTAAACTGGTGGAAAAAGGGGTGGGATTCTATCTGGATGATTTTGGGACAGGATATTCTAATTTTTCCGTTTTGATGAGTCTGCCCTTTGAGTATGTAAAGCTGGACAAGTGTCTTTTCTCCCAACTCATGGATAAGTCCGGAGATGGAAGGATGATAGGGAACCTGATCTCTCTTTTCCATGATTCCGGGCTGCAAGTGGTGTGTGAGGGGATCGAAACAAAGAAACAGGCAGAGGTTGCCAGAGAACTTGGAACGGATAAGATCCAGGGATTTTTCTATGCAAAGCCCATGCGAGTGGAGGCTTTTCGGAGGTTTATCCTGGAACGTCATAATGCGGCTTCTTAGATTGAAAAACCTTTTGGGGTATGGTAGAATTGATAAGATAAAAACGGCAGAAGATAACGGAGGTTTTATATATGGAAAGCTACAAGCAGGAATTTATCGAATTTATGGTAGAGAGCGACGTGCTTAAATTTGGAGAGTTCACGCTGAAGAGCGGGAGAAAATCTCCCTTTTTTATGAATGCGGGCGCTTATGTCACCGGAAGTCAGTTAAAGCGGCTGGGCGAGTATTACGCGAAAGCCATCCACGAAACTTATGGGGATGATTTCGATGTGCTGTTCGGGCCGGCCTACAAGGGGATCCCTCTTGCAGTGGTGACTGCCATCGCTTACAGTGAGCTGTACGGCAGGGAAGTGCGCTACTGCTCAGACAGAAAAGAGGAGAAGGACCATGGCGCGGACAAGGGAAGTTTCCTGGGAAGCAAACTTAAGGACGGCGACCGGGTGATCATGATCGAGGACGTGACTACGTCCGGCAAGTCCATGGAAGAGACGGTTCCCAAGGTAAAGGGAGCGGCTGATGTGGAGATCAAGGGTCTGATGGTGTCCCTGAACCGTATGGAGGTAGGAAAAGGCGGGGAGAAATGTGCCCTGGACGAAGTGAAGGATCTCTACGGGTTTGAGACGGCAGCCATCGTCACCATGGAGGAAGTGGTGGAATATCTCTATAACAGGGAGTGCCAGGGAAAGATCGTGATCGACGACACATTAAAATCTGCAATCGACGCATATTATGAACAGTATGGCGTGAAATAAAGTCAGGAGGGATCATACCATGAATGAAAAAATCTATAAATCCATGGGAGCTGCCGGGGCCGCAAGCGTGGCGGTGGGGATCATCGTTACGGTGACCGGGATCGCGGCAGGTGTGATCGCCATTGTATTTGGCACAAAACTGATCAAAGATCGAAAAGACCTTACATTCTAAATTGGGAAGGTGCTGTTTTTGAATTTAAAAACAAGAAAGAGGATCCGCGGACTGGGGAAGGTTCTGTTCGTCCTGTATATCCTTTTTATCATATATTTTCTTATTTTCTCAGAGTGGTACGGCCGGACCGGCGTGATGGAGGAGTACCATTATAATCTGGTGCTTTTCAAAGAGATCAACCGCTTCTGGACTTACCGGGAGCAGCTGGGGATGTTCGCCGTTTTCACCAATCTCTTTGGAAATGTTCTCATCTTCGTACCCTTCGGGTTTTTCATGCCGATGGCAAGTAAATACCGGAGTTTTTTCTCCACGCTGTTCTACAGCTTTGGACTGAGTCTGTGCGTGGAAACGTTCCAGCTTTTCTCCAGGGTGGGAAGTTTTGACGTGGACGATCTTCTGCTGAACACCATCGGCGGAGTGACAGGATATATCATTTTCGCGGTCTGTGCATGGGTGAGGAGACATCATGATCATAAGAAGAAAAAACGGAAATAACGCAAAAGACAAACGCAGAAAAAAGCTGAGACGGACCAGGTACGGACAAGCTCCGGACCGTCATTCCAGGAAGGGGATGAAGTCCTGCCTCTTGTCCGGGTTCGCTCTTTTTCTGCTGGTGTTCCTGCTGGTGATCTCATTCCTTCTGAAAGGACAGTTGAGCGCGCTGGTGGGTTTTGTGGGGATCGGCATCCTGGCGCTTGCGGTGGCCGGGCTGGTCTGCGGCGTCCGGGGCATGAAAGAGCGGGACAAAAACTATATTACCTGTAAAGTAGGGATCGGGATCAGTGCAGCCCTGATCCTTGGCATGTGTGGGATATTTGTCAGGGGGCTATTCTAGATGACAGAGGAACGATATGAACTGGCAGTGGGCCGGATCCGTGAGATGATCGGAGAAACCAGCGTAGAGGAAAGGTTCCGGGATTATTTTGACCGGACGGCGTCCTTCCTCCTTCTTGTGGATGAAGTGAGGGAAGCGCTGGAGAAGGGAAGTTATCAGAAGGCTTCCCTGGCGGAATTGAAGGAATGGAACCACAGGATGTATGAAGACATCCTGCCGGAGCATTATGGCAGCAGCTACGGCAATCCTGCCTATGCCTGCGCGTATCTTGGGGAAGATTACGGGCAGGCCCTTGGCTTCCTCTATGGGGAATTAAGAGGAGCCCTGGCTTATGTCTTCGAGGGCCGGATGGAGTACCTGGATATCTTAATGGAGCTGTTCCTTGAAGTCTATAATCAGTTTGAGGAAACGCCATTTCCGGAGATCAGAAGTATCCGGGAGACCCTCTACTGGTATGCCAGCGACTACTGCGACGTGCTGGTGGCGGACCGGATCAAAGAGCAGGTGTGCCCGGAGGATTCGCTGGCGGTGCGGCTGATCCGGGAGAGCGACCTGTCTTCCCCGGAGTATCTCTATCAGTTCGGAGAGTATATCAGTGAAAATGAAGAGGAGACTGTGAGGTTCCTGGCCGGCCTTCCGGAAGAAGAGATCCGGAAGATGGCGGACAGCTGTACGGAAGGTTATGCCAGGGGATTTGTGAACACCGGGCGGGACCTGTCTAAGAAGGGTTCCGTGAACATCCGGTATGTGCTTGGTTTTGAGCGTGTCATCCGCCGGGTGATGGAGAATTTTGAAGCCATGGGATTAAAACCCATCCTGTACCGGTCCGGGGTGAGCGCCCTGACCAGGCGCCAGCACCTGAAGATCGGCTACTATGGAGGCAGCGCCAACAAGCAGTACGATTACGACCACAAGGACGATCAGGCTCTGTTCCTGGATAAGCAGTTCCTGGAGCGGAAGCTGGAAGTGATCCACAATACCTATGAACATTATAAGGAAGAGGCCCGGGCCTTCGCAGGGCCGGCCTGTATCGAGACCTTTGGCGAAGCGCCTTTCTCGCCGGCGCCAAAGCCGGAGGCGTTAAAGCTTACCGGGCAGCAGGAAGAGATGGCCCGGGGATTTGACAGCCGTCAGAGCGCCCTGACCAACCAGTACATTCCGGGAGATGAGAGAAGCTTTACCATCGTGGCCTATCCGGTGCCAGAGGTAGGAGAGCGTTACCCGGAGATCTTCCGGGAGATCGTCAGGATCAATACCCTGGACGCAGAACTGTATGAGAAGGTGCAGCAGACCCTGATCGACGCGCTGGATCAGGGGACGTACGTCCATATCCTTGGCAGAGACGGAAACCGGACGGATCTGAAGGTGAGGCTCCATCCGCTGAAGGACCCGGAGAAGGAGACGATCTTTGAAAACTGCGTGGCAGACGTGAATATCCCGGTGGGAGAGGTATTTACCTCCCCGGTCCTGGAGGGGACAGAAGGGGTGCTCCATGTAAGCCGCGTTTACCTGGATGAACTGCAGTACCAGGATCTGGAGCTGAAGTTCGCCAACGGGATGGTGGAAGATTATCGCTGTTCTAATTTCACCCGGGAGCTGGAGAACAAGGCGTATATCCGGGAGAATGTGCTGCACCGGCATCCCACCCTGCCTCTGGGGGAATTTGCCATCGGGACCAATACCACCGCTTACGCGGCCGCCAGGAAGTACGGCATTGAGGAGAAGCTGCCGATCCTGATCGCGGAGAAGATGGGGCCGCATTTTGCGGTAGGAGATACCTGTTACAGCTGGAGCGAGGATATCAAAGTGTATAATCCCAACGGGAAAGAGATCATCGCCCGGGACAACTCCATATCCATCCGCCGAAAGGAAGACATGTCCAAGGCGTATTTCCACTGCCATACGGATATCACTCTTCCTTACGAGGAACTGGGGAAGATCGCGGTGGTGAAAGAGGACGGGGAAGAGATCCTGCTTCTTGAGAATGGAAGATTTGTCCTGCCGGGCACGGAGATTCTGAACGAACCATTGAAATCTATAAGTAAATAAGCTATGATAAACCAAGAAAGTTACAGTAGGAGGAAGATTATGCCAAAAGTAGGAATTGTAATGGGCAGCGACTCAGATCTGAAGGTGATGAGCAAGGCTGCGGCAACACTGGAGAAATTTGGGATTGATTACGAGATGACCATCATTTCCGCGCACCGGGAGCCGGATGTGTTCTTTGAGTGGGCGAAAGCGGCCGAGGGCAAGGGAATGAAAGTGATCATCGCCGGAGCAGGCATGGCGGCCCATCTTCCGGGCATGTGCGCGGCGCTGTTCCCCATGCCGGTGATCGGCGTTCCCATGTCGGGAAAGAACCTGGCAGGGGAAGACGCGCTCTTCTCCATCGTACAGATGCCGCCTGGAATCCCGGTGGCTACCGTGGCCATCGACGGAGGGATGAACGCGGCGATCCTGGCGGCGAAGATCCTGGCCACATCCGATGAAGGGTTGCTTCAGAAGCTGAAAGATTACACCACAGAAATGAAAGAGACCGTACAGGGCAAGGCCGCGAAGCTTGATGAGATCGGCTACGAGGCTTACCTGGCGCAGAAGGGGTAGAAGAAGATGGCAATGGATTATAAGAAGGCAGGAGTAGACATTGAGGCAGGATACCGCTCCGTAGAACTGATGAAGGAGCATGTAAAGAAAACCATGCGCCCGGAGGTGCTGGGAGGCCTGGGAGGATTCTCAGGAGCATTTTCCCTTAAGAAGATCAAAGAGATGGAAGACCCGGTGCTTCTGTCCGGAACCGACGGATGCGGGACGAAGGTCAAGCTGGCCATGATCATGGACAAGCACGACACCATCGGCATCGACGCGGTGGCCATGTGTGTCAACGACATTGCCTGCGCAGGCGGAGAGCCCTTATTCTTCCTGGATTATATCGCATGCGGGAAGAACTATCCGGAGAAGATCGCGGATATTGTCAAAGGCGTTGCGGAAGGCTGCCTGCAGTCCGAGGCTGCCCTGATCGGCGGCGAGACTGCGGAACATCCGGGGATGATGGAAGAAGACGAGTATGATCTGGCAGGATTTGCCGTGGGCGTCTGCGACCGGAAGGATATGATCACCGGAGAGAACCTGGCAGGCGGGGACGTACTGGTAGGGATGGCTTCCTCCGGGGTGCACAGCAATGGATTTTCCCTGGTGCGCAAGGTGTTTGACATGACAAAAGAATCTCTTGACACCTATTATGACGAACTGGGCGGAACCCTTGGGGAAGTGCTGCTTGCGCCGACCCGGATCTATGTGAAGGCGCTGAAAGCCATCAAGAACGCAGGGGTTGCCGTGAAAGCCTGCAGCCATATCACCGGCGGCGGGTTCTATGAGAATGTACCCAGAATGTTGAAGGAAGGCACCCATGCGGTGATCGAGAAAGACAGTTACCCGGTTCCTCCGATCTTCAAAATGCTGGCCCAGAAGGGAAATGTTGAAGAGCATGCTATGTATAATACTTACAACATGGGACTTGGCATGATCATCGCGGTAGCGCCGGAGGATGTAGAGAAGGCTATGGCGGCCATCCGGGAAGCCGGAGACACTCCCTATGTGGTAGGCCGCATTGAAGAAGGAGAAAAGGGAGTTACATTATGTTAAGAGTGGTTGTTCTGGTATCCGGCGGCGGGACTAACCTGCAGGCAGTGATCGACAAGATCGAGGCAGGAGAGATCCGGGACGCGAAGATCGTGGGTGTGATCAGCAACAACGCCGGGGCTTACGCCCTTACGCGGGCGAAAGATCACGGGATCCCGGGGGAGTGCGTGTCGCCTAAGTCATTTGCCGACCGGGCGGCTTTCAATGAAAGCTTCCTAGCCAAAGTAGAGGAGCTGGAGCCGGACCTTATCGTACTGGCCGGATTCCTGGTGGTGATCCCGCCGGAGATGATCAGGCGATATCGGAACCGGATCATCAATATCCACCCGTCTTTGATCCCCTCTTTCTGTGGAACCGGCTATTATGGGCTGAAGGTCCATGAAGCCGCCCTTGCAAGAGGCGTCAAGGTGACGGGAGCCACGGTGCATTTCGTGGATGAAGGGACGGATACCGGCCCCATCATCCTGCAGAAGGCGGTGGAGGTGCGGCAGGGAGATACGCCGGAAGTACTGCAGCGCCGGGTGATGGAAGAAGCGGAATGGCAGATCCTGCCCCAGGCCATCGGCCTGATCGCTCAGGGCAGGGTGACGGTGGAAGACGGACAGGTAAAGATCCGGACAGTTTGATGGAAAAAGAAACAGGCGAAGGAGGCCCCAAGATGAAAGTTTTGATCGTAGGCAGCGGCGGAAGAGAGCACGCCATTGCATACAGTGTGGCAAAAAGCGAGAAGGTGGACAAGATCTACTGTACTCCGGGCAATGCGGGGATCGCGGAGTACGCAGAGTGCGCCCCCATCGGTCCCATGGAATTCAGTAAGATCACTGCGTTCGCAAAGGAAAAAGAGATCGATCTGGTGATCGTGGGTATGGACGATCCGTTGGTAGGCGGACTGGTAGACGAGCTGGAGGCAGCAGGGATCCGGACATTCGGGCCCAGGAAGAACGCCGCCATCCTGGAAGGGTCCAAAGCCTTCTCCAAGGATCTGATGAAGAAATATCATATCCCCACAGCGGCCTATGAGAATTTCACCGATCCGGAAGCCGCTCTTGCGTATCTGGAGACGGCAAAATTCCCCATCGTGCTGAAAGCGGACGGGCTGGCCCTTGGCAAAGGCGTGCTGATCTGCAACACGCTGGAGGAGGCAAAAGAAGGCGTAAAGACCATCATGCAGGACAAGAAGTTCGGAGACGCAGGCAATGAGATGGTGATCGAAGAGTTCATGACCGGACGGGAAGTGTCTGTCCTTTCCTTCGTGGACGGAAAGACCATCAAGACCATGACTTCCGCCCAGGACCACAAGCGGGCAGGGGACGGAGACACCGGACTTAATACCGGCGGAATGGGAACTTTCTCTCCCAGTCCTTTCTATACGAAGGAAGTGGAGGAGTTCTGTGAGAAATATATCTACCAGGCAACCGTGGACGCCATGCGGGCGGAGGGACGTCCCTTCAAGGGCGTGATCTTCTTCGGCCTTATGCTGACGGCGGACGGCCCCAAGGTGCTGGAGTACAACGCAAGATTCGGGGATCCGGAGGCACAGGTGGTGCTCCCCAGGATGAAAAATGATATCATCGAAGTGGTGGAGGCATGCATCGACGGCACGCTGGACCAGGTAGACCTGCAGTTTGAAGACAACGCGGCAGTCTGCGTGGTACTGGCCAGCGATGGATATCCGGTGAAATACGAGAAAGGATTCCCCATCGAAGGTCTGGAGGAATTCAAGAACCACGAGGGGTATTACTGCTTCCACGCAGGAACTAAGTTTGACGAGGACGGACGCATCGTGACCAACGGCGGAAGAGTGCTGGGCGTGACAGCCAAAGGCAAAAACTTAAGAGAAGCCCGGATGAACGCTTACGCCGCAACGAAATGGGTGCAGTTCGAGAATAAATATATGCGCCGGGATATCGGGAAGGCGATCGACGAGGCGTAGAAATACAGGTTTGTAGGGATGATATGACAGTGATCAGATGCACGAAAACGGAGTCAGCCCCTGCAGCGAATCCGAAACTGTTCGCGAAGAATCCTTAACATCAAAACACAGAAGATTTCATGACCAGAGCAATTCGCAGGGAAATCTGATGATTTCCCTGTTCAGGCTCTTCTCAGATTTGACTGGAAGTCAAATCTTCCCATGAAATCTTCTGTGTTTTTCTGTAACGGATCCTAACGCTCCAATACGGATTCTCTGCAGGGGCTGACTCCGTTTTCTGTGCATTCTGGTTCTGTCAGAACATCCACAAAGCCCTGCCCACCTTCTTTCCGGCCGCAGGCCGACTAACACTTATCAGGCCTTTGTCGGAACAGTTGGCGATAAGGCGGGGGCCGGATGATTGCGGAGGTTAAGCGTCAGCCTCGGAGCAATCGCCGGACCCCGCCTCTCGACAAACCGCGCGATAAACCTGAATTTTTCTATTCCTGTGTGGATTCTGGATAAAAAATAGAGTATAGTGAGTATATTGAAATGACGAGGATGAAATCTGGCGGGAGGTGTGAAACTATGAATCAGGAGCAAATGATCATCCGCAGGATCAGACCCTGCGACGATCCATTTATAGCGGCGATCGTCCGGGCCAATCTTGAGCGGTTTCATCTGGATATCCCGGGGACGGTATATTTTGATCCGGAGCTGGATCACCTGAGCCAGTACTATCAGATCTCTCCGGGTCAGAGAGCCTACTTTATTCTGGAGGAAAATAAGGGGCAGGTCGCCGGGGGCGTCGGCATCGCGGAATTTAACGGTTTTGAGAACTGCGCGGAACTGCAGAAGCTGTATCTGACGGACGCCTGGAAAGGCAAAGGATACGGGAGTAAACTGATGGAGACGGCGCTGGAATATGCCCGGAGTGCAGGATATGAGCGGGTATATCTGGAAACCCATACCAACCTTCAGACGGCTCTTTGTCTGTATGAAAAGTTTGGGTTTCAATGCCTGGAAAGGCCGGAGACGGCGGTTCACAGTACCATGGACCGGTTTTATTTGAAAGAATTGTAGGAGGAAATGAAATGAGTCTGGCAGATGTATCCCATGGACCAGATTGGGTGATCTGGATCGTATTTGCTATCTTCGTGGCGCTTGCCATAACGTTTCTTACAGGACACGGAAGCAGCCTGATTGCCGGATATAATACGGCTTCAGAGAAAGAAAAAGCAAAGTACGATGAAAAGAAATTGTGCAGGACATTTGGCGTGGGGATGGCAGTGATCGCGGTTACAATCCTGGTCACGGCGCTATTGGAAGATCAGCTGCCCATGGAAGCAGCCTATGTGATCGCAGGGATTATTTTTGCGGACGCAATCGCAATGATCATTCTTGGCAATACGGTGTGCAGGCGGCGGTAGCCAGGGGGTCTTCAGGATAGTGAAAAGGAAATTGACAGGGGATCAGATATGGATTAAAATAAAAGAGAACATTTGTTCTTTTGCGGGAAAAGCTTGTAAATAGACAGAAGCAGGTAATGAAATTACAGGAGCAAAAGCATTGAACTATATATTACTTCATGGATTAGGACAGACTTCTTCTAGTTGGGATGAAACTATACAGACATTAAATGAAGAGTGGAATATATTTTGCCCTGGTTTATCAGACTGGATTTTGGGTAAGCAACCTTGCTATGATACGTTATATAAGGTATTTGAAAATTATTGTGAACAATTCGATGTCTCTGAATTAAATATATTGGATTTTCAGGAATGCGATATACTTTCCTGGCTGGCAGAACTGATGAAACACCGGGATGCAGATACAGGACGGAGATATAAGGTGCTGGCGCCCGGATTTATAGAAAAGTATCAGATTTCTACAGAAGAATACGATGTCATCAAAGGGTGGAGAGCGAATGCGTCATATTTTTATATTGCCAAATGCTTTGTCAGGGATGAAGTGGATCTGGATATTCTGCCGGAATTATTAAAATTGGGAGATCTGGGAATTCAGTACTGCTTAAAGACAGAAAAAGCGTTTCTGTCTCTGAAAGAGGACGTTACAGCACTGCAGGAAATTGACTATCATAAGATCAATCCACGATATACACAGCGTGATAGGAACGCCAGAGAATCTATGTATGCACTGATCAACTCTGAGAAAAACAAAATTGAAAATGTGTTCAGTAAATTGCTGTAAGAGGTAAGACAATGGAAGTATTTAGTAAAGCGTATTTGGATGAAGTGATTGAAAATCAGGGGAAACTGTTTGAATATGCAGAGGATCACTGCCCGGGTATGGATATAGAAGATTTTATTGATCATTATATGAAGAGCCGGACAAGATCCCTGATAGATGAGGGACAGGCATATGTCTCTACTATGGATGCAGAAAGTTTATTTGACTATTTCCTGAAAAATGATAAATACAAGTTGAAACAGGGAAAAGAGACGGGAGGATTCGCTCCTGACTGGATCGGGCAGTTTTATGCTTTGTTTCAATGGATGTACAGGATTCCAAGCAAAGAAGTTGTCAGGCTTCTACCGGTGGAATTTATGTTTGAAGGGTATCCGGGACTTCATGATCTTGATCTGCAGGTGGCTGTCCAAAAGGTAGGACAACAGTGCGGACTTGAGAAACAGGAATAAAGGCGGAGTGTTGCAGGAAGAAGGTGCAGCTATGATATGCTTTCACAATCCGGACGAAGAAAATGGCTATTTGAGCAACTGGTTTCTATCAGAATTCACAGTTGGCGGTATTACATTTTCTTCCATGGAGCAATATATGATGTATGAAAAGGCAGTTTTGTTTAAAGATCAGACAATTGCAGAAAAGATATTGCAGACGGATGATGTGGCGAAGATCAAGGCATTAGGAAGAACTGTGCATAATTTTGATGACAATGTCTGGGCAAAGGAAAGAGAAGGTATTGTCTATAATGGAGTGTTAGAGAAATTCCGCCAGAATCCTGAACTTGCTGAAAAACTGGAGCGGACAGATGAAGAAATAATTGCGGAATGCGCTGTAAAAGACCGGATCTGGGGAATTGGTCTTTCTATGGAAGATGAGAACAGGCGCTGCATTGATAAATGGAGAGGGCAAAATCTGTTGGGGAAAATTTTGATGCAAGTTAGAGAAGATATCAGGCATCAAAATAGAGTGACTCAGGCATTTCGGAATGTCGAAAAAGCCTTCTCCGGTGTAGCGGAAGATGCCGGCTTTCATGCAGAATCGGAACTGCGGGACTATGCAGAGAGAATCCGTCAGAAAAAGGAGTAGGGATAGATCATGGATCATTTTGAATTAGTATCAGAATACGCCCCCACCGGCGACCAGCCCCAGGCAATCGAGGCTTTAGTCAAAGGTTTTAAGGAAGGGAACCAGTGCGAGACCCTTTTGGGTGTCACCGGTTCCGGAAAAACCTTCACGATGGCAAACGTCATCCAGCAACTGAATAAACCGACACTGATCATTGCTCATAACAAGACTCTGGCGGCACAGCTCTACGGTGAGTTCAAGGAATTTTTCCCGAACAATGCCGTAGAGTACTTTGTCTCCTAGTGTGCCGGAGCCGGAAAATGGGGGATATCTGGTGTTATTTGGCTCCGATTTGTCCATATTTTGTGGAGGAAACAGGATGGAATGGGGCGGATAATATCAGGTGGATAAAATGATTTTGTGACTTTTTGCAGATTAAATTCGTAACGAGTAGAAATGGATACAAAGCGGATAAAGAGGTGAGTATGGATGCAGCAGTCGAATTTGTTAATGTATACTACAGAAGATGGTTTAACAAAGATTGAAGCGGCATTTGTAAATGATACGGTATGGCTTTCGGTAGAACAGATGGCAGAATTGTTTCAAAGAGACAGAAGTGTTATAGGAAAGCATATACGTAATATTTTTAAAGAGGGAGAATTGAAAAAAGAATCAGTATGGGCAAAATTTGCCCATACTGCCGATGATGGGAAAACCTATCAGGTGGATTACTATAATCTGGATGTGATCATATCTGTGGGGTATAGAGTAAAATCTTTGCGTGGTACCCAGTTTAGAATATGGGCAACAAATATTTTGAAAGAATATATGCAAAAAGGTTTTGCTTTAGATGACGACCGCTTAAAACGCTTAGGTGGCGGAAACTATTTTGATGAATTATTAGAACGCATTCGTGATATCCGGTCATCAGAAAAGGTTTTCTGGCGGAAAGTGTTGGAGATTTATGCAACGAGTATTGATTATGATCCAAGAGCAGAAAGTTCAATTCTTTTCTTTAAACAGGTACAGAACAAAATGCATTGGGCGGCGCATAAGCATACAGCTGCAGAAGTGATATATCAAAGAGCGGATGCTGAGAAAGAACATATGGGATTAACTTCCTGGCAGGGCAAATCAATAAAACGGACAGATGTAGAAGTTGCGAAAAATTATTTGGACAAGGATGAATTAGACGCATTAAATAAAATTGTTACCGCTTATTTGGATATTGCAGAGGTACATGCACTAAACCATGAGCCTATGTATATGAAAGACTGGCTGGAAACCATAGATGATTATTTGAAAATGACAAGAAGAGATATACTTAGGACTAAAGGAAGTGTAACGCATAAGCAGGCGCTTGAAAAAGCTCATGGTGAGTATGAAAAATATAGAAAACAGAAAAAAGATAGATTATCTTTAGTAGAAGAGCAATTTTATGAGAGCATTAATAAGTTAGAAGAACTAGAACGAAAGGATTATTTAGGGTTGTAACAATAATTTAAAATGGTGTAGATTAAAAAAGTTGACTTTGTCAGAAAGGGATTAAGAATATGTATGATAGCAAAAAAGAACTTCTTGAGTTGTTGCAGTTTGGAAATGTTGATTCTGAATCGGAAGAAAATTTAGACGATAAATTTATAAAAACAAGAGACTTTAATGATTTTTTGGATCCGAAGAAAGCATTGATTTTGGGGGCAAAAGGTTCAGGTAAGAGTGCGTTATTTCAAATGTTTTCAAAATATGAGAACAAAGCAAGAGAACTAGCACATTTAGAAAAAAATAAAGTATTGATTGTGACTGGGACAGGATTCAATGATGTTAAAGAACTACAGACAGATGATTTTAATAAATTACTTAAGCAGGAAGAGGCGAGCTTTGACAGTATTTGGGAACTGTATATAGCAACTAAAATAGCTATTAAACTTGGAAAAGCAGGATATTATACAGGTGAAAATTTAATTGAGTTTTATAAGCAGGCAGGCTTGATAGAGGATTTCAGAATTCTATCTATTTTACGTCAATTGTGGGGGATGGTAATTGGAACACCCATACAAGGGATTGATATAGAAGTGAAGGGAGTAAAAATCAAAATTGGTGGTAAATATAGTATAGATACTCAAGATATGCTATCAGAAATTAATGAAACATTAAATATGGAAGATATGGACTGTTGGATTCTTTTTGATAAAATTGATGAACTATTTTCTAATGATTATCAAAAAAGAAAATTATGTATAGAAAGCCTTTTTCGTACATATTTAAAGTTTGTTAATAGGTTTCCAAGAATTAAGTTTAAAATCTTTTTAAGAAATGATATTTGGTCTACACTTGAATTTGTAAATAAAAGTCACTTATCTGATAAAATCATAGAACTGTCTTGGGACGAAAATAGCTTATTAGAGATGTTGATGAAACGTGTTTTAAATAATGATAAAATTCTGGGATATGTTATCAATGAAACAGGTCTGGACAAGACAGAATTGTTGCTTACTGTTAATTTAGAAACTGTATTTTACACAATTTTTGCTAGGCAGGTTTATAAAGGTAAAAGAGAAGCAACAGTTATATCATGGCTTTTGGCGCGAATAACAGATGGACTAGGCGGCAAGTATCCTAGAGAACTTATTAATTTCGCGAATTATTCAAAAGAAGGACAAAGGAATGAGGGATTCGAGGAGAATTGTTTGATTTCTGGAAATGCGATAAGAAAGGCTTTTGGTAGAGTGTCAGTAACAAAATGTGACACATATCTGAGTGAATTTCCACAGCTAAGATTGCACTTTGAAAGGTTTAGAGGAAGAGATACGGCGAAATATACTCGTGAAGAAATTGGTGGTATGATGTCAGGTTTAGAGCCAAAAGGTGATGATATGATAAGGGCTTTGTATGAGACGGGAATGTTAGAAGCACAGAATGGTCGAGGGGCAGCAGATAGTAGTTTTGAAGTGCCAAAGTTATTTAGGATAGGACTTGGGATGGTTTTAAGAGGAAGACCATAAAATAAATTATTGAATAAAAATTATAAAGGAATCACTGTGCCTTGGAAGCAAATGGTTCGCCAAAACCGGAATTTGAGACGGATGAGATAAGGGGCTATTTTATTTCCAGATTATATATTCACAAAGGATTTCTGCATGAGCCAAAAAGGAGCCAAAAAAAGGAATTGAAAGAAAACAAGTAATTCTAAAACTTTTGTCAAATAATCCGGCAATGACTCAAGCAGAGCTTACAGAAGAATTAGAGTTAACCAGAAAGCAGATTCAATCGGCTATTAAAGAATTAAAAAGCGAAGGCGTTCTGTTACGGAAAGGTTCTAATAGAAATGGCTATTGGATCGTAAATAAAGCGGATTAATCATTTCAGAAATAAGGGATAAATTATCATGGATCATTTTGAGTTAGTATCAGAATACGCCCCAACCGGCGACCAGCCCCAGGCCATCGCTGACCTGGTTAAAGGATTTAAGGAAGGCAACCAGTGCGAGACCCTTCTTGGCGTCACCGGTTCGGGCAAGACGTTTACAATGGCGAATGTCATTGCACAACTGAATAAACCGACGCTGATCATTGCGCACAACAAGACCCTGGCGGCGCAGCTCTA
This sequence comes from Massilistercora timonensis, assembly GCF_900312975.1. Classification (NCBI taxonomy): domain Bacteria; kingdom Bacillati; phylum Bacillota; class Clostridia; order Eubacteriales; genus Massilistercora; species Massilistercora timonensis. The sequence goes on along the minus strand of NZ_LT990039.1, from coordinate 579,263 downwards.
CGGCGAGTTCAAGGAGTTTTTCCCGAACAATGCTGTGGAGTACTTTGTCTCCTACTACGACTACTACCAGCCGGAGGCCTACGTTCCCTCCTCAGACACCTACATCGCCAAGGACTCCTCCATCAACGAGGAGATCGACAAGCTGCGGCTTTCCGCCACAGCCTCTCTTGTGGAGCGCAAAGACGTGATCGTGGTGTCCAGCGTGTCCTGTATCTACGGACTGGGTGAGCCGATGAACTTCGAGAAAATGATGGTTTCTCTGCGTCCGGGGATGGAAAAAGACCGGGACGAGGTGCTGCGCCAGCTGATCGATATCCAGTATGACCGCAATGAGATGGATTTCAAACGGGGAACCTTCCGGGTGCGGGGGGATGTGGTGGAGATCATCCCGGCCAATGAGGCGGATACCGCAGTGCGGGTGGAATTCTTCGGGGACGAGATCGACCGGATCACTCAGATCGACGTACTCACCGGCGAGATCAAGGGAGAGCTGGAGCATGTGGCCATCTTCCCTGCCTCCCACTATGTGGTTCCGGCGGAGCAGATCCGGCGGGCGGCGGACGCCATTGAAGAGGAGCTGGAGGAGCGGGTCCGGTATTTCAAGTCTGAGGACAAGCTTCTGGAGGCCCAGCGGATCGCGGAGCGCACCAATTTTGATGTCGAGATGTTAAAAGAGACGGGATTCTGTTCCGGCATTGAGAATTACTCCCGGCATCTGTCCGGGCTTAAGCCGGGACAGCCGCCCTATACGTTGATGGATTTCTTCAAGGATGATTTCCTGATCATCATTGACGAGTCTCACAAGACCATTCCTCAGATCGGCGGGATGTACCACGGGGACCGGTCCCGGAAGACCACCCTGGTGGACTATGGTTTCCGGCTTCCCTCGGCTTTGGATAACCGGCCGCTGAATTTCCAGGAATTTGAGGAGCGTATCGATCAGATCCTGTTTGTGTCAGCTACTCCGGGTCCCTATGAGGCGGAGCATGAGCTTTTGCGGGCAGAGCAGGTGATCCGTCCCACCGGGCTTCTGGATCCCCGGGTGGAAGTGCGCCCGGTGGAGGGTCAGATCGACGATCTGGTGGCGGAAGTGAAGAAAGAGACGGAGAAGAAGAACAAGATCCTGATCACCACCCTGACCAAGCGGATGGCGGAGGATCTGACCGATTATATGAAGGAGCTGGGGATCCGGGTGCGGTATCTCCACTCCGATATCGACACCCTGGAGCGGACCCAGATCGTGCGGGACATGCGACTGGATGTGTTTGACGTGCTGGTGGGGATCAACCTTCTGCGGGAAGGGCTGGACATCCCGGAGATTACCCTGGTGGCCATCCTGGACGCGGACAAGGAGGGATTCCTGCGTTCTGAGACGTCTCTCATTCAGACCATCGGTCGGGCGGCGAGAAACGCGGAGGGCCATGTGATCATGTACGCGGATACTATTACAGATTCCATGCGCCTGGCGATCCAGGAGACGGAGCGCCGCCGCAAGGTGCAGATGGAATACAATGAAGCTCATGGGATCACGCCCCAGACCATTAAGAAGAGCGTCCGGGACCTGATCTCCATTTCCAGGAAGGTGGCGGCGGAAGAGCTGCGGATGGAGAAGGATCCGGAGTCTATGAGTTCCAAGGAGCTGGAGAAGCTGATCCAGGATGTGACGAAACAGATGAAGAAAGCAGCGGCGGAATTGAACTTCGAGGCGGCGGCAGAGCTGCGTGACAAGATGGTGGAGCTGAAGAAGCTGCTGAAAGAATAGATAGCAGGGAAAGGACAACGATCATGGAAGAAAAAGACAGCAGAAAATATATCAAGATCCGGGGGGCCAACGAGCATAACCTGAAGAATATCGATCTGGACATTCCCAGAAATGAACTGGTGGTCCTGACCGGTCTCTCTGGATCCGGGAAATCCTCCCTGGCTTTCGATACCATTTACGCGGAAGGGCAGAGGCGCTACATGGAATCTTTGTCTTCTTACGCGCGCCAGTTCCTGGGACAGATGGAGAAACCGGATGTGGAGAGCATTGAGGGGCTTTCCCCGGCCATTTCTATTGACCAGAAGTCCACCAACCGCAATCCCCGTTCTACAGTGGGCACGGTGACGGAGATCTATGACTATTTCCGTCTCCTCTATGCCCGGGTGGGGATTCCCCATTGTCCCAACTGCGGCAAGGAGATCAAGAAGCAGACGGTGGACCAGATGGTGGACCAGATCATGGAACTGCCGGAGCGGACCAAGATCCAGCTTCTGGCGCCGGTGGTGCGGGGGAGAAAAGGAACCCATGCCAAGCTTCTGGAGCGGGCCAGGAAGAGCGGCTATGTGCGTGCCCGTATTGATGGAAATCTGTACGAGCTCTCAGAGGAGATCCAGCTAGACAAGAACATCAAGCACAACATTGAGATCATCGTGGACCGTCTGGTGGTGAAGCCGGGCATTGAAAAAAGGCTTACCGACTCTATTGAGGATGTGCTTCATCTGGCGGAAGGGCTGATGACGGTGGATGTGATCGACGGGGAGCCCATTAATTTCAGCCAGAGCTTCTCCTGCCCGGATTGCGGGATCAGTATTGCGGAGATCGAGCCAAGAAGCTTTTCCTTCAACAACCCCTTCGGGGCCTGCCCGGAATGTTTTGGTCTGGGTTATAAGATGGAATTTGACGAGGATCTGATGATCCCGGACAAGAGCCTGAGCATTTCCCAGGGCGCCATCACCGTGCTGGGGTGGCAGTCCTGTACAGATAAGAAGAGCTTTACCTATGCCCTTCTGGACGCGTTGAGCCAGGAGTACGGGTTCTCCCTGGATACGCCTTTTCAGAAATATCCCAGGAAGATCCAGGATCTTCTGATCCACGGCACCGGCGGACGGGAAGTGAAGGTCCACTACCGGGGCCAGCGGGGGGAAGGAGTCTACGATGTAGCCTTCGAGGGACTGATCAAAAATGTAGAGCGCCGGTACCGGGAGACGGCCTCGGAGACTATGAAGGCGGAATACGAAGAGTTCATGCGCATCACCCCCTGCCACAAGTGCGGCGGCCAGCGGCTGAAGCCGGAGGCCCTGGCGGTGACGGTAGGAGGGAAGAATATCGCCGAAGTGACGGCTCTTTCTGTGGAAAAGCTGCAGGGATTCCTGCAGAAGCTGAAACTGAACAAGCAGCAGATGCTGATCGGAGGCCAGATCTTAAAGGAGATCCAGGCCCGGATCAGGTTTTTGATGGATGTGGGGCTTGACTATCTGACGCTGTCAAGAGCCACCGGCACCCTGTCCGGCGGCGAGGCCCAGCGGATCCGGCTGGCCACGCAGATCGGCTCCGGGCTGGTGGGGGTTGCCTACATTCTGGATGAGCCCAGCATCGGCCTTCATCAGAGGGACAACGACAAGCTTCTTGCCACCTTGAAGCACCTGCGGGATCTGGGGAATTCGGTCCTGGTGGTGGAGCATGACGAGGACACCATGCGGGAGGCGGACTATATCGTAGACATCGGTCCCGGCGCGGGAGAGCACGGGGGAGAAGTGGTGGCCGCCGGGACGGCTCAGGAGATCATGGCTAATCCGGATTCCATCACCGGCGCTTACTTAAGCGGCAGGAAGAAGATCCCGGTGCCGGATCACCGGGCTGTGCCCTCAGGGTGGCTTAAGGTGACCGGGGCCAGGGAAAATAACCTGAAGAATATCGACGTGAAGATCCCTCTTGGGATCATGACCTGCGTTACCGGCGTCTCCGGTTCCGGCAAGAGTTCCCTGATCAATGAGATCGTGTACAAGCGGCTGGCAAGGGAACTGAACCGGGCCCGGACCATTCCCGGGAAGCACAAGGATATCAAGGGGATGGAGCAGCTGGACAAGGTGATCGCCATCGACCAGTCTCCCATCGGGCGGACGCCCCGGTCCAATCCGGCCACGTATACCGGCGTCTTCGACCTGATCCGGGATCTTTTCGCGGCCACGCCGGACGCCAAGGCCAGAGGCTACAAGAAGGGCCGGTTCAGTTTCAACGTGAAGGGCGGCCGCTGCGAGGCCTGCAGCGGGGACGGCATCCTGAAGATCGAGATGCATTTCCTGCCGGACGTGTACGTGCCCTGTGAGGTTTGTCACGGGAAGCGGTATAACCGGGAGACTTTGGAGGTAAAATACAAGGGAAAGAGCATTTATGACGTGCTGAACATGACGGTGGAGGAAGCCCTTCACTTCTTCGACCATGTGCCCAGCATCCGGAGGAAGATGGAGACCCTCTATGACGTGGGGCTTTCCTATATCCGGCTGGGCCAGCCTTCCACAGAGCTCTCCGGAGGCGAGGCCCAGCGGATCAAGCTGGCGGCGGAGCTGAGTAAGCGGAGCACCGGGAAGACCATTTACATCCTGGACGAGCCCACCACAGGACTTCATTTTGCCGATGTGCACAAGCTGACGGAGATCCTTCACCGTCTGGCGGCGGACGGCAATACGGTGATCGTGATCGAGCACAACCTGGATGTGATCAAGACGGCGGACTATATCATTGATATGGGGCCGGAGGGCGGCGACGGCGGCGGAACGGTGATCGTCCAGGGAACGCCGGAGGAAGTGGCGGACTGTCCCCAGTCCTACACGGGGAAATACATCCGCGCAATGCTCGACAGATAGGGCGTTTTCCCGACATGTGCGCAGCCCGTTTCAGAAAGAATTAAGGAATAAGGGGTTTCCATTTTCCCCAAATATGCTTATAATAGGATTTCAGGAACCCGGAGTGTAGACGCAGTCCGGGTTTCAGACAAAAGAAGAGATTTGATGAAGAAGATGATAAATAAGACAGATCGCAGGATGGAAGGGGAATTGTAAATGTCGGTAGATATTGGAATTGATCTGGGGACAGCCAGCATCCTTGTCTATGTGCGGGGCAAGGGCGTGATCTTAAAGGAACCGTCGGTTGTGGCGTTTGACCGGGATACCAACGCCATCAAGGCCATCGGGGAGGAGGCCCGCCTTATGCTGGGCAGGACCCCGGGGAATATTGTGGCGATCCGGCCTTTGAGACAGGGCGTGATCTCCGATTATACCGTGACAGAGAAGATGATCAAATATTTTGTCCAGAAGGCCATGGGCAAGCGGACGTTTAAGAAGCCAAGGATCAGCATCTGCGTGCCAAGCGGTGTCACAGAGGTTGAGAGAAAGGCGGTAGAAGAGGCTACCTACGCGGCGGGAGCCCGGGAGGTGAACCTGATCGAGGAACCGGTGGCGGCGGCCATCGGCGCAGGCATTGATATTTCCAGGCCCTGCGGCAATATGATCGTGGACATCGGCGGCGGCACCACGGATATCGCGGTGATCTCCCTGGGGGGAACGGTGGTGAACACTTCCATCAAGCTTGCCGGGGACGACTTTGACGAGGCCATTGTGCGGTACATGCGCAAGAAGCATAATCTGCTGATCGGCGAGCGTACCGCGGAGGATATCAAGATCAAGATCGGGACCACCTATCCGCTGATCGAAGAGGAAGCGGTGGAGGTGCGGGGCAGGAACCTGGTCACCGGTCTGCCCAAGACGGTGACGGTCACTTCTTCCGAGACAGAAGAAGCCCTGCGGGAGACCACCGGACAGATCGTGGAGGCGGTGATCAGCGTGCTGGAGCGCACGCCGCCGGAGCTTTCCGCGGATATCCTGGACCGGGGGATCGTCCTTACCGGAGGAGGCTCCATGCTCCGGGGACTGGAAGAGCTGATCGAGGAGCGGACAGGCATCAACACCATGACCGCGGAAGATCCCATGAAGGTAGTGGCCATCGGGACGGGGCAGTTTGTGGAATTTATGAGCGGGCGGAAAGAATACTGATGAGATAAATGGAAACGATCAAAGGATATGTAGAACACATTGTGTACCGCAATGAGGACAACGGGTACACGGTATTCAATCTGAATAATGAAGATGGGGATCTGACCTGCGTGGGGAAGTTCCATTACATTGAGGAGGGAGAACTTCTGGAACTGACCGGAGAGTTCACCGTTCACAAGATGTACGGGACCCAGCTCCAGGTGGACAGCGCGAAGCTGTGCGAACCGGAAGATCTGATGTCCATCGAACGTTATCTTGGCTCCGGCGCCGTCAAAGGCGTGGGAGCCGCTTTGGCTGGGCGGATCGTGAAGAAGTTCCGGGAAGACACCTTCCGGATCATCGAGGAGGAACCGGAGAGGCTGGCGGAGATCAAAGGGATCAGCGAGCGCAAGGCCCGGGAGATCGCCGTTCAGGTGGAAGAGAAGAAAGAAATGCGCCAGGCCATGATCTTCCTGCAGAAATACGGGATCACCACGGCGCTGGCGGTGAAGATCTATCAGCACTACGGGGCCAATGTGTACCGGATCATCGAAGAGAATCCTTACCAGCTGGCGGACCAGGTGGCGGGGGTAGGCTTCAAGACCGCCGACGAGATCGCTGCCCGGGTGGGGATCCACACAGATTCTGATTACCGTATCCGCAGCGGCATTTTTTATACTCTTCTCCAGAGCGTGGGGGAAGGCCATGTCTATCTCCGGCAGGGCGATCTGCTGGCCCGGGCGGGAAACCTTCTGGGGGTGCAGATCCAGCATATTGAGAAATACCTGATGGATCTGGCCATGGAGAAAAAGGTGGTCATGAAGGAAGGGGCGGACGGAACCCGGGTTTATGCCGCTCACTATTATTACCTGGAACTGAACACAGCCAAGATGCTCCATGACCTGAACGTCTGTTGCCAGGTGGACGAGGAGGCGCTTTCCCGCCGGATCGGAGCCATTGAAGAGAACGCGGGGCTTGCCCTGGACGAGATGCAAAGGAAAGCAGTGGCGGAGGCGGCCCGCCGGGGGATCCTGATCCTCACCGGAGGGCCGGGGACCGGGAAGACCACTACCATCAACGCCATGATCCATTTCTTCCAGAGTGAGGGGATGGATATTCTTCTTGCGGCGCCCACCGGGCGGGCGGCCAAGCGGATGACAGAGGCCACCGGTTATGAGGCCCAGACCATCCACCGTCTGCTGGAGGTAAACGGCAATCCGGAAGAAGAAGGACGGGGCGGATTTAACAGGAATGAAGAGAATCCGCTGGAGACGGATGTGCTGATCATCGACGAGATGTCCATGGTGGATCTGCCACTGATGCACGCGCTTTTGAAGGCAGTGATCCCGGGCACCCGGCTGATCCTGGTGGGAGACCGGAATCAGCTGCCCAGCGTGGGGCCGGGGAGTGTGCTGAAGGACCTTATCGATTCCCACTGCTTCCCGGTGGTGATGCTGACCCGGATCTTCCGGCAGGCCGGAGAGAGTGACATCGTCATCAATGCCCATAAGATCAACCGGGGAGAAGAGGTGACCCTGGATAATAAGAGCCGGGATTTCTTTTTCCTGAAACGGCAGGATCCCAATGTGATCATCAGCGTCCTGATCACCCTGATCCAGAAGAAGCTTCCTCCTTACGTAGACGCCAGGCCTTATGACATCCAGGTGCTGACGCCTATGCGCAAAGGTCTTCTGGGAGTGGAGCGGCTGAACCAGATCTTGCAGCAGTATCTGAATCCGCCGGAGGAAGGAAAGCAGGAGAGAGCTTACGGAGACCGGCTGTTCCGGGAAGGGGACAAGGTGATGCAGATCAAGAACAATTATCAGCTGGAGTGGGAGATCCGCACCCGGTATGGAATGACGGTGGACAAGGGGCTTGGGATCTTCAACGGAGATATGGGGATCATCCGCCAGATCAATTCCTATGAGGAGACTCTGACGGTGGAATACGACGAGCACCGGCTGGTAACTTATCCTTTCCAGCTTCTGGAAGAGCTGGAACTGGCCTATGCCATTACCATACATAAATCTCAGGGGAGCGAGTACCCGGCGGTGGTGATCCCGCTGCTCCAGGGGCCGCGGCAGTTATATCACAGGAATCTTCTCTACACCGCGGTGACCCGGGCGAGAAAATGCGTTACATTAGTGGGGAGCGACGCGGTATTCCGGGAAATGATCCGCAACACAGAGGAGCGGGACCGCAATACCAGCCTGGCCGAACGGATCCGGGAATTTGAGTGAAAAAAATAAAAACATTTTTTCTGAAGTTGCTGTGGCCGGAGGTGTGCCCTTTCTGCGGCCGGGCTTTCCGGCGGGGGATCTGCCCTTCCTGCAGGAAGAAGATCAACCGGCTTGTGGTGGAGGAGCCCCGGTGTATGAAGTGCGGTCAGCCTCTTGCCGGGAATGAGGAGGAATACTGCGCGGACTGCGGGCATACACATCATTACTATGACAGGGGATACGGCCTGTGGCTGCACAGGAAACCAGTGAGCAACTCCATTTACCGGTTTAAATTCCACAATCAGCGGGCGTTTGGGGCTTATTACGCCCGGGAGCTTGCGGGCCGGTTTGAAGAAGAACTCCATAGATGGGCGCCGGATTTTCTGGTCCCGATTCCTCTGCACCCAAGGAAAGAACGGCAGAGAGGCTACAACCAGGCGCTGATCCTGGTCCGGGAACTTGGCCGCCTCACCGGGATCCCTGTGAGAGATAAGCTACTGCGAAGGGTCCGTTATACCACGCCGCAGAAGAAGCTGGGGCACCGGGACCGGAGGCAGAATCTTCTGGGCGCCTTCCGGGTGTCGGAGCCACTGGAAAAAGGCGCGGTCATCGTGCTGGTGGACGACATTTACACCACCGGGAATACTATCAGCGCGGCGGCAAAGGCGCTGAAGGAGGCGGGGGCGGAAAAAGTCTATTTTTTAACTATAAGTATTGGACAAGGATACTGAGATTTGTTATACTAAAAATGATGGGTAAATGACGAAAATTTGATTTTGAGGTGTGTCATGTTAGACGAGCGGAAAATAAAACTGATGACGAAACTTGCCTTTTATGAGAAGAAAGAGGGAAAGGAAGATTTCAAGATCAGCGAGTATTACCGGAAGGATTATGTGTCTCTTCATGTAATCTGTTCCATTCTCTGGGTGACGATTGGCTATGTCTGTCTGGGGGCGCTGATTGTCCTGGCGGGCCTGGATTCTCTGCTGGGCAAGATGTCCGCAGGCCTTCTGATCACCCTGGGGCTTGTCGCGGTGGTTGGTTATTTTGTGCTGGTGATCGCATACGCGGTGGTGACCAGCCATGTGTATAACCGCAATCACAGACAGGCGCGGCAGAGAGTAAAGAAGTACAATCATAATCTGACGAGATTACTTAAGATGTATGAAAAGGAGAGGAAATAGATGGACAGTATATTTGTGATCCGGGGAAGGCTGCAGGAACTTTACGCTTCCCATTCCAGAATTTTTGATAAAGCGGTTCAGTTTGTTGTTGCGCTGGCGGCGTTCTATCTGATCAATGACAATGTGGGATTCCTGTCGGCGGCAGCTTCGCCGGTGGCCACGCTGGCCCTGTCGATCATCTGTACCTTCTTCCCGCCGATCATCACGGTGCTGGCGGCGACGGCGCTGATCCTGGCCCACATGTACGCGGTATCGCTGGGAGCGCTGGCGGTAACAGCCATGGTATTTTTGATCATGTATATTTTCTACTTCCGGCTGACGCCCAAGATGGCTATGGTGGTATTGCTGACGCCTATCGCGTTTATGCTGAAGATCCCTTACGTGATCCCGGTGGCGTATGCGCTGGTGACCGGGCCTATCTGTCTCATCGCTATCTCCTGCGGAACCATTGTTTATTACATGATGGCATATGTGAAGACCGCAGCCGCGGGTATGGAAGGAGAAGGAGCGGAAGGCCTGATGGGACAGATTTCCGCTTATGTGAAGCAGGTGTTCCAGAATAAGGAGATGTGGATCGTGATCGTAGCCTTCATCATTTGCTTCCTTCTGGTGTATACCCTGCGCCGGCAGGCCATGGACCATGCCTGGAAGATCGCCATTGGGGTGGGAGCAGTTGCCAATATCCTTCTGATTGTGATCGGGGATATTGCCCTTGGCGTACATACTTCCTATGTTTCCCTGATCCTGGGAAATATCGCGGCAGTGGTCATCGGACTGATCCTGGAATTGTTTTTCTTCTCTGTGGATTATACCAGAAGTGAGAATCTTCAGTATGAAGATGATGAATATTATTATTATGTAAAGGCAGTGCCGAAGCTTTCTGTGGCGACACCGGAGAAAACGGTGAAACGGATTAACGAGCGTCAGGAGACGGAGATCATTGATCCAAGAGAGGTACGGCGCAGAGCCGGAAGGGTCCGCAAGGCGGAAGCGCCTGAGAAGAGCAGAAAAGAACGTCCAATGCCTAAGAAAGGACCATCTGCGAAGCGGCACGATATGGAGGAAATTGATAAGATGCTTCTGACTCAGAGTCTGAAGAACGATCTGAGCCTGGATAAATAATAGCTTTTTAAATCAAGAACTGACGGCAATGCTGGCCGGAAAGGGGAGGTGAGAGAATGGAACGACAGATATCAGCATTTTTGGAACGTGTTTCCGGGTTTTATTTTCCGGAGATCCGTTTTACAGACGTGCTGGAAGTCCTGATCCTCACCTTTTTGATTTACCAGATGATCATCTGGATCAAGAATACCAAGGCATGGATGCTGTTGAAGGGTATTCTTGTTCTTGTTGTGTTTATTGTATTTGCCGCTGTTTTCCAGATGAATACCATTCTCTATGTGGCCCGGAACGCGGTTACCGTCATTGCTACTGCGGCGATCGTGGTATTCCAGCCGGAACTGAGAAGAGGCCTGGAGAAACTGGGAGAGAAAAAGTTCTTAAGTTCGGTTGTCCCGCTGGAAGTAGGGAAGGACTATATCCGCTTCAGCGAGGAGACGGAGGATAATATTATCGACGCATGCTACAATATGGGGCGGGTGAAGACCGGCGCCCTGATCGTGGTAGAGCAGGCTATCCGGCTGACCGAGTATGAGAGCACGGGGATCCGTATGGACTGTCTGGTTTCCATGCAGGTCCTGATGAATATTTTTGAACATAACACACCGCTCCATGATGGGGCGATCATTATCAGGGGGGACCGGATCGTGTCGGCCACCTGTTATCTCCCCCTCTCTGACAATATGGGACTGAGCAAAGACCTGGGAACCCGGCACAGAGCTGCTGTGGGAATGAGCGAGGTCAGCGATGCGCTGATCGTGGTGGTTTCAGAAGAGACCGGCAAGGTTTCCGTCGCTCAGGGAGGACAGCTTGAGAGGGATGTGACAAGAGAGCAGCTTCGAGAGAAGCTGGAAGATATCAGAAACAGGAAGACAGAGACCAGGGGACTTGCGGCCTGGTGGAAAGGAAGGCATAAACATGAAGACAAGCCTGATGAATAATCTGGGCCTTAAGATATTAGCCTTCCTGGCAGCCGGCCTGCTCTGGCTGATGGTGGTTAATATTGACGACCCGGTTACAAGCGTGACTTATCAGGATGTTCCGGTGACGGTGATCAATCAGGAGGTCCTGGCGGAGGAACAACAGACATTTCAGATCGTGGATAATACACAGGCGGTGGATGTCACGGTGACAGCCCGGCGGAAGATCCTAAACCGGATCCAGAAGTCGGATATCACGGCTACCGCGGATATGCGGGAACTGACATTAAAGACGCAGATCCCGATCACAGTTACTGTGGCAGGATATGATGCTGTAGAAGCAGAAGCTTATCCCCGCAACCTCCAGGTAAAACTGGAAGATGAAGAACTGAAGAATTTCCCGATCGTACCAAAGACTACGGGAACAGTACGGGATGGATATGTATTGGGTGAGATCAACGCAGTTCCGGAGAATGTATCTGTCCGCGGGCCAAAATCCGTGGTGGATCAGATCGACAGGGTGGAGGCAAGTGTCAGTGTATCTGGCTTGTCTCAGGATAGTGTGCTTGCTTCTCAGCTGGTTCTCTATGATGAAGAGGGAGACGAGATCGATCAGTCACTGTTGAGCAACAACCTGGGAGATGAAGGCGTGTCTGTCAGTGTGAAGCTGTATCAGACCCGAAGTGTTCCAGTGATCTTTGATACCTCTAAGATCCAGGCGGCAGAAGGTTATGAATTTACCGGGATTACCTATGAGCCTGAGGAAATCCTGATTTCCGGAAGCGAGAAAGCGTTAAGGGGTATCTCTGAGATCCAGATACCGGCAGAGGCGCTGGAACTGTCCGGGCTTACGAAGAAGACGGAGCAGGTGGTAGACATTTCCGATTATATTCCGGAAGATGTAAATCTGGCAGATGAGAACGCTGGTTCCGTCGCGGTGATCATTGCTGTGGAGAAGGACGGGACGAAAGCATTCGATGTACTGCCAAGCGCGGTGATCGTTGAACAACTCTCAGAAGATCTGGTTTTGACTTATGATCAGACCGAGGCTTTGGAGATCCATGTCCGGGGACCGCGGGAGACCTTGAATAATTTAAGTCTGGAGCGGAAGGTAAGCATCGATCTGAGCCAGTATACAGAGCAGGGTTCTTATACCGTTCCGGTGAATGTGGAATTGCCGGATGACTGTGCTCTGGAAGCTGATGTGAGAGTGAAGATCGAATTACAGGAGAAAGAATAGGACGGATGGGGTTATGTTAAGACAAAAGATCAAGATCCATAATCCAACAGGATTACATCTGCGGCCGGCCGGAATCTTCTGCAACACGGCCAGCAATTATAAATGTAAGGTTATGTTCGAGTATGACAATATGCTGAACGCCAACGCCAAAAGCGTGCTCAGTGTTCTGGGCGCATGTATCAAGTCCGGGGACGAGATCGTGCTGATCTGTGACGGCGAGGACGAAGAAGAGGCTATGAAAGCCATGGTCGAGGCCGTTGAGAGCGGCCTTGGCGAATAAGTTTTTTCAAAAAGGGACAGGGTTTTTTCAATCTGGGACGTGGTATTTTTGAAAATACCACGTCCCTACTTGTGAGAAGGAGAGAAAATATGATCATCGGAACGCATATGTCTATCGCGAAGGGAATCGCGGCGGCAGCGGAAAATACAGTGAATATGCAGGCAGATATCATGCAGTTTTTCAGCCGGAATCCCAGAGGTTCCGGCTATCGGGAATACGGCGGCGAAGAGGTGGAACATTTTCAGAAGATCCGGCAAGAAAACAGTCTTGGCCCGCTTCTTGCCCATGCGCCTTACACCATGAATCTGGCAAGCGACAAAGAGAAGGTTTATGAATTCGCCTGCATGGTACTCCGGGAGGATGTGGCGCGGATGGACAGGCTTGGGATCGAGAACCTGGTATTCCATCCGGGAAGCCATACCGGGATTGGCGTGGAGCAGGGCATCGCAAATATTATCCGGGGCCTTGACCAGGCGATTACAGGGCAGGAGAAGATCACGGTGCTGCTGGAGACCATGTCAGGAAAAGGCACCGAGATCGGAGATCGCTTTGAGCAGCTGCGGGAGATACGAAACGGGGCGAAACATCCTGAGCGGATCGGGATCTGTCTGGACACCTGCCATGTATTTGCGGCAGGATACGATATCGTCCATGACCTGGATGGAGTGCTGCAGGAGTTCGATGAGGTCCTGGGATTAGATCTTCTAAGAGCAGTCCATCTCAATGACAGCATGATGCCCTTTGGGTCGCATAAAGACCGCCATGCGGTCACCAGCGAGGGAGAAATCGGCATGGAGGCGCTGATGCAGGTGATCACACATCCCAGATTGCGGCATCTGCCGTTTTATCTGGAAACACCTCTGGATGACGCGGGGCACAAGGCCGAAATTGCGCGGATCCGTCAAAAAGGGACAGGGTATTTTTAATCTGGGACGTGGTATTTTTAAAAATACCACGTCCCCACTTGCAGAGTTTCGACAAAATGGGTTATACTCTCACTAAGAAGAGAAAGGATAACGACATGGAATACCGTGATCAGTTAAAATACATCAAATCCCATCAGATCGAGGGTGGGAAATCTCCCAGAAGGAACAGAAGACGCCGGGACGAGGATGCCCGGAGCAAGAGGAAACGGAGCGATAAGCAGCCGGTGAAGACAGGAGGGTTTAATCGTGTCCTGTGGCTGATCCAGCTGGTTTCTTCTGTCTTTCTTATGGGCGCCATGCTGCTCCTTGGCGTTCTTCCGTGGAAGTACATGGCCGGATTGGCAGTGATTTTATTATTTTTGCTGCTTTTTGTCAGGATCCTTCAGAAGCGGAAGATGAAGCGCCAGGGCAGAAAGGGCGGAGGGAGAGTCCTCTCTGTTCTGGTCAGCGCTCTTCTGGTGGTGCTGGGGCTGTACTCATTGAAGGTGAACGCGGCGCTGGATGAGATCGCCACAGGGGAAGAGAGCGGAGCCTATGAAGCGGAACATATGCTCCCAGTGACAGAGGAGCCTTTTAACGTCTATATCAGCGGGATTGACGTATATGGAGAGATCACCCAGGAGAGCCGCAGCGATGTCAACCTGATCGCCACTATCAATCCGCGCACCCATAAGATCCTGTTGACCACCACGCCAAGGGATTACTATATCCAGATCCCCGGCGTGTCAGAGGGGCAGAATGACAAGCTGACCCATGCGGGGATCTACGGGATTGATACTTCGATCGCCACGCTGGAAAATCTCTACGAGACGGAGATTCCCTTCTATGTGCGGGTAAACTTTACCTCTGTGGAGGAGATTGTGGACGTGATGGGCGGCGTAGATGTGGAATCGGAACTTGCGTTTACCACCGGGAAGGCGTCCGGAGCGATCGTGGAGGTACAGGAAGGAAAGAATCATTTTAACGGCAAAGAGGCGCTGGCCTTCGTGCGGGAGCGGAAAGCCCTTACCACCGGAGACAATCAGAGAGGGAAAAACCAGCAGGCCCTTCTTACCGGACTGATCAAGAAGGCTATATCCCCCATGATTCTGTTCCGGGCAAATGGAATGATCGACAGTGTGACCGGAAATGCGGAGACCAACATGTCAGAAGCCCAGATCAAATCTCTGATCCGGATGCAGCTGGACGATATGGAAGGATGGGAGATCCAGTCGGTGGCGGCCACCGGGGACGACAGCACGAAACAGTACTGCTACTCCTACAGCAGCAGTCCCCTGTACGTAACCGTGCCGGACTGGGGCTCTGTAAATGAGATCAAGGAAATGATACGGGAAACCATGGAAGAGTAGGGGAAAAGAAAAGGAGAACCAAGATGGGAAAAGCAACGTTAGTAGTGATGGCAGCCGGGATCGGCAGCCGTTATGGCGGGATCAAGCAGCTGGCGCAGGTTGGACCCAACGGGGAAGTGATCGTGGATTACGCGGTTGAGGACGCGCTGGAGGCCGGATTTGACAAGGTTGTGTTCGTGATCCGCAAGGACCTGGAAGAAGCATTCAAGGAACGGATCGGATATCGGATCGAACAACAGGTGGAAACGGTTTATGTATATCAGGAGATCCAGGATGTGCCGGAGGCATACCGGGAGAAGGCGGACCGGCGGGCGAAGCCCTGGGGAACCGGTCAGGCCATTCTCTGTTGCAGGGATGCGGTCCATGAGCCCTTCCTGGTGATCAATTCCGATGATTACTATGGAAAAGAAGCATACCGGGAGGCCTATGCCTATCTGACAGCGCCCCGGGAACCGGCGGAAGGAAAGCTGGACTTCTGCATGGTAGGGTTTGTCCTGGGAAATACCCTAAGTGTAAATGGCGGCGTTACCCGCGGCGTGTGCGACGTGGACCAGGAGGGATTCCTTGCGGATATCACAGAGACCCATCACATTGTGAAGACCCCGGAGGGCGCGGCGGTGGAGACGGAAGAAGGTGGAAAACCCATCGATGTAAGCCGGCCGGTATCCATGAATATGTGGGGGCTGACGCCGGAGATCTTCCCCATTCTGGAGACGGGATTCGCCCGTTTCCTGGAAGAGGTGGAAGAAGATGGGAAGGGAGAATATCTCCTGCCCAACATCATCGATGAACTGCTGCGGGCCGGGCAGATCCGGGTAAAGGTGCTCTGGTCTCACGACCAGTGGTTCGGCGTCACCTACCAGGAGGACAAGGCCTGGGTGGAGAAAGCGCTACGAGAGCTTCGGTAGAAGGAAGAAGGAGAGACAATGAAATCAGTAGTACTTTGCTATAACCTGAAGGGAACGCCAAAAGGGCGCAAACTGGGGATGATCTTTGGCTTCCTGGGATTCCAGGTCCGGGCAGTGGACCGGGCGGAATATCTCTGGCCGGTGGGAGCTCTGACCGGGCTTGAGAAGCCGAAGAAAGAGCCGGAGATCTATGAAGGAGAAGGCTTCCCGGAGGAGATGCTGGTGATCCAGGCAGAGACGGAGGACATGCTGGACAAGGCCATTTTCCTGATGCGCAAGGAAAAGGTACAGGTGGGGCTGAAGGCAGTGGTGACGGAGGCCAACCGGAAATGGACGTCCCTTGCGCTCCACGATGAGATCCAGAAAGAACACGAGATCATGACCAGACGAGAAGAGGAAAGGAACGGTTAGATTTGAGCATTTACGATACATTGAATGACAGACAGAAAGAGGCGGTGCTTCACACAGAAGGACCGCTTCTGATTCTTGCGGGGGCAGGCTCCGGGAAGACCCGGGTGCTGACCCACAGGATCGCGTACCTGATCAAGGAGAAAGGGGTCAATCCCTGGAATATCCTGGCCATCACCTTCACCAACAAGGCGGCCGGGGAGATGCGGGAGCGGGTGGACAACCTGGTGGGCTTTGGCTCGGAGAGCATCTGGGTGAGCACCTTCCACTCCATGTGCGTGCGGATCCTGCGGCGGCATATTGAGGCTCTTGGCTATGCCACCAATTTTACCATCTATGATACCGACGATCAGAAGACGCTGATGAAGGACGTGTGCAAGCTTCTGGAGGTGGACACCAAGATCTACCGGGAGCGGAGCTTACTGTCCGCCATCTCCAGGGCCAAAAATGAACTGATGACGCCGGAGGAGCTGATGCTTGAGGCAGGAGGAGATTTTGGCCGGAAGAAGGTGGCGGAGGTCTACGGCGAGTACGAGCGGCAGCTGCGGGCCAACAACGCCCTGGATTTTGACGATCTGCTGCTGAAGACGGTGCAGCTGTTCCAGACCCAGAAGGAGGTGCTGGACTACTACCAGGAGCGGTTCCGCTATATCATGGTGGATGAGTACCAGGACACCAACACGGTGCAGTTTGAGCTGGTGCGGCTGCTGGCAGGCAAGTATCGGAACCTGTGCGTGGTGGGGGACGACGACCAGTCCATCTACAAGTTCCGGGGAGCCAACATCCAGAATATCCTGAACTTTGAGAAAGTATTTCCAGATGCCAGGGTGATCAAGCTGGAGCAGAATTATCGCTCCACAGAGACCATCCTTGAGGCGGCAAACGGTGTGATCCGCCATAATAAAGGGCGGAAGGACAAGTCCCTGTGGACGGAGAACGGCAAAGGAGAGGCCATTGAGTTCCGCCAGTTTGACACTGCCTACGATGAGGCGGAGTACGTGGTGGATGATATCCGCCGTCAGGTGAAGACAGGGGAGGGTAACTACAGCGACCATGCCATCCTGTACCGCACCAACGCCCAGTCCCGGATGTTTGAAGAGAAGTTTGTGACGGCCGGCATCCCCTATAAGATCGTAGGAGGCATTAATTTCTACGCCCGCCGGGAGATCAAGGACCTGCTGGCCTATCTGAAAACGGTGGACAACGCCCAGGATGACCTGGCGGTGCGCCGGATCATCAACGTGCCAAGAAGGGGGATCGGCCTGACCTCCATCAACCGGGTGCAGGAGTATGCCGCCCGCCGGGAGATGGGATTCTATGAGGCCCTTCTGGGAGCGGACCTGATCCCGGACATCGGCAGGGGACTCTCCAAGCTTGAGTCCTTCGCGGCGCTGATGGAGCATTTTAAACGGGACGCCCAGGAGATGACCATCTCGGACCTTCTGCAGGAGATCCTGGAGGAGACCGGGTACATAGAGAGCCTGCAGGCAGAGGATGCGGAAGAGGCGGAGGCCCGGCTGGAAAATATCGACGAGCTTCGCAACAAGATCGCGGCCTATGAGGAGGCTTGCCAGGAGCAGGACGAGCCGGCCACTTTAAGCGGGTTCCTGGAGGAAGTGGCTCTGGTGGCGGACATCGACGACCTGGACGAAAACAGCGACTATGTGGTACTGATGACCCTGCACAGCGCCAAGGGGCTGGAATTCCCCCATGTATATCTGGTGGGGATGGAGGACGGGCTCTTCCCCAGCTATCTCACCATCACCGCCGACGACCCGGAAGAGGTGGAAGAAGAACGGCGGCTGTGCTACGTGGGGATCACCCGGGCCCAGGAGAAGCTGACCCTGACCTGCGCCAGGAGAAGGATGGTCCGGGGCGAGACCCAGTATAACAAAATGTCCCGGTTCCTGAAGGAGATCCCTCTGGAGCTTCTGTCCACAGGCGCCGTGTTCCACAAGGAGGACCAGGAGGAAGGATCCAGGAAGATGGCCAAATCCCACAGCGCGTACCAGCAGGCCAGACAGGCCTTCCACACCAAAGCATTTGCCGGGCTGCAGCAGGGGAAACAATTCGGCAGCCCCTCCGGAAGCCTGGACTATCAGGTGGGAGACCGGGTGCGCCATGTGAAGTTTGGCGACGGCACGGTGATAAACATCGTGGAAGGAGGCCGGGATTACGAAGTGACCGTAGATTTCGACGGGCCCGGGACCAAGAAAATGTTCGCTGCATTTGCACGATTGCAGAAGATTTAGAGAATTTCCATGTTTTCGAATAAATAGGTAGTAATCTGAAAATTTTAGTGATATAATAAGAACAATAATTGAGCTTGCGGCAGGCAGGAGAAAGGATGTGGGAGCATGAGTAAGGTTGAGGATCTTATTGCGGCAACAAAGTTAAGCGAACTGGTAAATAAAAAGGAAGAGGACAAACAGTGCAAGACCGTTCTGTGGGTTCTCGCCATCGTAGGAGCGGTAGCGGCCATCGCAGCCATCGCGTACGCGGTATACTGCTTCTTTACCCCGGATTATCTGGAAGATTTCGAGGAAGACTTCGAGGATGATTTCGACGACGACTTCTTCAACGAGGAAGACCAGGTATAGGACGGGCCAACCAAACAGTGAGAGAAAAGCAGGCATCTTGCCTGCTTTTTATCTGAGAAGTTTTGGCGGACAGGAGAGGAGATAAGAAGGGACTATGGACGGACAGTATTTTGCGCTGCTGATCGACGCAGACAACGTTTCCGCGAAATATATCAAACCCATACTGACAGAATTGTCCAGGTATGGGAATATCACTTACAAAAGGATCTACGGGGACTGGACCAGCACCCAGCACTCCAGCTGGAAGGATGAGCTTCTGAAGAATTCCATCACGCCCATCCAGCAGTTCAGTTACACCCAGGGGAAGAACGCCACGGATTCGGCCATGATCATCGACGCCATGGACATCCTGTACACCAACGCGGTAGACGGGTTCTGCATCGTATCCAGCGACAGCGATTTCACCCGGCTGGTGAGCCGGTTAAGAGAGAGCGGCAAGACGGTGATCGGCATGGGGGAGAACAAGACGCCGGAGCCTTTCCGCAAGGCCTGCGATAAGTTCACCATCCTGGAGAACCTGCTCAGCGAGCAGGAGCCGGGAGGGGACCAGGAGACCCACGACACCTTGAGCAAAGAGAAGATCGAGGACGCGGTGATCAAGATGATCATCGAGAACCAGGACAATAATAAGACCACCGGCCTTGGTGAGGTGGGAAGCCGCCTGGTCAGCCTGTATCCGGATTTTGACGTGCGAAGCTATGGCTACAATATGCTGTCCAAGTTCCTGGAGGAATTCAGGCGGATCCAGATGGTGAAGCGGGGCAGCATCGTGTCCGTCACCCTGAAGGAAGACGAAGGGCACAAAGCGGATATCGACCGGTATGTGACCAGGATCGTGAAGGACGCGGGAAAGAGCGGCATTGAGCTTAGTACCCTGGGGAACCGGGTCTATGAGAAATATAAAGATTTCCGGATCAACGATTACGGCTACTCCCAGTTTAACCAGTATGTGAAGAGTCTCCCCAATATCCGGGTGGAGAAAGCAGGGACGATCTTAAACGCAGTTTATAAAGAGTAGCCTGAGAAAAAGAAAGGTATTGGAGCGTATGAAAAAAGGGCAGATCTGTGAAGGTGTTATCCAGCGGGTGGATTTCCCCAATAAAGGAATGGTGTACGTGCCGGAGGAGGACCGGTATGTAATCGTGAAAAATGGGATCCCCGGCCAGAAGGTCCGGTTCGCGGTCAATAAGTTTAAAAAAGGGAACGCAGAGGGCCGGCTTCTGGAAGTGCTGGAGCAATCCCCTCTGGAGACGAGAGAGCCGGTGTGCGGGATCTTCCCGGCCTGCGGCGGCTGCATGTATCAGACCATGCCCTACGAGGAGCAGCGGAAGATGAAGGAAGGCCAGATCCGCCGGATCATGGATGAGGCCGTAGAGGGCGAGTACCTGTTCCAGGGGGTAAAGCCAAGCCCCAAGGAATTCGGCTACCGCAACAAGATGGAATTCTCCTTTGGAGATGAGTATAAGGACGGTCCTCTTTCCCTGGGGCTCCACAAGAAGGGAAGCACCTACGATGTACTGACGGCGGCGGACTGTAAGCTGGTGCACGAAGATATGAACCAGATCCTCATGTGCGTGCTGGAGTATTTCCAGAAGCTGGGCGCCAGCTATTACCGGAAAATGCAGCATACCGGGTATCTGCGGCACCTGCTGCTTCGCCGGGGGGATACCACCGGGGAGATCCTGGTGAATCTGGTGACCACCACCCAGGCAAGCTATGACCTGGAACCGCTGGTGAGCGCGCTCCTGGATCTGAAGCTGGAGGGAAGGATCGTGGGGATCCTCCATATCTTCAACGATTCCCTGTCAGATGTGGTGAAAAGCGACGAGACAAAGATTCTCTGGGGACAGGATTATTTCTATGAGAAGCTGCTGGGGCTGGAGTTCAAGATCACACCCTTCTCCTTCTTCCAGCCCAACACCAGAGGGGCGGAGGTACTCTACGAGACGGTGCGGGAGTACATCGGAGACCTCCACGGCCTGACGGTGTTCGATCTCTTCAGCGGCACCGGGACCATCGCCCAGGTGCTGGCCCCTGTGGCAAAGCAGGTAGTGGGAGTGGAGATCGTGGAAGAGGCGGTGGAAGCCGCCCGGGAGAATGCCAGGAGAAATGGGATCTCCAACTGTAAATTCATAGCAGGCGATGTATTTAAAGTGCTGGACGAACTGGAGGAGAAACCGGACGTGATCGTGCTGGATCCGCCCCGAGACGGGATCCATCCCAAGGCCCTGCCCAAGATCCTAAGCTACGGCGTAGACCGGATCGTGTATATCTCCTGCAAGATGACCAGCCTGGCCCGGGACCTGGAGATGATCCAGGCGGCGGGGTATCAGGTGGAGAAGATGGCGGCGGTGGATCAGTTCTGCGAGACGGTGCACTGCGAGGTGATCTGTAGTCTGGTGAGGGAGTGACATATTATATTTTACAAGACAGTCGGAAGGTGACTACACCTTATCTGTTCCGGCGGAAGATATCAGTTATGCAAAATGACCGTTTGCTTTTTGGAGCAGGCGGTCATTTTGTGTATTATGCTTAATATATATTGTGGAATTGTAAAATAAAAATTGCTAAATAAAGTGTTTTCATATACAATATGTATAGTAATTCTAAAATTATTTTAGTAGGAAATGTGGAAATGAAGAAGATTATATTACAAATATCTGGTGATGAAATAAACATTCATAAAGCTTCGCGTTTTCATGGATGGTTAATGGATCAATTGGAAGGCGAATATGCAGAAAAGCTGCACGATGAACAAATGCGACCTTTCAGCCAATATCTGTTGAAAAATAATGGAGAGTGGGAATGGCATATTCAGACTCTGACAGATGAAGCGGGAGAAGTGCTGGGAGAGTGCTTGTTAAATACGAATCTTAGAGAGATTTATTTAAATGATCAAAAGGAATGTATTCAGATTATTCAAAAGGAATGCGAAGAGACTACGATAGATGATCTGTTGAAAAAGACTTATTTTCAGGAGTCTCCAAGAATCTGTAAAGTGAAATTTTTGACGCCGGTTTCTTTTAAAAGGCAAGGGAAGTATTTGATCTTTCCAGAAATAAAACTTATTTTTCAAAATCTGCTGAATCGATTCCAGAGTTGTGATTATCAAGTGTCGCTTGGAGGGGAAGAACTTTTAGCAGAGATAATGGAGAAAGTAGAAATTGTGGATTACAATCTCCAGACACGAAGATTTTATTTGGAAGGGACTGGCGTTAAGGGATTTCAGGGAGAAATAGTGCTAAAAACACATGGTTCGCAAATGCTTGCAAATTTAGTAAATTTTCTGCTGCGATTTGGTGAATTCAGTGGGTGCGGCATAAAAACAGCTCTTGGAATGGGAGCAATGGGGTTTATAGAAAGAAGGTAGGGTATGACAGATGAGAGAGTAAAAGTAATTCTTGGAGGTCTCCTGCATGATGTGGGAAAAGTTGTTTATCGGGCAGGAGCAGTGGAGAGGCATAGTTTATTAGGCGAGAAATGGTTAAAAGAGGAAGGGGGAATAAAGGATCAGGATATATTAGACCAGGTGCAGTATCATCATGGAAAGGAACTTGCTTATGCCAAGTTAGAAGAAGATTCGCTTGCGTATATTACATATATCGCAGATAACATTTCCGTGGGACTGGATCGAAGGGAAGAGACGGATGTCTTTGGATATGAGCAGGGAGTTCCGCTGGTCAGTATTTTTAGTCATATGAATGGCGACAGAGAGGAAAAATATTATCCGCCGTCATTATTGGATGTGGGAACAAAGATTGCTTATCCAGGCGAGAATAAAATCTCATGCGGCCCGGAGTTTTATGATTCTGTGCTGGCAAAATTAAAGGATTGTCTGGCTGGATTGGAATATAATGAAGATTTTATAAAATCCTTCCAGGAAGTGTTAGAAAGTGTATTTACATATGTTCCCTCGTCAACTTCAAGACAAGAGCGAGGAGATATTTCTCTATATGATCATTCAAAATTAACAGCGGCAGTCGGAAGCTGTATTCATGCATATTTAAAGGAAAAAGGTCAGACGAATTATAAACAGATTCTTTTTGAAAAAGGTCAGGATTTTTATGAGACCTCTGCGTTTTTCTTATATAGCATGGATATTTCCGGCATACAAGAATTTATTTATACAACTGCAAGTGATAAAGTTTTGAAGGCATTACGAGTACGTTCCTTTTATCTGGAAATATTGTTGGAACACTGTGTTGATGAACTGCTCTTTTCTTTAGGACTTTCAAGGTGTAATCTTTTATACTCTGGTGGCGGACATGCTTATATGCTTTTGCCGGGGACGGCTGAAACGGAAGAAAAAATCCACATATTCGAAAAGAAGGCAAATCGTTGGTTCTTAGATAATTTTAAAACTGCTTTATTCTTAGGAGTTGGCTACGTGAAATGTTCAGCGAATACATTGATGAATCAGCCGGCTGGAAGTTATGGAGAACTATTTCATTCCGTATCGGAGATGATATCTAAAAAGAAATTACATCGATATAATGCGGAAGAATTGATTTGGCTGAATAAAAGACAAAATGAAAATCATGAACGTGAGTGCAAGATCTGTCATCGGTCAGACAGACTGGTTCAAACGGATAAGTGTAGTTTTTGTGCCGCGGTGGAAAATATGTCTTCACAATTGTTGAAGAAAGACTTGTTTGTTGTGATGCAGGAGGATGATGAAAATTGTCTGCCATTACCCTTTGGCTGTGTACTTAAGTTTATGGATCGTGCAGAAACCCTGAATGCAATGAAAAGTCCGGGATATGTAAAGACATATGGTAAAAACCAAATTTATACAGGACTGCATGTGACAAAGTTATGGGTGGCAGATTATGCTTCGGAAGAAACATTTGAAGACTTAAAAGGAAAGGCAGTAGGAACCAAAAAGATTGCGATTTTAAGAGCGGATGTTGACGATCTTGGAAAGAGTTTTATTCACGGTTTTGAAGACAAAACAGAACAGGATAAATATGTAACTCTTTCCAGAACAGCTACTTTTTCAAGAAAAATGTCCATGTATTTTAAAAAACATATCAACAGTTTGCTAGAGTGTGGAGAAAATTATATTGTAGATAAAGAGACGGGAAAAAGAACAGCAGTTGTTGTATATGCCGGAGGTGATGATCTTTTTATTGTTGGAAGCTGGGATGATATTATCGGCTTTTCTCTTGATCTATATGAAAGCTTCCAAAGATATACACAAGGCAGTTTGAGCTTTTCTGCTGGTATCGGAATTTATGACTCCAAGTTTCCTGTTGCAAATATGGCTGAAATGACTGGAGATCTGGAGGATTATGCAAAAAGTGTAGATGGTAAAAATGCGGTTACCTTGTTTGAAAAGGATAATACATATTCGTGGCCTGAGTTTCAAAATAAAGTTATCCGGGAAAAATACAAATTACTTAATGACTTTTTTGAGGCCCACCAGGATAAAGGCAGAAGCTTTCTTTATGAAATGCTTGAGCTGTTTCAGGGAGTCGATACTGGGGTTGAACAAAAGATAAATTTAGCGCGGTTAGCATATCTTTTAGGCAGAATACAGCAAAAAGAACAGAAAAATAAAGAAAAGCATGAAAGGCTATATCAATTCTCGGAACAAATCTATCAATGGCTCAAAGATAAGGAAAACAGAAGGCAAATGATTACAGCAATCTATTTATATGCTTATAAAACAAGGGAGATGGAATAATGGGAAGGACACTTAATAAACAGACGTATGTCGAAGAAGCGGAAAAAATTATAATTGAGTTGAAAGGAAGCAGCAAAAAGGGCAAGATGATATCTACATCAAAATTAAGAAGCATGTTGTCAATGCTTTCAGGGCTATATAATCGAGTTGTCCATAGCAGCGAGAAATATTTGGATGAAGACGTACAGTATGATTTGAAATATTATAAAGTGCGATGTGCTTATGAGGCAGGAAGAGATCAAGAAGTCAAAAGATTTATTGAAAAAACACATATGATGGATTATGTGGACTGGATTGAAAACAGTAAGGAACATTTTGTTTTGTACTATCATTATGTGGAGGCATTGGTAGCGTATCACAAATATTACGGAGGAGAGTAAGGAGAAATGATGAAAGCAAAATTAGAGATAACAGGAACAATAGAAGTATTGACGGGGTTACATATAGGTGGAAATGAGGGGTTTTCAGCAATTGGAGCTATTGATTCGCCGGTTATTAAAGATGTTTATTCGGGGAATCCGATGATACCGGGAAGCAGTTTGAAGGGAAAACTTCGTACGCTTCTGGCAGAAGTTCATAATGACAGAGAGAAAAATCCTGGTAATAGGATTGAACTGGATGCACCAGAGATTAAGCGGTTGTTTGGTGCTTCTAATGATGACAATTCCAAAGAAGAAAAGAAGCATAACAGCCGTCTGATATTTACGGATATGATTGCAGAAAATGTTGAAGAGTTGCGCAAATATGGCATAGACTATCCAGCAGAAGTAAAGTTCGAAAATTCCATTAATCGTCTTAGCGGAGTAGCAAATCCAAGACAGATTGAGCGGGTGGTAAGAGGGACACGTTTTCCACTTTGGATTATATATAATGTAGAATCGGAAGAGGAAGCGATAGAGGATATTAATCTTTTGAAAGAAGGATTTCAGTTGCTGCAGTACGACTATCTTGGCGGGCATGGAAGCAGAGGATATGGCCGTGTTCGCATTTCTGATCTTCAAGCGGAAGTTTGTGTTGGAGAATTGAGTGAAGGAATCTTGGATGGTTGCAATCGGATTTTGGAAGAGGAATAGACATGAAATATGCGATTTATAAGTTGAATTTTCTGACGGGAGTTCACATAGGCGCTGGGAGACTTTCGAAAAGTGGTATGGCTTTTTCTGCAGATACTATTTTTTCGGCTTTGTGTCAGGAAGCATTAAAATCCATTGGTGAAATCGGAATAGAAAGACTTGTGGATTATGTGAAAAAGGGGAAGTTATTATTATCTGATAGTATGCCGTATATTGGGGAGGAATACTATCTTCCCAAACCTGTCGTGTCAAATATAAACAGGGACAAGAGAGATTCATCTGTAAAAAAGCAGATAAAGAAACTGACATATGTTTCAGAAAAACATTATCAGGATTTTTTGGCTGGAAAGTTGGATATAAAGTCAGAATGGGAACGACTGTCAATGCTTGGAAAGAAAGAGATTCGGACAAGAGTTAATAACAGAGACGACAGCGGCCCATATCAGATCGGTGTGTTTCACTATGAGAACAATCTGACAGGTTTGTATATTATTGTGGCATATGCAGACGATGAAATTTTAGATATGGTAGGAGATCTCTTATATAGTTTGGGATATGAAGGTATTGGCGGGAAAGTTTCCACAGGTTTGGGAAAATTTGAACCTATATATGCAGACGTCCCGGAAACATTGCAAGAGAGACTGGAGAAGTTTTCTGCTTATCCATATAAAGTGGTGTTGTCAGTTTCGCTGCCCGGAGAGAATGAACTGGAACAGGCATTAATGGATGCTGATTATAGTATTGTCGTGAGAAGCGGTTTTGTTGCTTCACAGATGTATGCCGAAAAGTTTCAGAAAAAGAAAGAACTGTATTGCCTTAAGGCAGGATCTTGTGTAAGGAATATCTATGAGGGGGATGTCTATGATGTTTCGGCAGGAGGACGACATGCGGTTTATCGGTATGCGAAGCCGATGTTTGTGGGGGTGGAAATGTGAGTAAAAAGTACGGTAGAATTAAATTAAAAACTCTCGCACCTGTTTTTATCGGATCCGGAAATGAATTGAAGAAAACAGAGTATTTCCTGGACAGAGCGGAAAGAAAGGCATATATTTTAAATACATCTCGGTTTTTTCGCTTCCTGATCGAACATAATCTGCAGGATTCTTATGAAAGATTTATTTTGGGGGAAACTAAGAACTCTTTTAATGAGTGGGTGAAATATCAGAATCCGATATCTGTAAAAGATATCAAGGAACTTAGCGAGTATTGTTTGGATATTGGAGAGGCAGATATTAGACATTCTAATATCAAGACATTTGTAAAAGACTCATATGGAGAAGTTTATATTCCGGGGAGCAGTCTAAAAGGAACCCTTAGAACCGTAATTTTGCAGGAGTTGATAAGGAAGGAGAAACTTCCAGATGACATTCGGGAAAACATTACAAAGGAGGTTTTCTCAAGAGAAAGGAAGTTTAACCGGAAAGCTTTTTTAAGAAGGGAAAATAGTGGTGTAGAGGGACTGTTGCAGAGAAAAAATATCATATATGAAACAGAGATCGTTGATAAGTGGATGTCTGGTATTAGAATTAGTGACAGTGATATTATTTCAAAAACTGCTTTGATTTTATGTGCAAAAGAGGATTATAGTCCTGATGGGCAGAAAGCATTTTCTAAAATCCCAATTTTGAGAGAATGCCTGAAGCCGGGAGTAGAAATTGATTTTTCGTTTTCTATAAATGATAATTTCCCATATTCCATGAATGACATTACAGAGATGATAAAATCAGGATTTGAAAAATATCAACAAGAATATTTGGCTAGTTATTCTGGGAGAATAGAATATCCTGAATGTGTTCTTCCTTTAGGCGGCGGAGTTGGGTTTATTTCTAAGACACTAATATATAGTATATATCCAAAGAGACAGGCCGTAAAAGTTGCCAGAGAAATATTACAGAAGCAATTTTGGAAACATAAGCATAAAACAGATGAAAAAATCTCTCCCCGGATGAGGAAAATGACACATTATCAGGGGAAGTTGTTTGATATGGGATTGTGTATATTCTCATGGGAAATAGATTGATTTTTATCCGTGTCTTGTAATTTAAGGGTTTTGCATTTTTTAAATCAAGTAATTGGTGCAAAGTATGAGAGAAAAATTTTTAATCCGCAAATGAATGTAGGGAGCCTGAATTTATGAGGGCTCCCGAGGGTAGGGTTGAGGAAGAGCTAACCCCGAGAGGGGACGGAAACTGTCTTTATTTCATCATCCGATTTCCTCTTTACACCGTTGAGGAAGAGCTAACCCCGAGAGGGGACGGAAACCAGGGTTTCGGGGTGTTTTTTCTTCTACAAGTTTCGTTGAGGAAGAGCTAACCCCGAGAGGGGACGGAAACCAGCCGAATCCAGCGCTCCCCCTTTCCTCCATTGATCGTTGAGGAAGAGCTAACCCCGAGAGGGGACGGAAACGTCAGGTCCTATCTTTAATATTCTTATCGAGACAGGTTAAGGAAGAGATACCCCCGAGAGGGGACGGAAACGCTATGCTTCCGTAACGTATCCTTTTTTCTTCCATAGTTAAGGAAGAGATAGCCCCGAAAGGGGATGGCATTATAAGATACAGGCATTAGTTTTGTGTGGTATGTGCATAAGAGATGTAAAGATCGTTTTGATACATATAAAGTTTATGGTAGAGAAAATAGAATCAGTGAAATGTATATATAACTTGAAAGGCGAAGATATGTTATGAGTTATCTATATTTATGTGAGAATGGTGCTGTCATCGGAGTGGAGGGAGGATACTTTAAGGTAACGCACAGAGATGGAAGCATTACTAAAGTTCCTCGAGAAACACTGGAGACGATTGCATTATTTGGCAATAATAATCTGACAACACCCTGCGTACAAGAATGCTTGAAAAGGGGAATTCCAGTAAGCTTTTTTTCGAGAAATGGAGCCTATTTTGGCAGGTTGGAATCTACGTGCCATTCCAATATATTTCGGCAGAAACAGCAGATTCATTTGTGTGAGGATTCACAGTTTTGTCTTGAGTTTGCAAGAAATGTATTAATGGCAAAGGCAAGAAATCAAGTGACGATATTAAGGCGTTATAAGCGTACGACAGGAAAAGATATTAGTAAATCTATTGATTTTATCATGCGGAATGTTGTAAAAATATCCAGTTCTAAAACGATAGATATATGCAAGGGTTATGAAGGAGTGATTGCAAGAGAATATTTTAAATGCCTTTCAGAATTAGTTCCGGAAGCGTTCAGGTTTAGGGGCAGAAATAAGCAACCACCACAAGATGCGTTTAATTCAATGTTAAGTTTGGGATATACAATGTTAATGTATGAAATATATGGAGAGATTGAGAATGCGGGATTAACGCCATATGCGGGCTTTATACATAAAGATAGAGAGAGGCATCCGACGCTGGCCAGTGATTTGATGGAAGAGTGGAGAGCTGTTTTAGTAGATTCGGTTGTATTAAGTCTTGTGATTGGAAAGGAAATATCCGCTGAACAGTTTTGGAGTGACGAAGATTCTGGAGGATTTTTTCTTAGTTATGAGGCGATGAAGATTTTTCTCAGAAAGTATGAACTAAAAATGCGGGAATCTACAAAATATTTGGAAGATGTAGAAGCAGGATTTACAAGCTATCGTAAAGCAATTCGGTATCAGCTTCAAAAAGTTGTTCAAATGATTATGGAGCATGATGTTACAAGGTATAAGCCGATCGTGATCAGGTGAAATATTATGAAAAGATATTATGAAAATTTTATTTTCAATACGCTGGTTCCAGAAATGGAACAAAAAAGTTTTGTGCTTGTAATTTACGATATAATTGAAAACAATAGAAGAAACAAGTTGGTAAAACTTTTGGAGGGATACGGCTTTCGTGTACAAAAATCTGCTTTTGAAAGTAGATTATCAGAGAGGCAATATCAAAAATTGTTGTGTGATATTGAAAAATTTGCGAAAGAAAACGATAATATTAGAATATACAAAATAAATGGTCAAGGCGAAATACATAGTTATGGAATAAAGCAAGACGAGTTTGAGAATGAGGTTTTAGTTTTATAAGGAGATATGAGGATGGGTAAAATTTTATTTTCACCATTGGGGAAGACGGATCCGATTTCTAATCAAAGAGATGGGTCGATGCTACATATTTGTCGGATTTATAAACCGGATAAAGTATATTTATATATGTCAAAAGAGATTTTGCAAGATCATGAGAGTGACAACAGATATGTTTTTTGCCTTGAAAAATTGGGAGAATTGCTGGATCATAATTTTGAAATAGAAATTATTAAGAGACCGGAACTAGTATATGTTCATAAACTGGATGATTTTTATGAAGAATTTAAAAGATGTCTGCAAGAGATTGAGAAGGAAAATGAAGGGGAAATCCTTTTTAATGTTTCATCTGGAACGCCAGCCATGAAAATGGGTCTTCAGGTTTTGGCCAGCCTTTATCCGGAACGATATACTGCCATTCAAGTAGAAACGCCTGCAAAAGCAGCAAATAAAGAGCATGAAGATACGGATCATTACGATGTGAAGTTACAATGGGAATGCAATCTGGATAATCAGGAAACATTTATCGATAGAAGTTCCCGATCAAAAACAGATACATTATTTTTAAACATTCAAAAGGAAAATATAAAGCGTTTAATAAGAGAATATGATTATTCTGCGGCTTTAATGTTGGCTGAAAATATGGAGGGAGCCTTATCGGGAAAAGCAGTTTTGTATTTGAAAGCGGCAGAAAGAAGAAATCTCCTGGACATCTCAGGTGCGCAAAAGCTTTTGGGAAAAGAAACGCAGGATGTTTTGCAGATCGCAGTTGGAGAAGAAAAAGACATTATAGAATATTTGATAAATTTAAATATCAAATTGCGGAAACGGCAATATGCAGATTATATCCGTGCGATTACCCCTGTAGTATTAGATATCCTTCTTGTGTATATGCGAAAAAAACAAGGGGTTTCTGAAGAAAAGTTTTGTGTGAGAAGTCGAAAAGGGATCTGGTATCTGAATATCAATAAAATGGAAAAATCGGCGCCAGATATTTTGGCTATTCTGAAAAGAAAATATCCAATGCTAAAAGAGAATCCGCTCTCTTCTGATTACGTGAGTGAAATTATTCTTGCCAAAGAAGAAGATTTAAAGGTAATAAGTTCAATAGAGAAAATTAGAGAGGTGGAAAGGGAAATCAGGAATTACGCAGCACATGAGATTGTAGCAATAACGGAGGAAAGCATTTTACGCGATGCTTCTATTCGGCCAGAAGAGATTATTGAATTATTAAAATTTTTGTCAATCAGGGCAGGAATAAAGATCAGAAAAGAAGATTGGAAATCTTATGACCGTATGAATGAAAATATTATTCATGCGATAGAAGAGGTTGTTTAATTTATTCCCATGAAAAATCTGAAAGGAGGCTGCATATAAGGCGGTAGTCTTGCTGGCAAGGATAGATAAATAGAGATGGCGTAAAGCAGAAAAATATTTGAAGTAGAGATTGTGCTGCTACGCACCTTATAGGTCAAAAGAAATGCGGGAAAGGGCACACCCGCCAAATACTTTTCTGCTTACGGGGTTAAAATACAGATTTGAAACCTCAAATTCGAGGGGGTTAGAAAACCGGCTGAAGCCAATGTTTTTATAATGTTACCTAAATTAAATGTGGAATTCCAAAAGAAATAGGGAAGTATAGAGGAGTAATATGAATTATATGGCAATGAATAGCCTAGAAAAACTAAAAAAGAAAATTTTCTTTGGAGAACATTCTGACGAAGAGTGGAAAAGAATAAAATTGCAAGTGGAAAAAGAAATGCTTAAAGCAACAGCTGAAGAAAGGCAGGAATTTATCGAATGTGGAGCTGGCCCGTTATTAGAACAGGTTTTGGAATATATGGAAAAAGTTAAGTAGATACCATCAGTCGCTTTTGACTGGTGGTATTTTTGTGGTATAACGGGCATGCCGTTAGTCTAGAGTGAAAACCATCGGAGATATTCACTTAATTCTAGTGCAATTAATGAAATGTTATATTCGTCATTTGCGTTTTAATCTCGTCAAATAGTAAAAAATGATGAGATTAAAAATGAATTACTGGTAGTATTGCAGAAAATTTGAGGATGTTAGAGCAGGTTACAGGTTGACGTATGCTGTAAACCAAAGATAATATGAAAATATATTGAACGTGCACGGATTATATAATTTTTTCTGGAGGGAAAAAATGAATGGATTAAAATATATCAGAACTCGTTGCAATATATCTTTGAGTGAATTGGCAGAGATAATAGGTGTAACCAGACAGGATTTGAATTCCTGGGAAAATGGGAAAAAAGATATTCCGGAGCAAAGACGTGAGCAGTTAGCCAGTTTTTTTGGTGTCGAAAAAGAATATTTTGATGAGATATCGGAAGAAAAAAAGAAATATCTTCTTGAAAAAGCGATGTTTCGGTATGATGACCATGGAAAAGAAACATACAGATATAAAATTCCGGACGGGGTAGAGAAATCAGATCAAGTGGAGATGTGTTTTATTGGTGACAGAGAGATAAGTTTGGATGAAGAATATATTTTAGCACAGCGGAAGAAGCAGGAAGTGTTAGAAAAAATAGCAGATATCATCAAATGGACAGATTATGCAGGAAGTATTGAATCACAGGTAGTATGTATCAATAGGGGTTGTACGGTTTATGGAATGATCAATTCGATGATGGAAGAGATGCGTGGAATGCGTTCCCATCTTAAGATGCCATTTTTCTATGAATTAGTTGACGTGTGGAAAGCTATGCTCCTGGCATATGGTTTGATTAATGAAAGTGATATCAGTTATTTGGATAAAAAAGGATATTATTACGGGGAAGACGGCGAATGGATTTTGTGGCTGGGTGAGCAAATAAAGGCTCATTGGGATAAAGAATTTGCGTTTCATGAAAACCATCATCAAAATATTAAAAGAAAAAAGGGAGAAAAAAGGAGTTCAGATCTATCAAAAATAAAGAAAAATATGAGCCTGGAAGAGCGGATTGCAGATGCTATTAGCGTCGGGTTAAAATAACCATCTAGTGTCAGGCTAAAATAGCCAATCCTAGTCAAATTAAAAAAGCCATTACATACAGGTCTTCATCCTCTTATACTGATGATAAGCCAATGCATCAGAAAAGGAGGATTTATGCACGAAGATGCTACATGTAATGACTTACAAAAAATCATAACACAAGCAATCAACGAAATAAAGCAGGAACAAGGCGAAAATTTCAGCCTTGCCAAAATTAATCTTGCAGAACTGGAACGCCGGACCGGAATTAGCAGATCCAGGCTAAGGCACTTAAAAGAGAATAACTTTATTGTTACACCACATGGGAGGACAGGACAAAAAGTCACATCTACAGTTCTGACCGGATATAGCGGCATTATTGACGGACTGCTCCGAAAAGGCGTCACGAATTCTTCGGTATGCTTTGAGCGGCTGCAGGAAGCTGGATATACCGGCGGATTAACAACCGTATGCAAATGTCAAGCACTTTTTTACATTGTTAGGTAAGATGTTTTTTACACCGTATGGTAAGGAGTTTTTTACATACCTTGGTAAGCAGATTTTTACATCGTAAGGTAAGCACTTTTTTACTTTACCCGGTAAGCAGATTTTTTACATCCCAGTTTCTCCCTGCGGGTACAGGTCAGGGTGCTTCAGCCGGTAGGATTCCCCGCGGAAAGAATAGCACTTGGCATGGTGCAGGATCCGGTCCAGCATTGCAGTGGTAAGTACTGGATCCCCCATCATCTCAGCCCAGTCAACGATCTCTTTGTTGGTGGTAAAGATGATGGAACTGGTTTCATAGGTGTCACTGATAAATGTGAAAAAGCGGTTTGCCTGTCCGCGGCTGATCGGTGTATAGCCGATCTCATCAATGATGACAAGCTGTGCTTTCTTGATATTTTTGAGTCGGAATCCGGCTGCGCGCTCTGTTTCTGCGGTGTCGAGAATCTTGATCAGGTTGGTCATCTTCTCAAAACATACAGTATAGCCACTGTTGACAGCCTGTAGACCAAGACCACAGGCGACCATGGTCTTGCCGAGGCCCGGAGGCCCCGCAAAGACAAGGTTTCCGTAGTTGTCCAGCCAGGATAATTCTTTCAATACGGAGAGCTGCGCGTGGGTGATACCTGACTCCAGCTCTTCCGGATCAAACTCTTCCAATGGTCGGATATTTGGAGGAAAATGCGCTGCGGAATAGTTACGCTTCCGACGCCGTTCATTCCGACCTTTGACTTCGGTCTCGAGAACAGCCAGAAGGAATTCCCTGCGGGAGGAGTCCTGAAGATCTGCGGTTTCCAGAAGATCCGGAAGCATACGCGCCGCGTGCTTTAAGGTAAACGTTTCAAGCAGGGCTGTGAGCCGCTGTACAGGGATATGACCGGTATCCATACTTTTTAAGATCTCACGGTTCATCGAGCAGCAGCCTCCTTCCTCACTGTGCGTTCCTGAAAGGCTTTTGCATAAATGGAAAGATCTGTATAGCTGACACTGCCGGATGGAACCTGTGCGCGGCAGTCGTCTGTAGCCAGTTCCCGGCCGGCTTTTGCAAGGCTGTAAACAACTTTAAACTGCGAGAACTGATACCGGTATTTCTGGCAGCATTCCTTCATCACCTGTGCTACCAGGGATTTATCCGGATTCTCAGAATCAAGGAACTGTTCAATTGCCCGAAGCTGTTTGGAGATATGCCGTGGATTTTCCTTTTTTACACCATTGATGAAGTGCTGGAAGTCATAGCAGTTCCATTTCTCGCGGAGACGTTCCATGATCTCGATCCAGTCTCCGGAGTCCTGTTTCCGGTGTTCCGGGAGCTGATTGACACTTCCTTTCCTCTCGCTGAGATTATGGGAACAGATATAGTTCAGCTGGTCATCATAAATGTGGATCTTCCCACTGACAACTTTGAAGCGTACCGTTTTGAAAGCATAATCACGGGGAACCGAATACCTGCATGATCTATACAGGACGTAAGGCAATGCCGCGATTTCATAAGTACGGAACGTATTCGGAGATGTTTCATACACGGATGGAAGAAGCGGCCGCATGTCTGACTTTTCAACGCTGTCGTAGACTGCTTTTGGGACCCGTAAGGTGGAACGGTGGATCCGCTGGTTTTTGCGTTCCAGCCATCCGGGAAGGGAACGCCACACATCATCGATACAGGTGACTTTCCGTGCGCTGAAGAAGTTTTTCTTCACGAACCCAACAGAGTTTTCGATAGGTCCCTTGCTTTCAGGATCCGCTTTATTGCATACCCAGAGCCGGATATCCTGTTCTGTACAGAAATCTTCAAAGGTTCTGGTCTTAATGACTTCACCATAGGTTTCACTGGCGACAAACACGGCGTCCTGGTCGATGACCAGTTCTTTAGGACGCCCTCCAAGCCGGCAGAAACTATGATAGATCGCCTTACAGGCTTCTTCCGAGTTATACTTGTGATCCTGTGCATAAACACATAAAAAACGACTGTAACGTAGCAAAAGGCAGATGAAATGGATGTGCGTTGTTTTTGAGAGAGTCTCCTCACCGAAGTCGATCAGCATCTGTTCTCCAGGCGGGGTGTCAAAAACATAATCATAGATACGACGATGCTCCGGTTCCCTATCGATCTGTCCGGAATCCTCAAGATAGTGGATATAGTTGCGGAGCGTCTGCTGGTTCCCGGGAAGTTTTTCATACGCTCCGTTTTCGATGAATTTTTCTTCCAGGACATCGTAAACAGATGACATACAGAAACTTCTTCCACTGTTCGTCTCAAGGATCCTGATGATCGTGCTGTGGAAAGGCTCCGCGTCAAAGGTTTTTGGTTTTGCGAGTTTCGCGCCTGGATCATCCGGGAGCACATCCATGTCATAATACTTGCTGATCGTGGGACGGCTGGGAGGCTTGCGCCCCTGCGCTTCATAGTATCTGATAATGTCAGCTTTTGTGTAACCTTGCAGTTTTAAATCCTGTATTTCCTGCATTTTTGTTTTTGTCAGCATAAAGGTCTCCTCTCTTGTGTACTGCTTACAGTATACAAAATCGGATGAACCGCTGACTCCTCCTGTGATAAAACTCGCCGCAGGGGATGTAAAAAAGTGATTACCGGACAGTGTAAAGAACTTCTTACCATCTCATGTAAAAAAGTCGTTACCGCATGATGTAAAAAAGATCTTACCACGTCATGTAAAAAACTCCTTACCCTGTGGCTGTAAAATCACCTTACCACGCACAACCGTAAAAACTTATATTGCTGATCACCGGGATCTTGTCCCGCCCAAGCGTCAGCTCGTTGCCCCTCAGGGAAACCGGGGACGCAGATATCAAACTTCCCCTGGGGAATCCTATCAGATGGACTGGGGCTTTGTCCAGGTAGATACAAATACCGATGCTTCCTATAAGGTCGCATGTTTTGCTATGATCTGCCATCATTGCGGGGAAAGATACATCGAATTCTTCCCCAATGCCAGACAGGAAAATCTTTTTATAGGGATGATCCATGCTTTTACTTATATGGGAATCCCACGCTATATACTGACAGACAACATGAAAAGTGTCGTGATCCGGCGTGATCCAGAAGGACATCCTATCTGGCAGAAAGATTATAAAACGTTCATGGAAACGATCGGTTTCCAGACAAAGCTCTGCAAGCCAAGGCATCCTTTCACCAAAGGCAAGGTGGAGCGCCTGATCCGCTTCGTAAAAGATAACTTCCTTGCCGGCAGAGTTTTTGGCACGATCACAGAATTGAATCTGGAAGCCATCGGATGGTGCAACCGCCAGAACAGCATATACCATAAAGCCGTGGACTGTATCCCCTGTGAAAAGCATCAGGAAGACTGCATGGCTGTTGCTTCCGTATTAACAAAAACACAGGCACTTGCTTTCTATCTCTGTCCGGAAAGAAAGATTTCTTTCGATGGATTTGTCCATTATGAAGGGCGGCGCTTCGGCGTCCCGTACTGGTACACCCAGAAGACCTGCAGAATTCGGAGAGATTCCTTTACCCTCTATATCTACGCATCCGATCTCAGCAAAGTCCTGACCACCCATGATGTTACCTGGATGAGAAGAGACAGTTTCTGCCGGGATCAGTATGTGACAGAACAGCCGGAAGAAGTCCCATCAATGCCGGTCAAAACCCGGATCTTTCAGATAGAGCCACCCAAACAGCACTCCGGATTTGAAAAATTCAACTTTGAGGAGGGCCTGTGGGATGAATGAATCAATACTTGAAAGAATCCAGTCCAGTGCAAAGGCACTGAAGATCGATCTTTATACAGCAGAACTGGCCAGCTATGCCGATGAAAAAGAACTTACGCCGGAAGTTCTGGAGGCAGTCTGCGGAGTTTTTGAATATCTGGAGCAGAAAAAATACGACTCCATGGTCCACACGATGCTGAAACTGAGCAAGCTTCCTATGAATGAGCCGAAAACCTTTGAAAGATTTGATTTCAGCCGACTCCATGGGAAGCATGTGCAGTCACTAAAGAACCTCTCTTCTCTGTCCGCTCTGTATGCAAGAAAAAATCTGGCATTTATTGGACCGCAGGGTGTAGGTAAAACGCATCTGGCCATGGCTTTTGGTCGGGAATGCTGCCTGAAAGGATACAAGACCTATTTCTTAAGGGCAAGCGAACTTAATCAAAAACTGACGGATGCAAGAAGACACGGCCGGGAGGGCGCTGTCATTAACGGACTGGTAAAGCCTTCCTGCCTGATCATTGATGAGATCGGCAGGTGTGTGTTCGATAAGGAGAACACACGTATGTTCTTTGATGTGATTGACCGCCGCTATAATAAAGATGGTCCCAGCACCATGATTTTTACCAGCAACAAAACACCAAACCAGTGGGGCGAATATTTCAGCGAAGATGATACGCTGCTTTGTTCTTTAGACCGGGTTTTTGATGACGCCACTGTATTTATGATCAAAGGTGACAGTTACCGGGGACGCAAGCTGGAAACACTTGGTCTTGAGGCTGGTATCGCAAAACATACGGAGTATGAAAATGCGTAACTGTTAATGACATACATGATGCATTGGCGATTTTAAATTGACTGAGATTGGCGTTTTTAATCCGACTCTGAATGGCGAAAATCGCCCGACGCTAACAATGCGGAGGAGTATAATCGGCAATTTATGAAAGAACAAATGGAGCAACAGCAAATAAAAAAACATTCTATTTGGGAATAAATACATTTTGTTTTTTATATTCAATACTGCAATTATGATATAATAAGCAAAGAAAGCATTAAAAAGCCGCAATAAAAAACTCGCCAGAGGCGAGTCCCTTATAATCACACTGTGATTAGTCCTTTCGGACGATTTCGATAAATCGTTATTTGAACTTGTAGTGTAAACTCATATGGTAGTTAAAGCTATGAGTTAAATAATATTATAATCAAAAAAATAAATCTGTCAAGATTTTATAAAAAGAAAAGGAGAAATAAAATGACGAGGCTGACGAGAGGAAAAGATTATTATTTAGGGTTTGACATTGGAACGGATTCCGTTGGATGGGCAGTAACAGATGATAATTATAATATTCTCAAATTTCATGGGAAAAACATGTGGGGAATCCGGTTGTTTGATGAAGCCCATACGGCGGCAGAAAGAAGAGTGTTTCGAACAAACAGGAGGCGGATTGCACGAAGAAAATGGCGGATTCAGCTTTTGCAGGAGCTTTTTGCAGAAGAGATTTCAAAGGTTGATCCTAACTTTTTTATGAAATTGAAAGAAAGCCCTCTGGTTTCACAAGATCGTTCGGATGGACATATTTATACACTGTTTAATGATGACGACTATACAGATCATGACTATTATAAAGAATATCCTACTATATATCATTTGAGAAAAGCACTTATGACAGAAGATAAGGCTTTTGATATACGTCTTGTTTATCTGGCAATTCATCATATTGTAAAACATAGGGGGCATTTTTTGTTTCACGGGTCGGCAGAAAATGCAACATCTTTTCATACAGCGTTTGAAACATTAAAGAATTGCCTTAAAGATGATCTGGAAATTGAGTTAACGTGCGCTTCAGAAGATAGGCTCGCAGAAGTGTTAAAGGATAAACAGACTACCAAGAGAGATAAGCAGGCAAAAGCTATTGAGTTGTTAAATGTTGAAAAGCAGGATAAGCAGATGAAGGCGATTGTTGGTTTAATCTGTGGATCCAAGTGTAAACTTTCAGATGTTTTTCAAGATG
The DNA here is from genome assembly GCF_900312975.1 of Massilistercora timonensis. Taxonomy (NCBI): domain Bacteria; kingdom Bacillati; phylum Bacillota; class Clostridia; order Eubacteriales; genus Massilistercora; species Massilistercora timonensis. The sequence continues at coordinate 540,366 of NZ_LT990039.1, read as the reverse complement.
ACGGATTAAAGGAAGAGGCAAAGAACAGTATTTCTTTTGCAGAAGTATCCTATGATGAGATCCGTCCAGAACTTGAGGAGTTTTTACAGGAAAGATGTAATATCCTTGATACGATTAAAAGCGTGTATGATTGGACAATCCTTTCAGAGATTTTATCTGGAGGAAAAGAAGGTGAAAAGGTATATCTTTCTATTGCGAAGGTAAATCTTTACGATAAGCATCAGAAAGATCTTAAGCTTTTAAAAACTGCTCTCTCGTATGACAGAGAAACATATCGGGCATTTTTCCAGAAACCTGGGAAGATTAATTATCCTGCGTATGTCGGCTATACTATGCAGGCAGGTGATAAAATAGCGGTAAAAAGGTGTTCGCATGATGAGTTTGTAAAAGAAGTTAAGAAACTGATCGAAAAAGCAAAACAGGATGGAAGTGCACAGGAAATCTGTGAATACATTTTACAGGAGATAGAAAAGGACACATTCTTACCATTACAGGTTTCAAAAGATAATGGGGTGATTCCTTATCAGATTCATGAACTTGAATTAAAAAAGATACTGGAAAAGGCAGGCAAGTATCTTCCATTTCTTATGCAGAAAGATGATGACGGAATAACTATATCTGAGAAAATTTTAAAGCTTTTCTCGTTTAGAATTCCTTATTACGTAGGACCTCTTAATGCAAATGGCAGCAAAAATGCATGGATCGTTAAAAATGCAGATAGTAAAGAAGGGGAAATTACTCCCTGGAATTTTGAAGAGAAAGTCAATATAGATGAATCTGCAGAAAAATTTATCAGGAGGATGACAAATAAGTGTACCTACCTGGAAATAGAAGATGTGCTGCCGAAATATTCCATGCTATATTCTGAATTTATGGTTTGGAATGAATTGAATAATGTGAAATTAGGAGCAGATAAACTTTCTATCGAGACGAAAGAAAAAGTATTTAATGAGCTGTTTTCTAAGAAAAAGAAAGTTAGCGGGAAGATGTTATCCAATTTCCTGATATCAGAAGGATATGACCTGAAAAATGCTAATTTATCTGGGTTTGATGGTAACTTTAAAGGGTCCCTTACGTCTTATCTTGATTTTAAGAAGATTTTTGGGGAAAGAATGAAAGAATATTCTGTCCGTCAAATGGTAGAAAAGATAATTCTGTGGATTACATTATATGGCGAAGAAGAAAAAATGCTTAGGAGAGTCATCAGGAAAAATTATGATGAAAAAGCCATTTCAGATGATGAACTGAAAAAGGTATGCAGATTAAAATACCAGGGGTGGGGAAGACTTTCGGAAAAATTTTTATGTGGTCTTGAATTTGCTGACAGAGAAACGGGAGAAATTTTTAATGTCATGCAGGCATTAAGAAAAACAAACGATAATCTTATGCAACTTTTGAGTCAAAAGTATAATCTTCTTGAAATAATAGAAAAGGAGAATGCAGAAAGCCGGGGAGAGATTACTTCAATTAGTTACGATAATCTTATGAAAGATCTTCCGATGTCTCCTTCTGTAAAAAGAGCAGTTTGGCAGGTTATTCTCATAGCAGAAGAAATACGAAAAATTATGGGGAAACAGGCCAAAAAGATTTTTGTAGAAGTAACCAGAACAAACAAAGCCAAAAAGGGTGATTCCGGAAGGAAAGATTCCAGAAAAAATCAGCTTCTTCAGTTATATCAGAAATGTAAGGAAGAAGAGCGAGACTGGAAACGGGAACTGGAAGACCGGCCAGAAAGTGATTTTAGAAGTATTAAACTGTATTTGTACTACACACAAATGGGAAGATGTATGTATTCAGGAGAGGCAATAGATCTTTCCAGGTTATCAGATGCTCAGGTTTATGACAGAGATCACATTTATCCTCAGTCAAAAACGAAGGATGATAGTTTAGACAATCTGGTATTAGTAAAAAGAGAAATAAATGCTAAAAAAGGAAATGGTACAATATCAGAAGATATTCAACATAAGATGTATGGTTTTTGGAAAATGCTTAATGATAAGGGTTTTATATCTGATGAAAAGTATCGGAGATTAATGAGGAAAACTCCTTTGACAGATGAAGAATTGGCAGGCTTCATCAACAGACAGCTGGTAGAAGCAGGTCAGTCAAGCAAAATGGTAATCAGTCTTTTTAAACAGATATATGAGCAATCACAGATTGTTTATGTTAAGGGAGAAGTGGTTGCTGATTTTCGGCATCGACAGCTCGAAAGAGTAAAATCAAGAAGTCTTAATGACTATCATCATGCTAAAGATGCGTACCTTAATATTGTTGTCGGCAATGTTTATAATGCAAAATTTACAAGCAATCCTCTGGTTTGGCTGCGAAAGGAGAAAGACAGGGATTATAGTCTGAATCAGGTCTTTAATAAAGATGTGATCGTCAGAGGGAACAATGTTTGGACAAAAGGAAACAATGGAACCATTCAAACAATAAGAAAGAATTACGATAAGAGAGATATACAATATACAAGGCAAGAGATCGAAAATAAGGGAGGACTTTTTGATCAAAATCCGGTGCGCAAAGATGCAAATGCCTCGGTTCCTATCAAGAAAGGCATGGATGTGTCAGTATATGGAGGTTATAAATCTCTTACTCCCGCATATTTCTGCCTGCTGGAAAGTGAAGATAAAAAGGGGAAAAAGCAACGGAGTATTGAGGCGGTTCCACTGTATCTAAAAGCAAAAGTGGAAAAGGATGAAAATGTTGCGGTAAAATATTTTGAAGAAACGGGTGGATTAAAAAACGTAAAAATAATTATTCCTAAAATACGCAAGAATGCATATTTGATTATAGACGGTTTTCCAATGCATTTGAGAGGAACAACAGGAATTGGGAAACAGCTGTCATTGCAAGGAGCGGTGCAACTTCTTATGCCCCAAAAGTGGGAAGAATATATTAAAAAACTTGAAAAGTACATCGAAAGAAATTCATCACGGACAGACAAAAGAACTATTCTGTTGATAAATGAATATGACGGAATTAGCAAAAGTGAAAATTTGGAATTATACGATATCTTTTATGATAAACTGTCTGATACTATTTACAAATTTAGACCGGCAAATCCTGTGAAACAATTGCGTGCTAAAAGAGATAGATTTGAGAAGCTTGAAGTAGAAAAGCAGTGCGAAGTGCTTAACGAGATTCTACATCTAATGCAGTGCAAACCAATCACATCAAATCTATTGCAACTGGGAGAAAGTAAAGATTCTGGTACGACAAAAAAAGCCTCGCTTATTTCTAAGGCAAAGGATGCAAAGCTTATACATCTGTCAGTTACAGGATTATATATGCAGGTTGTCGATCTGCAGACAGTATGAGTTGGCGGATTGTTGTCATTTCTAATAGTGCAAAACTGGAATATAAAATGGAGTATATGGTGATACGGCAGGATAGAATCACCAAAATACATATGAGTGAAATAGCGCTTCTTATGGTTGAAACTACTGCCGTATCCATTACCGCTGGTTTACTATGTGAATTGACAAAACGAAAGATAAAAGTTATTTTCTGTGATGAAAAAAGAAATCCAAGTTCTGAATTGGTGGGATATTATGGAAGTCATGATACGAGTGCTAAGATTCGCAAACAGATAGAGTGGTCGGAAGATATTAAACGAATTATATGGACGGAAATTGTTTCAGAAAAAATACGGAATCAGAAAAGCTTCTTGGAAGATTTGGGCAAAGAAGAAAGTAATTTATTAGAGGGATATCTGCGGGAAATACAACCTGGAGACAGCACTAATCGGGAAGGGCACGCAGCAAAAGTATATTTTAATGCGGTATTTGGAATGGAGTTTTCCAGAACATCAGATATTCCGATCAATGCTGCGCTTAACTATGGGTACGGGATTATATTGTCTACTGTGAATCGAGAAATTGTTGCGAATGGATATTTAACTCAGATAGGGCTTTTTCATGATAATATGTTCAATACTTTTAACCTGGGTTCTGATCTGATGGAACCTTTTCGTGTACTGGTTGATAGAAAAGTATATCAATTACGGCCGAACAAATTTGAACATGACGAAAAAATGGAGATATTGAATATCCTTAATGAAGAAATTGTAATTGATGGAAAGAGAAACTATGTAATCAATGCGCTTAAAATATATTGTAAAAGTGTATTTGATGCCATTAATGATAGGGATATATCACAAATAAAGTTTTACAAATATGAATTATAGGTATATGAGAATTATAGTGATGTTTGATCTCCCAACGACAAGTTCACATGATTTAAGAGAATATACGCGATTTAGAAAGTTTCTTGTTAAAAATGGTTTTATTATGATGCAGGAGTCTATATATAATAAAATCGTTTTAAATCTTACAGCAGCTGAGGCGATGATAGGAAATATAAGAAAAAATAAGCCTGAAGACGGACTTGTGCAAGTATTGACGTTGACAGAAAAACAGTTTTCAAAAATGGAAATTATAGTGGGTTCTGTTCAGACAGAGGTGTTGAACAGTGACGATAGGCTGGTGATTTTATGAAACTTGTTTCAAGAGATTTGCCTTGTTTAATAGAATGGAAAGAAAATCAAATCGAGGTATTGGTGGTAGAATCACCTAAGTTTTTTTCTGAAATAGTGTGTCAAATCAGAAAAGGGTGTGATGGAGAGGATACGGACTGGATTTTATCAAAAGAAGGGAATCCGGTTAATATGTCAAAAAAAGCATTGATGATTATTGATCCGTTTTTCATGGATTTAAATCAAAAGAAATTGTTGAATGCCTTATATTCAGATATAGAAAATATGACGTTGGCTTCAGAACGAGTGTTGCAATGGAATGAGTTTGTGAGTGAGATGGAAAAACAAATTGATTTTTTGACGCAAGATGTGGAGTATTCTCTGGATTACGATATGGAAATTACTGTGCGAGATTTTCTAAAACTAATGAATCTTCGTTTTCGACCAGAAGGAGAAACTTTTTTAGAATATTTGTCAGATGTTATTGCAATTTTTTCAGAAGTTTTAAAAATAGATTTATTCATTTTCGTTAATTTGTTTTCATACTTAGATAAGGAGGAACGAAGGCAATTATACGAAGTGGCAAATTATAAGAAGGTTAGTCTGTTGATATTGGAGGCACAGGATCGTTATGAGTATCTAAGAGAGGAACATGTTGTAATTATTGATAAAGATTTATGTGTTATAGAACCGTCTGTGTTATAATAAAACTGCCATATGAGTTTGCCCATATTTGTAGTGATATGATGCTCGGTGAGAACAATTTGAGGTTTGAGAGTAGTGTAAATTTGTATGGTAGTTAAACAGACCTGTTTCTGCGGCTTCACTCAACATAGTTTGAGAGTAGTGTAAATTTGTATGGTAGTTAAACCAGCGGGCAGGCGATGATCGACCAACTGCGGTTTGAGAGTAGTGTAAATTTGTATGGTAGTTAAACTACCTGCTCTCCCTGCGCCTGTTTGTAAAAGTTTGAGAGTAGTGTAAATTTGTATGGTAGTTAAACAACCTTCTGCCGGCGTTACGGTGATCGTTTGTTTGAGAGTAGTGTAAATTTGTATGGTAGTTAAACGCGGACCGTACTGCAGATCCTATCTTTGAGGTTTGAGAGTAGTGTAAATTTGTATGGTAGTTAAACAGGCTTGGATTATTATTGTTTACCAAACGTGTTTGAGAGTAGTGTAAATTTGTATGGTAGTTAAACTTACTAATTCCATACCTTTTCTTCAGATACGTTTGAGAGTAGTGTAAATTTGTATGGTAGTTAAACTCTCCTGTCCCCTTGTCATAACTGACCTTAGTTTGAGAGTAGTGTAAATTTGTATGGTAGTTAAACTTCTTCTGGAACAGAATTATTGAATTGTTCGTTTGAGAGTAGTGTAAATTTGTATGGTAGTTAAACCGGCAAGGAATCCATTCAACGTGATGCTTCGTTTGAGAGTAGTGTAAATTTGTATGGTAGTTAAACCCGAATGCGGAATTAAACATTGATGGCATAGTTTGAGAGTAGTGTAAATTTGTATGGTAGTTAAACAGAGAGCGCAGGAGGAAGAGAAAGCGTTTGGTTTGAGAGTAGTGTAAATTTGTATGGTAGTTAAACTCAACAAATAACCGATGCTTTCACCTCCCGGTTTGAGAGTAGTGTAAATTTGTATGGTAGTTAAACAGGCATTTCTTTTAATTGCCAACATCTCGCGTTTGAGAGTAGTGTAAATTTGTATGGTAGTTAAACCGGAGTGGAAGCCGGACAAGCGGATAGCGGGTTTGAGAGTAGTGTAAATTTGTATGGTAGTTAAACCCCGCCCTCTTTTTTGTACAGACGAATCGGGTTTGAGAGTAGTGTAAATTTGTATGGTAGTTAAACACAATTATTGCAAATAGTACTCACAGTATGGTTTGAGAGTAGTGTAAATTTGTATGGTAGTTAAACACCAGAGACGGGAACAGGCATAGGAAGTATGTTTGAGAGTAGTGTAAATTTGTATGGTAGTTAAACCATTTCCTGCATATTTTATTTTCACATACCGTTTGAGAGTAGTGTAAATTTGTATGGTAGTTAAACATTACCGGAGGGATAAAAGGGATTGGCTCTGTTTGAGAGTAGTGTAAATTTGTATGGTAGTTAAACTGTATGAAAGCTATGGAACACTGTGCGACAGTTTGAGAGTAGTGTAAATTTGTATGGTAGTTAAACACCGTTACATCAACATCATGTAACAGGATTGTTTGAGAGTAGTGTAAATTTGTATGGTAGTTAAACCTTTCTTTTCTAATTGCTTTCCTGAACGCTGTTTGAGAGTAGTGTAAATTTGTATGGTAGTTAAACTTCCGGCGGTAGTCAAGGCTTGCGAAACATGTTTGAGAGTAGTGTAAATTTGTATGGTAGTTAAACTACCCCGGAGACAGGACAGCGGATGTCTATGTTTGAGAGTAGTGTAAATTTGTATGGTAGTTAAACTGTATCGTACGCCGACAAACTGCGACTTTAGTTTGAGAGTAGTGTAAATTTGTATGGTAGTTAAACAATCGTTCTTTGCTTTCACAAATCCACTAGGTTTGAGAGTAGTGTAAATTTGTATGGTAGTTAAACGCTTCTGCGCTAACAATCTGCCGAGTTTTAGTTTGAGAGTAGTGTAAATTTGTATGGTAGTTAAACAGTACAATGATGGTACATTTGAGCTATGTGGTTTGAGAGTAGTGTAAATTTGTATGGTAGTTAAACATCAGCCCCCACATCTGTCGGATGGTGGAGGTTTGAGAGTAGTGTAAATTTGTATGCTAGTTAAACACATTTTTGGCGACATCGGCGACACTGTCGGTTTGAGAGTAGTGTAAATTTGTATGGTAGTTAAACCTGCGCTGTCTGGGCTGTCATCGTGGTCAGGTTTGAGAGTAGTGTAAATTTGTATGGTAGTTAAACTAAGCTGTGATAATGCGATAATCGGGATATGTTTGAGAGTAGTGTAAATTTGTATGGTAGTTAAACTGGCGTACACGGTAAATCATAAGTACCAGCGTATTTTTTGACCGCCGTTTCCCGGCGGCCGGTTTACACATTTGTTGTTTTTGTTTTGCTCCGGCAGATTTCCGGCAGCTGCCCAGACCAGGGAAGCAGATCTTCCATAAAACGGTAATCCGTATCTTCCTGGTGGTCCTTCATCACTGTCAGGACGTATTCCAGATAGCGGAAAGGATTCAGGTTATTCGCCTTCGCCGTTTCTGTGATGCTGTAGACGATCGCACTGGATTTCGCGCCGTCGATACTGTCGATCAGCTTCCATGCATGCTTGTGCAGGCAGAAACTGCGCAGCGCGCCTTCCGTTGCGTTGTTATCAAGCGGGATTTCACCGTCATCCAGGAATACTTTTAATGCTTCTTCCTGGTTGATGCAGTAGTTGATCCCTTCCAGGGTTTTACCTTTGATCAGACGGCCGGATTCCCTGATCTCTTTTGCCCACGCAAAGAAAGCCTCCACCAGAGGTTTGAGGTTGATCTGCCGCTGTTTCCTGCGATCGTCCGGTTTCAGATCAGCAAGCTGATTGTCCAGATGATAGATCGCGCTGATCCGTTTGATGGCTTCATAGGCGACCGTATCTTTGGCTGCCTCATACTCCTTTTTCGGCAGTGCTTTCAGGGCATCCGCGAAATATCTTCTCGCATGGGTCCAGCACCCTGCAAAGACAATGGATTCGGTTTCCCGGTCCAGCTTCCGGTAGGCGGAGTATCCGTCGCAGACAACGACACCGGTGAACCCTTTCAGGAATTCCCGCGGATGGTCTGCTTTCAGGGGCTTCTGGTATTCATACAGGATGATTGGGGTATCTCCATATCCCATTCCCGTCCGATAGACCCTCATGTAACTCGTACTGTTCGCCGGACGCCCATCCTTCGATACTTTGACCGGAGTCTCATCGGCCTGCAGCACATGGAAGAGGTACATCCTGTTATGAAGGTAATCATAAAGGGGCCCCAGATACCGGTCGGCACACTGGATCACCCAGTTGGCCATTACCTGCCGGGAGATATGGATGTCATTGCGCAGGAATTCCTGGCTGATCCGATATAAGGGAAGTCCGTTGACATACTTGGCATTCAGGATGCTTGCCGCCAGGGAGGGAGTCAGGATGCTGTTTCGGAGCAGTTCCCTCGGACGGTCTGCTTTCACGATCGTCTGATTGTCCTTTCCGGCATACACGGCCACATGGTGCTCTTCGACTGTGTAAACTGCCGGCTGTACCCGGACTCTTTTATAGACTTCATCCGGAAGCTGCTTCCAGCCAGCTGCGCCGAAGATCTCCTGCAGCTTTTCTTCCGGAAGGGTATGGGGAATGACTTCCACGGGAAGATCCTTAAGATCTTCTTCGCGTTTCCCTTTTTTCTTCCGGCGCGTGACCTGGATCACATCCTCTTCTGCGGGTTCAACGACATAAAGTGTCTCGGTCAGGGCTTCCGCTTCATTAAAGATGAGCTCCAGTTCCAACTGCCCGGCGATCACATCCAGCTTTTCGGAAGAGCGCCCATAACGGTGATTGTTTGCAGATGCGATCTGTTCGATCAGGCGTTCCATGTTTGTATTCAGCCTGGCCAGCTGATCCTGCATGGACAGGATCACTGCCACGAGTGTTTCCCTGCTGAAACTGTTCAGTTCTTCCGGTGAGTAGATCTTCGTCATGTTCGGCGCTCCTTTGTTTTGCTGGGACTATTGTACCGCAAACCAAAAGAAAAAGCGAACCCGATGGAAAATGAGTCCGTCATTCTCACCAAAGGATAAACACTCTGAAAAGCCGAAAAAACTACTGGTTTTTTCAGTTTTTCAGAGTACTTATCCACACAGCAGCCAATCGCTGTGAAGTACTCTTAATTGAATGAATGGCATGAGACCCGGATGTGGATAACTCCCACTGTATCTGCGTTGGCGAACTGGAAAAGATTTTTAAATTTCTCCGTTTTGCACAACGTATCAAAGGAGATCGCCGGGCTGCACTTCCTGGATCGGGTGTCTGGATACAATCTCCAGTCCTTGCATCAGCGCCCGGTATTGTTCCGGCGTGATCTCCAATGCTTCTTCTTTTGTACGGGGCCAGCTGAAGCCGCCAAGCTCCAGCCTTTTGTAAAGAAGAAGGAATCCGTCTCCTTCCCATACAAGTCCTTTGATGCGGTCACTGCGCCTTCCGCAGAACAGGAAGAGGATATCCTTTTCGTATGGGTCCAGCTGGAAGTTGAATTTCACAATGGATGCCAGCCCGTCAATGCCGCGCCGCAGATCTGTATAACCGGCAGCAATGTAAACCTTCCGGAATCCAGATGCGTTATTCAGCATGGAGGATCCCTCCAATCCGGGAGAGCAGTTCTGCCGAGGCTGAATTCGAGATCTCCAGGACAAGTTTCCCTTTCCGGATCACAAGATCCGGATGGAAAACGGAGGATACGTCCGGTGACACAGCAGGAAGTTTGATCTCGGCGAAAGATACGGACTGCTGAACGGCAGATAACTGTCCTGTCCCTGTAACTGCAAGCAGGGACGGATTCTGAGATGCTTCATAAGCTTCCCGGCGCAGGATGCGCTGCCAGTAAAAGAACTGTTTTTCAGAGATCCCGTTTGCCCGGCACCAGGCAGTCTTTGACATCCCGCTGTTCATACATTCATTCAGGATCCTGGTCCAATGCTCTGCACGGACCTGATGTGTGATTTTATCCATGGCGCTGACTCCTTTAAAAAACTTGTAGTTTTCTGGAGTTATTATCTCATGGAGTGAGGAAACTAGCACGGTACTAATGATTTACCGTATACAAACTGGCGGAGGCCACCATGCAGCCGTTCAAGGGTTTGAGAGTAGTGTAAATTTGTATGGTAGTTAAACCTTCACGGATTGGTTTGAGAGAATCAAAGGGTTTGAGAGTAGTGTAAATTTGTATGGTAGTTAAACGTTGGATGGTCTTGATCTTCGCCTTGGAAGGTTTGAGAGTAGTGTAAATTTGTATGGTAGTTAAACACAAGCCGGAGCCGGGAGATGTCATCTTCTGTTTGAGGGTAGTGTAAATTTATATGGTAGTTAAACGATCATGGATCATTATACGGTGCAGTGCCCGTTTGAGAGTAGTGTAAATTTATATGGTAGTTAAACAGCGAGCCCAGGATGAGGAAAAGATGTTCTGTTTGAGAGTAGTGTAAATTTATATGGAAGTTAAACCGGGAATCATGTCCTTTGGAAAGGATGATTTTGAAAGAGTAGCCGAAGGTAGAGGAGTTTAAGTGTTGCAATGAAGAATATACATATTCTATTAGATTGTTGAAACCCTTAAACGAGCAGGTGGTATATAATGAGATATACACAGAGACGATGTTTAGGATTGATCCACTCGGAGATACTGTGGAAGATATCCAAGATATTGCAATGCAAATCCTTGCAGAAAGGTGGTATATCACATATGACAAGAGACGATTTAAGTCCTGAAAAGAAAAAACAATATGCTGAAATTGTAGAAGCCATGATGAAAGATATCAAAAGACGACAGGAAAATCAGCAACCTTTGAAAGAAAGTCAGTTGTCATGCGCATATGGTAATAAACCATATTTTGAAGTACAAAAGATATACCTTCCACAGTTACAGGCCTTATTTGAGAAGAGTTAATAATGTATCACGGGAAAATGACAGATGAACTAAAAAAACTATATTCTGAATATGAGAAGAAATTTGGCTATGATCCAGGAGGGTATGAAGAATTGGATTATGGACAGAGGCATTATAAGGATTATGTGCGGGATATAAAAGTTGCGATTCAAATCGGTAATGAGCTTCCAGAGCTTTACCCGGAGGAGGAAGGAGCGTGGCCGTGAAATGCCAGGGGTAAGCAATGGAGAATGACATAGTTACAATCTGCGTTGAATGTGGGAAAGAAATCCGGTTGGGACAGATGCCTAATACTTGCCTGGATAGGGGATCGGGCATAGAGCTGAAGAAATAGACCCTGGCTTGGTTTGAGAGTAGTGTAAATATATATGGTAGTTAAACTGTCGGCGAAATGTTAAGAGATTATATAAAAACACGGGGGCAAGATTGGCGGAAGAAAATAAGAACTGGGCAACGGAAAATTTGAAAGAGATCCCGTTTTGAGTGGAAGGAATGACTCCTGCTGAATACGATAAAGAGCGAGAGTATTATCTTAGAAACTATGATAAAATTAGAAGTGGTGAGCTGAGGTATAATAAATTTGACTACAAAAATCGTATAGCATACAATCTGGAGAGATAATATTATCCTCAATTTTACATATGTTTGAGAAAGTAAAGCTTTTTGGAAAAAATTTATTACTGAGTATGTGTCAGAATATGCATTCAAAAAATGAGCGGGAGTTCTTGGCGGAATGTTTTTTCGCATATATGACAAGTAAAAACCCGAGACAGGCGGAAAATATTTGGAGAGGTGTTAGAAGAAATCATGGAGAGATTGCAATGCCAATATTTTTGTCTGCTACACCAGATATAGACAAAAAAATACAGGAAATTAAGGATGATGAGTTGCGCATTTTTATGAAAGATCAAGGCTGCTCTGATGGTGAAATAAAAGTGGCTATTAGAAATATACATTTGCGTGATGAAATAAGCCAATTAGAGAATATTTTATGCGAACAGGAAGAAATATTCGATAAGGAGTATATTCAGGGGGCAGGACGGGAGAAAGTTCTTTAAGATTTACCTCGTGAATATAGAGTTGTTTTTAGAAAGTTATCGAGGTGATGGCATGCGATATGGACAAGATTATGATAAGTATATTTGTGATGATAGAGATACAGCAGAATATGTTCAGATGATTCGAGAAATGTCTGACGAGGAATTTGAATGTTTTTTGGAGCGACTGAAAGAAAAAGAAAAACCAAAATTAGAAGTCACTGGTCAGAAAATATAGGCATTATTTAGATAGGAACTATGTCCTTTGGGAGGATGTAAATTTTGGTATGTAAGCAGGGGCTACTTTAAGATAAAGTAGAAGCATATTCCCTGTAACATGAGACATGGGGAAAGCGGACGCAACCGATTCTTCTAAGGACATTCTGCAGAAATGGACAGAGATTCGCATTTGTTCTCATAAGAAGGTGAGTAGTGTATGGGAGAAATTATTGGTGAGTGGAGTGTGGGAAAATACACGGTTCTTGAGTTAAGTCAAGATTTGCCTAATAAAGTATATAAAAAATATCGAATTGATGGAAAGTATTACGATTCTGTTTCAGTGTATGACCTTCCGCGAAGTATTGCTATAGAGGGAAAAGGAGATTTTACAGGAAAAATAGTAGAGTTTCTGTGAAACATATAGTGTAGTAGAGCGTGGAAGCATACATGAGCTGCAGGGTGAGGAAGGTGTAAATTCATAAGGAAAGGTAGCAAGATCCATGTGGGAAAAGTGCGATAGAGAGCAAGAAAATCCTGCAATTATTAAGGATGAAGAATATAAAAAACAGACAAGGATCACGATATATCGTTCTGAAGATATTGCGCCCTTTGAAATCGTGTGTGGTATTTATGGTTTGATGTTTCATACAGTATTTGCAAAGGATATAACAGAGGCGTTAAATAAGTATGAGGGCATGAAGTTAGATCTTCAAAAGTTTATTGATTCGGATTTGAATGAAAAAGAATTTTGTCATAGTTTTATAGACAAGTGGTAGATAAAACGATAAGTTGACACGAGCAAGGCATTTGTTGGAAGACAGGTGCCTTTTAGCTTGTGATTTTCCTATAGCATGTTTTGTCTGTGAGTAGAATTCCGTCTGCGCTTGTGTTACTATATGCTTAAATAGTTTATCCAACGAACCTGTAAAGCTATCAACTCCATTCCCAGAAAGGAGCCCTTATGCCAGACACCTCTCCTTCCCACAATTCCACAATCATCCCCTTCCCCGATTTCCAAAAGCTCAAAGAGGAGATCGAGAAGCTGCGGACGGAGTTGTCCATGCTTGTGCTGGAGCGGGACGAACTTCGCTTCGTCATCTGCAAAAATATCGAGATGGAGTATATGCTGAAAGTTGGCGGCCTTGAATATCAGGCTTATGAGGCGGAATGCGCTTTCCTGCGGCTGAAGCGCAAGGTTGAACTGATCCAGGCGAAGAAGAACCGGCAGGAAAAGGTTATCCTCTCTGCCATAGAGGACGCGCTCGACCAGGAATTTATGGAATATCAGAAGCGCCTCGACAAGCAGATGGACAGGATGAATGAGGCATTGGAGAGGAGCAAAGGAGAGCGCTTATCCGAGGAGGAGAGTAGGGAATTAAAAAGCCTTTATCGAAAGATTGTGAAAATCCTTCATCCGGACATGAACCCGGAACTAACGGAGGCACAGATGAAGCTGTTTGAGCACGCCGTATCAGCCTATGAAAATGGTGATCTTCCTGCATTGAGGATCATAAATGAGATGATCGGCAGCAGTTCTGATTTGGAGTACTATAAGGATACGGCAGCGCGGCTTTCCGAAGAGAGGAACCGGCTGGCGGCTCTTCTGGAACAGGTGAGAAAGGAAATCGAGAAGATTAAATCAGAGTATCCCTATACAATGAAAGAGTTCCTTGACGATCCGGCAAAATTAGAACACAGGCGGCAGGAATTGACGGATATTCTGGAACAATATCAGGAGCTTATCGCTGTTTATAAAGCGAAGATAGAAGAAATGCTGAGGTGACGGGACGTGGATCATTTAGCGAAAGAAGAAAAAAGAGGGCTGGTAAGTCTGCTTCACGGGAAAAACGGGGAAGTCTCCATACCCAAGCCATTTGAAAGAGATATCTTTTTATTTGATACTTATGTGGCGGGAACTTCGCATGTTGAGGGAATCGAAGAATTGGAGCCGCATCTGCAGATTGGCGACAGGCTGGCGTTTTTCCGGGAGCCGGAGAATCCATATGACGCCCAGGCGATTGTGATCAAGACAACCGACGGCGTAAAGATCGGCTATGTGCCCAGGCAGGATAATGTGATATTTGCCCGGCTGATGGACGCCGGCAAGCTTCTTTTTGGCAAGATTACGGAAAAAGAGAAGAAGGGAAAATGGGTGAGGATTTCCATTGACATTTTTCTCCATGAATAGAAGCTGATTTTGCACTTTTTTGAAAATATTTACAACTAAGGAGGACTTACTATGCACCCCATTTTAACCGGCGACTGCCCGGACCCGGCCATCTTCCGGGAGGGCGACACTTTTTACCTGACTTTTTCCAGCGGCCCCTACGATCCCGGGCTTCCCATATACAGTTCCCGCGATCTTGAGCATTGGACGCTGGGGAACTACGCAGTCCGGGAATTTGGCGGGAAGGAGATCTGGGCGCCGGATTTCTTCAGATACAAGGACCGATATTATATGTACTTTTCCGGGGCAGGGACCAACTGGGTCACCTGGACGGAGGATCTGCGGGGAGCATGGGCTAAGCCTGTAGATCTGGAGGTTCATGGGCTGATCGATCCGGGCCATGTGGTGGATGAGGAAGGGAAGCGGTATCTCCTGCTGTCCGGCGGGCATATTGTGCCTCTTTCAGAGGACGGCCTTTCTGCCGGCGGGCCGGTGCGAAAGCTTCTGGATCCGCCGCCGCTTCCAGAGGAGCTGGATTACGAAGGGGAGTTCCCGGAAGCGCCCAATATCATCAGGACAAGAGGGTACTATTATCTTTCCTATGCGGACGGCGGGACTTCCGGTCCGGCCACTTCTCATCGGATCATGATGGCCAGGGCGAAGAACCTGGAGGGACCCTGGGAGTTTTCTCCCTATAATCCTCTGGTTGCCACGAAGTCTTTGGAAGAGCCGTGGATCTGCAAGGGCCACGGGCATTTTGTGGAAGATGAGAAAGGGAATCTGTGGGTGGTGTTCCACGGTTATGAGAATGGATACATGAACCGGGGCAGGAAGCTGCTCTTAAGCCCGGTGGAGGTTACAGCAGACGGCTGGTTTCAGGTGCCGGAAGAAGAGGAGGAAGGCGCCTGGACGCAGGAGGTCGCAGTCTGCGATCCCCGTTCCTGGCAGAGGCTGCGTGGCAGCGCCTGGAGTAACCTGTCCATGGAGGATGGGTGTATGCGCTGGAAGGGAAGCGAGGAAGCAGGCAGATGCAGCAGAGAAGGAAAGGACGGAAGAGCTTCCTGTGAATGTGGCCCGGCTCTTCTCAACACAGGGGATCACAGCTATGAACTTTCTGCCAGGGTAGAAGTGGCAGGGGAAATGGAAGCCGGCCTTGTGGCAATTTATAACGAACAGATCTATAATGGAGTGAGTGTGGATGGAAAGGCGCTGCGGGTCTACCGGCTGGGACGCTTGCTGTACCAGCAGGAATTCTCTGCCGGGACGTGCTGGCTTAAGCTCAGGGTGCGCAGGCACTATCTGGATTTCTTCGTGAGCCGGGACAAAAGCTCCTGGCAGAAGATCAAGGTGACCATTGACCTGGAGCCCCAGAATACCAACGCCTATGACGGATTCCTGGCGGTGCGCCCGGGAGTATTTGCCGGCGGGCGCGGCGAGGCGGTTGTGAAGGAACTGCAGTATCGGAGGCTGTAGAGAAAGGAGGCCCCCTATGAAACGTGATCAGAACTGGGATTCCATGAAGCCCACGGCGTTCAGCTATTCTTTTACGCCGAAACAATTCTACTATTTCCTGTTCAAGAAGCCCAAGTGTCCCCGGTGCGGGGAGAAGCTGATCCGCAGGAAAGAGGCTTTTTATACCAAGGGCAAGCTCCCCGGGACATTTACCAGGGAGCTGGCAAATGTGGACGACACGAAGGTGAAATACTACTATTACACCTACACCTGTCCCCGGTGCCAGGCGAAGTATACGCTGGATGAACTGACCAGGTAGCGGGACGGGCCTGAATGTGATGAAACTTACGAAGGAGATGACACAGCTTTGAAGCGAAGTAAATACGAGATCGATATGTGCAACGGCTCCATCATGGACAAGCTGATCTCATTTTCCCTGCCCCTGATGGTATCCGGCATCCTGCAGCTGATGTTCAACGCGGTGGATATCATCGTTGTGGGGAGATTTACCGGAAGCGACGCTCTGGCGGCGGTGGGTTCCACTACCGCTCTTATCAACATTTTCACCAACCTGTTCATCGGCGTGTCCCTGGGGGCAAATGTGCTGGCGGCCCGGTACTATGCGGCGGGCCGGGACCGGGAGATGTCGGAGGCGGTACATACGGCCATTACCCTGGCGCTGATCAGCGGCGTGGCCATGGCATTTGCAGGAGCGGGGCTGTCCAGAGTGGCCCTGGAAATCATGGGGACGCCGGGAAATGTGATCGGCCAGGCGGCCCTTTACATGCGGATCTATTTCCTGGGGATGCCTTTTTTCATGCTATATAACTACGGGGCGGCCATCCTCCGGGCGGTGGGGGACACCAAGCGGCCGCTGGCCTTTCTTCTGGTGGCGGGGCTGGCCAATGTGGGGCTTGACCTTCTCCTGGTGATCGTGATCCCTCTGGGGGTGGCTGGGGTTGCCATCGGGACTATCACCTCCCAGCTGATCTCCAGTATCCTGGTGCTCCGGTGCCTGTACCGGTCGGAGGGGAGTTACCAGATCCGGTTCTCCCGGCTGGGGATTAACCGGGAGCATATGAAGCGGATCTTCCAGGTGGGGATCCCGGCCGGGATCCAGAGCACGGTGATCAACCTGTCCAACGCCATGCTCCAGTCCTCGGTCAACTCTTTCGGATCTATTGCCATGGCCGGATATACGGCGGCCAACAATATCCTAAGCTTCCTCTATGTGGCGGTGAACGCGGTGACCCAGGCCTGCATGAGCTTCACCAGCCAGAATTACAGCGTAGGGAAACAAAAGCGGATGGACCGGGTGCTGCTTAACTGCGGGATCCTGTCGGTGGGAGTCTCGCTGGTGCTGGGCGTGGGCGCTTATGTATTCGGCGCTCAGGTGCTGGGGATCTATACGGCGGAGCCGGAGGTGATCCAGTGCGGCATGGAGATCCTGTCCATCACCACGGTGCCTTATTTCCTGTGCGGGATCATGGATCTCTTGCCGGGAGCCCTGCGGGGAATGGGACACTCTGCGGTTCCCATGGTGCTGTCCGTGATCGGCACGGTGGTCACCAGGATCATCTGGATCTACGGGTTCTTCCCAAGCCACCGGTCCTTGTATTTCCTGTTTATTTCTTATCCCGGCTCCTGGATCATCACCATCCTTATGCAGGGGATCTGCTTCTGGTTTGTAAGGAAACAGTGCATTCGGAGACTGGGGCTTTTACGGCAGGAGGTATAATAGAGAGAAATCAGTGTGGAGGATAAGGGGATTTGACTATGACACCAAAGATCGGGATCATTGAAGATGACAGCGCCCTGCGGGAGGGGCTTGCTCTGGCTTTTGAGCTGGAGGGTTACGAGACGGCGGCTGCGGGGACCATGACGGAGGGAAGGCGGCTTCTGGAGGCAGGAGGGCTTGCCCTTCTCATTCTGGACTGCAACCTGCCGGACGGCAGCGGATTTGATCTGGTGCGGCGGCTGCGCGCTTCTTCCAGGCTTCCGGTGCTGATGCTGACGGCCCGCGATTCGGAGATGGACGAGGTGAAGGGGCTGGAGCTGGGGGTGGACGACTTTATGAGGAAGCCTTTCTCCCTGGCGGTGCTGCAGGCCCGGGTGCGGAAGATCTTAAGGCGTCAGGAGGAACCGGCTCTTCTTTCTTCCGGGGACATTACGGTGGACCTGGGGAAGGGAGAGGTGAGAAAGCAGGGGGAGCTTCTGGCGTTGAGCGGTACGGAGCAGCGGCTGCTTCTCTGTTTCCTGGAACATCCGGGACAGCTTCTCACCAAGGGGCAGCTTCTGGAGCGGATCTGGGATTGCGAAGGCAGCTATGTGGATGAAAATACGCTGGCGGTAGCCATCCGGCGGCTGCGGGTGAAGATCGAGGAGGATCCGGGGGAACCCAGGAGGATCCGGACGGTTCACGGCCAGGGATATCTCTGGCAGGCGTGACGGCCACAGAAAAGACAGGAGAGTATGGAATGGGTGAAATGTGGATGCTGGGGATCGCAAGTCTCCTTGTGGCGGCGGCCTTTGGGGGATTTGTGTATTTCCGGCGGCGGTATTTTCAGCTTTATCAGAGGGTACAGCTTCTGCAGCAGAAGATGCTGGCGGGGGAAGACATTTCCCAGGCGGCGGACCGGGAAGGGGCGGAAGATGTGATCCGGGACGGATTTGTGCGGATCCAGAAGCGGTATGGCCGGGAGGCGGAGGAAGCCGGGAAGGACCGGGAGGCCCTGAAGGGGCTGATCCAGGATCTGTCCCATCAGCTTAGGACGCCTCTTGCCAATATCCGGCTCTATCAGGAGCTTCTGGGGAAGACGGAACTGGAGCCGGAACAGCGGGCAAGGGCCCGGAGGCGGCTGGAAGAGGAGACGGACAAGCTGGAGTGGCTTCTTGAGGCCCTCTTTAAGATGGTGGATCTGGAGCGGGGCAGAGGGAATCTGGAGATCCTTCCTGTCGGGATCGGCCACACGGTAAGGCGGGCTGCGGAAGCGGTCCAGGAAAGAGCCAGGGCCCGGGGGATCAAGATCCGGTTTGTGGGGTCTTTTGACCTGTGTCTCAACCACGATCCCAGATGGACCCAGGAGGTGTTCTTTAATCTTCTGGAAAATGCGGTGAAATATAGCCCTGAAGGGTCGACTGTCACCATTTCCTGTGAGGCCTTCGAGACCTATGGGGCGGTCCATATCCGGGATGAGGGCCCGGGGATCCCGGGGGAGGAGATTCCCAGGATCTTCCGGAAATTTTACCGGGGAGCGGATACGGGGCAGCAGGAGGGCTGGGGCATTGGCCTGTACCTTGCAAGGCTGATCCTGGAGCAGGAGAAGGGGTATGTGAAGGTGGATTCCAGGCCAGGAGAAGGAAGCACATTTTCCGTGTTCCTGCCCCTTGCGCGTAAGGAGAAGTAAAGGGATGGGAGAAGTTCTGACAGAAATGTAAGAATTTCCCATCCCTTTTGTCATAGGATTGTCAGGAGCGGATGGTATACTGGAAGGCAGAAAGGATAACAGGGAAATGGAGATACTGAAAGTTCAGGGACTTAAGAAAAGATTTACAGACAGAGGGGAAGGAGAACCGGTGCTTTCCGGGGCAGGTTTTAGGCTGGAGGAAGGGACGTTTACGGCCCTTACCGGGATCTCCGGCGCAGGAAAGACGACCCTCATCCATCTGCTGGCGGGTCTGCAGGAGCCGGACGGAGGACAGGTGTATCTTCTGGGTCGGGACCTGGGGGAGATGAAGGAAGAGGAAAGGACCCTGTTCCGGCGCAGGCATATCAGCCTGGTGCTCCAGGAGGGAGCGCTTCTTCCGGGGCTTACGGTGGAGGAAAATATCCTTCTTCCCATGGCCATGGACACAGGTCGGCTGGTGGAGGAAGAGCGGCTGGAGCAGATCCTGGAGGCCCTTGGCCTTACCCGGCTGCGCAGGCGGTTCCCGGCCAGGCTCTCCGGCGGGGAGCGGCAGCGGGTGGTGCTGGGGCGGGCCCTTCTCTCGGACGCGGAGATCATTCTGGCGGACGAACCCTGCGCCCGGCTGGACCGGAGGCAGTCTCTGGAGATCATGGGACTTCTGAGGGAGTGCGCCGGCACCTGGAACCGGACGGTGCTGATGGCAACTCACGATCTGGATCTTGCCCAGATCTGTGATCAGATCCTGGTGCTCCGGGACGGACAGATCTTTCCCTGGTAGGTGACAGGTATGGGAATCTTATGGAAAGTGACAATAAAAGAGATCCGGCAGAAACCGGCCCGGTTCGCGGTGCTGGTGCTGGGGATGACGGCGGCGGTCTTTCTCATCACGGTGATGACCATCTTCTCCACCTCCTGCCTGCAGGCCATGATCCGGCAGGAGATCGAGGAAAACGGGCCTTATGAGGCGGTGTTCCACAACCTGACAGGGGAGCAGGCGCAAAGGCTGGAGGAAAACGGGAGGATCCGTAAGGTATGGAGGCTTGCAGAATGCCCCCGGGACTCTGGCAGCATAGGGGATGGAGAGGAAGGAGAGGACCTGCAGGGGCGGGTGTGCTGCGGGGTGACTTACCGCCACCGGACCCACGGAATTTTTAAAGAAGTAAATGAACTGGGGGCGGAGATCGATATGGACCCGCTTCCGGAGGAAGAGCGGGAGATCGTGTTCTCCCGGAGAAACCTTACGGTTATTTCCAGTTATGATATTACCTTCAACAATAAGCTGCTGAGCTATTACGGGCTCAATGCCTCTGAGGTGAAGGCAGGATCTGCCTGGGCTATTGGGATGATCGATTTTGTGATCACCATTTTCGCGGCGGTAATCCTCTATTACGTGGTGATCTCCGGCATGGAGGAGAAGCTTAAGACAGTGGGGCTTCTGGACGGGATCGGGATCTCGGACGGGCAGAAGCGCCTCTATATCTACGGGGAAAACCTGCTGGCCGGGGCGCTGGCGGTTCCCCTGGGGATGGGCCTTGGACTGCTGGCGCTTTTTCTCTCCTGCCGGGAGTTAAATGAGCGGTTCCTGCCGACTTATGACCTGGAGCTTGCTGTCAGCCCGCTGTGGCTGGGGGCGGTTCTGGCAGGAAGCGGGGCGGTGATCCTTTGCTCTGCCTCCGGCCTCTACGCCAGGGCGAGGAAGGAGCGGATCCTGGATCTTGTCAGCGGTTATGACCGGGAGGAGGAAGTGAACCGGACCACGGTGCTTCTGCGGGCGAAACGGCATTTCTTCAAGGCGGAAACTCTGCTGGCGGCCAAGAATGTGATCCTGAACCACAGGAATTACGGGGTGTCCTGTGCTTTGCTGGTGATTTCCCTGTGCGTGTTCCTGAACGGGATGATGTACGTCCGGGGGCTGGCGGCTTCTTATGAGGAGGGGCAGGATTATCCCAGGGTATCCCTGTGGGCGAAGACGGAGACGGGCGGCGCCGGTACAGACGGCGGAGCTGCAAAGGAAGAGACGCTGGAAGAACTGGCTGGGAGGATCGAAAGCCTGGAGGGAGTGGCTCAGGTGTCCGTGGTGAAAGAGGCGGAGGACTACAATGCAACAGAGGGATTGTCTTTTGCAGAGATCAAAGCCTATCTGGAGGAACTTCACGTCTGGCGGGATGTGGATCTCTATGAGTCGGATCATTTTGACGCCCGGGAGAAGGAACTGCAGGCGCAGCTGGCCCTCTGCTATCTGGTGCGGGTCGTGGGGGTGGATGAAGCCACCTTCCGGCGGTATCTCCGTTACGGGGAGGAACAGGGGAAGCTGGCCCGGTCCGGGGCGAGGGCAGAAGACCTGGGGATCCTGGTGGGAGCGGAGAGAGCTCCCTATGAGGAGAACACATTTCCGCTGATGATCCAGGGGGAATTAAAGGAACTTCCGCTGGCCCTCATTCTCCTGCCCGGCGAGCATGAGGAAATGCTGCGCTCAGAGTATCTTAAGACGGCGGCGCAGGCGGAAGCTGCCTCGGATTTCTTCTATACGGAGGGGGACAGTATCCTTTACGTGCCCATGGACACCTTTGACCAGTTGTTTGGGGCGGAACAGAAAGGAACGGTCTGCCTGGAGATCGCCCTTGACCGGGATGTGACGAAAACCGGGGAGGTCCGGCGGGCGGATCTAAATGAAGTGGTATATCCCGGGAATGCCCCCAGGCGGGCAGGAGAGGAAGAAAAGATCCGGGAGGAGATCGAGGCGCTGGCGCAAGAGATGGGGCTTGGCGGACTGGAAGTTGTAAGCTTTGCGGAGGAATACCAGCAGTCCTTCTTCGTAGGCGGCAAAGGCCTTCATCTTATGCTGGTGGCGGCCCTGGTGAGCGCCTGCTCTCTGGCGGCGCTTCTGGTGGTGCTGCAAAAAGACGCGGCTTCTCTCCGGAGACGGCGCAGGGAATTTGCCCTCCTGCAGACCATTGGCATGACCAGGAGAAGAGTTTTGAAAATGCTGATCCTGGAGCATTTCTTATATGCCCTGGCAGGGCTTGGGTTTGGGATCCCGGTCAGCCTATTCATCCTGACCGGCTTATACAGCGATGGGGGCGCGCCCCAGATGACGTCATCTATGGATGTGCCCTGGGACCTGGTGGCAGGCCAGGCGGTGATGACGGCGTGCGTAGTGATCCTGCCTCTTCTCTTCCTGCTGCGGGAGATGAAGAACCTGGATCTGGTGGAGACCATACGGAGGGAGGAATAGATGATGACAGAACCAGTAAGAAAGAAAACAGGGCAGGCGGGAAAGCCTAGCCTGGATAGGGAAGGGCTGCGGGCGCAGAAGATCTGCAAGACCTACGGGACCCAGGAAAATCCGGTCTACGCGCTGAAAGAGACCAGCTTCCAGATTCCTAAGGGGCAGTTCGCGGCCATCCTGGGACCCTCCGGGTGCGGGAAATCCACCCTGCTCCATGTGCTGGGTGGCATAGAAGAGCCGGACGGAGGAAGCGTGTGGATCAAAGGGAAGGATCTGTACCAGATGGAGCGGAGCAAACGGGCGGTCTTTCGCAGGCGCAGCATCGGGATGGTGTACCAGTCTATTTTCCTTCTTCCCGCGCTGAACATTGAGGAAAATATTATCCTGCCCCTGCTTCTGGACGGGCGCAGAGCAAAGGAGAAACAGTTGCTGGGGCTATTGCGGGAGACCGGACTGGAAGCAAAACGGGAAGCCCTTCCCAGTCAGCTCTCCGGCGGGCAGCAGCAGCGGGCCGCCATCGCCAGGGCGCTTGTCATGTCCCCTTCGGTGCTGCTGGCCGACGAGCCCACCGGGAACCTGGATAAGGCCAACCGGAACGGGGTGATGGAACTCTTCCGGCGGCTGAATGACATTTACCAGGTGACCATCCTGATGGTGACCCACGATGAAGAGCTGGCAACCCAGTGCGACCGGATTTTGTATATGGAGGATGGGCAGATCATA
Source organism: Massilistercora timonensis (assembly GCF_900312975.1). Taxonomy (NCBI): domain Bacteria; kingdom Bacillati; phylum Bacillota; class Clostridia; order Eubacteriales; genus Massilistercora; species Massilistercora timonensis. The sequence goes on along the minus strand of NZ_LT990039.1, from coordinate 517,025 downwards.
CGAGACCGGGAATTGTAAAACGCAATTGAGGACGTAGCCTTTTTACAAAAGGCTACGTCCTCAATTGCGTTTTACCCTGTACCCAAATGAAGAATGGGGTGTACCCAAATGCATTTTGCCCTGTACCTTTTTGACAAGACAGCCATTGTAGGGACAAACTTGAGGTGGTATAATAGAGGAACGTAATATGGTCTGTGGGGACAGGCCAGGTTGGATGTCAGAAAATATTTAAGAGAGATGAGAGGGACGGATTATGACGAAGAAGTTGAATTTTCGACAGTCGCTGGTGATTGCCAGCATGCTTTTTGGACTTTTCTTTGGAGCGGGGAACCTGATCTTCCCGGTTTCCATGGGGCAGCTTGCCGGCGCGGATGTGTGGCAGGCGTCGGCGGGATTCCTTCTGACCGGGGTGGGGCTTCCTATCCTTGGCGTGGCGGCTCTGGGTATCAGCCGGGAGAACGGGCTTCTGGAACTGAGTAGCCGGATCGGGAGGGGGTACGGTATGTTCTTTACCTGTGCCCTGTATCTGACCATCGGTCCTTTCTTCGCCATTCCAAGATGTGCCACGGTATCCTTCACCATCGGTCCCGGGACGGTGCTTTCTCCGCAGAGCCAGACGCTGGCCCTGGGAATTTTCTCCTTTGCCTTTTTCGCGGTGGCCCTGTTTCTTGCCCTGCGGCCAGGTGAGATCCTGACCTGGGTGGGGAAGGTGCTGACGCCTTTATTCCTGGTGCTGCTGGGTGTGCTGGTGCTGCGGGCTCTGACGGCTCCCATGGGAGAGATCAGCGAGATCGCGCCTCAGGGCGCTTATGCTTCCGGCGCGTTTTTCAAGGGCTTCCTGGAGGGGTATAATACCATGGACGCTCTGGCAGGCCTTGCCTTTGGCATCATCGTTATCAATGTGATCCGCACTCTTGGAGTGGAGAAGCCGGAAGATATCGCGGTGAGCACGGTGAAGGCCGGTGTGTTCACCGCCATCATCATGTCCGCCATCTATCTTCTGATCACCGTTGTGGGAACCCAGAGCCGGGGCGTATTCCCGGCGGCGGAGAACGGCGGGGACGCCCTGGTTCAGATCTCGGAATATTATTTTGGCAGTGTCGGGATCGTGATCCTGGCGCTGATCGGAACGGTGGCCTGTCTGAAGACGGCGGTGGGGCTGATTACCAGCTGCGGCGCCACCTTTGAGAAAATGTTTCCATCCGGCCCGTCCTACCGGGTGTGGGCCGTGATCTTCGCGGTGGTGTCTTTTGTGATCGCCAACGCGGGACTGAACGCCATCATCGCCTACTCGGTGCCGGTGCTGATGTTCCTGTATCCGCTGGCGGTGGCCCTGATCCTTCTGACCTTGTTTGGCAAGGCCTTTGGAAATGACAGGATCGTGTACCGCTGGGTGATCGGATTCACTCTGATCGCGGCGCTGGTGGATTTCTTCAACGCCCTGCCGGAAGGGACCGCAAGGTTCCTGCACATCACCGGCGCGGCCCAGGCGGCCAGAGATCTGTTGCCTCTGGGAGACCTGGGATTTGGCTGGCTGTGTCCGGGAGCAGTGGGACTGGTCATCGGACTGATCCTCCATAAGAGGAGAGAGGCGCAGGAGGCAAAGAAGTAAGGAGGACTTATGCGGGAGATCAGATGCCCCAAGTGCGGGGAAGTATTTCAGGTGGATGAATCCGGCTACGCGGCGATCGTGAAGCAGGTGCGGGATAAAGAGTTTGAGAAAGAGATCCGGGAGCGGGAGGCTCAGTTCCGCCTGGAGAAGCAGGCGGCGGAAGAGCTGGCCCGGACGAAGACGGAGCAGAAGCTAAGCGGGCAGATCAGCAGCCAGGAGACCCGGATCCGGGAACTGGAGACCAGGCTTCAGGCAGAGAAGGACGCCCGGGATCTGGAGATCCAGAAGGCTGCGGCGGAAAAGGAGAGGGAGCTGGCGCAGCGGATCGCGGCCAAGGATCAGGAGCTTGCCGAGCGGGATGCCAGGATCCAGAAGCTGCGCTCCCAGATGGATTCCGAGGAGAAGGAGAGCCAGTTAAAGGAGCAGTCCCTGAAGGAGAAATATGAGGAACAGCTGAAGATGAAGGATGAGCTGGTGGCGTATTACAAGGATTTCAAGGCCCGTCAGTCCACCAAGATGGTGGGGGAGAGCCTGGAGATCCACTGTGAGACCGAGTTCAACAAGCTGCGGGCCACCGGATTTCAGCACGCCTATTTTGAGAAAGACAATGACGCCAGAAGCGGGAGCAAAGGGGATTACATTTACCGGGAGACGGACCCGGAGGGAGTGGAATTCATCTCCATCATGTTCGAGATGAAAAATGAGATGGACGAGACGGCCACCAAGAAGAAAAACGAGGACTTCTTAAAGGAGCTGGACAAGGACCGCCGGGAGAAAAACTGCGAGTACGCGGTGCTGGTGTCCCTCCTGGAGCCGGACAGCGAGCTTTACAACCAGGGGATCGTGGACATGTCCCACCGGTATCCCAAGATGTACGTGATCCGGCCCCAGTTCTTTATTCCCATCATCACCATCCTTCGCAACGCGGCCACCAACGCTCTGGATTACCGGAGGCAGCTGGAGGTGGTGAGGAACCAGAATATCGACATTTCCCATTTTGAGGAAGATATGAATGACTTCAAGGAGAAGTTCGCCCGGAACTTCCGGATCGCCAGCGAGCGGTTCCAGAAGGCCATCGACGAGATCGACAAGACCATCGATCATCTCCAGAAGACCAAGGAGGCGCTGCTCTCCTCGGAGAATAACCTGCGGCTTGCCAACAACAAGGCGGAGGATCTGACCATCAAGCGGCTGACCCGGAAGAATCCCACGATGGCCGCCAAATTCGCAGAGCTGGAAGAGAGAAAGAGACAGGAAGGAACAGAAGAGTAAGGATGAGAGTTAATCGGAAGGAATTAAAACAACAGGCCAGGAGATCCCTGAAGCAGCATTACTGGATCTTCGTGGTCCTCTGCCTGGCGGCAGGTTATATCGGAGCGGAATCCTTTGGAGGCCTGGAGCTGATCACCATGGCTTCCGAGGGAGAGCTGACTGCGGAAGTGTCCACTGGCATGGTGCCGGAGACGCCGGATATGAGCACCGCCATCGCGGAGGCGATCATGGGGGAGGACGAAAAGAGCCGGGAGACTTCCCGGGCTCTGGTGCAGGAGGCAAAAGACGATCAGGGGAGCAACGCAGTGCTTGGCAGGACCAGAGGTGTGTTTGCCGAGGCGGTCAACCGGATTGAGTCGGGGGCCATGATCGCCACGGTGATCATGGCGGTGCGCTCGGTGGTAGATTCCACGGAAGCCATGCTGATCCTCTTTATCGTGGTCGGTCTGGTGCTGGCATTCCTGGTGTGGTTTTTCTTCATCAATATGTTTACGGTGATCATGAGGCGGTTTTTCCTGGAGGGGCGGACCTATGAGAAGGTGTCTCCTCAGAGACTTTTGTTCCTGCTCCGGGTGAAACGGTGGGTGCGGGTGTCCTGCACCATGTTCGCGGCCTCCTTTTTCCAGTTCCTGTGGAGCCTGACCCTTATCGGAGGCGTGATCAAGCGGTATTCCTATTTCCTGGTGCCCTATATCGCGGCGGAGAACCCGGATGTGCGGCCTCTGGAGGCGATAACCCTGTCCCGGAAAATGATGCGGGGGCATAAGTGGGAATGCTTCCTGATGGAAATGAGTTTCCTGGGCTGGGTGATCCTGGGAGGAGCCACCCTGGGGATTTCAGAGATCTTTTATTCCAACCCCTATCGGATGGCCGCTTATGCGGAATACTATGTCCGGGTCCGGGAAACCTACAAGAAGGAAGAGGGGGAGAAGGCAGAGCTGTTAAATGATCCCTATCTCTTTGAGAAGCCGGACCTGGGCACTGTGGTGGAGACCTACAGCGACCTGATTTACCTTCTGGACGAAGAGCAGGTCCAGAAGAAGAAAAGCAGCAGTCTTACGGAGGCGCTGGCGGATTTTTTTGGAGTTACCTTATTCTACAGCGCCAATGAGCGGGAATATGAGGAGCGGGTGAAGCGCAGGATCCGGCTTGCCTCCCTGCAGGACGTGATCAGCGGGAAGGCCTATCCCATTCGGATGTCCGCTATTCCGGAGCACGAGAAGCGGAGCCGGATCGAGATGATCAACTATTTCCGCAGATATTCGGTGTGGTCGCTGATCCTGATGTTTTTCGCCTTTTCTTTCATCGGTTGGCTTTGGGAAGTAAGCCTCCATCTGATCTCAGACGGAGAGTTTGTCAACCGGGGCGTGCTCCATGGTCCCTGGCTGCCTATCTACGGCTGCGGCGGCGTGCTGATCCTGGTGGCGCTGAACCGGCTGAGAGCCAGGCCGCTGCTGGAATTTGGCGCTACCGTGGTCTTATGCGGCTGCGTGGAATATTTTTCCTCCCTGTATCTGGAAATGGCCCATAACGGTCAGCGCTGGTGGGATTACAGCGGATATTTCCTGAACCTGAACGGCAGGATCTGCGCGGAAGGGCTTCTGGTATTCGGTTTGGGCGGCCTGGCCATCGTCTATGTGCTGGCCCCCATCCTGGACAATCAGATCCGCAGGATCCCGGGGAAAGCCCTGGTGCCTGTAAGCCTTGCGCTGGCGGCGGTATTCGTGGGGGATCTTGCCTACTCCAGCGTGCATCCGAATGAAGGGAAAGGGATCACCGACTATCAGAAGGCAGAGACAGAGGAAGAAGGAGAGACGGAAGATGCGGTATTATCTTGCGCCCATGGAAGGGGTCACTACCGATATTTATCGGGCCGCCTATCATAAATATTTCCGGCCGATGGAGAAATATTTCACCCCCTTTTTAGTACCTCACAGCAAGAAGGGGTTCAGCGCCCGGGAGATGCGGGAGATCGACCCGGGACGGAACGAGGGGATGAACCTGATCCCTCAGATCATGAGCAATCAGGCCGGTGACTGCCTGCGCACCATGAAGAAGCTGAAAGACCTGGGATATCAGGAGGTGAATCTGAATTTTGGCTGCCCCTCCAAGACGGTGGTGTCCAAGAACCGGGGAGCGGGATTCCTGGCAGACCCGGAGGCGCTTGACCATTTCCTGGAGGAGGTGTTCGCCCACGGGGATCAGAAGATCTCGGTGAAGACCCGCCTGGGGAAATATCACCCGGAGGAATTTGAAGAGATCCTTGCTGTCTATAACCGGTATCCGCTGGAAGAGCTGATCCTTCACCCCAGGACCCAGCAGGATTTCTATCAGGGAAGGGTGAACCTGGAGGCTTACGCCTATGCCCGGGAGCACAGCCGGAATCCACTCTGCTACAACGGGGATATCCGCAGCGCATCGGATGGGAAGCGTCTGACGGAGCAATTTCCCGGGACGGACACGGTTATGCTGGGCCGTGGCGTGATCGCCAATCCCGCCCTTGTGGAACAGATGGAAGGAAGGGCAGGAGAAGAGCTGGACGGGGAGCGGCTGAAAGCTTTTCTTGAGGAGATCTGCAAGGGGTATCAGGAACTGGGGGCCGGAGAGCGGCCGGTGCTCTTCAAGATGAAGGAACTGTGGGCATATCTTAACGGGTTGTTCCCGGAGAGCCAAAAGCAGGCGAAAAAGATCCGGAAATCCGGCAGTCTGGCGGAATATCAGGCGGCGGTGGAGGAAGTTTTTGCTTTACATTCCCCGCGGGCTGCCCTATAATTCATAGAGAAGGAAAAAAGAAGGAGGGCTCCGGTATGGAAGACCAGAAACAAAAAGTTTATGACGCGCTGGACAAGCAGAAGATCAAATATGAAGTGGTAGAGCACGAACCGGTATATACAATGGAAGATATGGACCGGCTGGGTCTTCCGGAGAAGGGGACACTGTGCAAGAACCTGTTTCTGCGGGACGCCAAGGGGAAACGGCACTTCCTGGTGACCTGCGAGGAGAGCAAGAAGGTGGACTTAAAAAGCCTGGGACGGCAGCTGGGAGCAGGCAACTTAAGCTTTGCCTCTGAGGACCGGCTGGAGAAGTACCTGGGTGTGAAGCAGGGCGGGGTAACCCCCTTTGGCCTTATGAACGATACGGACCATGCGGTGGAGTTTTTCATCGACAAAGACCTGACAAGATGCAAGAGCCTGGGTATTCATCCCCTGGAAAATACAGCCACTGTGTTCCTGTCTTTTAAAGATCTGGACAAATTCCTGTGGAACCTGGACGTGGACGTGGTAAAGATCAAACTGTAGATAAGAAATGAAAGAGAAGAGACGGCCTTTTGACGGAAAAAGGCCGTCTCTTTTTCGGGGATCTGACATTTTTATACTTTTTTAATTGCATGTTTCGGTCAGGGGAAGTAGAATGGTAGGAGCAATGAATGAAAGTGAGGAAGACTATGAGTCAGGAATATAGAATGCCCGAAGGCGGGCAGGAATCATATGGAAAGAGGCTTTGGCACCTGTGGAGCCCCCTGATCCTGAAGATGGCCATCGGATTTGGTGTGTCCGTCCTTGCGGCGGGCGCTTTCACCATTATCTTTATGGCAAACAATCCAGATCTGGTGAACCAGGCGGCCATGGACCAGAGCAAGATCAGTGATCTCTACCAGCAGTTGATGGGCGAGATCCTGAATGTGACTACCATTGTGGAAGGGGTGGCGGCCCTGGTGACCATCCCTGTGCTTCTTGTGATGTTCCACAAGGACCGGCTGCGGGAGCGGATGGCAGGTATCGTGCCAAATAAGAAAGCGCCTCTGTGGAAATATTTTGCCCTGATCCTGATGGTGCTGGGGATCTCCCTGGGATTTAACAACCTGGTGCTGATCGGCAACCTGTCCAGCTATGACGCAGCCTATGAGCAGACCATATCTCTGCTCTACGCGGCTCCCTTCGCGGCGCAGATCATCTGCCTTGGGGTTCTGGTCCCCATGTGCGAGGAACTGGTCTTCCGGGGCCTGATGTTCAAGCGGCTGCGGGAGCGGGCGCCTTTCTGGCAGGCAGCGCTTTATGCTTCCGCCGTATTTGCATTCCTTCATATGAATATGATTCAGATGATCTACGGCTTCCTGCTGGGAATGGTATTCTGTTACATCTATGAGAAATATGGTTCCGTGAAGGCGCCGGTGGCGGCCCATATCGCGGTGAACCTTCTGTCAGTATTCGCCACCCAGTTCCACCTCTTTGACTGGCTGCTCCAGGAACCTATGCGGGCAGGGGTGATCACGGTGGCCTGCGCGGCGGTTGCCTCCTCTATGTATCTGTTTATCCAGCGGATCGAGGAGAAGCCGGATCTGCCGGATGCGGGAGAAGGATCGGCGGCGCGGGTGTAAACCGGCTTCCGCTGTTTTGCTCATAAGACGGCGCTCACTCAATACAGCCATTCAGTCAGAAGTTCATGCGAGCATGACTTCCTTCCTGAATGGCTGTATTGCTGAACTGGGGGGATATGTTACAAATTTATTAAAAAATGTTGCAAAAGTGTTGAGGATGGGATATAATTTATTCGATATATGGATTTATTATAAGGTTTATGTCAATTTTTTGTAAAAGGATGATGATAATGAGGAAATTTGGGATAAGGCTTCTGGCAGCATTTGCGGCAAGTTCTTTGATCGCAACGCCGGTTTTCGCGGCACCATCCGTAGACGAACTGAAAGAGGATAAGGCGGCGGCTCAGAGTGAGGTTGCTTCACTTCAGGAGCAGTTGACGGTTACGATAGAGAAACTGGATCAGCTGGAGGCAGATCTGATCGCGAAGGGCGAGGAGATTATCCAGGCAGAGGAAGATCTTCAGAAAGCGGAAGAAAAAGAGAGACAGCAGTACGAAGATATGAAGCTTCGTATCAAATATATGTATGAGCAGGGCGACGCTAGTATGCTGGAAGTGCTGGTGGCGGCTGACAGCTTTACAGACTTTGTAAATAACGCGGAATATGTTCAGAATGTATACTCCTATGACAGAGAAAAACTGGATGAGTATGTGGCTACCAAGAAGGAAGTGGCGACGCTCAAGACAACTTTGGAGAAGGAGCAGGCGGACATTGAAACAATGCAGACAGAGTACGAAGAGGAAGAAGAGTCTCTGAACGCGACTATTGAAGAGAAGCAGGGAGAGATTGAAGACCTCAACGGACAGATCCAGGAAGCAGTAGAAGCCGCGGCTGAGGCGAGGAGACAGCAGGAGGCCCGGGAAGCTCAGAGTAATGGCGGTGGAAACGGAAGTCAGAATACTTCCAGCAACTATGTGGCCAAGGGTGATACCGCTGTGGCTCAGAGGATTGTCAGCGCCGCGTATACGCAGCTTGGCGTACCCTATGTATATGGTGGAACGACGCCGGGCAAGGGACTTGACTGTTCCGGGCTTGTGCAGTACTGCCATAAGGTGGCGGGAATCAGCCTGGGACGTACTTCGGGAGCTCAGGGCGGCGGCGGTCAGCCGGTCAGCAACCCCAGACCGGGCGATGTGGTATGTTACGTGGGTCATGTAGGAATCTACATTGGCGGAGGTCAGATGATCCATGCGCCTCATACCGGCGATGTGGTAAAAGTTGCAGCAGTATATGGATCTCCCTGGTACAGACGTTATTGGTAAAAGAAGATGGGATTCCCCGGTTTATTGCCGGGGAATTTTTGGTAATTTGTGAAAAAGGATTGAAATATATCTAAAAATATTGTATCCTGTCTATAAGTATGCGGGGGCGTATGAGTAAAGTACAATTGATAAGGATGGGTGAGAATTTATGAAGAGACGTTTGATCAGAACACTCATCACAGGTACTGTGGTGGGTTCTATGATTGTAGCGCCTGTTTATGCGGCGCCTCAGGATGATGTGAAATCACTGGAGAATCAGAAAAGCCAGGCGGAAGCCCAGGTAGCCAGTGTAAATCAGGATCTGGTAGATCTTCTGGTGGAATATGAAGCGCTCCAGAAGGATATAGAGAACACGGAGAAGAAGATCGACCAGGTGGGAAAGGATCTGGAGGCGGCTGAAGAAAAAGAAAAGCAGCAGTACGAAGACATGAAGCTTCGTATCAAATATATGTATGAGAATGGAGTGGAGTCTTATCTTTCTGTTCTTGTTTCAGCCACAGATTTCACTGATTTCGTTAATAAAGCGGAGTATGTCCAGAAGGTTAACAAATACGACCGGGATATGCTGGATGAATACGTGGAGACGAAGAACGAGATCAAAGATCTGAAGGTGGATCTGGAGGCAGGAAAGGGAGATATGGAAGTGATGGCCCAGGATATGGAGGGCCAGAAGGCTAACCTGCAGACCACTCTGACCCAGATGGAAGAACAGATCGCCGATTTTGACACCCAGCTTGCGGCTGCAAGAGAAGCGGCAGAGGCTCAGGTCCAGGAGGCAACGAACGAAGCAGATACTTCTGCGGTAGATGAGGTCATTGAGTCGGTGACGGAAGAGGATCAAAATCAGGATCAGGAACAGGATTCTTCCGAGAGTAAGCCTTCTGACAGTAAACCTTCCAGCAGTAAACCATCCGGCGGTTCTTCTTCCAGTTCCAAGCCTGGCAATGCTTCTCTGGGACAGCAGATCGCCAATAAAGGATGCGAATACATAGGAAATAAATATGTATACGGCGGGAACAGCCTGACCAATGGTATTGACTGCTCCGGGTTTGTGCAGCAGATCCATAAGAAGTTCGGGATCTCTACTCCCCGTTCTTCCAGCGCTATCCGTTCCGGCGGAAAGGCAGTAAGCTATGCGGACAAGCTTCCGGGCGACGTGATCTGTTACAGCGGACATGTGGCTATCTATATTGGCAATAATACGGTGGTACACGCCTCCAACAGCAAACCTTATCCGTCAGGCGGGATCAAGACAACATCGCCGGCCAATTACAGAACTGTGCTGGCAGTGAGAAGATATTGGTAAGAAATAGAACAGTATATGATAATCCTTACAAAACCCTTGCAATCGCAAGGGTTTTGTGCTATTATACAAAAGTCGCAAAAAAACACGCCTGTCTTTGCCCAAGACGGTGCCGATGGCAGGAAAGCCGCGGTTTCAAGGGCTTATGGACATGCGGAAGAAAAAACCAAATGGAGGAAAGAAACATGAGTGTTATTTCAATGAAGCAGCTTTTAGAAGCAGGTGTTCACTTCGGACACCAGACCAGAAGATGGAACCCCAAGATGGCTCCGTACATCTACACGGAGAGAAACGGGATCTACATCATCGACCTGCAGAAGTCTGTAGGCAAAGTTGACGAGGCTTATCAGGCAGTTGCCGACATCGCGGCAGCGGGCGGAACCATCCTTTTCGTAGGAAACAAGAAGCAGGCCCAGGACGCGATCCAGACAGAAGCAGAGCGCTGCGGAATGTTCTATGTAAATGAGAGATGGCTGGGCGGAATGCTCACCAACTTCAAGACCATCAAGAGCCGGATCGGACGTCTCAAAGAGATCGAGAGAATGGCTGAGGACGGAACCTTTGATGTTCTGCCGAAGAAGGAAGTGATCCAGCTGAAGAAAGAGTGGGAGAAGCTGGAGAAGAACCTTGGCGGTATCAAAGAGATGAAGAGACTTCCGGACGCGATCTTCGTAGTTGACCCGAAGAAGGAGAGAATCTGTGTTCAGGAAGCTCATATCCTTGGAATCCCGCTGATCGGTATCGCGGACACCAACTGTGATCCGGAGGAACTGGATTATGTGATCCCGGGCAACGATGACGCTATCCGTGCAGTAAAACTGATCGTTTCCAAGATGGCGGACGCAGTGGTAGAGGCTAATCAGGGAATGACCGGCGCAGACGAGGAAGTTTACGGCGAGGAGACTGCCGGGGAAGCAGCAGAGGCTGAGGCTTCTGAAGCTGTCGAGACAGAAGAGTAAAAGGAAATTTGGAGGAGAAGGATCATGGCAGTTACAGCTAGTATGGTAAAAGAGTTAAGAGAGATGACCGGCGCGGGCATGATGGACTGCAAGAAGGCTCTGAGCGAGACTGACGGCAACATGGACGCGGCTATCGAATATCTGAGAAAGAACGGCCAGGCAAAGGCAGAGAAGAAGGCCGGACGTATCGCGGCAGAAGGTATCGTAATGGCGGAAGTCAAAGACGACAAGACCGCAGCGATCGTAGAAGTAAACTCTGAGACAGACTTCGTGGCAAAGAATGCTGATTTCCAGGCATTTGTTAAAGATGTAGTAGCTCAGGCGATGACATCTGACGCAAAAGACATGGATGCGTTCCTGGCTGAGAGCTGGAATGCAGAAGCAGGCAAGACCGTTCAGGAAGCCCTGACCGAGAAGATCGCGGTGATCGGCGAGAAGCTGAGCATCCGCAGATTTGAGAAGATCGTATCCGACGGCTGCATCGTATCTTATATCCACGGCGGCGGAAGGATCGGCGTTCTGGTAGAGGCTGAGACCGACGTAGTGAACGACGAGATCAGAACCTGCCTGAAGAACGTGGCAATGCAGGTTGCGGCAATGTATCCCAAGTATGTATCCCGCGAGGAAGTACCGGAGGATTACATTGAGCACGAGAAAGAGATCCTGATGGCTCAGGCCAAGAAGGAGAACGAAGAGAGCAGCAAGCCGAAGCCGGACAACATTATCGAGAAGATGCTGGTTGGCCGTCTCAACAAAGAGCTGAAAGAGATCTGCCTGCTGGATCAGGTTTATGTACAGGACAGCGACCTGACCGTTGGCAAATATGTAGAGAAGGTAGCCAAAGAGACCGGCGCCAAGCTGTCTCTTAAGAAATTCGTCCGCTATGAGACCGGCGAGGGCCTGGAGAAGAAGAACGAGGACTTCGCGGCTGAGGTTGCGGCGCAGATGGCTGGAAACTAGGTGAATCAAGTCCGCAGGACGAAGATGAACCGCAGAATAAGTGCGACAGAGAACGAAGAAGAACCTTATCCGTGAGTCTATACGGATAAGGTTCTTTTATTTCACACCCCGGATAGGGGGACACAGAACGAAAGAGAAAAAGTTATGGAAATATTTTCAATGGTCCTGGCTCTGTTAAGCGGCGTAGCCATGTTCCTCTATGGCATGCTTCTGATGGGAGACGGACTGAAGATGGTGGCCGGCGACAAGCTGGAAACATTTTTGTATAAGATGACCAATACACCCTTGAAGGGAGTTGCCCTGGGGGCGGGGGTGACCTGCGTGATCCAGTCCTCCTCCGCCACGACGGTGATGGTGATCGGTTTCGTCAATTCCATGATGATGAAGCTGCGGCAGGCCATCAGTATCATTATGGGAGCCAATATCGGGACAAGTATCACAGGATGGATCCTGTGTCTGTCCTATATCGAGGGTTCCGGAGGATGGGCGACGATCCTGTCCACGGCGACCATCTCGGCCATCGTGGCGGTTGTGGGTATCGTGCTGCGGATGTTCGGCAAGCGATCCGTCTATCGGAATATGGGCAATATCATGCTGGGATTCGCCATCCTGATGATGGGGATGCAGACCATGAGCGGGGCGGTGGAGCCTCTGCGGGAAAATGAATTTTTCGTCAGCATGCTTACCATGTTCTCCAATCCTCTGATGGGAATCCTGGTGGGGATCGCATTTACCGCGGTGCTGCAGAGCGCGTCGGCGGCGGTAGGTGTGCTGCAGGCTTTGTCTGTGACCGGGATCCTGACCTTTGCCAGTGCATTTCCTATTGTGCTGGGAATCGGCGTGGGAGCGGCCTGCCCGGTGCTGATCTCTTCCATCGGCGCCAATAAGAACGGGAAGCGGACGGCTCTTATCTATCTTCTCAACGACCTGTTTGGGATGATCTTCTGGGGGATCGTGTTCTATACCGCCAATGGATTCCTGCATTTTGGGTTCCTAGACCGGATCATGACGCCGGTGTCAGTAGCATTTATCAATACCATTTTCCGTGTAGCCACGGTGTGCGTGCTGTTCCCGTTTATCCCCAAGCTGGAGAAGCTGGTCTGCATGCTGGTGAAGGATTCGAAGGAAGATATGGAAGAAGAGGCGGATCTGGAGCTTCTGGAGGAGCGTCTGGTGATCTATCCGGCACTTGCCATGGGCCAGTGCCAGCGCGTTATATCCGGAATGGCAAAGAAGGTGCGGAAAAATGTAAACCGGGCCATGAATCTTCTGAATGAGTACGACCAGGACCGCTTTGAGAAAGTGTTGCGCAAGGAGGACCTGATCGATAAATATGAGACCCGGCTTGGGGCTTATCTTATGCGGCTGACGAAGAAGGAGCTGACCACGGCCCAGTCCCGGCGGATGTCCCTTTATCTTAGCACCATCAGCGACTTTGAGCGGATCGGGGACCATGCGTCTTATATTGCGCATTTGTCCAATGAGATGCAGGAAAGCAGGCTGACCTTCTCGGAAGAAGCTATGGATGAGCTGAACGTGGTAATGGGGGCCGTGCGGGAGGTTATGAACATCACTGCCAAAGCATTTACAGAAGAGGATCAAAACGAGGGCGCCAAGGTATCGCCTCTGGGCGTGGTGATCACCAACCTGTGCGACGAGCTGAAGCACAACCATGTGATCCGGCTGGGAAGCGGAGCCTGCGGCCTGGAAGAAGGCACGGTCTTCAATGATATCCTGAACAGTTTCACCCGTATCGCAGCCCACTGTGCCAGCATTGTATCGGCCATGGAGAAAAGCGGGGAGGACGGAGAGGATATCCATATCCATGACTCCAGGGTTTACGCCGGAGAAGGCATGGAATACTATTCTTATTTTACAAAATACAGCCAGAAATATGATCTGGGAAATGAGAGCAGCCATGGAAAGAGCATGGAGGCGGAGGAAACAGAATAAAGGGAAAAAAAGCCACGCATAGTGGCTTTTTTGTTGAAAATTTAACGGTTTTTTGTTGAATATACTGAAAAATAGGTCTATAATGGACAATAGAATATACTAGCCATTAACATGTCAATAAGCACCCCTGTAAAAATTTGGAGGGGAGGGGGTAAAAAAGAATGAGCGAGAGAATGAGACCAGAAGCCGGAAAGCGCAGCACAAAGAGTCTGACACCCAAATACAGACATAAACAGCCAGAGCTTCTGGATGGTCCGTCGATCCGGGAACATATTACATGGTGCCTGGAGCAGATGTCGGAAAAAGATCTCTGCGCTGTATTTATGATCGAATTTGACGATACGTATAATGCGAAGGAGAAACTGGGACAGAAGGAGAAAGCGCATCTGGCGCATTGTGCCGGACAGAGGCTTTCGGCCTTTTTTAAGGCCTCGGATCTTGTGAGCCGGATCGGAGAAAAGGAATTTCTGGCTTTTATGTCAGGAAGATTTTCTGTAAAGGATGCAACTGAAAAGGCCAGGGAGATCTGTGAAGGAGTCCGGTTTGAAACGGGAGAAAAGTCAGAGGTTTGTGTGACTGCCTGTGTGGGGGCCTATGTGGCTTCCGGTGATGAGATAACATTTGAGAAATTGTTTGGCCAGGCGGCCGCGGCTCTTTATGAAGCGAAGAATAATGGCAGGGGGAGTTCCTGTGTATTTACGGATCAATCGGAAGCTGGCGCCAGTGATAGGGCAGGGGGGCGGCATAAGAGCGAGCCGATCTCTCTGGATACGCTGCTGAAATATCTGGACGGGAGCGTCAGTCTTCTGGAGGTTGGACCGGAGATCAAAGTGATCTATGCGAACCAGGGTTTTTATCATATGCTGGGGATCGAACCGGAGAAGTTATCTCTGCCCTGTGATCTGGATCAGGTGGTAATTCATCCGGACTATAGGGAGGATTATATCCAGATGATCCGGGAGGGCGCACAGAAGGAAGAGCCCTCCGATCACGTTCACCGGGCGTCAGGCGATGGAAAACACTGGCGCTGGCGTCATGTTCGTCTGACAAAAGTGGCATATCCCGGAAGTCTGTATCCTGTTATGCTGGAAATATCCACCGATATTTCAGAAGTGATCGAGAAAGACAGGCAGCTTCAGGAGAGCAACGAAAGACTGCGGGTCGCCTTCCGGCAGATGCCGCATATCCTGTGGGAGGTGGATCTGGGAACCCGGACATTTAACACCTATAATGTGGAAAAACAATGTTGTCTGGAGGAGACCGCGATTGAAGATTTTCCATGGTCTTTTTTGGACCAGGGGATCATTCATACGGATTCTGCCGCGGATTTTCGTGATTTCGCAGAGAATCTGCTGGCAGGGAAGGCCGCGGGGAGCGGGAATTTCATCATACGGGACAGAGTCAACAACTGTTATGGATGGGTGTCCCTTTCCTACCGTATGACCTACGACCGGGACGGGCTTCCGGTGAAGGCGATCGGCGTGCAGTCAAAGCTTCCCAGCATGGCGGGACTTGGAAGCGATGCGATCCAGAGGCGCCCGCTGCCGGAAGCGGTATTTGGAAGTCTTCTGCTTAGGATGAAGGTCAATCTTACCGCGGACTCTATGGATGAAGTCTGGATCGGCGGGATCGATCAAACGGCGTGGACGTGGGGAAAGACCTATTCAGAACTTTTACATGCCGGTCAGATCCAGATGTTTACCAAAACCAAGGAAGAGGAGTTTGGGAAACAGTTTGACCGGGAGAATCTGCTGGCGGCGTATGACCGGGGAGAATACTGGTCGAGAACAGATTATCAGAGGGTGGATGAAGGCGGAAATATCCGCTGGATGTCGGCATCCGTTAACCTTGTGAAAGATTCCAAGACAGAAGATATTCGGATGTACGCCTGTCTGTGTGATATGCAGAAGCGGCACGACTGGGAGAAGATGGCGGAAGAGCCGGTGAAAAGGGATCCGGTAAGCGGGCTCTATGCCGAAGAGACTTTTGCCAGGATCGTGGAGAAGCTGCTCCAGGGAGGCGGGCAGGGGAACTGTGCGCTGACGATGATCCGTATGATCGGAGAGCCGTGGAATGACGAAGAGAAGAGCAGAGATCTCCGGCAGTTTGTGGCAGCGGCTTTGTCCCTGGCTCTTGGAGCCGACTGTATCCTGGGGCAGTACCGGCAGGATTCCATGATGGTCTTCTTCCCTCAGATCGGGACGAAGTTTGACGGGAAGCGAAGAATCGAAGATGCTTTTGCTTATCTGCGGATCTCCATGCCAAATATTATCGACATTGTGGCCACGCGTTTTGTGGCAGGAACCGTGGCGGGCCAGATGAATGAAGTGGATTACGAGATTTTGAGGCTTAAGGCCGGATATCTGTGTGAGGTCTGGAAGGATGTGGCGGTGGATACCGTGGTATTTCCCGGCAAAGATGAAGACTGGAGCTGGGTAGGGCTGCGCAGGGAGAACAAAGAGGAAGAGATCCAGGTGCAGAAAGAAAAACCAGAGCGCCCACTTACGAAAGAAGAGCAGAATACTGCCTTCCACTGTGTGACCGATATGCTGACGGCGGGAACCATGGAGGCGTCCATTTTAAGCGCGCTTTCTTCCATTGGGGAATATTATCAGGCTTCCAGAGTGTATTTCCTGGTACTGGGAGAAGATGAACAGACACTGACAATGGCTCATGAGTGGACCAGTGATTCCAAGCAGAGTATCCGTAATATTATGTCCGGGATGAAGGTAAAAGACATCCCACTGTTGAAAAGATGCCTGAAAGAGGGAAAAGCTATCTCCACAGACACGCCGAATCTGGCATCGGAAGAAGGCGGCGTCAACAGGCGGTGGCATTTCATCGCGTTCCCGATCAGGCGGGATGAAGAGACACAAGGGTTCCTCTGTGTGGAGAATCCTCAGAAACTGCATGGGGATGTTACCCTTCTGGAGACCCTGGTGCCCTATATCCAGAATGAAGAGCGGCGGTTCCAGCTTCAGAAAGAGCGGGCGGCGATCCCGGATCACGATACCCTTACCAGTCTGCCCAATCTGAGTTCTTATCTGGATGTGATCTATTCCCTGAATTCAGATTCTTATACTTCCATGGGGGCGGTGGCTATGGATGTGCCGTATTTTACAGATCTTAACAACCGGTTTGGATTTGAATACGGCAAGAGGCTTCTTTTGTATTTGTCTGAGATGCTGGCGAAGATCTTCGGAAGAGCTTATATCTTCCGAACCTGGGATACGGAATTTGTGGTGCTTTTCCCCAATACCACCCAGGAAGTGTTCGGAGCCCGCTGCAACAGACTGCGGACTGTGATCCAGCGCAGATATCCGAGAAAAGTGCGGATGGGTTATGTCTGGGCTGAAGGGATCTTTTCCGCCAGCAATATGGTGCGGGAAGCCCAGAAGATCATGATAAACGACAAGAATGGGCTGGAAGCCGATGACTGGACGGCAAATGCGGACGAGGGGCTTACCCTGGAGGATCAGGAGTATGCCAATACCCGGTTCGTTCCCTATTTCCAGCCGAAGATCGATATGAGAAGCGGCCAGATGACCGGCGCGGAAGCGCTGGCAAGAGGGGTGGACCCGGATGGAACGATCCTTGTGCCGGCCCAGTTTATCGAGGAACTGGAACATACGGGTTCTGTGCGGGAACTGGATCTTTTCATGCTGGAAGCGGTGATGAAGCAGCTGAGCGACTGGAAGGGAAGAGGCATTCCTCTGCCGAAAGTTTCCATCAATATATCCCGGATTACCTTGTTTAATCCCACGGCGCTGGCTTCCGTACTGGCGATCCAGAGCCGCTATCCGGAGATCCCGGCAGATCAGATCGAACTGGAGATCACAGAGACGGCCGGAGATATGGAGAATGCCACCCTGGCACAGATCGTGCGGGATTTCGAACACTGTGGGATCCTGTTTGAACTGGACGATTTTGGTACAGGATATGCCAATATGTCGGTACTCAGCAATATCCAGTTCAGCACCGTGAAATTGGACCGCAGTCTGGTGAACGATCTTCCCGGAAATGAGATCAGTGGGATGCTGGTGCAGAACATTACGGAGATCTGTAAGAATTTCCATATGAAATGTGTGGCGGAAGGAGTAGAGACCGTTCAGCAAAGAGACGCGCTTCTGGCCGCGGGCTGTATCTACGGACAGGGGTATTATTATGCCAGACCTCTGTCGTCCCAGGAATTTGAAAAGCAATATTTGAGTTAGAGAAAAGTAAGGAAAATGCGGAGGAGGTATTGTAAGATGTCGGAAGAAAACAGGATGGAATATACCCCGGAGACAGAACAGCAATCCCCGCTTGTGGTGGGGATCGGCGCTTCTGCCGGAGGGCTGGAGGCGCTTCAGCAGTTTTTCCAGCATATGCCGGGAAACAGCGGGATGAGTTTCGTTGTGATCCAGCATTTGTCTCCGGATTATAAGAGCCTGATGGCGGATATCCTGGGGAAACATACGGAAATGATGGTGATCCAGGCAGAAAACGAGATGGAAGTCCAGGAAAATACGGTATATCTGATCCCGCCCAAGAAAAATCTGATCCTGCGGCAGGGAAAGCTGATGCTGGTAGATTATGTCCAGGGGACCCTGAATCACCCCATCGATATATTTTTCGCGTCGCTGGCCGTGGAGAAGAAGGAGAAAGCCATCGCAGTGGTGCTGTCAGGAACGGGTTCAGACGGGACCAGCGGGATCAAGGCGGTGAAGGAAAACGGCGGGCTGGTTATCATTCAGCGCCCGGAGACGGCGAAGTTCGACGGGATGCCAAGAAGCGCCATCAATACCGGGCTTGCGGACTTTGTCCTCTCTCCGGAAGAGATCGTAGATGAGATCCTGAACTTCTCCAATTATCCTACGTTGCTTCAGCCTCAGGAGCAGGAAGAGTTTTTCACAGATGAGGAAACATTTCCCAGGATCTACGCCATCCTGAAGAAGGCAAGCGGGATTGACTTCACCAATTATAAGCGGACTACGGTGCTGCGGCGGATCGAACGCCGGATGGTGGTCACCCACAGCCAGAATCTCCAGGGTTATGTGAATCTTCTGGAACATCAGATCGAAGAGGCAGATATCCTGGTGAAGGAAATCCTGATCGGAGTGACGAATTTCTTCCGGGATCCGGAATATTTTGAGAAATTAAAATCCACAGTGATCTATGAAATCGTAGAGCGGGCAGAAGAAAAAGAGCCTATCCGTGTCTGGAGCGCGGGCTGTTCCACAGGGGAGGAGGCATATTCTCTGGCGATCCTGTTCCGGGAGGTACTGGAGGAGCTGAATGTACACCGGGATATCAAGATCTTTGCCACAGATGTGGATACCAAGGCCATTGAACAGGCAGGAAAGGGCATCTATACAGAGAGTATCCTGGATGATGTTTCCAGCGAGCGTCTGGCCCGGTTTTTTACCAAGAAAAACGATCAGTATATGATCTCCAAGGAGATCCGCCGGATGATCATCTTTGCTCCCCATAATATGCTTTCAGATCCGCCGTTTGGCAAGCTGGATCTGATCAGCTGCCGGAATGTGATGATCTATTTCCAGCCGGTACTGCAAAGATCGTTGTTTGGGATTTTCCATTCCGCACTGAAGAACGGAGGCTATCTGTTCCTTGGCAAGAGCGAGACGGCAGGCGAATATGTGAATGTGTTCACGCCAGTCTGCAATTTGGAGAAAATCTATGTTCACAAAGGAGAAGGAAAGGTGGATGAGTTTTTACCGCCTGCTTTCCACATTCCCAACGTACAGACAGTCCTGCCCAGGACTGCCAGCGCGGCGGACCGGGAAGCAGTAGATTATACACTGGAGAATACATATGTGCATTTCCTGGAGCAGTTCCTCCCGGCGACGGTTGTGGTCAACGAGGGGAACCAGGTGATCCATTTCTTTGGAGATTATCAGGAGTATCTGGCTATCGCGCCGGGGAAAGCGACCTTTAATTTCTTCAGTATGGTCAATAAGGATATCAGTCTTGTGGCATCCACTGCGCTGAACCGGTGCAGGTCTGAGCATGTTGCAGTTACTTACACCGGCATTACGGTAGATTGTGTCTCCGGCCGCAGGACCATTGATCTGACAGTCAGCCCGATTTCCGGAAGGGACAGGGAGGACACCGGGCTGATCGCGGTACTGTTTAACGAGAATCGTGAGATCGAGCTGCAGGGAGTGACTGAGAAATATGACGTGGATACTACGGCGGCCAGAAGGATCGCAGATCTGGAGCAGGAGCTTCATGAGTCACAGAACGACCTGAAATCCACCATCGGAGAACTGGAGACGGTCAATGAAGAGCTGCAGGCAGCTAACGAGGAACTGCTGACAGCAAATGAGGAGCTTCAGAGTTCCAATGAGGAGCTGCAGTCGGTAAACGAAGAATTATACACAGTGAATACAGAGTATCAGCAGAAGCTGGATGAACTGACGATGCTGACTAACGATTTGTCCAACTTCCTGTCCTCCACGATGATCGGGATCCTGTTTGTGGACAGCAATCTGAATATCCGGAAATTTACTGAATATGTGGGGAGAGAGTTCCAGTTGATGGAGCATGATGTGGGACGTTCCTTCCAGATCTTTGCCCACAGCTTCCCGGAGGAAGACATCATCAAAGACGCGAAAGACGTACTGAAGAACCTGGTACCTATTGACCGGGAGGTGACAGCCATGAATGGGCGCTACTATACCTTGCGTATTGCGCCTTACCGGACCACGGAAAACAGCATCCGGGGGCTGGTTATCACCATCATCGACAGTCTGGGTGTGGGATCCGAAGCAAAATAGAGCAGACGAAAAAGAGAGTCCTCTGGCAATCGGCGCCAGAGGACTTTTTTATGCCCAAAAGGCATGGAAAGATATGTAAAAAAAGTATTTGAATTTATTCTGACATTGTGTCAAAATAGGGACGTAAAAAATTGACACGGTGTCAGAATATTTTTTTCGGGAGGGATTTATGATGAAACGATTGGTAACGTATTTTTCTGCAAGCGGTGTGACAAAGCGGGCGGCAGAGCAGCTTGCCCAGGCGGTGGGAGCGGACCTCCACGAGATCCGGCCGGCCAGGGAGTATTCCCGGGCGGATCTGGACTGGACCAACAGCAAAAGCCGCAGCTCTGTGGAGATGAATGATCCCGCCTCCCGGCCGGAACTGGCAGAGGAGAAGACGGATCTTTCCGGCTACGACAGAGTGTACGTAGGGTTCCCCATCTGGTGGGCTGTGGCGCCTCATGCGGTGAATACCTTTATAGAGAATAACGACCTTACCGGGAAAGAGATTGTGGTCTTCGCCACCTCCGGGGGCAGCCGTCTGGAGCCGGCAGTGCGAAGCCTGCAGCAGCAGTATCCAGGGCTTGACATCAAGGCCGGAAAGCTCCTTCACGGGAAGGTAACAGGAGACATCATCTAAGCGAGGGGGTGATCCTGTGCCGAAAGGATCGGAAGCATTGACCAACGCCCGCAGGGAGGAGATCATAGAAGGCTGCGCCAGGCTGTATGAGACCGTAAGCTTTAAGGAGATCACCATGAAGGAGATCAGTTCGGCCATCTCCCTTACCCG
The DNA here is from genome assembly GCF_900312975.1 of Massilistercora timonensis. Classification (NCBI taxonomy): domain Bacteria; kingdom Bacillati; phylum Bacillota; class Clostridia; order Eubacteriales; genus Massilistercora; species Massilistercora timonensis. The sequence goes on along the minus strand of NZ_LT990039.1, from coordinate 495,775 downwards.
GGCTTCCATCTACAATTATTTTCAGACCAAGGAAGAGATTTTTCTGGCCCTTCTGCAGCGGGAATATGAGCGGTGGACCGCCCGGCTGAAAAAAGCAAGGGAAGACCATGAGAAGATGAGCAAAGATGAGTTCGCCAGGGAACTGGCCCACTCTCTGGAGGAGCGGCAGCAGCTTCTGAAGCTCCTCTCCATGAACCTCTACGACCTGGAGGAAAACTGCCGGTTTGAGCGGCTGGTGGAGTTCAAGGTGGTCTATGGCAGGGCGCTTGCGGAAGTGGGGAATTGCCTGGAACAGTTTTTCCCGGAGATGACAGAAGAGGAGCGGCAGGATTTTCTCTATCTGTTCTTCCCCTTCCTGTTTGGCGTCTATCCTTATACGGTGGTGACGGACAAGCAGCGCCGGGCCATGGATGAAGCGGGGCTTTTGTATCGGGAGCAGACGATATATGAGATCGTCTATGGAGAGACGAAGAAACTGTTGGGCGTGTAAAGAAAAAACTAGAGAGGTGTCAGAACGGTGTGGAGAGATCCGCACCGTTTTTAATTTGATTTTTATGATTTAAAGATCTGTTTTGTGGTAAAATCAGGGAAAGAGAAGGGAAAAAGACGGAGGTGCGGCATATGGAAATGGAAGCGCGGGCAAGAGAACTGGTAAGAGCTTACCGGAAACGGAAGGGTCTGGCCTGGATGATCCTGGCAGTGGGGATCGTGTATCTCTTCTATATAGTCTTCAGAGTGTTGGAAGGTCCTGCGGCGGAAGAACTGGGAGGGCTGGCGATGACGGCGCTTTTATTTAGCGCCTATGTGGTCTTCGCTCTTTTTGCGGTGGCAGCCGTCCTGGTGAAGCAAAGCGGCGGGATGATCCTGAACCGGGTCTATCAGGAGCAATGTGATCCGGCTCTCTATGAAGCCTGCCTTTTGAAACTTCATTTCTTCCTGCAGCCGGGATGGAAGGCCTGCAATCTGGCCATAGCTCAGTATCAGCAGGGAGATTATGGCAGGGCGCAGGATACCCTTGCCAGTGTTCCGGTGCAGAAACTGCGGAAAAACCTGATTCCGGGGTATTATCAGTGTCTGTGCTCTCTTTGCTTTAAGCAGGGGCGGGGCGGGGAAGTGGCAGCTCTGGAGGAGGCCTGCCGTCTTGCGCTTGGGCCAAAGCCCCGGTGGCGGCAGCAGTTTGCCCTGGTGTGTGCCAACAACAACCTGTTCCGGGCGGTGGAGAACCGGGATTATGAAAAGGCATTCCTTTTCCTGCAGGCCACCAGGAGGACCGGGACAGGTACTGTCTCCTGGAAGATGGCTCAGGTCACCTACAGCATGTGGATGGCCAGGATCTGTCTGGGGCTGGGGGAGAAAAGGAGCGCCGGTATGTATCTGGCCTATGTGAAACAGCAGGGAGGGACCATGGCGGCGGCAGAGGAGGCCAGGCAGCTTTTGCAGGAATGTTAGTTGCGTATTCCATTTTTTTCATCCCTATGGTATACTTTACCTAAGTATGCGAAAGGAGCATGACAGGATGAAAAGGGTATTATTGAAACTCAGCGGAGAAGCGCTTGCCGGCGACAAGAAGACAGGTTTTGACGAGGAGACCTGTCTGGGCGTGGCAAGACAGGTAAAGAAGCTTACAGAGGAAGGGATCCAGGTAGCCATCGTGACCGGAGGGGGCAACTTCTGGCGGGGCAGGACCAGCGAGACCATTGACCGGGTGAAGGCGGATCAGATTGGAATGCTGGCCACGGTGATGAACTGTATCTACGTGTCAGACATCTTCCGCTATGCGGGGATGAAGACGGAGGTGTTCACTCCCTTTGTGTGCGGAGCCTTTACCACGCTGTTTTCCAAGGATGCGGCGGTAGAAGCCCTGGAGGCGGGGAAGGTGATCTTCTTCGCGGGAGGAACCGGACATCCTTATTTCTCTACCGATACAGGAGCGGTGCTGCGGGCCATTGAGATCGAGGCGGACGCAATGCTGCTTGCCAAGGCCATCGACGGGATCTATGACAGCGATCCCAAGGTGAACCCCCAGGCGAAGAAGTATGATGAGATCTCTATCCAGGAGATCATCGACAAGAAGCTGATGGCAGTGGATCTGACGGCTTCCATCATGTGCCTGGAGAACAAGATGCCTATGCTGGTCTTCGGGCTGAACGAGGAGAACAGTATCGTCAATACTATGTCAGGGACATTCACAGGAACGAAAGTGACTGTATCAGAATAAGGAGGATATCATTATGCATGAGAAGCTGAAGATCTATGAGGAGAAGATGACCAAGACGCTGGCCAATCTGGACGGAGAACTGGCTGCGATCCGCGCGGGAAGAGCCAACCCCAACGTGCTGAACAAGATCGTGGTGGACTATTACGGAACACCTACGCCTATCCAGCAGGTAGCCAACGTATCTGTTCCGGAGGCCCGGATGATCCAGATCCAGCCCTGGGAGAAGAGCATGCTGAAGGTGATCGAGAAGGCGATCCAGGTTTCCGATCTGGGGATCAATCCCACCAACGACGGAACCACCGTGCGCCTGGTATTTCCGGAGCTTACTGAGGAGCGAAGGAAGGAGCTTGTCAAGGATGTAAAGAAGAAGGGCGAGGCTGCCAAGGTGGCGGTGCGCAACATCCGCCGGGACGGCAACGATATGCTTAAGAAGCTGAAAGGTTCCGAGATCTCTGAGGACGAGATCAAGGACATGGAGGACGAGCTTCAGAAGACCACTGACCGGTTCATCAAAGAGGTGGACAAGGCTGTGGAAGTGAAGTCCAAAGAGGTTATGACGGTATAAGTCAGACGCTGGAGGGTCTTAACGATGAGGAGGGGACAGACCCCCTTTTGATAAGGGGTCTGTCTTTGTGTGTATGTGGAGGGAATTGTTATGAATATGCCGCGGCATGTCGCGATTATTTTGGATGGGAACGGCCGGTGGGCGAAGGCAAAGGGAATGCCCCGCAATTACGGCCATGCCCAGGGGAGCAAGAACGTGGAGCGGATCTGTGAGGAAGCCTGGCGGATGGGGATCAAGTACCTGACGGTGTACGCCTTCTCCACGGAGAACTGGAACCGTCCCAAAGACGAGGTGGATGCGCTGATGAAGCTTCTGCGCAATTATATGAAGACCTGTCTTAAGACGGCGGCGAAGAACGATATGAAGATCCGCGTGATCGGAGATATCACCCGGTTGGACGAGGATATCCGCAGCCGGATCGAGGAGCTGGAGGAATCCACTAAGGACAACGGGGGGCTGAATTTCCAGATCGCCATCAATTACGGGAGCCGGGATGAGATCACCCGGGCGGTGCGTCGGATCGCCGCGGACTGCAGGGACGGGCGTCTTGCGGCAGAGGAGATCGACGAGCAGGTGATCGACCGGTACCTGGACACCCACGATATCCCGGACCCGGACCTTCTGATCCGGACCAGCGGGGAACAGCGGCTGTCCAACTATCTTCTGTGGCAGCTGGCCTATACAGAATTCTATTTTACCGATGTGCCCTGGCCGGATTTTACCAAGGAAGAACTTCTGAAGGCAGTGGAACAGTACAACGCCAGAGACCGGAGATACGGCGGGGTAAAGGAGGAAGAGTAAGATGTTTAAGACAAGGCTTTTGAGCGGGATCGTGCTGGTGATCATCCTGATCGCTACCGTGGGGCTTGGGGGGAACGTCCTTTTTGCCCTGCTTCTGGCAGTGAGCCTGATCGGCATGACGGAGCTCTATCAGGTGGTAGGGGCAAGAGAGACGCTGCTGGGCGTCGCAGGTTATCTTGCGGCGGCGTTCTATTATCGCTTCCTGTACGTAGGGGAGACGGAGTATCTGATGCTCCTGACCATCCTGTTCCTGGTGGCTCTGATGGCGGTCTATGTGTTCTCTTTCCCCAGATACCGGGCGGAGCAGGTGATGACCGTATTCTTCGGCCTGTTCTACGTGGCGGTGATGCTGTCCTATATCTATCAGACCCGGATGCTGCCGGAAGAGGGTGGCGTGATCGTCTGGCTCATCTTCTTAAGCTCCTGGGGGTGCGATACCTGCGCTTACTGTGTGGGAATGCTGATCGGGAAGCATAAGATGGCGCCAAAGCTGAGCCCTAAGAAATCCATTGAAGGAGGCGTGGGCGGCGTGGCAGGAGCGGCGCTTCTGGGAGCTCTGTTCGCATTGGCCATGAACCAGTGGGGCGGCGTCCAGGTAAATCCGGCTCATTACGCGTTGATCTGCGGAGCCGGAGGCGTGATCTCCCAGATCGGGGATCTGGCGGCTTCCGCCATCAAGCGGAACCACGACATCAAGGATTATGGGAAGCTGATCCCCGGCCACGGCGGGATCCTGGACCGGTTTGACAGTGTGATCTTCACTGCGCCGGTGATCTATTACCTGGCGGCGGCCTTAGGCGGAGCGCTTTAGAAAAAGATTGGATAATGAGAAGCCTGCAGGCGACATAGAATAAAGAGGAGACATTATGAAGAAAATAGCCATATTGGGTTCCACTGGTTCCATCGGGACCCAGACCCTGGAAGTAGTCCGGGAGAATCAGGATATTGAGGTGTGCGCGCTGGCGGCAGGGAGCAACATTGCCCGGCTGGAACAGCAGATCCGGGAGTTCCGTCCCCGGCTGGCGGCAGTCTGGAGCGAGGAGAAGGCGAGGGAACTCAGGATCCGCACGGCGGATCTTCCTGTGGAGATTGTCTCCGGCATGGAAGGGCTGATCCAGGTGGCCGTGCTGGAAGAGACGGAGATCCTGGCGACTGCCATCGTGGGGATGATCGGACTTCGCCCCACTATCGCGGCCATCAAGGCAGGGAAGGACATTGCCCTTGCCAACAAGGAGACTATGGTGACCGCCGGCCACATCATCATGCCGCTGGCAAAGGAGCACAAGGTGTCCATCCTTCCGGTGGACAGCGAACACAGCGCCATCTTCCAGTCCCTTCAGGGAAATGAGGGAAATAAGATCCAGAAGATCCTTCTCACTGCTTCCGGCGGTCCCTTCCGGGGAAAGAAGCAGGAAGATCTCTTAAATGTGACGGTGGAGGATGCCCTGCGCCATCCCAACTGGTCTATGGGGCGCAAGATCACCATTGATTCTTCCACGCTGGTGAATAAGGGGTTGGAAGTGATCGAGGCCAAATGGCTTTTCGGAGTGGACGTGGACCAGATCCAGGTGGTGATCCAGCCTCAGAGCGTGATCCATTCCATGGTAGAGTATGAGGATGGAGCAGTGATGGCTCAGCTGGGGACGCCGGACATGAAGCTGCCCATCCAGTATGCCCTGTATTATCCGGATAGACGGTATCTTCCGGGAGAGCGGCTGGATTTCTGGACTCTTTCCCATCTGGATTTTGGGAAACCGGATCTGGATACCTTCTACTGCCTGGCTCTGGCCTATGAGGCGGGAAGAGCGGGAGGCACCCTGCCAACCGTATTCAACGCGGCCAATGAGCTGGCGGTGAAGAAGTTCCTTTTGAAGGAGATCAAGTATCTGGAGATCATGGAGATCATTGAGGACTGTATGCGGGCCCACAAGAACCGGCCCAACCCCAGTCTGGAGGAGATCCTGGAAGCGGAAGCGGCTACTTATGAGCGGATCGAAAGCAGGAGGTAGAGAAAAACTTGGGTATTATTTTGGCAATACTGCTTTTTAGTTTTATCATTTTCTTCCATGAGCTGGGACATTTTGTGCTGGCGAAGAAGAACGGGGTTGATGTGGAGGAATTTGCCATCGGCATGGGGCCGGCCATTTTCTCCAGAGAATACCATGGTACCTGGTATTCCATCCGGATCTTCCCCATCGGCGGGTTCTGCGCCATGGGGGAGGACGATGAAGCCACAGACTCTCCCGGCAACTTCAATAATAAGTCGGTGTGGGCCCGGATGTCTGTCATTGCGGCAGGTCCGGTGTTCAACTTCATTCTGGCTTTTGTCTTCTCCGTGATCCTGGTGTGGATGACCGGCTACGACGCCCCGGTGGTGGGAAGCGTGGACAGCGGATCCCCGGCGGCAGAAGCCGGGATCCAGGAGGGGGATACCATCTTAAGGATGGGGAACAAGAAGATCAATATCTTCCGGGAGATTTCTTTCTACAATCAGTATCACCAGGGAGAAGAGACTACCATCACCTTCCTCCATGACGGGGAGGAGAAGACGGCCACCCTGGATCCGGAACTGGATGAAGAGCTGGGCTATTACCGCTTTGGCTTTAATTCTTCTCCGGCCCGGGAGGCCACGCCCCTTACCGCGCTCCAGTACGGAGTTTACGAAGTGAAGTTCTGGATCTGCACCACCATCGATTCTCTGAAAATGCTGGTGACGGGGCAGGTCGGCGTGGATCAGCTGTCCGGACCGGTGGGGATCGTAGACGTGGTGGACGACAGCTACCAGCAGGCTAAGGTCTACGGAGGCTTTGCCGTGACTGCCCAGCTTCTTTACCTGGCGGTGCTTCTGTCCGCCAACTTAGGCGTGATGAACCTGCTGCCCCTTCCGGCGCTGGACGGGGGCAGGCTGGTATTTCTCCTGGTGGAGGCGGTGCGCAGAAAGCGGGTGCCCCCGGAGAAGGAAGGGTATGTGCACCTGGCAGGCATCGTGCTTCTGATGGCGCTGATGGTATTTGTCATGTATAACGATATTCAGAGAGTGTTTTTCTGATAGAACAAAGGAACATCCCATGGGGATGTTCCTTTCAGACTGTAGACAAAGTCCCCGGTTTACACCGGGGCTTTTCTATTGCAGTTATCAACATTTCAATGATTCTTCCGGTTTTTATCAATAAAAATCCCCTACTTATCAACTCGAAAGTTAAGCGGTGCGTTCCCTGCACATGGTATAATTATCCTATTTGGACATTCGAGGATGAAAAAATAAAAAATCAAAAAAGGAGACAAGATGAAATGAAAAAGACAAATTCATGGCAAGAGACTATTTCTTTGGAGAAGAAATCTTTAAAGTTTTTCAAGGAGTTCGAAACGAATTAGGGGGAATTCTTGACTATTTTTGTCCGATAGAGAATTGTCGGCTGGTCCCGGTGATGGCATTTAATGCGCAGCCAGGAGGAATTGTAACGCGGGAAGTATTTCAGAGCGCCCGGGACGCGCTTCTGGAAGCGATTGAGAAGCAGGAGCGTGTGGATGGTATTTTGCTGGCTCTCCATGGCGCTATGGTGGCAGAAGGATACCCGGATGGAGAAGGAGCGCTGCTGGAGACGCTTAGAGACAAAGTGGGAACGGAGGTTCCGATCATTGCCTCCCTGGACCTTCATTGCAACCTGACCAAAAAGATGGTGAAGTATGCGGACGCGTTTTTCCCATATGATTACTATCCCCATACAGACACCTATGAAGCCGGTATTCGGGCGGCCAAATGTATGTGGGACACATTGGAAGGACGGATTCATCCGGTCATGGCGTATGGCCTTTGGATTTTCTGCTCTCCTATATGCCTACCGCCGAACCATGTATGGCAAAGTACGTGGCGAAAGCACAGAAGATCAGCAGTGAACTTGCGAATGAGATTTGGAAGGATAGAGAGAATCTGCGGCGAAACTTTTGGACCATTGACGAGGCCATTGACGATGCGAAGGAAAAAGGAGAAGCTCCGGTAGTGTTTGCGGATATTTCTGATAATCCTGGCTCCGGCGCGACAGGTGACGGTACTCACATGCTGCGGCGTCTTCTGGAGCGAAAGGTAGAAGGAGTAGCGGCGGTGATTATTTATGATCCGGAGACGGTCGAGCAGGCAAGTTCCAGCGGCGTGGGAACAACGCTTAAGATCCGGCTTGGGGGAAAGATATGCCCGGATATTGCCGGAGAGCCGATCGATTTATGGCTGCGATTTATTCATGGGACGCTGCGAAGACAAAAGACTTTCCAGTTCGTTTATTGTCCTGGGGCAAGGGAGGGATTCCGGCAGGAACCCTCCTTTTTGCAGCGCCTGAAAGATCTTAAGTACGCAAGGAGTCTCCAGGCTGGCGGTCTCAAGCAGTTTCTTCTGAGTAAAGACGTCCTTTGGGGAGCCGAAAGCCAAGAGCTGTCCTTCATGAAAGAGAAGCACGTCATCCGCCCAGCTCCAGGCGTAATCCACATCGTGGGTGGCTGTGACTACGGTGATGCCGCTTGCGGAGATCTCATCGATGATCTCCCGAACGATCCGGGTGTGGATAGGATCTAGAGCCGCCGCCGGTTCATCCAGCAGGATCAGGGAAGGCTCCATCACCAGAATATCCGCAATGGCCACCAGTTTCTTCTGCCCTCCGCTTAAGGCGTGTACCGGACGGTGGGCAAAGGAGGCGATGCCAAGGCGTTCCATCACTTGCTCTGCCCGCCGTCTTGTTTCCTGCTGGGTAAGGCCAAGATTCAGAGGGCCAAAGGAGATCTCCTGGAGGACATTTGCGGAGAAAAGCTGGTTGTCCGGGTCCTGGAATACCACGCCTACTTTGCTTCTGAGGGAAAGCAGCCCCTTTTTGGAGTAGTCTAAGGGATGGCCTTCAAAATACAACTGGCCGGAGTCGGGTTTTCGGATGCCGTTGCAGCACAGGAAGAAGGTGGATTTCCCGGAGCCGTTAGCCCCCATGCACGCAACCTTCCGCCCTCTTCGGATCTCCAGGCTCAGTCCGTTAAGGGCGGGGACATCGCTGCCTTCGTAGGTATAGCTGAGCTGTTTTGCTTTTAACAAGATATCATTCACTATTTTCACGTATAATCCAATCATATTAGATAGTGATTGGATTTTCTCCTTTCTCCCAGGTTCTACTGGGTAATTCAATCCTAATCTGATATATTTACTTAAGCACTGTGGATCTGTATCTGTTTTTTTACAGCTTCGACTGTTCCGAGGTGACTCAGACCACAGCTTTTCGTCTATTACTGTTAATCAGTTTGTTAACGCTTGACGTTTCTATTTACGTGATTACACAGTCGAATTCCCTGTGGAAGACAACAGTGCTAAATACAGATCAGGAGGTATTTTTATGTCCATGTACTTTGTTGGAATTGATATTTCCAAGTACAAGCACGATTGCTGCATCCTCTCCGCAGCTGATCAAAATGTTGTTTCAAAGTTTACTATCAAAAATGATATGTCTGGATTTGAACAGCTTATTACGACTTTACATTCTCTCTCCAATCCCGAAGATATAAAAATAGGGTTTGAATCTACTGCTCATTATGCCCTCAATCTGGAACTTTTCCTTGAGAATGCCCATCACAGCTTCATGGAAATCAATCCAGTCCTTATCAAGGAATATAAGAAATCCACTTCTCTCAGGCGTACCAAAACCGACTCTGTTGACTGCGAATCAATCGCCCGCTGGTTAATGACAGTAGAGTACAAACCCCATCCAAAAGGATTTTACCATGCTTATTCTTTAAAGTCACTAACTCGTTTAAGGGACAGGCTGATTCGGCAGCGCTCTTTCTATCTTGTGAAAATCACAAATGTTCTGGATCACACATTTCCTGAATTTAAGCCATTCTTTCATGAACGCTTATCTAAAACCGCGCTGTATCTGCTTGAAAACTATGGTTCTGCTGAAAAAATGGCTCGAATGAACTCCGCTTCTTATGAGAAACTCCGTTCTTTATCAAGAGGAAAGTTCTCTCCTCAGCAGTTCCTTCGGCTAAAAGAACTTGCTTCCAATACGGTTGGCATAAATAACTCTATCTTTGATGTGGAACTCAACTGCCTTCTTACACTATACAAATCTCTTGTAAAGGAAATTGGCGCACTGGAAACAGAAATCAACAACTTGATCGAGGAGATCCATCCTCACTATATGTCCATTCCAGGAATCGGTCCCATATCTGCCGCTGTCATCTACTCTGAATACGGGGATCTGTCGAATTTTTCTACCCCGGCTCAGTTGCTCGCCTTTGCCGGTATTGAACCTGGCATAAACGAATCAGGAACAGAATCGCACGGAGGGCGAATGGTAAAACACGGCTCATCACAGCTCCGGTATGTCCTCATCAACTGCTGTCTTCCATTAATTCGTTTTGATATGACATTCGCAGCTTACTATGCTAAAAAACGTGCAGAAGGCAAACCACACAGAGTAGCGATCACTCATGTTGCCAAAAAGCTTGTTAGAGTCATCTATGCATTGGAGAGGCAGGGAACAGACTTTAACGCCCAGAAGCTCAGATAGCTGTTTAAATCACTAAACTTTGTCCCATCTGAAATACAATGTGTTCAGATGGTCTGTTAAAGTTACCCTTTTTTATAGAAATAAAAAAGTTCCAAAAATCTCTTGACTATTTATAGTTTGTCACCTCCAAGTCAAGATCGTGATCAGAAGAAGTCCGGTTTCAAAGAATACAAGGGCAAGGATCTCGCGAAGCTTTGCGGGATGATGCTCCGCCAGGCAGCGGATCACGCCGTCGTAGCACCGGGACTCCATAGCGTCATACTGGGCGCCGGACCGTTTTAATGACAGCAGAAACACAGAGCCGGCCATCTGGGCAAAGGAATTGCGGGCGGCAGACAGACTGTGGTTCCCCAGCCGGGAATGTTGGGCCGCGGTAATGGAGGAGGCTGTCTTAAGGAGCAGGAAAATGTATCGGTAAGTCAAAAGCATAAGCTCCAGCAGAAGATCCGGCACATGGAACCTTCTCAACACCTCCAGAAGATCCGGCATAGGAGTACTCAAGGAGAGAAAATACAGGCAGGAAACACTGGCAAGAGCCGTTGTGAACAGCCGTATCCCCCGCGTAAGTCCAGCGATGCTCCCGGTAAGATACCAGCCTCCCATGGGGACTGCGAACCCGTCAAGAGGAATCCTGGAAATATTGATCACCACCGCGGCAGTGCTTAAGGCCAGAAAGACCAAGGGAACCCGCAGCAGCCGGAAATAGCGGGAGGCAGGGATCCCGCCGACACAGATGGTGAGGATCCCTGTCGAGGCAAAGACGATTCCCGCAAGGAGAATGGAACGGCTGACGACGCAAAACAGCAGAGTCAGCAGAGTGAAAACAAATTTTTCCTCTCCATTGACAGAGCAAAGTTTAGAGCGGTAAGCAAGCTGGTCGATCAGGATCATAGCTGCTCCTGCTCTTTCCCAAGCTTTTTCCGTTCATAGAGCCGTCCCATAAAAAAGGCGATGATGCCTACCCCGATGCCCGTCTGGACGCAGAAGATCAAGCTTTCCAGTTCTCCAGGCAGTTCTCCGCCTAAGAATGTCTCCAGGATGGGAGAAAACCAGGGCGTATATTCCCCGTGGATCTCTTCTACCATGACGCTTCCGGCGTCATCAGAGCCGCCATATTCCGCGTCTTTCAAGGCGATCACGGGAATGACCGCGATCAGGATGGCCGCAAGGATCAGCGCGGCCGCGAATTTCTTGTTTTTGGTCTCCATTTCTTACGCCTCCTTTCGGTATCCGATGGATTTTAACTCTGGAAGAGCAAAAGATTCCAGAAAAACAACGATGGCTGTGGTCAGGAGCCCTTCGATGACCGCGAGAGGCACTTGAGTAGGCGCGAAAACACCAAGGAATTTCACGACAGAAGCCAGAATCCCTCCGGCCTCAGAAGGATAGGCCAGGCCAAGCTGCACGCTGGTGATGCAATAAGTAAAAAGATCGCCCAAAGCCGCTGCCAGAAAAATGGAAAATCTGCGGTTTATGGAGGGTTTCTGGCAGAGTCTGTAGATTCCATATGTAAGAAGAGGGCCGGCAACAGCCATGGAAAATGTATTGGCCCCCAATGTGGTCAAGCCCCCGTGGGCCAGGAGGATCGCCTGGAAGATCAGGACAATGATTCCCAGGATACTGACAGAACATGGGCCGAATAGAATGGCTCCAAGTCCGGTGCCGGTCATGTGGGAGCAGCTTCCGGTGACAGAAGGGATCTTCAGAGACGAGATCACGAAGATGAAAGCGCCGGACATGGCAAGCAGTGTGACAGCCCTGCGGTTTTCGGACAGCGTCCTGTGGATAGACAAAAAGCCGGCGGCCAGGAAGGGAAGACATAAGATCCCCCATGCGATACAGTAGCCTGCCGGAAGATACCCTTCCATGATGTGCATAGCGTTAGCGGCCGGAACGACCGCGTTTGCCGCGGCAAATACAGCCAATGCGGCAATGAGTTTCTTTTGGTTTTGAGTCATCATAACTCCTCCTTTAGATTGATCGTTCTCAGAGAAAAGATTCTCTGGGTGTGCAAAAAAGGTACACAAAAAAGACACCTGACCGTCCTTCGCGGCCACGTGTAAACTGTCTGCAGCGGGTAGGTCTTCTGACTCAGGCTTCAACACGATGCTTCGCCTTCCCAGTTTCCCAGTGACATCATGAAGCATCATTCTTCCTCTACAGCGGCGGGACCGTGTGGGCTTTGGACCCAACTTGTCTGTTACCCTGCCAAAGGCAGGCACCTCGCTACATTCAATCTTCTTCTATCATATAATAGCAGGGAAACCCTGTCAAACAGATTCAGAAAACAAAATCAGCCAGGAAGCTGGTTGCACATTTTTCTTTATATGTGACAAGCACGGGTGGATCGTAGGTTATACTGTGCATCCAGGGAATGAACATGACAGCAGGACATGGAAGCCTTTGTACGACAAGTTGAAAGACCTGGATATGGAGATGATGGTATTGGCTGCCGGATATAAGACTCCAGTAATCGCCCGAGAATTGTTAAAAGACGGGATACAGCCTCTGTTTCCGTATAAAAGGCCCATGACAAAAGATGGATTCTTCAAGAAATATGAGTATGTCTACGATGAGTACTATGACTGCTATATCTGTCCGGAGGATCAGATCCTTACTTATAAAAACGATCTCCCGCCACATTTGGGAAGAGTATCTGGAAACCAGCGAGGATATCCGCTATACTCTCGGGAACAAAGAGATCTATATGTTGAGAAAAGAAACCATTGAGAGATTGTTCGGAAGTGCAAAAGAACAGCATGGATTTCGCTACACACAATATATCGGCAACGCCCGAATGAGAATGAAAGCCGGGCTGACCTTTGCGTGCATGAATCTGAAAAAGCTGGCAAAGATTCTGGATGTAAGGGAAAGGCAGGACAAAAAATCAGGATTCTTTTTTATCTTTTATAAAAAAATATGGGAGTTGGCATTTTGGCAAAAAGAGTGGTGCTGGAGCTGGGCTCCAGCACCAACTTTGTCTACAGTCTGAGGAACATCCCATGGGGATGTTCCTTTTTTTAATCCAGCTCGGCGATCCGGGAGACGCCTACATAGACTTCCGAGATCTTATACCAGGTGGGATAGTCTACAATCCCGGTGGCGGGCAGGCCAAAGACAGACTGGATCTTCTTCACCGCAGCCTGGGTGGCGGGACCGTAGATGCCGTCTACCGCCACCTCCGGGATGGAGGGATAACCTTTGTGGATGCCGTTGATCTCTTCCTGGAGCAGGCGGACCTTCTCTCCGGTGGAGCCCTTCTCTAGGTTGTATCCCGGCCAGGAGGCAGGGATGCCGGAGATGGACTGGGCAGTGTTGATATACAGGTCCTCTCCGTAGAAGGAGCGCAGGATCTCAATGGCCCGGTAGCCATCATCGCCCAGGGATTTGCTGCCCCACTGGGTCATCCAGCCGGGGCACTGGACCTGCCTGCCGTCGCAGTACTGGGTGAGAAGAGGCTGGCGCACATTGGGCCGGGAGAGATAGGAGGCGAAGAGTTCGTCTACGATGACAGAGATGGTGTCGTAGATGTTCCGCTCCGGGATCCATTTGTGGTCAAAGGCGGTGGAGGAAGTGATGGTGAAATCATAGCCCATGTTCCGGTACCATTCGGTGTATACTCTGTTTAAGGTAAAGGACATGATGGCCAGCACATTTGCCCGGATGGTCTCCGCAGGCCAGGTGGCGTAGATCTCGCTGGAGGCTACATTTTTGATGTAGTCCTTGTAGCGGACATAGTAATCCCTGGCAGTGGAATCCCGGGGACTTCCGTCGTGGACCACAATGTATTCCGGGACAACCACCCGGCTTAAGACGATCTCGCCGGTCTCGGTGACGGGCTTGATCTCGCTCTCAGGTATTTTGGCAGGGTAGGACCCATATAATGTATGTGCGGGAATGACAAATACTTCACCGGCGGGGTCGGAACCGGACCGGGGAGGGAGGGCGATGTTCTGGAGGGCGGTGACGTCCGGGAGGATCTCCGCGCCTGCCACGCTGATGGGCTCATAACCCGGCGCCTCCACCTGGATGGTGTATTCCGCGTAGGGTTGCTGTTCACTGGATTCTTCCAGGCTGTATTCCAGAGGCGGGGCCTCCAGCTCCAGGGAGGAAGTCTGGCCGGAGGAGTCTGTGCTAAGCTGTTCCACCAGGCTGTCCGGGACGCCGGTATAGGAGATGGAGACTTTGGCTTCCGGGACGGGCCGGGAAGTGGCCTGGGAGACGACATTCACCTTCAGGCGCCCGCGTGCGGAGGCCTCTGTCAAAGAAGGATTGGTTCCGTTCATGAAACACCTCAGAAAAAATCTCTTCCCCTTATCCTATGCGGGAGGAGGAAAAGGGTGCCCGGTATTGAGAAAACCATACCCGGGATTTATAATGTAGAAAAGAGCCGAAAGGAGTCGACATGAGGCGAAGACCGAGGAGAAGGAAGAAAAGCTGTTTTACCGTGGCGGGGCTGACAGTTCTTGCTACAGTCCTTCTTGGCGCCGTGTTGTTTTTTGTCTGGCAGGAAGGGGAAGGGTTTTTTGGAGCGCTTCTCGTACAGGAGGAAGAGGTGCCCTATCAGCAGGTCTCCCTGGAAGAGGGAAGCCTTGGGGACAAATATTACTACAGGCAGATCCCGGAGGGGGATCAGAAGGCTTACCAGGAAGTGTTAGAAGGACTCAGGGAGCACCAGGAGGAGATCTATGTCCACTGTGAGAGGGCCGAGAGGGCCAATGAGCTCTTTGCCCTGGTGCTGAAGGATTTCCCGGAGATCTTCTGGTGCGACGGGCGGGTGACAGCCACCGCTTACTCCGGCGGGGATCCTTATACGGTGCTGGAGCCCCGTTATCTCTGCGGAGTGGAAGAACAAAAAGAACGGGAGCAGGAGATCCGGGAAGAAACCCGGGAGTGGCTTGCCGGGGCGCCGGGGGAGGCCGGGGATTTTGAGAAGATCCAGTACGTGTATGAGACCATTGTAGATCAGGTGGAGTATAAGGAGGAGGCTCCGGACGGCCAGAATATTTACAGTGTGCTGGTGAACCGGCAGTCTGTGTGCGCAGGCTATGCCAAGGCCACCCAGTACCTTCTGGAGCAGTTGGGGGTCTTCTGTACCTATGTGACCGGAGAGACCAGGGAGGGGGAGAGCCACGCCTGGAATCTGGTGCTCTGTGAGGGAGATTATTATTACGTGGATACCACCTGGGGCGACCCGGTGTTCCAGTCGGAAGAAGGAGAGGAGCAGCAGGGCTATATCAATTATGATTACCTGTGCTGCAGTGAGGAGGAGCTGTTCCGGACCCACACTCCGGACGGGGATGTGGAGCTTCCCAGATGTACCAGCATGGACTGGAACTACTATGTGGTAAATGGAATGTATTATACGGACTATGACAGGGAAGAGATCCTGAAGAAAATGAATCAGGTGATCTCGGAGGGAGGCAATCCTTCCGTGTTCAAATTCTCGGATGAGAAGATCTATGAGCAGGCCAGGGAAGGGATCCTGGGTGATCTGATCAAACGGGCGGCGGACAATCTGGGAAGGTGGTATGATCTTACAGAGGTGCATTACCGCTATCTGGACCAGGAGAGCCAGAACAAGATCACCATCTACTGGCAGTACGAATAAGAAAAGGATATGGAGTTTGAAAGGTATTGTCTGAACCTGGGGTTCTGCTGTCTTGCGGCAGCGGCGGCTTGGACGGACGGGAAGGAGCGAAGGCTCCCGGATGGGGTTATAAAGGCGCTGGCAGTCCTTGGTCTGGCTGCGAGAGTGTGGAAGGCTCTTGGGGGATCCGGGGGAGTGCTTGCGGTCCTGGGAGAAGGGGCACTTGGCGCCCTTGCGGGCGCCGGGATCTTCCTTCTTCTTCTCCTGGTCTGGCCCGGGGCTTTCGGCGGCGGGGATGTGAAGTTTCTGGCTGCCGGCGGGATCTTCCTGGGACCGGCGGGGACGGCTGTGGCTTTTGTGCTCAGTGTACTTCTGGCAGGGGGATCCTGCGTGCTGCGCCGCCGGAGCGGCAGGGAGGAGATCCCGTTTGGGCCTTTTCTTGCGGCGGGGATGGGGATCGCCTGCTGGTGGGGAGAGGCGCTGTGGAGGTGGTACGTGGGGTAGGACGGCTGGCGCGGGCGAAGCGTTCCGCCCGCGCCAGCCGGACATTCGCCTGTGCCCCGGCGAACGTTCCGCCCGCGCCAGCCGGACATTCGCAAAACCCGCCCCTGACGGGGCTCATCTGCTGCCTGCGCAGCAGGTTTTGCTCATTGTCTGGCGCTCCGCTCATGCCCCGGCCCGGTCAGAAGTTCATGCAAGCATGACTTCTTTCCCGGACAGGGTCATGGCGGAACTGGTTCTGTTGGAACTGTTTTTCAAGAAAATCTTGAAATGGTTTTTCTTTTGTAGTATAATTTTTACAATTTAGGCAGACGTGAATTTGTCGGCAGGATGGATTCTGGGAACAGAGGCGGTTTCGTGTTTGCGCGAACTGCTTTTTTTGCGGCAATCTGCCAATACAATCAGGGAGGAAAGACGTAAAATATGAATGCATTTCTTATCTTGGAAGACGGCACCGTCTTCACCGGAACCAGTATTGGTTCCCAGCGGGAAGTGATCAGCGAGATCGTGTTCAACACGTCCATGACAGGTTATCTGGAAGTGCTTACAGACCCGTCTTACGCGGGACAGGCAGTGGTAATGACCTATCCGCTGATCGGGAACTACGGTGTTACGCCGGACATGGAGTCCAAGCGGGCGTGGCCGGACGGATACATCGTGCGGGAGCTGTCCCGGATGCCCAGCAATTTCCGCTGTGAGGGAAGCATCCAGGATTTCCTGAAAGAGCAGGATATACCGGGGATCGCCGGGATTGATACACGGGCGCTGACCAAGATCCTGAGAGAGAAGGGAACCATGAACGGAATGATCACCACCAGGGAGGACTTTGATCTTGAGGAAGTGATCCCCAGACTGAAAGCTTACCGGGTAGGAGATGTGGTGTCCAAGGTGACCTGTCAGGAAGCGTCGGTACTCCCGGGGAACGGGCCCAAGGTCGCGCTGATGGATTTTGGCGCCAAGAACAATATCGTCCGCTCCCTTCAGCAGCGGGGCTGCCAGGTGACGGTTTACCCGGCGGATACCTCCGCAGAGGAGATCATCAAGAGCAATCCCGACGGGATCATGCTTTCCAACGGCCCTGGAGATCCGTCAGACTGTGTCTCCATCATCCGGGAAGTGGGCAAGCTCTATGAGACAGACATTCCGATCTTCGCGATCTGCCTGGGACATCAGCTGATGGCTCTGGCCCGGGGCGGAAAGACTTATAAATTGAAATACGGCCACCGGGGAGGCAATCATCCGGTGAAGGATCTGAGCACCGGAAGAGTTTATATTTCTTCTCAGAATCACGGGTACGCGGTGGACGCTTCCACCCTGGATCCGTCTGTGGCCCAGGAGGCATTTGTCAATGTCAACGACGGGACCAACGAGGGACTGTCCTATGTGGGGAAACGGATCTTCACCGTTCAGTTCCACCCGGAGGCGTGTCCGGGGCCCCAGGATTCCGGATACCTGTTTGACCGGTTTATGGATATGATGAAAGGAGTTTAAACATGCCCAGACAGAAAGAGATCAAGAAGGTTTTGGTGATCGGCTCAGGTCCGATCGTCATCGGCCAGGCGGCGGAATTCGACTACGCGGGAACCCAGGCCTGCCGCTCCCTGAAGGAGGAGGGGCTGGAAGTAGTGCTCTTAAACTCCAATCCGGCCACCATCATGACTGACAAGGACATCGCGGACCGGGTATATATTGAACCGCTGACGGTAGAAGTGGTAGAGCAGCTGATCTTAAAGGAGAAGCCGGACAGCGTGCTCCCGACCCTGGGAGGCCAGGCGGGCCTCAATCTGGCCATGGAGCTGGAGGAAAATGGATTCTTAAAGAGAAACAACGTGCGGCTGATCGGAACCACGGCTGAGACTATCAAGAAGGCGGAGGACCGTCTGGAGTTCAAGTCCACCATGGAGAAGATTGGAGAGCCGGTGGCGGCTTCTCTTGTAGTAGAGACGGTGGAAGACGGCGTGAAGTTCGCCGAGAAGATCGGATATCCGGTGGTGCTGCGTCCGGCCTATACCCTGGGAGGAAGCGGCGGCGGTATCGCCAATAACCGGCATGAGCTTGTGGAGATCCTGGAGAACGGTCTCAGGCTTTCCCGTGTGGGGCAGGTGCTGGTAGAGCGGTGTATCGCCGGATGGAAAGAGATCGAGTATGAGGTGATGCGGGACAGCAAGGGCAACTGTATCACCGTATGTAATATGGAAAATATCGACCCGGTAGGCGTGCACACCGGCGACAGTATCGTTGTGGCTCCTTCCCAGACACTGGGGGACAAGGAGTACCAGATGCTGCGGACCTCCGCTCTTAACATCATCAGCGAGCTGAATATCACCGGAGGCTGTAACGTGCAGTACGCCCTTCATCCGGAGACCTTTGAATACTGTGTGATCGAGGTAAATCCCCGTGTCAGCCGGTCTTCCGCGCTGGCTTCCAAAGCGACCGGTTACCCCATCGCCAAGGTGGCGGCTAAGATCGCCCTGGGATATACCCTGGATGAGATCAAGAACGCAGTGACCAAGAAGACCTACGCAAGCTTCGAGCCTATGCTGGACTACTGTGTGGTAAAGATCCCGCGGCTTCCCTTTGATAAATTTATCAGCGCTAAGCGGACCCTGACCACCCAGATGAAAGCCACCGGCGAGGTGATGAGTATCTGCGATAATTTCGAGGGAGCGCTGATGAAGGCCATCCGTTCCCTGGAGCAGCATGTGGACAGCCTGATGTCCTATGATTTCTCCCACCTTTCCCGGGAGGAGCTGCTGGAAGACCTGGCGGTGGTGGACGACCGCCGGATCTGGAAGATCGCGGAGGCTCTCCGCCAGGGCATTTCCTATGAAGAGATCCATGAGATCACCAAGATCGACCTGTGGTTCATCGACAAGATCGCCATTCTGGTGGAAATGGAGCAGAAGCTGCAGAATACGCCTCTTAGCCGGGAGCTTCTGGCAGAGGCCAAGCGGATGGAATTTCCGGATAATGTGATCGCAAGGCTGACCGGCAACACGGAGCGCCAGATCCATGATATGCGCCATGAGTACGGGATCCATGCGGCTTATAAGATGGTAGACACCTGCGCGGCGGAGTTCGCGGCAGAGACGCCTTACTATTATTCTGTCTACGGCAGTGTCAATGAGGTGGAGGAGACCAGAGACCGGAAGAAGGTGCTGGTGCTTGGCTCCGGCCCCATCCGGATCGGCCAGGGGATCGAGTTCGATTTCTGCTCGGTTCACTGTACCTGGGCATTTGCCAAAGAAGGATATGAGACCATTATCATCAACAACAACCCGGAGACCGTAAGTACGGACTTCGATATTGCGGATAAACTGTATTTTGAGCCTCTGACTCCGGAGGATGTGGAGAGCATTGTGGATCTGGAGAAGCCGGACGGAGCGGTGGTGCAGTTTGGCGGACAGACGGCCATCAAGTTGACGGAAGCCCTGATGAAGATGGGTGTGCCAATTTTGGGAACTTCTGCGGAGAATGTGGACGCTGCCGAGGACCGGGAGCTGTTCGACGAGATCCTGGAGAAATGCGAGATCCCAAGACCTACCGGCGGAACGGTATTTACCGCGGAGGAGGCCAAGGAAGTGGCCAACCGGCTGGGTTATCCGGTGCTGGTGCGGCCCTCCTACGTGCTGGGCGGCCAGGGCATGCAGATCGCCATCAACGACCACGACATCGATGAGTTTATCGGGATCATCAACCGGATCGCTCAGGATCACCCCATCCTGGTGGACAAGTACCTCCAGGGCAAGGAGATCGAGGTAGACGCGGTCTGCGACGGTGAGGATATTGTGATCCCGGGTATCATGGAGCATATCGAGCGGGCGGGGATCCACTCCGGCGACAGTATCTCCGTATATCCGGCCAAGAGCATTTCCGAGAAGACGAAGAAGACCATTGAGGAATATACCCGGAGGCTGGCCATGTCCCTCCACGTGATCGGACTGATCAATATCCAGTTCATCGTATGCGGCGAGGACGTGTACGTGATCGAGGTCAATCCCCGGTCCAGCCGTACCGTGCCTTACATCAGCAAAGTGACAGGGATCCCCATCGTGCCGCTGGCGGCTAAGGTGATCATGGGCCACAAGCTCAAAGACATGGGATATACGCCGGGACTGCAGAAGGAAGCAGAGTATTTCGCCATCAAGATGCCGGTATTCTCCTTTGAGAAGATCCGGGGGGCGGATATCAGCCTGGGACCGGAGATGAAGTCCACCGGCGAGTGCTTAGGGATTGCCAGGACCTTTGACGAGGCCCTCTACAAAGCCTTCCTGGGTGCCGGGATCAAGCTTCCCAAGCACAAGAATATGATCATGACCGTGCGGGATGCAGATAAGCCCGAGGCAGTGGAGATCGGACGGCGGTTCGCCGACATCGGCTACCGGATCTTCGCCACCAAAGGCACGGCGGACGCTCTTCGTGACGCCGGAGTGAAGGTGAACACGGTCAATAAGATCGAGCAGGAGTCGCCCAACCTTATGGACCTGATCCTGGGCCATAAGATCGATCTGGTCATCGACACCCCGCCTCAGGGGGCTGAGCGGGCCAGAGACGGATTCCTGATCCGGCGCAACGCCATCGAGACCGGCGTTAACGTGCTGACCGCCATCGATACCGCGGAAGCGCTGATCACCAGTCTGGAGAATACAGATATCAAGAAACTGACGTTGATCGATATTGCGAAGATTTAATTTTTTATTTTAAATTCAGGACGTAGCCTTTTGCAAAAAGGCTACGTCCTGAATTACGTTTCGGGGTGTACCAAAATGCGCGAAGGGGTGTACCAAAATGCAATTTGCCCTGTACCTTTTTGAAGTGTAACAATTCTGTAATATTTGTAATAGAATTGAAACTTTTGAATATACTTCTATGGAAGGATACTTCCGGCGTATGCGGGGAGTGGGCAGGAGGTTCAGGAATATGACGGGGAAACGTGGGAAAAGGTATGCCGCTTTTTTGTTGTTTTCAGCCGGGGTGTTATCTACGGCGGGTTTTGCCCAGCGGACAGAGCTTTTTTATCCTTCCAGGGCGGATGAGGTGATCGTTCTGGAGACTTTGGGCCAGGCGCAGGATGTTCTTTTGGAGGGGAATCTTTCCGGGCCTGCTGCCTGCAGGCAGCTTCTTGCGTCTTCCGGGACGGTGACGGAGGCGGGAGAAAGTGTTGCGGCAAAGGAAGTGTTCGCTGCGGCGAAGGCAAGCGCGAACGTTGGGGAAGGGGTGGAGTATTCAGACAGCACCTTAAAGCTTCTGGCGTCTATCATTTTCTGCGAGGCGGGAAATCAGCCTTATGAAGGCCAGGTGGCGGTGGGTGCGGTGGTGATGAACCGGGTGCGAAGCGACGCTTTCCCGGACACGGTGCGGGAGGTGATCTATCAGAAGGGGCAGTTTACGCCGGCGGGAAGCGGCTGGCTGGACCGGGTGGTTGCAAGCCAGGGGTACACAGACTCTGCCCTGCAGGCGGCAAAGGACGCGCTGGCAGGGCAGAGTCCCATCGGAGACTGTCTGTATTTTGATCAGGGAAGCCAGGGAAAAAGGATCGGGGCCCACTCCTTCCACTAGCCGGAGGGATCGGGAACCGGGCTCCTTCGTATTTGCATTTGACAAATGAGGGAGAAATCGGTACCATAGAGACAAATTTGGCTGAATTGTACCGGCAGGAGGTGGAAAAAAATGTACCGGATCCTGATCGTAGAAGACGACCGGACCATCGCCGGGGCGCTGGCCGCCCATCTGGGGCGGTGGGATTACCAGGTGGCATGTGTGGAAGATTTTAAAAATGTGATGGACGAGTTCCGAAGCTTTGACCCGCAGTTGGTGCTTCTGGATATCATGCTGCCTTTTTATAATGGGTTCTACTGGTGTCAGGAGATCCGCAGGACTTCCAATGTGCCGGTCATTTTTCTGTCTTCCGCCAATGACAACATGAATATCGTTATGGCCATGAATATGGGCGGGGATGAGTTTATTGAAAAGCCGTTTGACCTGGGGGTGGTGACCGCCAAGGTGCAGGCGGTGCTGCGCCGGGCCTATTCCCTCCAGGGAGTGGTGAACCGGATGGAGTACGGGGGCTTGGCGCTGAATCTGGGGGACGCCACCGTGGAGTTTGGCGGGGAGCGGCTGGAGCTTACCAAAAATGAGTTCCGCATCCTGCAGATCCTGATGGAGAATGCGGAGAAGATCGTTCCCAGGGATGAGATCATCGCAAGACTGTGGGAGAGCGACGAGTTTATCGACGACAACACCCTGACCGTCAACGTGGCCAGGCTTCGCAGGAAGCTGGAAAGCCTGGGGGCAAGAGATCTGATCCGGACCAGGAAGGGGATCGGCTATTTTCTGAAAGGGCAGGAAGAATGATCAGGATACTGGGAAGATTTTGCAGGGAACATATCAAAAATATCTGTCTGTATGCCGGTTTCGTCGGTGTTTTTCTGGTGGTCTTTTATCTCTACGGGATCCCGCTGGAGGCGGTGCGCTACGCCTTTCTCCTAACCTTTGTGTGGGTGCTTGTCTACGGCGGCGTGGGGTTTGCCCGGTATTACCGGCGCCATCAGACGATTCTGGAGAGTGAGCGGAAGATCCTGACCGAGCTTGACGGCCTTCCGGAGCCGGCGACGCTCATCGAGGAGGATTATCAGGAGCTGCTGCGCCGGCTTTATGAGGAGAAGCTGGAAGTGGAGTCAAAGGGGCGCATTTCCCGGCAGGAGCTGGTAGATTACTATGGGCTGTGGGCCCATCAGATCAAGACGCCCATTGCGGCGGCAAGGCTTTTGCTTCAGTCCCGGGAGGAGGAAGAAGAGCAGGACGCTGCCTTTATCCGGGAAATGAAGCTGGAGGTCTTTAAGATCGAGCAGTATGTGGAGATGGTCCTGGCTTACCTCCGAATGGAGGAGATGTCTTCGGACCTGGATTTCCGGGAGTATTCTCTGGACGATGTGATCCGCCAGGCGGTGCGCAAATATTCCCGGATGTTTATCCTGAAGAGGATCCGGCTTGACTTCACGGAGACCGGGCGGACCGTCCTCACCGATGAGAAATGGCTGGTCTTCGTGCTGGAACAGATCCTGTCCAACGCCCTGAAATACACGAAGGAAGGGAGTATTTCCATTTACATGGAGGGGGACGAGCTGGCGATCCGGGATACGGGTATTGGCATTTCCCCGGAGGACCTGCCCCGGGTGTTTGAGAAAGGATTTACCGGCTACAACGGGCGCCGGGATAAGAAATCCACCGGGATCGGCCTGTATCTTTGCAAGTCCGTGCTGGACCGGCTGGGACATAAGATCCGGATCCATTCGGAGGTGGGACGGGGGACGAAAGTCCTACTTAATCTGGAGCGGGAGGAGCTTCGCCCGGAATAGGAACCGTACAGTTTTGTAAGATTAGAAGGGAAAATGTAATCCAAATCGATGGCAGTACATTTTCCCTTTTTCTATAATGGCCTTGTAAAGAGAAATCAGCAAGGAAAGGACGGAAGAAATATGGCATTACTGGATGTGAAAAATGTAAAGAAGATCTATACCACCCGGTTTGGCGGCAATCAGGTGGAGGCCCTGCGGGACGTGACGTTCTCTGTGGAGCCCAGGGAATATGTGGCTATCATGGGGGAGTCGGGCTCCGGCAAGACCACTCTTTTGAATATCCTGGCGGCCCTGGACCGGCCCACCGGCGGGAAGGTCTACCTGAAGGGGAGGGATCTTTCGGGAGTGAAGGAGAAAGAGATCGCCGCGTTCCGCCGGCAGAATCTGGGGTTCGTGTTTCAGGACTTTAATCTTCTGGATACGTTTTCTCTTAAGGATAATATCTTCCTGCCGCTGGTGCTTTCCGGCAGGAAATACCCGGAGATGGAGAAAAGGCTTGTTCCCATCGCCCAGCGGCTTGGGATCCAGGGGATCCTGGAGAAATACCCCTACGAAGTCTCCGGCGGGCAGAAGCAGCGGGCGGCTATCGCCCGGGCGCTGATCACACGGCCTCAGCTGATCCTGGCGGACGAGCCTACAGGGGCGCTGGATTCCCGGGCGGCGGAGGAGCTTTTGCGGCTGTTTGCCGCCATCAACCAGGACGGGCAGACCATCCTGATGGTGACCCACAGTGTGAAGGCGGCCAGCAGCGCCAGGCGGGTGCTGTTCATCAAGGACGGCATCGTGTTCCACCAGCTGTACCGGGGAAATCTTACCAACGAGCAGATGTACCAGAAGATCGCGGACACGCTGACGGTGCTGACAACGGGAGGTGAGAGGGGTGAGTAGTTCCATCTATGGCAGACTGGCCCTGACCAATCTGAGAAATAACCGGAAGACCTATCTTCCCTACCTGCTCACCGGAGCGCTGACGGTGATGATGTACTACATCATCGGGGCCCTCTGCCGCAGCGAAAGTATTCCAAAGGACGGCCCTTTGAACACCTGCCTGGGTCTTGGGGCGGGAGTCATGGCGCTTTTCTCTGTGATCTTCCTTTTCTACACCAACAGCTTTCTCATCAAGCGCAGGAAGAAGGAGATCGGAGTCTACAACATCCTGGGCATGGGGAAGCGGCATATCGGGAAAATGCTTTGCCTGGAGACCCTTCTTACGGCGCTTGCGAGCATCGGATCAGGCCTGGTGCTGGGAATCGTATTTGGGAAACTGATGTATCTGCTGCTTTTGAAGATCCTGCACTATGACGTGGGGATGTCCTTTGCGGTGTCTCCGGCGGCCATGGTCCAGACTCTGGCGCTGTTTCTTGCGATTTTCGCCATGACCCTTGCCTATAATTTGCTGCAGATCCGTAAAGCCCGGCCGGTGGAGCTTCTCCGGGGTGGGAACCAGGGGGAGAAAGAGCCCAGGACCCGGTGGCTTCTCGCTATTTTGGGTGTGGTCATGGTGGGGATCGGCTATTATCTGGCGGTGATCACCAAAGAGCCGCTGGAAGCCCTGCAGACCTTCTTCGTGGCGGTGATCTGCGTGATCATCGGGACTTATGCCCTTTTTGTGGCGGGCAGCATCGCCCTTTTGAAATTTCTGAAGAAGCGGAAAAGCTTTTACTATCAGCCCAGCCATTTTACCACGGTCTCCGGGATGATCTACCGGATGAAGCAAAACGGCGTGGGGCTTGCCAACATCTGTATCTTAAGCACCATGGTGCTGGTGGTGATCTCCAGTACGGTGTCTCTGTACGCGGGGATGGAGGATGTGCTGCACACCCGGTTCCCCAGAGAGATTTCCGTAAGGATGGCCGCGGACGCCGGGAAGGAACAGGATCTGCAGGAAATCCTGCAGGATGTGACGGCGGAATATGAAGTGACGCTCAGCCGGGAGATCGCTCACCACGTGGGGGAAACGGCGGTCCTCAGAGAAGGAGATGTGCTGGAAGCGACGCCGGGGCCGGACGCGGATTTCAGCATGGCAGAAATAAGCGAAGCCTACATGATCCCTCTGGAAGATTATAACCAGATGGAAGGAAGCCAGGAGACCCTGGAAGAAGGGGAGGTTCTGGTTTACGATTCCCGGGGAAGCTGGGAGGGCGATACCCTTGGGATCGGCGGGAAGACCTGGAAGGTCAGAAAAGAGATCGGACGGCCAAAGGCGGCAGAGAGTGAGAGGTCCCAGACCACCCAGGACGTGTATCTCATTTTCCCGGATGTGCAGGAGATCACAGACGTGCTTACCTATGTGCGGGAGAACAATATCAGCGGCATGGATGAGGAATACCTTATGTCCATCACCCAGGTGGAATATGTGGACAGCTTCGACCTTTCCGGCTCCGATGAGACCAAGGCGGCAGTGGCGGAAGAACTGACAGAGCGGCTTGCGGATTCCGGGCTTCCGGGGGTGGAATGCGAGAGCCGGGAACTGAGCCGGGAGAGCTTCTACCTGCTGTACGGCGGCATTTTCTTCATCGGCCTCTACCTGGGAGTCATGTTCCTGATGGCCACCGTGCTCATCATTTACTATAAACAGATCTCGGAAGGGTACGACGACCGGGAACGGTACCAGATCATGCAGAAAGTAGGCATGGATAAACGGGAAGTCCGGCGCTCCATCCGCAGTCAGGTGCTCACCGTGTTCTTCCTGCCCCTTTTGGTGGCATTTGTCCACATCGCGGTGGCGTTCAAAGTGATCACAAAACTGCTGATCACTTTCAATATGACAAACGAGCCGCTGTATGCGGCCTGCACGGTTATCACCGGCGGGGTGTTCGCCGTGTTCTACGTGGTGGTGTTTGCAGTGACGGCGCGGGAGTATTACCGGATTGTGAATTAATTAACTGAGGACGTAGCAAAGTTTAAAAAGGCTACGTCCTAAAATGCATTTTACCCTGTACCCAAATGCAATCTGGGGTGTACCAAAATGCGTTTTGCCCTGTACCCAGTTGACAGTTTTTCCTTCGGGATGTATTGTTTTTATAGGAATTTTTATAATCAAGAAATGCAGGAGGAATACGATTATGACAAAGGCGGGAGAACGCACGGTAGAAAAAGTGGAGCATGTGAACGGCGGAGCCGGATTTATCATGAAGGAGGCGCTGATCACGGGCGAGGAACTGGGGCAGCACTGTAAGATGTTCAGCAAGGTAACCTTATGTCCGGGCTGTGAGCTGGGCCATCATGAGCACCATGGCGAGACAGAAACTTATTACATTTTATCAGGAAAAGGAATCTATGATGACAATGGCAGAGAAATCCCGGCAGAGCCCGGCGATGTGTTCTTCTGCAAAGATGGAGACGGACACGGAATAAAGAATGAAGGAACGGAAGATCTGACGTTCGTGGCGCTGATCCTGAAGAAGTAAAATTAAATTGAGGACGTAGCAAAGTTTAAAAAGGCTACGTCCTCAATTTAATTTTACGGTGTACCCAAATGCATTTTGCCCTGTACCCAAATGCGCGCAGGGGTGTACCCAAATGCATTTCCTACACGTCCAGCAGACAGTCCATCAGCCGGTCGTTATCGGCCGGATCCATGACGCAGAACCGGATATACTCGCCTTCCAGCTCCTGGAAGGAGGAGCAGTCCCGGATCATCAGCTTCTGGTGGATGGCTTTTTCGAACACATCGAAGGAGGTGACGCCTTCCTTCTGGATGCGGGCCAGAATGAAGTTGGCGTAAGCGGGATAGGTTTTGTAGGTGGAGGATTTTGCCAGCCGGGCCAGCATTTTCGCCCGCTCTTTGGAAACGAGGGCGCGGGTCCTCTGAATATAGTCGGTATCTTTCAACATCTCCTCCCCGGCGAAAGCCCCGATGCTGTTGAGGCTCCAGGGGTTCTGATGGGTGAGGAGCGCGGAAAGGAAGGTCTGATTGCTGGTGATGCCGTAGCCGAACCGGAGGCCGGGAGCGGCGAAAAACTTGGAAACGCCCCGGATGACCATGAAATTATCGTAGGCCGGCACCAGGGATATGGCGCTCACCGCCTGTACGTCAGGGGCAAATTCTACATAAGTCTCGTCGATCATCACGAAGACGCCCTGCTTCCTGCACTGTGCGATGATCCGTTCCATATCTTCCCGCGGGATGGCGGAAGAGGTGGGATTGTTGGGATTGCACAGGATCACCATATCCACTTCCCCGGTCACATGGGAGAGGAAATCATCGATATCCAGAACGAAATCATCGGCTTCCCGGAGGTGATAATATTCCATGGAGCCGCCCACCAGGGACAGTTCCCGGGCGTATTCCGAGTAGGTGGGTCCCAGC
Organism: Massilistercora timonensis; assembly: GCF_900312975.1. NCBI lineage: Bacteria > Bacillati > Bacillota > Clostridia > Eubacteriales > Massilistercora > Massilistercora timonensis. The sequence goes on along the minus strand of NZ_LT990039.1, from coordinate 467,888 downwards.
ACCAGCGCTTTCTTTGGCCCGCGCTGGGAGATGAGAAGGGAGATAAGTTCGGTGGAGCCATTTCCCACAACGATGTGGGTGGGATTTGCGCCGCAGTACGTGCCAATGGTCTGGCGAAGGCTTGTGTAGGCCCGGTCCGGGTAGCGGCAGATCACATCCAGGTGGCTGCAAAGTTTTTGCCGCACCGTCTCAGAGAGCCCCAGGGGATTGACATTGGCGCTAAAACAGATGATCTCTTCCTTGGGAATATGATAGTATTCTTCAATTTTCTCCAGGTCACTTCCGTGAAATTCTGGTTTTTTATCCATAAACTGGTTTCCTTTCGTTCGTATTTCGAAGATTTTGCGCTTCCGGCATTGCCATGAACGCTGATTTAATGCTATAATTCATTATAATATGTTTTTTTGAAAAAGCAACGAAAGAAGCAGGTGTCAGACTTGAAAAATAAGATTCAGAAATTTTCCAAAGGCGATTTCAGGCAGCCAAAGCCGGAAGTCGTGTTTGAGGAAACGAATCTGGTCCTGATAATCGGAGAAGGGGAAGTATACAGGGGCAGTTTGGGAATAAAGAGCAATAATGAAAGTACGGTGCGGGGCTTGGTTTACCCGTCTTCTTTTCGTGTTCATTTTAAGAAGCCGGGGTTTGAAGGCCGACAGGTAAGGCTGGAGTTCACCTATGACGGGACAGGGCTTCCGCCCGGGCATGTGGAGAAGGGCAAATTTACCGTGGTGTGCACCGGCGGGGAGTACGAGCTTGCGTTTACTGCCATCATTGAGCGGCCCTATGTGATGACTACTTACGGGAAGGTGCAGAGCACAGATGACTTCCGCAAGCTGGCGATCAAAGATTTTTCGGAGGCGGGGCGGCTGTTCCGTTCCACCGATTTCTATGAGATCCTAAAATATGAGAACGAGCGGATCTTTTACCTCTATGACAATATGCGCAAATGGTCCCTGGGCGAGCAGGCCCTGGAAGAATTCCTGGTGGGGATCAAGCAAAAGGAATGTATCTTCCTGACCCTTCCCGGGGAGGGAATGCTCTATGAGGACATCCACGAACCCACCAAGGGCGTGATCTCCCTGATGAAGAACACCTGGGGATATATGCCCATCCGGATCGTGACGGAAGGGGATTTCCTGAAGGTGACCCGTACGGAGATCACCACGGAAGATTTCGTGGGCAACGGGTATGAGGTGGAGTATCTGATCCGTCCGGAATTCCTCCACGGCGGCCGCAACTTTGGGGCGGTCCGCTTTGTCACGCCCTATGAGACCCTGACTTACGAGGTGGAAGTGATGGAGAACCAGGAGTATGATGAAGACCATCATCTCCCGGAGCTTCTTTTCGCCCAGATGCTGAAAGAATACATCGGTTATGTGGCAGGTCGGGTGGAGAAAAACACCTGGGTAGAGAACGCCATTGAGCGGGCTACCCGGCTTCGCCAGATCGATCCCCAGAATGAATTCTACCAGCTTCTTCTGGCCCATATTTATCTCACCGGGGGGAAGAAGGAAGAGGCAAAATGGATCCTGGAAAACTATAACTATAACCGGTTTGCCATCGGCAAGAACCCCATGACCAACGGCTATTATCTGTATCTGACCGCCCTGATCCGGGGCGTGGAGAGCTACACGGACCGGGTCCTTGACGAGATCGGCAAAGCCTACATGCGCCGGCAGGATTCCTGGGCGCTTCTGTATATGATCCTGGAGCTGGATCCTCATTACCGGAATCCTTATAAACGGCTGGAGGTGCTGGAGCAGCAGTTTGAGTTCGGCACCTGTCAGGTACTGTTCTATCTGGAGGCTTACCTGTGTTACCAGGAGAAGCCTACGCTTCTGAAGAAGCTTGGAAAATTCGAGATGCAGGTGCTGAATTTCGCCACCAAGTACCGGCTGATGACCAGGGAGCTGGCCCTTTATATCGCTAATTTCGCCAGCCAGCAGAAGCGGTACAGTGAGAACCTGTTCCGGATCCTGGAGCGGCTCTATGCTATGTACAGCGAGCCCATGATCCTGAATACCATCTGTACACTGCTGATCAAGGGAAATAAGACTCAGAAGCGGTATTTCCCGTGGTATGAGCGGGGCGTGGCCCAGGAGCTTAAGATCGCGGAGCTCTATGAATACTATATGATCACCCTGGATATGGAGCGGCAGAAAGGCCCGCTTCCCCGTCCGATTTTCTTGTACTTTTCTCACGGAAATAGTCTGGACTACAAGAAAGAGGCGTTTCTGTACGCCAATCTTCTGACTTATGAGGTGGGAGGAGAGGAAATGTATCTGGCCTACCGGGAGCAAATGGCGGCATTTGCCTGGGATCAGCTTCTGAAGCGTCATATTACAGAACCTCTCAGGCTTCTGTATAAACGGTTCTGCAGCGAAGCGGAGATGGATGCGGAGCGGATGGAGGCTATGCGGGATATCTGCTTTGCCTATGCCATCACCACTAAGGTGCCAGGGATGAAGTGTGTCCTGGTGATCGAGAAAGACGGCAGGGTGGACCAGAGGGTGCCCTACAACGGAGAAGAGGACCAGACCATTGTGTTCCTGTACGACAAGGAGTCCCGGATCATCTGGGAATCCCAGGAAGGCAGGTATTATACCGATTCTATCCCCTATGAGACCAGGCGGCTGTTCTACGAGCCTCATTTCGTGGAAATGTGCCGGAAATACGGGGCTGCGGTGGGCAGATGGAAAGAAGAGGAGCCCAAAGAAGAGGTAACCTTTGAAAATATTGAGCGCAGAGGATTAAATTTCTTTGATGAGCGGGAAGTATTCCGGCTGTGCAGCAGGCGGATCCGGGAAGAGAATTATGAGGAGGATGAGTTCCTTACCTACCTCTGTATAGAACTGTTCCGCCGGGGGCAGTATGACAAGACTACCCTTCTTTATCTGGCGGATTACTATTACGGCGCCACGGCGGATATGAAGCGGCTGTGGAAGGCGCTGCGGGAGTATGGGATCCCCTCGGACAAGCTGGGAGAGCGGATCATCACACAGATGATCTTTACCGAGGATATGTTCAGGGAGGAGAAGATCTTCGAGGATTACTACCTGTCCAAAAATGTGTATTTCCGGATCCGGCAGGCCTATCTGGCCTTTGTCTCCAGGGAATATGTGGTGCGGGAGAGAAAAGTGGATTCCTGCGTCTTCGAGATGATCGCCAACGACTGTGAGAAGAAGGAAGATCTGCCGGATATCTGCAAGGCGGCGCTTCTGATCTATTATTCAAACCGGGAGTACCCGGAAGAGATGGAAGAGGTCCTTCACACGACTCTGTGCGAGATGTGCGAGAAGCAGATGATCTTCCCCGAATATCTCCGGTACCGGGAGGCCTGGCTGCGGGAAGTGCAGCTCTATGACAAGACCATGGTGGCTTACCAGGGGAGACCGGAGGGGAAAGTTACCCTGTTCTACAAGATCCGCAGGGGAGAGCGGGAAGAACTGGGATACCATGAGGAGACGCTGATGCCGGTATATGAGAATCTGTATGTGAAGCAGTTTGTCTTATACCGGGACGAGACGGTAAGTTATTATTTCCAGGAGATAAAAGGGAAAGAGCGGCATGTGACAAAGACCCGTAAGGTGGGGCCGCCCCACAGGGCCAGCAGCGGGAAATATAGCAGGCTTAATGAGATGGTCAAGATGATGCCGGCAAGGAGGAAGCAGGCCATGATCCGGTTCCAGGAGGAGGAGACGGCTGCCCTGCAGATCTTCAGGAAGTATTAAGCAAAAAGAGGGAGAATAGATATGAAAAACGGCGGTATTCTTGGATATGACCTGAATGAGAAAACCTGCCAGATCAGTTATTATGATACGGCGAAAGACGAGCCCCAGACGCTGGAGACAGCCTCCGGGACAAGCCAGATCCCCCTTGTGCTGGGATATTTCAAGGACCACTGGATCTACGGCCGGGAGGCCAAAAGGCTTCGGATCGCAGGAGCGGAAAATACGGTGAGCGATCTCCTGGGGAAGGCCATGCGCCGGGAGAAAGCAAAGATCGCAGGAAAGGTCTACGATGGGGTATGGCTTCTGGCCAAATTCATCCGTATGACGCTGGAGCCCTTTGAAGAGATCGAGGAGATCACATTCTCGGTCCCCGAGGTGGATGTGGACATATCAAAGCTGCTGAAAAGCATCGGCCAGCATCTGGGCATCGACAAAAACCGGATCTGCGTGCAGGATTATAAAGAAAGCTTCTGCCAGTATATGTTCGATCAGCCAAAAGAACTGTGGCAGTATGAATCCGCCCTGTTTTTCTGCGACGGACAGCGGATCCGGGCCTATATGCTCCACAAGCTGAACCCGGCCAATGTGAAGGGCAAGGAAATGTTTGTGACGGTGGAGGAGGTGGCCAGCGCCCATATGAAGGAGCTGGAAGCCATTTATCCGGTGCTGAACGCGGAGAAGGCAAAGGATGCGGATGAAAGCTTCAAGTCTTTTATCCAGAATGTGTTTGACAAAAAGGTGATCTCTTCTGTTTATCTTACAGGAGAGGGATTTGAAAATAACTGGTATCCGGCTTCCCTGAAGGTGCTGTGCAACGGGCGCAGGGCTTTTGTGGGAGACAATCTCTACAGCCGGGGGGCCTGCTATCATTCCATGCGCAAAGGCCTGAAATATGAAGAGGGACCCATCTATCTGGACGAGACACGGATGACAGAACAGATCTCCCTGCGCATGCGGGTGGCCGGCAAGGAAGGCTGGTATCCGGTGGTGGCCTGGGGGACCCACTGGTATGAGGCGGACGGACAGTGGGAGGTGATCCTGGAGGACACCTCGGATATCGAGATCCATGTGGAGACGCTGGCAGGGGATGAACTGCATGTAGAGACCGTCTCCCTGGAAGGGCTTCCGGACCGCCGGGATTATTCCCTGCGACTTCGGATCGAGCTTCTCTTCCTGGATGAGCGGACCTGCCGGATGACGTTCCGGGATGTGGGATTCGGGGAATTCTTCCCGCCATCCGGTTTCCTGGTGGAGAAGACCATACAGTTAGGAGGAATCCATGGGCAGTTTAATTCTATGTCATAAGAAGCGGGCCAAACAGCCCTATGAGATCACAAGAGTACATATCCGGGTCTACACCATCGAGGAACTCTGCTACTATATCTGTAATAATCTGTACCTTATTGACCATACCATCATGAATCCGCAGCTGTGCCAGTGGATCCGGACAGAGCTTTCCCTTCCCCGGCTGGCGCAGACCCTGCAGGAGGAACTGGAAGGGGACTGTACCCAGAAGGATTTTGTTCTGACCCTCTTAAGAGAATCGGTGATCTATGATACCGCGGAGATCAACAAGATCCAGGGGATCCTGGAGCGGCTTGAGAACCAGCGGGAGGTGGAGAAGCAGAAATACAAAGCGGACAGCCTGATGGAGCGGGGCGAATACTCGGCGGCGGTGCTGACCTATCAGTCCATCCTGGGGGGCAAACAGGATGAGGCGGTGGACAAGACCTTTTATGCCCGGGTGTATGCCAATCTGGGAGCGGCCTATGGGCGGCTGTTCCTGTATGAGGAGGCGGCGGGGGCCTACCGGGAAGCCTGCAGCCTGTGCGAGGACCGGGATATGATGAAAGCTTTCCTTTACAGTTATTCTAAAGCTTATCCTCAGGAAGATTATATGAAGCTGCTCTCCGGCAATCCGGTGTACTTAAGCCTGGACCGGAAATTGAAGGAAGAACTGGCGAAGATCCATGAGGACACGGATCCGGATGTTGCGCCGGAACAGCTGGAAATCTGGAAAAAAGAGTATCGCAGGATTGACAAGAATCAGGGGATATGATACGATAACAGGGCGATTTAGCATGGTAAAGTAATCAATTGATGAATTGTTACAACGATGCAGTGAATAGATCGCCAGGAGACCTGAGAGTGTGAAGGAGGAAACGATTATGAAAAAGATGCTTGCAATGCTGCTTACCGCCGCAATGACCCTGGGAATGCTTGCCGGCTGTGGTTCCAAAGATTCCGGCGAGGGCGGGGACGCTTCCAGTGAGAGTGATAAGGCTTATGTCCAGGACAAAGGGACACTGGTGATCGGGATCACCGATTTTGCGCCTATGGATTATAAAGATGAGAACGGCAACTGGATCGGATTTGACGCCGACATGGCAAAGGCATTTGCCGAGAGCCTGGGCGTGGAGGCCGAGTTCGTTGAGATCGACTGGGACAACAAGATCCTGGAGCTGGACGGAAAGACCATTGACTGCGTATGGAACGGCATGACCCTTACCGACGAGGTAACCAGCTCCATGGCCTGCACAGACGCATATCTCAATAACGCTCAGGTGGTAGTGGTGCCTGCGGACGTGGCGGATCAGTATCAGGATGAAGAAAGCCTTAGCGAGCTGAATTTTGCTGTTGAAGCGGGAAGCGCCGGCGAGGCGGAAGTAAGCGCAAGAGAGCTGAATTATACGGCGGTGACCGCTCAGGCGGACGCGCTGATGGAAGTGGCAGGCGGAACCTGCGACGCGGCTGTGATCGATTCTCTGATGGCGGCAGCCATGATCGGAGAAGGAACCAGCTATGCGGATCTGACTTACACCATCAGCCTGAACACGGAAGAGTATGGCGTTGGTTTCCGGCAGGGTTCCGACCTGGCGGAGGAGCTGAATGATTTCTTCGCTCAGAGCTATGAGGATGGAACCATGGATGCATGCGCGGAGCAGTATGGCGTGCAGGCTGCCCTGATCGCCATGGATGCCACAGAAGAATAAGTGAGTAAGAAAGAAAAGGAAGATGGAGCTGTAACATGGAACAGATATTAGAACAATTTCCAATCGTGATACAGTCCCTGAACGTGGGATTCCTGCAGACGCTCAAATTGTTTGCGGTGACCCTTTTAGGAGCCATTCCGCTGGGACTGATCATCTCATTTGGATCCATGTCCCGCTTCCGGCCACTGCGTTATTTTACAAGGATTATCGTATGGATCATCAGAGGAACTCCTCTGATGATCCAATTGCTGATTATCTATTTTTTTCCGGGGCTGGTGCTGGACAATCCAATCTGGGGAGGCGGAGAAGCAGGGCGCTTTATGGCGGCTTCTGTTGCCTTCATTTTTAACTATGCCTGTTATTTTTCTGAGATCTACCGGGGAGGGATCCAGGGGGTTCCACACGGACAGGAGGAGGCCGGACTGGTGCTTGGCATGACCAAAAGCCAGATTTTCTTCAAGATCACTCTGCTTCAGATGATCAAGAGGATTGTTCCCCCTATGTCCAATGAGATCATCACTCTGGTGAAAGACACCTCCCTTGCCAGGATCATTGCCCTGCAGGAGATCATCTGGGCCGGCCAGGCCTTCCTGAAGGGATCCCAGGGGATCGCCGGCGTGATCTGGCCGTTGTTCTTTACCGCGGTTTATTATCTGATCTTCAACGGGATCCTGACCGTGCTTCTGGGACGGCTGGAGAAAAAGCTGGATTATTTCAGGTAGGAGGTGGAAACGATGGCGATATTGGAAGTAGAACATCTGAATAAAAGTTTTGAGAGGACCCGGGTGCTGGAGGATATCAGCTTCTCCCTGGAGAAGGGGCAGGTGCTGTCCATCATCGGTTCTTCGGGAAGCGGCAAGACCACGCTGCTGCGGTGCCTGAATTTCCTGGAGCGTCCGGATGGAGGCGTGATCCGTGTGGGCGGAGAGACGCTGTTTGACGCGGCGGACCCGGTGACCACCCAGGAGTCCGCGATCCGCAAGAAGCGGCTTCATTTCGGCCTGGTATTCCAGTCCTTCAATCTGTTCCCTCAGTATACGGCTCTGGAGAATGTGATGCTGGCCAAGGAGCTTCTGGCGAAAGAGCAGCCGGGATATAAGGAGCGTAAAAAAGAGATCCACGAGGAGATCCGGGAGGAGGCGAAAGTCCTTCTTGGACAGATGGGTCTGGCAGACCGGATGGAGAATTATCCCCATCAGTTATCCGGAGGACAGTGCCAGCGTGTGGCCATTGCCCGGGCGCTTGCGCTGAAGCCGGATATTCTGTGCTTTGACGAGCCCACTTCGGCCCTGGATCCGGAGCTTACCGGAGAGGTGCTCAAAGTCATCCGGTCTCTGGCGGATCAGGAGACTACCATGATCATTGTCACCCATGAGATGGCATTTGCCAGAGATGTATCCAGCCAGGTGCTGTTCATGGACGAAGGGCGGATCCTGGAGCAGGGGACGCCGCAAGAGGTGCTGGAGAATACCAGGGAGGAGCGGACGAAACAATTCCTTTCCCGTTTTACACAAGGGTAGCAAAAATCAAAAAAATCTGATAGAATGAGAGACAAAAGAGGGGGCAAAAGCTTTTTGCCCCCAATACTATGATAGGGTTGTGAAAAAAGGAGAATGTGAAGATGAGTAACGACAGATATCAAAGCCCGCTTTCTGAGCGGTATGCCAGCAAAGAGATGCAGTATATCTTCTCCCCGGACAAGAAGTTCCGGACCTGGAGAAAGCTGTGGATTGCCCTTGCGGAGACAGAGAAGGAGCTGGGGCTTCCCATTACGGACGAGCAGATCGCGGAGCTTAAAGAGCACGCGGAGGATATTAATTACGAGGTGGCGAAGGAGCGGGAGAAGCTGGTGCGCCACGACGTTATGTCCCATGTCTACGCCTACGGGCAGCAGTGCCCCAAAGCCAAGGGGATCATCCATCTGGGAGCAACCTCCTGTTATGTGGGGGACAATACAGATATGATCCTTATGTCGGAGGCGCTGGGACTGGTGCGGGAGAAGCTTGTCAACGTGATCGCCGAGCTTGCCAGGTTTGCCGACGCTTATAAGGCACAGCCTACACTTGCCTTTACTCATTTTCAGCCTGCCCAGCCTACCACCGTTGGGAAGCGGGCTACACTCTGGCTTCAGGAATTCCTGATGGATCTGGAGGACCTGGAGTATGTGAAGGGAAGCTTAAAGCTTCTGGGGTCCAAGGGAACCACCGGAACCCAGGCCAGCTTCCTGGAACTTTTTGAAGGGGATCAGGAGACCATCGACAAGATCGATCCCATGATCGCGAAGAAGATGGGATTTGAGGCCTGCTATCCGGTTTCCGGCCAGACCTATTCCCGGAAGGTGGATACCCGGGTCCTGAATGTACTGGCGGGGATCGCGGCAAGCGCCCACAAGATGTCCAATGACATCCGGCTTTTGCAGCATCTGAAAGAAGTGGAGGAGCCCTTTGAGAAGACCCAGGTCGGTTCTTCCGCTATGGCATATAAGCGCAACCCCATGCGAAGCGAGCGGATCGCTTCCCTGTCCCGGTATGTGATGATCGACGCGCTGAATCCGGCCATTACCTCGGCGACCCAGTGGTTTGAGCGGACTCTGGACGATTCCGCCAACAAGCGGCTGAGCGTGCCGGAAGGATTCCTGGCCATCGACGGGATCCTGGATCTGTGCCTGAACGTAGTGGACGGTCTGGTGGTATATCCCAAGGTGATCGAGAAACATCTGATGGCAGAGCTGCCCTTCATGGCTACCGAGAATATCATGATGGATGCGGTGAAGGCAGGCGGCGACCGGCAGGAGCTGCATGAGCGGATCCGGGAGCTTTCCATGGAAGCAGGCCGGAACGTGAAGGAGAAGGGCCTGGACAACAATCTTCTGGAACTGATCGCCGCAGATCCGGCGTTCAATCTGACGGAAGAAGAACTCAGGGCGTCCATGGACCCGGCGAAATACACCGGGCGCTCCGCGGTGCAGGTGGAAGCTTACTTGAAAAATGTGGTAAATCCGCTGCTGGAGGAGAACAAGGATCTTCTGGGTGTAAAGGCGGAGATCCAGGTATAGACCGCTGGCAAAAACATACAAAAACCTTGACGGAATTTATGCAATTTTCATAAATTGACTTTAATTTCATTAAGCAGTTGCAAATGAATTAACAATCAGGTATTATTATAGAGAAGAGAGAAATGAGCTATAAATTCTGTCTATAAAACTAAATCGTGGGACGATATTTTCCGAGAGAGAGCGGGGAAAACCGGCCGCCGAAGAGGCAAACCCAAGCTGCAACGGTAAGAACGGCGAGGGCGAAACTTTCAGGCAGAAGGATCGGGAAATGGACCACATTCTGAATCTTGTGCTGTATGATAAGACTTTTGAACAGACGTTATATTATCAGGGCAAAAGACAGAAAAAGGACGACTTACACACATGCAGTGTTTAAATCGTCCTTTTTTATTTAAAATCAAATTCGAGAGGCGAAAAGGATGGAACGAGACGAATATCTGATCATGACAAACAATCCGCTGGTCCTCAAGAAACTGGGAGATACCCACCGAATTGTCTACAAGGAGACCTCCTACGAGGGACTTCTTAAGGAGGTCCGGGACAAGATCCATGAAGGTCATTTGCTTTTGTCACATCCCCTTTCGGGAAGTGTAAAGCCTAATGAAACACCCTATAAATCTGTAATGATAGCGGCAGAAAGGGGGGCGGTAGACGTAAGGTCCCTGGAGATCATCGAGAACGCCATCGCCGCCTGCGGAAAGTTCGAGTTTAAATCGGACCGGTACAAAGGGAAGGTGCTGGAGGATTTCCAGCTGATCGACTGGACCTTGCTGGAGAGCGGGATTATGTCGGCAGACGCTTAAGAAACGGTTGTAGAAGCATGAAGCTTTTAAACAATAATATCAAAATTTTTGAAGGAGGGAACCAAAAGTGAGATTAGAAATGGGACACATTTACATCAAGGATATTCAGTTCGCGTCCGAATCCAAGATCGAAGACGGAATCCTTTATGTATCTGAGGAGGCGGTGAAAGCCGTTGCTCTTGAGGACGAGAAGATCAAGAGCGTATCATTCGACATCGCGAAGCCAGGTGAGTCTGTAAGAATCACTCCGGTAAAGGATGTCATCGAGCCACGTGTAAAGGTTGAGGGAAGAGGAGGCGTCTTCCCGGGCGTGATCGCGAAAGTTGACACAGTAGGAGAAGGAAAGACCTATGCCCTGAAAGGCATGGCAGTAGTGACTGCAGGAAAGATCGTTGGATTCCAGGAAGGAATCATCGACATGACCGGTCCTGGGGCTGATTACACACCATTCTCCAAGACACTGAACCTGGTTATGGTATGTGAGCCGGTTGACGACATTAAACAGCATGACTATGAGAAGGCTGTAAGATTCGCAGGCTTCCGTGTTGCCACCTACATCGCTGAGCTGGCGCGCGACCTGACTCCGGACGAGACCAAGGTATATGAGACCTGCACCATCAAGGAAGGCTTCGAGAAATATCCGGATCTTCCCAGAGTTGCCTATGTGCAGATGCTGCAGAGCCAGGGACTTCTTCACGACACCTATGTATATGGTGTTGACGCGAAGAAAATCGTTCCTACTATTTTAAGCCCCACAGAGGTAATGGACGGCGCTATCGTTTCCGGTAACTGTGTATCCGCCTGCGATAAGAACCCGACCTACGTACATGAGAACAACCCGGTGGTACATGACCTGTTCGAAGAGCACGGCAAGACCATCAACTTTGTATGCCAGATCATCACAAACGAGAACGTATACCTGGCAGACAAGCAGCGTTCTTCCGACTGGACAGCAAAACTGTGTAAGATGCTGGATCTGGACGGCGTGATCGTTTCTCAGGAAGGATTTGGTAACCCGGATACCGACCTGATCATGAACTGCAAGAAGATCGAGGCAGAGGGCGTGAAGACCGTTATCATCACTGACGAGTATGCCGGACGCGACGGCAAATCTCAGTCACTGGCAGACGCGGATGCTGCGGCAGACGCGGTTGTAACAGGCGGAAACGCCAACCAGGTAGTCATCCTGCCGAAGCTTGACAAGGTAATTGGAACTCTGGATTATGTCACCAAGATTGCCGGAGCCAGCGAGGAGACACTCCGCGAGGACGGATCTCTGGAAGTAGAGCTTCAGGTACTCACCGGTGCCACAAACGAGACTGGTTTCAATAAGCTGAGCGCAAGATAGGAAGGGAGGATAAGCAAATGGCTAAGTTAAAAGTAGTACATTACATCAATCAGTTCTTTGCACAGATTGGTGGAGAAGAGAAGGCAGATTATCCGGTAGAGCTCCGCAAAGGCGAGATCGTTGGACCGGGTATGGCGCTGACACAGAATTTTAAAGACGACGCGGAGATCATCGCGACCATCATCTGCGGTGACTCTTATTTCAACGAGAACCTGGATACCGCTAAGGAAGAGATCCTGAAGATGGTAAAGGAACTGGCTCCGGACGTATTCGTAGCTGGTCCTGCTTTCAACGCCGGACGTTACGGCGTTGCCTGCGGAACCATCGCGGCAGCGGTTCAGGAAGAGCTGGGGATCCCGGCAGTAACTGGTATGTATGTAGAGAACCCGGGCGCAGATATGTTCAAGGATAAGGTTTACATTGTTTCCACCAAGAACAGCGCGGCGGGCATGAGAGACGCAGTGAAGAAGCTGGCTCCTCTTACCGTGAAGGTAGGAAGAGGAGAGCCGGTAGGCGCTTCCTGTGAAGAGGGATATATCCCCAACGGAATCCGTGTAAACTTCTTCGAGGAGGAGAGAGGATCCAAGCGTGCGGTGAAGATGCTGCTGGCCAAGCTTGCCGACAAGCCGTTCACCACAGAGTATCCGATGCCTGATTTCGACCGTGTAGCTCCTAATCCGGCAGTGAAGGATCTGGCTCATGCCAAGATCGCTCTGGTTACTTCCGGCGGTATCGTTCCGAAGGGCAACCCGGATCACATCGAGAGCTCCAGTGCTTCTCACTACGGCGAGTATGACATCACAGGCGTAATGGATCTGACCGAGGAGACTTATGAGACCGCTCACGGCGGATACGATCCGGTTTACGCCAATGAAGACGCAGACCGTGTACTTCCGGTTGACGTGCTGAGAGACATGGAGAAGGAAGGCGTGATCGGAGAACTCCATCACCTGTTCTACACCACCGTTGGAAACGGTACTGCGGTAGCTTCCGCGAAAGCATTCGCGGCAGAGTACGCTAAGAAGCTGGTTGCAGACGGCGTTGACGCAGTTATCCTCACCTCTACCTGAGGTACCTGTACTCGTTGCGGTGCAACGATGGTAAAAGAAATCGAGAGAGCTGGACTTCCGGTTGTACATATCTGTACAGTAACGCCGATCTCCATGACGGTTGGCGCCAACAGGATCGTTCCTGCGATCGCGATCCCGCATCCGCTGGGCAACCCGGCACTGGATAAAGATGAAGAGAAGGCACTGCGCCGTCACATCGTTGAGAAGGCTCTTACAGCCCTGACAACCGAAGTTGACGACCAGACCATCTTCGAGTAATCAGATACCTTAAGCTCCGGGAGGGGCTTGGTGTATACACGGAACTTTAGAAAAAAGGAGACGAGACAGAAAAATGAGCAAGATTTATGATGTTATCGTCCTGGGTGCAGGTCCTGCCGGTTTGGCGGCAGGACTGTACGCGGGCAGAAGCCGCCTCTCTGTCCTGATCATTGAGAAAGGACAGGACGGCGGACAGATCGCGATCACGGATGAGATCGAGAACTATCCTGGACAGATCGTTGAGGGCGAGTCAGGACCTTCCCTGATCGCGAGAATGACCGAGCAGGCTGCCAAGTTTGGCGCTGAGCGTGTCTCCGATACGATCAAAGAAGTAGAGCTGAATGGCGATGTAAAGGTACTGAAGAGCGAGAAGGCTGAGTACCAGGGAAGAAATGTGATCATTGCCACCGGCGCTCACGCAAGACCAATCGGCTGCAAGGGCGAGGCGGAATTCCTTGGCAAGGGAGTATCCTACTGCGCGACCTGCGACGCCAACTTCTTTGAGGACTTTGAAGTTTATGTGGTAGGCGGCGGCGACTCCGCAGTGGAAGAGGCGATGTACCTGACCAAGTTCGCGAGAAAGGTAACCATCATCCACAGACGGAACGAGCTGCGCGCGGCCAAGTCCATCCAGGAGAAAGCGTTCAAGAATCCAAAGCTTCACTTTATGTGGGATTCCGTTGTAGAGGAAGTAGGTGGAGACGACATCCTTCAGTGGATGAAGGTGAAGAACGTCAAGACCGGCGAGATCACCACAGTAGAGGCTGACGAAGAGGACGGCATGTTCGGTGTATTCGGATTCATCGGAACCATCCCCAACAGCAAGCCGTTTGAAGGCATCATCGATATGGACGAGAGAGGCTACATCAAGACAGATGATGATATGCACACCAACATTCCGGGCGTATACGCCGCCGGAGACGTTCGTATCAAGAGCCTGCGCCAGGTAGTGACCGCTGCCGCAGACGGAGCGATCGCAGCCGTACAGGTAGAACGCAGCATGTCCGACTATTTCTAAAAAGCAACAAGCACAGCGGGACAAAAGCTGCGAAGCAGCGGCTCTTGAGTGCGCTGTGCGTAGCAAAGTCGCGCAGCGGCTCTTGAGTGTGCAATATATATTATTTTCAAAAAAGGAGGATGATTCCCATGTTGGATCTGGACAAGACAAATTTTGAAGAAGAAGTATTAAAAGCAGACGGCTATGTATTCGTAGACTTCTACGGAGACGGCTGCGTACCCTGCCAGGCACTGATGCCGAAGGTACATGAATTCGCTGACACCTACGGTGACAAGCTGAAATTCACATCCCTGAACACCACCAAGGCACGTCGTCTTGCTATCGCCCAGAAGGTTCTCGGCCTTCCGGTTATGGCGATCTACAAAGACGGTGAGAAGGTAGAAGAGCTTGTAAAAGAAGACTGTACCGTAGAGAGCATTGAGGCGATGATTAAGAAATACATCTAGTCTTTAGATGATTTCTCGATCATAGATTTTCAAACTTGTTTGACACTACAAGAAAGGAGAAAGGCATAATTATGGCTATTTTGGAAGGAAAAAAAGCAATAATTATCGGAGACCGTGATGGAATCCCGGGCCCGGCTATCGCTGAGTGCGTTAAGACTGCCGGAGCTGAAGTGGTATTCTCATCCACGGAATGTTTCGTCTGAACGAGCGCAGGCGCAATGGATCTGGAGAACCAGAAGAGAGTAAAAGAATTCGCTGATGAGTACGGCGCAGAGAACTTAGTAGTAGTTCTTGGTGCTGCTGAGGGCGAGGCTGCAGGTCTTGCAGCTGAGACCGTAACACTTGGCGATCCTACTTTCGCAGGTCCATTGACTGGGGTCCAGCTTGGACTCACGGTATATCATGTATGCGAGCCGGAGATCAAAGATGAGTTTGATCAGGATGTTTATGACGAGCAGGTTGGTATGATGGAGATGGTTCTGGACGTTGACGACATCGTATCCGAGATGCAGGCGATCAGAGACCAGCTGTAATCAGACTGCAAAAAGAGGGGCGTTATCCCATGTGTACCCCACTGGGGCAATGCCCTCTTTCTTGTGAAACGGGGCGGAATGCCGCCCGGGATTGAATGAGTTGAAGAAAGGTGGATAACCAATGAACAGTGTAATTAAAGGAGCAAGCTATGTATTAGTACATACTCCTGATATGGTTTTATACAACGGGACGACCCAGACTACAGAGAGGATCGTAAACCCGGATTCTGAATATCTGAAAGAAGTTCCGCAGCATCTGCGTTCTTACGAGGATGTAGTGGCTTACTGGCCGAATCAGACCTACATCGGCAACGTACATCCGGATGAGCTGGCAGAAGTAGAGTTCCCCTGGTACGACAAGAAGAAAGAGGGAGTTGAGCGCTACGGCAAATACGGCGAGATCATGCCGGAGGAAGAGTTCCTGTTCCTGGTACAGGCCAGCGACATGTTCGAGGTTGTAAAACTGGACAAGGAATTTGTGGCGAAATATAAAGATCAGTTCGCGAAGAACCCCATCATCTCCGACGATATTGTAGAGCGGATTGAAGAGGGATACGAGCTTGCTGAGATCGAGGCGCTGATCAAAGACGACCATGCAGAGCCTCTGTATTTTGAAAACAAACTGGTGGGCTGTGTAAAACCGGCTCATGATATTGATGTAAACCTGTCTTCCCACGTTATGCATGAGAACCTGATGAGCAAGGCCTCCAGCGTGCTGGCCCTTCTCTACGGCGTACGCAACGCAGGGATCGACAAGGCGGATGTTGAGTACGTTATCGACTGTGCAGAGGAAGCCTGCGGCGATATGAACCAGAGAGGCGGCGGCAACTTTGCCAAGGCGGCGGCAGAGGTTGCAGGCCTGGTAAGCGCCAGCGGATCTGATGCAAGAGGATTCTGCGCGGCTCCTACTCATGCGCTTATCGAGGCGGCTGCGCTGGTAAAATCCGGCGCCTACAAGACTGTTGCCGTTACAGCAGGCGGATGTACCGCGAAACTTGGTATGAACGGCAAGGATCACATCAAGAAAGGTCTTCCCATCCTGGAGGACTGCCTGGGCGGCTTCTGTGTGATCATTTCCGAGAACGACGGCGTAAGCCCTGAGATCGATCTTGGCATGCTGGGACGCCACAGCGTTGGTACCGGTTCCGCTCCGCAGAACGTAATCGGAAGCCTGGTAGCTGACCCGCTTGACAGAGTTGGAATGAAGCTTACCGACATCGACAAATATTCTCCGGAGATGCAGAATCCGGATATCACCAAACCGGCCGGAGCAGGAGATGTTCCGCTGGCAAACTACAAGATGATCGCGGCCCTGGCTGTAAAGCGTGGAGAGTTAGACCGGAAAGAACTGGCCAACTTCACCAAAGAGCGTGGTCTGACCGGATGGGCTCCCACACAGGGACATATCCCGTCTGGCGTACCTTACGTGGGATTTGCCTGCGAGGATATCAAAGAAGGAAAGATCAAGAACGCGATGATCATCGGAAAAGGAAGTCTGTTCCTTGGACGTATGACCAACCTGTTCGACGGTGTATCCTTCGTGATCCACGGCAATACCGCTGCTGAGGAAGAAGCGGCAGCCGGCGTATCCGAGGAAGAAGTAAAGGGACTGATCGCGAAAGCTATGAAAGATTTTGCTGCGACCCTGATGGCAGAGTAAGGGGTGGTGACGATGGCAGATAAGATTGAAAAAATGATCGCGGAAACATTCCTTCAGATGGCGGAAGGTCTGGAGACCGGAAGTTTTGGGAAGAAGCCTAAGATTGCCATCACCGGAATGGGAAGCGAGCACGGAGAAGAGAATTCGATGGCAGGCGCCATCGCGGCCGCCAGAGACGGGATCGATGTGTACTACATCGGAACCCTGGAGGCAGAGGGCGTGACCACCGTGAAAGTGGCCAATGATGAGGAAGGCCACGACAAGATGGAAGAGATGCTCAAGAACAAGGAGATCGACGCGGCAGTTACCATGCATTTCCCGTTCCCCATTGGCGTATCTACTGTAGGACGCTGTGTGACTCCGGGATACGGCAAGGAAATGTATATTGCCAACACCACCGGAACCTCCAGCACAGACCGGATCGAGGGAATGATCAAGAATGCGGTCTATGGTGTGATCGCGGCGAAAGCCTGCGGCAACGCTCATCCCACAGTGGGAATCCTGAACGTGGACGGCGCCCGTCAGACAGAGAAGGCGTTAAAACAGCTTCAGGAGCAGGGCTATGATATCACATTTGCAGAGTCCAGCCGTGCAGACGGCGGATGCGTGATGAGAGGAAACGACGTGCTCCAGGCGTCACCGGATATTATGGTGACAGATTCCCTGACCGGAAACATCCTGGTGAAGATGCTTTCTTCCGCCAACACCGGCGGAAGCTATGAGGCTACCGGCTTCGGCTATGGCCCGGGCATCGGGGAAGGCTATGAGCAGCTTGTCATGATCGTATCCAGAGCCTCCGGCGCTCCGGTGATCGCCAATGCGATCCGGTACGCGGCGCAGCTGGTAAGAGGCAAGGTCTTCGAGGTGGCCAGGGCAGAGTTCGCGGCTGCGAAGAAGGCCGGGTTCCAGGAGATCCTGGATTCTGTGAAGGCGGCTTCCAAACCGGCGGCAGCAGAAGAGGATGTAAAGGAGCCTCCCAAGGAGATCGTAACTTCCCAGATCCCTGGAATCGAAGTTATGGATCTGGACGATGCAGTAAAATGCCTGTGGAAGATCGGCATTTACGCAGAGAGCGGAATGGGCTGTACCGGACCTATCATCCGGGTATCTGACGCCAACCTTGAGAAGGCGGAGGAAGAGCTTAAGAAAGCCGGATACATCGGCTAGTTCTGAGGAAAAAGGAAGAGAGAAAGCAAAGAAGAGCTGCCGCGTTTATTGACGCGGCAGTTCTTTTTTGCTGATCGGCATTGTACCTGCATTGTTTGTTGATCTTTGATATGATACACTGTAAAAAATGCGAGATAACAAGAAAGAAGAGGAAATCAATTATGAATACAGTGAAAGTAAGGAATGTTGAAATCGGCCCAGGGATCCCCAAGGTCTGTGTTCCCATCGTGGGGACTACCAGAGAGGAAATCCTTTCCGCCGCCCGGACCATTGCTTCCATGGGAACTGACATTGTGGAATGGCGGGCAGACTGGTACCGGGATGTTTTTGACTTCCAGGAAGTAGAGAAGACGGCAAAAATGCTGCGGGAAGTCTTGGGTGAGATCCCTGTCCTCTTTACCTTCCGCACCGCGAAAGAAGGCGGTGAGAAGGCCATCGACACTGAGACTTATGTGGCGTTAAACCGGCGGATCGCAAAGACCGGTCTGGTGGATCTGGTGGACATCGAGGCGTTTACTGGCGATGAGGCGGTGAAAAGGGTGATCGATACCGCTCACGCCTGCGGCGTGAAAGTGGTGGCTTCCAACCATGATTTTGACAAGACTCCGGACAAAGAAGAATTGGTATCCAGACTTTGTAAAATGCAGGATCTGGGAGCGGACATTCCCAAGATCGCGGTTATGCCCCGAAATAGAAAAGACGTGCTTACCCTGCTTGCCGCCACAGAAGAGATGGCAACGGAATATGCGGACCGTCCCATCATTACCATGTCCATGGCAGGAACTGGTGTGATCAGCCGTCTATGCGGAGAGGTCTTTGGATCCGCCCTGACCTTTGGCGCCGCCGGCAAGGCATCCGCGCCTGGACAGATGGGTGTGGAGGAGCTGAAAACAGTTCTTACCCTTCTTCACAATAGCCTGTAGGCAGCTCTTTCATTTTCCTGCCTCAGGTGTTATAATAGGCTGGATTATGAAAATGCAGGAGTTTTGCCATGAACATTCGACAGATTACAGACAACAAAAAGCAATACCTGGACCTTCTGCTTCTTGCGGATCCTCAGGAGGATATGATCGACCGGTATCTGGATGAGGGAGAGATGTTTGTCCTGGAGGACGGCGGAAAGGTGCGCACAGTGTGCGTGGTACAGCCGGGGAAGAACCGCCAGTGCGAGCTGAAGAACATCGCCACGGAACCAGAGAGCCAGGGGAAAGGCTATGGCAGGCAGATGATCCGGTTTATCTGCGAGCACTACAGCGGCAGCTGCGACACCATGTACGTGGGGACCGGCAATTGCAGGAAGACCATCGGATTCTATGAGAAATGCGGGTTTGTCAATTCTCATATCGTGGCGAACTTCTTTGTGGATCATTATCAGGAGCCCATTTACGAGGACGGGATCCGTCTGGTGGACATGGTGTACCTGAAGAAGCGGCTGGAATCCGAGGTGGATGTGAAGAAAGTGGTAGACCTGGCACTGGAGGCGGGAAGGATCCTTTTGAAGAACGGGGCGGAGATCTTCCGTGTGGAGGAGACCATCACCCGGATCTGCCAGCGGTTTCATGTGGACCATGTGGATATCTTTACGTTGAGCCACGCTATCTTTGTCAGCGCGGAGAACGGGATGGAGGAGGCTTACACGAAGGTGAAGCATATCCCTTTGTCCAGCGCCCATCTGGGGATCGTGGCGGAGGTGAACGATCTGTCCCGGGAGATCGCGGCCGGACGTGTGACTATGGAAGAGGCGGCAAAGAAACTCAAGGAGATCGATGAGATGCCGCCTAAGCGGCCCTATTTTCAGATCCTGGCGGCAGGAGCCTCAAGCGCCAGTCTTGGATTTCTCCTGGGGTCTACGGTGATGGAGAGCGGGGTTGCCTTCCTTATCGGGTGTCTCCTATATGTGTGGGTGCTGACGGCAAAGCGCCACCATATGTCCAAGATCATCGTCAATCTGGTGGGCGGCGTGGTGATCACGGCGCTGGCGCTGTTGGCCAGGCAGATCCCCTTCTGGGAAACGCTGAGGCTGGAGGGTATGATCAGCGGCGCTATCATGCCTCTGGTGCCGGGAATGGCTTTCGTGAACGCCATCCGGGATATCGCGGACAGTGATTTCCTCTCCGGTACGGTGCGGATGATCGACGCCCTTTTGGTGTTTGTCTATATCGCCATCGGCGTAGGGATCACGCTGAGTCTTTATAACAATATGATGGGAGGGGTGATCCTGTGATCCAGACGATCTTGATGCATATTTTTGGATCTTTCGTGGGGACGGTGGCCTTCGCGGTGCTGTTCAACGTGCCGAAGCGGTTCTACCTGTGCTGCGGCCTTACGGGAACTGCCGGGTGGATGATCTACCTTACGCTGACCGCTGGTTATGACCTTTCGCCGGCGCTTGCGTCTTTCTTCGGGACGCTGGCCGTGGTGCTGATCTCAAGGATACTGACGGTGCGGATGAAATGCCCCATTACCATCTTCCTGATCTCTGGGATCATTCCCCTGGTGCCCGGGGCGGGAGTATATTTTACCGCCTACTACCTGGTGACAAACCAGATGGCCCTGGCCAGCCAGCGGGGAATGGAAGCGCTGAAGATCGCCTTTGCCATTGTGCTGGGGATCGTGTTGATCGTATCCATTCCAAGGGAGTTCTTCCAGGCCCGTTACTGGCGCCAGAGAAAGGCTCTTAAGAGAAGGGGAAAGGCTTGAGAGCGGAAATCATCTATGATACAATAAGTCTAACCATAGAGAGTTTTAGCGGGGAGGGATGGATATGTTAGAGAGAACACTGCTGCAGATGCTTAAGGAGAGCAGGTATACCACTGTGCTGAGCGGCTATGAGATGCTGCTGGAGAATGGTTATCCGGCGATCCGGGACGGGAGTGAATCCTATGACATTGAGGCAAAGTACGGGTTTTCCCTGGAAGAGATGTTTTCCAGCAGCTTTTATTCCACAAGGAAGGAGCAGTTCTTCGAGTTCTACCGGAACGAGATCTTAAGTTCTCTGGATATCCCGCCGGGAAAAGGCTTCGTGGATCTTGCGAAGCTGCAGCAAAAGGGTCTGATCCAGTCGGTGATCACCAGAAGGATCTACGGGCTGCCGGGAAGGGCGGGCTGCCAGAATGTGATCAACCTGCACGGAAGCGTTTATGAAAATCATTGTCCCAGCTGTGGGCGGAAGTATCCGGTAGAGTATATCCGGGAATCCAAACGGGTGCCGCTGTGCGAGCATTGTCACGCGCCCATCCGGCCGGATGTATGCTTCTTTGGCGAGATGGTGGACAACAGCGTGATCACCCGGGCGGCGGAGGAGGTGCAGAAGGCGGACCTTCTGATCGCTCTGGGGACCAACCTGAACACTTATCTGTGCACCCAGCTGGTGAACTACTATGAAGGAGAAAAGCTGGTGGTGGTCCACTCCACACCGCATTTCTCAGATCGGTTCGCGGATCTGGTCATCGACCAGAGAGTGGACGAGACATTAGAGAATATCATCAAGGAGTTAGGAGAGTAACCATGGAAAGAGTAAGAACAAGATTTGCGCCCAGTCCCACCGGGCGGATGCACGTGGGAAATTTGCGGACCGCGCTTTATGCCTATCTGATCGCGAAGCACGCAGGGGGAGATTTCATCCTGCGGATCGAGGATACGGACCAGGTGCGGTTTGTGGAAGGGGCGCTGGAGATCATATACCACACCCTGGAGGAAACGGGACTTGTCCATGACGAAGGCCCGGACAAGGACGGGGGAGTAGGTCCCTACGTACAGAGCGAACGCAATGAGTCAGGTCTGTATCTTAAGTATGCCAAACAGCTGATCGAGCAGGGGGACGCCTACTACTGCTTCTGCGACAAGGAGCGGCTGGATTCCCTGAAGGCCAAGGTATCGGACGACGGGACTCAGATCGTGGTGTATGACAAGCACTGTCTTGGTCTTAGCAAAGAAGAGGTGGAGGCCAATCTGGCAGCCGGGAAGCCTTATGTGATCCGGTTTAATATGCCTACAGGAGGGACCACTACCTTCCATGACGATATTTACGGGGACATTACGGTTCCCAACGAGGAGCTGGAGGACCTGATCCTGATCAAGTCTGATGGTTATCCCACCTATAATTTCGCCAATGTGATCGACGACCACCTGATGGGGATCACCCATGTGGTCCGGGGCAATGAGTATCTTTCCTCCGCGCCCAAGTACAACAAGATCTACGAGGCATTCGGCTGGGACGTGCCGACTTATGTGCACTGTCCGCTGATCACCGACGAGAATCACAAGAAGCTGTCCAAGCGCTGCGGACATTCTTCCTATGAGGATCTGATCGACCAGGGATTTGTGACGGAGGCAGTGGTAAACTACGTGGCTCTTCTTGGCTGGTGTCCTTCCGGAACCCAGGAGATATTCTCTCTGGAGGAACTGGTGAAGGAATTCGACTACCGGAATATGAGCAAGTCTCCGGCAGTCTTCGATATCGTGAAGCTGAAATGGATGAACGGAGAGTATCTCAAAGCCATGGATTTCGACCGGTTCTACGAGATGGCGAAGCCTTATATCCAGGAAGTGGTCAAAAGAGACTGCGACCTTAAGAAGATCGCGGCCCTTGTGAAGACAAGGATCGAGGTGTTCCCGGATATTCCGGAGCAGATCGATTTCTTTGAGGAGCTGCCGGAATATGACACTTCCATGTACTGCCACAAGAAGATGAAGACCAACGAGGAGAACTCTCTGGAGGTGCTGACAGATCTGCTGCCCCGGCTGGAAGCCCAGGAGGATTTCAGCAACGACGCTCTGTTTGAGACGCTGAAGGGATATGTGGATGAGAAAGGCGTGAAGACCGGATTCGTTATGTGGCCGGTGCGCACCGCCGTCTCCGGCAAGCAGACCACGCCGGGAGGCGCCACGGAGATCATGGAGATCCTGGGCAAGGAGGAGTCCCTGCGACGGATCCGCAAAGGCATCGAGATGTTAAGCAAGTAAGAGGTATCTATGGAGTTAAATCAAGCTCAGAAGCAGGCGGTCGCCTGCAAGGACGGACCCTGTATGGTCCTCGCCGGTCCCGGTTCCGGGAAGACTCTTACCATCGCAAAAAGAATCGAATATTTGATCACCAGGTATCAGGTAAGGCCAGAAGAAATTCTGGTCATTACCTTTACCCGGTATGCCGCTATGGAGATGCGCCAGCGGTTCTGCCAGGTGATGGGGGACGAGACTTATCCCGTTACCTTCGGGACCTTCCACGGATTTTATTACGGGATCCTGAAATGGGCCTATGGAGCCAGGAATATCCGGCTGCTCACCGGGGAGGAGAAGAAGGGGCTGCTCCTGCAGATCCTCTCGGAACTTTCGGCGGGAGAAGGGCCGGAGGAGGAAGAAGACCTGGTGCGGGATCTGGCCGGCGAGATCGGTAGTGTGAAGAACCGGATGGAAAAATTGGAGACATATGAGCCAAAATGCTGCGGAAAGGAAAAGTTCCGGAGCGTTTTTGACTGCTATGAAAAACGGAAAAAAGAGATGGGGAAGATCGATTTCGAAGATATGCTTCTCTACTGCCTGAGATTGTTCCAGACCCGGCCGGATATCCTGGAGCGGTGGCAGCAGCGGTTTTCCTATATCCTGGTGGACGAGTTCCAGGATATCAACCAGGTGCAGTATCAGGTGCTGCGTCTTCTGGCGAAGCCCCGGGACAATCTCTTCGTGGTGGGGGACGACGATCAGTCCATCTATGGATTCCGGGGAGCCTGCCCGGGGATCATGCAGGAATTTGAGAAAGACTATCCAAAAGCCCAAAGGATCGTCCTTGGGACCAATTACCGGTCCGGAGGCTTTATCGTGGACGGAGCCCTGCGGGTGATCGCAAACAACAAGAAGCGGTGTGCGAAGAAGCTACAGGCAAAAAAGGAAAAAGGGGAAGTGGTCCACATCCAGGAGGTAAAGGATCCGGTGGAAGAAAGCGGGTATGTGCTGCGGGAGATAACGGAGCTTGCCCGGGCAGGGGAACCTCTCTCCCGGATGGCTGTCCTGTTCCGCACGGCGGCGGAAGGCCGGGCGCTGGCAGAGCTTCTGGCCGCCCGGGGGATCCCTTTTGTCATGAAGGAGAAGCCGGAGGATCTCTATGCCCATTTCGCGGTAAGGGATCTGATAAGTTACCTCTCCCTCTCCCAGGGGCGGATGGAGAAGCGGCATCTTCTCCGGATCGTGAACCGTCCCAACCGCTATATCGGAAGAGACAGTCTTGAGGGGGAGCCGGTGACCTACGAGTCCCTGCGGAATTTCTACTGTGACAAGGACTGGATGCAGGATCGCATCGATCAGCTGGAGTGGGATATGAAAATGATGGAAAAGCAGACGCCCTACGCGGCCATCCAGTATATCCGCAAAAGCATTGGCTACGATGAGTTTCTGAAAGGCTACGGGGAGTACCGGCAGACAGACTGGAAGAAATGGGCGGAGGTGCTGGATGAAGTCCAGGAACTGTCCAAAGGCTGCCGCACCATCCCGGAGTGGCTTATGCACATTGAGGAGCGAAAAGAATCCGGGACCAGCCGGCAGAAAACGCCTGGAACAGGAGTATCCCTTCTCACCATGCACGGAGCCAAAGGGCTGGAGTTTGACACGGTGTTCATCATCCGGGCCAATGAAGGGGTGGTCCCCTATAAGAAGGCGAAGCTGGAAGAGGAGACAGAAGAGGAGCGCCGCCTGTTCTACGTGGCCATGACCCGGGCGAAAAAACGGCTTTTTGTCAGTTATGTCCGTGAAAAAAACGGGAAGGACGCAAGTCCCTCCCGCTTTGTGGGTGAATTATTCCATGTCCGGTAATTCTTCGAATTCCTGTTCATCCATCCATTCATCGAAGGCATCGGCGGCGATCTCGTATTCCTCATCGTCGTCGATATTTTCCAGAGTAGGCTCTCCGTCTACTTCCCGGTAACGGTAGAGATAGACGTCCCCGGTGGCCTCCTCGCCGGCCTCGTCCATGGGGAGCAGGGCGATATACTCATTGCCGTCCGCTTCGTAGGTGGTGAGGACGGCACATTCTACCACCTCATCGTTATCCAGTGTGAGAGTGACGGTGATCACATCTTCTTCCAGGTTTGTGTTTTGTGCACCCATATCATATTTCTCCTTTTGCTAAAGATATTCTAACTGTACCAGAGGCAGGGGCAAAAAGCAAGGATGCAGTAGTCAAAAGGATAAAAATGTTGTAAAATATAATTGTATGTGCACAGGCACACATAAGGAGGATCTTGGATGATGAAAAGAAGAGGCATACAGATATTGATGATGCTGGTTTTGATCTGTACCTTGGGAATATCAGCCTGCAAGCAGGATGTAGGCACGCCGGAGGACAATGCCGTGACAGAGCCGGAGGAAGAAGACAGTGAAGAAGAGGCTGAAAAAGAAGACTTTGTGATCGGTTTTTCCGCCATCGATATGGAGAACCCATATTTTATCACGCTGGAAAGCGCGGCCAGAGAGGCGCTGGAGGCAGTAGGGTGTCAGATGATCACCAAGGATCCGGGGACGGATCCGGATCTGCAGGCCAGTCAGATCCAGGAGATGATCGACGAGGGGATCGATGCCATTCTTCTGACCCCGGTGAACTGGGAGAAGATCACTCCCTCCCTGCAGGCTTTGCAGGAAGCGGGTGTCAAGATCCTCAACGTGGACGCCCAGGTGAAAGAGATGGATTATGTGGACGCTTATATTGGATCGGATAATTATACCGCTGGTCAGCTCTGCGGGGAAGATCTGATGGAGAAGCAGCCGGAGGGCGGCAAGGTCGCCATCCTGGAATGCCCTACCCAGAATTCCGTCAATGACCGGATCACTGGATTTGAGGAGACCATCGCGGATGCGAAGAACGGGTTTGAAGTAGTGGCCCGGGCGGATACTGGCGGCCAGTTTGAGCGGGCGCTGGAGGAGACCCAGGAGATCCTGAAGGAATTCCCGGATCTGACGGCGATCATGTGCGGCAACGACCAGATGGCTGTGGGAGCCAAGACGGCGGTCAACCTGGCGGAGATGAAGGATGTGATCATCTATGGCGTGGACGGTTCCCCGGACATTAAGAAGGAACTGAAAAAGACCGGGAACCAGATCGCGGGGACAGCGGCCCAGTCTCCTATCAACATGGGGAAATCCGCAGCGGAACTGGTGCTGAAGATGCTCAAAGGCGAGCCTTTTGAACGGGAGACTTACGAGGAAGTCTTTATGATAAATGCGGAAAATGTAGACATGTACGGAACAGACGGATGGCAGTAGCCGCAGGAAAGGGGAACTATATGAAGAAAACAGAGGGGAAACCACTGCCGCTTGGAGTAAGCGGCGAGGGAGAGAAGATCAATTTCTCCGTGGCAGTGCCGGAAGGGAAGTCCTGCAGTCTTCTGCTGTACCGGGCGGGAGAGGAGAAGCCCTGCCTGGAATATCCCATGGAAGAGGTCTTCGGGGAAGTGCGCTATCTTGCGCTGGAGGGTCTGGATAAAGACTGCCGGGAATACAATTACCGGACAGAGGAGGAGATCTTCGTGGACCCGCGTGCCAGGGCCCTGGCAGGACGGGAAGCCTGGGGAGAAGAACGGGACGTTCAGAAGCATCAGGTTCGTGGAGTTATTGAAAAGAGCGATTATGACTGGGAAGGGGACGCACCCCTGGAGATCCCGGATCATCAGGTGGTGGCTTACAGTCTTCATGTGAGGGGATTTACCAAGGATCCCTGCTCCAAAGTGAAGGGCAAGGGGACGTTTGAGGGACTCAAAGAAAAACTTCTCTATCTGAAAGATCTGGGCATCAACCAGATCCAGTGTATGCCGGTGTATGAGTTTGAAGAGTGCGGGCGCTATCGCAACTACTGGGGATACGGGCCGGCATATTGGTTTGCGCCCAAAAGCGCCTATTCTGCGGATGGAAACGGGGCCCGCTCCCTGAAGGACCTGGTGAGGGCATGTCATCAGAGGGGAATCGAGGTTGTGCTGGAGATGCCGTTCTCGGAAGGAACGCCTGGATTCCTGGTGGAGGAATGTCTGCGGTATTACCGGATGGAATACCACATTGACGGATTCATCCTGAATCCACTGACGGCGCCCATGGACAGCATCCGGCAGGATCCGCTGCTTAAGAAGACCAAGATCCTGCGGCATGATATGGAATTTATGAATACCATGCGCCGGTTCCTGAAGGGGGACGAAGGAATGGTGGACAGTGTGATCTACTGGCTGCGCCATATCTCGAAGGAAGGCGTGTGCAACACCATCACCGGTCATACCGGGTTTACCCTCAATGACCTGGTCTCCTACGACGGGAAGCATAACGAGGCCAACGGGGAGAATAACGCGGACGGACCAGATTACAATTACAGCTGGAACTGCGGGGCAGAAGGCCCTACTAAAAAGAAAGAAGTGCTGCAGCTGCGGGAGCGGCAGATGAAGAATGCCCTGTTCCTTCTCTTTACTGCGCAGGGAACTCCCTGTCTGCTGGCGGGAGACGAATTTGCCAATTCCCAGAAGGGAAATAACAATGTATACTGCCAGGACAATCCTACCGGATGGCTGAACTGGCGGAAACTGGAAAAGGAAGAGAAGCTCTGCGGCTTTGTGAAGGATCTGATCCGGCTGCGCAAAGCATATCCGGTGCTGTGTCCGGCCCGGGAGATGCTGGGACTGGACCAGACCCGCTGCGGGGTGCCGGATGTATCCTATCACGGGGAGAACGCCTGGCAGGCGCCCAAAGAAGTGTCCAGCAGGCAGCTGGGCGTCTACTACAGCGGCGCGGTGGCAGGGGGCGACGATTGTTTTATCGCCTATAACATGCACTGGCTGGAGCATAAATTTGCCCTGCCGGCCCTTCCAAAGGGGAAAGCATGGCATGTGATCGCCTCTACAGACGAGGGCGTGCTGGAGATGCCCCGGCAGTTGAAGCAGCAGAGGCAGATAGAAGTGAAAGCCAGGACCATCCTGATCCTGGCCGGGAAGTAACCGGATGGAACTTACTTCTTTTCAGCTGAAATGGATCGCCATCTTCTCTATGGCGGTGGATCACACAGGGGCGCTGTTGTTTCCGGAGGCCTTATGGATGCGCGGGATCGGGAGGCTTGCATTTCCCATCTTTGCCTTCCTTCTGGCGGAAGGGTACTACCATACTCACGATGAAAAGCGGTATCTGCTGCGGTTGTGGCTTTTCGCCCTGATCTCGGAGATACCTTATGATCTGGCTTTCCAGGGGACCTGGCTTGAGTTTGGCAGCCAGAACGTGTTCTTTACCCTGGGGATCAGTCTTGCAGTGCTGGAGCTTCTGGGACGGATCCATGAGATGACAGGACAGGTGATAGTTCTGGTGTGCGGGCTTATGCTGGGAGAGTGGGCAGGAGTGGATTACGGGTTCCTGGGAGTGTTGCTCCCGGTGATCTACGGGCGGTTCCGTCAATCTTCTTTCGGCCGGCTATGCATGGGCGGGCTGTGGAATTTCCTGTGGCAGCCGGGGATCCAGTATCTGGGAGTGCTGGCCAGTGTGCCCATCGGGTTGTATCGCGGGAAACAGGGGAGAAAGATGAAATATTTCTTCTATCTCTTCTATCCGGTGCATTTGCTGATCCTGTATGGGGTCGGGCTGTGCCTGTAGACCAGAAAGGAACGAGGAGACAAGCATGAAAGCGTTGGAACATTTGCGGACCATCAATCATCATAAGTGGCTGGTAATGAAGCATTGTTTTAAGGTGGGCCTGTATAAGCAGGGCCTCCTTCATGATATGTCCAAATATACGCCCACAGAATTCCTGGTGGGCTGCCGTTACTACCAGGGCAACCGCAGCCCCAACAACGCGGAGCGGGAAGCCACCGGTTATTCCACAGCCTGGCTCCATCACAAGGGCAGGAACAAGCACCACTATGAATACTGGCTGGATTACAGTGTGGATCCCGGGGAAGGGATCGTGGGGCAGAAGATGCCCATCCGGTACGCAGTGGAGATGTTCATGGACCGGGTGGCGGCTTCCAAAACCTATATGGGCGACCGCTACACTGTCAGCCATCCCCTGAAATACTACGAGCAGGGGGCGGAGAAGCTGGGGAAGATGATCCATCCCGAGACGGCGGCGCTATTGAGACATTTGCTGGAGATGCTGGCGGAAAAGGGAGAAGAGGAGACTTTCCGCTATATCCGGAAAGAGATCCTGAAAAATAAATAGTCATAACTTACAGTGGAAAATCCACCAGAGTACAGAGTGTACTCTGGTGGATTTTTTTGGACAAATTGTCAAAAATAAAACAATACGCTAAAAACCCGCAAAAAACAGAAATGATGACAGAAAACTCTGAAAACAATAACTTTAACAATTGACTTTCCAGAAAAAACGGTATACAATATTACCATCATATAAGCTGGAAGCATACAAAAATATTGAATAAGTATGGTGTGGGAATGGATGAAGGAAGAAGAGACGGACAGGAAGTGAAAGTAGCGGCAATACAAATGGATTGTACCCTGGGAGACTGGGAAGAAAATATGTCAAAAGCAGAACGTCTGGTTCGTCAGGCGGCAGAGCAGGGGGCGCGCCTGGCAGTTCTGCCGGAATTGTTCAATACGGGATACAGTGTGGCGGAAATGGATTATGAATTGTCGGAACTGGTACCAGGAGGGAAGTCGACGGAATGGATGGAAAAGATTTCCCGCCAGTATGACATGTATCTGGTGGCTGCTCTGATCGAACGCAGCGAATGTGACGGAGTGGTATATGACACCAGCGTGCTGACCGGACCGGAAGGATATATGGGGAAATACCGCAAAGTATGTCTGTGGGGGAATGAAAGTCTCCGTTTCCGCAGTGGATCGGATTATCCGGTGTTTGATCTGGGATTCGCCAGGCTGGGAATGCAGATCTGTTATGAGGTGGGTTTCCCGGAAGAAGCCAGGATCCTGACGTTAAAAGGAGCCAATCTGATCACCTATTCCGCGGCGTTCGGGCAGGCAAGATCCTACGCCTGGGAGTTGGCGTCCAGAGCAAGAGCTCTTGAAAACGGACTTTATGTGGTGGCTGCCAACCGGTGGGGGACGGAGAAAGGATCTTTGGAGTTTGCCGGAAAGAGCAGGATCGTTGATCCCAAAGGAGAGATCCTGGCAGAGCAGCAGGAAGGCGACGGCATTATTCTCACAGAGATCTGGATCGATGAAGTGGAGAAGCAAAGAAGGACGATCCCTTATCTGAAGGATTATAAACGGGAATTGTTTTCTTCAGAATTAGCAGGAGAATGATAATTAGGCATTTATGCATAATTATAAATTTGCCACAGGTGAATTCGGCGAGGAGCCGTAGAAAGGAGGTTTTAAAATGGCAAAGAAGGAGATTTTTGTAGCGTGGGGTGTTCATGTTGACGCGGTAGCGGGCTGGCTTGGCTCTTATGGAGGCGAGGATTCACCTACTGATATTTCCAGAGGTATTTTCTCTGGAGAAGTAGGTTCTCCCCGTATCCTGAAGATGCTGAAAAAATACAATCTGCCAAGTACCTGGTTTATCCCGGGACATTCCATTGAAAGCTTTCCGGAGCAGATGCAGGCGGTAGCGGACGCAGGCTGCGAGATCGCGCTTCACGGGTACTCCCATGAGGATCCTATGACGATGACGGCAGCCCAGGAAACGGCAGTACTGGAAAAATGTATTGATCTGATCGAGAAGCTGTGCGGCAAGAAGCCGGTTGGTTATGATGCGCCCTGGTGGCAGTTCTCTGATATTACGGACAAGCTGTTGATCGACCATGGGATCATTTACGACAACAGTTTGATGCACAACGATTTCCATCCGTATTATCTGCGGATCGGTGACAGCTGGACGAAGATCGATTATTCCAAGAACGCGGAAGACTGGATGAAGCCGCTGGTACGCGGACGGGTAACCGACCTGGTAGAGATCCCGGCAAGCTGGTATCTGGATGACCTTCCGCCGATGATGTTCCAGAAGGCGAGCCCCAACAGCTATGGTTTTGAGAGCCCGCGCAACATTGGACAGATGTGGATCGATCAGTTTGATTATGTTTACAGAGAGTATGATTATGCGGTAGTTCCTATGTGTATCCATCCGGATGTAAGCGGACATCCACAGAATATCCTGATGAACGAACGGGTGATCGAACACATGATGGCGCATGAGGGCGTGAAGTTTGTAACCTACAAAGAAGTGGCAGAAGACTTTATGAAGAGATTTCCAAGAGAAAAAGAGTAGTCATTAGCAAGATGTATTTGAGAAAGAAGGGGAAAGATCAATGTGCATGGCATGTGGACAGATGTTCTCCAATATCCACTGGAGTGACACCCTGCGGACGGACGACAGGGGATTTGTAAACCAGAGGGTGCTGCGCAAGACAAGATGGGATAAGGTACGGATGACCAACGAGATCGTGAATTTCTATGGATTGTCCGTCAGTGAAAGGCCCGGAGGCTATATGATCTCCAATCGAAAGGGGCGCAGTGTTCTGTGCAAAGACTTTGGGGAGATCTGGAGCAATGTGGAAAAACTTCAGGGAAGTAAAGTAGACCCGCTTGATCCGGCGCTGCTGGATTATCTGAACATGCAGGCCGGTTAGGAAGGAGTGAACTGTGATGGCGGAAGGGAAACTGCCGGTCACGATCATAACCGGATTCCTGGGAAGCGGCAAGACCACGGTGTTGAGCCACTGGCTGGAGCATCCGATGTTTCAGCGGGTATCCGTGATCGTTAATGAGTTTGGTCAGGCCGGGCTGGACCAGAGGGTACTGCGCCAGATCGAGGAGAAAACGGTACTTTTGTCTGGTGGATGCGCCTGTTGTAATATCCGGGATGATCTGGTCAAAGAGCTGGCGGCTATGATCGACAGCAGAGACCGGGGAGAACTGGATGTGGACAGGGTGGTGATCGAGACTACCGGTCTTGCAGATCCGGCGCCGATCCTGTTTTCTATCATGACAGATTCCGTTCTCCGCCATCATTATCAAGTGGACTGCGTGGTGACCTGCCTGGATGCGGTCAATGGAAGTTTTCAGCTGGAGCATACATCGGAATCTGTAAAGCAGATCGCTACAGCAGATAAGGTACTTCTGACCAAGACGGATCTGGCAAAGGAAGAGGAAGTTCCGGCGCTGATCGAACGGGTGGAAGAGATCAATCCTTCAGCAGTGATCCTGAAAACGGATATGGGAGAGATCGATCCGGAACTGGTGCTGTCAGAAGAAGGGCTGCCCAGACGGGAACGCCCGGAGATCGCGGAAGCGATGAAAAAGCGCCCGGCGATCGTACTGCCAAGAAAACATGAAAGCCTGGTGCGCTCTATATCCATTGGATTTACCGGGAGTTTAAGCTGGGCGGCGTTTGGACTCTGGCTTTCCGCCCTTCTGTATGCCCATGGTGAGAAGATATACCGGGTAAAAGGGCTTCTTGATACCGGCGAAGGAGGTCCGGTACTGATCAATGGAGTGCAGCATATCATCCATCCGCCCCGCCATCTGGAGAACTGGGGCGGAGAGGAACGACGGTCTGAACTGGTGTTTATCATGAAGGATATCGATCCGGAGGTGATCCTTGACTCCCTGCAGGCGTTTCAGCGGATCCTGGGGGCTAAAGCCCACATCCGTGAGCTTGACAATGATCTGTCCTCTGTCTCCACTTTGTGAGGAGAGCAGATACAAGTAATAAGCAATAAAGGAAGAGAGGTGTTTATGTGAGTACGGAAGAAAAAGCAAAGGTTATGAATGAGGACGCGATCAAAGAGATTGAAGAATTAGAAGAGTCTGCTTCCCATTCTGGTGACGATTTTCAGTATGAACCGGTTCCCGAGGGAAAACGGCAGAACTGGTATGACCTGGTTTTCGTATGGTTTGGCGCGGCTATGGTGGCACAGCTCTATCAGGCGGGTGTTACGGTAACCATCGGAACCGGCGGCCTGCCCAATGGATTGAAAGCGATCCTGGGCGGTGCGTTATTCCTGGCGCTGTTCACAGCGCTGAGCGGATATGTAGGCTATAAGACCCACTGTAACGCGGCGCTTTCCTCTCGTTTTGCCTATGGGAGCGTGGGCGTTGCGATCCCGGGATTCCACATTGCGGATATCGGCTGGTACGTTGTAAACGCGGCGATGTTCTGTTCGATTTTGGTAACACTTTTCCCGGCCATCGACATCAAAGTGTGGGCGATCCTGATCTCCGTTCTGTTTATCACTAACAACTATGTAGGTTTCTCCAAGATGGTTATCCTGAACCGGTTCGCTTTCCCGGTACTGCTTTTTACCGGACTCTTTGGTATCTGGAAATGCGCGCAGATGCCTGGCGGACTTGGCGGCATCTGGGAAAATGTATTCCCGCAGACCATGAGTGTCAGCGCCGGTATTACAGTTGTAGTTGGAACCTGGGCGGCAGGCTGTTCCAGAGCGGCGGACTATATGCGGTTCGCCAAGGACGCGAAGAGTTCCTTCCTGGCATCCTTCCTTGGATTCTTCTTTGGATTCTGCCTGTGTATCATCTGCGGTGCTGTCTGGGGCGCGGCTACAGGGACCTCCGTTATCGCGGATACCCTGTCGATGTTAGGCATGGTAGGATTGGGATGTCTGATGTTCTTCCTGCAGAACTGGGCTACCTGTGAACACAGTTCCTATATTACGTCCACGTCGCTGCCGATCACCATCGAGGTAGTGACCAAGAAGAGAATCCCCCGCCGTTTTATCGTTCTCGGCGTAGGTATCATCGCGGTATGTATCGCAGGACTGGACATTCAGAGTTATTATGTTCCATTCTGTAGTTTCCTGGGATATCTGATCCCGCCGATCGCGGCAGTATCCATCGCGGATTACTTCATTATGTCCAAGACCAAGTATCACTGGACAGGGCATAAGAACTACTATGATATGAATGTAAACTCAGAAGATGTTATGCATCACAAATTTAACTGGGCTACAGTCCCGGCATTGATCGTCGGCCTTCTGATGGGCTGGAAGATGACCTGGGGCGTTGCCTCTATCAATGCCTTTGTAGGAACAATCGTTGTTTACTGTGTCTTCTGTATGATTTTCTACTTCATGGGATTCCAGAAGAAGGAAGTTGCGCTGAACGAGGCACTGGCTGGTCGGAAGTAAGGAGGGAGCGCTATGTTGAATTGGATTGCATTGATCGTAGGACTGGTGCTGCTGGCAATATTCTGGCATGTGATCTCCAGCGAAGAGAGACGTAAAGAGACTCATATTGTATCCTGCGTATTCCTGGTATTGGGGATTGTTGTATATTTCCTGCAGACAACCATGATATGAAATAGGTAAAAAAAGAAGGGCTGCGGCGGGTACTGCGGGAATGCGGTATCCGGCCAACGCCCTTTTTCCAATTCTGTCAGAAGATCTTGGGGATTTCCTTGCCAAGGCAAATATAGACCCGTTCCAGATGCCGGTACATAGCCTTTTGAGCGGCGGTAGGATCGTGGTCTTTCAGGGCCTTCAGGATCTGGAGATGTTCCTGACATACCTGATGAGCCTGGTTGCTTAAATGGCTGAAGGATTCAAACATATCGTCGATGGCGACGAGAGAGAGCTGATAGATGGAGCGGATCGCTTCATTATGGCAGGCGGCGATCAGCTGGTTGTGAAATTTGGAGTCCAGCTGGGCGTAGCTGCGATCCTGCCGGATCCACTTTTCCATCTGTTTTACATTTTCATCCAGCTTCAGGATCTCTTCTTCGGTGATGCGAAGAGAAGCCAGGGCGGCAGCCGCGGGTTCCAGAAGGAGTCTGAGTTCCAGAAGGTCGTCAACGGCACTTTCATCTTTGATCAGGCGGCTCATCACGGGAGCTACCGCTTTGTCAAAGGTGGCGTCGCAGATATAGGTTCCGGTAGTGCGTACTTCCAGATAACCGGAACTCTCCAGGGTGCGGAGCGCTTCCCGGACGGCAGTGCGGCTTACCTGGAAACTGTCGGCAAGTCTTTGTTCAGAAGGAAGTCTGGTCCCCGGCGGAAGTTCGCCGGATGAAATAGATGAGATGATCTGATCACAGACTTCTTCATAGAGTTTTTTTCGCTTTACTTCGGAAAACAAGGGGCATACCTCCAAATCTATCTGCCAGAGGCAAATCAATTACAGTAATTATATAACAGTTTCGTGAACATGTCCAGCACAGGGGCGGAAAAAGGGGGTTTGAAAGAGATGGAGGAGCAGCAGAGATTTCCCGTATTTGAGCTTTCGGGAACACCTTTTGAGATTGGCCTGGCACACGGACGCCTGGCCAGAGAACAGATCCAGGTCAGCCTGGATTGTTACCGGGAAATGTTCCGGGTTTTCTCGGGGATATCCTGGGATGAGGCAAGAGAATACGCAGCCGGATTTCAGGACAGTATTGAGGTTTATGATCCGGAGATCATGGAGGAGCTTCGCGGAGTTGCCAAAGGAGCGCAGAAAGATCTGAAGGATATTCTCGCTTTGAACACCAGAAGCGAGATTGTACTGCAGGGGGCGCAGGTCTGTGACGGCTGTACTTCAGCGGCATTTATGGAAAACATTACAAAGGACGGAGAAAACTGGCTGGGGCAGAACTGGGACTGGAAGCTGAGACAGCGCGGAGCGCTTGTGGTCCTGAAGATCCACCAGAAGAATAAGCCGGATCTTTTGCTTTTTACAGAGGCCGGTATTATAGGGAAATTCGGACTTAATTCGGAAGGGGTGGGAGTCTGCCTGAACGCGCTGGCATCGGATCAGCGTGTGAAGGGGACTACAGTGCCGCTTCATGTGGTGATGCGGGGGATCCTGAACAGCCCTACGCTGTCAGACGCGATCCAGAATACCGGGCGGATGAACCTGGCATGCTGCGCGAATTTCCAAACCGCTTCGGCACAAGGACAGGCGATCGCCATTGAGGCCGGTCCGGGGGATTTTGATGTGCTTTATGGAGAAGAAGGATTTCTGGTACACACCAACCATTTTTTAAGTCCCCGGTTTTACCAGATCCATGATACAGGGAAAATGTCCTTCCCGGATACATTTCTCCGTTATGGGCGTATGCGCCAGATGATCCGGGAGGCCTTGACAACAGAGGAACGTCTCAGCGTGGAAACGATACAGAACTTTTTTCGGGATCACAAGGGGTATCCGGATTCTATCTGCCGTCATGAGGATGAGAGAGAACCGGAGGGAAAGAGAATGGGAACCGTGTTTTCAATCCTGATGAATCTGTCCCGGAGGGAGATGTATCTGACCAGCGGCAATCCCTGTGAAACTTCTTATGAGTTGTATCGATTATAAGGAGGCGGCTTATGAAGATTGAAATAGGGATTGGGAAAGAAGTGCAGGAGGTGACAGTTCCAGACGATAATCTTCTGGAAGTTTTATATCAGAATGAACTGGATCACACAGGCGCGTTGACAGAAGAGGAAGAAATATGCCGGGCTCTCCATGAACCGATGGGGTCGCCGCGGTTAAAAGACATCGTAAAGCCAGGAGAAAAGGTGGTGATCGTTACCAGTGATATTACCCGGCCAATGCCTACCTGGAAAGTCCTTCCATTCTTGTTGGAGGAACTGGAAGCAGGAGGGACCAGGCTGGAAGATGTCACT
Organism: Massilistercora timonensis; assembly: GCF_900312975.1. Classification (NCBI taxonomy): domain Bacteria; kingdom Bacillati; phylum Bacillota; class Clostridia; order Eubacteriales; genus Massilistercora; species Massilistercora timonensis. The sequence continues at coordinate 431,276 of NZ_LT990039.1, read as the reverse complement.
TTAGTCTACGGACTTGGAAGCCACAGAAAGCAGACGGAGGAAGAAAGGCGGAAACTGGCGGGTGAAGAAGTTTTCCAAAAGATCCGCTGCATAGATGGGGATCCGTTGGATCATGTCCGTCTGGGCGTTACCAGCCGGGGGACGCCGGTTGATATTGTAAGAGAAGTGGCGCAGGCGGATCGGCGGGTTTGTCTTGGCAATATTGAATATCACTATTTTGCAGGGTATTCAGGAGGGGCAAAGGCGATCATGCCGGGAGTTTCTACGCGGGAGGCGATCCAGAATAACCATCGGATGATGACGGATCCTCGCTGCCGCGCGGGAAATCTTAAGACCAATCCGCTGAGGGCTGACATCGAAGAGGCAGAAGGATTTTGTCCGGTTGATTTTATTCTGAATGTTGTTTTGGACGAACATAAAAGAATCGTTAAAGCGGTGGCCGGGGATGTGAGAAAAGCGCATCGGGCCGGGTGCACATTTTTGGATATGCTCTATCAGAAAAGGATTGACAGATGCGCGGATATTGTCCTGGTATCCCAGGGAGGCGCCCCGAAGGATCTGAATCTGTATCAGACTCAGAAGGCTTTGGACAATGCGAAACATGCGGTAAAAGAGGGCGGCATCATTATTTTGGTTGGATCCTGCCGGGAAGGGATGGGGGAAGAAACTTTTGAAAAATGGCTGCTGGAAGCAAAAAAACCAGAGGATCTGATCCAACGGATCAGGGCGGATTTCAGGCTGGGCGGACATAAGGCGGCGGCAATTGCTATGGTACTGCAAAAAGCTCAGATTTATCTCGTCTCAGACCTGGAGCAGGAGTTGGTCCGCCAGATCTTTATGCAGCCGTTCGAAACAGTCCAGGCGGCATTGGACCGCGCATTTGCGGAAAAAGGGGAGGATGCCACTGTACTGGTAATGCCCTTTGGAGGATCTACACTGCCGGTAGTATCTGAAAATGAAGAAATAAATTGAAAATTGAAACAGGATGGAATAAAATAAAATCTAGAATGTGACAATCAAAGGAGGAATCATCATGGATTACGCAAAGGAATCCCTTCGCCTGCACGGAGAGTGGAAGGGAAAAATCGAAGTGAACGCAACGGTGCCGGTGGAGACGAAGGATGACCTTTCCCTGGCTTATACCCCTGGAGTTGCCCAGCCCTGTCTGGAGATCCAGAAAGATATTTCCAAAAGTTATGAGCTGACCCGCCGGCACAACCTGTGCCTGGTGGTAACTGACGGTTCCGCGGTCCTTGGCCTTGGCAATATCGGACCGGAGGCCGGAATGCCGGTTATGGAAGGAAAATGCGTGCTCTTCAAGGCTTTTGGCGATGTGGACGCTTTCCCGATGTGCATCAAGAGCCAGGATGTGGACACTATCGTGGAGACCATCTATCAGGTGTCCGGAAGCTTCGGCGGCGTAAACCTGGAAGATATCGCCGCGCCCCGCTGCTTTGAGATCGAGAAGAAGCTGAAGGAGCGCTGTGATATCCCCATCTTCCATGATGACCAGCACGGAACGGCAGTGGTAACCCTTGCGGGGCTGAAGAACGCCCTGAAACTGATCGGCAAGAAGATGGAGAATATCGAGATCGCGGTGAACGGAGCGGGAGCCGCGGCTATCGCCATCTCCAAGCTGCTTCTTTCCGCCGGTGTGAAAGAGATCCGTCTCTGCGACCGCACCGGGATCATCTATGAGGGAAGAGAGAAGGGCATGAACCCCATCAAGGAAGAGATGGCTAAGATCACCAATCGGGATAAGAGAACCGGCAGCCTGGCGGAAGCGGTAAAGGGCGCGGATGTATTTATCGGAGTCAGCGCGCCCGGCGCACTGACCGTGGATATGGTGAAGACCATGAACAAAGACGCCGTCATCTTTGCCTGTGCCAATCCCACACCGGAGATCTTCCCGGATGAGGCGAAGAAGGCGGGAAATGTGGCGGTGATCGCCACCGGACGGAGCGACTTCCCCAACCAGGTCAACAACGTGCTGGCCTTCCCGGGAATCTTCCGTGGCGCTTTCGACGTGCGGGCAAGCGATATCAATGATGAAATGAAGATCGCGGCGGCAGAGGCGCTGGCGGCCATGATCCCGGATGACAAGCTGAACGCGGACCACATCATCCCGGCGGCCTTTGAGCCAGGCGTGGGAGCCGCGGTTGCCAAGGCTGTGGCTCAGGCGGCAAGAGACAGCGGCGTGGCGAGACTGTAGAGAAAGATCGGTAAGAACTATAAAAATAAGGTGTAAAACCACTGCAAGTTGGGCTTTACACCTTGTTTTTATTATTAAGAGACTTATAGCATGCTTCAATATTTTGAAGACGTGGTCCTATATCATTTTCAATTCCTAATTCAATATTTGTCAATCTTGCTTCTATGGGCTTTAGCTTTTTATCGAATAAATCCGACAAAGCTAGCAACAGTTCGTTATCTGTCATATGATCACCTCGCTATGTATTAATTATTATATCAGTGACTTGAAAAAAACAAGGTGTAAAGCATGTGAAATTGTCAAAGGGCTAGTTGGATATCTGCCAGATAATTGGCGGAATAGGGATAATAGAAAACCCTTGAGAATGGAACTCTTTCCATTCCAAGGGAAAAAGAAAAATGCGGAAGATGGGACTTGAACCCACACAGCCCGAAAGCTACAAGATCCTTAGTCTTGCTCGTCTGCCAGTTCCGACACTTCCGCACGGCGATTAAATCGTCCGAAAGATATGTTACTATATCGGGCTGGAAATGTCAACAAAAAAATTGTCATTTTTCTTTCAGCATTTCTATGAAAATAAATCAGCGAAAATAGTTTAGTAAATAGTTAAAAATGTGCAATATGTCGGAAAATAGTTTCGTTTTAGCGAAATATTGAATCAAAATGTACAAAATGCTAAAATTTTAGAAACTAAAGAAGGAAGGGGGATGTGCATATGAACATACATGACATTGCCAAACTTGCAGGGGTATCTGTTTCTACAGTTTCCAAAGTTATGAATGGAAAAGATAAAGATATCAGTGAGAAGACAAAACAGCGAGTCCTGAAAGTAATTGAAGAAGAGCAGTACATTCCCTATTTTAAATTCCGGGAAAAAGAGGGGCTTAAAAGTCATCTGATTGGTCTGGTAATGAAGAAGGATAACCGAGAAGGTGAAAAGATCATTCGGAGTGCTCAAAAAGCGGCGGCTCAGATGGGATATGGTCTTTTGGTACAGTTTGCGGACGGTTCGGATGAGATGCAGGAATGTGTTAATGATCTTCAAAAGAAAAAAATAGCAGGTCTTATTCTTGATTCGGAAAAGCTAATCAATACCAGACAAGAACCACATTGTTAAGCGCGCTTCTAGTCGTTGTGATTTCTATTATTGTTGGTATTCCGCTGGGAGTACTTTGCGGATATTATGGTGGAAAATTAGATAATATCATTATGCGGATTGAAGATGTGATTCTTGCTTTCCCAGCACTGCTGCTTGCGTTTCTGTTAGTGGCAAGTTTTGGAAAGGGTATCACGAATGCAATTATTGCATTGGGAATCGTATATGTACCTATGCTTTCCCGTTTGACGCGTTCTTTAACTATGGTGGAAAAAAATAAAACTTATGTAGAGGCGGCAAGAAGTATTGGATTTTCCGATATTAGGATTATTTTCCGGCACATTTTGCCTAATTGTGTTCCCACATTGATCGCACAATTAACTTTGGATATTGGATATGCGATTCTGGATCTGGCAGCCATGAGCTTCCTTGGACTTGGTGTGCAGCCGCCAACATCTGACTGGGGAGCGATATGCTTTTGGCACATAACCCAGATGTCTTTTACAGGCATTGATGCAACAGCAAGATATGGACAGACAGAAATCGCGGATATTCTTCCTGTCAAAATGTTGGATGTAGATGATCGCGTAGAAGCGCCACAGGGGATTCATCCGGTTGTTGTGGCTTCACATGAAATTACCGAAGGGCTTGATAAAGAATGGCCATATCTGCTTGGTTATAATAAAACGATTATGAAGCCAGAAGGAAAATTGCTGGCAACAATTGGTGAAGATCCATTGATTGCGGCAGGCGAATATGGAAAAGGGAGATCTGTAGTATTTACATCTGATTGTTCGCCACATTGGGGTTCTCCGGCGTTTGTATCATGGGACGAGTATGATACAATATGGAAAAATATCTTAAACTGGCTTACAAAATAAAACAGTTTAAGGTGGGAAGGTGCTTTATGAAAATATTAAACTTTGGGTCTCTAAATATTGATTATACATATAGTTTAACTCATATTGTAAAACCAGGAGAAACAATATCTTCCATAATGTTACAAGTATTTCCAGGCGGAAAAGGATTAAATCAGTCAATTGCTTTGGCAAGGGCTGATTCGGAGGTCTATCATGCGGGATGTATAGGCGAAGACGGGGAATTTTTGCGTGACTTATGTCAGAAAAGCGGTGTAAAGACGGAATACATTAAAACGGGTGATGAGCGGACCGGAAATGCAATCATACAAGTGGCTGAAAATGGACAAAATAGTATCATTTTATATCCAGGAGGGAATCGTAGGATATCAAAGGAACATGTAGATGAAGTAATGGAAAATTTTGGAGAAGAAGATGTTCTTCTTCTCCAAAATGAAATTAATCAATTGTCCTATATTATGGAAAAGGCAGCTCAGAAAAATATGAGGATTTTTTTAAACCCATCTCCTTATGACGCCTATATTGAAGGGTGCCCCTTGGAAAAAGTTCATACATTTATTATGAATGAAGTGGAAGGGTATCAGATGACAGGTAGCACAGATGAAAAAAAGATTCTAGATATTATGAGAAACAAATATCCTTTAGCAAATGTTGTGCTTACCTTGGGAGAAAAGGGGGCGTATTACGCAACGCCCAGTGAGATGTTTTATGCACCAGCATTTAAAGTTGAAGCTATTGATACTACGGCGGCAGGGGATACTTTTACAGGATATTTTATCCATGAAGTCCTTATGGGGACACCTGGATCTGAAGCACTTTCAACAGCAGCGGCAGCTTCAGCTATTGCAGTTACCAGAAAGGGAGCTTCAAGTTCAATCCCAAAGCGTGAAGAAGTGATAGCTTTTGAAAGGACCTTAATGTGACAAAATTTTAAGATTTAATGATCGGAAACAGTCAGAAAACCAATTGTATTTTTTTGCGATTGATTTTCTGGCTGTTTCTGTATATAATAAATGTAAGAAATGAAAGGGGAAAGGGAGTAAAATGTATGCGTGAAATAAGAACGGCAGAGTTTAAAGAAAAGATTACAAATACATTTTTAAAAACAGTAAGTGCCTTTTCAAATTACGATGGTGGAGAAATCTATTTTGGTATTGATGACAACGGTAATATTAAGGGCCTTTCGGATATAAAACAGGCATGTCTGGATATTGAAAATAAAATTAATGACAGTATTACACCTCAGCCTGATTACACACTGGAATTGCAGAATAATGACAGAACGATAAAACTGACTGTAAAAAGCGGGCTTCATAAGCCATATTTATACAGATCAAAGGCGTATAAGCGAAACGATACCGCAACGATAGAGGTTGATACGCTGGAACTGTCAAGGCTGATCTTAGAAGGGAAAAATATCCGATTTGAAGAATTGCCGTGTGAAGATCAGGAACTGACATTTGATATTTTATCGCAAAAATTAAAGGAATGTATTCAGATTGAATCTTTTAATCAGGATACCTTGAGAACATTGAATTTATATAACAGTACCGTTGGATACAATAATGCGGCTGGCATTTTGGCGGATAAAAATCATTTTCCGGGAATTGATATTATTAAGTTTGGCGAGAATGTCAGTGTGATCCATAAAAGAGCAACATTTGGCAATATATCTATTTTGACAGTATATGAAGAAGCGTTAGAAGTATTCAGAGATTATTATCAGTACGAAGAAATACAAGGGTCTGACAGGAAAAAGGTGGAAAAGATACCGGAGGCAGCATTCAGGGAAGCAATCGCAAATGCATTGATCCATCGGGTTTGGGATATGGATTCACAAATAAAAGTTTCGATGTTTGATGATAGAATAGAAATTATTTCTCCGGGGGGACTGCCATCTGGAATAACAAAAGACGAATATTTATCTGGAAAGCTTTCAGTTCTAAGAAATAGAAATCTTGCAAATGTATTTTACAGGCTGGGATTTGTGGAAATATTCGGTACAGGAATTACAAGGATAAAACAGTTCTATGAAGAATCCCTGATGCAGCCGGACTTTGAAGTGTCGGAAAATACAATCAAGATGGTGCTTCCGGTTTTTGAAAAAAACCTGAATTTAACAGAAGACGAAAGAAAAATATATAAGATTTTAAGCAGGACAATGCTGAAATCAATTAGTGAAATTGCTCCTTATGTTCCATTTGGAAAATCAAAGACAACACAGTTGCTAAAAGAGATGAACAAAAAAAGTGTTGTGAAAATAGAGGGCAGAGGAAGAGGAACTAGATATGCGATAAAATAGGTATTGTTATTACAATAAAAAGTCTGAGAAAGGAGAGGAGCATATGCTGGAGAAACTGGATCTGACAAAGAAGCTGGATAAAAAGGAGTACAAGGAGCGGATGGAGAAGCTGGCGCCAAGGCTTGGGAAGCTGCAGCGGGCCTGCAAGGAGCTGGGGATTCCGGTGATGATCGCCTTCGAGGGATACGACGCGGCGGGGAAGGGCCTGCAGATCGGAGAGCTGATCCAGGCGCTGGACCCCAGAGGGTTCGAAGTCTACGCGGTGAAGAAGGAGACCAGGGAGGAGAAGATGCATCCCTTCCTGTGGCGGTTCTGGATGAAGATGCCCGCCAGAGGACGGATCGCCATCTACGACAGCAGCTGGTACCGGAAGGTGTTGATCGACCGGTTCGACAAGAAGATCAGCGACAAGGACGTGGAGAAGGCATACCGGTCGATCCTGTCCTTTGAGGAACAGCTGACGGCAGACGGGATGGTGCTGATCAAATTCTTCCTGGCCATTGATCAGGAAGAGCAGAAAAAGCGGTTTGACAAGCTGCTTGATTCCCGGGAGACTGCATGGCGGGTAGCCAAAGGGGATCGGAAGCGGAACAAGAATTTCGAAAAATATCAGGCCATGAACGAGGAGATGCTCTCCCGGACAGATACCCGCCATGCGCCCTGGAATCTGGTAGAGGCGGTGGACCGCCGGTTCGCCACAGTTAAGATTTATGAGACGGTGGCGCAGATCCTGGAGGAGAAGGTGGAAGCTGTACGGCAGCAGCAGGCCAAGAGCGAAGAGCCCCAAAAAGAGACTGTTCTTGCGGAAGAAGCTTCTGGAAAGTCCATGGAGGAGACCATCCTTTCCAGAGCGGATCTGACCCTGTCCTATACAAAGGAAGAATATAAGGAGCGGCTCAAGAAGCTGCAGAAGAAGATCCAGAAGCTCCACGGGGAGCTGTACCGCAGGCGGATCCCGGTGGTGCTGGGATTCGAGGGCTGGGACGCAGGAGGAAAAGGGGGAGCCATCAAGCGGCTGACCCAGAAGATGGATCCCAGAGGCTATGTGGTGCACCCTACGGCATCTCCCAACGACATTGAGAGAGCTCATCATTATCTGTGGCGGTTCTGGACAGATATGCCCAAGGCCGGCCATGTGACCATCTTCGACCGGACCTGGTACGGCCGGGTGATGGTGGAGCGGATCGAAGGCTTCTGCTCCAGAGGCGAGTGGCAGAGAGCCTACAAGGAGATCAATGATATGGAGCGGGACCTGACAGACGCAGGTGCCATCGTGCTGAAATTCTGGATGCAGATCGACAAAGACGAGCAGGAACGAAGGTTCCGGGCCAGGGAAGAAAACCCGGAGAAACGCTGGAAGATCACCGATGAGGACTGGCGGAACCGGGCGAAGTGGGATCAGTACGAGGAAGCGGTCAACGAGATGCTGCTTCGGACTTCCACACCCAACGCTCCCTGGATCGTAGTGGAGGGCAATTGCAAGTATTACGCCAGGATCAAGGTCCTGGAGACGGTGTGCGACGCCATTGAAGCAAGGATCCGTGAGGAAGACGGGACTGGGAAATAGAAGAGACACAAGGAGAACATGATCAGGAGGGTGAGTGGGATATGACGATCCGAGAGCAACTGGAGAACAGGGAAGAAGAGTATTTAAGTCAATACGCGGCAAAAAGCAGAGAGTCAAAAGGCCGGAAGATACCGGAGAAGGAATGCGACATCCGGCCGGTATTCCAGAGGGACCGGGACCGGATCCTGCATTGTAAGGCGTTCCGGCGTCTGAAGCAGAAGACCCAGGTTTTCCTGCTGCCCAAAGGAGACCATTACCGGACCAGGCTGACCCACACCCTGGAGGTGTCCCAGAACGCCAGGACCATTGCCAAGGCCCTGCGGCTGAATGAAGATCTGGTGGAGGCCATTGCCCTGGGGCATGATCTGGGGCATACGCCCTTTGGCCACGCCGGAGAATTCGCGCTGAACCGGCTGAATCCTTCCGGTTTCCAGCACAATCTCCAGAGCGTGCGGGTGGTAGAGTGCCTGGAGAAGCAGGGGGAGGGGCTGAACCTGACCTGGGAGGTGCTGGACGGGATCAAAAACCACAAGTCCTCCGGGGATCCCCATACGCTGGAAGGCCAGATCGTGCGGCTCTCCGATAAGATCGCCTATATCAACCACGACATCGACGACGCCATCCGGGGAGGGATCCTTAAGGAGTCGGATATTCCCAGGAAATATACAGATATCCTGGGAACTTCCACCAAGATCCGGTTGGATACCATGGTCCACAACGTGATCATTAACAGTATGGAGAAGCCGAAGATCCAGATGTCGCCGGAGGTATACGAGGCCACCATGGGCCTTCGGGGATTCCTTTTTGAAAATGTGTATAAGAATCCAAAGGCAAAAGGGGAGGAGAAGAAAGCCATCAATATGATCACCAATCTGTATCAGTTCTACATGGAGCACCTGGATCTTCTGCCTGCCCAGTTCCTGGGGATGCTGGAAGAAAAGGGGACAAAAGAAGAGCAGATCGTCTGCGATTATATCGCGGGAATGACGGATACATACGCGGTGAAAAAGTTTGAAGAATATTTTGTTCCGGAATCCTGGAAATTTTAAAGGAAATCGGGTCGTTTTGTCGAATATTATAAATGAGGGCTATTTTAACAGATAAGGAAGCGGAAGATGTATTACTCCGATGAACTGATTGAAGAAGTAAGATCAAAAAATGATATCGTAGACGTGATCTCCAGTTATGTGAAGCTGCAGAAGAAGGGGAGTTCCTATTTTGGACTGTGCCCCTTCCACAATGAGAAGTCCCCTTCCTTTTCCGTGAGCAGGCAGAAGCAGATGTATTATTGTTTCGGCTGCGGGGCGGGGGGAAATGTGTTCACATTTCTCATGGAATATGAGAATTACTCCTTCCTGGAGGCGCTGAAGTATCTGGCGGACCGGGCCGGCGTGGAGCTGCCCCGGCAGGAGTTGTCGAAGGAAGCCCGGGAGCGGGCGGATACAAAGGCCATCCTTCTGGAGATCAACAAGGCGGCGGCCAGGTATTTCTATATCCAGCTGAAAGAGCGGCAGGGCGAGCGGGCTGTGGCCTACTTGAAGGGAAGACAGCTGGGGGATGACACCATCCGGGCGTTCGGCCTTGGCTACGCCAACAAATACAGCGACGACCTCTACCGTTACCTGAAAGGGCAGGGGTATCAGGACGATATGATCGCCAAAGCGGGGCTGATCACCGTGGATGAGAAGCATGGGGCCCATGATAAGTTCTGGAACCGGGTCATGTTCCCCATCATGGACGCCAACAGCCGGGTGATCGGGTTTGGCGGCCGGGTCATGGGGGACGGGAAACCCAAATACTTAAATTCCCCGGAGACCATGATATTCGACAAGAGCCGGAATCTCTACGGCCTTAACCGGGCCAGAAGTTCCAGGAAATCTTACTTCCTTCTGTGCGAAGGATACATGGATGTGATCTCTCTTCATCAGGCCGGGTTCACCAATGCGGTGGCCTCCCTTGGCACAGCCCTGACTCAGGGCCATGCTTCCCTGATCAAACGGTATGTGAAGGAGGTCTACCTGACTTACGACAGCGACGAGGCAGGGACGAAGGCGGCCCTGCGGGCCATTCCCATCCTGCGGGAGGCGGGGATCAGCGCGAAGGTGATCCGCATGGAGCCCTACAAAGACCCGGATGAGTTTATCAAGAACCTGGGGAAGGAAGCCTTCGAAGACCGGATCCGGGAGGCCAGGAACGGATTTCTATTCGGAGTGGAAGTGCTGGAGCAAGACTACGATCTGACATCGCCGGAAGGGAAGACGGATTTCCTGAAGGAAGTGGCCCGAAGACTGGGAGAGTTTGAGGAAGACATTGAGCGGAATAACTACATAGAGGCGGTGGCCGGGCGATACCACGTAGGTTACGAGGAACTTCGGAAGCTGGTGGTCCGCACCGCAGTGCAAAATGGTCTGGCCCAGCCGGCTAAAAGGCCGGAGAAGCCGGCGAAAGAGAAGAAGGAAGACGGGATCCTCACATCCCAGAAGATCCTTCTCACCTGGATGATCGAGGAACCCCAGGTCTTTCATCAGATCAGCAGCTATATCATCCCGGAGGATTTCACCGGGGAGATCTACCGGAAGGTGGCGGAGCTCTTGTATCAGCAGTATGAAGAGGGGGAGGCCAATCCGGCCAGGATCCTGGATCATTTTACAGAGGAAGAGGAGCACCGGGAGGCAGCCTCCCTGTTCCACACGAAGATCCGGGAGCTGACCACACCGGAAGAACGGGAGAAGGCTTTGAAAGAGACGGTGGTGCGGGTGAAGGCCCACAGCATCGGGGAGGCGGCGGCCCGTCTGGACCCCACAGATATCCGGGGGCTGCAGCGGCTGATGGAGGCCAAGCGGCAGCTGCAGGACCTTGAGAAACTGCATATTTCTATTAATTAGGGATAAAATATAATCAAGCAATGGAGGATGGAAACTACATGGAAGAAAACATGGCAAAATTTGAGGAGAAATTAAAAGAGCTGGTAGCCCTGGGAAAGAAAAAGAAAAGCGTCCTGGAACTGCAGGAGATCAATGATTTCTTCTCAGACATGGAACTTACCTCAGAGCAGATGGAGAAGGTGTACGATTATCTGGAGGCCAACAATGTGGACGTGCTCCGGATCGGGACGGATGACGACGACATTGACGACGCGGATATCGTGATCTCCGATGAAGATGAAGTGGACATGGAGAAGATCGATCTGTCGGTGCCGGACGGGATCAGCATTGAGGATCCGGTGCGGATGTACCTTAAGGAGATCGGCAAGGTGCCGCTTCTTACCGCCGATGAGGAAGTAGAACTTGCCAAGCGGATGGCGGACGGCGACGAGTGGGCCAAGAAGCGGCTGGCGGAGGCCAATCTTCGTCTGGTGGTCAGCATTGCCAAGCGCTATGTGGGCCGTGGGATGCTGTTCCTGGATCTGATCCAGGAAGGAAACCTGGGACTTATCAAGGCAGTGGAGAAGTTCGATTATCATAAAGGGTTCAAGTTCAGTACTTACGCCACCTGGTGGATCCGCCAGGCTATCACCAGGGCCATTGCGGACCAGGCAAGGACCATCCGGATCCCGGTGCACATGGTGGAGACCATCAACAAGCTGATCCGGGTGTCCCGGCAGCTTCTGCAGGAACTGGGACGGGAACCCACGCCGGAAGAGATCGCGGAAGAGCTGGACATGCCGGTAGAGCGGGTGAGAGAGATCCTGAAGATCTCCCAGGAGCCGGTATCTCTGGAGACGCCCATCGGAGAAGAAGAGGACAGCCATCTGGGAGATTTCATCCAGGACGACAATGTACCGGTGCCAGCGGAAGCCGCGGCTCAGACTCTTCTGAAGGAGCAGCTTGACGAGGTGCTGGACACACTGACCGAGCGGGAGCAGAAAGTATTGCGGCTGCGCTTTGGCATGAACGATGGACGGGCCCGGACCCTGGAAGAAGTGGGGAAAGAGTTCGACGTTACCCGGGAGCGGATCCGTCAGATCGAGGCGAAAGCGCTCCGGAAGCTGCGTCATCCCAGCCGCAGCAGGAAACTGAGAGATTATCTGGATTAAGAAAGAGGCGCCTATGGAACTATCAAAGAGACTGTACGCGGTGGCGGGTCTTGTGACAGAGGGCGCCTCTGTCGCGGATATCGGAACCGATCACGGCTATGTGCCAATCTATCTTGTGGAGAGAGGCATCGCCAGCAAGGTGATCGCCATGGATGTAAACCAGGGGCCTCTTAACCGGGCCCGGATGCATATCGTGGGCCACGGACTGGGGGACCGGATCGAGACCCGGCTCTCCGACGGCCTTGCCAGGATCTGTCCGGGAGAGGTGGATACGGTGATCGTCTCCGGGATGGGAGGGCCTCTGACCATCCGGATCCTTCAGGAGGGAAAAGAAGTGGCGGAGCAGCTGAACGCCCTGATCCTGCAGCCCCAGTCGGAAATCTGCCGGGTGCGCAGATTCCTCACAGAGAACGGATACCGGATCGAGCAGGAGGACATGGTGCTGGAGGATGGAAAATACTATCCGGTAATGCGGGTGGTCCACGGCACGAAGGAACCCTATGAAGAATGGGAGTATCTCTACGGGAAGCGGCTTCTGGAAGCCCGGCATCCGGTGCTTTTGGAGTTCCTGAAGCGGGAGCTTCACATTAAGGAGAGCATCCTGGAGCAGCTTGCCGGCAGGAGCGGTAGCGAGAGCGCCCGGGAGCGGGCGGAAGAGATCTGCCGGGAACGGGAATGGATCCGGAAGGCGCTGGCACAGTATGAGACGGGAGGAACAATATGACTTGTAGAGAGATCATTGCGCAGATTGAGAAGGACTATCCCACATCCTGCGCCCTGGAATGGGACAATGTAGGACTTCTGGCGGGACGGATGGATAAGGAAGTAAAGCGCGTATACATAGGACTGGATGCCACGGATCCGGTGATCCGGGAGGCGGCGGATAAGGGGGCGGATCTTCTTTTTACCCACCATCCTCTGCTCTTTCACGGGATCACCCGTGTAACGGACCAGGATTTCCTGGGAAACCGGGTTCTAAACCTGATCCGCAGTGACATATCCTATTATGCCATGCACACCAATTATGATGTGGTCCGGATGGCGCAGCTGGCCGCTGCCAGGCTTGGCTGGAAGGGGGCAAGGCCCCTGGAGCCTGCCGGGAATGAAGCGGAAGACCAGGGGCTTGGACAGATCGCTGATCTGGAGCAGGAGATGACCCTGGAGGAGTTGGGCCGTCAGGTGAAGGAGGTCTTTGGGCTTCCTGATGTGCGGATATTCGGGGATCCCGGCAAGCGGGTGAAACGGGCGGCGATCCTCCCCGGATCTGGCAAAAGCGTGATCCCGGAGGCGCTGGGGCAGCAGGCCCAGGTGCTGATCACCGGGGATATGGGGCACCACGAAGGCATTGACGCCGTGTCTCAGGGGCTTGCGGTGATCGACGGGGGACATTACGGGATCGAGCATATCTTCGTGGAAGACATGAAAAATTATCTGGAAGAGCATTTTCCGGAACTGAAGGTGGAGACGGAACCGGTCCGTCATCCTTTTGTGACGGTCTGAAGAAAGGGGAAGGGCTATGGAGAAGAACACCTACTGTGTCACCGTGGGGGAAGAGAAGCGAAGCTATGAGGAAGGAACCTCCTATCAGGCGATCGCCAGGGATTTTCAGAAAGATTATCCTCACGATATCGTGCTGGCCTTCGTGGACGGCAGGCTCCAGGAGCTTCATAAGACGCTGCAGGCAGATTGTACCATGCAGTTTGAGACCACCGGCGGATCTGCAGGTCATAAGACTTACAAGCGGAGCATGAGCCTTCTTCTGGTGAAAGCCATCTATGATGTGGCTCCCCGGGAGGCTATCGGCAAGGTGCGGATCCATTATTCGGTGAGCAAGGGATACTATTGTACGATCGAAGGGGATGTGACGCCGGATCAGGCATTCCTGGAACGGGTGGAGGCCCGGATGGGCCAGATGGTGAAGGAGGATCTGCCCATCCGCAAGCGGAGCGTACATACGGACGAGGCCATTGAACTTTTCCATAGACATGGGATGTATGACAAGGAGCGTCTGTTCGAGTACCGGCGGGTTTCCAAGGTCAATATCTACAGCCTGAACGAATTTGAAGATTATTATTATGGATATATGGTCCCAAGTGCCGGGTATCTGAAATACTTCAAGTTGTATCCCTACGACGAGGGATTTGTGCTCCAGATGCCGGAAATATCAGAGCCGGAGGCGGTTCCGCCTTTTGAACCTCAGAACAAGCTGTTCCAGGTGCTGAAGGAATCCACCCAGTGGGGCGATATGCAGGGGATTGAGACGGTGGGGGCGCTGAACGACAAGATCACCGGCGGCGACGCCACAGAGTTGGTGCTGGTGCAGGAGGCCCTGCAGGAGAAGCGGATCGCGGAGATCGCAGGACAGATCGCGTCCAGGCCGGACGTTAAGTTTATCCTGATCGCAGGTCCTTCTTCATCGGGGAAGACCACCTTCTCTCACCGGCTGTCCATCCAGCTTCGGGCCAACGGGCTGGTGCCTCATCCCATCGCGGTGGACAATTATTTCGTGGAGCGGGAAGAAAATCCAAGAGATGAGACGGGAGCCTTTGATTTCGAATGCCTGGAAGCGGTGGACGTGGGACTTTTCAACCGGCAGCTGACAGAACTTCTGGCGGGAAAGGAAGTGGTGATCCCGGAATTTAATTTCGTGACAGGACATAAAGAGTACGGGAATAAGCCTAAGAAGCTGGGGGAAAATGACGTGCTGGTGATCGAGGGGATCCACTGCCTGAATCCCAGACTGACAGAAAGCCTTTCGGACGCCCATAAGTTTAAGATCTATATCAGCGCGCTGACCCAGTTAAATGTAGATGAGCACAACCGGATCCCTACCACCGACGGCAGGCTGATCCGGCGGATCGTGCGGGACGCCAGGACCCGTGGGGCTTCCGCCCAGAGGACGATCCGCATGTGGCCCTCTGTCCGGAGAGGAGAAGAGCGCAATATCTTCCCATACCAGGAGGAGGCGGATGTGATGTTCAACTCTGCGCTGATCTATGAGCTGGCAGTGCTGAAACCTTATGTGGAGCGGCTGCTCTTTGGCATCGACCGGGATTGCCCGGAATACGTGGAGGCCAAACGGTTGCTGAAATTCATGGATTATTTCGTGGGGATCGGAAGCGAGATGGTTCCCATGAACTCCCTTCTCAGGGAATTCATCGGCGGAGGCTGCTTCCATTTATAGTATAGGAAAAGAAGGTTTGCCGGATTTTACCAGTCATATTGGCGAAATGGCAGGGACCGGATGATCGCGGAGGTTAAGCGCCAGCCTCGGAGCGATCGTCCGGTCCCTGCCTTTTTGGATTATTTCTGGTAAAATTCTTCGATATGGTCCAGCCGGGAGGTCATGTTCTGCAATAAGAGATCTGCGATGGTGAGGGCAGTCATGGCTTCTACCACCACCACGGCTCTGGGGACGATCACCGGATCGTGCCGGCCCTGGATGGTGAGCAGGGTATCCTCCAGCCGGGAATTGACGGTCTTTTGTTCCCGGGCGATGGAGGGCGTGGGTTTGACGGCCGCCCGCAGGATCAGGGGGGAGCCGTCACTCATGCCTCCAAGGGTGCCGCCGGAGTGGTTGGTTTCTTTCACAACTTCTCCGTCCTGGTAGAGGAAGGGGTCGTTATTTATACTTCCTCTGGACCGGGCGGCAGCGAAGCCGTCGCCGATCTCCACGCCTTTTACCGCGCCGATGGACATGATCCCTCTGGCGAGAGAGGCGTCCAGCTTCTGAAACACTGGTTCCCCAATGCCGGCAGGAAGTCCGGTCACCTGACATTCGATGATGCCGCCGGCGGAATCCAGGGATTCTATGCATTCCGTCAGATAGGCCTGGGCTTTCTCGGCGTATCCGGAGCTTGGCATATACAGCGGATTGGTGTTGATGGCGTTGAAATCATATTCTTCTTCCGGAACGGAGACAGGACCGATGGCTTTGGTGTAGGTGCAGAGACGGATGCCAAGCCGGTCAAGAAGCTTGGCAGCCACTGCGCCTGCCGCCACCCGTCCGACGGTCTCCCGGCCTGAGGAACGGCCGCCGCCCCGGTAATCCCGGAAACCGTATTTCATATCGAAAGGATAGTCCGCATGTCCCGGCCGGTAGCAGTCTTTAATATTCCCGTAATCCCTGGAACGCTGGTCCTGGTTGTGGATAAGGATAGAGATGGGAGTCCCGGTGGTTTTCCCCTCGAACACGCCGGAGAGGATCTCGGCCTGGTCCGACTCCTTCCGGGCGGTGGTGTAGCGGCTCTGTCCGGGTTTGCGCCGGTCAAGGTACTGCTGGATATCCTCCGCGGAAAGGGGAAGCCCTGCGGGACAGCCGTCAATGACCACGCCCAGGGCCGGGCCGTGGGATTCGCCCCAGGTTGTGATGGTAAATAAAGTTCCGTATGTTGATCCTGCCATATGTGGTCTCCTTTGCTGATAATGATCCTATTATATAAGAAGAATGAAAAACCTGCAATCCTTCACAAAAAAACCGCTGTATTTTCAAATTTTTTTCAAGATTTTGTGCTGTACTTTTGAAAGGAAGCATATTATAATGTTAGCGTGTGAGCCTGTAAATAGCAAGAGGAGTATGTTTGTATGGGAAATACGGATAAAAACACCGATAAAAATGCAGACGAGATCATCCAGGAGACCATGAAGGAGATCTATGATGATCTGGATAAAGAGAATGTCTTTGAGGAGAAGGAGCAGCCGGAAGAGGAAGATTTCCTGGACGAAGAGGATGAAGAGACCGAGGAGGAAGATTTCCTGGACGAAGAGGACGAGGAGATTGAGGAAGAAGATTTCCTGGATGAGGAAGACTTCTCCGGCGGTGACGAACAGGAAGACGAGGAAGATGAAGAGCCGGAGGAAGGCGAGCCGGAAGAAGAGAAGCCTGAAGCAGAAGAATCTGAGGGGGACAGTCCGGAGGAGGATGAGCTGGAAGAAGAGGAAGAATCAGAGGAAGAGAAAGCCTATCGGAAGCATCAGTTCCGTAAGAAGCTGGCGATCATCCTGGGCAGCATCGTTGGTGTGCTTGCAGTGGTTTATCTTGGATTTGCTTTCTTTTTCTCCAGTCATTTTATGTTCTTTACCACCATCAATGGAACTGACGTTACGTTGAAAAGCGTAAGCCAGGTGGAGGAGTATATGCGCCAGCAGGTGGCGGACTATACATTGACCTTGGAAGAATCCGACGGAGGCACGGAGAAGATCGCAGGATCTGACATTTCTCTGGAATATGTGCCCGGGGATGAACTGCAGAAGCTGGTGAAAAGCCAGGAGAATTTCCTGTGGCTGAAGACCTTGTGGGATCACCCGGAACTGGAAGCCAAAGTGGGAGTAAAATATGATGACGACGCCCTGGCAGAGCAGATCGCAGGGCTTGCCTGCATGGATCCGGAGAATCAGGTAGAATCTGTGAACGCCCATCCGGAGTTCAAGGAGACGCAATTTGAGATCGTGCCGGAAGTAGTGGGAACGCAGATCAATACGGAAGTGTTCAACAAAGCTGTCCGCACCAGCATCGATGGGTTCCAGCATACCATGAACCTGACAGAGACGGAAAGCTATATTAAGCCGGCGTTTGTGGAGGATTCTCCGGAAGTGATCGAGGCCAATAAGGCGATGAACGAGTATCTGAAGGCAAAGATCACCTATGATTTCAACCCGGAGACAGAAGTGGTGGACGCTTCTGTTATCTCTCAGTGGGTGAAGGTGAACGACAAGATGGAAGTCACCTTCGATAAGAAAGCGGTCAAGAAATATATCGAGGAGCTGGCAGACAAGTACAACACAAAAGGGAAATCCAGAAAATTCACCACAGCGACGGGAAATACCGTAACGGTGGAAGGCGGAGACTACGGCTGGCGGATCGATCAGGACAAGGAGTATAAGGAACTGACCAATAATATCAAGAAAGGGGAGACCGTTACCCGGGAACCCAAATATTCAAGCAAAGCCGCAAGTCACGGTTCCATTGACATCGGGAATACCTATGCGGAGGTGGATCTGACAAACCAGCGCGCGTATTTTATCAAAAACGGCGAAGTAGTGCTGGATTCGCCCATTGTGACCGGTAATCCAAACAAAGGAAACGCCACGCCTCAGGGGACGTATTCTCTGACTTACAAGACGAGAAACGCGGTGCTGCGCGGCGACCGGCTGCCGGATGGATCTTACAGTTATGAGTCCCCGGTGAAATACTGGATGCCCTTTAACGGCGGGATCGGTTTCCACGATGCCTCCTGGCAGGCTTCTTTTGGCGGGGACCGTTACAAGAGTCACGGATCTCACGGCTGTGTCAACATGCCTACAGATAAAGCGGCCAAGATGTATGAACTGATCTCTGACGGGACGCCGGTGGTTTGCCACTACTAAGACAAAGGATGGAAACAGGATGTATGAATTGATAAAGCGTGACGGCCTTGCCAAGCGGGGAAGGCTTCACACAGTACATGGGGTCGTTGAGACCCCTGTATTTATGAATGTGGGAACTGTGGCTGCCATCAAGGGCGCTGTTTCTACAGAGGATCTGGAACAGATCGGCACTCAGGTAGAGTTGTCCAACACCTATCATCTCCATGTGCGCCCGGGGGACCAGGTGATAAAGAAACTGGGCGGGCTTCACAAGTTCATGGTGTGGGACAGGCCGATCCTTACAGACTCCGGAGGATTCCAGGTATTTTCCCTGGCAGGCTTAAGGAAGATCAGGGAAGAGGGCGTTTACTTCCAGTCCCATATCGACGGACATAAGATTTTCATGGGGCCGGAGGAGAGTATGCAGATCCAGTCCAACCTGGCCTCCACCATTGCCATGGCTTTTGACGAGTGCCCCTCCAGCACGCTGGACCGGGATTATATTGAGCGTTCTGTGGACCGCACAGCCCGGTGGCTTAGACGCTGTAAGGCGGAGATGGAGCGGCTGAACGCCCTTCCGGACACCATCAATCCCCACCAGATGCTGTTTGGCATCAACCAGGGCGGGGTGTTCGAGGATATCCGGATCCGCCATGCCCAGGAGATCGCGGAACTGGACCTGGACGGCTATGCGGTAGGAGGGCTTGCGGTGGGAGAATCCCATGAGGAAATGTACCGGATCCTGGACGCGGTGGTGCCCTATCTGCCGGTCAATAAGCCCACGTATCTGATGGGCGTGGGAACCCCTGCCAATATCCTGGAGGCGGTGGACCGCGGCGTGGATTTCTTTGACTGCGTCTATCCCAGCCGGAACGGACGGCACGGGCATGTATACACCAACCAGGGGAAACTGAATCTGTTTAACGCAAAATATAAGCTGGATACCCGGCCCATTGAGGAGGGCTGCCAGTGTCCGGTGTGCAGAAGGTACTCCAGGGCCTATATCCGACATCTTCTGAAGGCCAGAGAAATGCTGGGCATGCGGCTTTGCGTGCTCCACAATCTCTACTTCTACAACACCATGATGGTGGAGATCCGGGAGGCTATCGAGGCCGGAAACTATCAGGAATATAAGAAGAGAAAACTGGAGGGAATGCAGAAAATTTCCCGGAATTAGGCGAAAGCACTTGAAGAAACCGGTTTTTTTGTGTATGATAGCAATAGTGTGAAAAGAGATTTAGGAGGAATTCAGTATGTTCGCATTAGCATCACAGAGCGGCGGCGGAAGCTGGGGCCTGCTGATCATTATATATGTAGTGATCTTCGGCGGTTTCTGGTTTATCTTTATCCGTCCTCAGAAAAAGGAGCAGAAAAGAGTACAGGCAATGATCGCAGATATGGAAGTTGGAGATACCGTGCTGACCACCAGCGGGTTCTACGGCGTGATCATCGACATCAGTGACGACGATGTGATCGTAGAGTTTGGAAGCAACCGGAACTGCCGGATCCCAATGCAGAAAGCGGCGATCGCGCAGCTTGAGAAGGCTTCTTCAACAGAATAGACGAAGAACGAAAGATACCGCTGAATAACTGACTGACAGGTTATGAGGCGGTATTTTTTATTAGAATCAAGAAAGGAAGAACAACTATGGTAAGAGAAGATCTGACAAAAATCATGCAGGACAGATTTCACAAGGAGATCCGGGAAGCGGACGACAAAGAGATCTATCTGGCGCTGATGTCTTATACAAAGGAAAAACTGAAGAAACTTCCAGAGATCACAGGAGAGCGGAAGCTCTATTACATTTCCGCGGAGTTCCTGATCGGGAAGCTGCTCTCCAACAACCTGATCAATCTGGGGATCTACGAGGAAGTGGCGGAAATCCTGAGAGAGAACGGGAAATCTCTCGGCGCCATCGAGGAGATGGAACCGGAGCCGTCCCTTGGAAACGGGGGTCTGGGTCGGCTTGCCGCCTGCTTTCTGGATTCCATCGCCACTCTGGGCCTTTCCGGAGACGGCATTGGACTGAACTATCATATGGGGCTTTTTAAGCAGGTGTTCGAAGGGAATAAGCAGAAAGAGACCCCCAATCCCTGGATCGAACCGGAGGGCTGGCTTACAGACGCAGGCGTCAGCTTCCAGGTTCCCTTTAAAGATTTTACCCTGACTTCTAAATTGTACGATATCGATGTGGCCGGGTATCAGAACGGAAGGAACAAGCTCCATCTCTTTGATGTGGAAGGGGTGGATGAGAGTATCATCGGGGACGGGATCTCTTTCGACAAGCACAATATCCAGAAGAACCTGACCCTGTTCCTCTACCCGGACGACAGTGACGAGGCCGGGAATCTCCTGCGGATCTATCAGCAGTATTTCATGGTGTCCAACGGGGCGCAGCTGATCCTGAAGGAATGTGAGGAGAAGGGATATGAGCTTCGCAGGCTTCATGAGCATGTGGCGATCCAGATCAATGACACCCATCCGTCCATGGTGATCCCGGAGCTGATCCGGCTGCTGGTACAGCGCCATATTGATTTCAACGAAGCGGTGGAGATCGTCCAGAAGACCTGCGCTTATACCAATCATACCATCCTGGCGGAGGCGCTGGAGAAGTGGCCGGTTTCCTATCTGGAGCAGGTAGTGCCTCAGCTGGTGCCCATTATCCGGGAACTGGATCTGCGGGCGAAGGGAAGATACCAGGATCCCAGGGTGGCCATCATTGACGAGGAGAACCGGGTGCATATGGCCCATATGGATATCCACTACGGGTGCAGCGTCAACGGAGTGGCGGAGCTGCACACAGAGATTCTGAAGAACTCGGAACTGAAGCCGTTCTATGATATCTATCCGGAGAAATTCAACAACAAGACCAACGGCATTACCTTCCGCAGATGGCTTCTCTACTGTAACCGGGAACTGGTAGAATGGCTGGACCGGTATGTGGAAGGGGACTTCCGCAGGGACGCCATGGCCCTGGAAAGCCTGCTGGCCCACAAGGATGATCCGGAGGCGCTTACGTCCCTTCTGGAGGTAAAGCACCAGAAGAAGGTGGAGCTGGCGGAATATCTGGAGGAGACCCAGGGGATCCGGCTGGATCCGGAGTCCATCTTTGACATCCAGATCAAGCGGCTTCATGAGTATAAGCGGCAGCAGATGAATGTGCTGGCAGTGATCGCCAGGTATCTGGAGATCAAGAGAGGGAAGAAGCCCTCCCGTCCTGTGACGGTGATCTTCGGGGCCAAGGCGGCTCCAGCCTACGCCATTGCCAAGGATATCATCCATGTGATCCTGTGCCTGCAGGAACTGATCGACCAGGATCCGGAGGTGTCTCCGTATCTGAAGGTAGTGATGGTGGAGAACTACAATGTGACGCTGGCGGAGCGGCTGATCCCGGCCTGCGACGTTTCCGAGCAGATCTCCCTGGCCTCCAAGGAGGCTTCCGGGACCGGCAATATGAAGTTCATGCTGAACGGAGCGGTGACCCTGGGGACGGAAGACGGCGCCAATGTGGAGATCCATCAGCTGGTGGGGGACGAGAATATCTATATCTTCGGCGCTTCCAGCGAGGAAGTGATCCGGCACTATGAGAAGAGGGACTACCGGGCGGCGGATTATTATATCCAGGATGAAGAGATCCGGGAGTGGATCAATTTCATCATCAGCCCGGAGATGATGAAGATCGGAGATCCCTATCACCTGTTGAAGATCCATGCGGAACTGATCCAGAAGGACTGGTTTATGACTCTTCTGGATGTAAAGGAATATGTAAATATGAAAGAGCGGGTATACGCGGATTATGAGGATCGGATGGCCTGGGCGAAGAAGATGCTGGTGAACATCGCGAAAGCCGGATTCTTCTCCTCAGACCGGACCATTGCGGAGTATAACCGGGATATCTGGCATCTGAGATAGGAGGCGAGAGCGGATGATCAATTATTCAGAAGACAAGGACCGGCAGTACCATATCCAGGTGGCGGCCGGGGAAGTAGGCCGGTATGTGATCCTGCCTGGAGACCCCAAGCGCTGTGAGAAGATCGCGGCACATTTCGAGAGCCCCAGGCTGATCGCGGACAGCCGGGAATATGTGACTTACACCGGCTATCTGGATGGGGAGAAGGTAAGTGTGACTTCCACCGGGATCGGAGGACCATCCGCAGCGATCGCTATGGAAGAATTGTCCCGGGTGGGAGCGGACACCTTTATCCGGGTAGGCACCAGCGGCGGCATGGCCCTGGAGGTCAAAAGCGGCGATGTGGTGATCGCTTCCGGCGCCATTCGAATGGAAGGGACCAGCAGAGAATATGCGCCCATTGAGTTCCCGGCGGTGGCGGACGTGGAAGTGACCCAGGCGCTGATCCAGGCGGCCAGGAAGCTTGGACAGGAGTATCACGTGGGGGTAGTCCAGTGTAAGGATTCCTTCTACGGGCAGCATTCCCCGGAGACCAAACCGGTGGGATATGAACTTTTGAATAAATGGGACGCCTGGGTGAAATGCGGCTGCCTTGCCTCAGAGATGGAGTCGGCGGCGCTTTTCGTCGTCGGCAGTTGGCTGAAGCTTCGGGTGGGGACTGTGCTCCTTACCATGGCCAACCAGGAGCGGGCGAAAAAAGGCCTGCCTAATCCGGTGGTCCACGATACCGAGGCGCCTATCCAGACAGCGGTGGAGGCTATCCGCAGCCTGATCCGCCAGGACAAAGAAAAATAAGGGAAAAGAAAGGAGCGTGGGAACTATGAGCACACCACATAATGAAGCGGGAAAAGGAGAGATCGCGAAAACCGTACTGATGCCCGGAGATCCGCTGCGGGCAAAGTACATCGCAGATCATTATCTGGAAGGAGCCAGATGTTTTAACACCGTGCGGAACATGCTGGGATATACCGGCACCTATCACGGGAAAGAGGTCTCGGTGATGGGCGGCGGCATGGGAATGCCTTCCGTCGGGATCTACAGCTATGAGCTGTATCATTTCTACGATGTGGAATCCATCATCCGCATCGGTTCGGCGGGAGCGCTGCAGGATGAACTGAATGCCAGGGATATCGTGATCGGCATGGGCGCCTGCACCAACTCGGATTATGCCAGTCAGTACCGGCTGCCGGGAACCTACGCTCCCATCGCAGACTACGGACTTCTTAAGAAGGCGGTGGATGTGGCGGAGGAGAAGGGGATTCCGGTGAAAGTGGGGAATATCCTTTCTTCCGACATTTTCTATAACGATGACGACAGTGTCAACGAGAAGTGGCGCAGGATGGGAGTGCTGGCCGTGGAGATGGAGGCTGCGGCTCTCTATATGAACGCTGCCCGGGCAGGAAAGAAGGCGCTGTGTATCCTTACCATCTCCGATCATCTTTTCAAAGAGCAGGCTCTTGACGCCAGAGAGCGGGAGACCAGCTTTACCCAGATGATGGAGATCGCGCTGGAGCTGTAAGGAGGAACGGGTATGGACAGGAAGGGGAAATTACCGGTAGAAGAACTGATCCGGAAGGCAAAAGAGGGGCGGGAGCATGCTTACGCCCCTTATTCTCATTTTAAGGTGGGGGCGGCGCTTCTGACAAAGAGCGGAAGGATCTTTACCGGCTGTAATGTGGAGAACGCTGCCTACAGCCCCGGGAACTGCGCGGAGCGCACGGCGGTGTTCAAGGCGGTCAGCGAGGGGGAGCGGGAATTTGCGGCCCTTTGTATCATAGGCGGAGACGAGGCGGGATGTCTGGAACTATGCCCGCCCTGCGGCGTGTGCCGGCAGGTTTTGATGGAATTCTGCAATCCTGCCCGGTTCCCCGTTATTCTTGCCACAGAAGACGGAAGATGGGAGATCCACACCCTGGAGGAGCTGCTGCCTCTGGGGTTCGGTCCTGGAAATCTGAAAACATTTTAGCGTATTAAAGTCTTGAAACATGCAGAAAAATACGATAATATAAATTTTATAGATTTTTGTCTAAATGCAAAACGGGAAGGAAGAGAGTTATGAACCTGAAAATCGGAGTGATCAAAGGAGACGGGATTGGCCCGGAGATCGTGACAGAGGCCATGAAAGTCCTGGATAAGGTGGCGGAAGTCTACGGACACACCTGTGAATATACCCAGCTTCTGATGGGGGGCGCTTCCATTGATGTACACGGTATCCCGCTTACGGACGAGACCATCCGGCAGGCGAAAGCCTGCGACGCGGTGCTGATGGGATCCATCGGGGGAGACGCCAAAACATCTCCCTGGTATCAGCTGGAGCCATCCAAAAGACCGGAGGCGGGCCTCTTAAAGATCCGAAAAGAGTTAAACCTGTTCGCCAACCTTCGGCCTGCGGTGCTCTATGAGGAACTGAAAGGAGCCTGTCCTCTGAAGGAGGAGATTACCCGGGGCGGTTTCGACATGATGATCATGCGGGAACTGACCGGAGGGCTGTACTTTGGAGAGAGGAAGACGGAAGAGGTGGACGGCGTTGTCACCGCTTACGATACCCTTACATATAATGAACAGGAGATCCGCCGGATTGCAAAGCGGGGCTTCGATATCGCCAGGAAGCGGAGAGGAAAGGTCACCAGCGTAGACAAGGCAAATGTGCTGGATTCCTCCCGGCTGTGGCGCAAAGTGGTGGAAGAAGTGGCGGCGGATTACCCGGACGTGACCCTGGAGCATATGCTGGTGGACAATTGTGCCATGCAGCTGGTGAAGGATCCCAGACAGTTCGACGTGATCCTGACCGAGAACATGTTCGGCGACATTCTCTCAGACGAAGCCAGCATGGTCACCGGCTCCATCGGAATGCTGGCCAGCGCCAGCTTAAACGAGACCAAGTTCGGCCTCTATGAGCCAAGCGGCGGCTCTGCCCCGGATATTGCAGGCAAAGGTATTGCCAACCCCATCGCCACCATTCTCTCAGCGGCCATGATGCTGCGGTTCAGCTTCGACCTGGACCAGGAGGCGGACGCGATTGAACAGGCGGTGGCAAATGTGCTGGAAGAGGGATACCGGACCATCGATATTATGTCGGATGGAAGGACACAGATCGGAACGAAGGAAATGGGCGATCGGATCGCAGATCGCATTTAGTCAGATACAAAAGGAGGATGGATACTATGAGAAGTGATACCGTGACGAAGGGCAAACAGCAGGCCCCTCACCGTTCGTTGTTTAACGCCCTGGGTCTTACCCAGGAGGAGATGGAGCGGCCCCTGGTTGGGATTGTCAGCTCTTACAATGAGATTGTTCCCGGCCATATGAATCTGGATAAGATCGTAGAGGCAGTCAAGCAGGGAGTAGCCATGGCAGGGGGAACCCCCATCGTATTTCCGGCCATCGCAGTGTGCGACGGCATCGCTATGGGGCATATCGGGATGAAATACTCTCTGGTGACCCGGGACCTGATCGCGGATTCCACAGAGGCTATGGCCATGGCCCATCAGTTTGACGCCCTGGTGATGGTGCCCAACTGTGACAAGAACGTGCCCGGACTTCTGATGGCGGCTGCCCGGATCAACGTGCCCACTATCTTCGTCAGCGGCGGCCCTATGCTGGCCGGCCATGTGAAGGGAAAGAAGACCAGTCTCTCCAGCATGTTTGAGGCGGTGGGAGCCAACGCGGCGGGCAAGATCACCGACGAAGAGCTTCTGGAGTATGAGAATTACACCTGTCCTACCTGCGGTTCCTGTTCCGGTATGTATACCGCCAACAGTATGAACTGTCTGACGGAAGTGCTGGGAATGGGGCTTCGGGGAAATGGAACCATCCCCGCGGTCTACTCCGCCAGGATCCGTCTGGCCAAGCAGGCCGGCATGCAGGTGATGAAGCTGTGGGAGCAGAATATCCGTCCCAGAGATATCATGACCAAAGAAGCCATCCTGAACGCTCTGACAGTGGATATGGCTCTTGGCTGTTCTACCAACAGTATGCTCCATCTTCCCGCCATCGCCCATGAGGTGGGAATGGATTTCGAGATTGATTTTGCCAACGGCATCAGTGAGCGGACGCCAAATCTCTGCCACCTGGCCCCGGCAGGTCCTACCTACATCGAGGATCTGAACGAGGCGGGCGGCGTATACGCCGTGATGGCAGAACTGAATAAAAAGGGACTGCTGCACACCCAGTGTATGACGGTGACCGGCAAGACGGTGGGCGAGAATATCAAAGACGCGGTGAACAAGAATCCGGAAGTGATCCGGCCCATCGACCATCCTTACAGTGAGACTGGCGGCCTGGCTGTTCTGAAGGGGAATCTTGCCCCTGACGGCAGCGTGGTCAAACGTTCCGCTGTTGTGGATGAGATGCTGGTTCACGAAGGACCGGCCAGAGTCTTTGACTGTGAAGAGGACGCCATTGAGGCCATCAAGGGCGGTAAGATCAAGGAAGGAGACGTGGTAGTGATCCGCTACGTGGGACCAAAAGGCGGTCCGGGTATGCCGGAGATGCTCAATCCTACCTCCGCCATCGCAGGCATGGGACTTGGATCTAGCGTTGCCCTCATCACAGACGGACGGTTCAGCGGCGCTTCCAGAGGAGCCTCCATCGGCCATGTCTCTCCGGAGGCAGCGGTGGGCGGACCCATCGCGCTGGTAGAAGAAGGAGATCTGATCAAGATCGATATCCCCGGACTGAAGCTGGAGCTGGATGTGTCCGAGGAAGAACTGGAGAGAAGAAGAAATCAGTGGAAGCCAAGACAGCCGGAAGTAACCACCGGTTATCTGGCAAGATACGCGTCCATGGTAACTTCCGGGAACCGGGGAGCCATCCTGGAAGTGCCGGGGAACAAATAGAGATTGGAAAGTAAGAACAGGAGACAAAAAGGTATGCAGTTGACAGGAGCACAGATTGTAATTGAGTGTCTGAAAGAGCAGGGTGTGGATACAGTGTTCGGCTATCCGGGCGGCGCCATCCTGAATGTCTACGACGAGCTGTATAAGCACAGCGATGAGATCCGCCATATCCTGACCTCCCATGAGCAGGGGGCGGCCCATGCGGCGGACGGTTATGCCAGGGCCACCGGCAAGGTGGGCGTCTGCTTTGCCACCAGCGGGCCGGGAGCCACCAACCTGGTGACGGGGATCGCCACCGCATATATGGATTCCATCCCTATCGTGGCCATCACCTGTAATGTAGGGGTATCCCTTCTTGGGAAGGACAGCTTCCAGGAGATCGATATCGCCGGGATCACCATGCCCATCACCAAACATAACTTTATCGTGAAAGACGTAAAGGATCTGGCGGATACCATCCGCAAGGCTTTCGTGATCGCAAGAAGCGGCCGGCCTGCGCCGGTGCTGATCGATATCCCCAAGGATGTGACGTCCAATCAGGCGGAGTATGAGCCAAAAGAGATCCGGCCGGTGGAGCCCTCCAGAGAGATCTGCGAGGAAGACCTGGAGACAGCATTGAAACTGATCAAAAGAGCGAAAAAGCCATATATCTTCGTGGGAGGCGGAGCAGTCCTCTCTGGCGCCAGCCAGGAACTGCGGGAGTTTGTCCGGAAGGTGGACGCTCCGGTCACCGATACCCTGATGGGAAAGGGCGCGTTCCCGGGAACCGACCCTCTCTATACCGGAATGCTGGGCATGCACGGGACCAAGACCTCCAACTACGGAGTCAGCGAGTGTGATCTTCTGATCGTGGTGGGGGCAAGGTTCAGCGACCGTGTCACCGGAAACGCCAAGAAGTTCGCCAAGAATGCCAAGATCCTTCAGTTTGACATCGATGCGGCGGAGATGAACAAGAACGTGCTGATCACAGAAGGAGTGGTAGGGGATATCAAGGTGATCCTGGAGATCCTGAACCAGCGCCTGGAGCCCCAGAGCCATCCGGAGTGGATCCAGAAGATCATGGAGTACAAGGAGAAATATCCCCTTGCATATGCAAAGGATCATCTCACCGGACCTTATGTGGTGGAAGAGATCTACCGTCAGACTAAAGGAGACGCCCTGGTGGTGACAGAAGTAGGACAGCATCAGATGTGGGCGGCGCAGATGTATCAGTTTACAGAGCCAAGGACTCTTCTGACTTCCGGTGGCTTGGGGACCATGGGATATGGTCTTGGGGCTTCCATTGGAGCCAAGGTGGGCAGGCCGGAGAAGACGGTGGTCAACATCGCGGGAGACGGCTGCTTCCGCATGAACATGAACGAGATCGCCACGGCGGCCCGGTACAATATCCCGGTGATCCAGGTGGTGATCAACAACCATGTGCTTGGCATGGTGCGCCAGTGGCAGGATCTTTTCTACGGGAAGCGGTATTCCGCTACCGTGCTGAATGACAACGTGGATTTCGTAAAGCTGGCGGAAGCCCTGGGGGCTGAAGGAGTCCGGGTGACAACCCAGGAAGAATTCAAAGAGGCGTTTGCCCGGGCGCTGACTCTGGGGAAACCCATTGTGATCGACTGCCAGATCGGCAGCGATGACAAAGTGTGGCCCATGGTGGCGCCGGGAGTGGCTATCAGTGAAGCTTTCGACGGAAAGGATCTGGAGCAGCAGAAGTAACAGCAGAAGAGAAAAGCAGAACAAGGAAAGCGAGGAATGAGACAGATGAGCAGAGTGTATAATTTTTCAGCTGGGCCGGCAGTGCTGCCGGAAGACGTATTGCGGGAAGCATCCGAAGAGATGCTGGACTATCGGGGAACTGGAATGTCTGTAATGGAGATGAGTCATCGATCTTGTTCCTTCCAGGAGATCATTGACCAGGCGGAGGCAGACCTTCGGGAACTGGCAGGGATCCCGGACAACTACCGGGTGCTGTTCCTTCAGGGGGGAGCGTCCCTGCAGTTTGCCATGATCCCCATGAATCTGATGAAGAACCAGAAGGCGGATTTTATCCTTACCGGCCAGTGGTCCAAGAAAGCATACAAGGAGGCGGGGAAATACGGAGAGGCGCGGGTGATCGCGTCCTCAGAAGACCAGACCTTCTCCTATATCCCGGACTGTTCCGATCTTGATATCTCTCCGGATGCGGATTATGTCTATATCTGTGAGAATAATACCATCTACGGGACCAAGTTCAAAGAACTGCCTAACACGAAGGGGAAGACGCTGGTGGCGGATGTATCCTCCTGTTTCCTCTCCGAGCCCATGGATGTGACCAGGTACGGTCTGGTGTACGGCGGAGTCCAGAAGAATATCGGTCCGGCCGGCGTGGTGATCGCCATTATCCGGGAGGATCTGATCACAGAGGATGTGCTTCCGGGAACCCCCACCATGATGACCTATAAAACCCATATGGATGCGGGATCGCTCTATAACACGCCCAATACTTACGGCATCTATATCTGCGGCAAGGTGTTCCAGTGGCTGAAGAAGCGGGGCGGCCTTGAAGCTATGAAAGAATACAATGAGAAGAAAGCGAAGATCCTTTATGACTATCTGGACGAGAGCAGCCTTTTCAAGGGCACGGTAGTCCCCAAAGACCGTTCTCTGATGAATGTGCCCTTTGTCACAGGGGACAAAGACCTGGACGCCCGGTTTGTCAAAGAAGCGGCGGCGGCAGGGCTTGTCAACCTGAAGGGCCACCGGACGGTAGGCGGCATGAGGGCCAGCATTTACAATGCCATGCCAATGGAGGGAGTAGAGGCGCTGGTAACATTTATGAAAAAATTTGAGAAGGAGAACGCATAGCCATGTTTAACTATCACTGCTTAAATCCAATCTCTGACGTAGGATTGGAAGAATTTACAGAAGAGTACGTCCCGGTCAGCGGCCCGGAGAAGGCGGATGCGCTCCTGGTGCGCAGCGCCGTCATGCATGAGATGGAGTTTGGAAAAGAATTAAAGGCCATCGCCCGGGCGGGAGCAGGCGTCAACAATATCCCCCTGGACCGGTGTACCGAGGAAGGGATCGTGGTTTTCAACACGCCGGGAGCCAACGCCAACGGGGTCAAGGAACTGGTGATCGCCGGCATGCTCCTTGCTTCCCGGGATATCATCGGCGGCATCAACTGGGTGGAAGAAAATGAAGAGGACGGCAACATCGCCAAAGACGCAGAGAAAGCCAAGAAACAGTTCGCCGGTTGTGAGCTGGACGGCAAGAAGCTGGGAGTGATCGGCCTGGGCGCTATCGGGGTGCTGGTGGCCAACGCGGCTACCCATCTGGGGATGGAGGTGTATGGATATGATCCTTATATCTCTGTAAAATCCGCCTGGAATCTGTCCCGGAATATCCGCCATGCCTCTTCCGTGGATGAAATCTATAAGGAATGTGATTATATTACGGTTCACGTGCCGGCCACCGAGGACACAAAAGGCATGATCAACCGGGAGGCCATAAGCCTGATGAAGAAAGGAGTGGTTCTTCTCAACTTCGCCAGGGATGTGCTGGTGGATGAGGAGGCTGTGATCGACGCGCTGGTATCCGGGCAGATGAAGCACTATGTGACGGACTTCCCGACCCCGGTGATCGCCGGCGTAAAAGGGGCCATTGTGATCCCTCATCTGGGAGCCTCCACCGGAGAGTCGGAGGACAACTGCGCCAGAATGGCGGTGCGGCAACTGAGGGATTATCTGGAGAATGGAAATATCACGAATTCGGTGAATTATCCCAACTGCGAGATGGGAAGGCAGGCCAACACTACCAGGATCGTGCTTTTGCACCACAACGTGCCCAATATGATCGGCCAGTTTACCAAGATCCTGGCCCGGGACAATATGAATATCGCCGATCTGAGCAATAAGAGCAAGGGCGAGTACGCTTATACCATGATCGATATCGACGATGACGTGCCGGAAAGCGTGGCGGACGACCTGCGTAAGGTGGGAGAAGTGCTGCGGGTTCGGATCATTCATTAAATCTTAATAAAAGGTAACAAAACTTAATAAAATCTAAATGGAACCTTCCTTGCGAAATCTGTCGAAAAAGAGTATACTGTCGGTAGTGAAAAGACAGGGGAGAGGTACAGATGACACAGGGGAGAAGACAAGGGATTAAAACGAGACGAAGAAGAGGAAGAGCGAGAACGGTACTGAAGGTTTTTGCTCTTCTTTTGCTGTGTTTTTCTATGCCCTTCCTTCTGAAGACGGCTACCGCGTCTTCCCCGGGTGAGGTGATCCGGATCTCTGCGAAAGGGGGATCCATCCTGCAGGGGGAAGAGATGCCGGCGCTGGCGGCTAAGGTGTCCCTGGAGACGGAGAGCAAGAAGGACCGGAAGCTGGATGATTCGGGATTCACGGTTCAGGATCTGGCGAAACAGCTGGAGAGCGGAGAAGGATATACCCTGGTCTGCGAGGCGGACCCGGACACCGAGGGAGAGTATCCGGTGGAAGTGGTGCTGAACGAAGAGATCAGGAAGAAGCTGGAGAAGGACTGGGTAGGACTGGTACAGATCCAGACGAAGGATGCAGTATTTCAGGTGAAGAATCCGGTGGGAGACTGGGACGGCACCAAGTTCAAAAAGTACGACGGCAGCTATGTGACCAGTGATTTTGTGGTTTCCCTGGGAAAAACCTATTATTTTGACAAAGAAGGCGAGAAGGTGACCGGCTGGCAGACCATTGGGGAAAACCAGTACTGTTTTGACGAGAACGGAGTCATGCAGACCGGCTGGCAGGAAAAGGATGGGGATACCTATTATCTGGGAAGCAAAGGCGCTTCCGTGACCGGCTGGCAGGAGATCGAAGGCAGCACGTATTATTTCCATCAGGATGGAAAGATGGCTGTGGGCACTGTGTATCTGGGAATCACGATGTGTGAATTCGGGGATGACGGGAAACTGATCTCCAAGGAAGAGAACAAGATCGATCCGGATCGTCCGGTGATCGCCCTGACCTTCGACGACGGACCGGGGAAACGAACCGGGGAACTGCTGGAACAACTGGAGAAATATGACGCGAAAGCAACCTTCTTCATGCTGGGGCAGAAGGTGGCTTCCTATCCGGATGAGATCAAGAAGATGAAGGAGATTGGCTGCGAACTGGGAAATCATTCCTATGACCATCCCAACCTGGCCAACTTAAGCGCGGGTGGGGTGAAGAAGCAGATCGGCGATACCAACAGCAAGATCAAGAAGATCGTGGGGGAGGAAGCAACCGTGATGCGGCCGCCCTATGGTGCTATCAGCGCCACCCTGCGGGAGAATGCAGGCATGCCGCTGATCCTGTGGAATATCGACACCCTGGACTGGAAGACCAGGAATGCCAAAACAACGGTGGA
This sequence comes from Massilistercora timonensis, assembly GCF_900312975.1. Taxonomy (NCBI): domain Bacteria; kingdom Bacillati; phylum Bacillota; class Clostridia; order Eubacteriales; genus Massilistercora; species Massilistercora timonensis. The sequence goes on along the minus strand of NZ_LT990039.1, from coordinate 398,724 downwards.
TATGGTGATGAAAAATGTGGACGACGGAGATATCATCCTGATGCACGATATCCACACAGAGAGCGTGGATGCGGCTATCGAACTGATTCCCAAGCTTCTGGAGAAGGGATATCAGCTGGTGACTGTATCGGAACTTGCGGCGTACAAAAATGTGACGCTGGAGAACGGAGAAAAATATACAGATTTCTAACAGATGAAGGGCGGTTTCACGTCGGTTGCGGGATTGTAAAGTCCGGTTGCTGGCATGCAACCGCCCAAAACGGTATACTTTCCTTTACAAAGACCAGTACGGCATAAGACAGGCCGTGTGGCAAAAGGAGAAAGCATATGATCTTAGCAGACAAAATTATTTATTTACGAAAGAAGGCCGGCTGGTCCCAGGAGGAACTGGCGGAGAAAATGGGAGTAAGCCGGCAGTCCATTTCCAAATGGGAGGGGGCGCTGTCAGTTCCGGATATGAACCGGATCCTGAAGCTGTCAGAGCTATTTGACGTCAGCACAGACTATCTTCTTCGTGATGAGATGGAAGAAGAGGAGAAAAACCCGGCGGCAGATGAGAAAATCGCAGACGAGACAGGAGAGAAGCTGGTGCCGGTGTCCATGGAACTTGCCAACGATTACCTGGCTCATTGTAAGAAGGTTTCTGTCCCATGCGCTTTTGGCGTCTTTTTATGCATTATGTCCCCGGTATTTCTGCTTCTTCTTTCCGGAGCCGGGGAAGCAGGACTGATCTCGTTGACAGAAGACCAGGGAGCTCTTCTGGGGACTGCCGTCCTGATCCTTCTGATCGTTGCGGCGGTATCCATCTTTGTGATCATTGGCCATTATGATGAGAAATATGAGTTCCTGGAGAAGGAGGCGCTGGATACAGCTTACGGAGTGGATGGCATGGTAAGGGACCGGAGACAGAAATATGAGAGAAGCCATGTGATAGAGCTGGCGGCGGGAGTGGCGCTGTGCGTGGCCTCCTGTATCCCGATTTTTCTGATGCTCCTGTTATTCGGGGAGGAAAATGTGATGGCGCTTACCGGAGCGATCAGCCTGCTGCTGTTCCTTGTGGCAACCGGAGTCTTTCTCATTGTGCGTACCTGCATTATCTGGGACGGCTATCAGGTCCTTCTGGAAGAAGGAGATTATACCCGGATCGCCAAGAAGCAGAATAAACGGATCAGCGGGATCTACTGGGGCTGTGTGACGGCTGTGTATCTGCTGGTCAGCTTTCTGACCATGGAGTGGCATATTACCTGGGTGATCTGGCCGGTGGCAGGGATCCTGTGGGGCGTGATCAGCAGCGTTTACCGGAATCAGGTGGAGCGTTAAAGTGAGATCTGAAAAATAGTTCTTTTATCTCCTGGATGGCGGGATTATAATAGAGGCATGAAGAAAAAAGGAGGAAGCGCGGAATGGAATTTATGGAAGTTGTAAGAGAGCGGTATTCCTGTAAGGACTATGACAGCAGCCGTCAGGTTGAGAAGGAAAAGCTGGATCAGATCCTGGAGGCGGGGAGGCTGGCTCCTACTGCCAAGAACCTGCAGGAACAGCATATTTACGTGATACAGTCAGAGGAAGGGTTGGCAAAGATCGATAAGCTGACCCGATGCCGGTATGGGGCGCCTACGGTGCTGTTGGTTGCCTTTGACAAGAACAATGTGTTTACTTATCCGGGAGGCAAACGGGATTCCGGGATCGAGGACGCGGCCATTGTGGCCACCCATCTTATGCTGGCGGCCAAGGACGCAGGGGTGGAGAGCTGCTGGCTCAACCTGTTTGATCCGGAAGAGGCGGCCCGGGAATTCGGACTTCCGGAGCATGAGGAAGTGCTGATGCTCCTGGACCTGGGGTATCCGGCAGAAGGCGCGGGGCCCATGCCCAATCACGGAAAGCGCAAAGATCTTGCAGAGACCGTCAGCTATCTGTAGATCCTGACGGATACAGATCTGTGATCCTGTCCAGGAAAAGCTGTGCGGCAGGGGAAAAGACCTGGTCCTTCTTCCAGACAATGGCAAGCCGGGATTCCAGTCTGGGAGACAGAGGCCGAAAGCAGAGAGCACTGTCCCTGGAGGTGTCGGTCAGGCCGTCCAGGCTGATGGCATAACCGGCTCCGGCTTCGACCAGAAGGGCGGCATTGTAGATGAGATTAAAAGTGCCGACAATATTCAGCCGTTCAAAATCTTCTCCGAACCAGTCGGAGAATGCATTGCCGCTTATGTGGCGCGCAATGGCCTGGCGGGAGCAGATAAGGGGAAGATCTAAAAGATCTTTCTTATAGATTGCCTTTTTGGCTGCCAGTGGACTGTCCTTAGGCATGAGTACACCCCATTGGTCTTTCCCTTTCAGTTGGAGAGACTGGTATCTGGAGAGATCCGCCGGCTGGATCAGGACGCCAAAATCCAGAAGGCCCTTGTCCAGGCGTTCTGTTACATCCTGGGCATTGCCGCTGTAGAGGTGGAAATGGATGGCCGGGAACGCTGTCTGGATATCCCGGATCACAGTGGCGATCTCTTTCATCACCCGGGTCTCTCCGCCGCCGATGTAGACATTGCCGCTGACGGTATTACCCAGGGAGACAAATTCGGACTGGGTCTTGTCCACCATGGCGATGATCTCCTCTGCACGTTTTCTCAGCAGCATGCCCTCCGGCGTAAGAGTCACCCGGTGACTCTTGCGGATCAGGAGCGTCTGCCCCAGCTCTTCTTCCAGATCTTTGAGCTGGCGGGAGAGGGTGGGCTGGGTGAGATGCAGATAGTTTGCGGCGGCAGTGATGCTACCTTCTCTTGCTACGGCAAGAAAGTAGCGAAGTACGCGGATTTCCATAGTGTTCCTCCTAGTGGCAGAATGTAGGGATTTAATCCTACCATAAGTATATTTATTTTTTCAACTTTAGTCCATCCCTAAATGCTTCGCCGACGCGTTCAGTGACTTTATAGTAGCCGTGGGTATAGGGGTCAAAAGCGATGGCGTTGACCAGGGACATATTGACTTTATCTCCTTCCATAACACGTTCATCTGCTGTTATCCGGACTACTTTTCCAATTATACCGCACCCATATTCGTTGGTTTGATATTCCAGGAACTTGCATTCCAGGCATAAAGGAAATTCGTTGATAACGGGCGCGTCCACAACGGGGGATTTTGCTGCAGTCAGACCGCTGTTAGCAAATTTATCTGCAGTGCGGTTGCCGGATTCCACACCAAAGTAATCGGCTTCTACTACATGGGCGGCATCCGCGATGCTGACGGTAAATGCGCCGCGGGCCTTGATATTTTTGACCGTCTTATGAGTCTCGGTCAGGTTTAGAGCCACATTGCCCCGCTCCTGCATAGTTCCCCAGGCAGCGTTCATCACGTTGATACTGCCGTCTTCATTATAAGTTGCGACCATTAATACCGGCATGGGGAAGATACCTTCTGTCAGATTCAGTTCTTTTCTCATTTTTATATCTCCTTCCAATTTTATTTTGGGATTGACACCTGTAGTGTCTTTACTTACAATTATAGTCGTAGAAAACAGCAAATCAAGTACTGATATAAATGAAAGGTACTATCTTGAAGGAAAGTGTAAGAATGATAAAGAATTATATTGAACAGGCAAATTTTGAAGAGACAGGATTCAGTTACACCATGTCTCTGATCTCTGGAAAATACAAGATGGTGATCCTGTACTGCCTGATGGAGTATCAGGTAGTTCGTTTTAATGAACTTAAGCGGTATCTGAAAAAGATATCAGATAAGACGCTGAGCATGAATCTGAAAGAACTGGAAGCGGACCAGCTTATTGTGCGCAAAGAGTATCCTCAGATTCCGCCCAAGGTGGAATATTGCTTAAGCGAAAGAGGGAAATCCCTGATGAAGATCCTGGACCAGTTGTGTGTCTGGGGAGAAGAAAACAGAATGTAAGAAGATGGAGGGAATGAATCTGTTTTTATATTGCCTCTTGTTCTGGGGTAAGAAGTATGGTAAATTTGTTTTATCTAAGACGGCAGGCATATCGCCATATCTTATGCCGTCAGAGAATCTGGTAGTTCCCAAAGCCTCATTTTCAGGGGCAAAATCAACTGCTTGTAACCTAAAGATTATTTCGTTATAATGAAGAAAGGAAGAAGCCTATGAAAAATGAACTGGCCGGAGATCTTTCTCTGGCGGAAAGTAAGAACCAGTACGACGATAAGGTCAAAAGGGTTCTTTCTAACAAGATCATTCTGGCATGGATCTTAAAGTATGCGACAGAAGAATTTGCAGATATGTCCGTGGATGAGATTAAGTCCTGTATCAGTTCAGACATTGAAGTGTCTGAGATAGGAGTTGTGCCTGGCTGGACTAATCGGCGGGAAATGGAAAAAATCAGGGGAGAAGCGCAGGAGGATGCGGTCCCCGGTGAGGGCGAGATTTACTATGATATTCGTTTTTCCGCATATCTTAAAGCCCGGGAGGAACGGATCAAGCTGTTGATCAATGTGGAGGCGCAGAAAGCATTTTATCCGGGATATTCTCTTACCACAAGAGGGATCTTCTATGGGGCGCGGATGATCTCGGCCCAGAAGGGGACAGAATTTACCGGGAGAGATTATGATAATATCCGTAAAGTATACAGTATATGGATCTGCATGAATGCGCCGGACTATATCGGAAATGCAATTTCCAAGTACCGGATCTGTAAAGAGGATTTGATCCCGGGGATCCCGGATCAGAGGGATGTGTATGACAAGTTAACGGTAGTGACGGTTTGTCTGAATTCTAAATCTGAAAAAGGGAATCCTCTGACTCGGATGTTGGGTCTGCTTCTGTCACCAAAGATAAGTGCAAAGGCAAAGATCCGACAATTGGAAGAAGAATTTGCCATACCGATGGAAAGCAAAACAATGGGAGAGGAGTTGAACCAGATGTGCAACTTAAGTGATTATGTGGAAGAGTTGGGAATCGAACAGGGAATCGAACAGGGAATCGAACAAGGAAGAGAGCAGATCTTACTGCAGCTTGTGGAGAAAAAACTTGCCAGAGGAATTGCTGTTCCTGAGATCGCAGAGGCCCTGGAAGAGACAGAAGAGACCATCTGGGAATTGGTAAAGAAACTGCAGTCGCAGACGCAGACGCAGGCGCAGGAGTGATTATGCTATGCCTGAAGGGCATAGCAGACAATAAAAACAAAGCATTGGATATTTAAAGACCTTCGAGTTACCATGGAATCAAAACAGGATAACGGGAGGTCTTTTGTAATGGAAGAAAAGTTAAGATTAACAGAAGAATGGGATAAAACATTTCCCAAGAGTGATAAAGTGGATCACCGGAAGGTAACTTTCCACAACCGGTATGGCATTACCCTGGCGGCGGATCTCTATGCGCCGAAAGGAGCGCAGGGGCGGCAGGCGGCCATCGCGGTGTGCGGGCCTTTTGGAGCGGTGAAGGAGCAGGCGGCCGGACTCTACGCCCAGACCATGGCGGAGCGGGGATTTCTGACCATCGCCTTTGATCCTTCTTTCACAGGAGAAAGCGGCGGGGAGCCAAGATATATGGCCTCTCCGGATATCAATACCGAGGATTTCCAGGCGGCGGTGGATTTCCTGTCTGTGCAGGATAATGTGGATCCGGAGAAGATCGCCGTTATCGGGATCTGCGGCTGGGGCGGAATGGCTCTGAACGCAGCGGCTCTTGACACCAGGATCAGAGCTACGGTTACTTCTACTATGTATGATATGACCCGTGTAAACGCGAAAGGTTATTTTGATTCCGAGGATTCTGCAGACGCCCGCTATGAGAAGAAAAAGGCATGGAACGCACAGCGTATCGAAGATTACAAAAACGGCAGCTATGCCCTGGGCGGCGGCGTGGTGGATCCGTTGCCGGAGGATGCCCCGTTCTTTGTAAAAGATTATTATGCTTATTATAAGACGGACAGAGGATATCATCCCCGTTCCCTCAACTCCAACGGAGGCTGGAGCGTGACCGGCTGCATATCCTTCCTTAATCAGCCGATCCTGCGCTATTCCAATGAGATCCGCAGCGCGGTCCTTGTGATCCACGGAGAGAAAGCTCATTCCTGCTATTTCAGCAGGGACGCCTACGAAGACATGGTGCGGAACAATCCGTTTGCGGAGAATAAGGAACTGCTGATCATTCCGGACGCCGTCCACACGGACCTCTATGACCAGACGGATGTGATCCCGTTTGATAAGATAGAGGCATTTATCCGGGACGCAATGAAATAAGCTGCTTATTTCCTCCGTTTGGGGGCGTAGTCTTTCATCTCCGGGATAGCGCCTCCGGCCACGGCCCAGAGATACAGGCTGGCAACACTGCCGCAGGGACTGAACCGTCTGCGGTACTTCTCAAACCGTTTCCGGTCGATACTTCTGTGATGGTAGACCATTCTGAGCCCCCGCTGGATGGCCAGGTCGTCAAAGCTCAGGATATCAGGCCTCTGGAGACAGAAAAGCAGGATCATCTCAGCCGTCCACACGCCGATCCCCTTGAGGGATGCGAGGGCCTTTATGGCCTGATCGTCCGGAAGACGGGAGATCTCCTGCAGGTCCAGGGCGCCGCTTTGTACCTTTGCGGCGAAATCCCGGATATATTCCACCTTGCGAAATGAGATGCCGGCGGACTGAAGCCGGGCGGCCGGAGCCGCGGCGATGGTCGCCGGGGTTACTTCTCCTAATTGTTCTTTCATTCTTGCCCAGATAGTGGCCTGGGCCTTGGTTGAGATCTGCTGTCCCACGATGTGATGGACCACAGAGGAGAAAAGATCCGGATCGGTTTCCCGAAAGACGGGTCCGATCCGGTCGATCACTTCACCCAGGGCTTTGTCCCTGCTTTTCAGATATTCGGTTTCACGGGAGCCATATTGGAAATACATTGTCCTACCTCCTGCTAAAAGGAGATCCGGTTCTTCTGCTTCTCCAGCAGTGCGTGGATCCGGTCGGTAGGATTGAGTACATGGCTCATGGTCACGTCATGGTTGAAGGAGTCGATGATGAGCGCGATAAACTTGCTCATATCGGCCACTACAAAGTAAGGCTTTTCTTTGGCTTCTGGCGGAAGGTAGGTCAGGTTGGTGGTGATGACCCGGTCGATGTAGCCTTTTTCATAGTACTCGTCAAATTTATCAAAGCCTTCTGTGAAAAGGCCAAAGGTGGTGCAGACGAAAACCCGTCCCGCGCCCCGGTCTTTGATCTGTCTTGCAACATCCAGCATACTTTCTCCGGAAGAGATCATATCGTCTACGATGATCACATGTTTCCCCTGGATGTCGTCCCCCAGGAATTCATGGGCGACGATGGGGTTCTTGCCGTTTACCACGGTGGAGTAATCCCGGCGCTTGTAGAACATACCCATGTTGACGCCCAGAACGTTGGAAAAGTAAACGGCGCGGTGCATGGCGCCCTCATCCGGGCTTACGACCATCAGGTGGTCCTTGTCCACGGGAAGATCCGGCTCCGCCCGCAGAAGGGCCTTCATGAACTGATAGGGTGGATTAAAATTGTCAAACCCGTGGAGGGGGATGGAATTCTGTACCCGGGGGTCGTGGGCGTCAAAGGTGATGATATTGCTGACACCCATATCCACCAGCTCCTGTAGCGCCAGAGCGCAGTCCAGAGACTCCCTCTTGGTCCGTTTGTGCTGGCGGCTCTCATACAGGAAGGGCATGATCACATTCAGCCGGTGGGCCTTGCCGTTGGCGGCGGAGATGACCCGCTTAAGATCCTGGTAATGGTCATCCGGGGACATGTGGTTCACATGCCCGTTGACGGTATAGGTAAGGCTGTAGTTGCACACATCCACCATGAGAAACAGATCTGTTCCGCGGATGGACTCATTTAAGACGCCTTTTGCCTCTCCGGTGCCAAAGCGGGGGCACTGGAAATCCAGCAGATAGTTGTCCATCTGATAGTTGCAGAAAAGCGGGGAGTCCAGGGAATCATTTACCCTGTCCCTGCGGAAATCTACGATATAGTCGTTCACCTTTTTCCCAAGTTCCCGGCAGCTTTCCAAAGCCGCGATCTTAAGAGGCGCTACGGGGAGCGCTTCTTCCATCAGTTTTGTATTTGTCATGGTTGTCTCCTAAACATTTCCTGTGTTGATAGTAAAATCTTCAATACAATATTTATATCACTATTCCGGGCGCAAGGTCAATGTTTTACATGGACTATTTTTCCCGGGTACGTTATAATAGTAAAGAATGAAGAAAGGAACGAAGGAAATGACAAAGCGGGGACACAAGATCAGTGAAGTGAAGCCGGACAGTATTGCCAGCGAGCTGGAACTGAAGCCGGGGGATGTTCTTCTTGCCATCAACGGGCAGGAGATCGAGGACGTATTTGATTATCATTATTATGTAAATGATGAGTTCCTGACTCTTCTGGTGGAGAAGGAAAACGGAGAAGAGTGGGAGCTGGAGATCGAGAAGGATTATGAGGAAGATCTGGGCCTGGAATTCGAGCAGGGTCTGATGGATGAATATCGCTCCTGCAGAAATAAATGTATGTTCTGTTTTATCGATCAGATGCCAAAAGGCATGCGGGAGACGCTGTACTTCAAAGACGATGATTCCCGGCTTTCTTTTCTGCAGGGGAACTATATCACCCTGACCAATATGAGCGACCACGATATTGAGCGGATCGTAAGGTATCACCTGGAGCCTATTAATATTTCCTTTCATACCACCAATCCGGAGCTTCGCTGTAAGATGCTCCACAACCGGTTTGCGGGAGAGGCGCTTAAGAAGGTGGACATTCTCTATGAGCACGGGATCCACATGAACGGGCAGATCGTGCTGTGCAGGGGGATCAACGACGGCGAAGAGCTGGAGCGGACCGTCCGGGACCTGTCCCGGTATCTGCCGGTGCTGGAGAGTGTGTCGGTGGTCCCGGCAGGACTTACCAGATTCCGGGAAGGATTGTATCCCCTGGAGTCTTTTGACAAGGAAGAAGCCAGGAAGGTGCTGGAGACCATCCACCGCTGGCAGCAGAAGTTTGTCCGGGAGCAGGGGCTGCATTTCATCCATGCCAGTGACGAGTGGTATCTTCTGGCAGGGGAGGAGCTGCCGGAGGAAGAGCGGTACGACGGGTACCTTCAGCTGGAGAACGGCGTGGGGATGCTGCGGCTTCTGAAGCAGGAATTTGACCAGGCATACGAGGCGCTGCCGGGAGACGAGAAAGGGCGCAAGGTGACCATCGCCACAGGTCGGCTTGCGGGTCCCTATATCCGAAAGCTTACAGAGAGGCTTAAGGAAAAGTATCCCCGGACGGAAGTGGAGGTGTGCCCCATCCGCAACGATTTCTTCGGGGAATCGATCACCGTGTCCGGCCTGATCACCGGGCAGGATCTGATGGCGCAGTTAAAGGGACGTCCTTTGGGCGAACGGCTTTTGCTTCCCTGCAATATGTTCCGCAGCGGGGAGGAGGTCTTCCTGGACGACGTAACTCTCTCCCAGGTGGAAGAGGCTTTACAAGTACAGGCAGATATTGTAAAATCAAGCGGACAGGATCTGATAGACGCGATCCTTGGATAAGGATGTTTTCATATAGAAGAGAAGTAGGAGAGATAAGATGAGTAAACCGATCGTAGCTATCGTGGGAAGGCCCAATGTAGGGAAATCCACGCTTTTCAACGCGCTGGCGGGAGAGAAGATCTCCATTGTCAAGGACACGCCGGGCGTGACCAGAGACCGGATCTATGCAGATGTGAACTGGCTGGACCGGGAATTTACCCTGATCGACACCGGGGGTATCGAGCCGGAGAGCAAGGATATCATCCTCTCGCAGATGCGGGAGCAGGCGCAGATCGCCATTGATACGGCGGATGTGATCATTTTTATCACAGACGTGCGCCAGGGACTTGTGGACGCGGATTCCAAAGTAGCGGATATGCTGCGCCGATCCGGCAAGCCGGTGGTGCTGACGGTGAACAAGGTGGACAGCGCCCAGAAGTTTATGGCGGATGTCTATGAATTCTATAACCTGGGGATCGGAGATCCCATGCCTATCTCCGCCTCCGGCAAGACCGGGCTTGGGGATATGCTGGACGCGGTGATCGCCCATTTCCCGGAAGCGGAGGAAGGGGAAGGGGAAGACGAGCGTCCCCGTATCGCCATTGTGGGCAAGCCCAACGTGGGAAAATCTTCCATTATCAACAAGCTTCTGGGGGAGCAGCGGGTGATCGTGTCAGAAGTGGCGGGAACCACCCGGGACGCAGTGGATACAGATATCGTGCACAACGGGAAAGAGTATGTATTTATTGATACGGCAGGCCTTAGGCGGAAGAACAAGATCAAGGAAGAGCTGGAGCGCTACAGTATCATCCGCACGGTAACCGCGGTGGAGCGGGCGGACGTGGTGCTGGTGGTGATCGACGCCACCGAGGGCGTCACCGAGCAGGACGCCAAGATCACCGGTATCGCACATGAGCGGGGCAAAGGGATCGTGATCGTGGTGAACAAATGGGATGCCATTGAGAAAAACGACCGGACTATGCGGGAGTATGAGCAGGAGATCCGCCGGATCCTTTCCTTTGTACCCTATGCGGAGATCATGTATGTGTCTGCCCAGACCGGGCAGCGGCTGCAGCAGATCTACGACCGCATCGACATGGTGATCGAGAATCAGACCATGCGGATCGCCACCGGCGTTCTCAATGAGATCATCATGGAGGCGGTGGCCATGCAGCAGCCCCCTTCAGATAAGGGAAAACGGCTGAAACTTTATTATGCCACCCAGGTCGCGGTGAAGCCGCCTACCTTTGTGCTTTTTGTAAATGACAGGGAACTTATGCATTTTTCCTACACCAGATATCTGGAGAACAAGATCCGGGAGGCTTTTGGCTTCCGGGGAACTTCCCTGAAGTTTTTCGTGCGTGAGAGAAAGGGGAAGGAGAATTAGAGATGGAACGTCTGATTTGTGTGATCATCGGGTATGCCCTTGGATTGATCGAGACCGGTTATTTCTACGGGAAGCTGCACCATGTGGACATCCGGCAGAAAGGCAGCGGCAATGTGGGCACCACCAACGCTCTGCGGACGCTGGGATGGAAGGCTGGGCTTGTCACCTTCCTGGGGGATTGCTTTAAGTGTATCATCGCGGTGGTGATCGTACATCTGATCTATGGAAGAAACCATGCAGAGATGGTTCCCATGCTGGCCATGTACGCGGGCCTGGGAGCAGTGCTGGGGCATAACTATCCCTTCTATATGAAGTTCAAAGGCGGCAAGGGGATCGCGGTGACGGCGGGCATGATCGCCAGCACCACCAATATCTGGATGATCCTGATCTGTATCGCGGTGTTTGTGGGGACAGTGGCGCTTACCAGATATGTGTCGGTAGGGTCTCTCGTGGTAGTCACCGTCTATATGATCGAGGTGATCGTGTACGGACAGATGGGAGGATACGGCATTGAGGCAGGGTATCTCCATGAGATGTACGGGATCGCGGTTTTCCTGGTGCTTTCCGCATTTTTCAAGCACCGGGCCAATATCGGGAGATTATTAAACGGCACGGAGAATAAGCTCAGTGTCGGGAAAGAATCATAGAAGCCATACATAAAGGAGGAGATCAGCATGGCAAATGTAGGGATCATGGGTGCGGGAAGCTGGGGAACCGCCCTTGCGCTCCTGCTCCACAAGAACGGACATAAGGTTACGGTGTGGTCCATCAGCGAGGAAGAGGTGGAGATGCTCTCAAAAGAGCGGGAGCACAAGAGTAAGCTTCCGGGAGTGAAGATTCCGGAGGATATGGAGTTCACCAGCGATCTGGAAGCTGCGGCTACCGGGCGGGACTTCATCGTGATGGCGGTTCCGTCGCCTTTTACCAGGAGCACGGCGAAAAAGATGTGTCCTTATATCAGGGAAGGGCAGATCATTGTAGATGTGGCCAAGGGAATCGAGGAGAGCACGCTGATGACCCTTTCTCAGCAGATCGAACAGGAGATCCCTCAGGCAGATGTGGCGGTGCTGTCCGGTCCCAGTCACGCGGAGGAAGTGGGACGGGGACTTCCCACCACCGTGGTGATCGGCGCGAAGAGCAAGAAGACGGCGGAGTATCTGCAGGGAATGTTCATGAGTGAAGTGTTCCGTGTCTATATCAGCCCGGATATCCTGGGAATGGAGCTGGGCGGCTCCCTGAAGAACGTGATCGCCCTGGCAGCTGGTATCGCCGATGGTATGGGATACGGCGACAATACCAAGGCGGCCCTCATCACCCGGGGGATCGCGGAGATCGCAAGGCTGGGAGTTAAGATGGGCGGATCCATTGAGAGCTTTACCGGCCTGACCGGTATCGGGGATCTGATCGTAACCTGTGCCAGCGTTCACAGCCGGAACCGGAAGGCCGGTTATCTGATGGGGCAGGGCAAGTCCATGGAAGAAGCCATGAAGGAAGTCAACATGGTGGTGGAAGGCGTATATTCAACCAAAGCGGCGGTGAAGCTGGGGGAGAAATACGGAGTATCCCTTCCCATCATTGATAAGGTAAATGAAATTCTTTTCCAGGGGAAAGATCCCAGAGAGGCGGTTAATGAGCTGATGCTCCGGGACAGCAAGACAGAGCACAGCTCTCTTACATGGAAGGAATAAACGGACAGGATGAAAAAGCGGTATGGCCGGGAAAGGGCCATACCGCTTTTTCCTGCCCGGGGTTCTAAAAGGGATCACCCACACATACACTGTTACCAGCACAGCAAGGGGGTATTCGAATGAACACATTCCAACTCTATAAGGATATACAGGCCAGAACAAAAGGTGAGATATACATAGGAGTGGTGGGGCCGGTGCGGACCGGGAAGTCCACACTGATCAAACGTTTCATGGATGTGCTGGTACTCCCGCATATGGAAGATGAGCATGAGAAAGCCCAGACCCGGGATGAGCTGCCTCAGTCTGCCTCCGGCCGGACGATCATGACCACGGAGCCAAAATTTGTGCCCAAAGAGGCGGCGGAAATCTCTCTGTCAGAGGAGACCAACGTGCGGGTCCGGCTGATCGACTGCGTAGGATATATGGTGGAGGGAGCGTCCGGGCATATTGAAGGAGGACAGGAACGGCAGGTGAAGACGCCCTGGTTTGACTATGAGATCCCCTTTACCAAAGCGGCGGAGATCGGTACCCGCAAGGTGATCCGGGAGCATGCCACCATCGGTCTGGTGGTGACTACGGACGGAAGTATCGGCGAGATCTCAAAGGAGAATTACCGAGAGGCCCAAGAGCGGACTATCCGGGAACTTCAGGAGATCGGCAAGCCCTTTGTGGTCCTTGTCAATTCCCGCAGGCCTCTGGGAGAAGAGGCGGGGAGACTGGCCCGTGAACTGGAGGAGACCTATGGGGTGCGGGCTTTGCCGGTGAACTGCCAGCAGCTGAAGGAAGAAGATATCTGCCGGATTCTGGAGGCGGTGCTCTATGAATTTCCGGTTTCAGAAGTCCAGTTCTTTATTCCCAGATGGGTGGAGATGCTGCCGGAAGATCACAGGATCCGGCAGGATCTGGTGGAGCATGCGCGAAAGGTCCTGGACCGTCTGGAAGAGATCAGGGATGTGGCTGCAGGAATCCCGGCGCCGGAGAGCCCTTACATAGAAGATCTGCGGGTGGAGCATATCGGGATGGACACAGGATGTGTACGTCTCAGGATCGATGTGGGAGAGCAGTTCTATTATGAGACCTTAAGCGAACTGACCGGCATCCCCATTGCCGGCCAGTATGAACTGATCCAGGCTATGAAGAATCTCTCGGCACTGAAGGCAGAGTATGAGGAGGTCAAAGATGCATTTGCCGCGGTGAAGATGAAAGGCTACGGGGTGGTGAGCCCCCGGAGGGAAGAGATCATCCTGGAAGATCCGGTGATCATCCGGCAGGGGAATAAATACGGCGTCCGGATCCATTCAGAAGCCCCTTCCATCCATCTGATCCGGGCGAATATCGAAACAGAGATCGCGCCTATTGTGGGAAATGAGCAGCAGGCTCAGGACCTTGTGGACTACATTAAGGAGAAAAAGGAGAGCGAGGGCGGTATCTGGGAGACCAATATCTTCGGGAAATCTGTGGAGGAACTGGTGATGGACGGGATGAGGAATAAGATCTCCATGATCGGGGACGCCAGCCAGGAGAAGCTGCAGGATACTATGCAGAAGATCGTCAACGACAGCAACGGCGGTCTGGTGTGCATCATTATTTGAGTGCTTGCAATCTTCGACCAAAAGCGTTAAAATGCTACTATGTGAGACACGTTAGGAGAAAATACGGAGGTACATTATGAGAATTGCGATCCTTACAGCAAATACAGATGTTTACAGAGAAAAAGAGGAAGATAAGGCAGGGGCAGCCATCCGGCAGATCGTAGAGGACGCCGGATACCAGGTGGTATTCCAGAAAGCTCTCCCCACAGACCGTGAAGTGCTTGCCACTATCATGCAGCGGATGGCGGATAACCATCTGGCAGATCTGGTACTGACTACAGGCGGAGCAGGCTGCGGTCCCATGGACTTTACGCCGGAGGCTACAATGGATGTGGCAGAACGGCTGATCCCGGGGATCCCGGAGATGATGCGGGTGCACATGATGAAGCTGACGAAACGCTCTATGCTGAACCGGGGTGTGGCCGGGATCCGTGGAGATGTGGTGATCGTCAACCTTCCCGGGAAAGCAGGGGCGGCCAAAGAGTGCCTTTCCTATCTGCTTCCGGAGATTGCCCATGCAGTGGATGTAGTGAAGGGAGAAGCATAGAAGATGAAGATCACATACCTTGACCACAGTGGTTTCGCGGTGGATCTTGGGGATAAGCTGCTGATCTTTGATTATTACAGAGGAGAGCTTCCTGCTGGAACGTCTGACAGGAAGCTTTATGTATTTTCCAGTCATGCCCATCAGGATCATTTCCAGAAGAAGATCTTTGCCTGGTCCGGGGACCGGGACGTGACCTACATCCTGTCTAAGGATATCCGGAAAAATGCCGCGGCGAAAAGCGCTCCCGGCGAGGGTGTATATTACCTGGCGCCTAGGCAGGAGCTTACCCTGGACGGGCTTTCTGTAAGGACGCTTCGCTCCACCGACGCCGGTGTGGCCTTCCTGGTGGAGGCGGAAGGGAAGACCATCTACCATGCGGGGGATCTGAACTGGTGGCACTGGGAGGAAGAGAGCCGGGCCTATAACGAGATGATGAAACGGAATTACCAGTATGAGATCGGCAAGATGGAAGGACAGGCCATCGACGTGGCCTTTGTTCCGCTGGATCCCCGGCAGGAGGAGCAGTATTACTGGGGAATGGATTATTTTATGAAGCATACCGACACAAAAGTAGTTTTCCCCATGCACATGTGGGGACATTATGAAGTCTGGGAGCGGCTTATGGAGAACCCTGAGGCATCTTCCTACCGGGACAAGGTGATGCGGATCACCAAAGCCCCCCAGGAGTTTGAGATTGGATAAGGAGAGAAAAGAAATGCAGGTAGATATCTATACAGACGGAGCGGCCAGAGGGAACCCGGAGGGCCCCGGCGGCTATGGCACGGTCCTGGAATACCGGGACACCAAAGGAAATCTTCATACAAAGGAACTTTCCCAGGGTTACCGGAAGACCACCAACAACCGGATGGAACTGATGGCGGCCATTGCCGGGCTGGAGGCCCTGAACCGGCCCTGCCAGGTGAATCTTTATTCTGATTCCAAATATCTGGTGGATGCGTTTAACCAGCACTGGATTGAAAACTGGGTCAGAAAAGGCTGGAAGCGTGGCAAGAACGAGCCGGTGAAAAACATTGATCTGTGGAAACGGCTTCTGGCGGCGAAGGAACCTCATCAGGTAACGTTTATCTGGGTCAAAGGCCATGACGGTCACCCCCAGAACGAGCGGTGCGACGCGCTGGCTACCGGCGCGGCGGACGGAGAAGACCTGGCGGAAGATACTATTGATAATTGATAAATCCTGATTTTTGTGATACAATCAGAAACTGCGAGTAAGACAGGTGATCGCAGCTGCAGGCGCCGAAAGGCCGCAGATGAGGAAAGTCCGGGCTTCACAGGGCAGGATGCCGGATAACGTCCGGTGGAGGCGACTCCAAGGAAAGTGCAACAGAAATGTACCGCCTCCCCCAGGGGAGGTAAGGGTGGAAGGGCAGTGTAAGAGACTACCGCCCCGCTGGTAACAGCGGGGGCACATGTAAACCCCATCCGAAGCAAGGCCGAGAGAAGACGATGTGGCGGCCCGTCACGTCTTAGGTAGGCTGCTGGAGCCTGCCGGTAACGGCAGGCCTAGATAGATGATCACCCAACGACATAACCCGGCTTATCGTCTTGCTCGCGAATTTCATGTTTATCGCGATGTTTCTGTGAACTGAAAAATGTTCAGGGAAGCACATATAGCCTGCAGATAGAAACCATATGGAAGCGTTAGAATCCGTTACAGAAAAACACCTGCAATTTCATGCGAAGATTTGACTTCCAGTCAAATCTGAGAAGAGCCTAAACAGGGAAATCATCAGATTTCCTTGCGAATTGCTCTGATCATGAAATTACAGGTGTTTTGATGTTAAGGATTCTTCGCGAACCTTTCTGGTTTCTATCTGCAGGCTATATGTGCTTCCCTGTTCCACATTCTTCCGCAGAAACATCTTGACGATTCAGGCGTTTGCCGGGTGAGTTGGCGATAAGGCGGGGGCCGGATGATTGCGGAGGTTAAGCGTCAGCCTCGGAGCAATCGCCGGTCCCCGCTTTTCAACAAAGCACACGACAAATCTATCTCCCGTGATATTTCTCTTCGCAGTACTTACACCGGTACACTTCCTTCTCCGGATCTGTGAGCACGAAGATGTGATCCAGTCCCTGCTCAATGGAAGTGATGCATCTGGGATTCTTGCAGCGGATCACGTTGGTGATCTCCTTGGGAAGGTGGAGACATTTCTTCTCCACGATCTCGCTGTCTTTGATAATATTAACGGTGATGTTGTGATCGATGAAGCCCAGGATGTCAAGATCCATGAAATCAATGGGGCACTCGATCTTCATAATGTCTTTGCGGCCCATCTTGTTGCTTCTGGCATTCTTGATGATGGCGACGCAGCAGTCCAGCTTGTCCAGGTGGAGATATTTGTAGATATCCATGCTGCGGCCGGCCTGGATGTGATCCAGGACGAAGCCTTCCTCGATACGTCCGACGGTCAGTGTATTATTTACCATAATGTTTTGGCCTCCTTCTTATACCTCAATCTCCAACAGTGTCAGGATCAGCGCCATCCTTATATAGACTCCGTACTGGGCCTGCTTAAAGTAGGCGGCTCTTGGATCGTCATCCACCTCCACGGAGATCTCATTGACTCTGGGAAGGGGATGGAGCACAAACATATCCCTGGGGGCAAGCTCCATCTTCTTGCGGTCCAGGATGTAGAAGTCTTTCATGCGCACATAGTCTTCCTCATTGAAGAAACGTTCCTTCTGGACGCGGGTCATGTAGAGCAGGTCCAGATTGGGAAGGGCGTCCTCCAGGCGGACGACTTCTTCATAGGGCACCTGCTTCTGATCCAGCACATCTGAGCGGATGTAGCTTGGCAGACGCAGTTCCTCCGGCGAGATCAGCACGAAGCGGATCCCCGGATAGCGGACCAGGGCGTTGATAAGAGAGTGGACGGTACGTCCAAACTTCAGGTCTCCGCACAGGCCGATGGTCATGTTGTCCAGATGGCCTTTGAGGGAGCGGATGGTGAGAAGGTCTGTCAGGGTCTGGGTCGGATGCTGATGTCCGCCGTCACCTGCGTTGATCACCGGGATCCGGGAGTGCCGGGCGGCTACCATGGGGGCGCCTTCCTTGAAATGGCGCATGGCGCAGATATCGGCGTAGCAGGAGATGGTGCGGATGGTGTCCGCTACGCTCTCTCCTTTGGCTGCGGAACTGGAATCAGCGGTGGAGAAGCCGAGCACGCTGCCGCCCAGGTTGAGCATGGCCGCCTCGTGGCTGAGCCGGGTCCTTGTGCTGGGCTCATAGAATAAAGTGGCCAGTTTCTTTCCCGCGCAGGCATGGGCGTATTTCTCCGGATTCGCCTCAATGTCCGCCGCCAGGTCCATCAGATGGTCCAGTTCTTCCACAGAAAAATCCAGTGGGCTCATTAAGTGTCTCATAAAAACCTCCTTTGAAGATCTATCAATATTCCGTTGCGATTCTGGGATATTGCATATTTGAAATAAGATTGGAAATGCATTGAAAATCTTTCATACATCATATACTAAACGGGAAAGTTTTTCAACGCCTGGGGAGATTTTTTTCCAAGGCGGCCCTGGTCTTGTAGATTTTATGAGGAAAATGTATTATAATACACTTTAGTTTTGCGAAAAAGGAGATAAAATATGGCATCTTTGGGAGAATTAAGAGCACAGCTGGATCAGGTGGACGATGAGATCGTAAGGCTTTATGAAGAGCGGATGAAGCTCTGCGAGGCGGTGGGAGAATACAAGGTGCGCACCGGCTCCAAGGTCTTCGACCGGCAGCGGGAGCGGGAGAAACTGGCGGATGTGGCGGCAAAGGTCTCCACAGATTTTAATAAAAAAGGGATACAGGAATTGTACCAGCAGCTGATGTCTATGAGCCGGAAGCTTCAGTATCAGCAGCTGGTCCAGGCGGGAGCCCTTGGCAGGCTTCCCTTTATCCAGATCGATTCTCTGGATAAGGAAAATGCTAGGATCGTATTCCAGGGGACGGAAGGAGCTTACAGTCAGGCGGCCATGCAGGCGTATTTTGGCAAGGACTGCAACAGCTTCCACGTGCGGACTTTCCGGGACGCCATGTACGCCATTGAAGAAGGAGCGGCGGATTACGCGGTGCTTCCCATCGAGAATTCCACTGCCGGGGCGGTGGCTCAGATGTATGATCTTCTGGTGGAGTTTGAGAATTATATCGTAGGAGAGACCATCCTTCCCATCACTCATACTCTGGCGGGACTGCCGGGAACCAATCTTGGGGATATCAGACGGGTCTACTCCAAGGCGGAAGCTCTGATGCAGACCAGCCGTTTCCTGGACGAGCACAGTGACTGGCAGCAGATCAGCGTGGCCAACACGGCCATCGCCGCCCAGAAGATCCTGGAGGACGGGGACAAAAGCCAGGCGGCGGTATGCAGCGCCTATGCGGCCAGGATCCACGGGCTCAGTGTGCTGAAGGAAGGGATTAACGACGACGCCAGTAATTCCACACGGTTCATCGTGGTCACCAACCAGAAGGTATTCTTAAAAGAAGCCAGGAAGATCAGTCTTTGTCTGGAATTGCCCCATGAGAGCGGATCGCTGTATCATCTGTTGTCTCATTTTATCTATAACGATCTGAACATGACCAAGATCGAATCCCGGCCTATTGAGGGGAGAAGCTGGGAATACCGGTTTTTCATTGATTTTGAAGGGAATCTTGCAGAGGCAGGAGTGAAAAACGCCATCCGGGGCCTGCGGGAAGAGAGCCGCAGCCTGAAGATCCTGGGAAATTACTAAGAAGAAGGTGAAGGATATGAGAGTCAATGAACTGATGATCTACAAGAACATAGAGGAAGGGGAAGTCCTGCAGGACATGGCTTTCCTTATGGAGAATTACGACAGTGATTTCTATAACCAGGAGGATCTTAAGGGACTTCTTTTCGACACGGCAAACCAGATCCTGGAACTGGCAGTAAGCCATGGGTTTGAAGGAAATCTGTGGCACACTTATCTTACCTTCCTTCTGGCCAACCATGAGAACGCCTACAGTACCTCCTGCGAAATCTTGGGAGAGATCCAGGGGACCATCAATGAGGCGGCTCTTCATGATTTCCGGATCTTCAAGGAATTGTTTGACTATGACTTCCGGGAAATGGAAGAGCGGCTGGGAGCGGAGTGCATCTCCATGCTGTCCCGCTACCAGGGGACGAAGGGATATGGTAAAGTTTACAACCAGAGGATCCGGGACCGGATCTGTGAGCTGGCGGTCCATCTTGCAGAGGCGGAGACAGCGGAAGCCTTCAAGGCTACCCTGACCCAGTTCTACAAGGAATTTGGCGTGGGAAAATTCGGCCTTCACAAGGCGTTTCGTGTTGAACACACAGAAGAAGGAGTGGAGATCCTGCCTATCACCAAGATCGCCCACGTCCATCTGGACGACCTGGTGGGATATGAGATCGCCAAGAAGAAACTGATCGACAATACAGAAGCATTTGTAAAGGGGAGAAAAGCCAATAACTGCCTGCTTTTTGGAGACGCGGGTACCGGGAAATCCTCCTCCATCAAGGCCATCCTGAACCAGTACTATGACCAGGGACTTCGGATGATCGAGGTCTACAAGCACCAGTTCCAGGACCTGAACGATGTGATCGCCCAGGTGAAGAACCGGAATTACAAGTTTATCATCTACATGGACGACCTGTCCTTTGAGGAATTCGAGATTGAATACAAATATCTGAAGGCAGTGATCGAGGGCGGCCTGGAGCGAAAACCGGACAACATCCTGATCTACGCCACCTCCAACCGGCGCCATCTCATCCGGGAGACCTTCCGGGATAAGGAGGAGAGGGACGAAGAGCTTCACTCCAACGATACCGTCCAGGAGAAGCTCTCCCTGGTGGCAAGATTCGGAGTTACCATCTACTTTGGGAAACCAGATAAGAAGGAATTCCAGGAGATCGTGCGCCAGCTGGCAAAAAGGAATGAGATCCGGCTTCCTGAGGAAGAACTGCTGCGGGAAGCCAATAAATGGGAGCTGAACCACGGCGGGCTCTCAGGCCGCACCGCCCAGCAGTTCATCGACTATCTGGCGGGCACGCTGGAAGCCTAGCGTTCAGGAGCCTCTTTGATCTGTGAGATATCGGAGTCAATGACCAGGGAGTAGTTGGTGTAGTACACCACGAAACCAGGCTTGGCTCCGTTTGGTTTTTTCACGTGCTTTTTCTCCACATAGTCGATCTCCACCTTGTCGCCGCCCCGGTTCTTAGAGTAATAGGCGGCCAGCCGCCCTGCTTCTTCGAAGGTCCGGTCCGGGAGCTCGTCTCCGCCGGTTTTGACGATCACGTGGGAGCCGGGGGCGCCCTTGGCGTGGAACCACCAGTCATTTCCGGAGGCGAAGGAGAAGGTCAGCTCATCGTTCTGCAGGTTATTTTTCCCCACATACATATCATATCCGTCGCTGGAGATGTAATGGAGAGGCCGGCTTGTGATCTTTTTCTTCTTCTGGCCGGGACGTCTTCGGATGTAGCCGCTGCCTGCCAGCTCGTCTTTGATCTGGGACAGGTCGTCTTCATTTTCCGCGATCTCCAGGGCGTTGGCCACGGATTCCAGGTAGGAGATCTCTTCACTGGTCTCCTGGATCAGCTGGCTCAAGGCTTCATAAGTCCGCTTCAGTTTATTGTACCGGGAGAAATACCGCTGGGCATTTTCCTGGGGCGTCCGGGCGGGATCCAAAGGGATGGTGATCTCTTTGCCGTCATAGTAGTTAAGGGCCGTAAGTTCTTTGGCCCCCTCCGGGAGGCTGTAGCCGTAAGTGTTGATCAGTTCGCCGTAGACCCGGTACTGATCCCGGCCTTCGGTGTCTTTGAGCTGGCGGAACTGAAGGTCGTATTTCTTCCGGTTCCGCTCCAGAGCTGTGTGGACGATGTGCCGCAGATCTGCGCTTTTCTGCCGGATCCGGGTGAGGGCGTTGCGGGAGGCGTAGTAAGTGACCAGCATCTGGGAAACAGAAGAGAATTCCCGGGTGGTATAATCGCTGTAATGGGTCATGGGAAGGACCGAGAAATCCTTTGGCATCTTCCCGTCGTAGTAGATGACCGGATGGAAGGTTCCTTTCCGAATGTCTTCCATATAGTAGGAAAACTGCCGGTATAAATGGGTCAGCACATCCGGGGACAGTTCTCTTGCAGGAAGAGAGGAGTCGATCCCTGCAAGGGTGCAGATCTCCTCGGCCGCGGCGGGGCTTATACCGGTAAAGCCGGTGTAAAGAGCTTTGCCAAGGGCCGCAGCCTTTGCAAGAAGAGTCTGGATGAACCGGTCTTTGTCCACATTCAGCGGGTCTTCTTTGTCCATGGTGTCCGGAATAAAATAAGTCCGTCCCGGCAATACTTCACGCACGGAACTCATCTGGGCGGACACATGCTTGATGCTGTCGATGATCTTGTTTTCTGTGTCACAGAAGATGATATTGCTGTGTTTTCCCATGATCTCCACCATCAGTTTCTTACGGCAGGGATCCCCCAGCTCGTCCAGATGTTCAATATCCAGCTGGATGATCCGCTCCAGCCCGGGCTGGGAGACGTCCACGATCCGCCCGTTCCCGATATGCTTGCGCAGAAGCATACAGAAGTTGGGAGCTGTCATAGGGCTGGGCTTATTGTCCTCCGTCAGGTAGATAAGAGGGAGGGATGCGCTGGCAGAAAGGTAGAGTCTTTTCTGCCCTGCAGGTGTCTTTATGGTGAGAAGAAGTTCATCCGCCTCCGGCTGGGCGATCTTGGCGATGCGCCCCTGGCAGAGAGCTTCTTTTAATTCCTGTACGATCGCGGCGACTGTGATCCCGTCAAATGCCATAGTGATATTCCTTTCCTGGTGAAGAATTTGTTCACACCCGTACCTCCAGCCACATGCGCAGTGGCTACGGTGTGAACGGTAACGCTTTGGGTTCAAGTATACCACGGTTGACGGGAATTGCCAAATAGCTTATAATAATGCGGAACGAAAACGGATGCATTATGCAAAGAAATGGAGTTTGTTATCATGATAAGAAGCATGACCGGCTTCGGGCGCTGTGAGGTGGCCGACGGAGAACGTAAATTTACCGTGGAGATGAAAGGCGTGAATCACCGCTATCTGGATGTGAACATCCGGATGCCCAAGAAGCTGAATTTTTTTGAGACTTCTATCCGGAACCTTCTGAAGAAGAGGATCCAGAGAGGGAAGGTGGACTTGTTTATTTCCTATGAAGACCTGTCGGAAGGGCAGGTGTCTCTGAAATATAACGAGGCGCTGGCCCAGGAATACCTTGATTATTTCCGGCAGATGGAGACTACCTTCGGACTGGAGAATGATGTCCGGGTATCCACCATTTCCCGGTGTCCGGAGGTGCTCACCATGGAAGAGCAGGCCCTGGATGAGGAGGAACTGTGGAACGGTCTGGAGAAGGCCCTGAACGGAGCCATCGATCAGTTTGTGGAGACCCGTACGCTGGAGGGTGAGAACCTGAAGAAGGATATCCTGGAGAAGCTGTCCGGAATGCTGGAGCTGGTAGGATATATCGAAGAACGGGCGCCCAGGATCATCGCAGAGTACCGGGAGAAGCTGGAGGCCAAGGTGCAGGAGCTTCTGGAGGATACCCAGATCGAGGAGAGCCGGATCGCCGCGGAAGTGGTGATCTTTGCCGACAAGATCTGTACCGATGAAGAACTGGTCCGCTTAAGAAGCCACATCGTACATATGAAAGAAACTCTGGAATCTTCTGACAGCGGGATCGGCAGGAAGCTGGATTTCATCGCCCAGGAAATGAACCGGGAGGCCAATACCATCCTCTCCAAAGCCAATGACCTGGAAGTCTCCAATGTGGGCATTGATCTGAAGACGGAGATCGAGAAGGTCCGGGAACAGATCCAGAATATTGAGTAGAAAGCAGAGGGATTTGCATGAGCAATAAAGGAATACTGACGGTAGTATCCGGTTTTTCCGGGGCAGGCAAGGGGACCATCATGAAGCGGCTGATGGAAAAATATGACAATTACGCCCTTTCTGTTTCCGCCACCACCAGAGCCCCCCGGCCGGGTGAGGAAGAGGGAAGAGAATATTTCTTCCGGACGGTAGAGGAATTTGAAAAAATGATTGCGAAAGA
This sequence comes from Massilistercora timonensis, assembly GCF_900312975.1. Lineage (NCBI taxonomy): Bacteria > Bacillati > Bacillota > Clostridia > Eubacteriales > Massilistercora > Massilistercora timonensis. The sequence goes on along the minus strand of NZ_LT990039.1, from coordinate 374,947 downwards.
GCAATTGATAGAGTATGCTAAATACGTGGATAATTATTACGGAACGCCCAGAGCGTACGTGGAAGAGCAGCTTGAGGCAGGAAAGGATGTGATCCTGGAGATCGAGATCCAGGGAGCCCTCAAGGTGAAGGAGAAGTTTCCGGAGACCCTGCTTCTCTTCGTGACGCCGCCGTCGGCCCGGGAGTTGAAGGACCGGCTGGTGAAGCGGGGGACAGAGTCCATGGAAGTGATCCTCTCCCGGATGGAACGTGCCAGGGAAGAAGCAAAAGGCATGGACAGGTACGACTATCTGGTGATCAACGATGTGCTGGAGGACTGTGTGGACGAGGTCCACAGGATCATTCAGGGAGAACACAGGAAAAGTTTCCGCAATATGGATTTTATAGAGAAGATGAGACAGGAACTGAAAGGAGAATAAAAGAATATGCTGCATCCATCTTACACAGATTTAATGAAGGTTGTGAACAAGGACGTAGAAGAGGGCGAGACCAAGGTGGTCAACAGCCGGTATTCCATCGTGATGGCAACAGCGAAACGCGCCCGGGAGATCATTGACGGCGCGGAGCCGCTGGTGCGTACCAAAGACGGGGAGAAACCGCTCTCCATCGCCATTGACGAGCTGAACCAGGGGAAGGTTACGATCGTCGGGGAAGACGAAGAATAAGGAATCGAGGAAACAAGAGGCAGATGCCGGCAGGTATCTGCCTTTCTTCTAAGAAGAAGGAGGAAGGAATGAATCTACTTTTTATCTCCCTGGGCTGTGACAAGAATCTGGTGGATTCCGAAGTCATGCTGGGGATCCTGGATGAGAAGGGCTGGTCCATTGTGGACGACGAGGCTCAGGCAGATGTGATCGTGATCAACACCTGCTGTTTCATCCACGACGCCAAGGAAGAAAGTATCGAGACCATCCTGGAGATGGCGGAATATAAGAAAGAAGGAAGGCTGAAGGCCCTGATCGTCACCGGCTGCCTGGCGCAGCGGTACCAGCGGGAGATCCTGGAGGAAATCCCGGAGGTGGACGCGGTCCTTGGGACCACTTCCTATGATAAGATCGCCGAGGCCATTGAGAAGGCGCTGGCAGAAGGGGGAGTCCTGCAGGTGGACGATCTCAGCGCCCTGCCGCTGCCGGAAGCGAAGCGCCTGGTGACCACCGGCGGGCATTATGCTTACCTGAAGATCGCCGAGGGCTGTGATAAGCACTGTACTTACTGTATCATCCCCAAACTGCGGGGAAATTACCGCAGCGTTCCCATGGAACGCCTGGTGAAGGAAGCGGAAGATCTGGCAAAACAGGGGGTAAAGGAACTGATCCTGGTAGCCCAGGAGACCACGGTGTACGGCCAGGATCTGTACGGGGAGAAATCCCTGCCCCGGCTTTTACGGGAACTGTGCAAGATCCAGGGGATCTGGTGGATCCGGCTTCTCTACTGTTATCCGGAAGAAGTAGATGAGGAACTGATCCAGGTAATGAAAGAAGAGCCAAAGATCTGCCACTACATCGATCTTCCCATCCAGCATGCCTCCGACGAGATCCTGAAGAGGATGGGACGGCGCACGTCCCGGGCAGAGCTGGTGGATATCATCGGGAAGCTGCGGGAGGTCATCCCGGACATTGCCATCCGGACCACTCTGATCACCGGGTTCCCGGGAGAGACAAAAGAGCAGCAGGAAGAACTGATGGATTTTGTAGACCAGATGGAATTTGACCGGCTGGGAGTATTTACCTACTCCCCGGAGGAGGATACGCCGGCTGCCCGGATGCCGGATCAGATCCCGGAAGAGGTGAAGGAAGACCGCAAGGCCCAGCTGATGGAGCTGCAGCAGGAGATCGCCTTTGACCGGGCGGAGCAGATGAAGGGCCGGGAAATGCTGGTCCTGATCGAGGGCAAGGTGGCCGATGAGAACGCTTATGTGGGACGGACCTATATGGACGCCCCCGGGGTGGACGGCCTGATCTTTGTCCAGACAGAAGAGGAACTGATGACCGGAGACTTTGTAAAGGTAAAAGTGACCGGCGCATTGGAATATGATTTGATAGGAGAGGTGTTAAGATGAATCTGCCAAATAAGTTAACCGTACTGCGGGTGATCATGGTGCCCTTTTTCGTGTTTTTCATGCTGACGGACGCGGGAGGCGCGGCCAACAAGTGGATCGCCCTGGTCCTGTTCTGCGTGGCCAGCCTGACGGATATGCTGGACGGACATATCGCCCGGTCCCGGAATCTGGTGACCAACTTCGGAAAGTTTATGGACCCCCTGGCGGACAAGCTTCTGGTGTGTTCGGCCATGATTTGTATGATCCCCGACGGCACCCTTGCCGCCTGGTTTGTCATCGTGATCATTGCCCGGGAGTTTATCATCAGCGGGTTCCGTCTGGTGGCTTCTGACGCGGGGATCGTGATCGCCGCCAGTTACTGGGGCAAGTTCAAGACCGTTTCTCAGATGTTCATGATCATCGTGCTGATCGCAGATCTGGGCGGAGTGTTTGACGTGATCGGAACGGTGCTCATCTGGCTGTCCCTGGTACTGACTGTGGTATCCCTGGTGGATTATGTGGCGAAAAATGTACAGGTGCTTACCAAGGGAGGCATGTAAAAGATGACGGTAGAACTGATCTCTGTAGGGACTGAGATCCTTTTGGGGAATATTGTGAACACCAACGCGGCTTACCTGGCGGAGCGCTGCGCGCTCCTTGGGCTGTCCTGCTATCATCAGAGCGTGGTGGGGGACAATGAAGAGCGGCTGGAGGAAGAATTAAGAAGGGCCCTGTCCCGGTCTGATATTGTGATCTTAAGCGGAGGCCTGGGGCCCACCAAAGACGACCTTACCAAGGAAGTGACGGCAAAGGTCTTCGGCCGGGAACTGAGAGAAGACCCCCATACCAGAGAAAGGATCCAGGAATATTTCGACCGCAGCGGGCGCAAGCTTACCGCCAACAACTGGAAGCAGGCCCTGGTGCCGGAGGGTGCCACTGTGGTGGATAATCACAACGGGACCGCCCCGGGACTGATCCTGGAGGGAGACGTAGAGGAAGGGAAGGGCAGGACTGCCATCCTTCTGCCAGGTCCTCCCAATGAGATCCGGCCCATGTTTGAGCGGGATATCGCACCGTATTTAAACCGGCGGGAACCGGAGGGGATCTACTCTCATATGATCAAGATCTGCGGGATGGGAGAGAGCCAGGTGGAGGATCAGATCACGGATCTGATGGAACAGGCCAATCCTACGCTGGCTCCCTACGCCAAGACTGGAGAAGTACATCTGAGGATCACCGCCAGGGCGGTGGGCGAGGAGCAGGCGGAAGCGCTGATCCGGCCGGTGGAAGAGGAGCTGTACCGGAGATTCGGGAACCGCATCTTTACCAACCGGGAAGAGGTGACGCTGGAAGAGGATCTGGTGAAAATGCTGGAGAAGCGGCATATGACCCTGACTACGGCGGAGTCCTGTACAGCCGGGCTTCTTGCCGGACGGATCATGAATGTGCCCGGAGCTTCCGGGGTATATCGGGAAGGGTACATCACCTATTCCAATGAAGCCAAGGAAAAGCTTCTGGGGGTACGCCATGAGACCCTGCAGGCTCACGGCGCGGTAAGTCCTGAGACGGCCCGGGAGATGGCGGAAGGCGCGGCGGCCCACGCAGAAGCGCAGGCGGCGCTTTCTGTGACAGGGATCGCGGGACCGGACGGAGGAACTAAGGAGAAGCCGGTAGGTCTGGTGTATATTGGATGCTGCGTTGGCGGGAATACCCGGACGGTTATGTGTCATTTTACCGGGAACCGGGCGAAGAACCGGGAATATGCGGTGGTGAACGCCCTGACGATCCTCCGGGAGGAACTGTTGAGACAAGATTCAGAATAAGGAGAGAAAAGCGATGGAGATCAGACTGCTGAGCCAGCAGGAATTATTGCCGGCCCTTCATCTTGTGTGGGAGGTGTTCGCCCAGGATGTGGCGCCCTTCTGGACGCCGGAGGGAGTGGGAGAGTTCCAGAAGTATATCAAATATGAGAATGTAGCCCCCTTGTTTGAGAGCAAAGAACAGATCTTCTTTGGCGCCTTTGACGGCGGACAGATGACGGGGGTGATCGCAGTGGGGTCAGACGGTCTGATCAGCCTGTTTTTTGTAAAGAAGTCCTGGCAGCGTAAAGGAATCGGAAAACTGCTGTTCCAGACGGTGTACAATTACGGTGTGCAGCAGCTCTGTGTGCGGGAGATCCGGGTGCACGCCACACCGGAAGCGATTCCTGCCTATGAGCGGATGGGAATGCACGTGGACGGACCGGAGAGCCTGGAAAACGGGATTCCCTTTGTGCCCATGTCTGTAATTGCCAGCGCGGGCCTGGTGCAGCCGGTGCGGGCAAAATCCCGGGTCCCGGTGATTGCGGCTGTGGTGGCAGCAGGTCTTTTGGTGGCGCTGATCCTGATAGGCGGCGTGTTCCTGATCCGCAACATTTACCAGGGGATCCAGGAGCGGGTCCAGGACTCCCAGGTCTGGGAGCAGCCGGAAGAGGGGCAGGAAGATTTCTTCGACATTCCAGGGGACGGCAGCGACGGCTGGGACGGCAGCGATGGCTGGGACGGCGGAGAGGAGGACTCCCAGATCAGCGGCCTGGATGGAGTCCCTGCCTATGTGGCGGAAGATCTTTCCTATGAGATCCAGGAAGAGAGCTACGAGTTTACCGATACGGAGAAACAGTCCACCCTGATCCAGTTTCAGATCCCCTATCCGGTGCTGGAGGGGCTGGATCCCGGGGTAGAGGCCAAGGTAAACGAGGCTATCAGGGAGTGCGCCCTTGCCAAGGTGGAGGAACTCTATACCAGCCCCACGGAGGAGATCAAGGAGCGGGTGCTGACGGAACAGGTCCCGGTCCTGGCAAGTATGGGAAGCTATAAAATCTGCTTCGCGGGGGAGGATTTTATCAGCATCGCCTTCGAGGATCAGAGTTATGAAGGAAGCATGGACGTGGCCAACATGGATCTCAGGACCATCAACATCAGTCTTCAGGATGGGAAAGTCTACCAGGTGGAGGACATCGTGAAGCTGGATGAGGCCTTTGTGGCGGACTGGCTGGAAGTTATGCGGGAAGAAGCGGACAACGACGGGTTCCTGGAAGAGGCGGATCCAAAGGAGCTGATCCAGGCGCTGAAGGGCCAGGATGAGAGCGGGGTGTACACTCCCAATTTCTTCGTGGACAGCCAGGGAGTGGAGATCGGATTCGATCTGAACTATCCGGAAGGAGACGCAAATGATCTGGGCTATGTCTGGGTCACGGCGCCTTATTCTTTCCAGGAGGCCCAGGAGTTTTCCACGGACAGTGAATTCTGGGATCTGATCCAGATGGACTAGAGAGACAAAAGGGAGGGATGAACCTATGGTGATTCGTGTGCTGGAAAAAGAAGAGATTCACGGGGCGCTTTGCCTGGCGGCGGGGATCTTTAACGGGCTGGAGCAGGAGGATGAGATCTTAAGACAGGCAGAGGAAGAGAACCTGATCCTGGCCGGCTGTTTTGGGGATGGACTGGCGGCCGGGCTCCTGGGATGGGGCATGGCAGACTGCGGAGGCCAGATCCTGTTCGTATTTGTGCGGGAGGAGCATCGCAGGCACGGGATGGGAACAGCCATCGTGGACATGCTCCGTCAGGTGTGCAGCCAGAAGTTCGCGGTGCTGCGGATCACTGCACAGGCGCCTCAGGAGATGGTGCCGTTTCTCATAAAGTGCGGCCTGCGGGTGTACGCGCCACAGCGCCAGGAGAACGGGAGGACTTTTTTCCCCATGGAGGATATGCTCTCCCCGGTGGAGTTAAAGCCTCACAAAAATGGATTTCGCATGGGGCTGATCATCGGCGGGGTCTGTGTGGCGGTGCTGGTACTGTGTCTGCTGATCTTCCTTCTTGGAAAGAAAGTGGTGGGGGAAGTGGAATCCCTTCAGGAAGTGCAGCGTCAGGAAGAGCGGCAGGAAGAGATCCCTGACGAGCCGGAGACGGAAGTCCTTCCGGGCTATGAGGAAGAAGATCCGGCAGAGGAAGCCCCGGCAGAGGATGAGGGGATCGATGATATCCCGGCTTATGTCGCCTCAGACGTAAGCTATCAGCTGACGGAAGAGAACTATAAAGAGAAGGAGGCCAGGGAAGAGGCCACCATTGATTATGATATTGATTATCCCCAGGTGTCAGGCCTGCCCTCCGGGAAGGATCAAGAAGTAAACCAGATCCTGAAAGACGCCGCCATGGGCAACGCCAATACCTATTACCTGAATCCCACCCAGGAGATCCAGGATTTCCTGGCGGAGCAGGAGGAACTTTATCTGGGAAGCCAGGTGAAGTACCGGGTCACCTATATGGATGACCGGCTGCTGTGCGTGATCTATGAGGACCATTATTTCACCGGTTCTGTTTACGGGGAATATCTGGCGTTGCGCACCCGGGTCATTGATCTTGAGACGGCTGAGGTCTACGATGTTCAGGATGTGCTCCGTGCGGACGAAACATTTGTAGATCTGTGGCGGGCGAAGATCAAGGAGAAGGATCCGGACAACTATCCGGCGGCGGAACTCTCCGATGAGGCCTTCCTGGGGACCATGACCGGGGAGATCATCGACGGCCGGTATTTCGCTAATCTGGTCCTTACAGGAGATGGCCTGAGGGTAGGATTTACCTACGCTTTCCGCAGCGAGGATGATATGCGCCTGTCCCGGGGATGGGTGACGGCGGATTTCACAGAGGAAGAGCTGGAGCCCTACAGGCAGGACAGCCGGATGTGGGAATTGTTCCGGCCTGGGGAAAACTAGTAATTGACGAATAAATAAATCTGTGAGAAAATAAAAAGTGGTATGGTGTTAAAGTTCTAACAACCTTTACGACAGAAAAGATTCATAGTTGAAAGGAGTTTAAAAATGATTTATTCACACGAAGTAGAAATGATGTGTCCGGTAGCGCAGGGCGCGAATCACGGACCAGCTCCGATCCCGGAAGAGGCAAAATGGGTACAGGCAAAGGAGATCAAGGACATTTCCGGTTTTACCCACGGTGTAGGCTGGTGCGCACCGCAGCAGGGAGCATGTAAGCTCACCCTGAATGTAAAAGACGGGATCATTCAGGAGGCTCTGGTAGAGACGCTGGGATGTTCTGGAATGACCCACTCCGCAGCCATGGCTTCTGAGATCCTTCCGGGGAAAACTATTTTAGAGGCGCTGAATACAGACCTTGTCTGTGACGCCATCAATACAGCCATGAGAGAGCTTTTCCTCCAGATCGTATACGGAAGAACCCAGAGCGCGTTCTCTGAGAACGGACTTGCGGTAGGAGCCGGCCTGGAAGACCTTGGAAAGGGACTTCGCTCTCAGGTAGGAACCATGTACGGAACTCTGGCAAAAGGTCCCCGTTATCTTGAGATGGCAGAAGGCTATGTAACTGGGATCGCCCTGGATGACCATGACGAGATCATCGGCTATCAGTTCGTAAACCTTGGAAAATTCACCGATTTCATCAAGGGCGGAGACACCCCCAACGATGCATGGGAGAAGGCAAAAGGACAGTACGGACGTGTGGACGATGCGGCAAGGATCATCGATCCGCGTAAAGAGTAGTCGTGGTAAGAAGAACGCTATAATTCAGGAGGATACATAAATGGCTTTATTTGAATCATATGAAAGAAGAATTGATAAAATCAATGAAGTATTAGGAAGCTATGGCATCGCTTCCCTGGAAGAAGCAGAGAAGATCACAAAGGATGCCGGGCTTGACGTTTACAACCAGATCAAGGGGATCCAGCCTATCTGTTTCGAGAACGCGTGCTGGGCTTACATCACCGGCGCGGCCATCGCGATCAAGAAGGGCTGCAGAAACGCTGCGGACGCTGCGGCAGCCATCGGAGAAGGCCTGCAGGCTTTCTGTATCCCGGGATCTGTGGCTGATCAGCGTAAGGTAGGTCTGGGACACGGAAACCTGGGCAAGATGCTTCTGGAAGAGACCACAGACTGCTTCTGCTTCCTGGCAGGACACGAGTCCTTCGCGGCTGCGGAAGGAGCTATCGGTATTGCCGAGAAGGCAAACAAAGTAAGAAAGAAACCTCTTAGAGTTATCCTGAACGGACTGGGAAAAGACGCTGCCAAGATCATTTCCCGGATCAACGGATTTACCTATGTGCAGACTGAGTATGATTATTTCACCGGCGAGCTGAAGGAAGTACAGCGGATCGCTTACTCCGACGGACTGCGCTCCAAAGTAAACTGCTACGGAGCCAACGATGTGCGCGAGGGCGTTGCCATCATGTGGAAAGAGGGCGTAGACGTTTCCATCACCGGAAACTCCACCAATCCCACCCGTTTCCAGCATCCGGTTGCAGGAACCTACAAGAAGGAATGCGTAGAGGCAGGGAAGAAGTACTTCTCCGTTGCTTCCGGCGGCGGTACCGGACGTACTCTTCATCCGGACAACATGGCGGCAGGACCGGCTTCCTACGGTATGACCGATACCATGGGACGTATGCACTCTGACGCGCAGTTCGCAGGATCTTCTTCTGTACCGGCTCACGTAGAGATGATGGGCCTTATCGGCGCCGGCAACAACCCGATGGTTGGTATGACGGTAGCGGTTGCAGTTTCCATTGAGGAAGCAGCGAAAGAAGGAAAGTTCTAGGAAGAACGGATCCGTTTCTGAATGGAATTAATTCTGTATGGTATGGCAGTAATTCGGGTTTTACCCGGGTTGCTGCCATATATAATTTTTATCTGTTTGCAATTCGTTTTATTAAATTCTTATATTTTCCAACTAATTATTAAGAAACCACTTTGAAATACGTAAAAATACGTGATGAAATAGAGAAGGGTCATATTGAAACGGGCGGGTTTGAAATAAATGGGAGGTTTCATAATATGAATAAATTATTTTATCCGGCGGTATTTCACAGAGCAGAAGAAGGAGGATTCTGGGTATCTTTTCCAGATTTTCCAGAGTGTTTAACAGAAGGAGGTGATATGACACAGGCATACGAGATGGCTGTTGAAGCATTGGGGCTTGCGCTTGTGAGCAGGAAAAAAGAGAAAGAAGAACTTCCGATCCCTTCTGAGATGGACCAGGTTGTTGTGGATGACGGTGTTTTGGTAGTGATAGAATTTGATATGCTGGAATATCAGAGAAAACATAATTCCAAAGCGGTTAAAAAGACTCTCAGTATCCCAGAGTGGATGAATGAGGAGGCAGTTGCCAGAGGAGTAAATTTTTCTCAGGTTTTGCAGGAGGCACTGATGAGTAAATTGAATATTGGGTTTATGGATGAATCCCTCATGTGAAAAAGCATGAGGGATTTTAACAATTTCAAGAAGTTTCAGCTCAGGCATTGAATAGAAATCAGATCTGTGGTAGGATATAGAAACAGAACATACGTTCTGTTTTGGAGGTGATGATTTGGAGAGAAGTTATCTCTGTATCGACCTGAAATCCTTTTACGCTTCCGTGGAATGCCGGGAGCGGGGGCTGGATCCCATGACGGCAAATCTGGTGGTGGCGGATCCGGAGCGCACGGAGAAGACTATCTGCCTTGCGGTATCGCCTGCCATGAAGGTCCTTGGGGTGCCGGGGCGCTGCCGGCTGTTTGAGATCCCCAAGGGGATCGAATATGTGATCGCCCCGCCCCGGATGAAGCTGTACATTGAAGTCTCTGCGGAAATCTATGCCGTCTATCTGAAGTACGTGTCCAGGGAGGATATCCATGTGTATTCCATTGATGAGGTCTTCCTGGATGTGACGGATTATCTGTCCATGTACCGGATGACTGCCCGGGAACTGGCGGGGAGGATAATGGAGGATGTGTATAGGACGACGGGGATCACGGCGGCGGCAGGGATCGGGACCAACCTGTATCTTGCCAAGGTCGCGCTGGACATCACAGCCAAGCATGTGGAGGATCACATCGGAGAACTGACAGAAGAGTCCTATCGGGAGAGTCTCTGGGAGCACCGCCCGTTGACCGACTTCTGGCGGGTGGGAAAAGGGATTGCCGCACGGCTGGAATCCGTGGGGATCCGAACCATGAAGGAAGTGGCGCAGGCGGAGGAGGACCTTTTGTACCATCTCTTTGGGGTTGACGCAGAGCTTCTCATCGATCATGCCTGGGGAAGGGAGCCGGTGACCATCGGGGATATCAAAGCTTACGCGCCCAGGACCAATTCTGTGGGCAGTGGCCAGGTGCTTCCCAGGGATTATGATTTCCAGGAGGGGAAGCTGGTGGTAAAGGAGATGGCAGACCTTCTGAGCCTGGAGCTTGTGGAGAAGGATCTGGTCACAGACGGGCTGACTCTTCATGTGGGTTATTCTAACCGGCTGGGGGAGAAGCCGGCTCATGGGACAGTTTCCCTTGAGACGGCGACCAGTTCCGGGACACGGCTGGTGGCAGCCGCGGAGGCGCTCTATGAAAGAATAGTGGATAAGGGGCTTCCGGTGCGACGGATGACGCTGACCTGCTGTCGGGTGAGGGATGAGGGCTATCGCCAGTATGACCTGTTCTCCGATCCCATGGAGGAAGAGCGGGAGAGGCGGCTGCAGAAAGCTGTGCTGGATATTAAGGATAAATACGGGAAAAATGCAGTCCTGAAGGGAATGAACCTGCAGAAGGGGGCAACCACGAGGGAGAGAAATCTGCAGATCGGAGGGCATAAAAGTGGAGAGAGTTAAGATGAGCAGGAAAGAGCGGGCCAAGCAGTTTCTTCCCTTTGCGGCGCTGAAGGGTTATCCTGCGGCCCTTCGAAGGAAAGAGAAGATTATAGTGCCAAAAGTGGAATTTTCTGAAGATTACCAGGAACAGCTGGATGGGAAGCTGCGGCAGATCCGTGTTCAGGATGTGGTGACGGCGGTTTATTTCCGGGAGGGAGAATACCTGAAAGTGACCGGGATGGTCTCCAGGATCGACCGGACGGCCAGGGTGCTGAAGATCGTGAATACAAAGATTCCATTTGATGATCTCTATGATGTGAGCTATAATGAGTAGCAGAGAAAAAGGAGGAGAAGCAAATGGCAGAGTATGTGCTGACTACGGACTCGAATTCCGATGTCCCGGCAGAATTTTTGAGAGAGTATGAGATCCCTGTGATCCCCCAGTACTATATGTTTGGAGAGACGGTGTACGGGGATGAGTTAAATATGGAGCCCAGGGAATTTTATGAGACCATGCGCAAGGGCGAGCTGCCCAAGTCTATGGCCAATAATCCGGAGGTGATCCGGGAGAAATTTGAGAAGATCCTGAAGGAAGGCAAAGACATCCTCCATGTGGCATTTTCCAGCGCCCTCAGCGGAAGCTGCGGCAATGTGCAGGTGGTGGCAAGAGATCTGGCAGAAGAATATCCGGACCGGAAGATCCAGGTGTTTGATTCCCTGAACGCGTCTCTGGGAGAGGGCGTGTCCGTGATGCGGGCGGCGCTCCTTCGCCGGGAAGGGAAAGGGATGGAGGAAGTGCTGAAAGTGCTGGAGGAAGAAAGGGACCATGTAAATGTATGGTTTACCGTGGACGACCTGCATCATCTGCAGCGGGGCGGAAGAGTTTCCAAAACTACGGCAGTGGTGGGAAGCATGATCAACATCAAGCCGCTTCTCACGGTGACGGCGGAAGGAAAGCTGGAATCGGCAGGCACTGTGCGGGGAAGGAAGAAAGCCCTGAAGACCCTGGTGACAAAGATGGAGGAATCCCTGGATCTGGAGCGGTTTGGGAAGGACCGGACGGTGGCCGTGATCCACGGGGACTGCCTGGAGGATGCAAAGCTGGTGGCCGGCCAGGCGGAAGAGCTTGGGTTTACGAATGTGGTGATCAATGACGTAAGCCCCAGTATCGGGACCCATGCAGGCCCTGGGGTAGTGGGACTGGTATTTTACGGAAAGAAAGTAAAATGATGAGATTTGCGGAACATGGCAGGAGACAAAGGCCGGAGGATCCGTATGCTTCTTATAGACCAAAAGATATCTATGGAAGCACCGGGTTCTATGTGTGGGAACAGGAGGAGGCTGGAGCGGACCGCTTTGTGCGGCTGCGGTTTTTCTGTCTGGCAGCGGTTTTTTTGACCGCGTTCCTGCTGATCATCGGTCTGAGCATAATCAGTATTTATCTGCCGGTTCAGACCCGGGCGGGATTTCTGCTTGGGGCGGTAGTGGGGATCACTGTGGCTCTTGTGGTCTGCGCACATCAGATTGGGATCCGAAGCCAGGGATTGCTCTGTGTCTTTGTAAGAGACGAGTGGGGAAGGATTTATTTGTTTGACTATACAATGCCTGCTTTCCAGAAGTTTACAGAGGCAAGCCCCATAGGAGGCTTCCATGGAGGGAATCCGCTGGCATATCTGGAAGATGTCTGGAAAACGGCCAAAGCGCTGCGGGAGATCCGCCGGAACCGGGCGGTGGAGAGAGTGATGGCTTCCGGAGGCGCGAAAGATTATGGGAATGAAGTGACGCAGGTGAGAAAGCTGCGGGAAAGGGCGGGAGGATGTGAGGTTTCCTGTCTGGTTCAAAGAGCAGGCGGAGAAGAGTTTGTGAAGAAGGTGTTTGTTCCGGCATCTGTAGAAAACTATGAGGCTTTGCTCTCTTCCCTGCAGCGAATGCAGGGATAACAGGAAAAGGAGTTTTGGCAGAAAGGAGAAGGATGGGATGGAATACGAAGGTCAGATCTGCAGAGCGCCCATGGAGCGGGGATCTTTCATGCTGCCGGTGATGGTGGGCTGTTCTTATAACCAGTGCCGGTTCTGCATGCTGTTCAAACATCTGTGGTTCCGCCTCCTTCCTCTGGAACAGATCGAGGGAGAACTGCAGAGGGTGCAGGCAGCAGGCGGCAGGCCGGAGAAGATCTTCCTGGGAGACGGCAATGCCTTTGATCTTGAGACAGAGCGTCTGCTGGAGATCCTGGACCTGATCCACCGGTATTTTCCCGAGTGCAGGACCGTCAATATGGACGCCACGGTGACGGGAATACAAAAGAAATCCGATAAGGAGCTTGAGAAGCTGTTCCGGGAAGGGGTCCGGCATTTGTATCTGGGGATTGAGACGGGGCTGGATGACGTGCTTCGGTTCATGAAGAAGGATCACACCCTTTCTCAGGCCTATGACGCCATCGGACGGCTGAAAGCGGCAGGGCTTGTCTATGACGCCCATATGATGACCGGGATCGCCGGACAGGGCCGGGGAAGGGAAAATGCAGAGGCGACGGCAGAGTTCTTCAACCGGACCGGGCCGGAGCGGATCGTGAATTTCTCTCTTTTCCTTCACAGAAGCTCTCCGTTGTATGAGAAGATCCGGGAGGGAAGTTTCATACCGGCCCCGGAGCGGGAGAATCTGGAGGAGGAAGACCGGCTGCTGGAGCTGCTGGAGCTTCCCTATGGAGAATATGACGGATTTCATGATTTCCTGGAAGTGCGGGTCCGTGGGAAACTCCCCGGGGACCGGGAGAAGATGCGGGGAAAGCTGAGAGAGGCCATTAAAGGACTGGAAGGAAAAGAACCGATATTTGCCTTTGTGGATTGAGATTTTTTTAAAAGAAGATAGGGAGTTCCTCTTGACAAAAAGTTGGAATATTGCTATGATTTAAAAACAGAACGCACTCTGTTTTTGAAATAATCTGAAAGAGAGGTGCCATATGCAAAGAGTTTATTCATTGTTGGTTGACAATAACCCCGGCGTACTTAGCCGGATATCCGGGCTTTTCAGCCGGAGAGGATACAGCATTGACAGTATTACGGCGGGTGTAACGGCAGATCCAAGATTTACCAGGATCACTATTGTGGCAAGCGGAGACGAGCTGATCCTGTCCCAGATCGAGAAGCAGGTGCGCAAGCTGGAAGATGTGATCGAGATCAAGGTTCTGGATCCGGCAGATTCCGTATACCGCGAGCTGATCATGGCGAAGATCCGGGCGGACCGTTCAGAGCGGGCGGAGATCATATCGGTGGCGGACATTTTCCGGGCAAAGATCGTAGACGTGGAGAAGGAATCTCTGATCGTGGAGTTGACCGGAACTCAGTCCAAGCTGGACGCATTCTTAAATCTTCTGGAGGGCTATGAGATCCTGGAACTTGCCAGGACCGGCATCACCGGACTGAAGCGCGGAATCGGGGACGTTACCCTGATCGACCAGGAGGGAAATATCAAGAAGTTGTAGCATTAAATGGAGACAGGAGGACCCTGCCGCTGTTTATATAAAATTTATTTCACAAGTTTAGGAGGAATGATTGAAATGGCAGCAAGAATTTATTATCAGGAAGATTGTAATTTATCTTTACTGGAAGGAAAGAAAATCGCGGTTATCGGCTACGGCAGCCAGGGACACGCCCACGCGCTGAACCTGAAAGAGTCCGGATGCGACGTGATCGTAGGCCTTTACGAAGGAAGTAAATCCTGGGCGAAGGCTGAGGCGCAGGGCCTGAAGGTTTACACAGCAGCTGAGGCTGCAAAGCAGGCGGATATCATCATGATCCTGATCAATGATGAGAAACAGACCGAGCTTTACAAAAAGGATATCGAGCCGAACCTGGAAGAAGGAAATATGCTGATGTTCGCACATGGATTCTGCATCCACTTCGGACAGATCGTACCTCCGGCTAATGTAGATGTTACCATGATCGCGCCGAAGGCTCCCGGCCACACCGTAAGAAGCGAGTACCTGGCAGGAAAAGGAACACCGTGTCTGGTAGCGGTTCAGCAGGATTACACAGGCAAAGCGCTGGATACCGCACTGGCATATGCGCTGGCCATCGGCGGAGCAAGAGCAGGTGTCCTGGAGACTACCTTCCGCACCGAGACCGAGACAGACCTCTTTGGCGAGCAGGCAGTTCTGTGCGGCGGCGTCTGCGCATTGATGCAGGCAGGCTTCGACACTCTGGTAGAAGCCGGATATGACCCGAGAAACGCATACTTTGAGTGTGTACATGAGATGAAGCTGATCGTAGACCTGATCTATGAGTCCGGCTTCGCAGGAATGAGATACTCTATCTCCAATACTGCTGAGTACGGTGATTATATTACTGGACCGAAGATCATCACCGAGGAGACCCGCAAGACCATGAAGAAGATCCTGGCAGACATCCAGGACGGCTCTTTCGCAAAAGAGTTCCTGCTGGATATGTCTCCGGCAGGCGGGCAGGCACACTTCCGCGCTATGAGAAAGCTGGCCGGCGAGCACGCTTCCGAGAAAGTGGGCAAAGAAGTAAGAAGCCTTTACAGCTGGAGCGATTCTGATAAGTTGATCAATAACTAGGGAATATTTTTATTTAATTGAGGACGTAGCCTTTTGCAAAAAGGCTACGTCCTCAATTGCGATTCGGGGTGTACCCAAATGCGTTTTAGGGTGTACCTAAATGCAATCTGGGGTGTACCCAAATGCAGAAAAATATACTGAATTTGTGTGAGTAGTGTGATAAAATATAAGAAAATAATGTTTGCGGAAACAAGAAATAGCTAAAATCAAGGGAGGAGTGATGAAAATGGATGAAAGATTAGAAGACCTGCGCTCGGCGAAGAACCCAAAGGCGCGAATCAAGATTTTGAAAGGACATTTTGCCACCAGTAATTCTCACTTGAATACGTATATTGATATGTCTACAGTAAAAACGAGACATAATAATTCAAGAGAAACCGCAAAAGAACTGGCGGCTGAGTATCTGACAAATACATTTGTAAATACGATCGTTTGTCTGGATGAAACGGAAGTGATCGGGACGTTTCTGGCGGAACAGCTGGCAGATTCTAACAGGATGTCTTTGAGCGCGGGGAATAACATTTCTGTGGTGACGCCGGAATTCAATACATTTGGGCAGATCATGTTCCGGGATAATAAACAGAGAATGGTGAAGAATCAACAGGTTTTGATTCTGGCTGCATCTGTTACTACAGGAAAAACGATCAGCAGGGCGATAGAGTCCGTTTTATATTATGGCGGGACTGTGTGTGGGATTTGTGCGATCTTCAGCGCAGTTACAAAGATTGCAGGTATGGAGATCAAAACCATTTTTACCAGTAAAGACGTGCCGGACTATCGCGCTTATGATCCTCACGAGTGTCCGATGTGCAAAGAAGGCAGCAGAGTAGAGGCTTTGGTTAATAGTTTCGGGTATTCAAAACTGGAATAAAGTTCATTTGGGTACACCCTAAAATGCATTTGGGTACACCCCAATTGTCATTTTGGTACACCGTAAACGTCAATTGAGGACGTAGCCTTTTTACAAAAGGCTACGTCCTCAATTGAACAATAAAAAACAGCCATGACGGTAAATGGCTGTTTTTGTCTATGCTTTTAAGCGATTCCGTTGACTGCTTTTGTTAAGCGGGAAATCTTTCTGGAGCAGGTATTCTTGTGATAAACACCTTTGGTTCCAGCTTTGTCGATCTCCACGATCGCTGCCTTCAGCGCTTCTTTTGCTGCCTCGGCGTTCTTCTCTGCAACAGCAGCTTCTACTTTCTTTACAGAGGTTTTAACTCTGGATTTGATCGCTTTGTTTCTAGCCGCTTTTGTTTCGTTTACCAAAATCCTCTTCTTCGCAGATTTGATATTAGCCAACTCGTCCACCTCCAATATCTATATTTCGATTCTCTCGATTTCCAGTTCGTTAGAGCCGGACACGGACGTTCTAACGAAACATACGAATTTATTTTATTCCAAGGTTTAGGTTCTGTCAATACATATTTCTCAAAATATTGCAAAAACTGATGTTGTCAGCAGCGCTGCGCGCCATGGGTAAAAGGCGGAAATGGCGGCAGTGAGACTTAAGGTTCAGTGAGGTTGATGGGATGATCGAGAAATACAGTATCAGGACGGATCTGGCGCTGGAGCAGAAGGAGCGGTTCGAGTCAGATCATGTGGAGATCCAGGGGGTTGTACTGGAGGAGGATTATGATGAGGAACGGGAGATCCGGATCACCCGGGTCCGGATCGAGACGGAAAATGGAGCGAAGGCGATGGGCAAGCCGGTGGGCACCTACATTACCATGGAGGCACCGGAGATGGCAGTGCCTGACGAGGCCTATCACAGGGAGATCTCTGTGGAACTGGCAAAGTTCCTGGCAGGCTTCCTGAAATGTGACAAGGAGGATCTCTCTGTGCTGGTGGTGGGCCTTGGGAACCGGAAAGTGACTCCAGACGCGCTTGGTCCGCTGGTGGTGGACAACCTGAACATCACTAGGCATATCGTGAAGGAGTACGGAAAATACGCCATGGGCGAGGAGCAGGCGCGCCTGGTGAGCGCCATCGTGCCGGGAGTCATGGGGCAGACGGGCATGGAGACCGTGGAGATCGTCCGCGGGGTGGTGGCGGAGACCGAGCCGGACGTGATCATCGCGGTGGACGCCCTGGCGGCCAGAAGTTCCCGGCGTCTCAACCGGACGATCCAGATCTCGGACACCGGGATCAGCCCTGGTTCCGGGGTGGGCAACCACAGAGGCGGGCTGACCCGGGAAACGGTGGGGGTTCCGGTGATCGCCATTGGGATCCCCACGGTGGTGGACGCAGCCACGATCGTCAACGACACTATGGAAAATCTGATCGCGGCGCTGGAGACCTCGGAAGCGCTGCGGGGGGTGGGCGTTGTGCTGCAGGGTTACACTGCGGCGGAAAAGTACGACCTGGTGCGGGAACTGATCTCTCCTCATCTGAACGGGCTGTTTGTGACGCCCAAGGATATTGACGATACCATCAGGCGGATCAGCTATACCTTATCGGAAGCTTTGAATCTTCTGTTTTCCGGGAAGACGAAGGAAGCCTGAACCTGTATTTTCCCTGTGGGACATGCACATATCCCGGGGAGTCACATCATATAGTGTTAAGACACAAATTTGAAAACCTGTCCGGAGATTTTCCGGGGCCAGGCGTTTGAGCGGAGTGAAGTGGTTGGAGTTGTTTCAGAGAAGGGTCAGCCAGGTGCTGATGGTCCTGGTCCTTGGGATTTTGATCCTGTATGCGGGATTTCATATAAAGATCCGTCTGCCGGAGGAGGTCCGGCTGGAGATAAACCGGTTTCTTGGACACCGGACAGAGGAGATGTACCTTACCGGTTTTGCCTACTGCAGGGACGGGGAGGCGGTCACGCCTTCCCGGTGGGTCCTTCGGGCGGCAGGGGATCTGATGCCTCTGGAGCGCTACATAGAAAAGAAAACGTCGATGGATGTGGCGGTGGAGGACCGGGAGACCTATGAGATGATCCTGTCCCGTCAGGCCAAGGATGAGAATAAGGCGGATGAAGCCGTTCAGACAGACGGGACAGCAAAGACGGGCGGGAGAGAAAAGACACCGGATACCTCCCTGGAGAAACTGAAGGATTTTGATTATCTGATGGGACATTTCTACACGGTGGACAGTAGCACGTCGGTGGATCCGGAGCAGCTGAACGCCCAGACTCTGCTGGGGAAAGACTTAACCATCGACCAGTCCGGGGAGGGCCCTAAGGTGCTGATCTATCATACCCATTCCCAGGAGGCCTTCGCAGATTCCAGGAAAGGGGAGGAAAGTGATACCATTGTGGGTGCGGGAGAGTATCTGGCTCAGCTTCTGAATGAGACCTATCAGATCCCTACCCTTCATCACAAAGGCGTCTACGATCTCATCGACGGGAAGCTGGACCGGAGCCGGGCTTATGAGCTGGCTCTTCCGGAGGTTGAGAAGATCCTTAAGGAGAACCCCAGTATCGAAGTGGTGATTGACCTGCACCGGGACGGCGTGGGAGATTCCACCCACCTGGTGGAGGAGATCAATGGAAAACCCACGGCCCAGATCATGTTCTTTAACGGCATGAGCCGGACCAAGGCCAACGGTCCCATCGAGTATCTGAAGAATCCCTACATAGAAGACAATCTGGCCTTCTCCCTCCAGATGCAGCTGGCGGCGCAGAAGTACCCGGGATTTACCCGGCGGATCTATCTTAAGAGCTACCGCTACAACATGCACGTGACGCCAAAGACCCTGCTGGTAGAGGCGGGGGCCCAGACCAACACGGTGGAGGAGATGAGAAACGCCATGGAAATCCTGGCGGAAACACTAGATACTGTGCTGACTCCGTAAAATGTGTTTGCCTAACACCACATTTTGTGCTAAGATATCTCCAGTATGGGAAAATATCGGAAAGGAACGACAGTTCATGGCGAAGAAGAATACATATGATGCGGACAGCATTGCAATACTGGAAGGACTGGAGGCGGTGCGCAAGCGGCCGGGCATGTATATCGGCAGCGTGTCCACCAAGGGCCTGAACCATCTGATCTATGAGATCGTGGACAATTCCGTGGATGAGCATCTGGCAGGATCCTGCAGCGAGATCCATGTGACCCTGGAGGCGGACGGATCTGCTACCGTATCCGACAATGGACGTGGCGTGCCGGTGGACCTGCACGCCAAAGGAGTTTCTGCGGAGCGGGTGGTTTATACCACCCTCCATGCGGGAGGAAAATTTGATGATTCTGTCTACAAGACCAGCGGCGGTCTCCACGGAGTGGGATCCTCGGTGGTCAACGCGCTGTCTGCCTATATGGATGTGGAGATAAGCCGGGACGGGTATATCCATCACGACCGGTATGAACGGGGTGTTCCGGTGGTGGAACTGGAGAACGGGCTTCTGCCCAGGATCGGCAAGACCAAGAAGACCGGGACGAAGATCAATTTTCTGCCGGATGACACCATTTTCGAAAAGACCCGGTTCCGGGCGGAGGAAGTAAAAAGCCGGATGCACGAGACTGCTTATCTGAATCCGGAGCTTACCATTATCTTCGAGGACCTGCGGGGCGAGGAGAAGGAGAAGATCGTCTATCGTGAGCCGGAAGGGATCCTGGGCTTTATCCGGGATCTGAACTCCAAGAAGGAAGCCGTCCACGAGCCGGTTTATTTTAAGGGGGAATCAGAAGGCGTTGAAGTGGAAGTGGTATTCCAGTACGTCAACGAGTTCCATGAAAATGTACTGGGCTTTTGCAATAACATTTACAATGGAGAAGGAGGCACCCATCTCACCGGGTTTAAGACCACTTTTACCACGGTGATCAATCAGTATGCCAGGGAACTTGGGATCCTGAAGGAAAAAGACGCCAACTTCACCGGCGCGGACGTGCGGAACGGCATGACCGCCATTGTGTCTATCAAACATCCGGATCCCCGGTTTGAGGGCCAGACCAAGACCAAACTGGACAACCCGGACGCGGCCCGGGCGGTGAGCAAAGTGGCAGGGGACGAGATCGTGCGGTATTTCGACCGGAACCTGGAGACCCTGAAAAAAGTGATCGGCTGCGCGGAGAAGGCGGCTAAGATCCGCAAGACCGAGGAGAAGGCCAAGACCAATCTTCTGACCAAACAGAAATATTCTTTTGACAGCAACGGCAAGCTTGCCAACTGTGAGAGCCGGGATCCTTCCAGGTGCGAGATCTTCATCGTGGAGGGAGATTCTGCCGGAGGTTCCGCCAAGACCGCCAGAGACCGGATGTATCAGGCTATCCTTCCCATCCGGGGCAAGATCCTGAATGTGGAGAAGGCCAGCATTGACAAGATCCTGGCCAATGCGGAGATCAAGACCATGATCAATGCCTTTGGCTGTGGATTTTCCGAAGGGTACGGCAACGATTTCGACATCAGCAAATTGCGCTATGACAAGATCATCATCATGGCGGATGCGGATGTGGACGGAGCCCACATTTCCACTCTGCTCCTGACTCTGTTCTACCGGTTTATGCCGGAGTTGATCTATGAGGGACATGTGTATATCGCCATGCCGCCTCTTTACAAAGCTATGCCGAAGAAGGGGGAGGAGGAGTACCTTTACGACGATCAGGCTCTGGAGCGGTACCGGAAGATCCATGACGGCCCCTTTACCCTGCAGCGGTATAAGGGACTGGGAGAGATGGACGCCCAGCAGCTGTGGGAGACCACCCTGAACCCGGAGACCCGGGTGCTGAAGCTGGTGGAGATCGAGGACGCCAGGATGGCCTCCAGCGTGACCGAGATGCTGATGGGTACTGAAGTTCCGCCCAGACGGACCTTTATCTATGAAAATGCGCTGGAAGCACAGCTGGATGTCTAAAGGAGAAGGAAGACCATGGAAAATACACAGATCATAAGAACCGAATATTCGGATGTGATGAAGAAATCGTATATCGATTATGCTATGAGCGTCATTGTAGCCCGAGCCCTTCCGGACGTCCGGGACGGCTTAAAGCCGGTGCAGCGGCGGACTCTTTACGATATGCATGAGCTGGGACTTAAAAATGACCGCCCCTACCGGAAATGTGCCCGTATCGTGGGTGATACCATGGGTAAATACCACCCCCACGGGGACAGTTCCATCTATGAAGCCCTGGTGGTGATGGCCCAGGATTTCAAGAAGGGCACCGTGCTGGTAGACGGCCATGGCAACTTTGGCTCTATCGAGGGAGACGGGGCGGCGGCCATGCGTTATACCGAGGCCCGTCTGGCGAAGATCACCCAGGAAGCCTATCTCCAGGATCTGGATAAGGACATTGTGAATTTTGTCCCCAACTTTGACGAGACGGAGAAGGAACCGGAAGTGCTGCCGGTGCGGATCCCAAACCTGCTGGTAAACGGCGCGGAAGGGATCGCGGTTGGTATGGCCACCAGCATCCCCACCCACAACCTGGGCGAGGTGATCGACGGGGTCAAGGCCTACATGAAGAACAATGAGATCAGCACCAGACAGCTGATGAAATATATCAAAGGGCCGGATTTTCCCACCGGGGGGATCGTGGTCAATAAAGACGACCTGCTGGATATCTACGAAACCGGGACCGGAAAGGTGAAGCTGCGGGGTAAGGTGGAAGTAGAAGAATTAAAGGGGGGCAAGAGCCAGATCGTGATCTCGGAGATCCCCTATACCATGATCGGGGCAGGGATCGGAAAATTCCTGAACGACGTCTACAATCTGGTAGAGTCCAAGAAGACCAGCGATATCACCGACATTTCTAATCAGTCCTCCAAGGAAGGGATCCGGATCGTCATTGAGCTCAAAAAGGGCGCGGACGTGGAAAATCTCATCAACATGCTCTACAAGAAGACCCGGCTGGAGGACACCTTTGGGGTAAATATGCTGGCAGTGGCGGACGGACGCCCGGAGACCATGGGCTTGAAGAAGATCATCGAGCACCATGTGGATTTTCAGTTTGAGCTTGCCACCCGCAAGTATCAGACGCTTCTTGCCAAGGAGCGGGATAAAAAGGAGATCCAGGAAGGGCTGATCAAAGCCTGCGACGTGATCGACCTGATCATTGAGATCCTGCGGGGCAGCCAGTCGGTGAAAGACGCCAAGGCCTGTCTCACAGACGGGGTGACCGACAATATCAAGTTCAAGTCAAGTATTTCCAAAAAGATGGCGGCCATGCTGCGGTTTACTGAGCGGCAGGCCACAGCCATCCTGGAGATGCGTCTCTACCGGCTGATCGGCCTGGAGATCGAGGCGCTGATGAAGGAGCATGAGGAAACGCTGAAAAATATCGCCCGCTATGAGGACATTTTAAATAATTATGACTCTATGGCAGAAGTGATCATGGCGGACTTAGACCAGATCAAGAAGGAATTCTCCTGGAAACGGCGCACCCAGATCGAGAATGCTGAGGAGGCCGTGTTTGAGGAGAAGAAGATCGAAGAGCAGGAAGTGATCTTCCTGATGGACCGGTTCGGCTATGCCAAGACCATTGACCGGGCCACCTATGAGCGGAACAAAGAGGCGGCGGACGGGGAGAACCGGTATGTGATCAGCTGCCTGAATACCGGGAAGCTCTGTATCTTTACCGACACCGGAAAGATGCACCAGGTGAAGGTGCTGGATCTGCCTTACGGCAAGTTCCGGGATAAGGGGCAGCCTATTGACAATGTGAGCAATTACGACAGCACCCAGGAGGAGATCGTCTATATCTGCGACAGTGAGCAGATGCGATTTGCCAGGATCCTGTTCGCTACCCGGGCAGGTATGATCAAGAAGGTTCCGGGAACCGAGTTCCAGGTATCCAAGCGGACCATCGCGGCTACCAAGCTGCAGACGGAGGACGCGGTGGTGAGCGTTCAGGTGATCAGCGACGGCCAGCAGGTGGTGCTGCGGACAAAAGACGGATATTTCCTCCGGTTTGGCGCGGAAGAGGTGTCTGAGAAGAAGAAGGGCGCCGTGGGCGTGCGGGGGATCCGGCTGCGCAAGAAGGATGAACTGGAAGAGGTTTATCTTTTTGAAGAGGGAACAGAGACTAAAGTTCAGTACGGAGACCGGGAGGTCACGCTGAACCGGCTGAAAGCGGCGAAGCGGGACGGCACCGGTACGAAAGCGAGGTAGAACCATGATCCAGGATATCGGCCCGTATCGCTATGATAACGCCTATCATCCAAAGCGGCCAAAAGAGGAGGATTTCCTGCTGTGCTATCAGGGAAAGCAGGCGCTTTTGAGAAAGCAGGGGGAGGAGATCCGGTTTCCTGCCTTCCGTGAGGCGCAGGCCTACTGGGAGGGAGAAACAGAAAAACTTTACGAAGAGGCGGTCTATCTCTTCGCCATTGATGGGATGCATTTTTATCTTCACCGGGGATTTGACGGGCACTGTCTGGAGAAGGAGGGGTTTGCCTGGGAGAATACCTGGATCTTCCGGAGCGCCAGGCCCAAATATCTGCGGTTTGCCGGGATCACCGGCTGGCAGCTCTTCCAGTGGTATGAGAGCCGCCGGTTCTGCGGCCGGTGCGGAAGACCCATGGTGCAGGATGAGAAGGAGCGGATGATGAAGTGTCCCTCCTGCGGCCTGATGGAGTTTCCCAAGATCTGCCCGGCGGTGATCATCGGGGTCACCTGTGGAGATAAGATCCTGATGTCCAAGTACGCGGGGCGGGATTTTACCGACTATGCCCTGCTGGCCGGATTCTGCGAGGTGGGAGAGCCTATTGAGGAGACGGTGCGCCGGGAAGTGATGGAGGAAGTGGGACTGAAGGTGAAGAACATCACCTACTTCAAGAGTCAGCCCTGGTCCTTCTCTGATACCCTTCTGATGGGATTCTTCTGTGAACTGGACGGAGAGGGAGAGATCTCCATCGACCAGGAAGAACTTGCCATGGCAGAGTGGTTCCGGCGGGAGGATATGCCGGTGAAGGAGGAGGACTTAAGCCTGACCAACGCTATGATGATGGCGTTCAAGGAGGGGAAGGTATGCCTTCAGAGGGGAAGATAAAAAGTGGGATCCCAGGCCAGTGATGGCGGAAGGGATCCCTTCTTTGTTATGTGAGGTATTTTATTTTACGCAGGCACCGGTCCGATCCCGGCGGCGCCCGCCAGGAAGAACAGTCCTAAAAACAGGATCAACAGGAGGAAAAGTCCAAGTCCTGCGGCAAGAGTCTGGCCAAAGGGCTGTCCCCTTTGTTTCCGTCGGATCCCATAGCCCAGAAGCACCAGGGAGCCAGAGAGACAAAAGAGGGGGAACACTACGCCGATCCCTGTGAAGAGGATGGTATCCAGTTGCCATTGCATGTGATCCATCCACAGGAATAACAGTAAGAGGACAGCCAGGATTCCGAGGAGGGTGCGGATATGTTTCCGTTCCTGTCTCTGCCTGGCTTTGGCAAGCGTGAGGGTATCTGAGACGGCTTGGGCCGCTTCTTCTTTTGATAGTTCCGTGGCCACACTTTTCTCAGACTTCATAAGTTCTACGACACTGATGTCTAACGCGTCTGCCAGGGGCTCGATGGTGCTGATATCCGGGAATCCGACTCCCCGTTCCCAGCGGCTGACTGCCTTGTCCGTAACCTGGAGTCTGGCGGCAAGTTCTGCCTGGGTCATTTGTTTTTCTTTTCGGCATTGGGAGATAAAAGCTCCGAATTTTTCTGCGTCCATATGCCACCTCCTTGCTGCTAAGGTAACATAATCAGTTTCCGGGAGCAACCGACGATTCGTTTACCTGCAGAAAACAGAAGGGGGATTACAGATTTAGTTCCTTCAGGAGTTGTTCCTGATATGCCGGGTCTTTCGCGGATCTTACAATATCTTCTGTGCGGCCAAGTTCGGACAGCCGAAGGATCAGGCTGTTGATCCGGGTCTGAGCTTCTAATTTTCCTTCCTGGATCCCGCGGTTTTCTCTTTCCTGGAATTCATCTTCGAATAATTCTTTTAATGCTTCACACATTTTTACTGCCTCCTCAAACTGCTTGTGGTTTGCCCGGACAATAATATCCATGACAGACTGATAGAGTTTATTTGTTGTATGGTTCCGGTATTCGGTGACCAGTTTTTCTGCTTCTGCCTCGCTGTCCAGATGATCCGTCAGGCTGGCCAGCCATAAATTTTCTTCTTTCGAAAGTTTTTTTGTCACAATGATCTGAATAGGAATAAAATCGCCTGTCACATAGAAAATGCCAGAGTCTGTTTCCTGGATCTGAAAGCTGCGTTTTTTCGTTAAATGCTCCATTAGATTCCGGGGATACCGGTGGCAGACAAATGTGATCGCCAGATCGTCTATGGGGATCACATCTGCCATTGATGAATCAGATTTGTAAAAACAGGCATAGCCGTATACTTTATAAAAATCGTCAATATTTAAAGAATCTGCCGGACTCTTATATTCGATCAGGTTGTGCCCCCGGAAGATTCTTCCAATATTTTTGTGGATCGGATGTGTCCCGTCTTTTTTAATGATGAGCACATCGATCTCTTTAGGTTTTGTCCCAAGCTGATGTTCGTTTTCAAAGGACAGGTATTCCCGTTCCTCCTCCAGTTCAATCTGTATCCCGGCAAAAAATGCAGGGTGCCATTGGAGGACTTCTTTTTTCTCCATACGCCGGACCTCCTTGTGAAATTATCTCAGGAGTTCCGGATTTTCAGAAAACTCCTGCTTAAAATGTGGAATATAAAGCATGAATTTTCTGAAGAGACAGAAGCTGCAAGACCAGGTCCGCAGTCTGAAAGAATAAGAATCCCGCTTTTGATACCGAGATTAGAAATTTAGAAAACACATATGCTTTTCCTTAGTCTATCATAGCTGTTTCCTGAATTCAATAAATGGCGGAAAATCCTGAAGAAATTCCCGAAAACCCTTGATTTCTCACGGAAGAAGTGCTATACTCCCCTATAGTCACATAGAAATCCGGCAGAAGAGTGAACGAAAGTTCACTCTTCTTTGTTGGTAAGGAGGAATTTTACATTGTCGAAAAGAGAACTTTACGAGCAGAAAACAGAACAGCTCTTAACTCCCATCGTAGAGGAATACGGGTTTGAGCTTGTGGATGTGGAGTATGTGAAAGAAGGCAGTACCTGGTACTTAAGGTCTTACATTGACAAACCCGGCGGGATCAGCATTGACGACTGTGAGAAGGTGAGCCGGCGGCTCTCCGACCTTTTGGATCAGGAAGACTTTATCGAGGACGCCTATATCATGGAGGTCAGCTCCCCGGGACTTGGCCGGCCGCTGAAGAAGGAGAAGGATTTCAGACGGAGCCTGGGAGAAGAGGTGGAGATCCGGACCTATCGGATGATTGATAAGCAGAAGGAATTTACCGGGATCCTGAAGGATTACGATGAAAATACAGTAACCATCACACTTGCGGATGAGACAGAGAAGACATTTGACAAAGACGACATCGCTTTGATCCGTCTGGCATTTGATTTCTAGATTAAGGAGGAAAGAAAGAATGAACACAGAATTACTGGAAGCATTGAACCTGTTGGAGAAGGAGAAGGACATCAGTAAGGAAACCTTGCTGGATGCCATTGAGAATTCCCTTCTGAATACCTGCAAGAATCATTTTGGCAAGGCGGACAACATTAAGCTGACCATGGATCGGGAGACCTGTGATTATCAGCTTTACGCGGAGAAAGAGGTTGTGGAGGAAGTTGAGGATACGCTGGAGCAGATCAGCCTGGAAGACGCTCAGGAGATAGACAGCAAGCTGGGACTTGGCGATATCGTGCGGATTCCTATCGAGTCCAAATCCTTTGGGCGGATTGCTACGCAGAACGCCAAGAACCTGATCCTGCAGAAGATCCGCGAGGAAGAGCGCAAAGTGATCTACGATCAGTATTTTGAGAAAGAAAAAGACATTGTCACCGGTATCGTACAGCGGTATGTGGGAAGAAATATCAGTATCAACCTGGGCAAGGCGGACGCCATGCTGACCGAGAACGAGCAGGTGAAAGGCGAGGTGTTCAAGCCCACCGAGCGGATCAAGCTGTATGTGGTAGAAGTCAAGAATACCACCAAGGGTCCCAAGATCCTGGTATCCCGGACTCATCCGGAGCTGGTGAAGCGGCTGTTTGAGTCTGAGGTCACTGAAGTCAGAGACGGGATCGTGGAGATCAAGAGCATTGCCAGAGAGGCGGGCAGCAGGACCAAGATCGCAGTGTGGTCCAATGATCCGGATGTAGATCCGGTGGGAGCCTGCGTGGGAATGAACGGCGCGAGAGTCAATGCCATTGTCAGCGAACTGCGGGGCGAGAAGATCGACATCATCAACTGGAGCGATAACCCGGCCATCCTGATCGAGAATGCGCTGAGCCCGGCGAAGGTCATCTCTGTTATGGCGGACCCGGATGAGAAGACGGCCAGCGTGATCGTGCCGGACTATCAGCTGTCCCTTGCCATCGGCAAGGAAGGCCAGAACGCCAGACTTGCGGCGCGGCTGACCGGATATAAGATCGACATCAAGAGTGAGACACAGGCCATTGAATCCGGAGAACTGCCGGAGAACTATATGGAAATGAGCGAAGGCGTCTTCGAGGAAGAAATGTACGAGGACGGCTATGACGAGGCCTATGAGGAAGGCTACGAAGACTACGCTGAGGACTACGATGCCGGGGCTGCTTACGAAGAGGAGCCGGAGGCAGAAAAGGAATAAGGTGATCATTTGAACAAGAATAAAAAGATACCTCTGCGGAAATGCGTGGGCTGTCAGGAAATGCACAGCAAAAAGGAGATGATCCGGGTCATCCGCACGGCGGACCAGGAATTTATGCTGGACGCCACCGGAAGGAAGAACGGCCGGGGGGCTTATCTTTGCCCCAGCCGGGAATGTCTGGAGAAAGCCAGGAAGTGCAAGGGCCTGGAGCGCTCTTTCGGGCAGGCGATCCCGCCGGAGGTGTATGAATCCCTGGAAAAGGAGATGGAGCTTCTTGAGTCAGAATAAGGCGTTGTCTTTGCTTGGCCTTGCGACAAAGGCCGGGAAAGTGGCAAGCGGAGAGTTCTGCACAGAAAAAGAGGTGAAATCCGGCCGGGCCGCGCTGGTGATCGTGGCCGGGGACGCCTCGGAGAACACGAAGAAGAGATTTCGGAATATGTGCAGTTTTTATAAAGTGCCAATCTATTTTTACAAAGATAAAGATACCTTGGGACATGCAATGGGAAAAGAGTTCCGTGCATCCCTTGCAGTCACGGATGAGGGGTTTGCAAAAGGAATCAGGAAACATTTGGACACAGAAGAGAATACAATTGCATAATGGAGGTAGTGTGTATGTCGAAGATGAAAGTATATGAGTTAGCGAAAGAGCTGGATATCCCCAGCAAGGAACTGATCGAGTTCCTTGGGGGCAAGCAGATAGAAGTAAAAAGCCACATGAGTTCCCTGGAGGAGCCGGAGATCAAGATGGTGCGGGATTCTTTCGCCGGCGGCAGCAAGCCGGCAGAGAAACCGGCGGAAAAGCCTGCGGAGAAACCGGCGGAGAAGCCGGCAGGCGAGGCCCCGAAGAAGAAGAATATCGTGCATGTCTTCCGCCCCCAGAACACTCAGAACGGCGGACGCCAGGGAAGACGTCCGGCAGGCGGCGGCCACGGGGGAATGTCCCAGGGCAGGCCGATGCAGGTGAATAACGGACGTCCGGCCAGACGGCCCGGCGGTCCTGTGCGCCCGGGGGAGGAAAGACCTCAGGCGGGCACGGCCAGATCCGGCCGTTCGGTAGCCCAGGCCTTTGAGCGGGCGCTGGGCAAGAAGGAGGCGCCGCAGACAGAGGCGGCCCCGGCAGCAAAGGAACAGCAGGTGAAGCCCCAGGCAGCGGCAAGACCGCAGCAGGAGCAGCCGGCGCGCAGAGAGCAGGCTGCCCGTCCGGAACAGGCAGCCCGTCCGGAGCAGGCGGCCCATGCAGGGCAGGCAAACCGTCCGGAGCCAAGAAGAGACGGTGAGAGAAGCGAAAGAAGAGAAGACCGCGCGCCAAGAAGAGAGGACCGCGCTCCCAGAAGAGACGGGGAGAAAGGTCAGCGCAGAGATGACAGAGGCCCAAGAAGAGAGGGCGACAGAAGAGAGGATCGCGCTCCCAGAAGAGACGGGGAGAGAAGAGACGGCCGTCCCGGCGGACGCCCGGAGGGCAGAAGGAACCAGGGCAGCAGTATCCCGGCTCCGGAGACTCCCTCTCAGAAGCCCCAGAGAGGTAAAGGCAAAGGGAAGGACGATCATAAGAAGAAAGATTACCGCCATGAGGAAGAGGACAGAAAGCCAAAGGGCAAGAAGCAGAAGACGGAGAATAAGCCGCAGCTTCAGAAGCCTCAGCCGAAGGCTCAGAAACAGGAAGAAGAGATCAAGTCCATTACCATTCCGGAGGTGCTGACCATCCAGGAACTGGCGGACAAGATGAAAGTGGTTCCTTCTGTGATCGTGAAGAAACTGTTCATGCAGGGCAAGATCGTTACCGTCAACCAGGAGATCGATTACGAAACCGCGGAAGAGATCGCGCTGGAGTTCGATATCCTCTGTGAGAAAGAAGAAGTGGTTGACGTGATCGAGGAGCTTCTGAAGGAGGACGAGGAGGACGAGAAGAAGATGAAGAAGCGTCCTCCGGTAGTCTGCGTCATGGGTCATGTTGACCATGGTAAGACTTCCCTTCTGGACGCCATCCGCCACACCAATGTGATCGGCGGCGAGGCCGGCGGTATCACCCAGCACATCGGCGCCTATGTGGTAGAAAAGAACGGGGAGAAGATCACCTTCCTGGATACCCCGGGACACGAGGCGTTTACCGCCATGCGTATGCGTGGAGCCAGCTCCACCGATATCGCCATCCTGGTGGTAGCGGCGGACGACGGCGTGATGCCCCAGACCGTGGAAGCCATCAACCATGCCAAAGCGGCAGGGGTTGAGATCATTGTGGCAGTCAATAAGATCGACAAGCCAAGCGCCAATGTAGAGCGGGTAAAACAGGAACTGACCGAGTATGAGCTGATCCCGGAAGACTGGGGCGGAAGCACCATCTTTGTGCCGGTATCCGCGAAGACCGGGGAAGGCCTGGAGGATCTGATGGAGATGATCCTTCTGACGGCGGAGGTCCTGGAGTTAAAAGCCAATCCGAACCGCCGGGCAAGAGGTCTTGTGCTGGAGGCAGAGCTGGATAAAGGAAGAGGTCCGGTGGCCACCGTACTGGTGCAGAAGGGAACTCTGCGCGTCGGAGATGCGGTAGCGGCCGGCGCAGCCCACGGAAAAGTCCGGGCAATGATGGACGACAAGGGACGCCGGGTGAAAGAAGCCGGCCCGTCCATGCCTGTGGAGATCCTGGGTCTCAACGACGTGCCAAACGCCGGCGAAGTGCTGGTAGGCTGCGGCAATGACAAAGAGGCCAGAAGCTTTGCGGAGACCTTTATCTCCCAGAGCAAGGTAAAACTTCTGGAAGAGACAAAATCCAAGCTCTCCCTGGACGATCTGTTTACCCAGATCCAGGAGGGCAACCTGAAAGAGCTTGGCATCGTAGTAAAAGCGGACGTACAGGGATCTGTGGAAGCCATCAAGCAGAGCCTTGTGAAACTGTCCAACGACGAAGTGGTAGTCAAGATCATTCACGGCGGCGTAGGCGCCATCAACGAGTCGGACGTCAGCCTGGCATCTGCTTCCAACGCCATCATTATCGGATTCAATGTGCGTCCGGATGCGACGGCCAAGGAGACGGCGGAGCGGGAAGGCGTGGATATCCGTCTCTACCGGGTAATCTACAACGCCATCGAAGATGTGGAAGCGGCCATGAAGGGAATGCTGGATCCGGTATTCGAAGAAAAGGTGCTGGGCCATGCGGAAGTGCGGCAGCTGTTCAAGGCTTCCGGCGTGGGAACCATCGCCGGGTCCTACGTGCTGGACGGAACCTTCGAGCGGGACTGCTCCGCCCGGATCATCCGGGACGGCATTGTGGTCTACGAAGGATCCCTTGCTTCCCTGAAGCGGTTTAAAGACGACGTAAAAGAAGTGCGCGCAGGATATGAGTGTGGATTTGTATTCAACAATTTCAACGACGTGAAGGAAGGCGACCAGGTAGAAGCCTACAAGATGGTGGAAGTACCGAGATAACGCCCTTTGCGACGATCCTGCTTTGGAGAGAAAGAAGGAAGAACATTGCGGAAAAGAAGTATTAAGAACACCAGGGTGAATGTGGAAGTCCAGCGGGAATTAAGCAGTATCATCCGGGGAGGCATCAAGGATCCAAGAGTGGCGCCCTGGACCTCCGTGGTTGCCGCGGAGGTGGCGCCGGATCTTAAGACCTGCAAGGCATATATCAGCGTGCTGGGCGATGAAAAGGCCCAGCAGGAGACCATCAAGGGCCTGACAAGCGCGGAAGGTTATATCCGCCGGGAACTGGCCCGGACGCTGAACCTGCGCAACACCCCGGAGATCCGGTTCATACTGGACCAGTCCATTGAATATGGTGTAAATATGTCTAAGAAGATAGAAGAAGTAACCGGCGGCATGGAGGCGGAAGAAGATGTTAGACAGACTGATCAGAGCGGCGAATAAGATCGCCATTGGCGGACATGAACATCCGGACGGAGACTGTACCGGTTCCTGTATGGGGCTGTACCTCTATATCCAGGAGAATTACCCGGGAAAACAGGTGGATGTCTATCTGGAGGAGATCCCCAATTCGTTCCGGTTTCTCCAGCGTTCCGGCGAAATCCGGCATGAGTTATCCGGGGACAGGGACTATGACCTGTTTTTCTGTCTGGACTGTGGAGACAAGGAGCGGCTGGGTTTTTCCCAGGACCTTTTTGACCGGGCGGCTCATACCCTTTGTGTGGACCATCACATCAGCAACACAAATTTCGGAGAAGAAAATTATGTGGTCCCGGATGCCAGTTCCACCTCGGAACTGATGTACAACCTGATGGAGAAAGACAGGATCACCCTCCCTGTGGCAGAGGCGCTGTATCTTGGCATTGTCCATGATACCGGCGTGTTCCAGTATTCCTGTACATCACCGGAGACGCTGCGGGCGGCGGCGGATCTTTTGGAGCGGGGCGTGGATGCCTGCTCGCTGATCCGGAAAACCTATGTGGAGAAGACTTATGCGCAGAATCAGGTTCTGGGCCGTACTCTGATGGAGAGTATCCGATTCATGGATGAGAAGTGTATCGCCGCGTATATCCGTATGCGGGAAATGGAATTCTATGGAGTAAAACCGAAAGACCTGGAAGGGATCGTAAGTCAGCTCAGGGATACCAAAGGCGTGGAAGTGGCCATTTTCATGTATGAGACAAAGCCCAGCGTCTACAAGGTGAGCCTTCGTTCCAACGATCTGGTGGATGTGAGCAAAGTTGCCCAGTATCTGGGCGGCGGCGGACATAAAAGAGCGGCCGGGTTCACCATGGCCGGGACGCCTCATGACGTGCTGAACAATCTCTCCGGTCTGATCCAGGATCAACTGGAGGAGAAGGTATGATCCATGGCATTTTAAATATTTATAAAGAGAAAGGCTATACCTCCCACGATGTGGTGGCAAAGCTCCGGGGGATCACCGGGCAGCGCAAGATCGGCCATACCGGGACTCTGGACCCGGAGGCGGAAGGGGTGCTGCCGGTCTGCCTGGGACGGGCCACCAAGGTCTGCGATCTTCTGACAGACCGGGATAAGACTTATGAAGCTGTTCTTCTCTTTGGGATCCGCACAGATACCCAGGATGTGACCGGGACGGTAACGGACCGGGGAGAAGTACAGGGGATCACCAGGGAAATGGTAGAACAGGCGGCGAGGAAATACGTGGGCGAGTATGATCAGATCCCGCCTATGTATTCTGCCCTGAAGGTAAACGGCAAAAAGCTCTATGAGCTTGCCCGGGAAGGGAAGACCATTGAGCGCAAGGCAAGGCGGGTCCGGATCGATGAGCTGGAGATCCTGGAGGAGGCACTTCCCAGAGTCCGGCTGCGGGTCCGCTGTTCCAAGGGAACCTACATCCGGACCCTGTGCGACGATATCGGCGCGGACCTGGGTTGTTACGGCTGTATGGAGGCGCTCCTTCGGACAAGTGTGGGGCCTTTTGCCCTGGAGGAAGCCTGCAGGCTTGAAAAGGTGGCATCTGCAGTGAAGGCGGGAGAGCTTGGGAAGATGCTGTGCCCCATTGACCGGCTCTTCGCAGAGTATCCTGCCGTGCAGGTGAAAAAAGGCTGGGAGAAGCTGGCCTATAATGGAAATGGATTAAAACGGTCGATGACCGATGGAGACAGGGAGATAAAGGACGGCGCCTGCGTAAGGCTCTACGACGCCGGCGGGAATTTCCTCGCCCTGTACCGCTATCACAGAGAAGCGGAGGAATATACGACAGTAAAAATGTTTTGCGGCAGCTGAAGGGAAGGATTATGGAATACTTAAAAGGACTGGAACATTATAAAGATACCGGCAGATCCGCAGTTACATTCGGCAAATTTGACGGACTTCACCTGGGGCACCAGACGCTGACCCGGCAGGTGATCCGGTTTAAGGAAGAAGAGAAGCTCAAAGGTGTGGTCTGTGCCTTTGACATGAAGCGGGAAGACATCCTTATGACGAAGAAGGAACGGGCAGAACATCTGGCCGACACCATGGACTATCTGGTGGAGTGTCCCTTTTCAGAGGAGTTCCGGAAGATGAGCGGGGAAGACTTTATTCGTGAAGTGATCTGCGGGGTGTTTCACGCAAAGTATGTCGTAGTGGGGACAGACTTTCATTTTGGATATGGCAAGGCTGGAGATGCGGATATGCTGAAAGCCTATGAAGGAACTTACGGCTATAAAGCGGTGGTCCTGGAGAAAGAGCGGTACCAGGGGAGAGTGATCAGCAGTTCTTATATCAAGGAGCTGATGGCCGCAGGGAAGATCGCGCTGGCAGACCGGCTTCTGGGCTATCCCTACGGAGTCGAAGGAGTGGTAGAGCATGGGAAGCAGCTGGGAAGGACTCTGGGATTTCCCACCTTCAACGTAGTCTGGCCACGGGAGAAGATCGCGCCCCCGCGGGGCGTTTACTACAGCCGTATCTGGGTGGATGGAACCGGGTATGCCGGCATCACCAACGTGGGGGTCAAACCCACGGTCACAGCAGAAGGGAAACTGCTGGCGGAGAGCTTCCTCTTTGACTATGAGGGAAGCGCTTACGATAAGGAAGTGCGGATCGAGCTTCTGGACTTCGCCCGTCCGGAAGAGAAATTCGCCGGCGTTCAGGAGATGAAGGCTCAGATCGACCGGGATATCGCCGGCGGCCGGGAATATTTTGCCCGGGGAGAAGGAAGCGCTTATTTTTTGTAAAAAAGGGTTGAAGCGGCACAGATACCTGTGCTATACTGTGCTGGTGGAAAGCCGGCGTTCGGTAATCGGACACTCCGACCATTGCTTAATGCCAGGCGTTTAACAGAGAATAAAGGAGGAGACAAGACATGATCACAAAAGAGATGAAAGAAAAGATCATCGCTGAGTATGGAAGAAGCGAGGGAGACACAGGTTCACCGGAGGTTCAGGTAGCCATCCTGACCGCACGGATCAACGATCTGACCGAGCACTTCAAGAACAATCCGAAGGATCATCACTCCAGAAGAGGACTTCTGAAGATGGTAGGACAGAGAAGAGGCCTTCTTGCATATCTGAGAAAGATCGACATCGAGAGATATCGTTCTCTGATCGAGAGACTTGGACTGAGAAAATAATCTGCTCAGACAGAAGACGGGGGAAATTGAAATTTCCCCCGTCTTTAATTGCGTTATCGCCGCAAATATGATACAATAAATAAGATTATGGGCAGGGAGAGCTCCCGAGACCACTGAAAAGCGCATTTTCCGCGGTAAAGTGCTTTTTTCAGTAGTTTCGGACTCCCTTCCCTTAAGAATAAACGATAAAGGAGACCAATATGTACAAGAAGTATGAAATGGAACTGGCCGGCAGAACTCTGCGCGTTGACGTGGACAGAGTGGCAAAACAGGCAAACGGCGCGGTGCTGATGCACTATGGAGATACCACCGTTCTGTGTACAGCCACCGCTTCTGAAAAACCAAGAGAGGGGATCGATTTCTTCCCCTTAAGCGTGGAGTACAACGAGCGTCTGTATTCGGTAGGCAAGATCCCGGGAGGATTCAACAAAAGAGAAGGAAAAGCGTCTGAGAACGCCATCCTGACTTGCCGTGTCATCGACCGTCCTATGCGGCCGCTGTTCCCCAAGGATTACCGCAATGACGTTACCCTGGAGAACCTGGTGCTGTCTGTAGACCAGGACTGCTCTCCGGAGCTTACCGCTATGCTGGGCGCGGCTATCGCTACCACCATCTCTGACATTCCGTTTGACGGCCCCATCTCTTCCACCCAGGTAGGCCTGGTAGACGGAGAACTGGTGTTCAACCCGACGGCGGCCCAAAGAGAGGTATCCACACTTGCGCTGACGGTTGCATCTACCAGGGAGAAGGTGATCATGATCGAGGCGGGCGCACAGGAAGTGCCGGAGCAGCAGATGATCGATGCCATTTTCGCAGCTCATGAGCTGAACCAGAAGGTGATCGCGTTCATCGATACCATCGTGGCAGAGTGCGGCAAGCCCAAACATGAATATGAGAGCTGCGCGGTTCCGGAGGAACTGTTTGAGGCGATCAGGGAGATCGTTCCTCCCGCACAGATGGAGGAAGCGGTATTTACCGATGAGAAGCAGGTAAGAGAAGAGAATATCCGCCAGATCACAGAGAAGCTGACCGAGGCCTTCGCAGAGAAGGAAGAGTGGCTGGAAGTGCTGGGCGAGGCGGTTTACCAGTATCAGAAGAAGACGGTGCGCAAGATGATCCTGAAGGATCACAAGCGTCCGGACGGCAGGGCCATCGATCAGATCCGTCCGCTGGCAGCGGAAGTAGACCTGATCCCCAGAGTTCACGGTTCCGCTATGTTTACCCGTGGACAGACCCAGATCTGCACCATTACTACACTGGCGCCTCTGTCTGAGGCACAGCGGCTGGACGGACTGGATGAGGCTGAGACCTCCAAGCGGTATATGCACCACTACAATTTCCCGTCCTATTCTGTAGGCGAGACCAGACCTTCCAGAGGTCCGGGACGCCGTGAGATCGGACACGGAGCTCTGGCAGAGAGGGCGCTTCTTCCGGTGCTGCCAAGCGAGAGCGAGTTCCCGTATGCGATCCGTACCGTATCAGAGACTTTTGAGTCCAACGGATCCACTTCTCAGGCAAGTGTGTGCGCTTCTTCCATGTCGCTGATGGCCGCGGGCGTGCCCATCAAGACTGCAGTGGCTGGAATCTCCACCGGACTGGTGACCGGAGATACCGACGATGATTATCTGGTGCTGACGGATATCCAGGGACTGGAAGATTTCTTTGGAGATATGGACTTCAAGGTGGCAGGTACTCACGAGGGTATCACCGCCATCCAGATGGATATCAAGATCCACGGACTGACCCGTCCGATCATTGAGGAAGCCATCGCGGCGGCAAGAAAAGCCAGATTCTACATTCTGGATGAAGTGATGGCCAAGACCATCGCCGAGCCGAGACCGGAAGTAGGACCTTACGCGCCGAAGATCATCCAGATGCAGATCGATCCCCAGAAGATCGGTGATGTGGTTGGCCAGAGAGGCAAGACCATCAACGCTATCATCGAGCAGACCGGCGTGAAGATCGACATTGAGGACGACGGCTCTGTATCCATCTGCGGCACAGAGGCAGAGGCCATGGAAGAGGCAAGAAAGCTGATCCATATCATTGTCACTGACTTTGAGGCCGGACAGGTGCTGGAAGGAAAGGTTGTCAGCATCAAAGAGTTTGGCGCCTTCCTGGAGTTTGCTCCGGGCAAGGAGGGAATGGTACACATCTCCAAGCTGGCCAAGGAGAGAGTCAACCATGTGGAAGACGTGCTGACACTGGGAGACGTGGTCAAGGTGGTATGCCTTGGCAAGGACAAGATGGGAAGATTCTCCTTCAGTATGAAAGACGTGGCGAAATAGAACAGAGAATAACAAAAGGGACAGGGTGTAAACTCTGTCCCTTTTCTGTACTTATTGAAAGTGGCAGTCGATGACGCAGATCTCGCTCTTGGTCCCCACCCGCATGTTGGGTCCGAATACTCCCACACCGGAGGTAACGATGCTGTGCATCCCGTCCTTCTCCAGGTAACCGCAGGAGTTTTCCCACACCATGCTTACGATCAGGTTGGCGGGGAAGAGCTGTCCGTCGTGGGTGTGGCCGGAGAGATCCAGGTCTGCTCCTGCCGCCGCCAGTTCGGAAAGTTCGTCCGGTTCGTGATCCAGGACCAGGATGGGTTTGGTCTGATCCAGGCCTTCTGTCAGCTGCTGGGGCGTCATGCGCTTCTGGATCCCCCGTCCCGGCCGTTCCCGGTCCGCCCGGCCGATGAGATAGAAGGCGTTGTCGATCAGCAGGGTTTCATCCTGCATAAGTTGAATATTGGAATCTGCAAGGAAAGCGTCCATCCGCGGGTCGCTTTCCTTTTTTTCGTCCGAGGGGAAGGTGAAGCCGGCCAGGATCTTCTCCTGGATGTCGTGGTTGCCGTAGCAGGCGTAAGTACCGTACCGGCTCCTGATCTGGCGCAGGGTGGCGGAGATGGTATCCGGGTCCTCTACCGCGTCAAAATCATTGTCGAAGAAATCTCCGGCGATCACCACCAGATCCGGGTCTGCGGCGTTGATCTTCTCAACCATCCGCTTCATCTGGTCATTTCCCATGTTGTAGCCAAGATGCAGGTCCGCCGCTAGGACGATCCGCAGGGAGGAAAGATCCTGACAGGATTTGTCCACCGTCACCTCATAATGGGTAGTGCGGATATTGCGGGCGTTAACATAGCCCAGGACGGACAGGGAGAGGATCAGGAGAATGCAAAAAGCCCCGGAGGTGACGAAGACCTTCCGGGAGGACAGTTTCTCCTTTGGTACCTTCACCAGATATTTTAACATCAGGCGGATCAGATCCGCCGCCGCGACGATCAGCAGGATGTAACAGCAGCTTCCGAACCACAGGTTGGAGAGGGCGTAGAGCCACCGGGCAGGCCACAGGAAGGCCAGCAGGATGGACAGGGCCAGGAAGGCATAGAGAAAGAGCACAACGCCCCGCAGCAGTGGTTTCTGAAAATGCCGGGTACAGGAAGACATCCACCGGATCAGCCAGCGGAAGATATAGAAATTAAATAACAGGTAAAAGGGCGCCAGAAAAACAGCCAGCATATGGAACCTCC
Source organism: Massilistercora timonensis (assembly GCF_900312975.1). Lineage (NCBI taxonomy): Bacteria > Bacillati > Bacillota > Clostridia > Eubacteriales > Massilistercora > Massilistercora timonensis. Next base: position 336,605 of record NZ_LT990039.1, on the reverse strand, counting down.
TTTATCAGTCGTAAAAATCGATCACTGGGATTGTAACATATTCAGGCATAAATGAAAACCCGCGTCATATATTGATGTAGAAAGAGGTGGACAAAGATGAAGGAGAAGCAGATCTTAAATGTCCTGCCGGGGACGGTCCGGCGCCAGGTGGAAAGCGAGGAACTTCGTTATGATCTTCTCCAGGAGATCCGCCTGAGAGTAGGACAGCCGCTGATCCTGATCTACCGGGGAGAAGAGAGGATCCTGGGACAGAAGCGGGGCAGGCCCTATCAGGTAACCCGGGAGGATATCCGGGAAATGCTGGAGTATGTGAGCAATTATTCCCTGTATGCATACGAAGAAGAGATGCGGCAGGGATTTATTACCATTGAAGGAGGGCACAGGATCGGAATGGCAGGACAGGCAATCATGGAAGAAGGAAAAGTGAAGAATCTGAGGTACATTTCCTCTGTCAACGTTCGTCTGTCCCATGAAGTGCTGGGGTGCGCGGATCCGGTCTTTCCCCATATCACGGCGAATAAGCGGCTTTTCCACACATTGATCGTGTCTCCGCCCCGCTGCGGCAAGACCACCCTTCTAAGAGATATTGTGCGGCAGGTCTCCGGGGGCAATCAATATGTCAGAGGCATGTCGGTGGGGGTGGTGGACGAACGCTCTGAGATCGGCGGCTGCTACCAGGGAGTGGCTCAGAATCATCTGGGGATGCGCACCGATATCCTGGACGCCTGCCCGAAAGCGGAGGGAATGCTGATGCTGATCCGTTCCATGGGCCCCCAGGTGATCGCTGTGGACGAGATTGGCACGGGGGAAGATGTACATGCCATTGAGTATGCCATGCACTGTGGCTGCAAGATGCTGGTGACGGTCCACGGGGAATCCATGGAGGAGTTGAAGAAGAAGCCCCTCTTTGGAGAGATGATCGCGAAGAAGCGGTTTGAGCGGTACATCGTCCTTGGCCGTAAGACGCGGGTGGGGGAGGTGAAGGGGGTCTACGACGCCCGGGGCACCCTTCTCTACGCGGAAGGGAGCCTGCCGTGATCCGGCTTGCCGGGGCGGCGCTGGTAGTAGGGGCGGCGGCGCTGATGGGGGAGGTGAAGGCAGGAGAGGTCCGGGAACAATATACCCGGCTGCTGGGCCTGCAGCGGGTGATCTGTTCCCTTCAGGGGGAGATGGGTTATGCCAGGTCCCATCTGGGAGAGATCTTCGCCCGGATCGGTGCGCAGGAGGAAGAGCCTTACAGAAGCTGGCTCCTGGAACTGAGCCGGGAACTGGAACGGCGAAAAGGCGGGAGTTTCCACAGGATCTGGGAGGAAAGCATTAAGAGACATCTTAAAGACATCCGTCTTCCGACAAGAGAGCTGGACCGGCTGAAAAGCCTGGGCCTGGAGCTTGGAAGCGCAGATCTGAAACTGCAGCTTCGCACCATGGAGCTCTATCTGGAGCAGCTGGCCAAAACCCTGGAGGAAACGAGAGAAGAGATGAGGACCAGGGTAAGGCTGTGCCGGTGCCTTGGCGTGATGGGCGGGATATTTGTGGCAGTCCTGCTGTTGTAAGAGGAGGCGTTCATGAGTGTAAACCTGATATTTAAGATCGCGGCGGTGGGGATCCTGGTCTCTGTACTGAGCCAGGTGCTCAAACACAGCGGCCGGGAGGAGCAGGCATTTCTGACAAGCCTTGCCGGGCTTTTACTGGTGTTGTTCTGGATCGTTCCCTATATCTATGACTTGTTCCAGGCGATCCAGAGCCTGTTTTCCCTGTAGAAGGACCGGGTGTAAAGAGAAACGATGGAAAAAGGGGGCGGACAGGATATGAGTATCATACAGGCAGGGATCCTTGGCGTGGCCGGTGTTCTCCTGGCTGTTCAGTTCAAGGGAGGGAAAGCAGAATACGGGATCTACATCAGTGTGGCCTTAAGTATTCTGATCTTCCTGGGGATCCTGGGACAGCTTCAGGTGATCACAGAAGCAATCGCAAGGATCGGCGGATATATCCGTCTGGACGGGGCCTATATGGGGACGCTGATCAAGATGCTGGGGGTCACCTATATCGCGGAGTTTTCTTCCGGGATCTGCAGGGATGCCGGATATCAGACCATTGCCCAGCAGATCGAGATCTTCGGGAAGCTTACGATCCTGGTCTTAAGTCTGCCGGTGCTTCTGGCCCTGCTGGAGGCCATCGGGGAGTTTCTGTCATGAGGGGGAGGAGGCTCTGGTTATTGCTTCTTGCGCTTCTTGTGGCCTTTTTGTGCCGGGGGGCGTCCGCCCGGGCCATGGAGCCGGAGGAACTGGAAGAGGAGCAGCTGGAACAATATGATTATGACGAGATCGACGAGGCTTTGGAGGAATTGTTCCCGGAGGAGCGGCTGGATTTCGGGGAGACGCTTGGGGAGGTGCTGTCGGGGGACGTGGCTGTCTCTGCCGGCCTTCTCAACCGGCTGGTGTATGACCAGTTTTTTTACGCCCTGGGAAGCTGCCGGGAGAATCTGGGACACATTCTTCTGATCGCTGTCATTGCCGCTGTATTTTCCAACTTCTCCGGAGTGTTCCAGAGCCGGCAGATCTCGGAGATCAGCTTCTATCTCCTTTACCTTCTTCTGGTCGCTTTATGCCTCAATTCCTTTCAGGCGGTGTTGGACTGGGTGGGAGAAGGAGTGGAAGCCCTGACTACATTTATGGGGGCCTTCTGTCCGGTTTATTTCCTGGCGGTGGCAGTGGCCAAGGGAAGTGTGACGGCGGTGGCTTTCTACAACCTGGTGCTTTTCCTGATCTACCTGGCGCAGATGGTGATCGCAGGATTCCTGCTGCCGGTGATCCACATCTACTTCATCGTCCAGGTGCTGAACTTCCTCTCCCGGGAGGATTATTTAAGCAAGCTGGCAGGGGTCCTGCACATGGGAGTGTCCTGGGCCTTGAAGACGGTGCTGGCCTGTGTGGTGGGGCTCAACGTGATCCAGGGTCTGATAAGCCCGGCGGTGGACTCGGTAAAACGAAGCGCCCTGACCCGCGGGGTGGAAGCAATCCCGGGGGTGGGGGACGCCATCGGCGGAGTCACGGAGGTGGCCCTTGGGACAGCGGTGCTGGTGAAAAACGGCATCGGGGTGACCGGGGCGGTGATCTGTGTGGCTCTCTGCATGGTACCCCTTGTCCAGATCGGCTGTATCGCCCTTCTCTATAAACTGGCGGCGGCCCTGATCCAGCCGGTGTCAGACCAGCGGGTGGCAGGGTGCATCGAGAGTGTGGGCGACGGGTGCCGGCTTTTGATGCGAGTGGTGTTCACCACCGGGCTTTTGTTCCTTCTGACCATCGTGGTGGCGGCAGCCCTGACCAGTCTGTGAGGAAAGGAGAGGAGAAAAGATGTTTGCCTATCTGTATGAATGGATCCGCAATGTGGCCTTCTATCTGGTGCTGGTGACGGCGCTCCTCCATGTGCTGCCCCGGTCCGGCTATCAGAAATATATCCGGTTTTTTACCGGGCTGGTGCTGATCCTTTTAGTTCTGGCGCCGGTGCTTAAGCTGTTCCAGATGGAAGAGGAGCTGCGGGATGCATACCGGGACGATTCCTGGCTGGAACAGTTGGAAGAGATCGAGGGAGTGGAGGAGATTCAGATTGGAGATCATTAAGAAACTGAGGCAGAAGAAGTGGAAGAAAGATCAGATCCTGATCCTGTTCCTGGCAGGTGTCCTTTTGCTGGTCATCGCGCTGCCGGCCCGGGAGCCGGCGGAGCAGGAAGAAGGGCAGGGGACAGAACGTGCGCAGATCTCTTCTTCCGGGGACAGAGATTATGCTGGATATCTGGAGGGGCGTCTGGAGGAAGTGCTCTCTCAGATGGCGGGAGCCGGGGATGTGACGGCCATGGTCACTTTAGCTTCCTCCGGGGAGAAGGTGGTGGAAAAGGATCTGGAGAAAGAATCTGAGACGGTGACAGAATCTGACGGCCAGGGCGGGAGTCGGACCACCGGAAGCGCCACCAGCGCCCAGACCGCTGTTTACGCAGAGTCAGAGGGACAGGGGCAGCAGCCCTATGTGAGCAAGGAGATGGCGCCGGAAGTGGAAGGGGTGGTGATTCTGGCCCAGGGCGGGGACAATCCGGTGGTAGAACAGAAGATTACCCAGGCGGTGCAGGCATTATTCGGGATAGACACGCATAAGATTAGGATAATGAAGAAGCAATAAATCTATGGCCAGGAGGGAAGAGAACGAGTGAAACGGATATTTAAGAAGAATCAGATCATCATTGCGGCGCTGGCGGTTATGATCGCGGCGGCGGGATACCTGAATTATTCCGGGAGACTGTTTTCCGGGGAGGAAAACGCCCAGGAGGCGAACGCGGACCTGGCAAGCCAGGAGCTTCTGGATATTTCCGAGGAAGATCTGGCAAGCGCTTCCGGGGATATTGAGAGCCAGGATTCCGAGGCGGAAGACGGGAGCGTAGAGGGGACGCCTGGCGAGGCGGTGCTGACCGGCGGAGAAGTAAGCGGAGTGGTGGCGGAAGCCAAGGTGACCCGGGAGCAGGTGCGGGCGAAGAACAAGGAGTCTCTGCTGGAGATCATCGACAACGAGAACTTAAGCGATGAGCAGAAGCAGGAGGCGGTGAACCAGATGGTGGCCATGACGGAGATCGCTGAGAAGGAAGCGGCGGCGGAGACACTGCTTGCCTCCAAAGGCTTCAGCGAGGCGGTGGTAAGCCTTACAGATGAGTCGGCGGACGTGGTGGTGAACGCGGCGGAGTTAAGCGACGCCAACCGGGCCCAGATCGAGGATATCGTGACCCGCAAAACCGGGGTGGCGGCGGAGAATGTGGTGATCACGCCGGTGAACGCACAGGGAGAAGAAGGGAAATAGTTTTGGTTGAGGAACAAAGGCGCTTGTGCTATACTGTTTAAAGTGCGTTTAGAATGGATATCATATGGGTAGGAGTGTACGGTTATGGATCAGATAAAAAGCGAACTGAAAAACCAGATTGAAAAACGGCGGACCTTTGCCATCATTTCCCATCCGGATGCGGGAAAAACCACGCTGACGGAGAAGTTTCTGCTGTACGGCGGCGCCATTAACCAGGCGGGAAGCGTGAAGGGCAAGGCGACCGCCCGCCACGCGGTGTCGGACTGGATGGAGATCGAGAAGGAACGAGGGATCTCGGTTACTTCTTCCGTGCTCCAGTTTAACTACGGGGGATACTGCATCAATATCCTGGACACTCCGGGACATCAGGATTTTTCCGAGGATACTTACCGGACGCTGATGGCGGCGGATTCGGCGGTGATGGTCATTGACGCCTCCAAGGGCGTGGAGGCCCAGACCCGCAAATTATTCAAAGTATGTACCATGCGCCACATTCCCATTTTCACTTTCATCAACAAGATGGATCGGGAGGCTATGGATACCTTTGAGCTTCTGGATGATATTGAGACAGAACTGGGGATCGCCACCTGCCCCATCAACTGGCCCATCGGCTCGGGCAAAGAGTTCCGGGGCGTGTACGACCGGGAGACCAGGCAGGTGGAGATCTTCTCCGATACCCACAAGGGAACTACCCAGGGAGAAGTGAAGAAAGTAGACATCAATGATCCGGAGATCTCCTGGCTCATCACTGATTCCCAGAGAGTCCAGCTGGAGGAGGAGATCGAACTGCAGGACGGGGCAGGGGCAGCCTTTGATCAGGAACTGGTAAGCAAGGGAAAGCTGTCTCCGGTCTTCTTTGGGTCGGCGCTTACCAATTTCGGTGTGGAGACCTTTCTGCAGCATTTCCTTAAGATGACCACATCCCCCCTTCCCCGGATGTCGGACAAGGGGCTTATCGATCCTATGGAAGAACCGGATTTCTCCGCTTTTGTCTTCAAGATCCAGGCCAATATGAACAAGGCCCACCGGGACCGGATCGCCTTTATGCGCATCTGCTCCGGCGAGTTCGAGGCAGGTATGGATGTATGGCACATGCAGGGAGGCAAGAAGGTGCGCCTTTCCCAGCCACAGCAGCTGATGGCCAGCGAGCGGAAGCTGGTGGAGCGGGCCTGCGCCGGGGACATTATCGGGGTGTTTGATCCGGGAATCTTCTCCATCGGAGATACGCTGACCGCCAGCGGGGACCGGTTTGCCTATGAGGGGATCCCTACCTTTGCGCCGGAGCATTTCGCCAGAGTCCGGCAGGTGGATACCATGAAGCGGAAGCAGTTCATCAAGGGCATCAGCCAGATCGCCCAGGAGGGCGCCATCCAGATCTTCCAGGAATACAATACCGGTATGGAAGAGATCATTGTGGGCGTTGTGGGAGTGCTCCAGTTTGATGTGCTGAAGTACCGGCTGGAAAATGAATATAAAGTGGAGATCCGGCTGGATAATCTGCCCTATGAGTACATCCGGTGGATCGGCAACGAGGAGATCGATATGGACAGGCTTACCGGCACTTCGGATATGAAGAAGGTAAAGGATCTGAAAGGGCGTCCCCTTCTTCTGTTTGTCAACGAGTGGAGCATCCGGATGACCCAGGAGCGTAATGATGGGCTGTTACTGGAAGAATTCGGCAGATAGCTTGTAAACACAGGGCAAATTTGATATAATTACAAGAAGTGTAAAACCAGACAGGAGGTTACCGCAATGGGAAAAGAAGAAAGAAACGCATATACGATAAAGACGGACGAGAATCTTGGAGAGGTTAAGATCGCGGACGAAGTGGTGGCCATCATCGCAGGCCTTGCCGCGATGGAGGTAGAAGGTGTAGCTTCCATGGCGGGGAACGCCACCCGTGAACTGATCAGCAAGCTGGGGATGAAGTCCCTGTCCAAGGGCGTCAAAGTGGATGTACTGGAGGGGATCGTGACCGTATCTCTGGCGCTGAACCTGAAGTACGGCTACCAGATCAAGGACATCACCAGCCAGGTGCAGGAGAAGGTGAAGGCGGCCATTGAGAACATGACCGGCCTGGAAGTGGCTGATGTAAATATCCGCGTTGCCGGAGTGGACGTGCCGGAGGAAGCATAAGTGAAGCGGACAGAACTAAGAGAGCATATCTTCAAGATGATCTTCGGGCTGGAGTTTAACGAAGAGACGGAGATGCCTGAGCAGATGCGGCTTTATTTCGATCAGCTTGAAGACGCCAGAGAAGAAGACTTGGAATACATTCAGACAAAGGCAGAGAAGATCGCCGGGAAGACAGAAGAGATCGACGCTTTGATCAACGCCCATACCAAAGGCTGGAAGACCAGCCGGATGAACAAGGTGGATCTTACCATCTTAAGACTGGCCGTCTATGAGATGAAGTGGGATGAGGACGTGCCGGTGGGCGTGGCCATCGACGAGGCTGTGGAGCTGGCGAAAAAATACAGTGGTTCTGACGGGCCTTCGTTTGTCAACGGAGTGCTGGCCAAACTGACGGAGTAAATTCGGGGTGGACCATGGCGCAGAATGTCTATACGGTAAAGCAGGTCAATGCCTACATCAAGAATATGTTCACGCAGGACTATATGCTTGGCCGGATCTATGTCAAGGGCGAGGTGTCCAACTGTAAGTATCACACCTCGGGCCATATATATTTCTCACTGAAAGATGAGTCTGGAACGATTGCCTGTGTCATGTTCGCCGGGCAGCGCGGCGGACTCTCTTTTCGTATGCAGGAAGGGCAGCAGGTGATCGTGTTCGGCGGAGTGAACGTCTATGAGAGGAGTGGTTCCTATCAGCTCTACGCAAGAGAGATCCGCCTTGACGGGGAAGGGGTCCTTTTCGAGCGGTTCCAGGCGCTGAAGCGGGAACTGGAAGAGATGGGGATGTTCGCTCCTGAATATAAGAAACCAATACCGGCCTATGCCTCCAGGATCGGCGTGGTGACCGCACCCACCGGGGCGGCGGTCCGGGACATTATCAATATCTCCCGGCGGAGGAATCCATATGTGCAGCTGATCCTGTATCCGGCCCAGGTGCAGGGCGAAGGGGCCAAAGAAAGCATCGTCCGGGGCATCGCCATGCTGGACCGGCTGGGTGTGGACGTGATCATTGTGGGAAGAGGCGGCGGATCCATGGAAGATCTGTGGGTGTTCAATGAGGAAGAGGTGGCCCGGGCCATCTTTAACTGTCCTACGCCGGTAATCTCGGCGGTGGGCCATGAGACGGACACTACTATCTCGGACTTTGTGGCGGATCTGCGGGCGCCTACCCCTTCTGCGGCGGCGGAGCTTGCGGTCTATGATCTTGGAATGACCATGGAGCGGATGCGGGAGCTGGAAGGAAGGATGAGGCGGATCCTCAGGCAGAAGGTGGAACTGTGGAGGAGCCGGCTTAAGGCAGAGGCCATCCGGCTGGAGCACCTCCATCCCAGAACGCGGATCGCGGACTACCGGCAGCGGCTGATGGATCTGGAGGATCAGATGAGGACCAGGGCGCGCAGGACGCTTCTTGTGACACGCCACCGGATGGAACTGTATGTAGAGCGGATGAAGGCGCTGTCCCCGCTGGAGAAACTGAACCAGGGATACGCCTATGTCCGGACGCAAGACGGGAAGGCGCTGAGAAGCATTCATGAGACCCGGCAGGGAGACGTGCTGGAGGTCTGCGTGACAGACGGCAGTATCCGGGCGGAAGTCCTGGAGAAGAAGGAGGAGCATCGTGGCTGAGAAGAATGAAGAAATGAAACAGGAAGAGACGCTGGACCAGACCTTTGGACGCCTGGAGGAACTGGTGGGCAGGATGGAGGCGGAAGACATCTCCCTGGAGGAGAGCTTCGCCCTCTACCACAAGGGGATGGACCTGTTGAAGTCCTGTAACGATAAGATTGATAAGATCGAGAAAAAAATGCTGATATTGGATGAAGAAGGAGAGACCCATGAGTTCGAACAGTGATTTTGGAAGGCTGCAAAAGGAGAAGGTAGAGGAGATCGAGGAGATCCTGCAGACCTTTCTTCCGGCGGAAGAGGGATACCAGAAGGTGATCATGGAGGCCATGAACTACAGCCTTATGGCAGGAGGCAAACGGCTACGTCCCATGCTGATGCAGGAGACCCACCGGCTGTTTGGCGGGGAATCCCCTGCCCTTGCGCCTTTTATGGCGGCCATGGAGATGATACATACCTATTCTCTGGTGCATGACGACCTTCCGGCTATGGATAACGACGATTACCGCAGGGGCAGGCTGACCACCTGGAGAGTCTACGGAGAGGATATGGGGATCCTTGCCGGGGACGCTCTTTTGAACTATGCTTTTGAGACGGCCTTTCAGGCATTTTCCCTGGCTCCGGAGGAGGCTTCTTCCATTGGGAGAGCCCTGCAGGTGCTGGGAGAGAAAGCGGGGATCCGCGGGATGATCGGCGGCCAGGTCATTGATGTGGGCAAGACCGGCCAGGCGGTGGAGAAGGAAGTGCTGGACACCATCTATGAACTGAAGACCGGGGCGCTTATCGAGGCGTCCATGATGGTGGGCGCGAGCCTGGCAGGCGCGTCCGAAGAGGAGATAAAGACGGTGGAAAAGATCGCTTCCTGCGTGGGACTGGCCTTCCAGATCCAGGACGATATCCTGGATGTGACCAGCACCCCGGAAGTGCTTGGCAAGCCGGTGCACAGTGACGAGAAAAATGAGAAGACCACGTATGTGACGCTGATGGGAGCCGATAAGGCAGCCAGGATCGTGGAGGAGTGCTCCAATGAGGCCATCCGGCTTCTTAATACCCTTCCGGGGGAGAATCCCTATCTTGCGCAGCTTTTGGTACAGCTGATCCACAGGGACCGATAAAAAGGAGTGTCTGATATGCTGGAGCGGATACAAAAGGAAAATGATATTAAGAACTTAAACGGGGAAGAACTGGAGATCCTGGCAGAGGAGATCCGGCAGTTCCTGGTGGAGAAGGTGAGCAGGACCGGAGGACACCTGGCCTCCAACCTGGGTGTGGTGGAGCTGACCATGGCCCTTCATCTGATGTTTGACCTTCCCCAGGATAAGATCATCTGGGATGTGGGGCATCAGTCCTACACCCACAAACTTCTCACCGGGAGAAAAGAGGGGTTTGACGACCTGCGGCGCTACGGGGGGATGAGCGGGTTCCCCAAGCGCAAGGAAAGCCCCTGCGACGCCTTTGATACCGGACACAGTTCTACTTCCATCTCGGCCGGGCTGGGACTTGTGGCTGCCCGGGATCTTAAGGGAGAGGACTACCGGGTCATCTCCGTGATCGGGGACGGGTCCCTGACCGGAGGGATGGCCTATGAGGCTCTCAATAACGCCGCTCACCTGAAGACGAATTTTATCATTGTACTCAATGACAACCATATGTCCATCTCAGAAAATGTAGGGGGCATGTCCCGGTATCTGGCCAAACTGCGGACGGCGGATATCTACACCGGCCTTAAGAAAGGCGTGACCAATACCCTTCACAGTATCCCGGTGATCGGGGATCCTCTCATCGAGAAGATCCGCAAGACCAAGAGCAGTATTAAGCAGCTGGTGGTGCCGGGAATGTTTTTCGAAGACATGGGGATCACTTACCTGGGACCTGTGCCGGGACATAACCTGTCTCTTTTGTGCCGGGCCCTTCGGGAGGCCAGCAAGATCGACGGGCCGGTGCTCCTCCATGTGCTGACCCGGAAGGGGAAAGGCTATACCCCTGCGGAGCAGGCGCCGGACAAGTTCCACGGTATCGGCCCCTTCGATATAGCCACCGGGGAAGTCTGTTCTTCGGGAGAGAAAAAAGACAGCTACACAGATGTGTTTGGCAAGGTCCTGTGCGATGAAGCCAGAAGAGATCCGAAGATCGCGGCTATCACCGCAGCTATGGCGGACGGCACCGGGCTGTCCCGGTTCCGCCGGATGTTCCCGGACCGTTTCTTTGACGTGGGAATCGCGGAGGAACATGCAGTGACCTTTGCCGCCGGGCTGGCGGCGGGAGGAATGAAGCCGGTGTTCGCCGTCTATTCCTCCTTCCTCCAAAGAGGCTATGACCAGCTGATCCATGACGTGGGCCTGCAGAACCTGCCGGTGGTGCTGGCGGTGGACCGGGCCGGACTGGTGGGAAGCGACGGAGAGACTCATCAGGGAATCTTCGACCTGTCCTATCTGGGAAGCATTCCTAATATGACCATCCTGTCTCCCAAGAACAAGTGGGAGCTGGCGGATATGCTCAGGTTCGCCCTGGCTTTTGAAGGACCTGTGGCGCTGCGCTATCCCAGAGGGACTGCGTACGACGGATACCGGGAGTTCCGGGCGCCGGTGGTCTATGGAAAGAGCGAGATGATCCGGGAAGAGAAAGACATCGCTCTGGTAAGCGTGGGACACATGTTTGAGACGGCTGCGTTGGTGCGGGACATGCTGAAGGAGAAAGGATATTCCTGTACCCTTGTGAACGCCCGGTTTGTGAAGCCCCTGGATGAGGAGATGTTTGTGGAACTTTCCAGGACCCATGGCCTGATCGGGGTGATCGAGGAAAATGTGCCCTGCGGAAGCTTTGGGGAGCGGGTCCTTGCGTTTGCATGTAAGCGTGGCCTTAAGGCCAGGATCCTGCCCCTGTCTCTGCCGGATGATTATGTGGAGCACGGCAGTGTGGAGATCCTGCGCCGGGAGACAGGGCTTGATCCGGAATCCCTGACAAAGCGGATTCTGGAAGCATATAAGGAGTTATAGAAGATGAAAGAACGTTTGGATGTACTGCTGGTGAAGCGGAATCTGGCAGCCTCCCGGGAGAAGGCCAAGGCGGTGATCATGGCCGGGAACGTCTATGTGGACGGCCAGAAGGAAGACAAACCGGGGACAACCTTCAAAGAAGAATGCAAGATCGAGGTGCGGGGGAATACCCTTCCCTATGTGAGCCGGGGAGGGCTGAAACTGGAGAAGGCCCTGAACCATTTTGATCTTTCGGTGGAGGGGAAGGTGTGCACCGACGTGGGTTCTTCCACTGGAGGGTTCACAGACTGTATGCTCCAGAACGGGGCCAGGAAGGTTTATGCTATCGACGTGGGGAGAGGCCAGCTGGACTGGAAGCTGCGCCAGGACGACCGGGTGGTGTGTATGGAGAAGACCAACATCCGCTATGTGACGCCGGAGGACATCGGGGAGCCGGTAGAATTTTCCTCCATCGACGTTTCCTTTATCTCCCTGACTAAAGTGCTGCTGCCCATCCGGGAGTATCTCACCGGGGACGGTGAGATCGTGGCGCTGATCAAGCCTCAGTTCGAGGCGGGCCGGGAGAAGGTGGGGAAGAAGGGCGTGGTGCGCGAACCTGCCACCCACCGGGAAGTGATCCAGAAAGTGGCGGATTACGCCTGCTCCATCGGCTTTGACGTACTGGAGCTGGAATTTTCCCCCATCCGGGGACCGGAGGGGAACATCGAATATCTGGTCCATCTGAAGAAATGCGGCAGAGAAACCGGGACACAGGCCGGGAATGTAGACATCCGGGGGACGGTGGAGCAGGCCTTCACCGCATTGGCCAAAGAATAGGGAGAGAGACATGGAACATTTTCTGATCGTGACAAATGACGGAAAGGACGCGGACGGTCGTGTGACGGCAAAAGTGAAGCGGCTTCTTACCGACGCGGGAAAGACCTGCGTTCTCTGTGAGAAGGACGGGGATAAGAAGATCATCCGGGAGAAGATCCCTGAGAAGATCGACTGTGCCGTGGTCATCGGCGGGGACGGAAGCCTTATCGAGGTGGCCCGGTTCCTGCACGGAAGGAATATCCCGGTGCTGGGGATCAACATGGGGACGCTTGGTTATCTCACCGAGGTGGAAGTCAACCACATCGAAGACGCCTTCGCCCAGATCCTTGAGGGGGATTATACCCTGGAAGACCGGATGATGCTGGAGGGAACTCTTCAGGACGGAAGGAAGGATATTTCCTTAAATGATATCGTGGTATCCAGGAAGACGGAGATCCGGCTGATCCATTTCCGGATCTATGTGAACGGGGAACTTCTGAATACCTACGAGGCGGACGGCGTGATCATTTCCACGCCCACCGGCTCCACGGCATATAATCTGTCCGCCGGAGGGCCTATCGTAGAACCCACGGCATCCATGATCGTGATCACTCCCATCTGTCCCCACGCGCTGAACACCAGCAGTATCGTGCTCTCTGCAGAGGACGAGATCGTGATCGAGATCGCAGAGGGGCGCCATGACGCGGTGGAAGAAGCCATGGTGGCCTTCGACGGGGCGGACACCCTGCCGCTGGTAACAGGAGATAGAGTAACCATTCGAAGAGCCGGAGCTTCCACCAGGCTCATGCGCCTTAGCAGGATCAGTTTTCTGGAGATGCTGCGCAGAAAGATGAAAGGAAATTAGGACATGAAAGTAAACCGACACGCAAAGATCATCGAACTGATCAACAAACACCAGATCGAGACCCAGGAAGAGCTGGCGGCCTATCTGAATCAGGAAGGATTCAAGGTGACCCAGGCTACCGTGTCCCGGGATATCCGGGATCTGAAGCTGACCAAGGTGCCGGCGGGAGACGGCAAACAGTTCTATGCAGTCCACCAGAGCGGAGACGGGGAAATGGGCGAGAAATACATCCGTGTGCTCCGGGAAGGATTCCTGTCCATGGATATGGCCCAGAATATCCTGGTGATCAAGACGGTAACCGGGATGGCCAACGCGGTCTGCGTGGCCATTGATGCCATGAACTGGCCGGAGGTGGTAGGAAGCATCGCCGGGGACGACACCATCATGTGCGCTATCCGCAGTGTGGAGGATACCATAAAGGTGATGGATAAGATCGGCAAGATCGTCTGACGGGAGGCAGTATGTTACGGAGTTTACATGTGAAGAATCTGGCCCTCATCGATGAGATCGAAGTAGAGTTCGGCGAGGGCCTGAATATCCTGACCGGTGAGACCGGGGCGGGCAAGTCCATCATCCTGGGGTCTGTGAATCTGGCCCTGGGCGGCAGATATACCAGGGACATCATCCGCGACGGGGCGGATTACGGGTTTGTAGAACTTACCTTTGAGATCCGGGATCCCGGGCAGATCGAGAGACTTAAAGCCCTGGATGTATTTCCGGAGGAAGGGATGGTGGTCTTAAGCCGCCGGCTGATGGAAGGCAGGAGTGTGAGCAGGATCAACGGGGAGACAGTGACCATGGGACTTCTGCGGGAAGTGTCCGCCGTCCTCATCGATATCCACGGCCAGCATGAGCATCAGTCTCTGCTGTATAAGAAAAACCATCTGGAGATCCTGGATGCCTTCGCCCGGGAGGAAGGGGCCGGCTGCCGGCAGGCAGTGCAGGAAGCCTACCGGGATTACCGGGCCTGTGAGAAAGAGCTGGAGGAAGTCTCTATGGACGAGTCCCAGCGAGCCAAAGAGATGGCGTTCCTGGAATTCGAGGTGGAGGAGATCGAGAAAGCGGCGCTGCAGGAAGGAGAGGACGAAGAGCTGGAGAGCGCCTACCGGCGGATGGCCAACGGAAGGAAGATCGCCGGAAGCGCGCTGGAAGCCTACCGCTATACCAGCGAGGATCCGGACAGCGCCAGCGAGAATTTAAGCCGGGCGATCCGGGCTCTTTCTGAGGCGGCTGAATGTGACGAAGGCGCCAGGCAGCTGCAGAAACAGCTGGTGGAAGTGGACAGCCTTCTCAATGATTTTAACCGGGAGCTGTCTGATTACAGCAAGAGCTGCGAGTACTCGGAAGAAGAGCTCTATGAAACGGAGAACCGGCTCAACGAGATCAACCGCCTGAAGGTAAAATACGGCGGAACGGTGGGAGAGATCCTGGCTTATCAAGAGCAGCAGGCCGGGAAGCTGGAAAAACTCCAGGACTATGAGGCTTATCTCGCCGGACTTGAGAAGAAGGCCCGGGAAGCGGAAGCGCTTCTTGCAAAAGCCTGTCGCAGCTTAAGCCAGGTGCGGAAAAGCCAGGCGGCCATCCTGGAAGAGGCGGTGCAGAAAGGCCTGGAGGAACTGAATTTCGCCGATGTGCGGTTTGAGATCCATTTTGAGGAGCTGAAGTCCTATACCGGAAACGGAACCGACGATGTGGAGTTCATGATCTCCCTGAATCCGGGACAGTCCCTGCGGCCTTTGAAAGACGTGGCTTCCGGCGGGGAGCTCTCAAGGATTATGCTGGCCATCCGCACGGTAATGGCCAGGAGGGATGACATTGAGACTCTGATCTTCGATGAGATCGACGTGGGGATCAGCGGGCGGACCGCTCAGAAAGTCTCAGAGAAGATGGCGCTTATCGGAAAGACCCATCAGGTGATCTGCATCACCCATCTTGCCCAGATCGCGGCCATGGCGGACGCCCATTATGTGATCGAGAAGACGGTGGAAGAGATGGAGACCAGGACCAGGATCCGCAGGCTTACCCAGGAAGATTCTGTCCGGGAGCTGGCAAGGATCCTTGGCGGAGCCAGGATCACAGAGGCGGTGCTCACCAACGCCAGAGAGATGAAAGAACTTGCAAAAGGGATAAAATAAAAGGATGGAAACCGCGAAAGTTCCACATACTAAGACAGGTGTCAGAAAAGACGCCTGTCTTTTTATTTCGGGAAGAAAGGAAGAATGAGATGAGAAAATACTGGTATCGGAGGATCTTGATCATGGCCCTGGTCTTTGTGGCCGCCACAGGGGGAAGCTGGTATCTGATCCACGGGTATGAGGCGCAGTTTGACCGGGAAGTGAGCGCCAGGCCGGCGGAGGGGACCATGGTGATCCCCGGTGGGATGCCGGTGGGCATCTACCTGGAGACGGAAGGGGTGATGGTCCTGGGCACCGGAGCGGTGGAAGGACTGGACGGTAGCCCTGAGGAGCCGGCCAGGAACCTGGTGCAGGCAGGGGATTATATCCTGGAACTGGACGGGAGGAAAGTCCGGGACAAGAAGGAACTGATCCGGGAGGTGGAAGCGCTTCAGGACGAGGATGTGGTGCTGACGCTGCAGCGGGGCGGTGAGACCATCGACGTGCAAACCCGGGCGGTCTTATGCGGGCCGGAGGAATATAAGCTTGGCATCTGGGTGAGGGACAATGCCCAGGGCCTGGGAACCGTCACCTTCCTCAACGGGGACAGCCGGTTCGGCGCCCTGGGGCATGGGATCCACGACGTGGATACCGGGAAGCTTCTTGCCATTTCCCGGGGAACCCTTTACTCCACCAGTATCAAGGATATCCAGAAAGGAGCGGACGGAACGCCGGGGGGAATGGAAGGGATCATCATCTACAACAATTACAATATCCTGGGAACCATTGAGCAGAACACGGAGGAAGGGATCTACGGCGAGATCGGGAGGATCGACACCCTGTTCTCAGACCAGGTCCCGGTAGAGACGGCGGCGAAGGAGGAGATCCGGGAAGGGAAGGCCACGATCCGGTGCGCGGTGGAAGGAGAGGTAAAAGAGTACGACATTGAGATTACCAAAATCGACACCCATGCGAAGGAAGCAAACAAAGGGCTGGAGATCCGGGTAACGGATCAGGATCTCCTTTCAGTTACCGGCGGCATCGTGCAGGGGATGTCCGGATCCCCCATCCTTCAGGACGGGAAGCTGGTGGGAGCGGTCACCCATGTGTTTGTCAGCGACCCGGCCAGGGGGTACGGGATCTTTATAGAAAACATGTTGAAAAATGTAGAATAGCGTGAAAACAGTCGCATGGTGTCAGGTTTTTACGACAGCAATTTCTTGCTTTGAAATATGACGAAATATATAATTGGTCATGACGGTTTTATTGTACGAGAAAGGAGGTATTTCGCAAAATGAGTGAAATAAACGTAGCAATAGCCGACGATAATGAAAGAATCCTGGATCTGCTTGGCGAAATCATCGACAGTGACAAAGACCTGCGCCTGGTTGGCAAAGCCAGCAACGGGGAGGACGTGTACCGGCTGATCCGCGAGAAACAGCCGGACGTTGTCCTTCTGGATCTGATCATGCCGAAAATGGATGGCTTAAGCGTGATGGACCTGGTGAACGCGGATACAGAGCTTAAGAAGCATCCGGCTTTTATTGTGATCACCGCCGTAGGCCAGGAAAGGATCACAGAAGACGCCTTCCGCAAAGGCGCGAATTACTATATTTTAAAACCTTTCAACAACGAGACGGTGCTTGGAAGGATCAAACATACAAACCAGGGGGAACGGCCCCGGCCGGAAGGGATAAAGGACGGGGAGCCGGTGGTATGCGGCCAGTCCCAGGTAAATCTGGAAGCCCGGGTCACCGACATGATCCACGAGATCGGGATCCCGGCCCACATCAAGGGGTATCATTACCTGCGGGACGCCATCCTGATGGCGGTGGAGGATATGGATGTGCTGAACGCCATCACCAAAGTCCTCTATCCCACGGTGGCGAAGATCCATCAGACCACGGCCAGCCGGGTGGAGCGGGCGATCCGCCACGCCATAGAGGTGGCCTGGAGCAGAGGGAAGCTGGACACTCTGGACCAGCTGTTCGGATATACAGTGAGCAATGGAAAAGGAAAACCTACCAATTCTGAGTTCATTGCGCTTATCGCGGATACCATCCGTTTGGAATATAAAAACAGATAATGCTTTCATTCCTGAGAAAAATGCGATATAATAGGATAAATCGTGAGGTTGGGAGGAGAAGCAATGAAAAAAATACTTTTTGCGACATCCGAGTGCGTTCCGTTTATCAAGACAGGGGGCCTGGCAGATGTTGCAGGTTCTTTACCGAAATATTTTGACAAGGAAAAATACGATGTACGGGTGATGCTGCCCAAGTACATGTGCATGAAAGATGAGTGGAAACAAAAGCTTCAGTACCGCACTCATTTTTACATGGATCTGTGTTGGAGAAAACAGTACGTAGGGATCCTGGAATTGGAGTACGAGGGAATTACGTTCTATTTCATAGATAATGAATTTTATTTTAACGGGATGGCGCCCTATGGGGACATGTACGCGGATATTGAGAAGTTCGCGTTCTTCTCCAAGGCAGTCTTAAGCGCGCTGCCGCTTCTTGATTTCCGTCCGGACATCATCCACTGCCATGACTGGCAGACCGGTCTGATCCCGGTGTATCTTGACAACTTCCGGTACGGGAATGAGTACTTCCGGGGGATCAAGACCATCATGACCATACATAACCTGAAGTTCCAGGGCGTGTGGGATACCAAGCGGGTGATGGACATCACCGGGCTTCCCAAATATTATTTCGCGCCGGACAAGCTGGAGGCCTACAAGGATGCCAATTATCTGAAGGGCGGCATCGTCTATGCGGACCGGGTGACTACCGTCAGCAACTCCTACGCGGAGGAGATCAAGATGCCCTTCTACGGCGAGGGACTGGACGGCCTGATGAACGCAAGATCCAACTGTCTGTCGGGGATCGTCAACGGCATCGATTACGAAGACTACAATCCGGAGACAGACAAGTACATTGCCAGGAACTATAATGTGGGCAACTTCCGGAAGGAAAAAGTGAAGAACAAAACGGCGCTCCAGCAGGAGCTGGGACTTGCCGTGGACCACAAGACCATGCTGATTGGCATTGTCTCCCGTCTGACGGATCAGAAGGGATTCGACCTGATCGCCTATGTGATGGACGAGATGTGCCAGGACGCGGTTCAGTTTGTCATACTTGGGACCGGCCAGGATCAGTACGAGAATATGTTCCGGCACTTCGCCTGGAAGTACCAGGGAAAGGTGTCCGCGAATATCTTCTATTCCGAGGAACTCTCCCACAAGATCTACGCATCCTGCGACGCCTTCCTTATGCCGTCGCTGTTTGAGCCCTGCGGCTTAAGCCAGCTGATGAGCCTCAGGTACGGCACCGTTCCCATCGTGCGGGAGACCGGTGGACTTAAGGATACGGTAGAGCCTTACAATGAGTACGAGAAGACCGGAACCGGCTTCAGCTTCAGCAATTACAACGCCCACGAGATGATGGGGACCGTCCGGTACGCGGAGCAGATCTATTACGACAAGAAGCGGGACTGGAACAAGATCGTAGAGCGGGGCATGGAGAAAGACTTCTCCTGGAACAATTCCGCCAGACAGTATGAGAAACTTTACGACGAAATGTAAACCACAGGAAAGAGCAAAGTCTCAGGCTTTGCTCTTTTGAGATAAAGGAGGACAGATTATGAAGATCCGAGAGATTCTGAAAGAGACAACCCCGCACATATCCTTCGAGGTATTTCCGCCCAAGACGGATGCGGCTTACGAGAGTGTACTGAACGCTACGGATAAGATCGCAGCGCTCCATCCTTCCTACATCAGTGTGACCTACGGGGCAGGCGGCGGCACCAGCGTCAACACCGTAAATATCGCGGCCCATATCAGGGACGACCTGGGGGTGGAGAGCCTGGCACACTTAACCTGCGTTTCCTCCACCAGGGAGCATGTGCACAAGGTGATCGGGGAGCTGAAGGAAAAGGGGATCGAGAATATCCTGGCCCTGCGGGGAGACATTCCCCAGGAGTCGGATTTCCCCCTTCCCAACCAGTACCGGTATGCCTGCGAGCTGATTGAAGAGATCAAGGGAGCGGGTGATTTCTGCATCGGCGCGGCCTGTTATCCGGAGGGCCATGTGGAGTCGGAGAACCGGAAGGAGGATGTGCTCCATCTGAAGGAGAAGGTGGACCGGGGCGTGGATTTCCTGACCACCCAGATGTTCTTTGACAACAGCATCCTCTATAACTTCCTGTACCGGATCCGGGAGGCGGGCGTTACCGTTCCAGTCCTGCCGGGGATCATGCCGGTGACCAACAAGAAGCAGATGAAGCGGATCTGCGATATGTCAGGGACGGTGCTGCCCCAGCGGTTCCTGGATGTGCTGGACCGGTTCGGGGACGATCCGGCGGCTATGCAGCAGGCGGGCATCGCCTACGCCACTGACCAGATCATCGACCTTTTTGCCAATGGAATCAATCATGTCCATGTGTATTCCATGAACAAGCCGGAGGTGGCTGCGGCCATCATGAACAATCTGTCTGCCATCGTGAAGCATTAGGAGCGGCCGGAACATGGATCACAGGACGAAGGAAGCGCTCCGCTATCTGGGATACGGCAGGAATCCCGGGGAGGAAAGGACGCTGGAACTGATCCGGCAGTCTTTTGAAGAGCTGGAAGGGCTCCGGGAGGAACGGGTCGTGTGGCGGCGGGAGCCGGTGACGGTCCGGGAGCCGGACCAGGTGGAGACGGCGGGAATGGATATCAGAAGCCGGGGGCTTGCAAGGAATCTGAAGGGCTGCCTGGAAGTGATCCTGGTGGCCGCCACACTTGGGACCCGGACGGATCTTCTGCTGCGCCGGTACAGCCGCACGGACATGACCCGGGCGGTGATCCTTCAGGCCTGCGCGGCGGCCAGGCTGGAGGAATATCTGGACGCCTGGCAGGAGGAGAGAAAGAAGGAGCTGGAGGAAGAGGGACTTTATTTAAGGCCCCGATTCAGCCCGGGGTACGGGGATTTCTCCATCCATCATCAGAAAGCCCTGCTTCAGCGCCTGGAGGCGTCAAAACGGATCGGGCTTACCATGACCGACGGCTATATGCTGACGCCGTCCAAATCGGTGACGGCTCTGGCAGGGATCTCCCTGGAGGAGACAGCCTGCCACCGGCAGGGGTGCGAAAGCTGCGGGAAGAGCGACTGCGCTTACCGACGGGAGTAAGAGACAGACCATGACATTGCAGAAAAGAGAGCAGGAAGGAGCAGACAGATGCTAAAGGAACGACTGGGGAAGGAACTGCTGTTTTTTGACGGTGGAACCGGTACCCTTCTTCAGGAGCGGGGGCTTGCGCCGGGAGAACTGCCGGAGACCTGGAATCTCACCCACAGGGAGGAGATGACAGAGATCCACCGGCAGTATTTTGCGGCGGGAAGTGATATCGTACTTACCAATACCTTCGGAGCCAACGCACTGAAATATCACGATCCGGACCATGACCTGGCGGAAGTGATCCGGGCGGCGGTGGAGAATGTGAAGGCGGCTGCCCGTCTGGGCGTCACAGACGGAAGAGAAGTCTATGCGGCGCTGGACATGGGCCCCACCGGGAAACTTCTTAAGCCCATGGGAGACCTGGATTTCGAGGAGGCCTATGAGGCCTTCCGGGAGGCCGCTGTGGCCGGGGAGCAGGCAGGGGCGGACCTGATCCATATTGAGACCATGAGCGACACCTATGAGGTGAAGGCGGCGGTGCTGGCGGCAAAGGAGAATACAGATCTTCCGGTGTTCGCCACCATGATCTTCGATGAGAAGGGGAAGCTTCTTACCGGTGGGGACGTGCCTTCCGTGGCAGCCCTTCTGGAAGGGCTGGGAGTGGACGCCCTGGGGATCAACTGCGGCATGGGGCCGGAGCAGATGATGCCCATTCTGGAAGAATTGTTAAGATACACCTCCCTTCCGGTGATCGTAAAGCCCAACGCCGGCCTTCCCAAGCAGAAGGACGGGGAAGTTTACTACGATGTAGAGCCGGAAGAATTCGCAGGATACATGGAGGAGATCGTAAGAAAGGGAGCCTCCCTCATCGGCGGGTGCTGCGGTACCACGCCGGCCCATATCCGCAGGATGACGGAGCGGGTGAAGGCTTCCCATGCCTTTGCCAACAGGCAGGCACCGGAACCGGAGGAGGCCACCATCGTTTCCTCCTATGGCAGGGCGGTGATCCTGGGGGAGAAGCCGATGATCATCGGAGAGCGGATCAATCCCACCGGCAAGAAACGGTTTAAGCAGGCGCTAAAGGAGCAGGACCTGGATTACATCCTGACAGAAGGGGTGCGGCAGCAGGATCAGGGCGCCCACATTTTGGATGTGAATGTGGGGCTTCCGGACATTGACGAGCCTGCCATGATGAAGAAGGTGGTGACGGAGTTGCAGAGCGTGACCAGTCTTCCCCTGCAGATCGACACCGTGGATCCGGCGGCTCTGGAGGCGGTGCTCAGGATCTATAACGGGAAGGCCATGGTCAACTCGGTAAACGGCAAGCAGGAGAGTATGGACGCCATTTTTCCGCTGATCCGGAAATACGGCGGCGTGGTGGTAGGGCTTACCCTGGATGAAAACGGGATCCCGGACACGGCCAAGGGCCGGGTGGAGATCGCAGGCAGGATCATCCGGGAAGCGGCCCGGTACGGGATCCCGAAGAAGGACATTGTCATCGACGTGCTGGCCATGACCATCAGCTCTGACCCGGCAGGGGCCAGAACCACCCTGGAGGCCCTGGAAGGGGTGCGAAAGACTTACGGGGTATGTACGGTGCTGGGAGTGTCCAACATTTCCTTCGGACTGCCCTCCCGTCCGGTGATCAACGCCAATTTCTATACCATGGCGCTACAGAAGGGGTTGAGCGCCGGGATCATCAACCCCCTGTCTGAAGATATGATGCGATCCTACTATGCGTACTGCGCCCTGATGGGATACGACGAGAACTGCGAGCGATACATTGAAGTCTACGGAAACCAGGCGCCTGCCGCGCCGGCGGCTTCCGCCCGGGATATCTCCCTGAAGGAAGCCATCGAGAAGGGGCTGAAAGAGGAGGCCCACCGGGGAGCCCTGCGGCTCCTTGAGGAGAAGGCTCCGCTGGAGATCATCAACGAAGCCATGATCCCGGCGCTGGATCAGGTGGGCAAGGGATTCGAAAAGGGAACTTTGTTCCTGCCCCAGCTTCTCATGAGCGCGGATGCGGCCAAGATCGCCTTTGCCGTGTTAAAGGAGCGGATGCCGGAGCAGGACGGGCCGGGGCAGAAGAAGGAGAAAGTGATCCTGGCCACGGTGAAAGGCGACATTCATGATATCGGCAAGAACATTGTCAAGGTGCTGCTGGAGAACTATGGATTCGATGTGATCGACCTGGGGAAAGACGTGCCTCCCCAGCTGGTGGCGGAGACCGCCCTCCAGGAGGATGTACGGCTGGTGGGCTTAAGCGCCCTGATGACCACCACGGTGGTGAGCATGGAAGAGACCATCCGTCTTCTGCGGGAACAGAAGCCGGATTGTAAGGTCATGGTGGGCGGCGCGGTGCTCAATCAGGAGTACGCAGATATGATCGGCGCAGATTTCTATGGAAAAGATGCCATGCAGTCGGTATACTATACACAAGAACTTTTTAAAGGAGAGAACTAGACATGGGACTTATCATACCAGAACATTATGATCCCCGCTTAAGCGTACGGGAAACACAGGAAGCTATCAAATACATCCGGGACACCTTCCAGAAGGAATTCGGCAAAGAGATGAATCTGGAGCGGATCTCCGCCCCTCTTTTCGTGGCCAGGAGCAGCGGCCTCAACGACAACTTGAACGGCGTGGAGCGGCCGGTGCATTTTGACATTGCCGGCGTTCCGGGAGAAGAGATGGAAGTGGTGCAGTCGCTGGCCAAGTGGAAGAGAATGGCGCTGAAAGAGTACGGCTTCCAGCCGGGAGAAGGCCTCTACACCAACATGAACGCCATCCGCCGGGACGAGGAGCTTGACAATCTCCATTCCTGCTATGTGGACCAGTGGGACTGGGAGAAGGTGATCACCAAAGAGGAGCGGACCGTTGACACGCTGAAAGACACGGTGCGCACCATCTTCAAGATCATCAAGCACATGGAGCATGAAGTATGGTACAAATATCCCCAGGCAGTAAAACATCTGCCGGACGGGGTTGCCTTTATCACCAGCCAGGAGCTGGAGGACCGGTATCCGGACAAGACGCCCAAGGAGCGGGAGAATCTGATCACCAAAGAGTACGGCTGCGTATTCCTGATGAAGATCGGTGAGAAGCTGAAAAGCGGCAAGCCTCACGACGGGCGGGCGCCGGACTATGACGACTGGCAGCTCAACGGGGACATCCTGTTCTGGTTTGACACCCTGAACTGTGCCCTGGAGATCTCCAGTATGGGGATCCGGGTGGATGAGAAGTCTCTGGAAGAACAGCTGGTCAAGGCAGGCTGTGAGGACAGAAGGAACCTTCCTTATCACCGGATGCTCCTGAACGGGGAACTGCCCTATACCATCGGCGGCGGCATCGGCCAGTCAAGGCTGTGCATGCTACTTCTGGACCGGGCGCATGTGGGCGAGGTGCAGGCAAGCATCTGGCCGGAGGAGATGCGTAAAACCTGTAAGGAACACAAGATCATCCTCTTATAAAACAGAAGAATCAAACGAGAAGCGGAAAGCTGCAGGGGCGGTTTTCCGTTTTTTCGATTGTATGGAAAATTAAACAGAAAACCGACTTGACAATAAATTAACGACTATTTATAGTAGTACCATAAATACTGTAAATCCAGGAAAAATAGAAGATTCAGGAGGAAGAGCATTATGATGCGAGGATTGGATACCACCGTTCGCAGGATCCGGAGAAAAGTGTTTGAAAAGGTGGCAAGGCTTGGGTTCGAGTCCAGTGACGAGACGCTGAACGACGATATGGAAGCCATCCCCTATGAGATCGTCAATGAAGACACCAAGGTGAAATACCGGGAGAGCGTATACCGGGCCCGGTCCATCGTGCGGGAGCGTCTGCGGCTTGCCATGGGACTTTCCCTGCGGCCGGAGAATAAGCCGGTCCATCTGACTGCCGGCGTGGAGGCCAGCAATATTTCCGAGAAATATTATGAGCCGCCCCTTATGCAGGTGATCCCTTCCGCCTGTGAAGCCTGCGAAGAGCGGGGATACGAAGTGAGCAACATGTGCAAAGGCTGCCTTGCCCATCCCTGTATGGAGGTCTGCCCCAAGGGAGCCATCTCCTTTGTCAAAGGCAAGTCCTATATCGATCAGGAGAAATGTATCAAGTGCGGCAAATGCAAATCCGTCTGCCCCTACGACGCCATTTCCAAAAAGGAGCGTCCCTGCGCCCGGGCCTGCGGCGTGAACGCCATCACATCGGACAAGATGGGGCGGGCCTATATCGATTCGGAGAAATGCGTCTCCTGCGGCATGTGTATGGTAAGCTGCCCCTTTGGCGCCATTTCCGATAAA
This sequence comes from Massilistercora timonensis, assembly GCF_900312975.1. Lineage (NCBI taxonomy): Bacteria > Bacillati > Bacillota > Clostridia > Eubacteriales > Massilistercora > Massilistercora timonensis. Next base: position 311,774 of record NZ_LT990039.1, on the reverse strand, counting down.
TCCCAGATCTTCCAGCTGGCCCATGCCCTGAAGAAAGGGGATGAGATCATCGCGGAGATCGCTCCGGCCTTCTACGGACAATTTGGGGACAACATCACTCCCAGGAACTTAAAGGCGGCCCTGCAGGAGCTGGGCTTCGCGGAGTTCTACGAGGTGGCGCTGGGTGCGGATATCGGAGCTGTTGCGGAGGCCCATCACTATGTGGAGAAGGTGACCACCGGAGAACTGCCCTTCCTGCTCACTTCCTGCTGTCCTTCCTGGGCCATGCTGGCGAAGAAATATTTCCCGGACCTGGTCGATGAAGTGTCCCAGGAACTGACGCCTATGGTAGCCACTGCCCGGACCATCAAGCAGAAGCACCCCGATGCCAAAGTGGTGTTCATCGGGCCCTGCGCGGCCAAGAAGCTGGAGGCCATGCGGCGTACTGTGCGAAGCGATGTGGACTTTGTAGTCACTTTTGAAGAATTGCAGGCCATGTTCGACGCAAGAGACATCGATCTGACCAAATATGAGGCGGAGTCCTCCTTCCACAACGCCACCGGAGCGGGAAGAGGATACGCGGTGGCCGGCGGCGTGGCCCAGGCCATTGAGAAATGTATCAATGAGTACTACCCGGACGTGGATGTGCACATCGAGCACGCGGAAGGCCTGGCAGAGTGCAAGAAAACCCTGGCCCTGGCCAAGGCTGGCAAGATGAACGGCTGCCTTATTGAAGGAATGGGCTGCCCCGGCGGCTGTGTGGCAGGCGCCGGAACCAATATCCCGGTGGCCAAGGCCCAGAAGAAGATCCAGGACTTCGTGAAGGCGTCCACCAAACAGATCCCGCCCAAGGAGCTGGAGGAGATCCAGCTGGATTAAAACCAGATAGAGATCAGGAATCACAGAAGATCATCCGTACATGGAGATGTGCGGGTGGTCTTTTTGTGTTCGGGGAAACGGAGGCAGAAATATTGATATGGCGCATAAGTGAAAATGAAACAGAGGAAAACAAATTATATTGAAAAAATTAAATAAGAGAAAGAGTTGACAGCATAAGAAATCAGTGGTAAATTTGCCATAACAAAAGCATTTACATTTCTAGCTGTTCACTTCTTGGCGGCGTCTGCCGCGTCGAACATTCAGACATGATCTGTCAGAAGAAATCTCAATGCTTTGTATCCCAATCAAACAACGCAGTGAGGTTTCGCAGAAGAAGACGGATGCCTCCTGCGGACATTTTTTTCAAAGGAGGAAACTGGATGGAAAAGAAACCGAACCGCCTGTATAAGGCACGCTTATTTGTCATGATCTTTGAAGACAAGAGGAAACTGCTGGAACTGTACAATGCCATCAGTGGGAAACACTATGAGGATCTGGAACTTCTGGAGATCAATACCTTGGAGAACGCTATCTATATGTCGATGAAGAATGACCTGTCATTCCTCATCGACGCCCGGCTGTCCCTGTATGAACATCAGTCCACCTATAGTCCCAACTTGTCGCTGCGCTTTTTCTTTTACTTGTCGGATATGTTCTCTGGAATGACAGCGGACGCCAACCTGTATGGAACGAAGAAGGTGGTGTTGCCAGCTCCCAGGTTTGTAGTCTTCTACAATGGGGAAGCGGATCAACCGGACCGGCAGATCCTGAAGCTCTCTGACCTGTATACGGTGAAGGAAGAAGACCCTATGCTGGAGCTGAAGGTGCTGGTGCTGAACGTGAATCAGGGACATAACCCGGAGTTGATGGAAGCCTGCCATACTCTGTGGGAATACGCAGAGTATACGGGGCGGGTGAGGAAATACGCCAAAGAACAGCCCATTGCGGAAGCGGTGGAGCAGGCCATTACGGAGTGTATCCGGGAGGGGATCCTGAAGGAGTTCTTGGAGAAGAATCGCAGGGAGGCGAAGAACGTGAGTATCTATGAATATGACCAGGAGAAGCATATCCGGCAGGAGCGGGAAGAAGCATGGGAAGATGGAGAGAAGGCCGGAGAACATAAAGGAGAGGAGAAAAAACTAAAAGAACTGATTCAGAAGAAGCTGGCCAAGGGGAAGACCATCCCGGAGATTGCGGAGATTTTGGAAGAAGATGAAGATACTATTCGGAGGCTGGCAGAAGAGATGGAAATGGATTAAAGAGAAGATTTGACTGAATAAAACATCATAATGAAGGAAGTGTCTTGTGGCCTTTGAAAGGGCTGCAAGGCACTTTTTTATTAGGGTGCAGATTTTTGAAAGAAAAAGCAGTTGACAGTCTGCTGGTTCAGTGATAAATTTTCCATAACAAAAGCATTTACATTTCTAGCTGTTCACTTCTTTGCGGTGTCTGCCGCGTCGAACATTCAGACAGGATCTGTCAGAAGAAATCTCAATGCTTTGTATCCCAATCAAACATCGCAGAGAGGTTTCATAGAAGAAGACAGATGCCTCCTGCGGACATTTTATTTCAAAGGAGGAAACTGGATGGAGAAGAAACCGAACCGCCTGTATAAGGCACGTCTATTTGTCATGATCTTTGAAGACAAGAGGAAACTGCTGGAACTGTATAATGCTATTAGCGGGAAACACTATGAGGATCCGGAACTTCTGGAGATTAACACCCTGGAGAACGCCATCTATATGTCCATGAAGAATGACCTGTCATTCCTCATCGACGCCCGGCTGTCCCTGTATGAACATCAGTCTACTTACAGTCCCAACTTGCCATTACGGTTTTTCTTTTACTTATCGGACATGTTCTCAGGGATGACGATGGATGCCAACCTGTATGGAACAAAAAAGGTGGAGTTGCCAATCCCCAGGTTCGTCGTGTTCTACAATGGAGAGGAAGAGCAACCAGATCGGCAGATCCTGAAGCTTTCTGACCTGTATACGGTGAAGGAAGAAGAACCTATGCTGGACCTGAAGGTGCTGGTGCTGAACGTGAACCAGGGACATAACCCGGAGTTGATGGAGGCCTGCCATACTCTGTGGGAATACGCGGAGTATACGGGGCGGGTGAGACAGTACGCCAGAGAGCAGCCTATTGCGGAGGCGGTGGAACGGGCCATCACGGAGTGTATCCGGGAGGGGATCCTGAAGGAGTTCTTGGAGAAGAATCGCAGGGAGGCGAAGAACGTGAGTATCTATGAATATGATCAGGAGAAGCATATCCGGCAGGAGCGGGAAGAAGCCTGGGAGGCTGGAGAGAAGGCTGGCTGGGAGGCTGGAGAGAAGGTCGGAAGAGAGGCCGGCCAGATGGATAAATTGCAGGAGCAGATCCGGAAGAAGCTGGCTAAAGGAAAGACCATCCCGGAGATCGCGGAGATTTTGGAAGAAGATGAAGATACTATCCGGCGGCTGGCAGAAGATCTTGCCTGACAGAGGTTTGAGAATAAGAAATCCCCGGCGTTGACAAACGCCGGGGCTCTCTTTATAATTAGAGGATAGCCTGAATATAGGAGGAAGTTATGCAGAAATACGGAGTGAATGAATTAAGAAGAATGTTCCTGGAGTTCTTCGAGAGCAAGGGACATCTGGCCATGAAGAGTTTTTCCCTGGTGCCCCATAATGACAAGAGTCTGCTCTTGATCAATTCCGGTATGGCGCCGCTTAAGCCTTATTTTACCGGACAGGAGATCCCGCCCTGCAAGCGTGTGACCACCTGCCAGAAGTGTATCCGTACGGGGGATATCGAGAATGTAGGAAAGACAGCCCGGCACGGGACTTTCTTTGAGATGCTGGGGAATTTTTCCTTTGGAGATTACTTTAAGAAGGAGTCTATCGCCTGGACCTGGGAGTTCCTGACGGAAGTGGTGGGACTTGACCCGGACCGGCTCTATCCTTCTGTTTACCTGGAGGACGATGAGGCCTGGGAGATCTGGAATAAGGATATCGGGATCCCGGCGGATCGGATCTTCCGGTTCGGCAAAGAGGATAACTTCTGGGAGCACGGAAGCGGCCCCTGCGGCCCCTGTTCAGAGGTTTACTATGACCGGGGAGAGGAGTACGGCTGCGGGAAACCGGATTGCACCGTAGGCTGTGACTGCGACCGGTATATGGAGATCTGGAACAATGTATTTACCCAGTTTGACAATGACGGCAATAATCATTATACCGAACTGGAGCAGAAAAATATTGATACCGGAATGGGCCTGGAGCGTCTGGCCTGTATCGTACAGGGCGTAGATTCCATGTTTGACGTGGATACCATCAAGGCTCTGCGGGAGCATGTGAGCACTCTGGCAGGCGCAGAGTACGGCAAATCTTACGACACAGATGTGTCCATCCGTGTGATCACGGACCACATCCGTTCCGTAACCTTTATGATCTCTGACGGGATCATGCCGTCCAATGAAGGGCGGGGGTATGTGCTGCGCCGTCTGCTGCGGAGAGCCTGCCGTCACGGAAGACTTCTGAATATCGAGGGAGAATTCCTGACCAAGCTTGCCCAGACCGTGATCGAGGGATCCAAAGACGGTTATCCGGAACTGGAAGAGAAGAAAGAGTTTATCTTCAAGGTGATCGCCAAAGAGGAAGAGCAGTTTAACAAGACCATCGACCAGGGACTTTCTATTTTGGCGGAGATGGAAGAAGAACTGGAGAAGAAGGGGGAGAAGACGCTGGGAGGAGACCAGGCCTTCAAACTCTATGATACTTATGGATTCCCGCTGGATCTTACCAGAGAGATCCTGGAGGAGAAGGGAATCTCTGTGGATGAAGAGGGATTCCAGGCTGCCATGAAGGTGCAGAGAGAAACGGCCCGGGCGGCGAGAGAAGTCACCAACTACATGGGAGCGGACGTGACGGTATACGAGTCCATCGATCCTTCCGTGACATCCACTTTTGTAGGATATGATCACCTAAGCTGGAAGTCGGCGGTTACCGTTCTGACCACGGAGACCGAACTGGTGGAGGCTCTGAGCGAGGGACAGAAAGGTACCATCTTTGTGGAGGAGACGCCGTTCTATGCCACCAGCGGCGGCCAGGAGGCAGACCAGGGCGTGATCCGCACGGCGGAAGGCGAGTTCCAGGTAGAGGATGTAATAAAACTCCTGGGCGGCAAGATCGGTCATGTGGGCATTGTGACCAAGGGGATGCTGAAGGTGGGCGATGAGGCGGAACTGACCGTGGATCAGGGAAAACGTTCCCTGTCCGCCAACAACCACAGCGCCACTCATCTTCTGCACAAAGCTCTGCGCATGGTCCTGGGAAGCCATGTGGAGCAGGCAGGTTCTTCCGTCAACGAGGATCGGCTGCGGTTTGACTTCACCCATTTCTCTGCGCTGACGCCGGAGGAGATAAAGAAGGTGGAGGAGATCGTCAATGAGCAGATCCAGAAGAATCTGACGGTAAAAGTAGAGAACATGCCCATCGAAGAGGCCAGAAAGACCGGGGCGGCCGCGCTGTTCGGCGAGAAATACGGGGATATCGTCCGGGTGGTCAGCATGGGAGATTTCTCCGTCGAGTTTTGCGGCGGTACCCATGTGGCCAATACCGGTGTGATCACCGCCTTTAAGATCATTTCTGAGACCGGCGTGGCGGCAGGCGTGCGAAGAATCGAGGCGCTGACCGCCAAAGGGCTGATGAACTATTACAGTGAGCTGGAAGAGAAGCTGCACCGCGCGGCGAAGCTTCTGAAAGCCTCCCCGGACAAGCTGGAGGAGAAGATCACCCATGTGCTGGCAGAGAACAAGGAGCTGCGGGCGGAAGTGGAGAGCTTAAAGAGCAAGCTTGCCAAGGACGCTATGGGAGATGTGACTGACCAGATCACGGAAGTGAAGGGACTGTCCCTTCTGGCAGCCCGGATCGAAGGCGTGGATATGAACGGCTTGCGGGAGCTGGGAGACCAGATGAAGGAGAAGCTGGGTGAAGGCGTGATCGTGCTGGCTTCAGCTGTGGACGGGAAAGTTTCCCTGATGGCGATGGCCACGGAGGGCGCGGTAAAACAGGGCGCCCATGCAGGAAACCTGATCAAAAGCATTGCTTCCCTGGTAGGCGGAGGCGGCGGAGGCCGTCCCAACATGGCCCAGGCCGGCGGCAAGAACCCGGCAGGCATCGACGAGGCCATCGGCAAGGTGAAAGAGGTGCTGGAAGCGCAGCTTTCCTAGGGATGGACAAGGTACAGTTAAAAAAACAGACAAAAAATGTTGACGTACCCAAAATATGTGCTATAATCTAAGTTAGTGCAAGAATAACCCGAACAGTCGTAGGATGCACAATACAGGGCTGGAGGGGAGGTTAGGTGTGAGACTATGTCAAATGTAATCGTTAAAGAAAACGAGACGTTGGACAGCGCTTTACGCAGATTCAAAAGAAACTGCGCGAAAGCTGGCATTCAGCAGGAGATTCGCAAAAGAGAACACTATGAAAAGCCAAGCGTAAGACGTAAAAAGAAATCTGAAGCTGCTAGAAAACGTAAGTATAACTAATAGTGCATAAAAGGCAAAGGCGCCGTATCGTAAGATACGACGCCTTTTCTAATGCCGGGATAAGGAAAAGGAGGAGATCAACATGAAACTGAAAGACACAAACCTGACGGCAGAGGAACTTAAGAGCATTGTGAACAAGTACATGGTGGAGACCTATGAGCGCTACGATTTTATCGCAGAGCGGGCGGAGGGGATGTACCTCTATGACGAGAAGGGTAATGCTTACCTGGATTTCTACGGCGGCGTGGCGGTCAACAGCCCCGGGAACCGCAATCCCCGGGTAGTTCAGGCAGTGAGAGAACAGATGGAGGACATCATGCACACCTTCAACTATCCCTATACGGTACCTCAGGCGTTGCTGGCCCAAAAGGTGTGTGAAACGATCGGGATGGACAAGATCTTCTTCCAGAATTCCGGGACAGAGGCTAATGAGTGTATGATCAAGATGGCGAGGAAATATGGGATCGATCACTACGGACCGGAGAAATACCACATCGTGACTGCAGAGAAAGGATTCCATGGACGCACCATGGGAGCCATGGCAGCCACCGGGCAGCCGGACACCGCGATCCAGCAGGGGTTCGGGCCGATGGTGCCGGGATTTTCCTATGCCAGATTTAACGATCTGGATGACTTTGCCTCCAAGGTGACAGATCAGACCATTGCCATTATGATCGAACCGGTCCAGGGGGAAGGCGGCGTCTATCCGGCCACCCAGGAGTTTATGGAGGGCCTGCGCAGGCTCTGCGATGAGAGAGGGCTTTTGCTCTTGCTGGACGAGGTGCAGACCGGATGGGGGCGGACGGGATCGCCTATGGCTTATATGGGATATCACGTGAAGCCGGACGCGGTGTCCATGGCCAAGGCTCTGGGCGGCGGGATGCCCATTGGCGCCTGCTGTGCCACAAAGGAGGTGGCTCAGTCCTTTACCGTGGGAACCCACGGTTCCACCTACGGTGGTCACGCGGTTTCCTGCGCGGCGGCCCTGGCATCTGTCTCAGAGATCCTGGAGAAGGACTTAAGCGGAAATGCGCGGAAAGTAGGCCGGTATCTGCGGCAGGAGCTGGCAAAGCTTCCCTATGTGAAGGAGGCCAGAGGAAAAGGGCTTTTGGTAGGCTGTGAATACGAGATCCCCATTGCGGTGGAGGTGAAGCACAAGGTGCTGGAGCGCCGGGCGCTGATCACAGCGATCGGAGACCGGGTGAACCGGATGATCCCGCCTCTTACAGTGACGAAAAAGGAAGTGGATCAGCTGATCCGGATCATGAAAGCGTCTATCCTGGAGGCGGCGGAAGAGTATCAGGGTATGAAGATGGCGGGATAAAAGAGAAGAGAGAAAAAAGATCCGGCGGTTCGTCAGAACTGCCGGATCTCTTGATATAACCTGGCGATGGGAAGCCCCACCACATTGTTATAATCGCCCCGGATCCCTTTCACATGGATGGCGAAGGGTCCCTGGATCCCGTAAGAGCCGGCTTTGTCCAGAGGATCGCCGGTATGGATGTAGGCGAGAAGGTCTTCCCGGTGGATGGGATAGAATTCCACATCCGTCTTCTCGTAGAAGGAGTGGATCTTTGGCTGGCTGCCGGATATTGCCTTCCGCACCAGGGTGACGCCGGTGTACACCTGATGGGTCCGGCCGGCCAGGAGGGAGAGCATATCCAGCGCTTCCGCCTCATCTGCGGGTTTGCCCAGGATCTCATCCCGGTAGACCACAATGGTGTCCGCGCCGATCACCGTGCAGTCTTCCGGCTGCAGGCGCTCATAGACTTCCAGAGCCTTTTGGGAGGACAGTTCCGTCACAATGTCAGAGGGACGGGTTTTGGAAATGGTTTCCTTCACCTGAGAAGGAACCACCTGAAAAGAGAATCCTGCCTGAGTCATCAGTTCTTTTCTTCTGGGAGAGGCAGACGCCAGAATGTATTTCATGTTTTTTGCGTCCTTTCTTTTGCTTTTCCTGTTCATTATACCACAAATTATGATACAATAATAAAAGGTATGGAAATCTTTTGATTTCGTAAATTTAGACAAAGGAGTGTATAGACATGATCTATGATAACGTGCTTGACGCAGTGGGGAATACTCCGCTGATCCGTCTGAACAAGATGACAGGGCCAGAAGACGCAGAGATCCTGGTAAAATTTGAGGCGGTCAATATCGGAGGATCTGTCAAGACCAGAACAGCCAAGAAGATGATCGAGGCGGCGGAAGAAAAAGGGCTGATCCATCCGGGAACAATCATTGTAGAACCCACCAGCGGCAATCAGGGCATCGGCCTTGCCCTGATCGGAGCGGTGAAAGGATATAAGACAAAGATCATCATGCCTGATTCCGTCAGCGAGGAGCGGAGAAAACTGGTGAAAGGCTACGGAGCGGAAGTGATCCTGGTTCATGACGATGGAGATATCGGCGCCTGCATTGCCAGATGTATGGAACTGGCTTCCGAGATGGCGGCAGAAGATCCCAATGTGTATGTGCCCCAGCAGTTTGCCAATGAAGCCAACAGCGCCGCACATAGAGAGGAGACCGGAAGAGAGATCCTGGAGCAGGCGGGCAAGCCGATCCATGGATTCTGTTCCGGCATTGGAACCGGGGGAACCATTACCGGCATCGGCGAGACCCTGAAGGCAGCCAATCCCGAGATCGAGATCTGGGCGCTGGAGCCGGAGCATGCTGCGATCCTCTCCGGAGGCAAGATCGGGACCCACCTGCAGATGGGGATCGGCGACGGAGTGATCCCGGAGATCCTGAATCAGAAGATCTACGACCATGTGATCACGGTGACCGATGAGGAAGCCCTGGAGACAGCCAGAGAGCTGGCCAGAAAGGAAGGCCTGATGTGCGGCATCTCCAGCGGTACCAGTGTGGCGGGAGCGCTGAAGCTGGCCCGGAAGCTGGGACCGGGGAAAACAGTGGTGACGGTTCTGGCCGATACGGCAGAGCGGTATTTTTCTACCCCGCTGTTTGATTAAGGAGGCAAGACGGAGATGACCACCAGAGGGAAAATGGAGAAACTGTCTGAAGAAGAATTAAGAGAAGCGCTGAAGGAGCGAAGATCTGGCACACTTCTGGATCTTAAGGAGCGGGAACTGGAGCCCATGGATCTGTCCGGCTGGGATCTTACGGGGGTGGATTTCACCCTGAGTTCCTTCCAGGACGTAGTCCTTTCCGGGGCGGATTTTACCGGGAGCAGTGTGGAGAACGCGCTGTTTGACGGCTGTCCCATGAAGGGAGCCAGTTTCCGCAATGCCAATCTGAAGACGGCTTCCTTCCGGTACTGCGATATGCGCCAGTGCGATATCCGCGGAGCAGATCTTTTCGGCGCGGTGCTGGAATACGCAGATCTTACCGGGATCATTTCCGATGAGGGGACGAAGTGGTTCCGTCTCCACTGCCCGGAGAATGGGGCGTTCCTGGGATATAAGAAATGCTTCAATAACCGATTGGTGCAGCTTCTGATCCCGGCGGACGCAAAACGGACGTCGGCGACTCTGCCTTCCTGCCGCTGCAGCAAGGCAAAGGTGCTGACCATCAAAAGCTTTGATTTCAAAGAAGAATATGACGAGGCCTGGTCCCTGGTAGATGAAGACTTCATTTACAGAAAAGGGGAATGGGTCGAAGTAAAGGATTTTAATGAAGACCGGTGGCAGGATTCCACCACCGGGATCCATTTCTGGCTGACAAGAGAAGAGGCGGAGGCTTATTAGATGAAGACAGGAGAAGAGCTGAGAAAATTATTATACAGTATTGACCGGAAGGGCTATCCGGCCTACAAGGGTACCAGGGGGGCTTATCGGTTTGGCAGGTATACGCTGGTGATCGACCATGTGCAGGGAGATCCCTTCGCGGCGCCATCCAGAGTCCATGTGGAGGTGGCCGGACAGACGGCAGGGTTCCCGGAACGGCTCTATGACAGCCGACATAAAAGGATCGCCCTGCAGGATCATCTGATCCGGGGATTTGCCGGACAGATCGAGAAATATTCCTTCCAGGCCAAAGGATCCGGGAAGAGCGGCCTCATCTCAGTGACCCGCTGCGGGCAGGAGGTGCTGGAGCGCAGCGCCTGCAGGATCGACGAAAAAAACGGGGATGTGACCATGCGCTTTGAGGTGGGATTCCCGGCCAACGGAAGGACCATCAATGCGGGAGAGTTGATCCGGATCCTGTTCGATTTTCTTCCCCGCTGCGTGGACAGCGCGCTTCTCTACCGGAATCTGGATCAGAATAAGGTGGAGAAGGTGATGGAGCTGTCGGAAGACCAGGCCTATATCCGGGAACAGCTGAAGCCTTTGGGGCTGGTGGCGTTTGTGGCGGATGGGGCCATCCTGCCAAGAGCCTCCGGCGTCTCCCAGCGACCTATGAAGCAGGCGGTGCCCTTTGTCTCTCCCAGGTCCCTGCAGGTGGAACTTTCACTTCCCTACGGAGGGAAGATCACCGGGATGGGAGTGAAGAAGGGGATCACCCTGATCGTAGGCGGAGGCTATCACGGGAAATCCACCCTTCTGAAGGCGCTGGAGATGGGAGTTTATCCCCATATCGCCGGGGACGGCCGGGAGTATGTGATCACAGACCCGGCGGCGGTGAAGATCCGGGCGGAGGACGGCCGGAGCATCAAACACACGGATATATCCATGTTTATCAATGACCTGCCAAATGGCAGGGATACCACAGCCTTTTCCACAGAGGACGCCAGCGGGAGCACCTCCCAGGCAGCCAATGTGGCGGAGGCCATGGAGGCGGGGGCGACGGCCTTCCTCATCGATGAGGATACCAGCGCCACCAATTTCATGGTGCGGGATGAACTGATGCAGCGGGTGATCCACCGGGATATGGAGCCCATCACTCCCTTTATTGAGCGGATGCAGGAACTATATCAGGATTACGGGATCTCCACCATCCTGGTGGCGGGAAGTTCAGGGGCTTATTTTGAGCCCTCTGATACCATCATCCAGATGGACCGCTACATTCCAAGAGAGATCACCGAGATGGCCAAGGAGGCGGCCAGAGAGTATCCGGGGCTGGAACTGCCGGAGAAGAAGGGATCCCTGCCGGGATTTGACCGCCGGCCGGGAAGGAATCCGGGGATCCTCCACAAGGGACGGATCAAGGTGAAAACCCTGGGAAGAGACGGATTCCAGCTGAATCACGAGACCGTGGACCTGCGGTATGTGGAACAGCTGGCGGACCAGGAGCAGCTGACCTGTCTGGGACAGATCCTGCGGCATGCGGAGGAGCATGCGCTGAACGGCAGGAAGACCATCCGGGAGCTGGTGGAAGAGATGGCGGGGGAACTGGAAGACAAAGGATTTGGCGCAGTCTGTGAAGGGGGCGCGGTGCCGGGGAATCTGGCGCTGCCAAGGAGACAGGAGATCTTTGCCGCCTTTAACCGTTACCGGGCCTTAAAGCTGTAGGAGTCATTATGGAAGAGATACGATTAACCCCCATTGGCCATATCCATACGGATTTCCCGGATAAATTCGGGATACCAAGGCAGAGCGGCCTGGCGAAGACCCGGGCGTTTCTTACCCTGGAGGGAGACTGCAGGAATCCGGATGTGGTAAGAGGGATCACTGAATTTTCTCATCTCTGGCTGTTATGGGGATTTTCTGAGACTTTAGAGCAGGGCTGGAGCCCTACGGTGCGTCCGCCCAAGCTGGGAGGAAATCTGCGCAGGGGTGTATTTGCCACCAGGTCCCCTTTTCGCCCCAATCCTATCGGATTGTCCTGCGTCCGGCTCACAGGGGTTGAGATCCGGGAGAAAGGAACGCCGGTGCTGGAACTGGAAGGCGCGGATCTGATGGACGGGACGCCGGTTTATGACATTAAACCTTATCTTCCCTATGTGGACAGCCATGAGGAGGCGCTGGAAGGGTTCGCGGGACAGGTGAAGGATGAGACGCTGGAAGTTGTGATCCCGGAAGAAGTAAGCCGGATCCTTCCGGGAGGGAAGGAAGAAGAACTGCGGGAAGTCCTTGCTCTGGATCCAAGGCCCGGATACCAGGAAGATCCCCGGCGGATCTACGGCATGGAATTCGCGGGGATGGAGATCCATTTCCGTGTGGAGAAGGGAGTCCTTTTTGTCTGTCAGGCAGAGCCTGCAGAGGAAAAAGGGCAGCAGGATAAGCGAGAATAGGAAGAAAGAGAGGCAGTGAATATGGAATTTATCAAAGCGGGGATAGAACACATTGACCGCATGTGTGAGATCACAGAGGACGCCAAGCGTCAGCTCCGGGGACTGGGGCTGGATCAGTGGCAGAAAGGCTATCCCTCCCGGGAGGTCTGGATCCAGGACGCCAAAGATGGCTGCACCTATCTGGCGGTAGAGGAAGGAGAGATCCAGGGGATTTTCGCTTTCCAGGACACACCGGATCCGTCTTATGATGAGATCGACGGGGCATGGCTTACCGACGGGCCCTATGCATCCCTTCACAGGGTTTGTGTGGCGGAAGGAAGCAAGGGAAAGGGCGTGGCCGGGAAGATGTTCGCCTATGGATTTGAACTGGCGGCCCGGGCAGGTTTTGATTCCGTAAGGATCGACACCCATCCCGGGAATCTGCCTATGCAGCGGGCGCTGACCAAGGCGGGATTCGTGCCCTGCGGCCAGATCCGTCTCAAAGGCGGGTGTGAGGATGGTGATCTGCGGATCGCGTTTGAGAAGACAGATATTCGGAAATAGAGCGATAGAGAACAGGCTTCGGTGAAGGAGGTTCATATGGGAGTAGCAGAGTATGAAAAGGCATACCGGTTGGGGAAAAAAGAATATCAGCATCGGATGATGCGGGGACAGCAGCCCACACTGAAGGTTCTGGACGAGATCCTGCCTTCCAGGGGAACCTTTAAAGAGGTGCCTCTTGGGCTGGTCCAGATCCCGTTAAAGCAGATCGTGGGAACCAAGACCGGCGGCAGGAGCAATGCTTTCGCGGCGAATTTTATGCCGATCCTGCGGGCGGATACTGAGTTTGCCGACAAATGGGCGTATTTGAGTACCGCTCATGAGCGGGAAGGGATCCGGGACCCCATCAAGGCGTATGAATATATGAACCAGTTTTATGTGGAAGAGGGGAATAAGAGGGTCAGTGTTCTGAAGTACTATGGGGCAGTTTCGGTTCCGGGGACGGTGACCAGGATCATTCCCAGAAAGACGGATGAGAAAGAGAACAAGATTTATTATGAGTTTCTGGATTTCTATGAAATGTCACGGATCAACTATATCTGGTTCAGTAAGGTGGGAAGTTTCAAAAAACTTCAGAAAGCTGTAGGAAAGGAACCGGATGAGAAATGGGATGAGGAGGAGAGGCTGAATTTCAGTTCTCTTTACTCCCGGTTTGAACTGGAGTACGACGCAAGAGGAGGAGACCGTCTGCCGATCACAGCGGGAGATGCGTTTCTTGCTCTTTTATCCCTCTATGATTACCAGGAGCTCCAGGATATGACCGCCAGCGATCTGCGGAAACTGATCGGCAAGACATGGGAGGAGTTTACTATTCTTGGAAAAGAAGAGGATATCGACCTGAAGATGACCCCGGACAGCGAGAAGAAACCCATTTTAAGCCGCCTGTTCTCACCGGGGACCCAGAAGCAAAAAATCGCTTTTCTCTATGAGAAGACACCGGGAACTTCTGCCTGGACTTATGCCCATGAGCTGGGAAGGCTTCATCTGGAGCAGACCTTCCCGGATGAGGTGGAGACCATGGCCTACTCCGGGCTTACCAAAGAGACGGCGGGGGAAGCGCTCCGTGATGCCATCTCCAAAGGCTGCAATCTGATCTTTACTACCACGCCGGCCTTTATCCAGGCCAGCGTTAAAGCAGCTATCGAGGCGCCGGAGGTGCGGATCTTAAATTGTTCTCTTAATACTTCCCATCGGTATATCCGGACCTATTACTCCCGGATGTACGAGGCCAAATTCCTGATGGGAGCTATTGCCGGCGCCATGGCGGAGAATGACCGGCTGGCCTATATCGCGGACTATCCCATTTATGGGGAGATCGCCAATATCAATGCCTTCGCCCTGGGAGCGAAGATGATCAATCCCCGGACCAAGGTTTATCTGGAGTGGACCACAAGGAAAGGCTATAACGCTTATGACCGGATCCGGGATATCTGGGTAGACTGTGTTTCCGGCAAGGACATGGTGATCCCAGAGGAAGCTTCCCGGTATTTTGGGCTGTATCATCTGGATGGGGAGAATCCCCGGAACCTGGCGATGCCTTTGTGGCACTGGGGGAAATTCTATGAGCAGATGATCCGCAGGATCATGGACGGGACCTGGAAATACGACGATAAATCTTCGTCCATGAAAGCGATCAATTACTGGTGGGGAATGTCTTCTGGAGTGGTGGATATTATCTGTTCTCAGAACCTGCCGGCAGAGACAAAGAAGTTGGTGAAGCTTCTGAAACACGCCATCAGTTCTGGTCAGTTTGAACCATTTTCCGGTATCCTGCATTCTCAGACCGGTCAGGTGCAGGGGGAATCCTGGAAATCACTTTCCGCGGAAGAGATCATTAAGATGGATTGGCTTGCGGACAATGTGATCGGCTCCATCCCCGGAGAGGATGAACTGGTAGAGAGCGCGCTGCCGGTAGTAGGCGAACAGGGCGTGTGGAAGAAGGAATAGAGACGTATGAGGATACTTGCGATCGCAGATGAAGAATCTGCGTATCTGTGGGATTTTTTTGAAAAAAGCAAACTGGAGGGCATCGATCTGATCATCTCCTGCGGGGATCTGGATCCAAACTACCTGTCATTTCTGGCCACCTTTACATCGGCGCCGGTGCTGTATGTCCACGGCAATCATGACGAGTGTTATCAGGAGACGCCGCCGTCAGGCTGTATCTGCATCGACGACAGTATTTATGTATACAAGGGGATCCGGATCCTGGGACTGGGCGGATCCATGCGCTATAAAGAAGGGACCTATCAGTACACGGAGTGGGGAATGCGCCGCCGGATCGCGCGGCTGTGGTTCCAGCTTCTGCGGCGGCGGGGGTTCGACATCCTGGTCACCCACGCCCCCGCCTATCAGCTGAACGACGGGAGGGATCTGCCCCATCAGGGGTTTGAGTCTTTCCTGAGGCTGATGGACAAGTATAAGCCCAGATTTTTCCTCCACGGGCATGTACACATGTCCTACGGGAGGAAGCACAAGCGGTACGATAAATATCAGGATACCCATGTGATCAACGCCTTTGAGCGATGTGTGTTTGACTATGAGGACGAGCATCCGGAAGAGCATATCCGGTAGAAGAAGGGGGCGGGGAAATGAATTGGAATCTGTTCTGGAGTCTGTGGTGCCTGGCTTTTGCCATCGCCATCTGGATCTGTGCCTGGGCTTTTTGCTTCCGGAAGATGGGGATGGAGAAGCGCTGTCATATGCGGGTCACAGGCCGGGTAGCCCGCTGGTCTGCTGTCAGGTATGGAGGGTTTCATATCCCGCTGGTAGAGTATACTGTGGCGGGGAGGACTTATAAGGTGGCAGGGCCCAAATTCCTCAGTGTGGTGACAACTTCTGTCTCCACGCCCTTCCAGAACCCAAAGGCGCAGTATGAGACCAATCTTACCAGCCGGGAGGAGCTTCCCAGGAAGCTGCGGATAAAAGTATACCGCAACAGCCTGGCAAGCGTGGAAGTCTCTCCGCTGGCGAAGCTCTATCCGCTGGGGTCCCCGGTGGATGTGTGGTATAATCCGGATAAGCCAAAGGAAGCTTTTGTCCAGCGGTTTGAAGGAGTGAACCGGCTGCTTTTGGTCCTGTTTACCGGATTTGGGGTGTTTACTACAGGACTTGTCCTGTTTTTCCTGCTGGGACCAGAGATCGTGATGCAGTGAGCGGGAAGGATATCAGGAAAAGATAAGAATGTCTGTCCTTGGGGGCAGACATTTTTTATAGGATAAAAAGAGAATAGTTCTCAAAATGCAGTTGACAGATACCCCATAAGGGTATATAATCATCGGTGAAATGAGGTGAGGAACGTGGAAAAGACAAAAGAGATCCAGGAATGCTGTCACCGGACGAAAGAGCGGGGAGAGCAGGAATATAAGGACCTGATCCACCGGCTGAACCGGGTGGAGGGGCAGATCCGGGGCATCAAGAAGATGGTGGAGAACGACGCCTACTGTCCGGAGATCCTGATCCAGGTGTCCGCGGCCAACGCGGCCCTTAACAGCTTTACCAAAGTCCTTCTTGCCAGTCATATCCGAAGCTGTGTGGCGGAGGATATCCGGGAGGGGAAGGAAGAGACCATCGACGAGTTAGTAACCGTATTGCAGAAATTGATGAAATAAAAAGGAAGGTGCAGTGTCATGAAACAATATCAGGTAACCGGGATGAGCTGCGCCGCCTGCAGCGCCCGGGTGGAGAAGGCGGTCTCCGGGGTGGAAGGAGTAGAGTCCTGCTCCGTCAGCCTTCTGACCAATTCCATGGGCGTGGAGGGGACTGCATCGCCGGAAGCCGTCATTGCAGCGGTGGAGGCGGCAGGGTACGGCGCCTCGGAAAAGGGGGCCGGGCAGAACAGTCAGGCTATGAGCGCTTCCGCGCAGGAGGAGATGTTAAAGGACAAGGAGACTTCGGTGCTTCGGCGGCGGCTTATCGCATCCCTTTGCTTTCTGATCCCCATGATGTACGTATCCATGGGGCATACCATGTGGAACTGGCCCCTGCCGGAGGCGCTGGCAGAGAACCACGTGGCCCTGGGGCTGATCCAGCTTCTTTTGACTACCGCAGTGATGGTCATCAATCAGAAGTTTTTCATCAGCGGATTTAAGAGCCTGTGGCACAGGGCCCCCAATATGGACACCCTGGTGGCCCTGGGAGCGGGAGCTTCCTACGGGTACAGCCTTTTTGCCCTCTTTGCCATGACGGACGCCCAGATGCGGGGCGATCTGGAGGCAGTGATGTCCTATATGCATGAGTTCTATTTTGAGTCGGCGGCCATGATCCTGACCCTGATCACGGTGGGCAAGATGCTGGAGGCCCGTTCCAAGGGGCGGACCACCGACGCCCTGAAGAGCCTGATGAAGCTGGCGCCCAAGACGGCCACCCTTGTGCGGGATGGGAACGAGATCCAGGTGTCGGTGGATCAGGTGCGCAAAGGAGATATTTTCCTGGTCCGGCCGGGAGAGAATATCCCGGTGGACGGAGTGGTGCTGGACGGGATCAGCGCGGTCAATGAGTCGGCTCTGACAGGTGAGAGTATCCCGGTGGATAAGGAAGCGGGAGACCCGGTGTCCGCAGCTACGCTGAATCAGTCCGGGTTCCTGAAGTGCCAGGCTTCCCGGGTGGGCGAGGATACCACCCTCTCCCGGATCATCCAGATGGTCAGCGACGCGGCGGCCACCAAGGCGCCTATCGCCAAGGTGGCGGACCGGGTATCCGGCGTGTTTGTGCCGGCGGTGATCGGGATCGCCGCAGTTACCATCCTGGTTTGGCTTATGGCGGGACAGACGGCAGGCTTCGCCCTTGCCAGAGGGATCTCCGTGCTGGTGATCAGCTGTCCCTGCGCCCTGGGACTTGCCACTCCGGTGGCTATCATGGTGGGCAACGGGATGGGAGCCAAAAACGGGATCCTCTTTAAGACGGCAGTCTCTCTGGAAGAGACCGGGAAGATGGAGATCGTGGCGCTGGACAAGACCGGGACCATCACCAGCGGAGAGCCCAGGGTTACCGATCTCCTTCCGGCGGAAGGGGTGACGGAAGAAGAACTTCTGACCCTGGCCTGGCATCTGGAGAAGAAAAGCGAGCATCCCCTGGCCCGGGCAGTGATCCAGAGGGCGGAAGAAACAGGACTTGCCGGTGGGCCTGAGATTGCTGATTTCCAGGCGGTGGCCGGAAACGGCCTGTCCGGACGGCTGGGAGAAGACCGGCTTATAGGCGGAAATCTGAAGTTTATCCGGGAGTATGCAGAAGTCCCTGCAGACCTTCAAAGGAAGGCACAAGGGCTGGCGGAGGAAGGAAAGACCCCTCTGTTCTTTGCCAGGAATGGACGTCTTGCAGGGATCATCGCCGTGGCGGACGTGATCAAGGAGGACAGCCCCCGGGCAGTGAAAGAGCTGCAGAATATGGGGATCCGGGTGGTCATGCTCACCGGAGACAATGAGCGCACAGCCCGGGCTATCGGCCGTCAGGCGGGAGTGGACGAGGTGATCGCCGGCGTTCTCCCGGAAGGCAAGGAGAGCGTGATCCGCAGACTGAAGAAACAGGGCAAGGTGGCCATGGTGGGAGACGGGATCAACGACGCCCCGGCCCTTACCAGAGCCGATATGGGGATCGCCATCGGCGCAGGCACCGATATCGCCATCGACGCAGCGGACGTGGTGCTGATGAAGAGCCGCTTAAGCGACGTGCCCGCGGCCATCCGGTTAAGCCGGGCTACGCTGCGCAATATCCATGAGAACCTGTTCTGGGCCTTCTTCTACAACGTGATCGGGATCCCCCTGGCGGCAGGCGTGTGGTTCCCGCTGCTGGGACTGAAGTTGAACCCTATGTTCGGGGCGGCGGCAATGAGCCTGTCCAGTTTCTGCGTGGTGACCAATGCGCTGCGGCTGAACTGGTTTGATATGCATGACGGGAAAAAAGACAAAAAGATCAGATCCATAGATCTGTCAGAAGAAAAGGAGGAAGAAAAAATGAAGAAAACCATGAAGATCGAGGGAATGATGTGCGGACACTGTGAGGCAAGAGTGAAGAAATGCCTGGAAGCTCTGCCCGAGGTAGAGGAGGCGGTAGTAAGCCACGAGGCGGGGACCGCTGTTGTGACCTTAAGCGGTGAGATCGCCGATGAGGTGTTGAAGAAGACGGTGGAGGATCAGGACTACAAGGTGCTGGAGATCCAGTAGAAAAGGGGCATATTTTCCGGCGGCAGGTATTACATTAGTAGTAACCATGGTATATGGAGCGTTGCGGATGAAACGAATTCTGGCTCTGCTGCCCGGACTGGTCCTTTTGGCTCAGTTGTGGGCGCAACCGGTGCTGGCGGCAGATCTTGGGCAACTCCTACTACAGGAAGAAGAGACCAAAGAGACAAAAGAGAAGGCGGACGGCGCGGAACTTCAGTTATCTGCGCCGTCCGCCTTATTGATGGAAGCCTCCACCGGACAGGTGATCTATGAGAAAAATCCGGATGATCCACTTCCTCCTGCCAGCGTGACCAAAGTGATGACCCTGCTCCTGCTCTTCGACGCCCTGGAAGAGGGGAAGATCCATCTGGAGGACGAGGTGACCACCTCTGAGTACGCGGCCTCCATGGGCGGATCCCAGGTGTTCCTGGAACCGGGAGAGATACAGACGGTGGATACTCTGATCAAGTGCATCGCCGTGGCCAGCGCCAATGATGCCTGTGTGGCCATGGCGGAGAAGGTCTGGGGCAGCGAAGAGGCATTTGTGGAAGAGATGAATCAGCGGGCGAAAGAGCTTGGGATGGAGAACACCACTTTCGTCAACTGTAACGGCCTTGACGCAGAGGGACATCTGACTACGGCAAGGGATATTGCCCTTATGTCCCGGGAACTGATCACTTCCTATCCCCAGATCCGGGATTACTGTATGATCTGGATGGAGGACATTACCCACACTACCAGGAAGGGGACTTCCACCTTTGGACTTTCCAACACCAACAAGCTGGTGCGCCACTATGAGTACGCCACAGGATTAAAGACCGGTTCTACCAGTAAGGCGGGCTTCTGTATCTCTGCTACAGCCGAGAAGGAAGGGATGGAGCTGATCGGGGTGATCATGGCGGCCAGGACCAGTAAGGAGCGGACGAAAGATGCGGTGGCACTTCTCAACTACGGGTTTGGGAAATGCAACAGATATGCGGAGGACAGCGTTCCCCGGACGAATCCGGTGCAGGTCGGACGGGGCGTGAAGGATCACGTAGAGACCATCCAGAAGGAGCCCTTTGTCTATCTGGACACTGCCGGAGCAGACCTAAGCGCCATAGAGCGGAAGGAAGAACCGGTGACAGACCGGGCTGCTCCGGTGAAGAAGGGAGAGAAGGTGGGGGAGGCTGTCTATACGCTGGATGGAAGGGAGATCGGCCGGGTAGATATCCTTGCGGCAGAGTCGGTGGCAGGGGTGAGCATGAAAAGCGCGGCACAGGAGGCGGTCCGGTGGTATCTTCTGTAAACAGCCGGGAGAAAAAAGCGGGCCAGAGAGGTCAGGAATCTCTCTGGCCCGCTTTTTTCCTGCCTGGAAGGCAGAGAAGACAGATCCCAAACACCCAGATCTGGCTTGCCAGCAGACCCCACAGGTATCCTTTTATGCCAAAGACCGGGATTAAAAGGAAGACGCCGCCGATCCGCAGAGCCAGGCTGGAGGCGTTGATAAGAAAGGTGCGGACAGTCTTACCCAGTCCGTTCAGGATGCTGACAAGGGTATTGTTGACGTAGAGGAAGGGGCAGATCCAGGACAGGGTCAGGATAAAGCTTCCGGCCAGAGGACTGTGGAACAGGAACCGGCCCAGCCATTCCCCAAAGGCCAGCAGGGTTACCTGGCACAGACACCCCAGCAGGACGCAGGAGGAGACAGACTGGCGGATGATCCGGGCAAGTCCCTGCCGGTTGCGGGCTGCCTGGATCTGCGCCACGGTGGGAAGGAGCATGGTGGATAAAGAATTGGTGATGGCGGACGGAAAGAGGATGAGGGGAAGGGCCATTCCGGTAAGGACGCCGTAGATACTTAAGGCTTCCCGGGAAGTCATGCCGTAGGCCTGCAGGCAGAGAGGGATAGATACTGCTTCCACACTTTGCAGGATGTTAAGCGAGACCCGGCTGGCAGTAAGAGGAAGGGAGAAGGACACCAGTTCCCGGAGCGCTCCCCATCTGACGGGCGGAAGGGAGAAGGGGCGCTTCTTCCGGGGAGAGGAAGGTTCCCTGGAACGGAGCATCTGCAGGCTGTAGGCAGAGGAAGCGATCTCCCCCATGACCAGGCCCGCCACAGCGACGGAGATCCCGAAGGGGGCGCCAATCTTCATTCCGATCTGGCAGAACAGGAAGACGGACAGGATCCGCATCGCCTGTTCGATCAGCTGGGAGACAGCAGGAACACGGGTGGACCTGCGCCCCAGATAATATCCCACGATGCAGCTGTGAAGGGCGGCAAAGGGGAAGGCATAGGAGAGGATCACAAGGAACTGGGCGCAGCGGGGCTCCTGAAGAAAAGTCTGGGCGATCCACCCGGAGAAGCGCTGAAGGAAAAGAGCGCAGCAGCAGGAGGCAGTCAGGGTAAGAAGGATGGAGGCGCGCAGAAGTTCCCGGGCTTCTGCTTCCCGGCCGGAGGCGATCCTTCCCGCCACGCAGCGGGAGAGGGCGGTCTGGATGCCGGAGCAGGTCAGGGAGAAACAAAGGGCATAGACGGGAAAGATCAGCTGGTAGAGCCCTACGCCTTCCTCGCCGAAAGTGTGGCTTAAGAAGATCCGGAAGAAAAACCCCATGAACCGGGTGGCGAAGCCAGTCAGGGTGAGAATGAACGCGCCTTTGAGCAGGAGATGTTTTCTGGACATAGATACCTCGCAGGAGGATCCCCTGGAAGGGGATTTTTTATTATGTATATTTGCAGGAACACCTTGACAGAACGGAAAAGGGGTGATATTCTACTATTGGAAATCCTAGTAAAAGAGTAGGAATTAAAAAAGAAGGTGAACATTTGAAACTCTCAACAAAAGGACGATATGGATTAAGAGCCATCATCGATCTGGCAAGATACAGTGAGACGGAGCCAGTTTCCATCAGCAGCATCGCGGCCCGCCAGGAGATCTCCGAGCGGTATCTGGAACAGCTGGTGGCCCTTATGAAGAAGGCGGGGCTGGTCAAAAGCATCCGGGGAGCCTCCGGAGGGTATGTGCTGGCCAGGCCGGCGGCAGAGATCTCTGTGGGCGACGTGCTCCGGGCGCTGGAAGGAAGCCTGGAACCGGTAAAATGTCCGGCATTTTCTCATGAGGAGGAGTGTATGGCTGCCGGGGGCTGCGTCACCAAGTATGTGTGGCAGAAGATCAACGACAGCATCAACCAGACGGTGGAGGAGATCCATCTGGATGAGCTGGTGGAAGAGAGCAGGGAACTGAACCCTTCCGGGGAGTACGAGAAACCAAAATGCGGCAATTAGCCAGAATGGAGGATCATATATGGAAAAACTGATTTATCTGGACAACGCGGCGACCACCCAGACGGCGCCGGAGGTAGTGGAAGCCATGCTTCCTTATTTTACAGAGAAATACGGCAACCCGTCCAGTGTCTACGGGTTTGCTTCCGCCAATAAAGAAGTGATCAACCTGCAGAGGGACAATATCGCGGAAGTGCTGGGCGCTAAAAGCAATGAGATCTATTTCACCGCAGGAGGTACGGAGAGCGACAACTGGGCGCTGAAGGCCACTGCGGAAGCATACCGGGACAAAGGCAATCACATCATCACCACGAAGATCGAGCACCACGCCATTCTTCACTCTGCCCAGTTTCTGGAGAAGCACGGGTTTGAAGTGACTTATGTGGATGTGGACGAGAACGGAGTAGTGAAGCTGGATGAGCTGGAAGCGGCTATCCGTCCGGAGACCATTCTGATCTCGGTGATGTTTGCCAACAATGAGATCGGCACCATCCAGCCGATCAAAGAGATCGGGAAGATCGCCCATGACCGGGGGATCCTGTTCCACACCGACGCAGTTCAGGCTTTTGGACATGTACCCATCAATGTGGATGAGTGCCATATCGACATGCTCAGCGCCAGCGGCCATAAGCTGAACGGCCCCAAGGGCATCGGGTTCCTTTATATCCGCAAAGGCGTGAAGATCCGGTCCTTTATCCACGGGGGCAGCCAGGAGCGGAAGCGCCGGGCGGGAACGGAAAATGTGCCGGGCATCGTAGGGCTTGGGACGGCGGCCCGCCTTGCGGCAGATACCATGGAAGCGCGGAGCCGGCAGGAGGCCCGGCTGCGGGATCATCTGATCCACCGGGTACTGACGGAGATTCCCTACTGCCGTCTCAACGGACATCCCACGGACCGGCTTCCCAACAATGCCAACTTCAGCTTCCAGTTTATTGAAGGAGAGTCGCTTCTGATCCTGCTGGACGGCAAGGGGATCTGTGCTTCCAGTGGTTCTGCCTGCACCTCCGGATCTCTGGATCCATCCCATGTGCTGCTGGCCATCGGCCTGCCTCATGAGATCGCCCACGGGTCCCTCAGGCTTACGTTAAGCCATGAGACCACCATGGAGGAGATCGACTATGTGGTGGACAGCCTGAAGGAGATCGTGGCAAGACTGCGGGAAATGTCCCCGCTGTATGAGGACTTTATTAAGAAACAGAAGTAGAAGACGAGGAGGAATCGATATGTATACAGAGAAAGTTATGGACCATTTTCAGCATCCCAGAAATGTAGGCGAGATCGAGAATGCCAGCGGCGTGGGTACTGTGGGAAACGCTAAGTGCGGCGATATCATGCGGATCTACCTGGATGTGGATGAGAACCAGATCATCCGGGATGTAAAATTTAAAACCTTTGGTTGCGGAGCCGCGGTGGCTACCAGCAGCATGGCCACGGAACTGGTGAAAGGGAAATCCGTACAGGAGGCCATGAAGGTGACCAACAAGGCGGTGATGGAAGCACTGGACGGGCTGCCGCCGGTGAAGGTGCACTGTTCTCTCCTGGCGGAGGAGGCCATCCATGCGGCTCTCTGGGATTACGCCCAGAAGAACGGCATTGAGATCGAAGGACTGGAAAAGCCCAAGTCTGATATCCATGAAGGCGAAGAAGAGGAAGACGAGGAATATTAGAAGCGAAAATGGAGAAAAAAAAGGTAGTAGTAGGAATGTCCGGCGGCGTGGATTCATCTGTGGCCGCCTGGCTGCTGAAAGAAGAAGGATATGACGTGATCGGGGTGACCATGCAGATCTGGCAGGAGGAGAATCCTAAGATCCAGGAGGAAGAAGGGGGCTGCTGCGGCTTAAGCGCGGTGGAGGATGCAAGAAGAGTAGCGGCTTCCCTTGGGATCCCCTATTATGTCATGAATTTCCGGCAGGAATTCCGGGAGCAGGTGATCGACTATTTTGTGCAGGAATATGAGAAGGGGCGAACCCCCAATCCCTGCATCGCCTGCAACCGGTATGTGAAGTGGGAAGCCCTCCTTAACCGGAGCCGGGCCATCGGGGCGGATTATATCGCCACCGGGCATTACGCCCGGGTCTGTCAGCTGGATAATGGAAGGTATACCCTTGGCAGGGCAAAGGGCGGGGAGAAGGATCAGACTTACGCCCTGTACAGTCTGACCCAGGAGCAGCTTGCCCATACCCTGATGCCGGTAGGCGCTTATGACAAGGGCAGGATCCGCGAGATTGCCCAGGAACTGGGCCTTCGCGTGGCGGATAAGCCAGACAGCCAGGACATCTGCTTTGTCCCGGACGGAGACTATGCCTCCTACATCCGGGAATATACCGGGAGAGAAAGCATTCCCGGTAACTTTGTCCTTGCGGACGGTACAGTGGTGGGACAGCATAAGGGGATCATCCATTATACGGTGGGCCAGCGGAAGGGCCTGGGACTTTCCATGGGAATGCCGGTGTTCGTGCTGGAGATCCGGCCAGAGACCAATGAGATTGTGGTGGGACCGGCGGAAAACGCCCTGACCCGTACCGTCCGGGCGGACCAGGTGAATTTCATGGCGATCCCGGATCTTACGGCTCCCCGGCGGGTGTGGGCCAAGATCCGTTATAACCACAGGGGCGCCTGGTGCACCGTAGAAAAGACCGGAGAGGATGAGATCCTGTGCACCTTTGAAGAACCCCAGCGGGCCGTCACCCCGGGACAGGCAGTGGTATTGTATGAGGACGACTGCGTACTGGGCGGCGGGACCATCCGGGGAAATGACAAGACTAGATAAGAGAGGACAAACAATCATGAGGGCAGACGTGCATATGCATTCATTCTTTTCCCATGATTCCGGGGCGGCTCCGGAGGAGATGATCCGGGCGGCTATTGGGAAAGGACTGGAGATGATCTGTTTTACGGATCATTTTGACAAGGACGATATGGAGTGGGGAGAGGAGAGTATTTTTAATCCGGAAATGTATTTCAGGACTCTTCGTCCCCTGCAGGAAAAATACCGGGATCAGATCGACGTCAGGATCGGCGTGGAGCTGGGACTGCGGCCTTACCTGGGAGATTATTACCGGGAGTTTGTGTCCCGGTATCCCTTTGACTTTGTTATCGGGTCCGTCCATTGTGTGGATTCCTCTGATCCGGCCACCGGACAGCTTTTTGCCAACCAGACGGACACAGAGGCTTACCGGCAGACATTTACCGAGACGCTGGAAGACATCCGGGCCTTTCAGGACTTTGACGTGCTGGGCCATCTGGATTATGTGGTCCGATACGGAAGGAACCGGGAGAGAGATTACCAGTATGAACGGTTCTCCCAGGAGATCGATGAGATCCTGCGCTTTCTGATAAAGAACGGGAAAGGGCTGGAATTAAATACAGCTGGCCTGAAGTACGGTCTTCCTTTCGCCCATCCCCATCCGGATGTGCTGAAGCGTTACCGGGAACTGGGAGGAGAGATCATTACAGTAGGGGCGGACGGGCACTGTCCGGAGCACGTCGCCTATGATTACCACAAGGTGGGGGAGATCCTGAGAGCCTGCGGTTTTGAATATTATACAGAATTTAAGGACAGAAAGCCGGTTTTTAAGCATCTTCCATAAAAATACAAATAGAGACTTGAATTTTTGCATTGGATTTAGTACAATTATCTACAGTTGATGATTCTTTAACAATGTTAAGGGATTGACAAATAAAGCCGCGGAAAGCGGCGAATTAAACTTTTTAGGAGGAATTAATCATGGCAGTAAAAGTAGCGATCAATGGATTCGGCCGTATTGGACGTCTTGCGTTCAGACAGATGTTCGGAGCAGAGGGATATGAGGTAGTTGCGATCAACGACCTGACATCTCCGAAGATGCTTGCTCACCTGTTAAAGTATGATTCTTCACAGGGCAAATACGCACTGGCTGACACCGTACAGGCAACCGATGACTCTATCATCGTTGACGGCAAGGAGATCAAGATCTACGCAAAGGCAAACGCTGAGGAGCTTCCCTGGGGAGAGATCGGTGTAGACGTTGTTCTGGAGTGTACAGGTTTCTACACCTCCAAGGAGAAGGCTTCCGCACACGTAAAAGCTGGAGCAAGAAAAGTCGTTATCTCCGCACCGGCTGGAAACGACCTGCCAACTATCGTATATAATGTAAACCACAACACCCTGAAGCCGGAAGATACTGTTATCTCCGCAGCTTCCTGTACTACAAACTGTCTGGCTCCGATGGCAAAGGCTCTGAACGACCTTGCACCGATCAAGACAGGTATCATGTGTACCATCCACGCTTACACAGGCGATCAGATGACTCTGGACGGACCGCAGAGAAAAGGCGATCTGAGAAGATCCCGTGCGGCTGCCTGCAACATCGTTCCTAACAGCACCGGCGCTGCGAAAGCCATCGGTCTGGTTATCCCGGAACTGAACGGCAAACTGATCGGAGCTGCTCAGCGTGTTCCGACCCCGACAGGTTCTACCACGATCCTGACCGCTGTTGTAGAAGGCAACGTAACCGTTGATCAGATCAACGAGGCTATGAAGGCTGCTTCCAACGAGTCCTTCGGATACAACACAGACGAGATCGTATCCAGCGATATCATCGGTATGAGATATGGTTCTCTGTTCGACGCTACTCAGACGATGGTACTTCCTCTGGACAACGGAACCACACAGGTTCAGGTTGTTTCCTGGTATGACAATGAGAATTCTTACACCAGCCAGATGGTAAGAACAATCAAATACTTCTCTGAATTAGCATAATCAAGACTCAAAAAAGGGTCCGGTCTTTCAAGGACCGGACCCTTTTCTGGATGAAATTATAAAAATTGAGGAGGCAGACTTATGCTTAATAAAAAATCTGTAGACGATATTAATGTAAAAGGAAAGAAAGTCCTGGTAAGATGCGATTTCAACGTACCGCTGATCGATGGAAAGATCACTGACGAGAACCGTCTGGTAGCAGCTCTTCCCACCATCAAGAAGCTGATCGCTGACGGTGGAAAGGTTATCCTTTGTTCCCATCTTGGCAAGCCCAAGGGACAGCCGGTTCCGGAACTTTCCCTGGCGCCTGTGGCAGTACGCCTGTCCGAGCTTCTGGGCCAGGAAGTAAAATTTGCCGCTGATCCGGAAGTTGTGGGACCAAACGCAAAGGCAGCGGTAGAAGCCATGAAAGACGGCGATGTGATCCTTCTTGAGAACACCCGTTACCGTGCGGAGGAGACCAAAAACGGCGAGGAGTTCAGCAAAGAGCTGGCTTCCCTGTGCGATGTATTTGTAAACGACGCCTTTGGAACCGCGCACAGAGCGCATTGCTCCAACGTAGGCGTTACCCAGTATGTAGATACCGCTGTAGTAGGATATCTGATGCAGAAGGAGATCGATTTCCTGGGAAATGCAGTGAACAATCCGGAGCGTCCTTTTGTAGCTATCCTGGGCGGAGCTAAAGTTTCCAGCAAGATCTCTGTGATCGAGAATCTGCTTGATAAAGTAGACACCCTGATCATCGGCGGCGGTATGTCCTATACCTTCAGCAAGGCGCAGGGCGGAAGCGTAGGCAAATCTCTTCTTGAGGAAGATTACTGCGAATATGCGCTGAATATGCTGAAAAAGGCTGAGGAGAAAGGCGTGAGGCTTCTGCTTCCCGTTGACACCGTGATCGCGGACGATTTCTCCAACGATGCCAATAAGAGCGTGGTAAAAGCAGGCGAGATCCCGGAGAACTGGGAAGGCCTGGATATCGGACCGGAGACAGAGAAGATCTTCTGCGATGCCGTGAAGGACGCTAAGACCGTTGTATGGAACGGGCCTATGGGAGCGTTCGAGATGCCAAACTTCGCACACGGCACTGAGGCAGTTGCCAAGGCTCTGGCAGAGACAGACGCCACCACCATCATCGGCGGCGGAGATTCTGCAGCAGCAGTAAACCAGTTGGGATATGGCGACAAGATGACCCACATCTCCACCGGCGGCGGAGCTTCCCTGGAATTCCTGGAAGGCAAAGAACTGCCCGGCGTAGCAGCCGCTAATGATAAATAGAGCACTTGGTGAGGTTTTTTCGAACCTAGTGCGAATTTAGTTCTTCGGAACTTGGCGAGGTTTTTTCGAGCCTAGTCTCGAAGAACTTCCTTAGCTTAGTGCTTACTTAGTTCGCCGTAGTTGACGAACGCGAGCATGAAATGCGAAGCGTGAGTCTTAGCGGAGGCGAACATACCCGTTTTATTTCATACAATTTAAGGAGGCTGAAAAAATGGCAAGAAAGAAAATTATCGCAGGCAACTGGAAGATGAACAAGACTCCTAGCGAGGCAGTTGCCCTGGTGGAAGAACTGAAACCGCTGGTAGCAAATGAAGAAGTGGACGTAGTATTCTGCGTGCCGGCCATCGACATCGTTCCGGTGGTAGAGGCCTGCAAGGGAACCAACATTCAGGTTGGCGCAGAGAATATGTATTTTGAGGAGAGCGGAGCCTACACCGGCGAGATCGCTCCGGCTATGCTGGTAGACGCCGGCGTAAAATATGTGGTTCTGGGTCACTCTGAGAGAAGAGACTACTTTGGAGAGACCAATGAGGATGTAAATAAGAAGGTGCTGAAAGCTTTCGAACATGGTATCACCCCCATCATGTGCTGCGGCGAGACTCTGGAGCAGAGAGAGCAGGGCGTGACCATGGATTTCATCCGTCAGCAGGTAAAGGTAGGCCTTCAGAACGTAACAGCCGACCAGGCAAAGGCTATGGTTATCGCTTATGAGCCGATCTGGGCTATCGGAACCGGAAAGACTGCAACCACCGAGCAGGCAGAGGAAGTGTGCAAGGGCATTCGTGAGTGCATCGCGGAAGTTTATGATGAGGCTACTGCAGAAGCTATCCGTATCCAGTACGGTGGATCTGTGAACGCAGGAAATGCAGCGGAATTATTTGCTCAGGCTGACATTGACGGCGGCCTGGTGGGCGGAGCTTCCTTGAAGGCTGACTTTGGTAAAATCGTAAATTACAAATAAGCAGCGGAAGCAATAGGAGAGACAGACGGCGTGTCCTGGAGATTCCAGAATGCGCCGTTTCCTTTTCCGGGAATTATTCAATAGAAACAGCAGGAGGAGTGTGCAATGGGGATTGCAGTGAATCGGGCGGGAGATACCTTTCATCTTTATAATCAGGAGATCAGTTATATCATGAAAGTACTTCCCAATCATCAGATGGGTCAGATTTATTTTGGAAAACGTATTCAGATACCGGAGGACTGTTCTTATTTTCTGGAGACTTCTTCACGTCCCATGTCCTCCTGTGTGTTTGATACGGACAACCGGTTTTCCATGGAGCATATCCGGCAGGAATACGGGGTGTTCGGCACCTCGGACTACCGCATGCCTGCCACAGAAGTCCTTCAGGAAAATGGAAGCCGGATCTCGGAGTTTTGTTTCCGGGAATACAGGATCCAGGCAGGGAAGCCCAAGCTTCCCGGACTTCCGGCAACCTATGTTGAAAATGAAGAAGAGGCCGAGACCCTGGTGATCCGGCTGGCGGACCCGGTGACAGGGCTGGAGCTGGAGCTGTTTTACACCATTTTTGCCGCAGGCGGGATCCTGGCAAGGAGCGCGCGTTTTGTAAACCGGGGGGAACAGGCGCTTCATCTGCAGTCGGCCATGAGCCTTTGTCTGGATCTTCCGGACAGCGGCTATGATATGATCCAGTTCTCCGGCGCCTGGGCGAGAGAGCGGTATCCAAAGACGAGAAGGCTGGAGCAGGGGATCCAGTCTGTGGGCAGTATCAGAGGAAATTCTTCCCACAACCACAATCCATTTATGATCCTGAAGCGTCCGACGGCGGATGAGTTTCAGGGGGAAGCCATTGGATTTAGCCTGATCTACAGCGGCAATTTCCTGGCGCAGGTGGAGGTGGATACCTACGATACGGCGAGAGTGCTGCTGGGCATCCATCCCCACTGCTTTGACTGGAAACTGGATCCTTCTGAGGAATTCCAGACGCCGGAAGCAGTGATGGTATATACGGATCAGGGGCTGAACCATTTAAGCCAGACCTTCCACAGGCTGTATCAGAAGCGTCTTGCAAGAGGTTACTGGCGGGACCGGGTGCGCCCGATCCTGATCAATAACTGGGAGGCCACCTATTTTGATTTTACAGAAGATAAGCTGGTCGAAATCGCGGAAAAGGCAAGAGAGTGCGGCGTGGAATTGTTTGTGCTGGATGACGGCTGGTTCGGAAAACGATGCGGAGAACAGGCGGGATTAGGCGACTGGGTGGCCAATCCGGACCGTCTGAAGAACGGGATCACCGGACTGGCGCAGAGAGTTGAGGATCTGGGTCTGAAATTTGGCCTCTGGTTTGAGCCGGAGATGGTGAATAAGGATTCTGACCTTTACCGGGAACATCCGGACTGGATCATCCAGGTTCCGGGACGCAGGAATTCCCATGGAAGATACCAGTACGTGCTGGATTTTTCCAGAAAGGAAGTGGTGGACCGGATCTATGAGATGATGGATAAGATCCTTTCTGAATCAAAGGTGTCTTATATCAAATGGGACATGAACCGGAGTATCACAGAATGTTATTCGGCGGCGCTTCCGCCTGACCGGCAGGGGGAAGTCTATCACCGGTATATCCTTGGAGTCTATGACCTTTATGAGAGGCTGACTTCAAAATTCCCGCAGATTCTCTTTGAATCCTGTGCAAGCGGAGGCGGACGGTTTGATTCGGGAATGCTGTATTACGCGCCTCAGTGCTGGACCAGCGATGATACCGACGCAGTGGAGCGGATCAAGATCCAGTACGGGACTTCCTACTGTTATCCGGTGAGCAGCATGGGAACCCACGTGTCTGTGGTTCCAAACCATCAGATCAACCGGATCACGCCGCTGGATACAAGAGCGAATGTGGCGTATTTCGGGACATTTGGCTATGAGCTGGACCTGAATACTCTGACAGCCGACGAGCAGGAAGAGGTAAAAGAACAGATTGCATTTATGAAACAGTACCGGCAGTTATTCCAGTTCGGAACATTTTACCGGCTGCAGAGCCCCTTTGAACATAATCCTTCGGCCTGGATGGTGGTAAGCGACGACAGGAAGGAGGCCATCGTAGGCTGGTACCGTGTCCTGAACGGCGTCAATCTGCCCTATACCCGGCTTCGCCTGAAAGGGTTGTGTGAGGATCTGCCTTATAAGGTCGATGGGGAAAGCGGCATCCATTACGGAAGCGAGCTGATGAACGCAGGATTGATCACAACGGACGCTTCTTCCGGGCAGGCACAGGGAAATGAAGAAATGTGCCGGGATTTTGAGTCCAGACTTTATATCCTGAAGGCAGATTAGGGAGACAAACAGGAATCGGATATTTTCAAAACAGGGAAATTGTTGTATAATAGCATCCGGTGACAAGGAGGAGAAGAATGAGATATCTTGAGATACCCATACAGGTGGAAGGTTCTTTGGAATATGCAAAGCTTGAGACCTATCTTCTGGATACGCCCACGGAGAAGATCCGGATCCAGAAGCGGCCCATGGTGGTGATCTGCCCGGGCGGAGGGTACGAGAAGCTGAGTTACCGGGAGGGTGAGCCTCTGGCGGTGCATTTCCTGGATCAGGGTTATCACGCCTGTGTGCTGCGGTACTCTGTGGCTCCGGCCAGATTTCCAACCCCTCTTCTGGAGCTGGGAGAAGTGATGAAGCTGATCCGCGCCAGGGCGGAGGAATGGCAGGTGGATACCGATCATATCCTGCTCCACGGGGCATCGGCAGGCGGTCATCTGATCGGCATGCTGGGGGTGTTCTGGAAGAAGGAGTGGCTGGCGAAGGAGCTTCATACATCGGCGGATGTGCTGCGGCCGGCAGGGCTGATGTTCAGCTATCCGGTGGTCACATCGTCAGAGCCTGAGGGCCATCTGGGGAGTTTTTGCAACCTGCTGGGAGAAGATTTTGAGAAGGAAAAAGAACATTTTTCCCTGGAGGAGCAGGTGACCGGGGATACGCCCCCGTCTTTCATATGGCATACAGCCACAGATGAGACAGTGCCGGTGGAGAATTCCTTCCTTCTGGCAATGGCGCTTAAGAAAGCAGGTGTTCCGGTGGAACTGCACATTTTCCCGGAAGGGCCCCATGGGCTGAGTCTTGCGTCCCCGCTTGTGGAGCGGCTGGACGGGTCCGGGGTGGAAGAAGGCTGCCAGTGCTGGATTAAGCTTGCGGACGCCTGGATGAAGCGTCTGTGCGGCAGGGAGTAGCGCAGAGGGCGGACCGGGAAACCGTGTCGAGATATGTCGAAAAAGATAGAAAAAGAAGGAGAATAAGAACATGAGCAAGAAACCAACAGTATTGATGATCCTGGACGGATACGGACTGAATGAGTGTGAAAAAGGCAATGCGGTGGCTGAGGCGAAGACGCCGGTGATGGACCAGCTGATGAAGGAGTATCCCTTTGTAAAGGGCAATGCCAGCGGGATGGCGGTAGGACTTCCGGAAGGACAGATGGGAAACTCTGAGGTGGGACACCTGAATATGGGAGCCGGCAGGATCGTTTATCAGGACCTGACTAAAATCACCAAGGCTATCCAGGATGGAGATTTCTTTGAGAATAAAGCTCTTCTTTCCGCCTGCGAGAATGTGAAGGCTAACGATTCCAGCCTGCATCTTATGGGACTGGTGTCCGACGGCGGTGTGCACAGTCATATCGAGCACATTTACGGGCTGCTGGAACTGGCGAAGCGCCAGGGCATTGGGAAGGTTTACGTACACTGTTTCCTGGACGGAAGAGATACCCCTCCGGCATCTGGCAAAGAGTATGTAGAGCAGCTGGAAGCGAAGATGAAGGAACTGGGCGTAGGAGAAGTGGCTACGGTGATGGGCCGTTACTACGCTATGGACCGGGACAACCGCTGGGATCGTGTGGAGAAGGCTTACCGGGCGCTGGTGTACGGCGAGGGCGAGCAGGCAGTGAGCGGACCGGCAGGGATCCAGGCTTCCTACGACAAGGATACCACCGATGAGTTTGTGCTGCCCACCGTTGTGATGAAAGACGGGAAACCCACGGCTACGGTAAAGGAGAAGGATTCCATCATCTTCTTTAACTTCCGCCCGGACCGGGCAAGAGAGATCACCCGTACCTTCTGTGATGACGAGTTCACAGGATTTGACCGGGGCGAGCGGGTGAAGACCACTTATGTATGCTTCACAGAATATGATGTGACCATTGAGAATAAAGAGATCGCTTTCGTAAAAGAAGAGATCACCAATACCTTTGGAGAATATCTGGCGGCTCACGGCCTGAAGCAGGCGCGGATCGCGGAAACAGAGAAATATGCTCACGTTACCTTCTTCTTCAACGGAGGCGTAGAAGAGCCAAACGAGGGCGAGGACCGGATCCTGGTGAAATCCCCCAAGGTTGCCACCTATGATCTGAAGCCGGAGATGAGCGCTTATGAAGTGTGCGACAAGCTGACCGAGGCCATCCGCTCCGGGAAATATGATGTGATCATCATCAATTTCGCTAATCCGGACATGGTAGGACATACCGGAGTAGAGGCGGCGGCTATCAAGGCCATCGAGGCGGTGGATGAGTGCGTGGGCAAAGCAGTTGCGGCCATCAAAGAAGTGGACGGTCAGATGTTCATCTGCGCGGACCACGGAAACGCAGAGCAGCTCATTGACGATGAGACCGGCGAGCCATTTACGGCCCACACCACCAATCCGGTGCCGTTCATCCTGGTGAACGCCGATCCGGCTTACCGCTTAAGAGAAGGCGGCTGCCTGGCAGACATCGCTCCCACACTGATCCAGCTGATGGGTATGGAGCAGCCAAAAGAAATGACCGGAAAATCGTTGTTGATCTAAAAAGGGACAGGGTATTTTCAATCTGGGACGTGGTATTTTTAAAAATACCACGTCCCCATTTGTAAAAAAGGAGAAGTTATGGCATATGATATTTTTTTGTTCGACCTGGACGGAACTCTGACAGATTCTTCTCTTGGCATTACCAACTCAGTGATCTACGCATTGAAAAAGTACGGGATCACGGTGGAGGACCGGCGCAGCCTGTATCGGTTTATCGGTCCGCCGCTTACCGATTCCTTCCGGGACTTTTATGGATTTTCAGAAGAGAAGGCGCTTGAAGCGGTGAGATTTTACCGGGAATATTATCGGGACAAAGGGATCTTCGAGAACCGGGTATACGAGGGGATGGAAGAGACGCTGAAAGAGCTGAAGAACCGGGGAAAGCGGCTTATCGTGGCCACTTCCAAGCCGGAGCCCTTTGCCCGGCGGATCATCGACCATTTTGGACTGGCTCCTTATTTTGAATATGTGGCCGGTATGGAACTGGACGGCGGACGGGGAACAAAGGCAGAAGTGATCGCCTATGCGCTGAAAGCCTGTGGAATTGGAGACAGGTCCGGAGCAGTGATGGTAGGAGACCGGGAGCATGACGTGGACGGCGCCAGGAAGGAAGGCCTGCCCTGTATCGGCGTTTTGTATGGATTTGGCAGCAGGGAAGAACTGGAGAAAGCCGGCGCGGAACGGATCATATCCAGGCCGGAAGAATTGTGTGATTTGATCTGAAGATTGCAAAAAGGGACAGGGTATTTTCAATCTGGGACGTGGTATTTTTAAAAATACTACGTCCCCGTTTGATGTTCGGATCTCCATACCCGGGGGGATTTACCGTATACTTTCTTGAAAGCCCGGGAAAAATGAAGGGGATTGCTGTACCCGACGGCGCTTGCGATATCCTGGACGGAGAGCCGGGTAAGCTTCAGAAGTTCCGTGGCTTTGACCATCCGGTACTGGATCAGGAACTCCTGAGGAGTCTGCCCCAGGGACTGGCGGAAGAGGGTGCCGAAGTAGCTGCGGTTCAGGCCGCAGTGCCGGGCGATGTCTTCCACGGATATATCATTTTGGAAGTTCTGTTCAATGAAGGTGACGGCTTCTTTGATATAGAAGTCCTGGATCTTCCCGCTGGAAGCGCCCTGAAAGGGAGCCATGGAGCGGGTCAGGTAATCCAGGAACAGAAAGCCGTGGCCCAGGAGATGGTAGGGGGATTCTTTGCCATGGTGGACAATGTAGAGCATCTCTTCCATCATACTCTGGCGCAGATCCTTGGAATGGCTGTGATAGACCGGATTGCCGGGGGTAAGGCTGACCACCTGCAGAGCTTCTTTCACCCGGACGCCATCGAATTCCAGCCAGGTATATTCCCAGGGGATCTCCCGGTCTGCCGTGTAGGAACACACCTGGCCGGGGAACAGCATGAAGCCCTGACCGGAGCGGATGGAGTAATGCCGGGTAACCCCTTTTGAATCTTCTGCTTCCAGAGTGCCGGTGCCGGAGATCACATAGTGGAACAGATAGTGGGACTTGGCTATGGGCCCGCAGGAGTGAGCGGGAGTGCACTGTTCCCAGCCGCACTGGAACATGACCAGATCGATAAAATTCTCATTTTGAAGCATGGTAAAAATGTGTTCACTCATGTAAAAATCCCTCCCTTTTCTGTATTATATACCAAAATGCTAGATGCCTTCAATCATTTTTGGGAAAAATAGCATATGGGTATGAAAACATAAAAATGCTGATATTCTAGTAAAAATAGTGGAATGATATAATAATTTCAGCATGCAAAGTGATTGCAGATGAAAGAAAGGAGAGAGAAAACATGGGAAAGGGGAAAAAGGCAGTAAGCGTACTTTTAGTCGGCTGCATGACGGCCGCCATGCTCCTTGCGGGATGCGGGGACAGCAACAGCAGCGGCAAGACTGAGATCGAGATCATCCAGTACAAGATGGAAGCCACCGACTATTTTGACGCTCTGGAAGAAGAATTTAATGCAACCCATGACGACATTCATCTGACCATTGATTCGCCAAATGATGCGTCCACCATCATGCGGACCCGTTTTATCCGTGAGGATTATCCGGATATCATCGGTATCGGCGGCGATATCAACTATTCCTATTATGTAGACGCGGAGATCCTGGCTGACCTGTCTGACTGGGAGGGGATGGCAGACATCAAGCAGTCCTACATCGACATTGCGGAAGGTCTGGAGACCGTTCCGGCAGAGGGAACCTTTATCGCGCCTTATATGGCCAATGCGGCAGGTATTCTTTACAACAAGGACATGTTTGAGGAGTACGGCTGGGAGATCCCTGCTACCTGGGATGAACTGATAGACCTGTGCGAGGAGATAAAGGCAGAGGGAATCCTTCCCTTCTACTTTGGATTCCGTGACACCTGGACCTGTCTGGCGCCCTGGAATGCCATCGCGGTAGATCTGGCGCCTGCGGACGTGTGCAAGCAGGTGAACCGGGGTGAGACCACCTTCACCGAGGAATACCGGGAGGCAGCGGAGAAATACATCCAGCTTATGGAGTATGGTCCGGACGACCCGGTAGCCTATGGATATAACGACGCATGTACCGCATTTGCCAACGGCGAGTCGGCCATGTACCCGATCGGAAGTTACGCGGTTCCGCAGATCCAGTCCGTAAACCCGGACATGAACATCGACTCTTTCGTAATGCCGGCCAACGACGATCCGGAAGGAAACACCCTGAACTCCGGTATCGACCTTGGATTCAGTGTGACGGCTGCCTGCGAGAACAAGGAAGCCGCTTATGAAGTGCTGGATTTCCTGTATGAGGACGACAACATCCAGGCATATATTGACGACCAGAACGCCATCGCCTGCAAAGAGGGAGATTACAAGCTGGGAAGCATGCTGGACGGTATGACTGAGTACATCGAGTCCGGCAACATGACCGATTATCAGGATCACTACTATCCGTCGGAGATGGCAGTGGACGCCATCCTGCAGACCTATGTGATCGACCATGATATGGACGGATTCCTGGCAAGATTTGATAAGGACTGGGCCCGTTACAACCGTGACACCATCCGCACCGTCCAGGAATACGAAGAAGAACATGGCAGTGCAGAGTAGGAAAGGAGTGGGGATAGAATGAAAAACAATAAGAAACGGACATACCTTCTGATCACAATACCGATCCTGGCGCTGTTCGTGTGCTTTAACACCATCCCGTTGATCCGGGGTATCATGTATAGTTTTACAAATTTCAAAGGTTTTGGAACTTATGAATGGGTAGGGCTTCGCAATTATCTGGATCTGTTTGGCGATCCCCGTATCGGAGGTTCTTATCTCTTTACCTTCAAACTGGCGGTAGTGGCCACCATCCTGACTAACGTGATCAGTCTGGTGCTGGCCCTGGGCTTAAACAGCAAGATCCGGGCAAAAAGCTTCTTCCGGGCAGCCTACTTCCTGCCAAATGTACTGGGAGCTCTGGTTGTAGGTTACATTTTCCAGTATCTTTTTACTTACATCATCCCGGCTCTTGGTGAGATGATCGGAAGCCCGGTTTTGAGCCAGAGCCTGCTCTCCAATGAGAACCTGGCCTGGTTTGCCATCGTGATCGTCTGCTGCTGGCAGAACATCGCCATGAACACCATCATCTACATTTCCGGCCTGCAGACCGTACCGGAGGATGTGTATGAGGCAGGCGACCTGGACGGCGCCACCGGATGGAAGCGGTTCCGGCACCTGACCTTCCCGCTGATCATCCCGTTTTTTACCATCAACATGGTTCTGTGTGTCAAGAACTTCCTGATGGTATTCGACCAGATCATGTCAATGACCCAGGGAGGTCCTGCACAGAGCACCGAGTCCATCTCCTTCCTGATCTATAACAACGGTATGAAGGGCGGAGCCTTTGGTTACCAGAGCGCCAACGCAGTGATCTTCTTCATCGTGATCGTGGCTCTTTCCGCCGCCCAGATGATGATATCCAGTAGGAAGGAGGAGCAGTTATAATGAAAGCAAGAATTGGACATAGAACAAACTGGCCGGTTATGGTCCTGTTGATCATGGGCTTAAGCACCATCATCTTACCATTGTATATGGCCATTGTGATCGCCTTCAAACAGCAGTCAGATATGACCAACAGCATTTCCGGCATTCTGTCGCTCCCGAAGACCTGGAGCTTCAGCAATTTTGCCGAGGCTATGGAAGTCACCGATTTCTGGCATTCTCTTGGAAACAGTATCCTGATCACAGTAGTGACGGTGGTCCTTTCCATCCTGATCCACTCCCTGATGGGATACGCCATCGGAAGAAACCGGGCTCACAGCAAATTTTATAAATTCGTGTACTTATTTATCGTAAGTGGTATGTTTGTTCCATTCGCGATCCTGATGATGCCTCTGGCAAAGCAGACCGCGGAACTGGGACTTGCAAATTGGGCTGGCGTTATCATTCTATATGTGGTATTCTATATGCCGATGAACGTTCTGCTCTATTCAGGATACCTGGTAAATATCCCCATCGCGCTGGAGGAGGCCGCGGAAGTTGACGGCGCCACCACATGGAGCACCTACTGGAAGATCATCTTCCCCATCATGAAGCCCATGCACGCGACGGTAGCCATTATCACAGCTCTGGCTGTATGGAACGACGTGATGACGCCGTTGATCATCATGGCAGGAACCGGACAGAATACGCTTCCGCTGGCACAGTTGAACTTCCAGACTCAGTTTGGAACCAACTATAACCTGGCGTTCGCGTCCTATCTGCTGGCCCTGATCCCCATCCTGATCTTCTACGTTATCTGCCAGAAACAGATCCTGAATGGTGTGGTAAATGGAGCGGTAAAATAAGAAATACCAGACATCATAAGGAGAGCACACAAATGGGAATTGCATATCAGGAAGAGAAACGGATATTTACATTGGAGACGGCCAGTACCACCTATCAGTTTCAGGTGGACGCCTATGGATTCCTTATACATTTATACTATGGGAAGAAGGTCAGCGGGGATATGGATTATCTCCTGACCTACTATGACCGGGGATTTTCAGGAAATCCCTACGATGTACAGGGAGACCGGACTTATTCGCTGGATGCGCTCCCGCAGGAGTTCCCGGAACGGGGGACCGGTGATTTCCGGGTTACCGCGCTGACGGTTCAGAACGGTGACGGAAGCTACTGCTGTGATCTTCGCTACAAGAGCCATAAGATCACAGACGGAAAATATGGATTAGAAGGACTTCCCGCGGTCTATGCCTCTGATACAGAGGCGCAGACCCTGGAGGTCCTGCTGGAGGATCCGGTGACAAAGGTGCAGGCAGTGCTGCTCTACGGGGTCCTTCCGGAGTATGATATCATTACCAGAAGTGTCAGGATCGCCAACGGGGGTCCTGACCGCATTTATGTAAATAAAGCGGCTTCTGCCTGTCTGGACTTCCTGGACGGAGAGTACGACATGATCAGCTTCTACGGGCGCCACGCCATGGAGCGGAATTTCCAGAGAACGCCCGTCCATCACGGGAAACAGGCGGTGCGCAGCAGCAGAGGCGCTTCCAGCCATCAGTACAATCCTGCGGTGATCCTGGCGAAGCCCAATACGGACGAGAGGTCCGGAGGGTGTTACGGCATGGTGTTTGTCTACAGCGGGAATTTTGAATGTGAGATCGAGAAGGATCAGTTTAATCAGACCCGGGCCATCATGGGGCTTTCGGAGGCATTTTTCAGCTATCCGCTGGATGAAGGAGAGACCTTTGTGATCCCGGAGACAGTGCTGACTTATTCGGATCAGGGATTCGGGAGGCTGTCCAGGAATCTCCACCGGTGCTTCCGCAGACATCTGTGCAGGGGCAGATACCGGGATCAGGTGCGTCCCATCCTGGTGAACAGCTGGGAGGCGGATTATTTCCATTTTACCGGGGAAAGTATCTGCCGGCTGGCCAAAGAGGCGGCGGGGCTGGGCGTTGAGATGTTGGTGCTGGACGACGGCTGGTTCGGGAAGCGGGACGACGATAATTCCAGTCTGGGAGACTGGACGGTGAACGAGGAGAAGCTTGGCTGTACCATGGGCGAGCTGATCCGGAGGGTCAACGACTTGGGGCTGAAGTTCGGTATCTGGATCGAACCGGAGATGATCTCTGAGGACAGCGATCTCTATCGGGCGCACCCGGACTGGGCGCTGAAGATCCCAAGCAGGAACCCCATCCGGGCAAGAAACCAGCTGGTGCTGGATTTCTCCAGAAAGGAGATCCGGGATCATGTGTTTGACGCCATCTGCGCCGTGCTGGACCAGGGAAATGTGGAGTATATCAAATGGGATATGAACCGCAGTATCAACGATGTTTACTCCTGGTCGGGAAGAGAGCACGGACGGCTTCTCTACGACTATGTGCTGGGAGTCTATGATTTCCTGGAGCGGCTGATCCAGAGGTATCCGGATATGCTGATCGAAGGGTGCTGCGGCGGAGGCGGAAGGTTTGACGCAGGGATGCTCTATTACGCGCCTCAGATCTGGTGCAGTGACAATACGGACGCCATCGACCGGCTGGAGATCCAGTACGGAACCTCGTTTATCTACCCGGCTTCTTCCATAGGGTCCCACGTATCGGCGGTGCCCAACCATCAGACCGGGCGGATCACGCCTATGCGAACCCGGGGGATCGTGGCCATGGCGGGGACCTTTGGCTATGAACTGGATTTTGGCAGGCTTTCCGAGGATGAGAAGCGGGAAGTCCGGCTCCAGGTGGAGGCGTATCATAAATACGCGCCGCTGATCCAGAATGGAGATTACTACCGGCTCACAACCCCCCAGACCGACGAGGTGGGGGCATGGGCCTTTGTATCGGAAGATAAGAAAGATGTGCTGATCAGTGCCGTGATGATCCGGCGGCATGGAAATATGACGGTAAATTATATTCGTCTGCAGGGGCTTGCGCCTGAGAAGATCTACCGGGATGAGAAGACCGGGAAGAGCTACAGCGGCGCCGCCCTGATGGAAGCGGGGATCCCGCTTCCCATTGAGGAGGGAGAATATCTGGCTTACCAGATGTATCTAAGACAATAAAAGAGGGAATGGGGACGGGGTATTTTCAGAAATACCCCGTCCCCGATATAAGGGAGAAGATATGAAGATCAACAAGGAATTTGAGACCCGTTTTGCAAAACATGAGGAGGAGCTGCGGTGGCTTTACATGGAGCTTTACAACAACGGCTCCATGTACGCGGAGCTGTGCGACCAGATGCGGGAATTCTACCAGAAGCGGCGGACGGATCTGAAGGCAAGAGACCGGGAGAAAAGCAAGAATCCCAAGTGGTACCGGAACAACCGGATGCTGGGGATGATGTTGTATATTGACAACTTCGCCGGCAATTTGAAAGGGGTGCGGGAGAAGTTGGACTATGTGGAGGAGTGCAACGCCAGCTTCATTCATCTGATGCCCTTCCTGGACACGGTGGAGGGAAAGTCGGACGGCGGCTACGCGGTGGCGGATTTCCGCAAGGTCCGCCCGGATCTTGGGACCATGGAGGACCTGGCGGATCTGGCGCGGGAGTGCCATGACCGGGGGATTGATGTGTGTATGGACTTTGTCATGAACCACACTTCTGATGAGCATGAGTGGGCCAGAAGGGCCCTGGCGGGAGAGGGAGAGTACATGAGCCGGTACTTTTTCTACGACAATCCTCAGATTCCCCAGGAATTTGAGCGGACGGTGCCCCAGGTGTTCCCCACCACGGCGCCGGGGAATTTTACCTGGCTGCCTCAGATCGGTCACTACGTAATGACCAGCTTCTATCCCTACCAGTGGGATCTGAATTACGCCAATCCCAGGGTGTTTAACGAGATGATGTATAATTTCCTGTTTTTTGCCAATCAGGGGATGGACATCATCCGGATCGACGCGGTTCCCTATATCTGGAAGGAGCTGGGGACCAGCTGCCGGAACCTGAAGCAGGTCCACACCATTGTCCGGATGATGCGCATGATCGGGGAGATCGTCTGCCCGGCGGTGGCGCTTCTGGGCGAGGTGGTGATGGAGCCAGCCAAGGTGGTTCCCTACTTTGGTACGGTGGAAAAGCCGGAGTGCCACATGCTCTACAACGTGACCACCATGGCCACCACCTGGCACAGCGTGGCCGTGCAGGGCACGAAGCTTCTGAAGCAGCAGCTGGATATCGTCAACCATCTGCCGGAAGAGTATACATTTCTCAATTACCTGCGCTGCCACGACGACATCGGGTGGGGACTGGATTACGGGACCTTAAGCAGCTGGCAGATGAAAGAAGTGCCCCACAAGCGGTTCCTGAACGACTATTTCACCGGGAATTTCCCGGGAAGCGAGAGTCGGGGC
Source organism: Massilistercora timonensis (assembly GCF_900312975.1). NCBI lineage: Bacteria > Bacillati > Bacillota > Clostridia > Eubacteriales > Massilistercora > Massilistercora timonensis. The sequence continues at coordinate 269,149 of NZ_LT990039.1, read as the reverse complement.
GAACTCTACAACGACGATCCTGTCACCATGGACGCCCGGTTCTGCGGGACGGCGGCTTCCATGTGCGGCATTGAGAGCGCCGGGTTTGAAGGAGACGCGGCGAAGATGGAGAAAGCCATCCGCAAGGATCTTATGCTCCATGCCTACATGTTCCTGCAGCGGGGGCTGCCCATGATCTACAGCGGCGATGAGATCGGCCAGGTGAACGACTACAGCTATAAAGAAGATCCAAGGAAGCGGGAGGATTCCCGGTATATCCACCGGGGAGCGTTCCGCTGGGATCTGGCGGAGCAGAGGAAGAAGAAAGGGACTGTGGAGGCCCGGATCTTCCAGGCGCTCCACCAGATGGAAGAACTGCGGAAGAAGGAAGCCATCCTCGGCCCGGACGCCCAGGTGTGCACCTGGGATACCGGGGACGACGGCGTGCTGGGCCTGATGCGGAAATATGAAGGAAAGACCCTGGTGGGGATCTTTAACTTCACAGACTGGGAGAAAGAAATATATTTCCCGGAGCCGGGAGAGTACCAGGATCTGCTTGAGAAAAAGAAGCTGGAGAAGGACCGGGTGAAACTGCCGCAGTTCGGGTTTTTATGGGCATTGAAGTAGGTTTGAAATTAATTGGGGACGTGGTATTTTTAAAAATACCACGTCCCAGATTGAAAAAACCCTGTCCCCTTTTGAAATTTATTCCGGATACCGGAGTTGTTCCTCCCGGATATCCGTGAGCACTTCTTTCAGATACTTCCGGGCCAGATACCGGGCCATGGGAAGGTTCATATCCAGATAATTGCCGCAGTCTTTTGGCGCGGCTCCGGGGATCTCCCCCTCAAATTCAGCGATAAATGTATACATTTCCCTTATCAGGGGAACGATGTCCGCAGAGCTGTACCTGCCATTCAGCATAAGATAGAATCCGGTGCGGCAGCCCATGGGGCCGAAATACAGGATCTTGTCCCCGTATGTGGGGTGATTGCGCAGGAATGTTGCCCCCAGATGTTCGATGGCGTGCATTTCCGCGGTGTTCATCACCGGTTCATCGTTGGGGCTGGTCATGCGCAGATCAAAGGTGGTCACCGGATATTCCCCTACATAGTCGATTCGGGAGACATAGACGCCGGGGATCAGCCGGATGTGGTCTATGGTGAAGCTTGTGATCTTTTCCATGTTCATTTCTCCTTTCTTTCTTACAGAGTATAGCATTTTTCCGACGATTTTACTATGTAAAAGGGAAAAAGATGTGGTATACTTACAAGGTACGTGAAGGAGGCGCGGCATGAAGATCTATTTTGTACGGCATGGAGAGACGGATTGGAATAAGGAAAGAAAGATCCAGGGGCAGGTGGACATCCCCTTAAATGAGTTTGGCCGGCACCTGGCAAGAGAGACGGCCAAAGGGTTAAGGGACGTTCCCTTCGACGTCTGCTTTACCAGTCCCCTTGGGCGGGCGCGGGAGACCGCACAGATCATCCTGCAGGGAAGAGATGTTCCTATCCTGGAGGATAAGCGGATCCTGGAGATGAATTTTGGCGTCCTGGAGGGGAAATGCTGTTCCAAAGAGGGATGGGATGTCCCGGATTCCTTTCAGATGTTTTTCGACGATCCGGTCCACTACCAGGCGCCGGAAGGAGGAGAGGATTTCCAGGCGGTCCGGAAGCGGACAGGGGATTTTCTCAACTGGCTTTTCGCCCAGGAGCAGTACCGGGACAGCACGGTTCTTGTCACCACTCACGGGGCGGCCATGGCAGGCCTTCTCAACAATCTGAAGAAAAAGCCCCTGGCGGAATACTGGGGCGTGGGTGTCCACAAGAACTGCGGAGTCACGGAAGTGGATGTGACTGACGGAAGAATCGATATTATTTCAGAAAATAAAGTCTACTATACGGACGTTGTCAAGCCGTGGTAGAAGTTACAGGAGGAAAGAGACATGATAGGAGATAAGAAAGTATTATTCAGCGGCATGCAGGCCACCGGCAATCTGACTTTGGGAAATTATCTGGGAGCCCTGAAGAACTGGGTGACATTGAGCGACGAATATGAGTGCTTCTACAGCGTAGTGGATATGCATTCCATCACCGTCCGGCAGGATCCGGCGACCCTGCGCAAGCGGGCCCGCACCCTTCTTACCCTTTACATCGCGGCAGGGCTTGACCCGGAGAAAAACTGTATCTATTACCAGTCCCATGTGTCCGCCCACGCGGAGCTGGCCTGGATCCTGAATTGCTTTACCTATATGGGAGAACTGAACCGGATGACCCAGTTCAAGGATAAATCCGCCAAACATGCGGACAACATTAACGCAGGCCTTTTCACCTATCCGGTGCTGATGGCGGCGGACATTCTTCTGTATCAGGCGGATGTGGTCCCGGTGGGCAACGACCAGAAGCAGCACCTGGAGATCACCCGGGATATCGCGGAGCGGTTCAACAACATTTACGGAGATGTATTTACCATCCCGGAGGGATATTACGGAAAAGTAGGGGCCCGTATCATGAGTCTGCAGGATCCGTCACGGAAAATGTCCAAGTCTGACGAGAACCCCAACGCCAGCATTTATCTTCTGGACGATCCGGACACCATCATGCGCAAATGCAAGCGGGCAGTCACAGACTCGGAAGGCCAGATTCTCTACCGGGATGAGCAGCCGGGAGTGAAGAACCTGATCGATATCTACAGCGCGTGTCTTGGGAAGACGCCGGAAGAGACCGTAAGAGAATTCGACGGAAAAGGCTACGGAGACTTCAAGATTGCCGTGGGCGAAGCCGTTGTCTCAGTGCTGAAGCCGCTGCAGGATGAAGTGGCGCGGCTTGAGAAAGATAAGGTTTATCTGGATGGGATCATCAAGGCCAACGCAGAAAAAGCCGGCTATTTTGCCAACAAAACCTTGCGGAAAGTACAGAAAAAAGTGGGATTTCCGGAGAGAGTCCGGTAGAAGAATTTCAAAAAGGGACAGGGTTTTTTCAATCTGGGACGTGGTATTTTCGAAAATACCACGTCCCCAATTAATTTACCAATTAATTTAATCGTCTTCTTCTGTCTGAACAGAGTAGGTCTGGCGCTTTCTTGCCATTTCATCATTTTCCAGATATTCGTCATAGGTGGTGATCTTATCGATCAGCTTGCCGCCGGGCACGATCTCCATGATCCGATTGGCGGTGGTCTGTACGATCTGGTGATCCCGGGAGGTGAAGAGGATCACTCCGGGGAATTTCATCAGCCCGTTGTTGAGGGCGGTGATGGACTCCATATCCAGGTGGTTGGTGGGCTCGTCCAGGATCAGTACGTTGGCGCCTGAGATCATCATCTTGGACAGCAGGCAGCGGACTTTCTCGCCGCCGGAGAGCACCTTCACCTTCTTGACGCCGTCCTCGCCGGAGAAAAGCATTCTTCCCAGGAAGCCCCGCACGTAGGTCACGTCCTTTTCTTCGGAATACTGGGTCAGCCATTCCACAATGGTGGAATCGTTGTCGAACTCATCCCCCGGATCCAGAGGGAAGTAGGCCTGGGAAGTGGTGATCCCCCATTTGTAAGTGCCTTCATCCGGCTCTATCTCCCCGGAGAGGATCTGGAAGAGGGTGGTCTTGGCCAACTCGTTGCTGCCCACGAAGGCCACCTTGTCCTCCCGGTTCAGGGTGAAGGAAATGTTGTCCAGCACTTTCTCCCCGTTGACGGTCTTGGACAGGCCTTCTACGGTGAGCACTTCATTGCCGATCTCCCGGTTGGGCCGGAAGTCAATGTAAGGGTATTTGCGGCTGGAGGGCTGGATCTCCTCCAGCTGGATCTTCTCCAGGGCCCGTTTTCTGGAAGTGGCCTGCTTGGACTTGGAAGCGTTGGCGCTGAACCGGGAAATAAATTCCTGCAGTTCCTTGATCTTTTCTTCCTTCTTCTTGTTGGCTTCCTTCATCTGCCGGATCAGAAGCTGGCTGGACTCGTACCAGAAATCATAGTTTCCGGCGAACAGCTTGATCTTGCCGTAGTCGATGTCCGCGATCTGGGTGCAGACCTTATTCAGGAAATACCGGTCGTGGGACACCACGATCACGGTGTTGTCAAAGTTGATAAGGAACTCCTCCAGCCAGGCGATGGCGTCCAGGTCCAGGTGGTTGGTGGGCTCATCCAGAAGCAGGATGTCCGGGTTGCCAAAGAGGGCCTGAGCCAGCAGCACCTTTACCTTCTGCGGGCCTTCCAGGTTCTTCATCATCTCGTAGTGAAGCTCCGTCCCGATGCCAAGGCCGTTGAGAAGAGAAGCGGCGTCGGACTCCGCCTCCCAGCCGTTCATGGTGGCGAATTCCGCCTCCAGCTCGCTTGCCTTGATCCCGTCCTCGTCGGAGAAATCCTCCTTGGCGTAGAGGGCCTCCTTCTCCTTCATGATCTCATAGAGCCTGGCATTGCCCATCATTACCGTATCCAGCACCGGGTATCCGTCATACTGGAAATGATCCTGCTGGAGGAAGGAAAGCCGTTCCCCCGGCGTGATGGCAACCTCGCCCTTGGTGGGCTCCAGCTGGCCGGAAAGGATCTTAAGGAACGTGGACTTTCCCGCGCCGTTGGCCCCGATAAGACCGTAGCAGTTCCCCTCCGTAAATTTAATATTCACATCTTCAAACAACGCTTTTTTCCCAACTCTCAGCGTTACATTACTTGTACTGATCATAATCTGAAAGACTCCTTTTTACCTTATAAAAAATGTCCTGTGGCGTACAACGCCTATCTTAACAAATCCGCCTGGAAATGGCAAGAGATGTTTGCCATTTTGGGAAATGGGTATATAATAACAGGTAAGACAAAGAAGGGAGGCAGCAGATGATGATAACTGGAACAATGGTGCTGGAAGGCGGCGCCACAAGAGGGGTGTTTACTTCCGGAGCGCTGGATTACCTTATGGAGAAGGATGTGTATCTGTCCCATGTGATCGGGGTGTCCGCAGGCTCCTGCAACGGGGTGGATTATGTGTCCAGACAGCCGGGCAGGACCAGGGACTGTATGATCCAGAAGGACAAGGAATATAACTATTATTTTGGACTGAAAGATTTTATCAAAGAAAAAAGCGTGCTGGACATGGATATGGTATTCGACCGGTATCCCAACGAGATCTTTCCTTTTGACTTTGACACCTATTTCGCCTCGGAGATGGAGTGCGAGATCGTGATCACCAACTGTGTCACCGGAAGGGCGGAGTACCGCACGGAGGAGGAAGACCGGGACATGCTGATGCGGCTGTGCCGGGCCTCCAGCAGCATGCCCCTTCTGGCGCCCATGGTAAATATTGACGGCGTGCCCTATCTGGACGGCGGCCTGGCAGATTCCATCCCCATCGAGCGGGCGCTGGAGAAGGAGAACGACAAGATCGTCCTTATCCTGACCCGGAACCCGGGATACCGCAAGAAACCCACATCCCGGGCCATGGCCAATCTGTACCGGAGGGCCTACAAGAAATATCCCAATCTGGTGTCGGTGACCATCCAGCGAAATTATATCTACAACCGGCAGATGAACCTGATCGAGAAGCTGGAGGAGGAGGGGAAGATCTTCGTACTGCGGCCTTTGATCCCCACGGTGTCACGATTGGAGAAAAATTATGACGCGCTGATGCATTTCTACGAGCACGGCTACCGTCTGATGAAGAAACAATACGATGAACTGATGAAATATCTGGAGGGATAAAAATGCATTTATTTGAACACCAAATCGCCACGGGGACTTCCCAGCAAATGACCAAGGTGACCGGGATGATCCGCAAAGACGTGGAAAAAAGCGGCGTAAAAGACGGGATCGTGGTGGTGTATTCCCCGCACACTACAGCAGGATTTACCATCAATGAGAATGCGGACCCGGATGTGGTCCACGACATGCTCTGCGGACTGGAGGAGACCTTCCCCACCCGCAGGCCCTACTATCAGCATATGGAAGGAAATTCCCACGCCCATCTGAAGACCACCTGTGTGGGGCCTTCCCAGACCCTGATTCTGGAAAACGGACAGCTGATCTTAGGCATCTGGCAGGATGTGTATTTCTGCGAGTTCGACGGGCCCAGGAACCGCCGGTTCTTCGTGAAGATCCTGGAAGGGTAGCAGATGATGGAAGAACACGGGAAAAAGGAAGAATGGTTCCTGGAATTTCTGCATAAGGCGGAGCAGCTGAAATGTGCGCTGCGCCACTCCTGGACCTCCTCCGGGCGGCGGGAGAGTGTGGCGGAACATTCCTGGCGGCTTGGCCTTGCGGCCTGGCTTCTGAAGGAGGAATTTCCTCAGATCGATCTGGAACGGCTGCTGGAGCTTTGCCTGCTCCACGACCTGGGGGAGGCGGTCACCGGAGACGTGCCCTGCTTTGAGAAGGAAGCGGTTCATGAAAGGGAAGAAGAAAGGGCAGTAAAGCGCCTGGCAGAGATCCTGCCGGAAGAAAAAGGCCGGGAATTCCTGGAGAGACTTTCGGAATTTGAAAAGGGAGAGACGCCTGAGGGGAAGATCGCCAGGGCCCTGGACAAGATGGAAGCGGTGATCCAGCACAATGAGGCGGATATCGCCACCTGGCTGCCCCTGGAATATGACCTGCAGCTGACCCACGGCGAGAAAGAGGCCAAAGAAGTCCCGGAGCTTCAGAGCTTCCGGGAGGCGGTGCGCCAGGAGACCCGGGAGAAGATCCGGCAAGAAGGAAGGAAAGAAGCGCCCCGGAAGGGCTTCTATGTAAGCAAAGACCGGAAGAAACTGAGTCTGGAGCGGGTGGTGGCGCTGATGGGCCAGTCTTACTGGGCCAAAGATCGTTCCCGGGAAATGATCCGGGGAGCCATGGAGCATTCTTTGTGCTACGGGGTCTATGATGAACAGGACTATATGGTGGGATACGCAAGGGTGATCACGGATCACACCACCACCTTCTATCTTATGGATGTGATCATCGATGAGGCATACCGTCATCAGGGACTGGGAACCATGCTGATGGATCAGGTGATGGAAGACATGGAAGGACTCCACGGAGTTCTGCACACCTCAGACGCCCAGGAATTCTATCAAAGATACGGTTTTGGCCGGCCGCCGGAGAAACTGGCGGCCATCATGGAAAAGCTGCGAGAAGAAAAGCAGGAGGCCCGCTAGTAGCGGACCTCCTGTAAATATAATCCCTTGGGATCGCAGGGTGCGCTTGCGGCGCTGTTCCCCTCAAAAATCTCTTCGATCTCTTCTTTTCTGCGGCTTCCGAATCCGATATCCAGCAAGGTGCCGATGATCATCCGCGCCATGTTGTGAAGGAAGCTGTCTGCGCAGATCAGGATCTGCATTTCCTCATCGTCTCCGTAGATATCGATGTCCTGGATCTCCCGGACTGTGGACTTGTCTGACTTGGAGGCGGCAAAATTCCGGAAATCATGGGTTCCGATAAGAAGCATGGCCGCCTGCTGCATGGCCTTCTTGTCCGGCACCTTGAAGCAGTGGAAGGTATGCTTGCGGTCGAAGACGCTGGGTACGTCGGTGATGGTCATCCGGTAGATGTAAGTCTGGGAGATCACACCCAGCTGGGCGTGGAACCGCTCCGGCACCTCATCCACTTCAGTGATGGCTATATCCATGGGGAGGTAGCGGTTGAGGTAATGCTTGATCTCCTCTGTATCCATGGTGCACTCGGTCTTGAAATTCACCACCTGGGCGTAAGCGTGGACGCCGGCTTCTGTCCGGCAGCCGCAGTACAGTTCGATCAGGAACTCCCCGGTCATTTTCCGCAACACCTCCTGCAGCTTGTTGGAGATGGTGTTGTTGGATTCATTTTTTCCAAGACGGCTCCAGCCCTGATAGCGGCTGCCGTCGTATTCTATGGTCAGTTTGATATTTCTCATAAAAAGTCCCGTCCTTTCCATAACTAGGATACCATGGAAAACCCGAGATTTCTACAATAAATCTTAAGATCTGTGGGAAAATAGACTTATCCCTTCCGGTATGGTAAGATAGAACCGGAAGATACCGGCAAAGTTTTTTGGAAGACAGGGAGGGAAAACCATGTCAGAGACCAGGATCAGACCCATCACCAGGGCGGCGCTGCAAAAGGCAGGATACCTGTATGCGGACACGGTGCAGGAGGCCTTTGGGAAATACGAAGGCGGGATCTTGTCTGCGCAGACAAGAGAGGATATGAGAGAGTTCCTCAGAGAGGTGGAGCGTCAGAACCAGGGCGCCATGTACGGGGATTTTTATTATCCGGTTCTGGGAAAAGAGCAGAAGGAAGCATTCCTGGCAGGACTCTCGCCGGATCAGAGACGGACGCTTGAGACCCTGGATGCAGAGGCAGGGGAGATCTATTTTCCCGTCTCCGGGGAGGTGCTGGACCTTCTCTTTGAGATCACGGCGTCGGAGTGGCTGTTCTCCAGCTTCTACGGCGGCCGCAGGAAGGTGCTGATCTGGGGAAATTATGGCCTTCAGTTCCCCATCTTCTGCGAGGATGAAGAAACCATGGGATTTTACCGGGAACTTGCCGGAAACTATAGAGTGAGGTGGAGCAAATGACAGTGACAAGCAGAAAAGTATCGGAATCAGTCGTGCAGACCGTGCATATCGTAAGGCCCAACCATCTGAACGCAGCGGGGCGTCTCTTCGGCGGCGTCCTGATGCAGTGGATCGACGAGGTGGCAGGCGTGGTGGGAAAGCGCCATACCCACAAAAACGTGACCACCGCTTCCGTGGACAATTTGCGGTTCCTGCGGGGGGCGTATCAGCGGGATGTGATCGTGATCATCGGCAAAGTGACTTATGTGGGGAATACGTCCATGGAAGTAAAGGTGGATAGTTATGTGGAAGATATCGACGGAGTGAAGACGCCCATCAACCACGCTTTTTTCACTATGGTGGCCCTGGACGACAACGATAAGCCGACCCCGGTGCCCCGGCTGGAGCTGGAGACCAAGGAGGAGCAGGAAGAGTGGGAGAAGGCGAAGAAGCGCAGAGAAGTGCGGATGATGCGCAGGGAGGAAGGATTCTAGAATTGCCGGAAACAGCGGAGACAACTGCAATGTGGGGGAGTAAAAGTGGGAGGGAGGGGGAATAGAAGATGAATAATAAAGATATTGTTATATTTGAGACAGCGGATAAAATTATTTCGCTTCCGGTTTCGGTAATAAGTGATACTGTATGGCTCAGCGCTAATCAAATGGCAGTGTTGTTTGAGCGAGACGAGAAAACGATTAGAAAGCATATTAATAATGTATTTACAGAAAGTGAAGTTGATCGGGAGAACAACACGCAAAAAATGCGTGTTGACGGAGTTAAGCAATTAGTACCGTTTTATACACTAGATGTTATCATTTCTGTTGGATACCGGGTGAAATCGAAACGGGGCGTTGAATTCCGACGATGGGCCAATTCCGTACTGAAGGAATACATAATCAAGGGCTACGCTGTGAACCATAACCGTATGAATCAGCTAAACGAGGTCATACGGGTTATGAAACGGGTAGAAAACAGCCTGGATACCAAACAGGTACTGACGGTGGTAGAGTGTTATAGCCAGGCTCTGGATCTGCTGGACGCATACGATCATCAGAATATGGCACGTCCAAAAGGGAATGAGGCAACCTATGTCCTGACATATGAAGAATGTAGGAAAGTTATTGATGAGATGAAGTTCGGCTACAGCAGTTCTTTGTTTGGCAATGAGAAAGATGATTCTTTCAAAGGTAGTATTGGCGCTATATACCAGAGTTTTGGAGGGGAGGACCTGTATCCGACTCTGGAAGAAAAAGCGGCGAATCTATTGTATTTTGTTACCAAGAATCACAGTTTTTCTGATGGAAACAAACGGATAGCAGCCACTATGTTTCTGTATTTTCTGGACAAGAATGAGAAGTTGTTTAAAAATGGAGAAAAGACCATAGACGATCACACTTTGGTGGCGCTTACAATCATGATCGCTGAGTCGAATCCAGAAGAAAAAGAGATGATGATAAGTGTCATTATGAATTGTATAAGCTGAGAATGGCGGCGCATAAAGAGGAGTCAGTCCCTACCGGGGGCTGACTCCTCTTTCGTGCGTCTGATCGCTGCCATGTCATCTCTACAAACCTATATTTACCGCCGCAGATAGGAATTCACCATCTGCATCATCCGGTCGATCTGTTCCTGCTCCTCTCTGGATTTCCCGTCTTTCAGGATTTCCATGATGAGGGAGATCTCTTCCGGCTCGAAGCGGATGCCTTTCTTGTTGGCGCTGGTGATGAGGGCCATCATGACAGGAGCCAGGGAATTGCCGCTTTTCCCCTGAGTCTGTTTTGCGGCGGTTCGGATCAGCTCCCGTTTTAAGGGATCGATCTTCTCCATGGCGGGGTGGTCGATCCAGTCGTTTCTGTGTTCATTCATGTTTGGAATCTCCTTTCTTTTCCGTTGGGGATGATTCTGTCAAAGGGTCAGTCATCACATCGTCGAAGAGGGCGGTGTATGTATCGAAGAGTTCCTGCTGCCCGGGGGACAGCATCTGTTTCATCAGATCCAGGGGAGAGAAGCCGGCGCGGGGCGCCTCTTCCTGACAGGCGGCTTCCGGGTTGGGATCCTGGGCAACGTCGGCAGGGAATTCCTGCATCAGTTCCATCATATGCATCATGCCCTCCATCTGTTCCATGGTTTCCCGCTCTTCCGGACGGAGATAGGGCTTCAGGTCCTCCAGGGGAGAGCGGCCCGCCGCCCGGGGAGGGAAGCCCTGGAAATATTCCAGGGCAAGGCGGAACTCCTGGAACTTCACATAGACGGCCAGCATGCGCTGGGCGGAAGGGGGCGTATAGGGAAGAAGGAGCTTGAGGGTATAGAGCTGGTCTGTGGTGACAAGGCAGTCGAAGGGGGTCATAAGTTTTGGGGGTTTTGCTTCCATACCGTACACGCTCCGGGAGATCACGTTGTAAATATATATGCAGGAAGCGGGGAGAAGAGACCGGCAAGGAGACCATTTTCCAGATTCTTTCATATATTGATAGGGCAGGGGAGTATGAGAAGGAAAGGAAGGAACAGAATGAACCGGAAGCTGATCATTGACGGGAACGCGGTCTATGAGATCGATGAGGAATGTATGCTGAGACGACGGCTGGATCAGGAAAGCCGGGAGGAGAAAGAGGACCAGACGGAGTCCATTTCCCATAAGAGGGAGGACCCTTAAGGCAGAGAAAACGGACGGAGTGCTGTACTCCGTCCGTTGGTTTTTCTATCTGTAATTAGCAGCCACAATCATTGTATCCGCCGCCAAAGCCGCCGCAGCAGCACAGGAGCAGGATGATCCACAGGCAGTTGTCGTTTCCGCCGAATCCGTTGCTGCAGCCACCGCAGCAGCACAGAAGCAGGATGATCCACAGGCAGTTATTTCCGCCAAATCCACATCCACAGTCTCCACGTCTCGGAGCGGCGTCACAACCGCAGCCACAGTTTGTAGCACTTAAATCGCTCATGTCAAGTCCTCCATATCGATTATTTACAGTACATCATATGCAGATGTGGAGGATGTGTGAGGCGGATTTAATATTTGATCAGCCGCTTTACTGAGTGCTGGTAGCGCATGGATTTATTTTTCAGCCGCAGCTTGTCCATCACCGGGATCTCATTTTTCATGTGCTCGTCGTAGAGGGTGAGAAGATAGGCGGTGGTGAAGTTCCGGTTCTTGTACCAGGCAAAGAGCAGCCAGTTCATGATGTCCGGATGCCAGTAGCGCTCCGGGATCTGTCCCTCCCGCAGCGTGAGGATATGCCGGAGGGCCTGCAGGGCCAGCTGGGCGATGCGGCTGGTCTCGTCTTTCTGACGAAAGAGGGCGTCGCTCTCAGTGACGATGTCGTAGAGGTCGTTGGAGGCCTTCCAGTAGGTGACGAAGGCCGGGTCCTCCTGGGCCTCATTTTCAGCGCTCTCATGGAGGTCAAAGGTCTGCATGACGGCGGCCCGGCCTGCGATCCTGCGGTCATAATCCGCCCGCGTGGTCTCGTCGGACAGGATCTGGTAGGCTTCCAGAACTTCCTGCATAAGCGCTGTGGTGTCGATGCCTTTTCTCATATTTACATCTGGGTGGTACTCTTTGGCAAGCCGGTTTTTGGCTGCAGTGATCTCAGCCAGGCTGGCTGTCGAAGAAACCCCCAGGATCTGGTAATACGTTTTCCCTTCCATATTGATACTCCCCTTATCAAATGTCCATCAGGAACACATTTATTCTACGACAAATTCACTGAGAAATCAATTGGAGAATATGCTAATAAGAAAAAGGAACGATCATGGACCGAGTGAAACAGGCAGTGCACTACTGGTGCGCGGATACGAAGAAGGGAAGCTGTATGGGGCAGGATGTGACTGTGGCCATTTTAGATAGCGGGCTTGCGCCTCACCCGGATTTTCAGGGGCGGGTGGCGGCGTTTCAGGATTTTGTGGAAGGAAGGAGGGAGGCTTACGACGACAACGGACACGGGACCCATGTGGCCGGGATCCTGGCCGGGGACGGCAGGATGTCCAGGGGCGTGTTCGCCGGGATGGCGCCCAAGGCGAAGCTGGTGGCGCTTAAAGTGCTGGATCATAAAGGAGAGGGCAATATGCGGCAGATCCTGGAGGGGATCTGCTGGCTGATGAAGCACGCAGGGGAGCTGGGAGTGCGGGTGGTGAATATCTCCGTGGGCGCCCGGGCCGGGCTGAACGAAGAAAAGGAGAACTGGCTCATCGACGCGGTGGAGCGGCTGTGGGACGCGGGGATCACCGTGGTGGTGTCCGCCGGGAACTACGGGCCTAAGGAGGGTACCATCGCCATCCCCGGCAACAGCCGTAAGGTGATCACCGTGGGAGCCCTGGGGACGCCCCGGGAAGGGGAGGGGTGCTCCGGCCGGGGGCCCACAGAAGCCTGCGTGGTCAAGCCGGATCTGGTGGCCCCCGGCTACCGGATTATCTCCTGCAGCAATACCCCTGCGCGGTACAGGCGGCCCTACGCCATCAAAAGCGGTACCTCCATGGCCACCCCGGTGGTGGCAGGGGCCTGCGCCATGCTTCTGTCCAAATATTCAGACATTACCAACGCAGAAATAAAACTGAAATTGCGGGAAAGCTGCCAGAGGGCGGAAACCGCCCAGGGATGGGGCTTACTGGACGTGGAACGATTGTTGGGGACGTGGTATTTTTAAAAATACCACGTCCCAGATTGAAAATATCCTGTCCCTTTTTGAATGTGTCAAGAAAAAATACTTGACACGTCTGCCCTTTTCGTGTATCATACTCCACGGTGATAAGAATGAATGAGATTCTTAAGCAGGCGTTGCTTTTTGATTTCTATGGGGAGCTGCTGACGGATCACCAGAAGGAGATCTACGGGCAGTTTCTTCTGGACGACTTGTCTCCGGCGGAGATCGGCAGGGAGACGGGCGTCAGCCGGCAGGGTGTGCACGACCTGATCCGCCGCTGTTCTCAGACACTTGGCGGATATGAGGAGAAGCTCCACCTGGTGGAGCGGTTCCTGGCGGTGAAGGACAAGGTGAAGCAGATTGACGACCTTCTGGACCGGTACGAGAGCGACGGGGACCGGGAGGCGCTTGGGGAGATCCGGAGGATCTCCGGAGAGATTATTGAGGATCTGTAGAAGATGGAGCAGGAGTTAAGGAATGGCATTTGACAGTCTGACAGAAAAACTTCAGAATATATTCAAGAACCTGCGGGGCAAGGGACGGCTCACCGAGGACGACGTGAAAGAGGCCATGAAGGAGATTAAAAGAGCCCTTCTGGCGGCGGACGTAAACTTCAAGGTGGTCAAGGACTTTATTAAGAATGTCCAGGAGCGGGCCATCGGCCAGGACGTGATGAACGGCCTGAACCCGGGCCAGATGGTGGTGAAGATCGTCAACGAGGAGCTGGTGAAGCTGATGGGCTCCGAGACCACGGAGATCCAGCTGCAGCCGGGGAATTCCCCCACGGTGATCCTGATGGCAGGCCTTCAGGGAGCCGGTAAGACCACCACAGCGGCCAAGCTTGCGGGCAAGTTCAAGCTGAAGGGCAAGAAGCCCCTTCTGGTAGCCTGTGACGTCTACCGTCCGGCAGCCATCAAGCAGCTGCAGGTGAACGGGGAGAAGCAGGGGGTGGAGGTCTTCTCCATGGGAGAGAACCACAAGCCTGCCAACATCGCAAAGGCGGCCCTGGAACATGCCCAGAAGAATGGAAATAACATCATTATCTTAGATACCGCCGGACGGCTCCACATTGACGAGGACATGATGGAGGAGCTGACCCAGATCAAGGAGGCGGTGACCGTCCATCAGACCATCCTGGTGATCGACGCCATGACCGGTCAGGATGCGGTAAATGTAGCCAAGGAGTTCAACGAGAAGGCAGGGGTTGACGGCGTCATCGTCACCAAGCTGGACGGCGACACCCGGGGCGGTGCGGCCCTGTCTGTCAAAGCCGTGACCGGCAAGCCCATCCTCTACGCCGGCATGGGGGAGAAGCTCTCCGACCTGGAGCAGTTCCATCCGGACCGAATGGCCTCCCGGATCTTAGGTATGGGCGACGTGCTGACCCTGATCGAGAAGGCAGAAGCCGAGATCGATGAAGAGAAAGCCAAAGAGATGAGCAAGAAGCTCAAGAAAGCCCAGTTCGACTTCGAGGACTACCTGGAGAGCATGCAGCAGATGAAGAAGATGGGCGGCCTTGGCAGCATCATGAGCATGATGCCCGGCCTTGGCGGCATGGGTCCCATGGGCGGCATGGGCAAGAAAGGGATCAGCGAAGAGCAGACCGCCCAGGCGGAGCGGAGCATGGCACGGATGGAAGCCATGATCTACTCTATGACCACAGAGGAGCGCAGGAACCCGGATCTTCTGAACCCGTCCAGAAAACACCGGATCGCCAGAGGCGCCGGGGTGGACATCAGCGAAGTCAACCGGATGGTGAAGCAGTTTGCCGAGATGAAGAAGATGATGAAAATGTTGGGCAAAGGCGGCAAGCGAAGGAAATTCGGCATGCCCTTCTAGCAAATGGATATACCGCGCGGATCTTTCGCGCGTTCTATATCATAAAACCAAGAAAAATTTACGGAGGTGAAACAAAATGGCAGTAAAGATCAGATTAAGAAGAATGGGACAGAAGAAGGCTCCTTTCTATAGAATCGTAGTAGCTGATTCCAGATCACCAAGAGACGGCAAGTTCATCGCCGAGATCGGAACCTACGATCCCAACTGTGAGCCCAGCGCGATTTCCGTTAATGAGGAAGAGGCCAAGAAATGGCTGAACACAGGCGCGCAGCCGACAGAGACAGTAAGCAAGATCTTCAAAGCGGCAGGAATTGAGAAATAAGCCGCAACGTCCTGGAGGTGTCTGAATAATGAAAGAACTGGTTGAAGTGATCGCCAAATCTTTGGTTGACGATCCCGACAGCGTCGTAGTGACGGAGCGGGAAGAGAAGAAGGCCACAGTCCTGGAGCTTCGGGTGGCGGATTCCGATATGGGAAAGGTTATCGGCAAGCAGGGGCGCATCGCGAAAGCGATCCGCGCGGTGGTCAAAGCAGCGGCAGCCAAAGAAGACAAGAAAGTGATCGTAGATATTATGGACTAAGGAAGGGGCTTCCCTTCACGGCGGGATGGGACCGGAGACATTCGGACCTGTCCCGAATTTTATATAAGGAGACAGCATGGAAGAGTTATTACAGGTGGGAGTGATCACTTCCACTCACGGCATCCGGGGAGAGGTAAAGGTATTCCCCACCACAGACGACCCCGGGCGGTTCCGGGATCTTAAGAAGGTGCTCCTGGACACAGGGAAGGAAAAACGACCCCTGGAGGTGGAGTCGGCCCGTTTCTTCAAGCAGTTTGTGATCCTGAAGTTTAAAGGGATCGACAACATCAACGATGTGGAGGGTTACCGCAGGTGTCCCCTTCTGGTGGAGCGGGCGGACGCGGTGCCTCTTGGCACGGACGAGTACTTTATCGCGGACATGATCGGCCTTGCGGTGGAAGAAGAGGACGGGACGCCCTTCGGGCGGCTTACCGATGTGATCACCACCGGGGCAAATGATGTGTACGTGGTGGAGAGCCCGGAACACGGGGAGGTGCTGATCCCGGCCATCAAAGAATGTATCCGGGAAGTGTCTGTCCCGGAGGGAAAGATGAAGATCCGTCTCATGGACGGGCTGATCTAACAAAGGAGCAGGGTGAACATGCAGTTTTACATTATGACATTATTTCCGGAAATGGTGATGAACGGGCTGAATACCAGCATCACCGGCCGGGCCATCCAGAAGGGCCTCCTCTCCGTAGAGGCGGTGAATATCCGGGACTACGCCTTCAACAAGCACAACAGTGTGGACGATTACCCTTACGGGGGCGGCGCCGGGATGCTGATGCAGGCCGAGCCGGTGTACCAGTGCTACCACGCCCTGGAAGAACGGATCGGGAAACGGCCCCGGGTGGTATATCTCTCTCCCCAGGGGGAGACCTTCCATCAGAAAATGGCCCAAGAACTGGCAGAGGAAGAAGAACTGGTCTTCCTGTGCGGCCATTATGAGGGCATCGACGAGCGGGTGCTGGAAGAGATCGTCACGGATTATGTGTCCATCGGCGATTACGTGCTCACCGGCGGCGAACTGCCGGCCATGATTATGGTGGACGCCATCTCCCGGCTGGTGCCCGGGGTGCTCCATAACGACGTGTCCGCAGAGTTCGAGAGTTTCCAGGACAACCTCCTGGAATACCCTCAGTATTCCAGGCCGGAGGTGTGGCACGGCAAGCAGGTGCCGGAAGTGCTGCTTTCGGGACATCACGCCAATATTGAGAAATGGCGGCGGCGGGAGTCCGTCATCCGAACGGCAAAAAACCGGCCGGATCTTCTTGCCCGGGCAGATCTTACAGAAGAAGAGAGAACGCTTGCCCGCAAGATCCTTGAAGAAACCGGGAAAGCGTAAATTTTCCTTGCATTTCCCGGATGGGTGTGCTAAAATATAGCGTGTTGTGAAGAAATATGGATGGTCCTCTGGTACGTATGGTATTAAGAACGTCTGATCAATCAAGGAGGTCACACATTATGAACGAAATCATCAAGAATCTGGAAGCAGAACAGCTGAAAGAGAACGCGCCGGAGTTTCGCGTTGGCGATACCGTTAAGGTGTATGGTAAGATCAAAGAAGGAAACCGTGAGAGAATCCAGGTTTTCGAAGGAACAGTCCTTAAGAAGCAGGGCGGCGGTTCCAGAACTACATTTACCGTAAGAAAGAACTCCAACGGCATCGGGGTTGAGAAGACCTGGCCGCTGCACTCTCCCAACGTAGAGAAGGTTGAGGTAGTCAGAAGAGGTAAAGTAAGAAGAGCGAAACTGAACTACTTAAGAGACCGCGTAGGTAAGAGAGCGAAGGTAAAAGAATTAGTAAAATAAGAGGAAACGAGGAGAAGGGCAATTACAGCGTGTAGATTGCCCTTTTCTTTATAAGAGGACATACATGAGAAGGAAAAAGAACGTCTATCAGGCCCATCAGCGGGCCAGGCGGCGGCAGCAGGCAAAACGGATGCGGCGGCGGAACCATCCCAGGAGATGGAAGATCAATCTGGCTTATCTGCCGGCGGTGGGGGCCTGGATCTTCAAGATCGCCCTGGTCTGCCTCTTCGCCTTCGTGGCGGTGTGGTATTTCGGCCAGCGGGTGAGCACAGTGGGAGACTCCATGAAGCCGGTGTTGGAAAATGGAGACGTGGTGCTGGTCAACCGGATCGTTTACAACGCCACCACGCCCAAGCGGGGGGACATCATCGTATTCCGCCCCAGGGGAAATGAAAACAGCCACTACTATATCAAGCGGATCGTCGGCCTCCCGGGAGAGACGGTGGAGATCCTGGAGAACCGGGTCTACATCAACGGGGAGAAGCTGGAGGAAGACTACGACACCACCGACATCGACGATGTGGGTCTGTTGTCAGAGCCCATGGAACTTGCCTCAGACGAATACTTCGTGCTGGGGGACGACAGAGAGAACAGTGAGGACAGCCGGAACGCGGACGTGGGAAATGCAAAGCGGGATTATATTTACGGAAAAGCCTGGTTCATCACTTCCCCCTGGAAGAATTTCGGTTTCATTTAGATATAAAGGAGCAGCAGTATGCATTTTCAATGGTATCCGGGACATATGACGAAAGCCCGGCGGATGATGGAGGAAAATCTGAAACTGGTGGACCTGATCATTGAGCTTGTGGACGCAAGAGTCCCCATGAGCAGCAGGAACCCGGACATCCATGAGCTGGGGAGAAATAAATCCCGGCTCATCCTCCTCAACAAGGCGGACCTGGCGGAAGAAACAGCCACCGACGCATGGGTGGAGTATTTCCAGAAGCAGGGCGCCAGGGCGGTGAAGGTAAACTCCCGGAAGGGGGGTGGACTGAAATCCATCCAGGCGGTGATCCAGGAGGCCTGTAAGGAGAAGATGGAGCGGGACCGCCGCCGGGGGATCCTGAACCGTCCGGTGCGGGCCATGGTGGTGGGGATCCCCAACGTGGGCAAATCCACCTTCATCAACACCCTGGCGGGGAAAGCCTGCGCCAAGACCGGCAACAAGCCGGGGGTCACCAAGGGCAAGCAGTGGATCCGCCTCAATAAGCAGGTGGAGCTTCTGGACACCCCGGGGATCCTCTGGCCCAAGTTCGAAGATCAGAAGGTGGGGCAGCAGCTGGCCTTTATCGGCTCCATCAAGGACGAGCTTCTCAACCAGGAGGAGCTGGCGCTGGAGCTGATCCGGTTTCTGATCGCCCACTATCCGGGGATCTTGGAAGAGAAATACAGCTCCGGGGAAGAACCCTTGCAGGAGGCTGCCTCCCCGGTGGAGATCCTTACGGTCATCGCCCGCAACCGGCAGTGCCTGGGAAGAGGCGGGGAGCTGGATCTTGAGAAGGCGGCAAGGCTTGTGCTGGATGACTTCCGGGGCGGGCGCCTGGGGCGCATCACCCTGGAATATCCGGAAGAAATGTGATAGAATCGGGAAAAGAGAAGGAAGACACAGGAAGGGGACAGACAGCGTATGACAAGACGCAGGAAGAAGAAGTCCGGGGGCGTATTAAGAGAGCTTCTGGGCTGGATCGTATACATACTGATCATCGTAGGGCTTACCTACCTGATCATCACTTACGTGGGCCAGCGGACCCGGGTGAGCGGCTCCTCCATGGAGACCACCTTAAGCGACGGGGACAATCTGATCGTGGATAAGATCTCTTATCGGTTCCAGGATCCCAGGCGGTATGACATCATCGTATTTCCCTACCGGTATGAGGCCAATACCTACTATATCAAGCGGATCATCGGCCTGCCGGGAGAGACGGTGCAGGTATCCGGCGGAGCGGTGTACATCAACGGGGAGCTCCTTGAGAGCGACATCTACGGGCTGGAGCCCATGACAGGCGCCGGGGAGGCGGCGGATCCCATCACTTTGGGACCGGATGAATATTTCGTGTTGGGGGATAACCGGAACCACAGTTCCGACAGCCGGGACCCAAGCGTAGGAGTGCTGCACCGGGAGGAACTGATCGGGAAAGCCTGGGTGCGGATCTATCCCTTTGACAAGATGGGAGTTATCCGACATGAATAAGCGGGAAGAAGAGAGGAAGAAGCGGCAGCAGGAGAAGCTGGAGCAGGAGCTTAGCCGGCTGGAGGCCATGAGCGTCTATGAGCGGGAATATGAAGAGCGGGGCCTGATCTGCGGCATTGACGAGGTGGGCCGGGGCCCCTTAGCAGGGCCGGTGGTGGCAGGAGCGGTGATCCTGCCCAAAGATGAGACCATCTTCTATCTTAACGATTCCAAGAAGCTGTCGGCGAAGAAGCGGGAGGCCCTTTATGAGGAGATCCTGGAGAAGGCGGTGGCAGTAGGGATCGGCATGGCGTCCCCTGCAAGGATCGATGAGATCAATATCCTTCAGGCCACCTACGAGGCCATGCGGGCAGCCATTGCGGATCTTGGCATGAGCCCGGATCTTCTTCTAAATGACGCGGTAACCATCCCCCAGGTGGAGATCCCCCAGGTGCCCATTGTAAAAGGGGATGCCAAAAGTATCTCCATCGCGGCAGCCAGCATTGTGGCCAAAGTCACCAGGGACCGTCTGATGGAGGCTTACGATGAGGTGCTTCCCGGCTATGGATTCGGGAAACATAAGGGATACGGGACCCGGGAACATATTGCGGCGTTAAAGGAGCTGGGGCCGACCCCTATCCACCGCCGCAGCTTTATCGGGAACTTTGTCTGATCCGGGGAAATGTGATCTTGGCCGGAAGGGATCGGCACATTTATATATGAAGGAAAACAATCGGAAGAAAGGCGCCCGAAAGGAGGCACAAGCCGCCGCCTGGCTGGAGGGAAAGGGCCTTCAGATCCTGGAGCGCAATTACCGCTGCAAAAAAGGCGAGATCGACCTGATCGCCCGGGAGAAAGAAACCTATGTGTTCCTGGAGGTAAAGTACCGGAAAGGGGATGGCTGCGGCCATCCGGCGGAGGCAGTGGATGAAAGAAAGCAAAAGCGGATCTCCGGGAGCGCCCTCTGGTATCTTGCCGAGAGGGGAACCCTGGAAGCCCCCTGCAGATTCGATGTGATCGCTGTGGACGGGGAAGAAGGCTCTGTCTGCTGGTATCGGAACGCCTTCGATTACCGGCCCTGATACCGGAAGATAAGAATCAGGAAATGAAAAAAGAAAGGAATATACCCATGAGTCTTGGATTGATCTACAAGAATCAGGAAACCATACTGGAAGAGCGGGAGACCTATGGGGTTCCCTATCTGGTGTATCCCCTTCTGGAGGAGACGGGGATCGTGACCCATGCTTTCTCCACCCGGCTGGGAGGGGTGAGCAAGGGGCCCTGGGCCACCATGAACTTAAGCGGTACCCGGGGGGACGACCCGGAGGCAGTGGAGGAGAATAAGCGGCGGATGGCCAGAGCCTTAGGAGTGCGGGTAGGCGACCTGACCTACACCCATCAGACCCACACTACCAATGTGGCGGTAGTAAGAGAGGCGGACCGGGGCACCCGGTTTATGGAGACCGACGGTATGGTTACCAATGTGCCGGGTCTTTGCCTGGTTACCTTCTACGCAGACTGCGTGCCCCTGTATTTCGTAGACCCGGTGCACAAAGCCATCGGACTCAGCCACTCCGGATGGCGGGGCACTGTGGGCAAGATGGGGAAAGTCACGGTGGAGAAGATGAAGAAGACCTTCGGGACAGACCCAAAGGATCTGGTGGCAGCCATCGGGCCTTCCATCTGCCAGGACTGCTACGAGGTGAGCGGGGACGTGATCGAGGAATTTAAGAAGGCATTTCCGGAAGGGCTGTGGGATCAGCTCTTTTATGAGAAAGACAACGGGAAATACCAGCTTGACCTGTGGGCGGCCAACAAGGCGGTACTTCTGGAGGCCGGGATCCCGGAAAGCCAGATCGCGGTGACCAACCTTTGCACCCACTGTAACCCGGATATTTTGTTCTCCCACCGGGCCCAGGGGGACCGGAGAGGGAACTTAAGCGCATTTCTGGCGCTGAAAGAATAGGAGAAAATGGCAATGTGGAACGAAACAGACAGCGCGGATACGGTACAGCAGGCGGCGGAACATGTGAGCAGACTGCCGGATTTTCTGGAAGAGCAGCTGCCGTCTCTTATGCAGTTCGGCATGAAGGTGATCTTTGCCCTGGTGGTATTTTTCATCGGGCGATTCCTGATCCAGTGGGTGAGGCGGATCGTGCGGGGATCTCTGGAGCGGTCCCGGGCGGACAAGGGAGTGGCCCAGTTCGTGGACTCCCTCTTGAAATTTGTGCTCTACATCCTACTGTTATTCTCCATCGCCACCAACTTCGGGCTGGACACAGCCACAGTGGCGGCGGCGGTGGCTTCCTGCGGCGTGGCTCTGGGCCTTGCTCTCCAGGGGAGCCTGGCCAACTTCGCAGGCGGGGTGCTGATCCTGGTGCTGAAGCCCTTCGAGGTGGGAGACTATATTGTAGAGGACACTAACAAGAATGAAGGAACGGTAAAGGAGATCCAGATCTTCTACACCAAGCTGAGCACAGTGGACAATAAGACCATCGTCATTCCCAACGGGATCCTGACCAACAACAGCCTGACCAACTTCACCGCCAACGAAGAGCGGCAGCTGGACCTGAAGGTGGATATCGCCTACGGGGCGGACCTTCCGAAGGCCAAAGGCCTGCTGGAAGAAATGCTTCTGGCGGAAGAAAGCGTTCTGCGGGACCAGGAGATCAGGATCTTCGTAGACCATCTGGGAGAAAGTTCCGTAGTACTGGGCGCAAGAGCCTGGGTGAAAAATGAAGAATACTGGCCCGCAAGATGGCGGCTGCTGGAGAAGATCAAGCTTTGCTTTGATGAGAACGGGATCGAGATTCCGTACCGGCAGGTAGTGGTACACCAGGGAGAATAATTGTTTCAAAAATAGAGAAAATGCCTGCATTCCATTCTGGAATGCAGGCATTTGTTTACTGATTTTCTTTTGTCGCGTACTCGGAAGCTTTCCCTCTCAGGAAATTGTTGAAGTAGTCGTCGTGGACTTTCTTCACCATACCGCTTAAGGCCAGCAGGCCGATGATATTGGGAACTACCATCAGGCTGTTGAAGCAGTCCGCCATGTTCCATACCAGGTCTACCTGTGCCAGGGATCCCAGGAATACGCATATGCATACCAGTACGGAGTAGACCGGAACCGCCTTGGAGCCAAACAGGTATTTGATGTTTGCCTGGCCGAAGAAGTACCATCCTACGATGGTGGAGAAGGCGAAGAAGAACATGCAGACGGCGATGAAGATCTCACCGAATTTTCCGTATACCAAGGAGTAGGCAAACTGGCTTAATTCTGCGCCGGTGTAACCGCCTTCCACTACGTTGTAGGACTCGGGAAGGGCACGGGTGGTCACGATGACAAGAGCGGTCATGGTGAGCACGATGAAGGTGTCGATGAAGACGCCGATCATGGCCGCGTGTCCCTGCTCAACCGGGTGGGCTACCTTTGCCACTGCGTGGGCATGAGGAGTGGAACCCATACCTGCCTCGTTGGAGAAGAGGCCTCTGGCAACACCTTTGGTGATGGCAAGCTTGATGGTCGCGCCCACTGCGCCGCCGGCGATGGAAGCCGGTGCGAACGCGCCTACGAAGATCTCATAGAAGGCCAGCGGGATATTTCTCCAGTTGCAGATGATCACGACGAGAGACCCTACAATGTAGAGGGCCGCCATCAGAGGCACCATGGTCTCGGTTACCTTGGCGATCCGCTTCATACCGCCGGAGAAGATGAAGACAGCCAGCACTGCCACGATCAGACCCATCACCCACTGGGGGATCCCAAATGCGGTGTGGAAGGATGCGGCGATGGAGTTGGACTGTACTGCGTTGCCCATGAAGCCCAGGGCGAAGATGAGAAGCACCGCGAAGATCCCTGCCAGGATCTTGCCGAAAACTCCCTTGAACGCGGCGCGGATGTAGTAAACCGGTCCGCCGGTGACCACGCCGTCGTCTCCGATCTTCTTATATCTCTGAGCCATCAGAGCCTCGGAGTAAATGGTTGCCATGCCAAGGAAAGCTGCCACCCACATCCAGAAGATGGCGCCCGGTCCGCCAAGAGCGATGGCGGTTGCCGCTCCTGCGATATTGCCGGTACCAACCTGGGCCGCGATAGCAGTTGCCAGGGCCTGGAAAGAGCTCATGCCGTCGTCGCCGGCGTCTCCTTTCTTACTGAACAGCCCGCCGAACACCTGCTTGATGCCCCGCTTGAATCCCCGTACCTGGATAAATCCTGTGCGGATGCTGAACCAGATACCGGCTGCTGCCAGCGCAATGATCAGAACGATGTTGGACATGTAGTTCTGAATGGTCAGTACGATGTTGTTTAATGTTTCCAAATTGATCATCTCCTTTTCTTTACTCTTTTGTTCCCATAGACATTTGGTATAACAACATTGATTTTTTTCTATCATACCATTTCGATATAAATTTATCAATCTTAACACCGGGATTTTGAAGAATTTTTTTCACATTTTGTTGAAAATGAAGAAAAATAGTCAAAGAAGGACCGGGCGCTTATCGCTGCACCCGGTCTTTTCTGAAATGACCAAGCTGGAAATCGGACTTGAACCGACGACCCCTTCATTACGAGTGAAGTGCTCTACCAACTGAGCTATTCCAGCATATGAGATTTTACCGGCCCTGTCAGGCCACAAGTAATATTATATCGGATTTCGGGAGATTTGCAAGAACTTTTTTGTAAATAGAGGAGCAAATTGGAAGCCGGGAAGAAGATGGGATATGTAGCCAGGAGGTGCGGGACGCATCTCCTGAGTGGCGGCGGTATCTAGAAGTGTCTGGAACACCATTTCTCCAGCAGGTTGATAAGAGCGTAGAGGGCCATGGCCATGAAGCACAGAAGCACGATGGACATCAGGAGCCAATCCATCTTGAACACCTGACTGGAGTAGATGATCAGATACCCAAGGCCGCTTCTGGCCGCCAGGAATTCTCCGATGATGACCCCCACCAGGCACAGGCCGATGTTGACCTTCATGTTGCTGATGATGGCGGGGATGGAACTTGGCAGCACCACCTTGACAAGGGCCTGCAGCCGGCTCCCCCGGAAGGTGTAGATCAGCTTGATCTTCCCCGGGTCCACGGTGGCGAAGCTGGCGTACAGGTTTAAGATGCTGCCGAAGATGGCCACCGACATGCCCGCCACGATGATGGTGGTGCGGCTGGCCCCCAGCCAGACGATCAGGAGGGGAGCCAGGGCGGATTTGGGCAGGCTGTTTAAGACCACAAGATAGGGGTCCAGGATCTTGGAGAGCCGCGGAGAGAACCAGAGGCACACTGCAATGAGGATGCTTGCGGCGATCACCAGGAGGAAGCTCAGGATGGTCTCATAGAGGGTGACGCCCATGTGGAGGAAGATGGTCTCATCCAGAATCATTTCCCAGAAGCATAGTGCGATCCTGGAGGGGCTGCTGAAGATGAAGGAATCAATGATCCCCACGTTGGCGGTAAACTCCCAGATAAAGAGGAAGCTTAAGAAGATCAGGATCCGGGAGATCCTTATGATGCGAAGCCCTCTGCGATAGGCGTTCAGGTACTGGAGCTGTCCCCTTGACAGTTCATTCATTGGTTGTTCAACTCCTTCCAGATCAGATTGAAATAAGTCTTGAATTCCGGCGCTCCCCTGCGGTTCATGGGAGTGTCCGACGCAAGGTCGAAGCGCAGGGGGATGGTCTGCCGGATGGAGGCGGGGCGGCCGGAGAGGACGATGACCCGGTCCGCCAGGGAGATGGCCTCGGAGAGATCGTGGGTCACCAGGATGGCGGCTTTCTTCTCCCGGCGGATGATCTGGCCGATGTCGTCTCCTACGTTGAGCCGGGTCTGGTAGTCCAGGGAGGAGAAGGGTTCATCCAGGAGGAGAAGGTCCGGTTCCAGCACCAGGGTGCGGATGAGGGCCGCCCGCTGGCGCATGCCGCCGGAGAGTTCAGAAGGGCGGGAGCGGGCGAAGGACTTAAGCCCGTAGACGTCCAGAAGCTCATAAGCTTTCTCACGGGTCCGGGCGGTGAGCATGTGCTGGACCTCCAGGCCCAGGATCACGTTGTTGTAGATGGAGCGCCATTCAAACAGTTCGTCGTGCTGCAGCATATAGCCTACGTTGGTGGTGCTTTCTCGCTGATATTTTCCGTTGATCTTGATCAGCCCCCGTTCCGGGGACAGGAGGCCGGCGATGATGGAAAGGAGGGTGGATTTGCCGCAGCCGGACGGGCCTACAATGGCCACGAACTCCCCTTTCTTAAGGGCAAAGGAGATGTCGGTGAGGGTGGGGGTCTCTCCCTCCAGGGTGTGATAGGCGTAACAGATATGTTTCAGTTCCAGAACTTCTTCCATGGCAACCTCCGGTGACAACTATATCTTATTCTATGCAGGACCCTGCAGGGGCGTGAGAAAGTGGCATCCTTACAAGGAGAAAGCCCTTGAAAGAACCGGCGGGAAAAGTTATAATTTCAAGAAGAGGTTTTACACAAGAAGGAGAAGGGTCCATGAATTACCAGAAAGAACTGGACAGGCTGCTGGAGCGCCTGAAGTCGGAAGAGCGGGTGCCGCGGCTTTTGCTCCACAGCTGCTGCGCGCCCTGCAGCAGTTATGTGCTGGAGTATCTGAACCGATATTTTGAGATCACCGTTTTCTATTATAATCCCAACATTTACCCGGAGAGCGAGTACACCAAGAGGATCTGGGAGCAGCAGGAGCTGATCAGCCAGATGCCCTTCCTCCGCCCGGTGTCCTTCCTGGCAGGCCCTTACGACCAGGAGCGGTTCTATGAGATGGCCCGGGGACTGGAGCATGTGAAGGAGGGGGGAGAGCGCTGCCTTAAGTGTTACGAGCTGCGGCTTTCGGAGGCGGCCCGGATGGCGGTGAAGACGGAGGCGGATTATTTTACCACCACCCTTAGCATCAGCCCCTTAAAGAACGCGGACCGGCTAAATGAGATCGGGATGCGGCTGGGAGAGGAGTATGGCGTTCCTTACCTTCCCTCGGATTTTAAGAAGAAGAACGGGTACAAGCGGTCCATCGAGCTGTCCCGGGAGTATGATCTGTACCGCCAGGACTACTGCGGCTGTGAGTTCTCCATGAATCAGCGGAGGCGATAAAGTCCTTTGAATTCCGGGCGGAATATGATACAATCGATTACAGTGTTTTTACAAGGAAAGGAAGAAGAGACTATGGCACAATTATGGGGAGGGCGTTTTACCAAGGAGACGGACAAGCTGGTCTACGCGTTTAACGCTTCCATCTCTTTTGACAAGAGATTTTACCGTCAGGATATCGCGGGCAGCATTGCCCACGTGACCATGCTGGAGAAGCAGGGGATCCTGACCGGAGAGGAGAAGCAGGCCATCATCGGCGGCCTGGAAGGCATCCTCCGTGACGTGGAGGAGGGAACCCTTGCGATCACGGAGGAATATGAAGACATCCACAGCTTCGTGGAGGCGGTGCTGATCGAACGCATCGGCGAGCCGGGCAAGAAGCTGCACACCGGGCGAAGCCGCAACGACCAGGTGGCTCTGGACATGAAGCTTTACACCCGGGAGGAAGTAAAAGAGACGGACGCTCTGGTGGGAGAGCTTCTGGAGGCCATCCTGAAGATCATGGATGAGAACCTGGACACCTACATGCCGGGCTTCACCCATCTGCAGAAGGCGCAGCCGGTGACCCTGGCCCATCATATGGGCGCTTATTTTGAAATGTTCTGGCGGGATCACATCCGCCTTCTGAGTCTTTATGACCGGATGAACACCTGTCCTTTGGGTTCCGGGGCCCTGGCGGGGACCACCTATCCCCTGGACCGGGAGTATACGGCCAGGCTCCTGGGCTTTGACGGGCCTACGCTGAACAGCATGGACGGGGTTTCCGACCGGGATTACCTGGTGGAATTCCTCTCGGACCTGTCTCTTGTGATGATGCATCTGAGCCGGTTCAGCGAGGAGATCATCCTGTGGAACTCCAACGAATATCAGTTTGTGGAGATCGACGACGCCTACAGTACCGGCAGCAGCATCATGCCCCAGAAGAAGAACCCGGACATCGCGGAGCTGGTGCGGGGCAAGACGGGCCGGGTGTACGGGGCGCTGCAGGCCCTTCTGACTACCATGAAGGGGATCCCTCTTGCCTACAACAAGGATATGCAGGAGGACAAGGAGTGGGCCTTTGACGCCATGGACACTGCCAAGGGCTGCGTAAGCCTGTTCACAGGCATGCTGGAGACCATGGAGTTTCATAAGGACCGGATGGAGGCAAGCGCAAGGCACGGGTTCACCAACGCCACAGACGCGGCGGACTATCTGGTGAACCGGGGCGTGGCGTTCCGGGACGCCCACGGCATCGTGGGGCAGCTGGTGCTTACCTGCATTGAGCGAGGCATCGCCCTGGATGAGCTTCCCCTGGAGGAGTATCAGAAGATCTGCCCGGTATTTAAAGAAGATATCTATGAGGCCATCAGCCTGAAGACCTGCGTGGACAAGCGGGTCACCATCGGCGCTCCGGGGCGGGAGGCCATGGAGCAGGTGCTGAAGACTTATCACAAGGCCATGGATGACTGGAAGAAAGACGAGAAATAAGGAAGGAGAGCAAGTGATGGAACAGAAGTTAAGAGTTGGGATCTTAGGAGCCACAGGAATGGTGGGACAGCGGTTTATCTCCCTTTTGGAGGACCACCCCTGGTTTGAGGTTGTGACGGTGGCGGCGAGCGCGCGTTCTGCCGGCAAGACTTATGAGGAGGCGGTAGGCGGCCGCTGGAAGATGGATACGCCTATGCCGGAAGCGGTGAAGAAGCTGATCGTGGCAAATGTAAACGAGGTGGAGAAGGTAGCCTCCGGCGTGGACTTTGTGTTCAGCGCGGTGGATATGACCAAGGACGAGATCCGCAAGATCGAGGAAGACTACGCGAAAACCGAGACGCCTGTGGTCTCTAACAACAGTGCCCACCGCTGGACGCCGGATGTGCCCATGGTGATCCCGGAAGTGAACATCGATCATTTCGACGTGATCGCGGATCAGAAGAAGCGGCTTGGGACCACCCGGGGATTTATCGCGGTGAAGCCCAACTGTTCCATCCAGAGCTACGCGCCCTGCCTGGCGGCCTGGGAGGAGTTCGGTCCCAGGGAAGTGGTGGCCACTACCTATCAGGCGATCTCCGGAGCGGGCAAGACATTTAAGGACTGGCCGGAGATGGTGGAGAATATCATCCCTTACATTGGCGGAGAGGAAGAGAAAAGCGAGCAGGAGCCTCTGCGGGTGTTGGGCCACGTGGAGAACGGCCAGATCGTGAAGGCGGAGACGCCCAGGATCACCTGCCAGTGCGTGCGGGTTCCGGTGCTCAACGGCCATACGGCGGCGGTGTTCATTAATTTCGCGGAGAAACCCACCAAAGAGCAGCTGATCGAGAAGCTGGTGAACTTCAAAGGCTTCCCCCAGGAGGCAGAGCTTCCCAGCGCGCCGAAGCAGTTCATCCAGTATCTGGAGGAGGACAACCGTCCCCAGGTGAAGCTGGATGTGGACTACGAGCGGGGCATGGGGATTTCCATCGGACGGCTCCGGGAGGACACCATGTTTGACTATAAATTCATCGGCCTGTCCCACAATACCGTGCGGGGAGCGGCAGGCGGCGCGGTGCTGTGCGCGGAGGCGCTGACCGCCAAGGGCTATATTAAGGCGAAGTAAACACGTTCTCATTTTACATGGATTTAACCGGATCCTAACGGGACCGGGGTAGATGGCCCGGCGGGGAACTGGTAGGATAAGGATGTAATAATGGCGGATTCTGGATTTTTTTCAGAAGTCAAGAGGAAAAGCGAGGACGAAGACATATGGAGAAAGAGATTTTACAGTATACCCAGAACAGAGAATTATCGTGGCTGAAGTTTAACCAGCGGGTGCTGGAGGAGGCCCGGGACATCACGGTTCCCCTTCTGGAGCGGATGAAGTTCGTGGCCATCTTCACCAGCAACCTGGATGAGTTCTTCATGATCCGGGTGGGGAGTCTTTTCGACATGGCCCACACCGACGCCCAGGCCAGGGACAGCCGTTCCGGTATGACTCCGGGAGAGCAGATCGAGAAGATCCTGGAGGCGGTGGCCCCCCTTTATAAGGAACGGGAGAAGACCTATGCGGATATCAAGCGGCAGCTCCACCCTTACGGGGTGTGCGGGCTGGATTTTAAGGAGCTGGAGCCGGCGGAGAAGAAGTATGTGAAGAAGTATTTCAAGGACCAGATCCTGCCCATCCTGTCCCCCCAGATCGTGGACGCCAACCATCCGTTCCCCCATCTTCTGAACAAGGAGATCTATGTGACTGCCAGCCTGAAGATGAAGGACAAGTCCATGATCGGCATCGTGCCGGTGCCCCAGTTTGTATCGGACATCCTGTATCTGCCGGGGCATGACATCCGCTATATCCGGATGGAGAAGGTGATCATGGAGTACCTGTCTTTGGTATTCTCCCAGTATGAGGTGTCGGATCCCAATTATCTCTGTGTGACCCGCAACGCGGACGTGGCTCCGGACGACGAGGCCCTGGAGGTAAATGAGGACTTCCGCAACCTGATGAAGCAGACCCTCCACAAGCGGCGCCGGATGGCGGTGGTCCGCCTGGAGGTGGCGGAGAAGTTAAGCCCGGAGATGGAGAAGTATTTCTGCGACAAGTTCAAGATCCGGCCCAACCAGATCTTCCGTACCAAGATGCCCATGAAGCTGGCCTACATGTTCGCTATCAGCGGGAACTTGCCGGAGCCTATGAAGAAGGCCCTGACCTATCCGCCTTTCTCTCCCCAGCCTTCGGCCCGGGTGCAGAAGGGGACCAGTATGATCCGTCAGATCCGGAAGAAAGACCTTCTGCTGTTCTATCCCTATGAGAGCATGGATCCCTTCCTCAGGCTTATCAAGGAAGCATCTGTGGATCCGTCGGTGATGACCATCAAGATCACCATCTACCGGCTGGCCAAGAAGGCCCGCCTGGTGGAGTACCTGTGTGCGGCGGCGGAGAACGGCAAGGAAGTGACGGTGCTGATCGAGCTGCGGGCCAGGTTTGACGAGCAGAACAACATTGACTGGTCCGAGCGGCTGGAAGACGCGGGCTGCCGGGTGATCTACGGCTTCGAGGGCTACAAGGTCCACTCCAAGGTGTGCCAGATCACCTATCGGAACCGGAATGAGATCCAGTATATCACCCAGATCGGAACCGGCAATTATAATGAGAAGACGGCGGCCCAGTATACGGACCTGTCTCTTATGACGGCCAACCAGGCCATCGGGGAGGACGCGTCTGAGTTCTTCAAGAATATGTCCATCGGCAACCTGAACGGGTCCTATCAGCACCTGATCGTATCGCCTACCAGCTTAAAGCAGAAGGTGCTGGAGATGATGGATGAGGAGATCCGCAAAGGGGCGGCGGGAAGGATCATCATGAAGATGAACTCCCTGACGGATGTGGACTTTATCGAGAAGGTGTCGGAGGCCTCCAGAGCCGGCGTGCGCATTGAGATCATTGTCCGGGGCATCTGCTGTATCCTTCCGGGAATCCCGGGGTACACAGACAACCTGCGGGTGATGAGCGTGGTGGGAAGATATCTGGAACACCCCAGGATCTTCAGTTTTGGAGCGGGAGACGAGCAGAAGATCTACATTGGTTCCGCGGACATGATGACCCGGAATACAGAGAAGCGGGTGGAAGTTGCCTGCCCCATCCTGGATCCGGACATCAAGCGGCAGATCAACCACTACCTGAAGGTTATGTTAAGCGACAATGTGAAGGCGCGGGTGCTGCAAAGCGACGGCACCTATTGTAAGAAAGAACAGAAAGAGCCCTTCGTGGATTCCCAGGCGGTATTCATGGAAGAGGCGCTGCAGGCGGCGAAGATGCCTCCGGCAGAGGAGAAGAAGGGTCTGATGGACAAGGTGAGAAGCCTGTTCGGGAAAGACCGGTAGATAAGGAGTCAGGAATTATTTATGGGGAAGTCACTCTATATTGCAGAGAAACCCAGTGTGGCCCAGGAGTTTGCCAAGGCGCTGAAGCTTTCGACCCGGCGTAAGGATGGGTACCTGGAGGGGGAGGAGGCTGTGGTCACCTGGTGCGTGGGGCACCTGGTGACCATGAGCTATCCGGAGGCTTACGACCCGTCTCTTAAGCGGTGGAGCCTGGAGACGCTGCCCTTCATCCCGGAGAAGTTCCGGTATGAAGTGATCCCGGCGGTGAAGAAGCAGTATGAGATCGTGGCTTCCCTTTTGAACCGTGAGGACGTGGATACCATTTATGTGTGCACCGACTCGGGACGGGAGGGAGAATACATTTACCGTCTGGTGGAGCAACAGGCAGGCGTCCACGGCAAGAAGCGTCGGCGGGTCTGGATCGACTCCCAGACGGAAGAGGAGATCCTGCGGGGCATCCGGGAGGCCAGGGACCTGAGTGAGTATGACAACCTGTCCGCCTCCGCTTATCTGCGGGCCAAGGAAGATTATCTTATGGGGATCAATTTCTCCCGCCTGCTGACCTTGAAGTACGGGAACAGCATTTCCAATTATCTTCATACCCGGTATGCGGTGATCTCTGTGGGACGGGTGATGACCTGCGTGCTGGGTATGGTGGTGCGCCGGGAGCGGGAGATCCGGGAATTCGTGGAGACGCCCTTCTATCGGGTGGTGGCTTCCATCGGGGAGCCGGGCAGCAGCTTCGAAGGCGAGTGGCGGGCCGTGGAGGGCTCACGGTGGCAGGGTTCCCGGGACCTCTATAAGGAGAATGGATTCCGGGAGGAGGAGAAGGCCAGAGAGCTGATCCGGTGGCTTCAGGAGCCAGAGCCTTTCACCTGCCAGGTGCTCTCTATGGAGAAGAAGAAGGAGAAGAAGAATCCGCCCCTTCTTTTTAACCTGGCGGAGCTGCAGAACGAGTGCTCCAGAAGGTTTAAGATCAGTCCTGACGAGACCCTTAGGATCGTCCAGGAGCTGTATGAGCGCAAGCTGACCACTTACCCCAGGACGGACGCCCGGGTGCTTTCTACCGCAGTGGCCCGGGAGATCCACAAGAATCTCAACGGGCTTATGCAGTACCCGCCTGCGGTGCCGTATCTGAACCGGATCGCCGCCATGGGGAGCCACAAAGGCCTTGCCAGGACCCGGTATGTGAATGACAGCCAGATCACCGACCATTACGCCATCATTCCCACCGGGCAGGGGCTAAAGGGCCTGGAGCGGCTGCCGGAGATCTCCCGGAAGGTGTATGACCTGATCCTGCGGCGGTTCTTAAGTATCTTCTATCCGCCGGCAGTGTATCAGAAGGTGTCGGTAGTGACAGAGCGAAAGGGAGAGAAATTTTTCTCCAGCTTCAAGGTGCTGGCAGAGGAAGGGTACCTGGAGGTAGCCGGGATCCCGGGCGGGAAGAAGGGCGCTGGGGAGGAGGCCGGAGAAGAAGCCGGGGATAAGGATACAGACCGGGAGTTCTTCGAGAAGATCCAGGCGCTCCGCAAGGGTATGACGCTACCCGTATCCGCGCTGGAGATCAGGGAGGGGAAGACTTCCCCACCCAAGCGGTATAATTCCGGGTCTCTGATCCTGGCCATGGAGAACGCGGGACAGCTTATCGAGGACGAGGAGCTGCGCTCCCAGATCAAGGGCAGTGGCATCGGCACCAGCGCTACCCGTGGGGAGATCCTGAAGAAGCTTTTTAACAACAAGTATCTGGCCCTGAACAAGAAGACCCAGATCGTGATGCCCACTATGATGGGGGAGATGATCTATGATGTGGTGGATCATTCCATCCGGTCGCTTCTGAACCCGGAGCTGACAGCCAGCTGGGAGAAGGGGCTTACCTATGTGGCCAACGGGGAGATCACGCCCGGGGAGTATATGGAGAAGCTGGACCGGTTCATTGTAAGCCGGACCCAGGGGGTGAAGGACCTTAGTAACCAGAGCCAGCTGCGGGCCTGCTATGACAAAGCCGCAGCATTTTATAAAACCAGAAATCCAAAAACCAGTAAGACAGGAGTGAAGAAATGATGAAAGAATTAACCGTTGCACAGCTGTACACCTTAGAGGAGACCATTGCCAGGGACATTTTCCAGGGGGTGACCTATCCCTGGGAGGTGCTTCCTAAGATCGGCGCCTTTATCAAGGAGCTGGGAGAGACCCTTCCTGCGGAGGAGTACGACAAGGTGGGGGAGGATGTGTGGATCGCCAAGTCCGCCACCGTGTTTGAGTCTGCTTATATCCATGGGCCGGCCATCATCGGCAAGAACGCGGAGGTGCGCCAGTGTGCATTCATCCGGGGCAATGCCATTGTGGGAGAGGGAGCTGTGGTAGGGAATTCCACGGAGCTTAAGAATGTGATCCTCTTTAATAAAGTGCAGGTTCCCCACTACAATTACGTGGGAGATTCCATCCTGGGCTACAAGGCTCACATGGGAGCAGGCTCCATCACTTCCAATGTGAAGTCGGACAAGAAGCTGGTGGTGGTAAAGACGCCGGAGGAAAATATTGAGACCGGGCTGAAGAAATTCGGCGCCATGCTGGGAGACGAAGTGGAAGTAGGCTGTGGAACGGTGCTGAACCCGGGCAGCGTGGTAGGGAAGCACACCAACATTTACCCGCTGTCCAGCGTAAGAGGCTATGTGCCCGCAGAGAGTATCTATAAGAAGCAGGGAGAGGTTGTGGAGAAGCGGTAGGCTTTCCGCGGCAGGGATATCTGGCATTGTCAGGGAGAAAAGGAGGCAGTCAGGATGTTGGATGAGAATTATGTAACCTTTGAGATCGGAAAGACCAAGCATATCGCGCTGGTGGCCCATGACGGCAAGAAGAAAGAGTTGGTGGACTGGTGCGAGAAGAACAAGGAGATCCTTAAGAGCCATTTCCTGTGCGGCACCGGGACCACCTCCCGGCTGATCGCGGAGCGGACCGGCCTGCCGGTGAAGGGCTACAGCAGCGGCCCTCTGGGCGGCGACCAGCAGATCGGGGCCAAGATCGTGGAAGGGCAGATCGATTTCATGATCTTCCTGTGGGATCCGCTGGAGGCCCAGCCTCACGACCCGGATGTGAAGGCGCTTCTCAGGATCGCGGTGGTGTACGATATCCCCATCGCCAATAATCTGGCCACGGCGGATTTCATGCTCCACTCCGAGTATATGGAGAAGCCTTATGAGAGAAGAGTAGAGAATTTCGACAAGACCATCCGGGAGCGGGTGGAGAAGATGAAATAGTAAAAAGGGACAGGGTTTTTTCAATTGGGGACGTGGTATTTTTAAAAATACCACGTCCCCAATTGACATATCCCCGGAAATATGGTATTCTTGCATTTGATAAAAACACTTCAATGCTTTAAAGCGCAACGGTTTAAAGCGGGAAACGACTTAAGGAATGAGGAGAGAATAACATGGGTATTAAACTGACGATGCTGATCTTGTTTTTTGCGGTGATGGTGGCGGTGGGGCTCTATGCCAGGCGCCATGCCAGGAGTGTGGACGGATTCGTGCTGGGAGGCCGCTCGGTAGGTCCCTGGCTGACGGCGTTTGCCTACGGGACCTCGTATTTCTCTGCGGTGGTGTTCGTGGGATACGCAGGGCAGTTTGGCTGGAAGTACGGCCTTTCTTCCACCTGGATCGGCCTGGGCAACGCGGTGATCGGAAGCCTTCTGGCCTGGGTGGTCTTAGGCCGCCGCACCAAGGTCATGACCCAGCACTTAAGGTCCAAGACCATGCCGGATTTCTTCGGGGAGCGGTACGACAGCAGGGCGCTGAAGCTGGCGGCTTCTGCCATTGTATTTATCTTCCTGGTGCCATACACAGCTTCTATCTACAACGGCCTGTCCCGGCTCTTTGAGATGGCTTTCCACGTGCCTTACGCCTGGTGCGTGATCGCCATGGCGGTATTCACCGGGATCTACGTGATCCTGGGCGGTTACATGGCCACGGCTATCAACGATTTCATCCAGGGGATCATCATGCTGGGGGGCATCGTTGCGGTGGTATGGGCGGTGCTGTCCGGCCAGGGGGGATTCCTGGAGGCTATCGGGAAGATGGCGCAGATCCCCAGTGATGTGGAGATCACTCTGGGACAGCCGGGAGCCTTTACTTCTTTCTTTGGCCCGGACCCTCTGAACCTTTTGGGAGTGGTGATCCTTACGTCCCTGGGAACCTGGGGCCTGCCTCAGATGATCGGCAAGTTCTACGCCATCCGGGACGAGAAATCCATCAATACCGGAACGGTGATCTCCACCATATTTGCGGTGGTGATCTCCGGGGGCTGCTATTTCCTGGGAGGATTCGCCCGGCTTTTTGACAATGCGGCCATCTATGACGAGAGCGGAAATGTGGTGTTCGACAGCATCATCCCCTACATGCTGTCCTCTCTCTCAGACGTGCTGATCGGCATTGTAGTGGTGCTGGTGCTGTCTGCCTCCATGTCCACCCTTGCCTCCCTGGTGCTCACCTCCAGCTCCACCCTGACCCTGGATTTCCTGAAGGGAAATGTGTTGAAGCACGCGGATGACAGGAAGCTGGTGCGGACCATGCAGGTGCTGATCGTATTCTTCATCACTGTGTCGGTGGTGCTGGCCATCAAGCCGCCTACCTTCATCGCCCAGCTGATGGGCATCTCTTGGGGCGCGCTGGCGGGCGCTTTCCTGGCCCCCTTCCTCTACGGCCTGTACTGGAAGCGGGTGACCAAAGCAGCGGTGTGGGCCAGCTTTATCGCGGGAGTGGGGATCACGGTGTCCAACCTGTTCTTCCACTTCATTGAATCCGCCATCAACGCAGGGGCAGTGGCCATGGTGGCCGGCCTTGTGGTTGTGCCGGTGGTAAGCCTTGTGACGCCTAAGCCGGATCAGAAGAAGATGGATGAGCTGTTCAGTTGCTACGAGGAAAAAGTCACCATTACCAAGAAGCGGTCTTTGGAAACCAGATATTAAATATAATCAAGGGAAGTGATTAAAATTGTCACTTCCTTTTTTTTTACCCCTGTGATAGGATAGGGGAGTATAAAAAAAGACAATAATCTTGATGATTATTTACTGAGGAGTGTATTGAAAATGATGAAGAATTGCAGCAAGTATGAGAGAGGCTATTTTCTGCCGCCGGAGATCACCTATGACTGGGTGAAGAAAGACTATATTGACAAGCCGCCCATCTGGTGCAGCGTAGACTTACGAGACGGGAACCAGGCGCTGATCGAACCTATGAGCCTGGAGGAGAAGCTGGAATTCTTCCAGATGCTGGTTGACATCGGATTCAAGGAGATCGAGGTGGGATTCCCCGCGGCCTCCGAGACTGAATATAAATTCATGCGGACTCTGATCGAGAAAGATATGATCCCTGATGACGTGACGGTCCAGGTTCTGACCCAGGCCCGGGAGCACATCATCAAGAAGACCTTCGAGGCAGTGAAGGGAGCGCCCCATGCGGTGGTACATCTCTACAATTCCACTTCCGTGGCTCAGAGAGAGCAGGTATTTAAGAAGAGCAAGGAAGAGATCAAGAAGATCGCAGTGGACGGGGCAGAGCTTCTTCTGAAGCTGGCTTCTGAGACGGACGGCAACTTTACCTTCCAGTACAGTCCGGAGAGCTTTCCGGGAACGGAAGTGGACTATGCGGTGGACGTGTGCAACGCGGTGCTGGATGTGTGGAAGCCCACGGCGGACAACAAGGCCATCATCAATATCCCCACCACGGTGGAGAACGCCATGCCCCATGTGTTCGCCTGCCAGCTGGAATATGTGAACAAACATCTGCAATACAGGGACAATGTGATCCTCTGTCTCCATCCCCACAATGACCGGGGCTGCGGCGTGGCCACAGCGGAACTTGGGATCCTGGCGGGGGCCCAGAGGATCGAGGGCACCCTGTTTGGAAATGGAGAGCGCACCGGCAACGTGGATGTGGTGACCATGGGGATGAACATGTACTCTCACGGCGTGGATCCGGGACTGGACTTCTCCAATATGCAGAAGATCCGGGAGACCTACGAGCGTCTTACCCGGATGCAGGTGTACGAGCGCCAGCCTTACGCAGGAGATCTGGTATTTACCGCCTTCTCCGGCTCTCACCAGGACGCCATCGCCAAGGGCATGAACTGGAGAGAAGAGCACAAGTGCGACAACTGGACGGTTCCCTACCTGCCCATCGATCCCCAGGATGTGGGCCGCAGGTACGATTCCGACGTGATCCGTATCAACAGCCAGTCCGGCAAGGGCGGCGTAAACTACATCCTGAAGCAGAGCCACGGCATCAACCTGCCGCAGCAGATGAGAGAAGAGGTAGGTTACCTGGTGAAAGACGTATCCGACAAGGCTCACAAGGAGCTTACGCCGGAGTGGGTATACCAGATCTTCTCCGACAACTATATCAACACCAAGCCGGTGTTCCACATCGACGAATGCCATTTCAAGCAGGCGGACGGGATCATTGCGGAGGCCACCATCAACCAGAATGGCGAGACCAACACCATCACCGCTATGGGAAATGGACGTCTGGACGCGGTGAGCAACGCCATCAAGCAGTACTTTAACATCAGCTACGAGCTGACCTTCTACGAGGAGCACTCCCAGTCCAAGGGATCTTCTTCCAAGGCGGTGGCCTATGTGGGTATTATCTGTCAGGGCAAGACCTTCTGGGGCGTGGGGATTGACGCGGATATCATCAAGGCTTCTATTGAGGCCCTGACGGTGGCGGTGAACAAGATTGAGAAGATCGGCAAGTCGGATGCCTGCAAGGATCCCCGGATGATCGAGATCATGAACTACATCCAGGCCAACTATATTGACGTGACGCTGGAGGATCTGGCGAAGAAGTTCTATCTCTCCAAGCCCTATCTCTCCAAGTACATTAAGGAGAAATCCGGCATGACCTTCGGGGAGTTTGTGAAGAAGATCCGGATGAAGAAGGCGAGAGCCCTTCTTAAGAGCAGCAATATGACGGTGGAGAATATCGCGCTGTCAGTGGGATACCAGAATGTGGAACATTTCAACAGACTTTTCAAAAAGGCGTACAATATGACGCCGATGCAGTTCCGGAATCAGAAATAATCCATCAGGGACGGGGGAGTTTTATTTTCCTCCGTCCCTGTTTGTGATATTGTCAATAAATTACCAGTCTTTCTTGCAGAATTCATGCAATGGGGATATAATATAATTGGTGGAAATTTTGTTACAAAAAAGAAACTAATATACATGAAAATGGAGGGTTAAGTATGGGCAACACGGCAACAGAACAGGCGGCCGGCAAGCGGATCAACGCATTGCTGGACGCAGGCAGCTTTGTTGAGATCGGCGGCGCTGTGACGGCGCGGAACACGGATTTCAACCTGCAGGAACAGAAAACTCCGGCTGACGGAGTGATCACAGGCTACGGAGTGATCGACGGCAACCTGGTCTATGTGTACAGCCAGGACGCTTCCGTCCTGGGCGGGGCGGTCGGCGAGATGCACGCGAAAAAGATCACCCGCATCTATGACATGGCCATGAAGATGGGAGCGCCGGTCATCGGATTTATCGACTGCGCGGGTTTACGGCTCCAGGAAGGGACAGACGCCCTGGAGGCATTTGGAAGCCTGTACCGCACCCAGGCCATGGCTTCCGGCGTGATCCCCCAGATCACAGCCGTATTTGGGGCCTGCGGCGGGGGACTTTCCCTGATCCCGGCGCTGACGGACTTTACATTCATGGAGGAGCAGGGGAAGATCTTCGTCAATTCTCCCAACGCCATCCCCGGAAACCGGGTGGAGAAATGCGACACATCTTCCGCCGGGTTCCAGAGCGAGAACACCGGCCTTGTGGACGGTGTGGGGACAGAAGAAGAGATCCTTGCAGAGATCCGCACGCTGATCGGCATGCTTCCCTGCAATAATGAAGAGGATGTTTCCTATGAGGAGTGCACCGACGATCTGAACCGTCTGTGTGAGAATATGGAAGGGGCGGCCGCCGACGGCGCGGTAGCGCTCTCCCAGATCTCGGATGGCGGCGTGTTCTTCGAGACAAAGAAGGCATTTGCCAGAGATATGGTCACCGGGTTCATCCGCCTGAACGGCATGACGGTGGGCGCGGTAGCCAACCGGTGGAAGGTCTTCGATGAGGAGGCAAATGTGGCGGAGGAGTTTGACGGCTCCCTGTCTGCAAATGGAGCGCAGAAGGCAGCAGATTTCGTCCGTTTCTGCGATGCTTTCAACATCCCGGTGCTGACCCTGACCAACGTGTCCGGATTCAAGGCTTCCGATTATGACGAGAAACACCTGGCAGCGGCGGCGGCCCGCCTGGCCGGCGCATTTGCAGAGGCCACGGTGCCCAAGGTAAATGTGATCACCGGCAAGGCATTCGGTAATGCCTATGTGGTGATGAACAGCAAATCCACAGGGGCGGATATGGTCTACGCCTGGCCATCCTCCCAGATCGGTATGATGGAGCCTGCCCTGGCGGCGAAGATCATGTACGCCGATGGGGACGCGGCGACCCAGAAGGAGAAGGCGGCGGAGTATGCGGCGCTTCAGGACAGCCCCCTTTCTGCGGCGGCAAGAGGCTATGTGGATACCATTATCCAGCCGGTGGACACCAGGAAATATGTGATCGGCGCGTTTGAGATGCTGTTTACCAAACGGGAGGAGCGCCCCGCGAAAAAACATGGAACGGTTTAGAGAGGTGAGGCAGAAGTGAAAAAGAGAATCAGTGTATTAATCGTCGTCCTTGCGGCGTTTTTTGGCCTTGCCGGTTGTACTTCCAACAGCGAGACATTGGAATATGATGAAGAAACGATCCAGCAGGCTACAGAATTCCTGATCGAGTACTGTAACTCGGTGGACGAGGACACGATCGAAGAGTGGAACAGCAGAACGGATTTTGCTGTGGAACAGGAACTGTACAGCGCGGGACTTCCCTTTACCCCGGAGAGTTTCCTGGGCGCTATGGACAGTTGGCAGTCAGGGATAGATGAATGCGGAGCCTACGCGGAACATGGAGAATTCAATTTTGAGGCGACCGCGGACGAACTTACGGTGACGGTTCCGGCGAGATTTGAAGAGCGGTCAGCCACTCTGGAATTTATTTATGACGAGAACCTGTATCTGGACAGCATGACGGTGAGCGGGATCTACTCCACCGGAGAGATCCTGGAGAAGGCGGGATTGAATACAGTCCTGGGAATGGGAACGGTATTTTGTGTCCTGATCTTTATCTCCATCATCATCTGGCTTCTGAAGTTCATCCCGGCGATCGAGCAGTTCTTCCGGGGACGCAAAGCCAAAGAAGCCCCGGCCCAGGCAGAGAAGGAAGAGGTTGTGCAGGCAGTTCCGGAAACTATAGACCTTGCAGACGATCTGGAACTGGTAGCAGTGATCTCCGCGGCCATCGCGGCGGCGGAAGGGACATCCACAGATGGATTTGTGGTGCGCAGCATCCGCAGGCGCCCGTCAAATAAATGGAAAGCATAGACAATCGAGGAGGATCAAAACTATGAAAAATTATACCATTACAGTCAATGGAAATGTATATGACGTAACTGTAGAAGAAAAAGGCGCGGGCGCAGCCCCGGCGCCCCGGGCGGCAGCTCCGGCACCGGCGGCTCCAAAGGCGGCTCCGGCACCGGCGGCTCCAAAGGCAGCGGCAGGCGCCATCGAAGTGAAGGCGGGCGCGGCCGGAAAGGTATTTAAGATCGAGGCCGGCGTGGGCACAAAGGTAGACAGAGGCGATGCAGTCGTGATCATCGAGGCCATGAAGATGGAGATCCCGGTAGTGGCTCCTGAGGCTGGCACGGTAGCCAGCATCGAGGTGGCTGTAGGCGACGCCATCGAGGCGGGCGCAGTACTGGCCACGCTGAACTAACGGGAAACCTGTCGGAGGCGTAAGCCTTCGAAATGAACACGACTGGAGGTCTAAACATGGAATATATTTTAACAACGCTGGGAAATCTCGTGCATCAGTCCGCGTTCTTCAGCCTCACCTGGGGGAACCTGATCATGATCGCGGTGGCATGTGTTTTCCTTTATCTGGCAATCCGGCATGGATTTGAGCCATTGCTTCTGGTGCCAATCGCCTTCGGTATGCTGCTGGTCAACATTTACCCGGATATCATGCTGCATATCGAGGATGCGGAGAATGGCACCGGCGGGCTTTTGTATTACTTCTATCTGCTGGACGAGTGGTCCATCCTGCCCTCCCTCATTTTCCTGGGAGTAGGCGCGATGACAGACTTTGGACCGCTGATCGCCAACCCTAAGAGTTTCCTCATGGGTGCGGCGGCCCAGCTTGGTATCTTCGTGGCTTATCTGGGAGCCATGGCGATGGGATTCTCGGACAAGGCGGCTGCGGCCATCTCCATCATCGGCGGCGCGGACGGCCCCACCTCTATCTTCCTGGCAGGGAAGCTGGAGCAGACGGCGATCCTTGGCCCCATCGCGGTGGCGGCATATTCGTATATGTCCCTGGTACCCATCATCCAGCCTCCCATCATGAAGCTTCTCACCACAGAGAAGGAGCGGAAGATCAAGATGGAGCAGCTGCGTCCGGTATCCAAACTGGAGCGGATCCTGTTCCCCATCATCGTTACCATCGTAGTGTGTGTGATCCTTCCCACCACAGCGCCTCTGGTAGGTATGCTGATGCTGGGCAACCTGTTCCGGGAGTCCGGCGTGGTGCGCCAGCTGGTGGATACAGCGTCCAACGCGCTGATGTACATTGTAGTCATCCTGCTGGGAACATCGGTAGGAGCCACCACCAGCGCGGAGGCTTTCCTGAACGTGGACACGGTGAAGATCGTGATCCTGGGCCTTGTGGCCTTTGCCTTTGGTACGGCAGGCGGCGTGCTTCTTGGCAAGCTGATGTGCGTTGCAACTCACGGCAAGGTGAACCCGCTGATCGGGTCCGCCGGCGTGTCTGCAGTTCCCATGGCGGCCCGTGTGTCCCAGAAGGTAGGCGCAGAGGCGGATCCAACCAACTTCCTGCTGATGCACGCCATGGGACCCAATGTGGCAGGCGTTATCGGTACGGCGGTGGCTGCGGGAACCTTTATGGCCATCTTCGGTGTAATGTAAGAGTGATGGATTAGAATAATGGAGGAATAGACAATGGCAGAGATAGAGAAAAAACCAATCAAGATCACTGAGACGGTGCTGCGGGACGCCCATCAGTCCCTGATCGCCACCCGGATGACAACGGAACAGATGCTCCCCATCGTAGAGAAGATGGACCAGGTGGGATACCATTCGGTAGAGTGCTGGGGCGGAGCCACCTTTGACGCATCCCTTCGTTTCCTGAAGGAAGATCCCTGGGACCGGCTGCGGAAATTCCGGGACGGCTTCAAGAACACCAAGCTGCAGATGCTCTTCCGGGGGCAGAATATCCTGGGATACCGGCCCTACGCTGACGATGTGGTAGAGTATTTCGTACAGAAATCCGCCGCCAACGGCATTGACATCATCCGTATTTTTGACTGCTTAAACGACCTTCGCAACCTGCAGACAGCAGTGAAGGCGGCAAATAAAGAGAAGGCGGAGGCGCAGGTCGCCCTTTCCTATACCCTGGGAGACGCTTACACCCTGGATTACTGGGTGGATATCGCGAAGCGGATCGAGGATATGGGGGCCAACTCCATCTGTATCAAGGACATGGCGGGACTTCTTCTTCCCTACGCGGCCACAGAGCTGGTAGGAGTGCTGAAAGACGCGGTGGATCTGCCTATCCAGCTCCACACCCACTATACGTCCGGCGTGGCTTCCATGACCTATCTGAAGGCAGTAGAGGCAGGAGTGGATGTGATCGACACCGCGATGTCGCCCTTTGCTCTGGGAACGTCCCAGCCGGCTA
Source organism: Massilistercora timonensis (assembly GCF_900312975.1). Taxonomy (NCBI): domain Bacteria; kingdom Bacillati; phylum Bacillota; class Clostridia; order Eubacteriales; genus Massilistercora; species Massilistercora timonensis. The sequence continues at coordinate 225,888 of NZ_LT990039.1, read as the reverse complement.
CCGAGGTTATGGTGGAGACCTTCAAGGGAACGCCCTATGACACCGGCCTGGATCAGAAGCTGCTCTCAGAGATCGCTGATTACTTCCGGCCCATCCGGGACGAGGCGCTGGACAGCGGTCTTCTGAACCCCAAGAACCTGGGCGTCAACATCAAGACCCTGCTGTATCAGGTACCGGGCGGTATGCTCTCCAACCTGACGTCCCAGTTAAAGGACCAGAACGCGGAAGACCGGTACTACGAAGTGCTGGAGGAAGTGCCAAGAGTCCGCAAAGACCTGGGCGAGCCGCCTCTTGTCACCCCGTCTTCCCAGATCGTGGGAACCCAGGCAGTGCTCAACGTGCTGATGGGAGAGCGGTACAAAGTGGCGACCAAAGAGACCAAAGATATCTTAAGCGGCAAATACGGCGCTACCGTGAAGCCGTTTAATGAGGAAGTGAAGAAGAAGGTTCTGGATCCGGATACAGAGATCATTACCTGCCGTCCGGCGGATCTGATCCCGGATGAGCTTGATACCCTGCGCAAAGAGATGGAGCAGTGGAGCCAGCAGGACGAAGACGTGCTGACCTACGCCCTGTTCCCGCAGGTGGCGGTAGATTTCTTCAAATACCGGGAAGCACAGCAGACCAAGGTAGACCAGACGGTGGCAGACACCGAGAGCGGAAGCTATCCGGTTTAGGAGTTCTTCCTGAAGTCTTAGGGCAAATGTAAGTGAAAGACAAAGAGCGGCGATTGCTTCGAGGCTGACGATTAACCTCCGCAATCATCCGCTCTTTTTCTTTTCGCAAACCCTGCCTGCGCAGATCTTAGAAGAAATCCGGAACTTGAATATTTTCCCGGTTCGCTTTATAATGATAGAATGTTAAGCCTGTGCAAAGGCGTAGAATTGAGAAGGATATACTTATGGGGAATAAGAACGAACTGTTACAGAAAATTGAGGATGGATACCAGAAGTTCAGCAAGGGCCAGAAGAAGCTGGCGGATTTCATCCGGGAGGACTACGATAAAGCGGCGTTTCTGACGGCGGCCAAAATGGGGGAAGAGGTAGGTGTCAGCGAGTCTACGGTAGTCCGGTTTGCCATGGCTCTTGGGTACGACGGGTATCCCGGGTTCCAGCGGGCCCTGGGAGAGCTGGTGCGCACCAAGCTGAACTCCATCCAGCGGATGGAAGTGACCTACGGCCGGATCAGCCAGGGAGAGATCCTGGCGTCGGTGCTGCAGTCGGACATCGAGAAGATCAAGCTGACCATGGAGGCCATCGACCACGGTTCCTTTGAGATGGCGGTGGACACCATCCTGAAGGCCAGGAGGATCTATGTGATCGGGATCCGCAGCTGCGCTCCGCTGGCCAGTTTCCTGAGCTTTTATCTGAACCTGATCTGCCCCAATGTGACGGCGGTCACCACCAACAGCTCCAGCGAGATCTTCGAGCAGCTGATCCGTATCGGCGAGGAGGATGTGATCATCGGCATCAGTTTTCCCCGGTATTCCATGCGGACCTTAAAGGCCCTGGAATTTGCCAGCAACCGGAAGGCCAAGGTGATCACTCTGACCGACAGTGTACATTCGCCTATGACCCTTTACTCCTCCTGCAACCTGATCGCCCGCAGCGATATGGCTTCCATTGTGGACTCCCTGGTGGCTCCCTTAAGCGTGGTTAATGCTCTGGTGGTGGCGCTGTGTATGAAGAAGCAGAAGGAAGTGATCTCCACCCTGGAGACCCTGGAGCAGATCTGGGATGAGTACCAGGTCTACAGCAAGGACGAGCTGAACATGGTGGGGGACAAGGTGGAGCTTGCCGGACATGAGGACCAGGAGACGGACAAGACAACCAAGAACTCTTAGGAGAGGGAAAGAACCATGAAGAAAATACTGGTGATCGGCGGAGGTGCCGCAGGCATGTTCGCCGCCATCGCGGCTGGCCGGAAGGGATATTCGGTCAGCCTTTTTGAAAAGAATGAGAAATTAGGAAAGAAGCTGTTTATTACTGGAAAGGGGCGCTGCAACCTGACCAACGCCTGCGATATGGAGGTGCTTTTTGAATCCGTGGTCACCAATTCCCGGTTCCTCTACAGCAGCTTCTACGGGTTTACCAACCAGGACACTATCGCCTTTTTTGAAGAGCTGGGTCTTCCCACCAAGGTGGAACGGGGAGAGCGGGTCTTCCCAAGATCGGATCATTCCTCCGATGTGATCCGGGTGCTGGAGCAGGAGCTGAAGCGGCTGGGAGTCCGGGTGTTCCTGAACCGGGAAGTTCGGGAGATTCGGGAAAAGGATGGAAGATTTCAGGAAATCGTGCTTGCAGACGGGAAAAAGGTGGAGGGCGACGCCTGTATCGTGGCCACCGGCGGCATCTCCTACCGGACCACCGGTTCCACCGGAGACGGCTACCGTTTCGCCAGAGAGCTGGGACACACGGTGAAAGAATGCCGGCCTTCTCTGGTTCCTATGGAGACCGGTGAAGGGTGGACCAGGGAACTTCAGGGCTTAAGTCTGAGAAATGTGTCGGCGGCGATCTATGACGGGAAGAAGAAACTCTATGAGGAGTTCGGGGAAATGCTTTTCACCCATTACGGGGTCAGCGGCCCTCTGATGCTCACCGCCAGCAGCTATGTGGGAGAGAAACTTATCAGTCATCCACTTAAGCTGGTGATCGACTTAAAGCCGGCTTTAAGCCAGGAGCAGTTGGATCACCGGATCCTGCGGGATTTTGAGGAGAATAAGAACAGGCAGTTTAAGAATTCTCTTGGGAAACTTTTCCCCGCCAAGCTGATCCCGGTGATGGTGGACTTAAGCGGTATAAATCCGGAGAAGAAGGTGCATGAGATCTCCCGGGAAGAAAGAAGGGCGTTTGTAGAACTGGTGAAAGCTCTGCCCATGACGCTGACGGGCCTGCGGGGGTTCAACGAGGCGATCATCACAAAGGGAGGAGTCCATACTAAGGAGATCGATCCCGGGACCATGGAGTCCAGGCTGGTGAAGGGGCTTTGTTTTGCCGGAGAGGTGCTGGATCTTGACGCGGTTACAGGAGGGTTTAATCTGCAGATCGCCTGGAGCACCGGATACGCGGCGGGAAATGGGATTTGATTTGCGTCTATAAATTGTCAATCATGTTAAATAGTCAACTATTATTGACAGATAATTTTATCATTAGTATAATCAAGAAAAAATAATTCGGATGATAAATCCGAGACTCTGGAGATGGACAGGGAGATCGGGATTCCCGCATTTGAACTGCGGGAAGGAGCGGATCTCCTTTTTCTGTTTCCTGGGGATGAGAGAATTGGAGGGATGACAGGATGGAATTGAAGACTCCACTTTATGAAGCCCATGTAAGGGCCGGCGGCAAGATGGTTCCTTTTGCCGGGTACCTTTTGCCGGTGCAGTACCAGACAGGGGTGATCAAGGAGCATATGGCGGTGCGCCAGGCGGCGGGTCTTTTTGACGTGTCCCACATGGGGGAGATCCTCTGCGAGGGGCCGGACGCCCTTGCCAATCTGCAGAGGCTTCTGACCAACAGCTTCGTCAACCTGACGGACGGCCAGGCACGGTACAGCCCCATGTGCAATGAGAAGGGAGGCACGGTGGATGACCTGATCGTCTACAAGCGCTCGGACGATCACTATCTGATCGTGGTAAATGCAGCCAACAAGGATAAGGATTATCAGTGGATGCTGGATCACCAGTCCGGGAATGTGACTTTCCAGGATGTGTCTGAGGATTATGCCCAGCTGGCCCTTCAGGGGCCAAAAGCCATGGACATCCTTGGAAAACTTGCCAAAGAGGAGAGTATTCCCAAAAAGTACTACCATGCAGTGTTCGACGGGGAAGTGGCAGGGATCCCCTGTGTCGTCTCCCGCACCGGCTATACCGGCGAGGACGGGGTGGAACTTTATCTGGACAGCGCCCGGGCGGAAGAGATGTGGGAAGCCCTCCTGGAGGCAGGAAGAGAAGAAGGCCTGATCCCCTGCGGGCTGGGAGCCAGGGATACCCTCCGGATGGAGGCGGCCATGCCTCTCTACGGCCATGAGATGGATGAGGAAGTGACCCCTCTGGAGACAGGCCTGGGATTCGCGGTGAAGATGGCCAAGGAAGATTTCATTGGAAAGAAAGCCCTGGAAGAAGCTGGGGAACCCGGACGTAAGCGGGTGGGGCTGCAAGTGACCGGACGAGGCATCATCCGGGAGGAGCAGCCGGTTTATCTTGAGGGAGAGAAGATCGGGACAACCACTTCCGGGACCCACTGCCCCTATCTTGGCTACCCGGTAGCCATGGCTCTTGTAGACGCGGCTTACGCCACAGAGGGAACTCTGGTAAATGTGGAAGTGCGGGGGCGGATGGTGGAGGCTCAGATAGTTCCTCTGCCTTTTTATAAAAAGAAGTAAAGAAACAGGCTTTTAAAAACACAGGAAAGTCTGTACAATAGAAAGAAATGAAAGAAAACGAAAGGAGATATGGTCATGGAGTTCAGAGAAGAGTTGAAGTATTCCAAATCCCACGAGTGGGTAAAAGAAGAGGGAGAGGAAGTGGTGATCGGCCTTACCGATTACGCCCAGTCCGAGCTTGGGGATCTGGTGTTTGTCAATCTGCCGGAAGAGGGCGACGAGGTGACGGTGGGAGAGCCATTTGCAGACGTAGAGTCTGTCAAGGCGGTATCAGACGTGTACTCACCGGTGTCCGGCGTGATCAGTGAGATCAACGAGGAGCTTCTGGACACCCCGGAGGCCATCAATGAGGCGCCTTATGACGCATGGTTCGTCAGGGTGAAGGAAATCACAGATACGGAGGAGCTGCTGGACGCAGCGGCCTATCAGGCATATGTAGAGAACCAGTAGACCGGGAGCCTAATAGAAAGGTGGTGATCTGCCCATGGGCAGTTATGTACCAGGAACCAGAGAAGAGCAGCAGGCCATGCTGGAGGCGATGGGTTTTACCTCCATGGAGGATCTGTTCCGGGATATCCCGGGAGAAGTGCGGGTCCAGGGTATGCTGGATCTTCCGGAGGGAAAGAGCGAGCTGGAGGTGCGGCGGGCCATGGAAGAGATGGCGGCCAGGGACCATGTCTTTGCCACTGTGTTCCGGGGAGCCGGGGCTTACCGGCACTATATCCCTTCCATGGTAAAGAACGTGATCTCCAAGGAAGATCTGCAGACCGCTTACACTCCTTACCAGGCGGAGATCAGCCAGGGGATCTTACAGTCTATCTTCGAGTATCAGACCATGATCTGTGAGTTAACAGGGATGGACGCTTCCAACGCCTCTGTCTACGACGGAGCCAGCGCGGCGGCGGAAGCCATCGCCATGTGCCGGGAGCGGAAGAGGAAGAAAGCGTGGATCTCAGCTACAGTTCAGCCGGGAGTGCTGGAGACGGTGAAGACCTACTGCTTTGGAAATGAGATGGAACTTGCCCTGATCCCGGAGAAGGACGGGGTGACGGATGTAGAGTTCCTTAAGGAGCACCTGGATGGCGAGACCGCCTGTGTCTACATCCAGCATCCCAATTATTACGGCAATCTGGAACCGGCGGAGGAGATGGGTGAGATCGCCCATGAGGCCGGGGCTAAATATATTATGGGTGTGAACCCTATTTCCCTGGGGGTGTTAAAGACGCCCCGGGAGTACGGCGCGGATGTGGCCGTAGGAGAAGGACAGCCCCTTGGTCTGCCCCTTGCTTTTGGCGGGCCCTATCTGGGCTTTATGACCTGCGTGGCCGCCATGACGCGGAAACTGCCGGGCAGGATCGTAGGCCAGACGGTGGATGAGAATGGGAAGACCGGATATGTGCTGACCCTGCAGGCAAGGGAACAACACATCCGCCGGGAGAAGGCTTCCAGCAATATCTGTTCCAACCAGGCCCTGTGTGCTCTGGCTGTGGGGACCTACCTTGCCACTATGGGGAGCGAAGGGCTTCACAGTGCGGCACTTCAGTGTACCTCCAAGGCTCATTATCTGGCTGGAGGACTTGCAGAAGCGGGATTGGCGCTGGAGTACCCGGAGCAGGAATTCTTCCATGAATTTGTCACGGTGTCGGATCTTCCGGCTGACCGTATCCTGGAAGCGCTGGAAGCAAGGGACATCCTGGGTGGTTATCCCCTGGATGGAAGACGGATCCTCTGGTGCTGTACGGAGCTGAATACGAAAGAAGAGATGGACCGGGCAGTCCGGATCGTAAAGGAGGTGCAGGAAGGATGTTGATCTTTGAAAAGAGCAGACCGGGAAGACATTGCTCCATCCTTCCCCCCTGCGATGTGGAACTTATTTATCCGGGAGAAAAAGACAGACGGGAGCGGCCGCTTCATCTGCCGGAACTTTCGGAAGGGGAACTGAGCCGGCATTATACGGAACTTGCGAAGAAATGTCACGGGGTGAACGACGGGTTCTACCCCTTAGGTTCCTGTACCATGAAATATAATCCCAGGATCAATGAGGAGGTGGCCGGTCTCCCCGGATTCCGGGACGTTCATCCGTTGCAGCCCCTTCACACAGTGCAGGGCTGTCTGGAAGCGTTGAAGACGGCGGAAACCTATCTTTGCGAGATCACCGGCATGGACGCCATGACCTTCCAGCCGGCAGCAGGAGCCCATGGGGAATTTACCGGCCTCCTTCTTATCAAGGCCTACCATCTTAACCGGGGAGATGAGAAGCGGACGAAGATCCTGATCCCGGACTCCGCCCACGGGACCAACCCGGCCAGCGCAGTGATGGCAGGATTTACTGTGGTCAGCATTCCCTCCGGGCCGGATGGCTGTGTGGATCTTGAGAAGCTTAGAGAGGCGGCCACAGAGGAAGTGGCGGGGCTTATGCTGACCAATCCCAACACAGTGGGACTGTTTGACAAGAATATCCTGGAGATCACCCGGATCGTCCATGAGTGCGGAGGGCTGTGCTACTATGACGGCGCTAACTTAAACGCGGTGATGGGTACGGTGCGCCCGGGGGATATGGGATTTGACGTGGTGCACTTAAACCTGCATAAAACATTTTCCACGCCCCACGGAGGCGGAGGTCCGGGAAGCGGCCCGGTGGGCTGCAAGGAAATGCTGGTTCCCTTCCTGCCGTCTATCCGGGTAAAGAAAGATGAGAAGGGCTATTCTATCTTGAAGGAAGAGAAAAGCATTGGAGAGATGAAGGATTTCTACGGGAATTTCCTGGTGGTGGTGCGGGCGCTTACTTACATCCTGACTCTGGGAAGAGAAGGCGTCCGGGAGGCCAGCCAGAACGCGGTGCTCAACGCCAACTATCTGATGCACGGATTAAAGGATCTCTATCCCATGGCCTATGACAAGATCTGTATGCATGAATTTGTTATGAGTCTGAAGGAGCTGAAGAAGGAGACGGAGATCTCGGCCATGGATATTGCCAAGGGACTTCTGGACCGGGGCATCCATCCGCCCACCATGTACTTCCCGCTGATCGTGGAGGAAGCGCTGATGGCGGAGCCTACTGAGACAGAATCCAGGGAGACCCTGGATGACGCCATTCAGGTGTTCCGGGAGCTCTATGAGTTGGCGAAGACGGAGCCGGAGAAGCTCCATCAGGCTCCGGTGACCACACCGGTGACCCGGCTGGACGAGGTGAACGCAGCCAGACATCCGGTGCTGCGGTATGATTTTGAAGCCGCTTCCGGGGAAGAGGGACAGCTATGATCGGGAAACTGTTCTTCCTGGAGAGTGATTCCTTTGATCCTTATGCGAACCTGGCGCTGGAGGAACTGCTCCTGGAATTCTGCGGGAGGGGTGTATGTATCCTCTATCTGTGGCAGAACCAGAAGACGGTGGTGATCGGGCGGAATCAGAACGCCTGGGCCGAGTGCCGGACGGAAGAACTTAAGCAGGCGGGCGGGAAACTGGCCCGCCGCCTTTCCGGCGGGGGTGCGGTCTTCCATGACCTGGGGAATCTTAACTTTACCTTTGTGGTTGGAAAAGAGGATTATTATATTCCCCGGCAGCTGGAGGTGATCCTGCGGGCGCTGCGAAGGCTTGGGATCCCGGCGGAGAAGTCGGGGCGCAACGATCTTCTGGCGGAAGGGAAGAAATTTTCCGGAAATGCCTTCTATGAGCAGGGGGATACCTGGTATCACCACGGCACCCTGATGGTGGATGTGGACAAAGACAGCCTGACCCGATATCTTACCGTGTCCAAAGAAAAGCTGGAGTCAAAAGGAGTGGCCTCGGTGAGATCCCGGGTGGTGAACTTAAGGGAGTTCAAGCCGGACCTTACGGTGGAGGAGTTAAAGAATGCTCTGGTATCCGCCCTGGAAGAGGTATATGGTCTGGAGGCCAAACGGATCTCAAAGGAGGACCTGGATCTGAACGGGCTGGCAGAAAAACAGGAGAAATATGCTTCCTGGGACTGGCTCTACGGGAAACGGATCCAGTTTCAATACCAGGCGTCGAAGCGGTTCTCCTGGGGAGGGATGGAACTTTGGTTTCAGATCCAGGGAGGCCGGATTGAGGCACTTAAGATCTATTCTGATTCCCTGAAACCAGGTTTGATGGAAATTATAGAAGACTCTCTGACCGGAGTGTGTTATAATAGAGACGATCTTTTGGCTGCCATGGGAGAGATCCCCGGGAGCAGCCGGGAGGAAACCACTATGCTGCAGGATCTGCAAGATTGGTTCGGCAGCATGGAGCTGTAGAGAAGAGAAAGGGAAAAGATGGGACAACACTATGATGTGATGGTGATCGGCGCCGGACCGGGCGGCTATGTGGCGGCCATCCGGGCGGCAAAGCTGGGACTTCATGTGGCGGTGGTGGAAGAAGACCGGGCAGGAGGAACCTGCCTGAACCGGGGGTGCATCCCGGCCAAGGCTATGATCCACGCGGCCGAAACCTATCGGTCCGCCCGGGAGGCAGACCAGTTTGGCGTGGAGACCGGAAGGGTTTCTTTTGATTACGGGAAGATCCTGGCTTACAAAGAAGAGACCACCGACGCCCTGGTGCAGGGTGTGGAGCAGCTTCTTGCAGGGAACGGCGTGGACCGCCTTGCCGGGAAGGGGACGCTGCTTGCCGGGAAGAAGGTGCGGGTCACCACGGAGGAGAAGGAAGAAGTGTATGCCGCGGACCATATCATCCTGGCGGCCGGATCCAAACCGCTGCTTCTGCCCATCCCGGGGATGGATCTTCCGGGAGTGCTCACCAGCGACGGATTATTTCGTCTCCAGGAATGCCCGGAGAGCCTGGCTATCATCGGCGGCGGGGTGATCAGCGTGGAATTTGCCACCGCGTTCGCGGGCCTTGGGACGAAAGTGACCATCCTGGAGGCTTTGCCCAGATTGGTGCCCAATCTGGACAAGGAGATCTCACAGAACCTGAAGATGATCTTAAAAAAGCGGGGCGTTGACATCCACACCTCTGCATCGGTGCAGGAGGTGGCAGAGGAAGACGGCCGCTATGTCCTAAGGTTCACAGAGAAGGAAAAAGAGCAGGAGGTATCCGCCCGGTACGTGCTCTGCGCGGTGGGAAGAGTGCCCAATACAGATGGACTCTTCGCAGAAGACGCCCTGCCGGACATGGAGCGGGGTCGGGTGCTGGTGGATGAGAAGTTTGAGACCAGCATCCCCGGAGTCTATGCCATCGGCGACCTGATCTTCGGCATGCAGCTGGCCCACACTGCCAGCGCCCAGGGAACTGTGGTGGCGGAATATCTGGCAGGAAAGAGCGCCTCTGTGGACCTTTCCGTGGTTCCCTCCTGTGTCTACACCGATCCGGAGATCGCCTCGGTGGGACTGACAGAAGAGGCCGCCAAAGAGCAGGGGATCCCTGTTCGTGTGGGCAAGTTCATTATGAGCGCCAATGGGAAGAGCCTGATCTCCAGAGAAGAGCGGGGATTCGTGAAGATCCTGGCAGCAGAGGAGTCGGGCGTGATCCTGGGAGCTCAGATGATGTGCGCCCGGGCCACTGATATGATCGGCGAGCTGGCGACGGCGGTTGCCAACGGGCTGACCGCAAAGCAGCTGCTTCGTGGGATGCGGGCCCATCCCACCTACAACGAAGGCATAGGCGAGGCCCTGGAGGAACTGGAAGGCGGAGCTGTCCATGTGATGCCCCGCAGGAAACGATGATGACAGGAGATTGAGTGAGGAGGAGAAAGCAATGGGATTTAAAAGTGACATTGAGATCGCGCAGGAAGCCAAGATGAAGGAGATCCGGGAGATCGCGGACAGCCTGGGGATCCCGGAGGATTATGTGGAGAACTACGGCAGATACAAAGCCAAGATCGACTACCGGTATTATAAGGATGAGCTGGAGTCCCGTCCGGATGCCAAACTGATCCTGGTGACCGCCATCAACCCGACTCCGGCAGGAGAAGGCAAGACCACCACTACCATCGGTGTGGCAGACGCCATGAACCGGCTTGGCAGGAAGACCATGGTGGCCTTAAGAGAGCCCTCCCTTGGACCGGTATTCGGCGTGAAGGGCGGCGCTGCCGGCGGCGGCTACGCACAAGTGGTCCCCATGGAGGACATCAACCTGCATTTCACTGGCGATCTGCATGCCATCGGCGCGGCTAATAACCTGATCGCGGCCATGCTGGACAATCACATCCATCAGGGAAACGCCCTGGATATCGACACCAACCGGGTAACCTGGCGGCGGTGCGTGGATATGAATGACCGGCAGCTCCGCAGCATCGTGGACGGCCTGGGAGCCAAGGCGGACGGCGTGACCCGTCAGGACGGTTTCGATATCACCGTGGCCTCCGAGATCATGGCAGTGTTCTGCCTGGCAAGCGACGTTCTGGATCTGAAGGAGCGGGTGGCCAGGATCATCGTGGGATACTCCCGTTCCGGCAAACCGGTGACTGCCGGCGACCTGCATGCAGAAGGCGCGGTAGCAGCACTTTTGAAAGATGCTTTGAAGCCTAATCTGGTCCAGACCCTGGAAGGCACTCCCGCCTTTGTTCACGGCGGACCTTTTGCCAATATCGCCCACGGCTGCAACAGTGTGATCGCCACCAAGATGGGACTGAAACTGGCGGATTACATGGTGACAGAGGCAGGATTCGGCGCGGATCTGGGGGCAGAGAAATTCCTGGACATCAAGTGTCGGATGGCAGGCCTGAAACCAAACGCAGTTGTGATCGTGGCCACCATTAAGGCCCTGAAATACAACGGCGGCGTTCCCAAGACCGACCTGCAGGAGGAGAACCTGGAGGCGCTGGAGAAGGGAATCCCCAATCTTCTGAAGCATGTGGAAAATATTACCCAGGTATATCATCTCCCCGCAGTGGTAGCCATCAACCAGTTCCCTACAGACACAGAGGCGGAGATCGAATTTGTGCGGGAGAAATGTAAAGAGCTGGGCGTCAACGTGGCCTTGTCCCAGGTATGGGCCAAAGGCGGAGAAGGAGGAGAAGAGCTGGCCAAAGAGCTGTTCCGTCTCTGCGAGGAGGACAGCCACATGGAATACGCCTATGATCTGAATCTGTCCATCAAGGAGAAGATCGAGGCCATTGCCACCAAGATCTACGGGGCGGACGGAGTGGATTACACACCTAAGGCCAACAAGGAGATCAAGACTCTGGAAGAGATCGGGCTGGGCGGACTGCCCATCTGTATGGCCAAGAACCAATACTCCCTGACGGACGACGCCAAGAAGCTGGGCCGTCCTACGGGATTTCGGATCACCATCCGGGATATCACCGCTTCCTCAGGAGCTGGATTCCTGGTCGCCCTTACCGGAGATATTATGAAGATGCCGGGACTTCCCAAAGTGCCGGCGGCTGAGAAGATCGATGTGGATGCCAACGGCGTGATCTCCGGACTGTTCTAGGAGGACCGGGATCATGATGCTGGAGAAAAAAACCACGGAATTTCTCGATGTGCTGTCTTCCAAAGAGCCAGTGCCGGGCGGGGGAGGAGCCTCCGCCACGGTGGGCGCTTTCGCCGGCGCCCTGGGCATGATGGTGGCGAATCTCACCATCGGGAAGAAGAAATACGCCGGGGTGGAAGAGGAGATCAAAGAAAGCCTGGAGCATTTGAGAGGGCTTCAGAAGGAACTGATCCGTCTGACAGACGCAGATGCCGAAGCCTTTGAGCCCCTTGCCAAAGCCTATGGCCTTCCCAAGGAGACGCCAGAGCAAAAAGCACACAAGGAGGCGGTCATGGAGACAGCTCTTTATGAGGCCAGTCTGGTTCCCCTGGAGATCATGGAGACCATTGCTGAAGTGATGGAGGAACTGGAGCTTCTGGGTGAGAAAGGGAGCCGGCTGGCGTTGAGTGATGTAGGCGTGGGTATCCTGTTTGCCCAGGCCGCGCTGGAGGGCGCTTCTCTCAATGTATTTATCAACACCGGGATGATGAAGGACCGGGAGAAGGCGGAGGCGCTGGACCGGCAGGCGGACCGGCTGATCGAAGAAGGCGGCCGGAAGAAGGAGCAGATTTACCAGAAAGTGCTGGAACAGCTCCGGCAGCAGTGACCGTAAAAAGGAGAGAAAGTAATGAGTACAGTCATGATGGGAACAGACGTGGCAAAGTCCATGAAGGAAGACCTGATCCGTCAGACCGAGGAACTAAAAAGCCAGGGCGTGGAACCCACGCTTTGTATCCTGCGGGTAGGAGCGCGGCCGGACGACTTAAGCTATGAGCGGGGCGCGAAAAAGCGGATGGAACTGGTGGGCATCCGGTGCCAGGTAGTGGAACTTCCGGAAGATATTTCCCAGGAGAAGCTGGAGGAAACCTTCCGGGAGATCAACCAGGATCCGGCCATCCACGGGATCCTTGTCTTCCGGCCCCTTCCGGGTCATCTTACGGAAGAACCACTTAAGGCCCTCATAGATCCCCGGAAGGATGTGGACTGCATGAGTCCGGTGAACATGGCGAAGATCTTCGCGGGGGATGAAACTGGATTTGCTCCCTGTACGGCGGAGGCTGTGATGACCATGCTGGATGCCTGCGGCATCGATCCAAAAGGGAAACGGGCAGTGGTGGTAGGACGGAGTATGGTGATCGGGAAGCCGGCGGCCATGCTGCTTCTGAAGCGTAACGCCACTGTCACCATCTGTCATACCCGTACAACGGATCTTGCAGGTACCTGCCGGGAGGCGCAGATCCTGGTGGCGGCAGCAGGAAAGCCCAAGATGATCACCGGAGATATGGTGGGCGAAGGCGCTGTTGTAGTGGATGTGGGGATCAATGTGGACGAAGCTGGGAATCTCTGTGGAGACGTGGATTTTGAAGAGGCAAAAGAAAAAGCAGATTCCATCACCCCGGTGCCAAAGGGCGTGGGGAGCGTGACCACCTCAGTGCTGGCCTCCCATGTGCTCCGCAGCGCCGGATATCTGCAAAGAAAGTAGGAGAATTAGGATGAAACGAATGATGATGATCTGCCTTCAGGGCATTGGCGCAGGACTGGCAATCTCCATCGGCGGGACTGTCTATCTGTCTGTGGAGCAGCCGGTAGTGGGAAGTGTGCTCTTCGCGGTGGGACTCTATGCCATCGTGCTGAACGGACTCTATCTGTATACCGGCAAAGTGGGATATCTGGTGGAGCAGGAGAAGCCGGCGCCCTATCTCATGCTTCTTCTTGCCACCTGGATCGGGAATTTTCTGGGGACGGCCGCAGGAGCGGCCCTTATCCTGCAGACCCGGGTCGGTGGCGGCTTAAAGGAGCGGGTCCAGGGAATCTGCCAGACCAAGCTGGGGGACGATCCTTTCAGTATTCTGATCCTGGCGGTTTTCTGTGGGATCCTGATGTACGTGGCGGTGGACGGATTTAAGAGCAAAGAGAATCCGCTGATCCTGATCTTCTGTGTCAGCGTATTTATCCTGTGCGGGTTCGAACACTGTATCGCCAATATGTTTTATTTCTCCCTGGCAGGGGTATGGTCGGCGAAGACCTTTGGATATCTTCTTGTCATGACCCTGGGGAACAGCCTGGGAGGTATGCTGATCCCTGCGCTTAAGCGGGTGCAGCCATAAATTGTATCTTGTATCCAGGAAGAATTTGGGCTATACTGGTACAAGAAGTCAGAAAGCAAGCGAAAGACCCTGACATCAGGGTCTTTTCGTCTGTATAAAAGGGAGGATACGCATGGGATATCAAGTGGCAATCGACGGACCGGCCGGGGCCGGGAAAAGTACTATCGCCAAACTGGTGGCAAAGGAGAAGGGATTTATCTACGTAGATACAGGCGCTATGTACCGGGCGCTGGCAGTACATTTCCTGGATCAGGGGATCCAGGCGGAGGATACAGATAAGATCATCCAGGCTGTGGGTCAGGCAGAGGTGAAGATCCGGTATGAGGAAGGGATCCAGCAGGTTTATCTCAACGGGGTCAATGTGACCGGAAGACTTAGGGAGGAAGCGGTAGGAAACATGGCTTCCAAAAGCTCCGCCCTCCCGGAAGTGCGGGCTAAGCTCCTGGATCTTCAGAGAGGGTTGGCGCAGGAAGAAGATGTGGTAATGGACGGCAGGGACATTGGGACCTGTGTGCTCCCGGAAGCGGATGTGAAGGTGTTCCTCACCGCCAGTGTTGAGACCCGGGCCAGAAGACGTTACGATGAGCTTCAGGAAAAGGGAGTTCCCTGCGACCTGGAAGAGATCAAAGCGGATATCCGGGAGCGGGATGAGCGGGATATGACCCGTGAGACAGCACCCCTTCGCCAGGCGGATGACGCGGTGCTCATTGACAGCTCGGATATGACCATCCCGGAAGTGACCGCGGCTATCGCGGCTCTCTGTAAATAAAAGGAGATACGAGGTATGAAGATAGAACTGGCGAAAACGGCGGGATTTTGTTTTGGCGTCCGCCGGGCAGTGGATACCGTTTATCAGCAGGCGGAAGGTGATGGGGAGAAGCCTATTTATACATACGGGCCTATCATCCACAATGCGGAGGTGGTGAAGGACCTGGAACAAAAGGGCGTCAGAGTTCTGGAGACAGAAGAGGAACTGGCGGCGGTCGCGGAAGGAACTGTGATCATCCGTTCCCACGGAGTTCCAAAGAAGATCTGTGATCTGATGGAAGAGAAAGGGATCCGCTGTGTGGACGCCACCTGTCCTTTTGTCAAGAAGATCCACCGGATCGTGGCTGAAGAAAGTGAGAAAGGAGCCCACATCGTCATCATCGGCAATCCGGAACACCCGGAGGTGGTGGGCATCAGCGGCTGGGCCAATGGAGAGGTGACCATCATCCAGACCAGAGAGGAGGCGGCGGCCTTTCAGATCCCGGATCCGGGACAAAAGGTCTGCGTGGTTTCCCAGACGACATTTAATTACAATAAATTCAAAGAATTAGTTGAAATTATTGAGGAAAAGCGGTATGATATAAATGTTTTAAATACGATTTGCAGTGCCACAAAAGAGCGTCAGGAAGAGGCTTATGACATTGCGAAGCGGGTGGATGCGATGATCGTGATCGGCGACATGCGAAGTTCAAACACTCGGAAGCTATTTGAAATTTGCAGAAATGCATGCGCGGATACGTACTATATACAGACACTTGACGATTTGGATATGAATCAATTAAGGTCCGTGGAAACAGTAGGTATTACAGCAGGGGCATCCACGCCCAACAAAATAATTGAGGAGGTTCAAAATAATGTCAGAAAAAACTTTTGAACAAATGTTGGAAGAATCATTTAAGACTATCAGAAATGGAGAGGTCGTTGATGGTACCGTCATCGATGTAAAACCAGATGAGATCATTTTAAATATCGGATACAAGGCAGACGGGATCATCATGAGAAATGAGTACACCAACGAACCCAACGTGGATCTGACAACTATGGTGTCTGTTGGCGATACAATGACAGTAAAGGTTCTGAAGGTGAATGACGGAGAAGGACAGGTTCTCCTTACTTATAAGAGACTGGCGGCTGAGAAGGGCAATGAGCGTCTGAAAGAGGCTTATGAGAATCACGAAGTGCTGAAGGCTCCGGTAACCCAGATCCTGGGCGGCGGCTTAAGCGTAGTGATCGAGGAGGCAAGAGTCTTCATCCCGGCAAGCCTGGTTTCTGACACCTATGAGAAGGACTTGAGCAAATATCAGGATCAGGAGATCGAATTCGTGATCAGCGAGTTCAATCCCAGAAGGAACCGCATCATCGGCGACCGCAGACAGCTTCTGGTAGCTGAGCGGGCTGAGCGGCAGAAAGAACTGTTTGAGAAATTGAAAGTAGGAGATACCGTAGAGGGAACCGTTAAGAACGTGACTGATTTTGGCGCGTTTATCGACCTTGGCGGAATCGACGGCCTGCTCCACATCTCTGAGATGTCCTGGGGACGGGTTGAGAATCCCAAGAAGGTCTTCCAGGTAGGTGAGACCGTGAAGGTGCTGATCAAGGATATCCACGACACTAAGATCGCCCTGAGCCTGAAGTTCCCGGAGACCAATCCATGGGCTAACGCTGCTGAGGATTACGCGGTAGGCAAGGTGATCGAGGGCAGGGTTGCGAGAATGACAGATTTTGGCGCATTCGTAGAACTGACCCCGGGTGTGGACGCGCTGCTCCATGTTTCCCAGATCTCCAGGGCTCACGTGGACAAGCCTTCCGATGTACTGTCGGTAGGTCAGGTGATCACAGCCAAGATCGTAGATCTGAATGTGGAAGAGAAGAAGATCAGCCTGAGCATGAAAGCATTGGAGTCTGCTGAGGCAGAAAGTGTGGACAACGGTGATTCTGAGGAAGCATAATCCTGGAAAATATCACATGGAATTCAGTAAGGATAGAGGCTGATCAGTCTCTATCCTTTGTCTGTTAAAAATGCGTCAAGGTGTATCTGGAAATGTACAAGGAATTCACCTTTTTCACTAGATAAAAGGGGCGTTTTCTTGTATAGTTATAAAAGAGAGTAAAAAGGAAGGAAGGAAAAGGAATGGCATTGTTAACATTTAAGGGTGGTATCCACCCGGATGACGGCAAGGAGCTGGCAAAGGGCTCAGAAATCGTCGATCTGAAGCCAACTGGGAACCTGGTCTATCCGGTTTCACAGCACATCGGCGCCCCGGCTGCACCAGTCGTTAAAGTTGGGGATGTGGTTCTGAAAGGACAGAAGATCGCGGAAGCAGGCGGCTTTGTTTCCGCACCTATCTACGCTTCCGTATCCGGAACTGTAAAAGCGATCGAACCTCACCTGAACCCCACCGGCGGCACGGTCAACAGCATCGTGATCGAGAATGACGGGGAGTACAAAGAGGTTGAATACCCGGAGACAAAACCGCTGGAAGAGATGAGCAAGGAAGAGATCCTGAACGCCATCGGTGAAGCGGGTGTTGTTGGTATGGGCGGAGCCGGTTTCCCCACAAAGGTGAAGCTGTCCCCCAAGGAGCCGGACAAGATCGACTATGTGATCGCTAACTGCGCGGAATGTGAGCCTTACATCACCGCAGACTACCGGTGTATCCTGGAGACGCCGGAGAAACTGGTGGGCGGCATGAAAGTCGTGCTCAAGCTGTTTGATAACGCCAAAGGAATCTTTGGTGTAGAAGATAATAAGCCGGATTGTATCGCGAAGCTTAAAGAGCTTACCAAGGACGAGCCCCGAATGGAGGTTGTGTCTCTGAAGACCAAGTACCCTCAGGGAGGCGAGCGTCAGCTGATCTACGCAACCACAGGGCGGGCTATCAACTCCGCTATGCTGCCGGCAGACGCAGGATGTGTGGTAGACAATGTGGCCACCATGATCAGTATTTACCAGGCGGTAGTGGAAGGAAAGCCTTCCATGGAGCGTGTGGTTACAGTAAGTGGCGACGCGGTGGAGAAGCCGGGGAACTTCCGGGTGCCCTTTGGTATGAACCAGGCAGAGCTTGTAGAGGCGGCCGGTGGGTTTAAATCCGAACCGGAGAAACTGATCTCCGGCGGTCCCATGATGGGATTTGCCATGTTTACCCTGGATGTTCCGGTAACCAAGACGTCATCCGCGATCCTGGGATTTACCAGGGATCAGGCTTCCAAGTTTGAGTCCACTGCCTGTATCAACTGCGGACGGTGTGTGGATGCCTGTCCAAGCCGCCTGATCCCGTCCAGACTGGCGGATTACGCGGAACATCACGATGAGGAAGCGTTTACCGCCCACGAGGGCCTGGAATGTATGGAATGCGGCTGCTGCAGCTTTGTATGTCCTGCAAAACGCCAGCTGAAACAGGCGATCGGTTCCATGAGAAAGATTGCACTTGCGAACCGCAAGAAGAAATAATCAAAAGAATGTTGAGGAAGAGGTGAACAAACGTGAGTGAGAACAAATTAAAAGTGTCGTCTTCACCACATATTCGTGACAAAGTTACCTCCGGCAATATTATGCTCATGGTAGTCATCGCGCTGCTGCCGGCATCTGCCTTCGGAGTGTATAACTTTGGCTTATCCGCGCTGATCATGCTGATCAGCACTACAGTTTCTTCTGTACTGACGGAGTACATTTATGAGAAACTGATGCACAAGAAAATAACGGTCAACGACTTCAGTGCGGTCGTTACCGGTCTTCTGCTGGGACTGAATATGCCCCCCACAGCGCCATGGTGGATGGGTGTGATCGGTGGCATCTTCGCCATCCTGGTAGTAAAACAGCTGTTTGGAGGTCTGGGACAGAACTTCATGAACCCTGCCCTGGGAGCAAGATGTTTCCTGATGATCTCCTTTGCCGGTCAGATGACAACCTTTGTCTATGACGGCGTGACAGGTCCTACGCCCCTTGCCTACGTGAAGGATGGAGCGATGGATCAGGTAAACACCATGAATATGCTGATCGGAACCATCCCCGGAACCATCGGAGAGACTTCTGTGATCGCCATCATCATCGGAGCCATCTTCCTGATCCTGATGGGCGTCATTGACCTTCGGATCCCGGGAACTTATATCGTGACCTTCGCGATCTTTGTGGGGATCTTTGGCCATGTGGCTCATCCGGAGATCGGATTCTTCGATCCTCAGTACATCACCGCCCACCTGTGCGGCGGCGGCCTTATGCTGGGCGCCTGGTTTATGGCCACGGACTATGTAACGTCCCCCATCACCAAGAAGGGACAGATCGTATACGGTATCGTCCTGGGTCTTCTGACCGGTCTGTTCCGGATCTTCGGCGGCAGCGCGGAGGGCGTCTCCTACGCGATCATTATCAGTAACCTTCTGGTTCCGCTGATTGAGAAGGTTACTCTTCCAAAACCATTTGGTAAAGGAGGAGAGAAGTAATGAACAAGATTATCAGAAATACGATCATCCTGACGGTGATCACGGTTATCTCAGGTTTCCTTCTGGGACTGGTGTATGAGGTCACAGCAGAGCCTATCGCCAGGACACAGGAAGCCGCCAAGAAAGAAGCCTGGCAGGCAGTATTCCCGGATGCTTCCGAGGACGCGTTCCAGCAGATTGATGTAGATGCGGACGTGGCGGCGCAGGTTGTCAAAGACCTGGGCGTGGACGCTACGGTGGACGAAGTCTGCGCGGTTGACGGCGGCGAGACAGGTTATGTAGTTACGGTAACAGACGGTGAAGGGTACGGCGGTGACATCCAGATCACAGTCGGAATCACCGCGGACGGCACAGTGAGCGGAGTTTCCTTCCTCTCCATCAGCGAGACGGCCGGACTTGGAATGAAAGCCCAGGAGCCTTCCTTCTATGAGCAGTATGTAGGAGTACAGGCTGAGCGGTTCTATGTATCCAAAGACGGCGGCGAGGGAGAACCCGTCGATGCCATCAGCGGCGCCACCATCACAACAAGAGCAGTGACCGGCGCGGTGAACACAGCGCTTGGTTATTTCCAGAATGCGTTTTAGGAGGTAGTTGAGATGAATAGTTGTGGCGAAAGATTAAAAAATGGTCTGATAACAGAAAATCCTATTTTTGTTCTGATGCTGGGTATGTGTCCTACGCTGGCGGTCACCACATCGGCGGTCAATGGTATCGGTATGGGCCTGTCCACTACGGCGGTGCTTGTTATGTCCAACCTTCTGATCTCCATGCTGCGCAAGATCATTCCGGATTCTGTGCGTATGCCGGCGTTTATCGTAGTTGTGGCATCTTTTGTAACCATTGTTGACTTCCTGATGGAAGGATTTACCCCGTCTCTTTACAGCGCGCTGGGAATCTACATTCCCCTGATCGTTGTAAACTGTATCATCCTGGGACGTGCGGAGAGCTATGCTTCCAAGAATCCGGTGCTGCCGTCCATCTTTGACGGACTTGGCATGGGCCTTGGATTTACGGTTGCTCTGATCGCTATCGGTCTGGTCCGAGAGATCATCGGAGCCGGACAGGCATTTGGCTATCAGCTTCTGCCCATCGCCGATGAGGCTGCGGGAACAGCCGGATATGTGCCGGTGGCCATCTTTGTTCAGGCGCCGGGAGCCTTCCTGGTACTGGCAGTGTTGGCGGCGATCCAGAACAAGGTAAAGATCAACCTGGAGAAGAAGGGCAAGGATGCGTCCAAGATCCAGTCCGGCTGCGGCGCGGACTGCGCAACCTGCGGCGGTTGTCCGTCTGGAGCCGGGAATGGAAAGGAATAGGAGGAGTAGAAAATGGCAGAATTGATTTTGATCGCAGTTGGATCTGCGCTTGTAAGCAACGTCGTACTCAGCCAGTTCCTTGGAATCTGTTCTTTCCTGGGTGTGTCCAGGAAAACAGACACTGCTGTTGGAATGGGCGGAGCCGTAATCTTCGTTATTACGCTTGCCTCTCTGGTGGCTGGCCTTCTGTACGAGTTTATCCTGCATCCGCTGGGATTTGAGTATCTGAATACGATCGTGTTCATCCTGGTCATCGCGGCTCTGGTGCAGATCGTGGAAATGTTCCTGAAGAAGTTTGTACCTTCCCTTTACAATGCGCTTGGCGTGTATCTTCCTCTGATCACCACCAACTGCGCGGTGCTGGGTGTGGCGCTTAACAACGTACAGTATGAGTACAATCTTCTGGAAGGTGTAGTAAACGGATTCGCCACCGGCGTGGGCTATCTGATCGCTATCGTGCTGCTGGCAGGCATCCGTGAGAAGATGGAATACAATGATATCCCCGAGTCCTTCAAGGGAATGCCCATCGTGCTCTTGACTTCAACACTGATGGCCATCGCTTTCTACGGATTCGCGGGGCTGATTTAGGAGGAAGATGAGCATGAGTATGACAGGAATTATTTTGGCTGCGGTCATTGTAGGCGGTACTGGGTTGTTCATCGGTATCTTCCTTGGACTGGCAGACAAAAAGTTTGCGGTAGAAGTAGATGAAAAAGAAGAAGCAGTCCTGGGTGTGCTGCCCGGCAACAACTGCGGCGGCTGCGGATATCCGGGATGTTCCGGACTGGCGGCGGCCATTGCGGCCGGCGAGGCTCCGGTGAATGCCTGTCCGGTAGGCGGCGCTCCGGTGGCGGCTAAGATCGGTGAGATCATGGGCGTTGACGCAGGAGAGCAGATACATGAGGTGGCCTTTGTAAAATGTGCGGGCACCTGTGAGGCGGCCAAGACGGATTATGAGTACAGCGGTCTTCATGACTGTGTGATGATCAATATGATGCAGCATGGCGGACCAAAGGCCTGTGTATACGGCTGTATCGGAGAAGGCACCTGTGTAGCGGCCTGCCCCTTTGACGCCATCCATATCGTAGACGGTGTGGCAGTTGTGGACAAAGAGGCCTGCAAGGCCTGCGGCAAGTGTGTGGCGGCATGCCCGAGACATCTGATCGAGCTGGTTCCCTATGAGCAGAAGCACCTGGTGCAGTGCAGCTCCAAGGATAAGGGCAAAGATGTGATGAAAGCCTGCTCCGTGGGCTGTATCGGATGTAAGATGTGCGAGAAAGTGTGTGAGTTTGACGCAGTGAAGGTAACAGACAACGTGGCGTATATCGATACTACTAAATGTACCAACTGCGGCGCCTGTGCAGAAAAGTGTCCGAAGAAGATCATTTTGTAAGTTTATTGGGGACGGGGTATTTTTGAAAATACCCCGTCCCCAGTTTAAAGGAGTTCCCTATGAAACGAACCTTCAGACAGGTCGTTAACGACGGATGGAAGATTTTAAGAGAAGATATCTACGGGGTCAGAGGCGTGATCATCGCTTTGGCGCTGTATTTTCTTTTTTTTCGGTATATCCTGCGAAGTATCTGCCCGGTGGTCCTGGTGACCGGATTCCCTTGTCCGGGCTGTGGCATGACCCGGGCGGCCTTCTGCGTGCTTCATCTGGACTTTATAGGAGCCTGGGAGACTCATCCCTTTATCTTCCCGATCATCCTGTTGGCGGCAGTGTTCGCCTGGAACCGGTATATCTTATGCAGGACAAGTCAGCCGTTATTGAAGAAATGCGTGGTTGTGCTGGCGGTGGCCATGATCCTTTTTTATCTGTGGAGGATGTATGTGTATTTCCCGGGAGAGCCGCCTATGAGCTACTATAAGGGGAATCTCATCGCCAGAATCCGGGAACTTCTATTGCATTTGCCCTGGTAGAATGATAGAATAATGTCAAATGAGAAGGAGGGCGTTACCATGGAAAATAATTTTGACAATACACCGGAAAATAACGGCCAGCAGCCGGAACAGCCGGTTTACACAGATCCAAATGCAGATGTAAACCAGCAGAGTACAGGCGGCGAGGGGGCGCAGCAGGGAAATACAGGAGATCAGCCCCAGTACCAGTATACCTATCAGCAGCCCCAGAATCAGGGACAGTCTCAGGGGCAGTCCCAGAACACCAATTATCAGCAGTATCAGGATAATTACGGGAACTATAATCAGGGCTACAATCAGAACTATAATCAGAATTATAACGGCAATTACGGAAATTATACTTCCGCTAATCCTCAGGGATACGGACAGAACTATTCCCAGCAGCCTCAGATGGATACCAATCCCATGACTATGGGAGAATGGCTTTTGACCATCCTGGCTCTTTTCATTCCCTGCGCGGGAATCATTTTCTACTTCGTATGGGCCTTTGGTAAGAAGGGAAATGTGAATCGGAGGAATTACTGTCGGGCTATGCTGATCGTTTACGGAGTGATCCTGGTGATCTATATCTTATTTTTCCTGATCTTTGGCCTGGCCATTGGAGGAGCAACGACTTACTATTATTAAGAGCTGAAAAGAAAAAGCATGGACACATTAAATGTGCGCCATGCTTTTTTTGATGGACTGTTATTAGCCTTTTTTCTGGAAGTTGGCGGAATAATGGATCTTTCCATCGTCAGTAATGAAGACTGCGTCTACATTATCCAGCTGATCCACCAGCTTCATCCCTTCTTCATAGCCCAGCAGGAAGCAGACGGTGCTCATGGCGTCGGCAGTGAGAGAAGAGTTGGTGATGATGGTAACGCTGTACAGGTTATTCTTGCAGGGTGCGCCGGTGGCCGGATCCAGAACATGATGGTAGATGGTGCCGTCCTCGGTCTTAAAGTATCGCTGATAAATCCCGGTGGTTACCACCGACTGGTCCTGAACTTTCACGGAGGCGATGGCCTCTCCGCTTTCCGCGAATGGTTTCTGGATGGCAATATTGAAATCTGTGCCGTCTGCCTTGGTTCCGATAGTCTGGACATTGCCGCCCAGATTGATGATGGCATGATCCACACCTTCTTCCTCCAGATACTCCTTTACCCGGTCGGCGATGTAGCCTTTGGCGATGGCCCCTACGTCAATGGCGGCTTTTGGATCTGCCAGCATTACGGTGTTGTTTTTCAAAATGATATTTTTGTAATTTACATGGCTGCGGGCAGAGGCAAGAGCCTTGGAAGAAGGAGCCTTGGGGTCTTCCGCCTGGAAATCCCACAGCTGGGAGACGGAGCCGATGGTAATATCAAATGCGCCTTCTGTCATCTCTGAATAATAAATTCCCTTTTTGATCAGAGTGATGGTATCCTGAGAGACTTCTACGGGGGCTCCTTTTGCGTGATTGATCTTATAGATCTCGCTTTCTTCATTGGTCATGGAAAACATAGTGTCATACTTCCGGCACAGTTTTTCACAGCCTTTCAGAACTTCCTCCTTGGCGGGATCCAGGATCTGAACACTGATCACCGTGTCGTAGAGGGTATCTGTATAAGTCAGGTTTCTTTTTTCAGAAAATCCGGAACATCCTGAAAGAAGAAGGGCTGCCGCGATCACAAAAGCGGCAATTTTCTTATATCGCATAATGCACCTCATTTTCATAATATTCTTCATCATTATACCATGAAAAACCAGATATGCAATCGAACGTTTGGTTGCAGACCACAAAATCTTATGTTAGAATAGGGGGGCAGAGAGGTAACGGATATGAAGATCACTGAGAAATTCAATAAGATATTCGATAAAAAGATCCATCTGGATCTGAAGAAGAAGGACTGGGCACTGATCGGGATCGTTCTGTGCGTGGCAGGCCTTGCGTTCCTTCTCCATGAGGTGGTTGGGGGAAGCGGCGCCGGAAGCGTTGTAGTTAAGGTGGAAGGAGAGATCGAGGGAGTCTATGATCTCTCAGAAGACCAGGAGATCGAGATTAACGGCGGGACCAATATTCTTCTGATCAAAGGCGGCAAAGCAGATATGATCGAGGCGGACTGCCCGGACCAGCTCTGCGTGCATCAGAAAGCCATCTCCAGGAACCATGAGTCTATCATCTGCCTGCCGAACCAGGTGGTAGCTGAGGTGGAGAGCGCGGAGAGCAGCGAGTATGATGCGGTTGCACAGTAGGAGGCGGTCATGAAGAACCGTGTGGCGTATTTCGGAGTATTTACAGCTCTTGCGCTGATCTTCAGTTATGTAGAGTCTCTGATCCCTATTCAGCTTGGGATCCCGGGAGTGAAGCTGGGGCTGGCCAATCTAATCATTGTTATCGCACTGTATAAAATGCGGCTATCGGAGGTGTTTTTGCTCTCCATAGTCCGTATTTTGCTTTCTGGTTTTCTTTTTGGAAATTATTTCAGCATCCTCTACAGTCTGGCGGGAGGACTTTTGAGCCTGGCGGTGATGGCACTTCTGAAGAAGGCGGGAGATTTCAGCGTCATGGGGATCAGCATGGCGGGCGGTGTATCCCACAACGTGGGGCAGCTTGTGGTAGCCATGCTCGTGGTGGAGACAGTTAGCGTCAGCTATTATCTGCCGGTGCTTCTTGTGGCCGGGCTGGTGACAGGGTTTCTCATCGGCGTGGCTGCGGGAGAGATGTTGAAGCGGCTTGTGAATATTCAGTTTTATTAGGAGGCAGTATGATCGAGTTTATCAAAGGGGAACTTGCAGCCCTGGATTCAGATAAAGCAGTTGTGGAAGTGGGAGGCGTAGGCTTTGGCGTCTACATGTCGGGACAGGCTCTGGGAATGCTTCCCCAGCCCGGACATACGGTGAAGCTTTATACATATCTGAATGTGAAGGAGGACGCCCTGCAGCTCTATGGGTTCCTCACCAGAGACGACTTGGAGATCTTCCGTCTGCTGATCGGAGTCAGCGGCATCGGGCCCAAAGGAGCGTTGGGGATCCTGTCCGGCCTTACCCCGGACGAACTGCGTTTTGCGGTGATGTCCAACGATGTGAAAGCTATCTCTGCGGCTCCCGGGATTGGGAAGAAGACGGCGGAGAAACTGATCCTGGAGTTGAAGGACAAGCTGCGGATCGAGGATGTGCTGGAGCATGCGGCGTCTGAGGGAAGAAGCGGGGGCGCAGCTGCTCCCGGAGGAACTGTGGCTACAGAGGCGGTGCAGGCGCTGGTGGCGCTGGGGTATGGGAGTACGGAAGCCCTGCAGGCAGTGAAACAGGTGGAGATCTCAGAGGATATGGAAGTGGAAGAGGTGCTGAAGGCAGCGCTTAAATTCGTGGCATTCTGAGAAGAAACGGTGAGATAGATTATGAGCAGAAGGATTATTACAACAGAAAATCTGGAAGAAGATATCAAGATCGAAAATCATCTGAGGCCTCAGCTTCTGGAGGATTATATCGGACAGGAGAAGGCCAAGGAGACGCTGAAGGTTTATATTGAGGCAGCCAGAGCCCGGGGAGAGGCGCTGGATCATGTGCTGTTCTACGGGCCGCCGGGACTTGGGAAGACCACGCTGGCAGGGATCATCGCCAATGAGATGGAGGTGAATCTTAAGATCACCTCCGGGCCGGCTATCGAGAAACCGGGAGAGATGGCGGCCATCCTCAACAACCTGCAGGAGGGGGACGTGCTCTTTGTGGATGAGATCCACCGGCTGAACCGGCAGGTGGAAGAGGTATTGTACCCCGCCATGGAAGATTACGCCATCGACATCATGATCGGGAAGGGGGCGACCGCCCGTTCCATCCGGCTGGATCTTCCAAAGTTTACTCTGGTAGGGGCGACGACCCGGGCGGGAATGCTGACGGCTCCATTGCGGGATCGGTTTGGCGTAGTAAACCGGCTGGAGTTCTATACCATTGAGGAATTAAAGCAGATCATCCTGCGTTCGGCCCAGGTGCTGGAGGTGGAGATCGACGAGGCGGGAGCCTATGCCCTGGCACGAAGATCCAGGGGGACCCCAAGACTTGCCAACCGGCTTCTGAAGCGGGTGCGGGACTTCGCCCAGGTGCGCTATGACGGAAAGATCACGGAACAGGTGGCCAACGGAGCGCTGGATCTTCTGGATGTGGATAAATCCGGGCTGGACCAGACGGACCGGGAACTGCTTCTGACCATTATCCAGAAGTTTCAGGGAGGGCCGGTAGGGCTTGACACTCTGGCGGCGGCCATCGGGGAAGACGCAGGGACGATTGAAGATGTGTACGAACCCTATCTTCTGAAAAACGGGTTCCTCCAGCGCACGCCCCGGGGACGGGTGGCGTCAGAGAAGGCTTATGCCCATCTGGGGATTTCCCCTGAAAATGAAGAAAAATAGTTGGTTTTTGCAGGAAACTGGTTTATAATAGGTTCACAGATATTAGGAAAGGTCAGGGAGACTTCTATGGCATCATCAAAAAATTATACTGAAGTATTGATCGGAGGAAAGGTATTTACCTTAAGCGGGTTCGAGAGCGAGGAGTACCTGCAGAAGGTGTCTACCTATCTGAATCATAAGATCGAAGAATGCAGCAGCAGCGAGGGATATCGCAAGCAGAATTCCGAGACCAGGAACGTCCTCCTGGCGCTGAACATCGCGGACGATTATTTTAAGGCGAGAAAACAGGGAGCCTCACTGGAGAGCGATATCGAGGCCAAGGACAAAGATATGTACGACCTGAAGCACGAGCTGATCTCCGTCCAGATCAAGCTGGAGAACGCGGAGAAGGCTATGGACAGGCTGAAAGAAGAGAACAAGGAGCTTCAGATGAAGATCGTGGAGCTTGAGACACAGATGAAGAACAAACAGAAGTAAAGGCTGTCAGCGGACAGCCTTTTTTGAAGGGTTGAGATCAGATGAGGAACAGAGAGACAGAAGTGCTGGCTCCGGCAGGATCTTATGAGTGTCTGGAGGCGGCGGTGCAGGCCGGCGCGGATGCGGTATACCTGGGCGGGCGCCAGTTCGGCGCCCGGGCTTTTGCGGCCAATTTTGACCGGGAGGATCTCCTCCGGGCGCTGGAGTATGTTCATCTGCGGGGAAGAAAGTTGTATCTGACGGTGAATACGCTCCTCAAAGACCGGGAGATAGAAGAGCTGGAAGAATATCTTATGCCTTTTTACCGGGAGGGACTGGATGCAGTGATCGTCCAGGATCTGGGAGTGCTGGATCTTGTGCGGGAGCGGTTCCCGGATCTGGCGGTCCATATCAGCACTCAGATGACGGTGACCAGTGAAGCGGGGGCCCGCTTTTTTAAAGACAGGGGGGCAACCCGGATCGTGCCGGCAAGGGAGCTGTCTCTTGAGGAGATCCGGCGGATGAAGGAAAAAAGCGGCCTGGAGATGGAGTGCTTTGTCCATGGGGCTATGTGTTATTGTTATTCCGGCCAGTGCCTGATGAGTAGTCTGATCGGAGGCAGGAGCGGGAACCGGGGACAGTGCGCCCAGCCCTGCCGGTTGCCTTACCGGGTAGAAGGAGGAAAGCAGCAGGACATCCTGAGTATGAAGGATCTGTGCGCCCTTTCCCTGATCCCGGAGCTGATCGAGGCGGGGGTGGATTCCTTTAAGATCGAGGGACGGATGAAACAGCCGGACTACGTCTGGCAGGTTGCCCGGATGTACCGGAAGTACACAGATCTCTATTATGCCCGGGGGAAAGATGGATTCCGGGTAGACCAAAAGGACCTGGAACTCTTACAGGGTGCATATCGGCGGCGGGGTTACTGCGACGGATATTATCACCGGCGAAACGGCCGGGAGATGATCTCTTTTCAGCGGCCCCAGGGGACACAGAATGAGAAGATCCAGATCCCCAGGGAAAAAAACCAAGAAAAAATTAATGGGATATTAATACTTTCCACAGGAAACCGTGCTAAACTGGAACTGGATCACGGGGAGATCCATGTGGAGGTGGAAGGCGATCTGGTACAGCAGGCTCAGAATCAGCCCCTTGACCGGGAGCGGGTGGAGCGGCAGATGCGAAAGACCGGGGACGAGCCATTCTGTTTCCAGGAGCTTAAGATCCGGATAGAGGGAGAGGTCTTTCTTCCCATGCAGGCGCTGAACAGCCTGCGAAGGGAGGGGATCGGCAGGCTGAAGGAAGCGGTCCTGTCTGCAGGACGAAGAGAGCCGGAAGCGCCTGCCGGAGAGAAAAAAAGAGAATCCTTCCCGCAGGAGAAGGCTTCCGGATTCCTGGTCCGGGTGGAAACAAGGGGGCAACTTGAGGCGGCTCTTGCTGCGCCGGGAGTAGGAGAGATCATCCTGGATGGCCTGCTTACAGAAGAAACGGAAGAATTTCTAAAAGATATCAAAAGCCGGGGAAAGAGCCTTCTTTTTGCCATGCCTCATCTTTTCCGGGAGGATGGGACCAGAAGATTTGAAACATTCTATGAAGGTCTGGCACGTGTCTGTGACGGCGCGCTGATCCGCAACTGGGAGAGCTGCCAGTGGCTTTCGGACCAGGGATTTGATAAGAAGATCTACTCGGACGCCAATCTTTATGGATGGAACCAGAGGAGCAGATCTTTTCTGGCAGAGAATGGGATCTGGAGGGCCACAGCGCCGGTGGAACTGAACCGCAGGGAGCTGGCCTGGCTTGGGATGGAAGGAACTTATCTTATTATATATGGGTATCTGCCGGTGATGCTCACTGCCAACTGTATCCAGAAAAGCGGTGCGGGCTGCAGCCGCGCCGAGGGTCTTCTTTTTCTGGAAGACCGGCAGAAAAAGAAATTTCCTGTGAAAAACTGCTGCAGATACTGCTATAATATTATCTATAATTGTGCGCCCCTGGATCTTGTCTCCCTGGCGGATGAGGTGGAAAGCCTGGATCCTGCCGGGCTGCGGATCGACCTGACCTTTGAGACGAAAGAGGAGGCAGAAAGGATCCTGAAGCGGTGTTACAGAACCTTTGTCCTGGGGGAGAAGGATCTGCCGCCGGAGGGGGAGTATACCAGGGGACATTTTAAACGAGGCGTAAAGTAGGTGGAGAATTGCTGAATATTATTGTAGAGCTTTCAAAATATGTGATGATCCTTATGATCACAATGTATACCTTTACCTGTTTCAGCATATTCGGGTTTCAGGATCCAGACAAAAAAAGGGGAATGCTGCGGAATCAGAACGTGCTGATGTTTATGATCCATATCATCGCCTTTCTGGTGATGTATCTGGAGACCAACGACATCCGGCTTCTGGCGTTCTACCTTATGCAGGTAGTTCTGTTTGGAGCCACTATATTGCTGTATACACTGATCTACCCAAAAGTGTCCAGACTGGTGATCAACAACATGTGTATGCTGCTTTGTATCGGTATGATCATGCTGACCCGTCTGGATTACGCAAGCGCGGTAAAGCAGTTTGTGATCGCTGCGGGAGCTATTGCCATCAGTCTGGTGGTGCCGGTGGTGATCCGGAAGTTCAAGCGGTTCTCCGAGTGGAGAAACTTCTATGCCATTGTGGGGATCATCTCTCTTGCGGCGGTCATCGTAGTTGGCCGTGTCAGCGGAGGCGCCATGCTGGGCTTTACCGTGGCGGGGATCAATATCCAGCCCTCGGAACTGGTGAAGATCGTGTTTGTGTTCTTCGTGGCATCCAGCTTCAAGCTGTCTCTGGAGTTTAAGAATATTGTGGCTACCACTGCGCTGGCGGCTTTCCATGTGCTGATCCTGGTAGTGTCCAAGGACCTGGGAGCGGCTCTCATTATCTTCGTGGTGTATCTGGTGATGCTCTATGTGGCCACCCGCCAGCCCCTCTATATTCTGGCTGGGTTGGGCGCGGGAAGCGCAGCCTCGGTGGTTGCCTATTATCTCTTCAACCATGTGCGGGTCCGGGTGCTGGCCTGGAAGGATCCCTTCGCGGTCTATGACAACGGTGGGTATCAGGTTGCCCAGTCTCTTTTCGCCATTGGTACGGGAAGCTGGTTTGGTATGGGGCTTTTCCAGGGGGCTCCGGAGACCATCCCGGTAGCGGTGTCAGACTTTATCTTCTCCGCTATCGCGGAAGAGATGGGGCTGATCTTTGCCCTTTGCATGATCCTGGTATGTGTCAGCTGTTATGTGATGTTCCTTAATATTGCCATGCAGCTTCATACCATGTTTTATAAACTGGTTGCTCTGGGGCTTGGCACCTGCTACATTTTCCAGGTGTTTCTCAATGTGGGCGGCGTGACGAAGTTCATCCCCTCCACGGGAGTGACGCTGCCACTGGTAAGCTACGGCGGAAGTTCGCTTTTGAGTACGATCATTATGTTTGGCATTATTCAGGGACTTTATATCCTGCGGGAAGACGAGGAGGAAGATCTTGAGAGAAGAAAGAAGGAACGGTTACGAGCAGAGAGAGGCGCAAAAGCGGCTCCAAAGAAAAGAACAGCAGCGGGAACTGTCCAGAAAAGACCGCAAAGAAGTAAAACGGCAGGAAAAGCGCCTGGCCAGGAAAAAACGCGCCAGAAACAAAGAGTTCGCTAGAGTCACCTACCTCTTTGTGGCGCTTTTTATCGCCATGATGGGATATATGGCTTATTTCAATGTGGCTGAGAGCCAGGAAGTAATCAGGAGTCCTTATAATAAGCGCCAGGATTCTTTCGCGGACCGGGTGATCCGGGGCAAGATCCTGGACCACTCCGGCAATGTGCTGGCCCAGACCAGCGTGGCGGAGGATGGCTCGGAGACGAGAGAGTACCCTTACGGAAATATGTTCGCCCATGTGGTAGGCTATGCGGATCAGGGCAAATCCGGCATTGAATCTCTGGCAAACTATGAACTTCTCACTTCCAATGCCTTCTTCCTGGAGAAGATCCAGAAGGAGTTCCAGGGGGAGAAGAATGTAGGGGACAATGTGGTGACCACTCTGGATGCAAATCTGCAGGAGGCAGCTTACGACGCGCTGGGAAACCAGAAGGGAGCCGTGGTGGTGATGGAACCATCCACCGGAAAGGTTCTGGCCATGGTATCCAAGCCGGACTTTTCACCAGGAGACGTGGCGGCGAACTGGGACAGCCTGAATTCCGATGAGAACAGCGCGCTTCTTAACCGGGCCACACAGGGGCACTATGTTCCCGGCTCCAGCTTCAAGCTGGTGACGGCGCTTGAGTACATGCGGGAAAATGCGGATTATGATTCCTATTCCTATGATTGCACAGGCAAGATCCAGGCCGGGGATGTGACCATTCACTGTTACGGCGGATCTGTCCATGGGCAGGTGGATCTGCGGGAAAGTCTGGCCCACTCCTGCAACACCTCATTTTCCAATATCGGCGCCTCTCTTGATGTAGGCAGTTTTCAGGAGACGGCGGAGGAACTTTTGTTCAACCGGAAGCTTCCCGGGGACCTTCCCTATACAAAGAGCAGTTTTACCCTGAGCGAGGAAGACGGCAAGGCGGCCAGGATGATGACGGCTATGGGACAGGGGGAGACCCAGGTGAGCCCTTACCATATGGCGCTGATCACTTCAGCGATCGCCAACGGCGGTACACTGATGGAGCCTTATCTCATTGAGGCAGTCACCAACTATACAGGTACGGTGATCGAGGAGTACCGGCCGGAGGAGTACGGTAAGCTTATGACGTCCCAGGAAGCGGCCCAGTTGAAGGATTATATGACAAGCGTGGTGGAAGAGGGAACAGCTTCCGTTCTGAACGGACAGAGCTACACTGCGGCGGGCAAGACAGGGACGGCAGAATACAGTTCAGACAAAGAGAAGGATCATTCCTGGTTTGTGGGAATGTCTAATGTAGAAGACCCGGATCTGGTGATCAGCGTGATCATCGAATCCGCGGACGGAAGAGCCAAGGCGGTTAATGTAGCCAAAGAAGTATTTGACGCATATTACGGATAACGGAGAAGAAACCATGAGGTATTACCGGCATTTATACCTGACAGAAAAAGTGGAGAAGAAAAGGGAGAAGATCATCCGGCGCCTGGAGGCAGGGCGTTTCCAGTCGCCCATCCATCTGGTAACCCTCCCGGACGAGATGGGAAGACAGCTGGAGATCTGTTCCAGCCTGCTTTTTCTGCAGCCTTCTTTCCCGGACAGAGACCTTTTCGTAGTGGGGATCGCAAAAGACCATGAGGATGCGCTGGAATTAGTAGAAAAAATCGTCGAAGAAGTGTATAATGAGACAAAAGGTACGGATGTCCGTTCCTATATCTTAAACAGGGAACAGGAAGAATGAGATGCTGCACATACTTTTGTTGATCTTAAAGATAATAGGTATCATACTGGCAGTCATACTGGGAATACTGGTATTGCTTGTGGGAATCCTTCTTTTTGTTCCCATCCGCTATGAGGCGTCCGCCAGATGTGAGGGTTCCCGGGATACCTTTAGGGCAAAGGGAAAGGCCACCTGGCTGTTCCATTTCATCCGGGCGGAAGGGTATTACAGGAACGGGAAGGCCGGCTGGAGACTGCGGATCGCATGGAAGAAATATGGAAAGAAAACCAAAGGGAGACCGGAGGAGGAAGAGAGGGCAAGCCATGAACATCCTGAAAAAAGGAAAGAAACTGAGACAACTGAAGAAGCTGAAAAACCTGAAACAGTTAAAACAGCTGAGAAAGACGAAGCAGTGGAAACAGTTGAAGAAATTGAAACTGCTGAAGAGAATGAAGAAGGGGAAAATGTTTCGGAAGCTGAAGAAAGTCCTGAACCGGAACCTGCGCATGCTGAGGAAACAAAAACGCAGATACACAAGACTTCCCGCAGGAAAGAAAAGTCCCTTTGGGAGAAAATAAAGGCCTGGTTTCACAAGATCAAATGTACATTCTCGGGCTTTTGTGATAAGATAAGGCTGTTAGGGGAGAAGAAGGACAAGGTCCTTCAATTCCTGGAAAGCGAGACTCACAAGGCGGCGTGGAAAAGGCTGAAAAAGGAGACGGTCCGCCTTCTTGGAGGACTGAAGCCAAAGGACGGCGCCCTGCAGGTGGTCTATGGGTTCGAGGATCCCTGCACCACGGGACAGGTGCTGGCAGGACTGAGTATGATCTATCCTTTTATTGGAAGCTATACTGAGATCCGGCCGGATTTTGAGCGCAGCGTTCTGGAGGGAAAGGCCCGGGTTAAAGGGAAGGCCCGTCTGTGGCATGTGGCCGTCTTTGCCTGGAACCTGTTCTGGAACCGGGATGTGCGGGAGACCTACAGAAATATTAAGGAGTTTGAGCTGTAAGAGTATCAGGCAGCGATACAGGAGGAATAAGAAGTATGGCAGACAATAATTTCAAGGGTACGGTAGAGGCTTTGTTCCACGGGATGGACGGAGTGTTCTCATCCAAGACGGTGGTGGGTGACGCCATCCATATCGGGGATACCATCATCCTTCCCCTGGTGGATGTGTCTTTCGCCGTGGGGGCGGGCGCCTTCAACGCAGATCAGAAGGAGAAGGGAGCCGGCGGTATCGGTGGTAAGATGACGCCCTGCGCGGTCCTGGTGATCCAGAATGACAAGACCCGCCTGGTGAATATCAAGAATCAGGATACCATGACCAAGATTCTGGATATGATCCCAGATGTGGTGGATAAGTTTGGCTCCAAAAAGGAAGAGACTATGAGCGAACAGGATGTGATGGACATTCTGGAAGAGGAGTAATCTTCCAGGCGTGTAAGACATAGAATGATAGAAAAGGCCGGCAGGGGGCAGCAGTTTGAAACGGATCATCGGATTCGCCCTGTTCTGGGTTGCAGTGGGGATCATCCTGGCGTTGATCCTGCCCAATACATTTGTGGAAGTGCTGTGCATTTTACTGTGTGTTCTGGCAGGTTATAATTTATTTTGCTGTAAATGAAGATAAATTCTGAAATAATGCTTGCAATTTTAAGATCATTCTGCTAAAATAACTATTGTTGCGAGTCTGTAGAAAGACTTATTATGAGCGTTAGGAGGTGTAGTCATGGCTAAATGTGCTATTTGTCAGAAGGGAGCTCATTTTGGAAATCACGTGAGCCACTCTCATAGAAGGACACCTAAGATGTGGAAATCAAATGTAAAGTCTGTTCGCGTAAAGACAGAGAATGGTGCTACGAAGAAAATGTATGTTTGCACTTCCTGCTTAAGATCAGGCAAAGTGGAGCGTGCATAGGCAAAGTGCAAAAAAGCAGTTAAAAACTCAGATTTCATTACGGAATCTGGGTTTTTTGTGTGCCCGGGAATCTTGTATTATCACGGGAAACAGGGTATAATAGAAACACTAAGCAAATATGCAAGGAAAATATCCTAGGAGAAGTGGAGGTTTCTAATATGAAGGGATGTATAAGCACCGACCTTGGTATCATCACCGTAGATCCGGAGGTTGTGGCAAAATATGCCGGAACCGTTGCGGTGGAGTGTTTTGGGATCGTGGGAATGGCCGCGGTGAATGTAAAAGACGGACTGGTCCATCTTCTGAAGAAGGAGAGCCTGACCAGAGGCATCCAGGTGATGATTTCGGAGGAGAACCACATCACTTTGAATTTTCATATTATCGTGGCGTATGGAGTCAGCATTTCCGCAGTGACGGAGAATCTGATCAGCAATGTGAAGTACAGGGTGGAAGAATTTTCCGGAATGCCTGTGGACAAGATCAATATCTACATCGAAGGCGTCAGGGTCATCGATTAGTTTAAGGAGGAACATAGGAAGTGGCTACAAAAACTATTAATGTGGAAATGCTTGCGAAGATGTTCTTGGCAGGCGCACAGAATATCGAATCCAAGAAAGAATTTATCAATGAACTGAACGTCTTCCCGGTGCCGGACGGAGATACGGGGACCAATATGTCCCTGACCATCATGTCCGCGGCCAAAGAAGTGACTGCTCTGACAGACTATAATATGAAGGATCTGGCCAAGGCGATTTCTTCCGGTTCTCTGCGTGGAGCCAGAGGAAACTCGGGCGTGATCCTGTCCCAGCTCCTCCGGGGATTTACCAAATCCATCCGGGAGGAGAAGGAGATCGACGCAGCGGGGCTGGCAGCGGCCTGTGCCCGGGCTCGGGATACAGCCTACAAGGCAGTTATGAAGCCGAAGGAGGGAACCATCCTTACAGTGGCCAGCGGGATCGCGGAGAAAGCGGCGGAGATGGCGCTGGAGACGGATGATCTGGAAGTGTTCATCCCGGAAGTGATCAAGCATGCGGAGGAAGTGCTGGCAAAGACGCCGGACCTTCTGCCGGTGCTCAAGGAAGCAGGCGTGGTTGATTCCGGCGGCCAGGGTCTGCTGGAAGTGATCCGGGGGGCATATGACGCTTTCCTGGGCAAGGAGATCGACTACAGCGCCATCACTCCCGGAAGCGGAGCAGGCGTTGGAAAGATGGCGGCGCCTCAGGAAGCGGCGGATATCAAGTTCGGTTACTGTACCGAGTTTATCATTCTGACAGAGAAAGAATTTACAGAAAAGGATGAGAAGGAGCTGAAGTCCTATCTCTCCTCCATTGGAGATTCCATTGTCTGCGTGGCGGACGAGGATGTGGTAAAGATCCATGTGCACACCAACCATCCCGGTCTGGCTTTTGAAAAGGGTCTGACTTACGGCCAGCTCTCCCGGATGAAGGTAGACAACATGCGGGAAGAGCATCAGGAGAAGCTGATCCGTGAGGCGGAGAAGGTTGCGGCGCAGCAGGCAGAAGAGGCGAAGAAGGATGAGCCAAGGAAGCCCATGGGCTTTATCGCGGTATCCATCGGTGAGGGAATGAATGAGATCTTCCGGGAGCTGGGCGCTGACTATATCATCGAGGGCGGCCAGACCATGAATCCAAGTACGGAGGATATGCTGAACGCGGTGGATCATGTGAACGCAGATTCCATTTTCATTCTTCCAAATAATAAGAATATCGTGCTTGCGGCAAACCAGGCGAAAGATCTGGTGAAAGACAAGGAGATCATCGTGATCCCCACCAAGACGGTTCCCCAGGGGATCACCGCCATCATCAACTTTATGCCGGAAGCTTCCGCCGGGGAGAACGAAGAGGCTATGCTGGAACAGATCCAGCATGTCAAATCCGGTCAGATCACCTATGCGGTGCGGGATACCCACATTGACGACAAGGAGATCCATGAAGGAGACATCATGGGGATCGGCGACAAGGGGATCCTGTCTGTGGGAAGTGAGATCGAGGAGACCGTCAAGGATATGCTCTCCCAGCTGGTGGATGAGGATTCTGAACTGATCAGCCTCTATTACGGCGAGGAAGTAAACGAGGAAGATGCGGAGAGATTTACTCAGGAGATCACAGAGCTCTATCCGGATGTGGATGTGGACGTCCACAGCGGCGGACAGCCGATCTACTACTATATCCTGGCGGTAGAGTAACAGCATATAGCAAGGATTTAAAAGGGTGCCCCGGCAGTTGAAAGACGCCGGGGCATTTGAAGGTAAAGGGAAACTCAAGGAGGCGTGCGATGACGGAGGGAACCCCCATCCGGGAGATCAAAGGGATCGGAGAGAAGACCGAGAAGCTGTTTGAGAAATTGAATATTTATACGGCGGGAGATCTGCTCCGGTATTATCCCAGAGGATATGACGTCTATGAAGAGCCGGTTCCGGTCAGCGAGGCGGAAGAGGGGAAAATCTGTACCGTCACCGGCGCGATCTTCGGGAGAGTGCAGGTAGCGGGAAACCGCAGGCTTCCGGTGACTACGCTTCATGTCAGGGATCTGACCGGGACGCTTAAGGCCGTGTGGTTCCGGATGCCCTTTCTGCGGAATACATTTTCCGGCGGCGGGGCGGTCACCCTGAGAGGCCGTGTGGTCAGGAAAGGCCGGGAGCTTGCGATGGAGCAGCCGGAGATCTTCTATCCGCCCGAGAAGTATGAGGAGAAGTCGGGAACGCTGCAGCCCATTTATGGCCTGACCAAAGGCCTGACTAACAACGGGGTTTCAAAAGCGGTGGGGCAGGTGCTGAAGAATCTGGATCTCTCCCGGGAGGTGCTGCCAGAGGATCTGCGGATGAAGTACAGTCTGGCGGAGTACAATTATGCGCTGCGGGGGATTCATTTTCCAGAGGATAAAGAAGTGTATTTCCATGCAAGGAAGCGGCTGGTCTTTGAAGAGTTCCTGGCATTTATCCTGTCCCTTCGAAGACTTAAGGACAGCAATCAGCGGATGGAGAATAACTATGTGATGGATGTGGACGAAAAAGTGGAGAAGCTGATCGGCGAGCTGCCCTTTTCCCTGACCGGAGCCCAGAGAAAGGTGTGGGGAGAGATCGCAGGCGATCTGGCTTCTGATACGGTAATGTCCCGGCTGGTCCAGGGGGATGTGGGCTCAGGCAAGACCATTGTGGCGGTGCTGGCCCTTCTCAACACGGCTCTTCACGGGTACCAGGCGGCTATGATGGCCCCCACGGAGGTGCTGGCAAGACAGCATTATGAATCCATTACAAAGTTATTGGAAGAATATGAGATCCCGGTGAAGGTGGAACTGCTCACCGGCTCCATGACGGCGAAGGAGAAGCGGCGGGCCTATGACCGGATCGAGTGCGGATACGCCAGGATCATCATCGGAACCCACGCGCTGATCCAGAGCGCGGTAAATTACGACTGCCTGGCGCTGGTGATCACCGATGAGCAGCACCGGTTTGGAGTAAAGCAAAGAGAAGCATTTGCCGGAAAGGGAGGCATGCCTCATGTGCTGGTGATGAGCGCTACGCCAATCCCCCGGACGCTGGCCATCATTTTGTATGGTGATCTGGACATTTCCGTGATCGATGAACTGCCGGCCAACCGGCTTCCAATTAAGAACTGTGTAGTTGACACTGGTTATCGCAAGACGGCGTATACATTTATGAAGAAAGAGATCGCCGCAGGGCGGCAGTGCTATGTGATCTGTCCCATGGTGGAGGAGAGCGAGCAGCTGGAGGCGGAGAACGTGCAGGATTACGGGGCGATGCTCCAGGAGGAGATGGGACCGGATATCCGGGTGGCCTGTCTGCACGGGAAGATGAAGGCGGCGCTTAAAGATGAGATCATGGAGGCATTCGGGAGAAATGAGATCCAGATCCTGGTCTCCACTACGGTTATCGAGGTTGGGATCGATGTGCCAAACGCCACGGTTATGATGATCGAGAACGCAGAGCGCTTTGGCCTGGCGCAGCTCCATCAGCTGCGGGGCCGGGTGGGAAGAGGAAAACACCAGTCTTATTGCATTTTCATGAGCGCTTCCCGGGCAGAAGAGACAAAGGAGAGACTGTCCATTCTACGGGACACTAACGACGGGTTCAAGATCGCAAGCGAGGATCTGCGGCTTCGCGGGCCCGGCGACCTTTTTGGGATCCGCCAGAGCGGCCTTTTCAACTTCCGGCTGGGAGATGTATTCCAGGACGCGAAGATCCTGCAGATGGCCAATGAAGCGGCTGATGAAATTTTGAAAAATGAAGAAGAGTGGGTGAAGAATCTTCCAGAATATGAAGGAACTGACAGTGTAATAATTTAAATCCTCCATATACTATGGTTGTAACACGAAGCGAAAAGCTGTTACAAAGATACAAGAAGGAGGAGTAAATCATGGCAAGTCGTTCAACTAACAAAGCAGCCGTGCCTGAGGCAAAGGGCGCATTAGACAAGTTTAAATACGAGGTTGCAAACGAACTGGGAGTACCGCTCAGCGACGGTTATAACGGCGACCTGACATCCAGACAGAACGGTTCTGTTGGCGGATATATGGTTAAGAAGATGATCGAACAGCAGGAAAAACAGATGGCTGGGAAATAATTCAATTGAGGACGTAGCCTTTTGCAAAAAGGCTACGTCCTCAATTGAATTATACGGTGTACCAAAATGCGCGGAAGGGTGTACCAAAATGCAAAAGGGGGTGTACCTATTTGACACTTTTCATATTGATCCAGGCTCCACAAAAATAAAGAATTGGAATAATCAGTGCCAGTACGGAGAAGATCTGAATGAAAATCCCGATGGAGGGGAAATAATCGCTTATGGTTACAAGATAGCCTAAGTTTCTTAGTATATTGTTGATCAAAATAGCAAGTATCTGTATAAGGAGAAGAAGGATTCCCAAAATAAGACATCGCCTTGCCATGGAACTGTTAGAAGCACAGTAAATTGCCTGTTTTCCAGAATAAAGGAAAAGACAGCCAATGGAAAAAGTTGCGAGTTGATAGAGGAAGAGCACAAATTGATCTCCGGAGATCAGCTTGAATACCCAGATTTCTCCTCCGATAAAGAATCCGATAATCATACCTATAATATTTGAGAGACTGACACAGGTGAAAAATCCGCCTATAATCCGATAATACCATCCAACGGTCCGAAGCAGACGACGACCAGAAGGAATCACCACCAGGCCTGAGGCAAGGAGCAGGTCATCGCAGAAGGAAAGAGGAGATTTGCCAAGGGTTCCAGAAAAAGGCTCCTGCCGCATTTCTGCCTCCCGGGCCATTCCGATCAAATCCTGCCTGAGAAGTTCGATCTGTGTCTCTTCCAAGGGAAATGTACGCAGGTAGCGGAACATTTTTTCAAGAGTACGCTGATTTTTGGCTGAAAGTTCTGATTGTAATGAGAAGTTTTCTGCTTTTAATGTTTCCAAGGAAAGATTCGACTCTGTCATAGGTCATTCCTCCATTTCAAAAATATGATTGATCGATTTTGAAATTTGTTTCCAGGAGCGCTTAAATTCCTCCAGATAAAGCAAGCCATCCGGTGTGATGGAATAATATTTCCTGCGGGGTCCCAGCGGTGAAGGGCAAAACTGAGAAGAAATAATGCCCTTGTTCTCCAGTCTTAAAAGAAGTGGATAGATCGTTCCTTCACGTACCTCTTTGAAGCCATACTCCTGAAGCTTTGTGACAATTTCATATCCGTAAGTGGTGTGATCTGAGAGGATCTTCAGGATACAGCCTTCCAGTGTCCCACGCAGCAGTTGGGACTTGTCAAACATACGCATCACCTACCTTGTAATACATAGTAGTAATCTTAACTATATTGTAACACATAGTAGTAGAAAGTCAACAAAAAGGTACAGGGAAAAGTGCAGTTTGGTACACCCCATTTTGCATTTGGGTACAGGGTAAAACGCAATTTAGGACGTAGTAAAGTGAAAAGATGCTACGTCCTCGATTGACTTTTCTGCCGTGAATATTTATAATAAACGCAAATATTACATCATTTGCGAGGTTTTGATATGAGGGTGATCGCGGGCACTGCCAGGAGATTACAACTGAAGACGCTGGATGGTTTCGAGACCCGGCCCACCACGGACCGGATCAAAGAGACACTGTTTAATATGCTGACGCCCTACCTCTATGATTGTATTTTTCTGGATCTTTTCGCAGGAAGCGGCGGAATCGGGATCGAGGCGCTGAGCCGCGGAGCCATGAAGGCGTACTTTGTAGACAATAATCCGAATGCTATTGCCTGTATCAAGGAGAATCTGAAGCATACCCGGCTTTTCCAGAAGGGGGAGACTATGCCGGTGGATGTGCTGACAGCGCTTAAAAGACTGGAAGGCAATCAGCAGTTTGATTTTATTTTCATGGATCCGCCCTATGGAAAGGGCCTGGAGCGGGAGGCGCTGGAATATCTGGCGGGTTCGGAGCTTCTGGCGGAGGAGGGTGTGATCATCGTGGAGGCTGCCAGGGAGACGGAGTTTGATTATCTGGACAGCCTGGGCTTTACTGCGATCAAGACCAAGATTTATAAGACAAACAAGCATGTGTTTATCGAGCCAAAGGGGAGGAAAACGGTATGTTAAGAGCGGTCTATCCGGGCAGCTTTGATCCGGTCACTTATGGCCACCTGGATATTATCCGGCGTTCCTGTCATATGGTGGACGAATTAATTGTCGGAGTATTGTATAATAAGGCAAAAATGCCGTTGTTTTCGGTAGAAGAACGTGTTAGAATGTTAGAAGAGACTACAAAAGACTTACCAAACGTCAAAGTGGTTCCATTTGAGGGATTGTTAGTGGAATTTGCCAGAAAGATGGAAGCCCGGATGGTGGTGAGAGGACTGAGGGCGGTCACGGATTTTGAGTATGAGCTTCAGATGGCTCAGACCAATCACAAGCTGGAGCCCGCCGTGGAGACGGTTTTTCTTACCACAAGCCTGGAGCATTCTTATCTGAGTTCCACGATCGTGAAAGAAGTGGCAGCTTTTGGAGGGGATATTTCTCAATTCGTGCCGGAGGCGATTGAGGCGCAGGTGCGGGAGAAAATAATCAAAAAAGGAGAGTGTAAATAATGAGCAGCCGTATTGAACAGATCATTGAAGAAATCGAGGAGTACATTGACAGTTGTAAATTTCAGCCTCTGTCCACCACGAA
Organism: Massilistercora timonensis; assembly: GCF_900312975.1. Classification (NCBI taxonomy): domain Bacteria; kingdom Bacillati; phylum Bacillota; class Clostridia; order Eubacteriales; genus Massilistercora; species Massilistercora timonensis. The sequence continues at coordinate 184,256 of NZ_LT990039.1, read as the reverse complement.
GATCATCGTCAACAAGGATCAGATGGATGAGTTGCTGCGGGAACTTCGCATGAAGACCCCGGACGAGATCAAGCGGTATCAGAAGATCATCGCCAATAAGGACGCCATCCTGGCAGACGCCCAGGCAAAGGCGGACAGTATGATCGAGGAGGCCCAGATCCAGACCAACGAGCTGGTCAGCGAGCATGAGATCATGCAGCAGGCTTACGCCCAGGCAAATGAAGTGGTGACCGCGGCCACCGAGCAGGCCCAGGAGATCCTGGACAATGCCACCAGGGACGCCAACGATATCCGCATCGGAGCGATGCAGTACACCGACGATCTTCTGGCAAATGCAGAGAGCATCATCGGACATACCCTGGACAGCTACACCACCAAATATGACGGACTGGTCAACTCCCTGCAGGAGTGTTACGACATGGTCCGCAACAACCGGTCTGAGCTGGAGATCCCGGAGCAGTCGCCCCAGGGACTTGAGGCAGAGTATGGAAATACTTCGGTTGAGGAGGAAGAATCCTTTGATTTGGACGAGGAGATCTAAGTTTTAGACAGACAGAATAAAAGCATAAGAAAAGATAACAGACTGGTCACCATTGCGGTGGCCAGTTTTTGTATGATATAAGGGAAAATGGAGAGACCGCTTCCCTGGATCATGCTCCGGGTCTGAGCCACGGAGCACCAGCCGCCAAAGGAGACCATCCCCATACAAAGCGAGAACCTGGCCGGAAAAGAAAGAGGAAGATTCCCGATCAGGACGGCTCCGTTTGTGACTTCCAGGGAGGACAGCAGGACCCGGAAGGGCAGGGATACCCGGAAGGGAAGAAGGCGCATTAGTTGGATCAGGATGGAAAACAGGATGATATAGCCTCCGATCCGGGTGATGGCGGTGAAGCCGTCCAGGATGGCGTTATCAATTCCACCTGGGATCTCGCCTGGGACTGTCTGGTTCTTTGCAAAAGCGGATGATCTCAGAGCAACGGTGCATTCTTTCGGATGACGGCGGGATTTCCGGGGGCGGAAAAGAAAGCTTAGAAGCAGCGGGGGAATCCACAGAAGGAGAAGGGAAAGGGGAGCCAGGGCAGGGGCCTGCAGACACTGGATAGCCACGAATCCCAGGACGAACATGGGGCTTGTGTTGTTGCAGAAGGAGAGAAGATATTGTCCTTCTTCCAGGGAGATCCTTCCGGCGCGGGTGAGATCGGCAGCTGTTTTACTCCCCATTGGGTAACCACAGAGAAAGCCGGTGAGCATAACATAGGATCCATAATCAGAGACGCCAAATAAGGGACGCAAAAAACGACCGGTGAACCGGGCGAGGCCCTGGATCGCCGGGGAGCCAAGCAGGAGATTGGACAGAATGAGAAAGGGGAGAAGAGCGGGAAGCACCGTGTTAAACCAGAGCAGCAGGCCGGCCTGCGCCCCCTCTAAGATCACCCCGGGAAACAGGATTATCAGCGCGAAGAGAAGGAGTGTCCCCGCTGTCAGGAAGATTTGTTTCATGGGATATCCTGCCGATCATAGATTCTTGATTTTATTTTATGGAACCGGTTGAATTTTTATGAGTTCAGTTCCATAATAGAAGGTAGGATATGGGGACCTTCTTTTGAGGTCCGAAAGCAAAAGAAAAGAGGTAAGGAAACATGGCAGTATTAACAGAAGTAAAACCAGAAAGAGTCTTTCACTTTTTTGAGGAATTGTGTAAGATTCCCCACGGGACTTTCGACACAAAGCGCATCAGTGATTACTGCGTGGCGTTCGCTAAGGAGCGCGGGCTGGAAGTAGAGCAGGATGAGGCCAACGACGTGATCATCAAAAAGCCCGGGACACCAGGCTATGAGAACAGCGAGCCGGTGATCCTCCAGGGGCATATGGATATGGTGTGTGAGAAAACTCCGGATTCCGATCATGATTTCAAGACCGACGGTCTGGATCTCTATGTGGAAGACGGTTATGTAAAGGCCCGGGGAACTACCCTTGGCGGCGACGACGGAATCGCCATTGCCATGGCCATGGCAATCCTGGACAGCAATGATATCCCCCATCCTCCCATCGAGGCAGTATTTACCGTAGATGAGGAGACTGGTATGGGCGGAGCGGAAGCTGTGGATCTGTCCGGATTAAAGGGAAAGAAGCTTCTGAATATCGACTCCGAGGAGGAAGGCGTCCTGACTTCCGGCTGCGCAGGCGGTATCGTGTTTGAGACCCTGATCCCGGTGGCAAGAGAGACAAAGGAAGGGACGAAGGTTCGCATCAAGGTCCACGGGCTTCTGGGCGGACATTCTGGAAATGAGATCCATCGCCAGAGAGGAAACGCTCACAAGATGCTGGGACGGCTTCTCTATCGGATCCAGAAAGAAGTAGCCTTCGACCTGATCTCCATCAACGGCGGTTCCAAAGACAACGTGATCGCCTCCGAGTCCGAAGCAGTACTGCTGGCAGCGGAAAAGGATGTGGACAAGATCCTTGCTATGGCAGAAGAGATGAAGGAGATCTGGCTTGGGGAATTTATGGGAGAAGAACCCACCCTGGATGTGACGGCAGCGGCAGAAGGCACAGCCAAAGAGGCGGCCTTGACCAAAGAGGCAGGAGAGCGGGTGCTCGCATATCTGATGCTTTGCCCCAACGGTCTTATTGAGTACAGCAGGAAGCTGAAAGGTCTGGTAGAGACTTCTCTGAATATCGGCGTGGTGGAGACCTCGGAAGACAAGGTACGCACCGTTTACCTGATCCGCAGCTCTGTGGAGAGCCGGAAGCAGCAGCTGAGAGAGCAGCTGGAGCAGTGCGGAAAAGTGGTTGGAGGAACCACCAGGACCATCAGCGAGTATCCGGCATGGCAGTTTAATCCGGATTCGGAACTTCGGAAAGTCATGGTAGAGATCTATGAGAAAATGTTCGGGAAAGAGCCGGTGGTATCTGCGGTGCACGCAGGACTGGAGTGCGGGCTGTTCCTTGGAAAACGCCCGGATCTGGACTGTGTATCCTTTGGCCCCAACATCCTGGACATCCATTCCTTTAATGAGAAGCTGGATATCGCTTCCACAGAGCGTACCTGGGAATTCTTAAAGGAGATCCTGAAAGAACTGAAGTAAGCATTTCTTAAAATGTTAAAAAGAGGGACGGCGCCTGGCGGCGCTGTCCCGTTTCTTTTCAGTCATATTTTATTGTGCCAGTTCCTCCCAGCGTTCATATAAGGTTTCCAGTTCTTCCTGGATATCAGCTTTTTCCCGGGCCAGTTCCTGGCAGCGGACGGAGTTAGTGTAGACCTCTTCCTGGGTCATCTCTTCATCGATTTGGCTACTGCGGGTTTCCAGCTCTTCGATGCGTGTTTCCGTGCGCTTTAATTCATTTTGCCGCTTGCGTTCCCTGGCCTGGGCTTCCTTTTGCTCCTGCCAGTCAAGCTTAGAGCCGGAGGAGGAAGCAGGGGAGGAGATATCCGCAGGGCGATCTGCCTGGTCGGGCTTGCTGTAAGCGGCGGTAAGCTCTTCCTTTTTCTCCAGATAGTAGTCGTAATTTCCAATATAGTTGACAAATTTCTGGTTTACCAGGTCCAGGATCCGGGTGGCAGTCTGATTGATAAAGTACCGGTCATGGGAGACGTAGAGCACCGTTCCGGTGTAGTCGTTCAGCGCCCGTTCCAGGATCTCTTTGGAGGCGATGTCCAGGTGGTTGGTGGGCTCATCCAAGATCAGGAAATTGGCCTCGGAGAGCATAAGCTTTGCAAGAGACACCCGTCCCCGTTCGCCGCCGCTTAAGTCCCCGATCCGCTTGAACACATCGTCGCCGGTGAAGAGGAAGGCAGCCAGCATATTCCGGATCTGAGTGTTGGTAAGGGCAGGGTAGTCGTCCGAGATCTCTTCAAAGATGGTCTTTTCCATGTGAAGGACATGATGTTCCTGGTCGTAATAGCCGATATGCACGTTGGTCCCAAGGCGGAAGAGTCCGGAATCCGCCTCTGTGACCCGGTTCAGGATCTTCAGAAGGGTGGTCTTGCCGGTACCGTTGTCCCCGATCACCGCCACGTGTTCCCCGCGGCGGATCTCAAAGCTGACGTCGGAAAATAATACCTGGGGAGGGAATGCCTTGCTTAGGTGTTCTACGCTCAGCACATCATTGCCGCTCTGGCAGGAGGGCTCCAGCTTCAGGTGGATCTCCGTGTCAGGGGCGGCCGGTTTGTCGATGACTTTGATCTTCTCCAGCATTTTCTCCCGGCTTTCCGCCCGCTTGATGGATTTCTCCCGGTTGAAGGACCGGAGCTTTTCAATGACTGCTTCCTGATGGCGGATCTCCTGCTGCTGATTTAAGTATGCCTTCAGTTTTGCCTCCTGAACCTGCTTTTTTTTGGCGGCATAATCCGTATAATTTCCAAGATAGGTGTGAAGTTCTCCCTGTTCGATCTCCACCACCTTGGTGACTACCCGGTTGAGAAAGTACCGGTCGTGGGAGACGATGAGAACCGCCCCCTGGTAATTCAGAAGGTAGGTCTCCAGCCAGGCGATGGAATTTAAGTCCAGGTGGTTGGTAGGCTCGTCCAGAAGCAGGATATCCGGCTTCTGAAGGAGAAGTTTGCCAAGAGCCACCCGGGTCTTCTGGCCGCCGGAGAGGGTATCGATGGCCTTGGAGAAATCCGCTTCCTCAAAGCCAAGGCCCTTCAGGACGCCGGTGATCTCGCTCTCGCAGGCGTAGCCATTTTCCGCCTCAAACTGAGTGGTCAGCCGGTTGTAGGTCTCCATTTCTTCTTCAAGCCGTTCACCTGTAAGGTGTGGCATGGCAAGTTCGATCTCCCGGATCCGCTGCTCCATCTGGAAAATGTGCGCCTTGGCGGTACGCACTTCCTGGTAAATGGTGTTGTCGCCGGTCATCTCCTGGTGCTGGGCAAGATAGCCCAGGGTCTTGTCTTTGGCGATGGTGACAGAGCCGGCGTCGGGGAGAAGTTCTCCCACGATCATCTTAAGCAGAGTGGTCTTTCCTGCGCCATTTGACCCCACCAGGGCTGTTTTCTCATATTCTTCTATATGAAAGGAGCCGTCATGAACGATGACTTCCTCTCCAAATGCTTTTTCAATCCCGTGACATGCAAGTATCATAAGCGCCTCCAAATCTTTCGCATACGTTTTCATTATAGCGGAAACAGGACAAAAAACAACTAAAAGTTTGACTTTGTACAGACAATTCTATATAATAAACTCTAGAATGGAACAGGAAGGTGAAAATTGTGGAAGGCAGAGAGATTTCACAGGCAGTTATTCGCAGACTGCCAAGGTACTACAGATATTTAGGAGAGCTGCTGGAGAATGGAGTGGAGCGGATCTCCTCCAATGACTTAAGCAAACGGATGAAGGTGACAGCATCCCAGATCCGGCAGGATCTGAATAATTTTGGAGGATTTGGCCAGCAGGGCTATGGATATAATGTAAAGTATTTATATACGGAGATCGGCAAGATCTTAGGCTTGGAGGAAGACCATAATATCATCATCATCGGAGCCGGTAATCTGGGACAGGCGCTGGCTAATTACGCGGCGTTCGAGAAGCGGGGCTTCATCCTGAAAGGGATCTTCGATGTGAATCCAAGGCTGCAGGGAGTGGCGATCCGGGGCGTTCCCATCCGTATGATGGACGAGCTTAAAGGCTTTGTCCAGAGGAATGAGGTGGATATCGCGGTGCTGACCATCCCCAAGGAGAAGGCCATCGAAGTGGCCAATATGCTGGTGGAAAACGGGGTGCGGGCGATCTGGAATTTCGCTCATACAGATCTGAATCTTCCGGAGAATATCATTGTGGAGAATGTCCACTTGTCAGAAAGTCTGATGCAGCTGTCTTATAATATCAGCAGATATAACAAAGAACATAAATAGATCCGAGAGTAACGTGTGACGGTGAGCGTGTTCAGACAGGCCTGCCTTCGCACGTTCTTTATAATCAGAAATGTTTGGAAACCTGGGTAAATGAGGTGAGCATATGGAATATCTTCCGGGCGGCGGCCAGATGAAGGCGGCGGACCAGTATACGATACAGACTCTTGGGGTTCCGTCTCTGGAACTGATGGAACGAGCCGCCAGAGAATGTGTCCGTTTCTTTGAGGAAGCGGGACTGGATCTCTCCTGTGTGTGTATCGTGTGCGGTTCCGGAAATAACGGGGGAGACGGTTTTGCCATCGGGCGGCTCCTGCTGGAAAAAGGCGGGAAGGTTACTCTTTTGATGGCGGGGAACAGAAGCCATTGTACGGAAGAAACTGCAGTCCAGATGGAACGGTTTGTGCAGGCAGGCGGAAGGATCAGTGACCAATGGGAATCCGGTGAATATAGTATCATAGTGGATGCCGTCTTTGGAGTAGGGTTGAGCCGTGAAGTGGGAGGAAGCTACCGGGAGCTGATCCGGCAGATGAATGCTTCTTCCGGGACGAAAGTGGCGGTGGATATTCCCTCCGGGGTGTCCGCGGATACCGGACAGGTGCTGGGCACTGCTTTTGCGGCGGATTATACGGTGACCTTCCAGGCAAGGAAGATCGGCCTTCTTCTCTATCCGGGGAAGAAATATGCCGGGCAGGTGATCCCAAGAGAGATTGGGATCAGCGAAGTTCCCCTTGAACAGGATCCCGGTACGGCAGTTCTTCTGTCAGAGCAAGAATACGCTCAGCTTTTGCCGGAGCGGCCGGAAGATTCCCACAAGGGAACTTATGGACGGCTGCTGGTGATCGCAGGGAGCAAAGGAATGTGCGGCGCCGCCTTCTTTAACGCCGCCGCGGCTTATTCTGCAGGGGCGGGGCTGGTTCAGATCTACACGCCGGAAGAAAACAGGCCGATCCTGCAGCAGCTTCTGCCGGAGGCTATCGTAAAGCCCTATCAGGACTATGACCGGGAAGAGCTTCTTGGGCTTCTTTCCTGGGCGGACGTGGTTCTTTGCGGTTCTGGGCTTGGGACCGGAGAGACCTCCCGGAAGATTCTTGAGACAGTGGCGCTGGAAGGAGAGAAGCCTGCGGTGATCGACGCGGACGGACTGAATCTTCTGGGGGCGCACCGGGAGTGGCTGTCAGAGCTTCGGCACAGGGACTACATTTTCACGCCTCATCTGAAGGAAATGGAACGGCTGACCGGGATCCCCACAGATCAGATCCGGGCGAACCGGCCGGAAGCCCTTCGAACCTTTGCCGCAGGGACAGGGCTTGGCTGTGTGCTGAAGGATTCTGTGACCCTGATCCAAAAGGGAGAGGGGCGCACTTACCTGAATCCCACCGGGAACAGCGCTATGGCAAAGGCAGGATCGGGGGATGTTCTGGCTGGTATTATCGCAGGGCTTCTTGCCCAGGGGATCTCCTGTGAAGCGGCCGCCCTTCTGGGAACCTGGCTTCACGGCAGAGCCGGAGATCTGGCCCGGGAGGAAAAAGGGAGATACAGTGTGTTGGCCCGGGACCTGATCGGGAAGCTGGCCCAGGCCATGAAGGAAACGGATGAGAACATCAGACACGGTAAGATCCGGAGTCTGGAGATAGAACAGAAATGAAAAAAGAAGGGAGTGTACATGATGAAACAGTATAACAGAGTATGTGCCAGGATCGATCTGGACGCCATTGAGTACAATATGGAGATGATGCATAAGAATACCCGGGAGGGCGTGTCCATGATCTCTGTGATCAAGACCGACGGCTACGGCCACGGCGCAGTGCAGATCGCCCGGATGCTGGAGCCCAAGGATTATATCTGGGGTTATGCGGTAGCCACCCTGGATGAGGCAGTGGTACTGCGAAAAAGAGGGATCAAAAAGCCCATCCTGGTCCTTGGCTGTATCTTCCCGGATCAGTGGGAGGCGGCTATCACCCATGAGATACGGTTCACCGTCTACACCAAAGAGATGGCGGAGGGAATCAGCGAGCTGGCAGGGAAACTTGGCAAAGACGCCTATGTGCATATCAAGCTGGACACGGGAATGTCCAGGCTTGGCTTCCTGATCCAGGAGGAGAGTGCGGAGATCATCACCGGGATCACCCGGCTGCCGGGGCTTATCATGGAAGGCATGTTCACTCATTTCGCCAAGGCGGATGAGACGGATAAGACCTTTACTAACAAGCAGTATGAAGGCTATCTCTGGATGAAAAAACGGCTGGAGGAAAATGGTGTTGCTTTCCAGTACTACCATTGCTGCAACAGCGCGGGGATCATCGATGTAAAGGAAGCGAACCTGGATCTTGTCCGGGCCGGGATCTCCACCTATGGTTTGTATCCATCCGAAGAAGTGGAGAAGGAGAACGTGCCGCTTAAACCCGCCCTGGAGCTTGTAAGCCATGTGGCCCATGTGAAATGGGTGGATGAAGGAACACCGGTAAGCTACGGCGGCACCTATATCACAAAGAGACGCACCCGGATCGCCACAATCCCGGTGGGCTACGGAGACGGTTATCCAAGAAGTCTGTCCAACAAAGGCTATGTACTGATCCACGGCAAAGAGGCGCCGATCCTTGGAAGAGTGTGTATGGATCAGTTTATGGTGGATGTGACGGAGATCGAAGATGTGGCATTTGGAGATGTGGTGACCCTGGTGGGTGAAAACGAAGGTGCGCATCTGCCGGTGGAAGTGTTAAGCGACCTGTCGGGACGGTTTAATTATGAGTTTGTCTGCGATCTTGGAAAGCGGATCCCCAGAGAATTTATCCGGCACGGTGAAGTAGTGGAACAGATGGATTATTTTGAATAAGAAGCCTGCGGGAAGCCCTTTGCCTGCATACATCCGAAAAAGATGGAAATACTAAGGTATCATCAGAACTAAGAAGCGGAGTGTGAGACAAAAGGTGCAGGTAAGACGCGGCGATATTTTTTATGCAGATCTAAGTCCCGTAGTGGGATCGGAACAGGGGGGCGTGCGGCCGGTGCTGATCATCCAGAATGATGTGGGCAACCGGCACAGCCCCACGGTGATCTGCGCGGCTATCACGTCCAGGATGAACAAGGCGAAACTGCCGACCCATGTGGAGATCGATGCCAGAAAGTATCAGATCGTGAAGAATTCGGTTGTCCTTCTGGAACAGATCCGGACGATCGATAAACAAAGGCTGAGGGAACAGGTCTGTCATCTGGACAGAGAGATCATGAAGAAAATTGATGAAGCTCTGAAGGTAAGCTTTGAGCTTCATACATAGAAAAGGAGTCAAGAGAGAATTACAATGGAAGAGGACAGTTTATTTCAGAGGATGCGGCGGGTTTTCCAGGTAGAGGAAGAGATGGACGAAGGAACCCAGAAAGAGGCGGCGAGCCTGATCCAGAACATTTTCCGGTATCTGGATAAGAACGCCAGAGATATCATGACCCACCGGAAGAATATCGTGGCCATCGACGGGGAAGATACCCTGGAAGAGGCGTTTCAGTTTATGCTGGGAGAGAGTTTCTCGAGGTTCCCCATTTTCCATGAGGATATCGATGAGATCATTGGCTTCCTTCATCTCAGGGAGGCGGCTGTCTGCTATATGAAGGAAGAGCTGCGGCAGGTCCCGGTGAAAGAACTGAAAGAATACATAAGACCGGTTACCTTCGTCCCGGAGACCAAGAGTATCGATGTGCTTTTCAAGGAGATGCAGGATCAGAAAAACCATGTGGTCATTGTTCTGGACGAATACGGCCAGACCTCCGGCCTGGTGGCGATGGAAGATATTCTTGAGGAGATCGTGGGAAACATCCTGGATGAGCATGACCGGGAGGAGGAAACCATCCTGACCCTTCCGGACGGAAGCCTGAAGGTCCAGGGGATGGCGGATCTGGAGGACCTGGAGCAGGTGCTTCCCATCCGGTTTGAGACGGAAGAATACGAGACAGTCAATGGTTTTCTGATCGATCAGCTGGACCGGATTCCGGCAGAAGACGAGCGTTGTGTGGTAGAATATGAGGGTTATCGATTTACTGTGCTCTCGGTAGAGAACAATACCATCGGAACGGTAAAGATTGAAAAACTTCCGGAAGAGTGCTAAAATAGACCAGTGTGACAGAAAACGAAAAGGACAAGGAGAGAAAGAAGAGATGTCAGGACATTCAAAATTTGCCAATATCAAGCATAAAAAGGAAAAAAATGATGCGGCAAAGGGAAAGATCTTTACCAAGATTGGAAAGGAACTGGCGGTTGCCGTCAAGGAAGGCGGAAGCGCTGACCCGGCCAACAACAGCCGGCTGCGTGATGTGATCGCCAAGGCGAAGGCCAACAATATGCCCAATGATACTATTGAGCGGAATATCAAGAAGGCAACCGGGGACGCCAATGCCGCAAATTATGAACATATTACATATGAAGGATATGGCCCTAACGGAACGGCCATTATCGTAGAGACGCTGACAGACAACCGGAACCGGACCGCCACCAATGTAAAGCATGCATTTACAAAAGGAAGCGGAAACGTGGGGACTCCGGGATGTGTTTCCTTCATGTTTGACCAGAAGGGACAGATCGTGATCGACAAAGAAGAGTACGAAGGAGACGCAGATGAACTGATGATGGCGGCCCTGGACGCAGGGGCTGAGGATTTCGTGGAGGAGGAAGACAGCTTCGAGATCCTGACCGCGCCGGAAGATTTCGGAAGCGTCCATCAGGCGCTGGAAGAGGCGGGAATTACCATGGCGGCCGCGGAAGTGACCATGATCCCGCAGACATATGTGGAACTGACAGATGAGAAAGACATCGCCAACATTCAGAAAACCCTGGATATGCTGGATGATGACGACGACGTGCAGAACGTCTACCACAACTGGGATGAATAGAGTAAAGTACAGGCAGATGGAGGACGAGGATGGAGAAGATCAGAGAAGATTTGGCCCGGCTTTTTGACGAGATGCTGGCCCAGGTGGGAGGTTTTCGCAGAAAGACATACAACGGCCAGTTTGAGAAGGGGTTTCAGCAGTTTCGTGATGTGGCGGAAGAGATAAGCGGTCTCTGTGAAGCGACGCCGGAAGAAGAGCAGGAAAAAGTAATTCTGGAACTTGCAGGTATTATTCCGGAATACGCGGCAGGATTGATGGAGGCACAGCCACGTCGGATGCGGGAACGTCTTTCTGTGGATTATAATATGAATATGGCGGTCTATGTGATGCCGATCCTTACTTATACTAAGAATGACTTCTGCATCCAGATGTGCAGGCAGATGGTAGAGATCTGGAATGAGCGAAAGGTAAGTTCTCTGACTCTTTCCTATGCCACGTATGAGGATATTTCCGCAGGCTTTAAGAGAAAATGGTGCTATATCACCACGGCTGTGTGTGAGAACCGGAATCTCCCGGACGACTGTTATGAGCTGGAGACCCTGCGGGCCTACCGGGACGGATATCTGATGGAGACAGAAGAAGGAAAAAACCTGGTAGAAGAGTATTACGACCTGGCGCCGGTGATCGTGCGCGCTATCGATATGCGGGAAGACCGGAAGGAGATCTACGAGGAACTGTATCGTTCCCGTCTGCTCCCATGTATCCGCTGTATTGAGAACGGCGAGCAGGAAAAGTGCAAGGAGCTGTACACCGGCATGGTGATGGACCTGAAGAAAAAATATTTATATTCTTAGGAGGAGATTCTATGAGCAACTACAAGATTGAGACAAAATGTATCCAGTCCGGCTATGAGCCAGGGAACGGGGAGGCCAGAGTCCTTCCGATCTACCAGAGTACGACTTTTAAATATAGCAGCAGCGAGCAGATGGGGCGTTTGTTTGACCTGGAAGAATCCGGCTACTTCTACACCCGCCTGCAGAATCCAACCAACGACGCGGTGGCGGCAAAGATCTGTGATCTGGAGGGCGGCGTTGCGGCAATGCTGACTTCTTCCGGGCAGGCGGCCAACTTCTACGCGATCATGAATATCGCCCAGGCTGGCGACCATATCGTGTGTGCCTCAGCCCTCTACGGCGGCACCTACAATCTGTATGCCCACACCATCAAAAAGATGGGCGTGGACGCCACCTTTGTAGATCCGGACTGTACGGAAGAGGAGTTAAACGCTGCGTTCCAGGAAAATACCAAGGCAGTATTCGGTGAGACCATCGCCAATCCCGCGCTGGTAGTGCTGGACCTGGAGAAATTTGCCAGAGCGGCTCATGCTCATGGAGTTCCTTTTATTGTTGACAATACCTTTGCCACTCCGGTCAACTGCCGTCCCTTTGAGTGGGGAGCGGATATTGTGACCCATTCTACCACCAAATATATGGACGGCCATGCCACCTGCGTGGGCGGAGCCATTGTTGACAGCGGGAACTTTGACTGGGAGGCCTGCAAGGAGAAATTCCCGGGGCTGACCACGCCGGATGAGACTTATCACGGCATTGTCTATACAGAGAAATTTGGCAAGCTTGCCTATATTACCAAGGCGACGGCACAGCTGATGCGCGACCTTGGATCCATTCAGTCTCCTCAGAACGCATTTCTGCTGAATCTGGGACTGGAGACTCTGCCCCTTCGGATGGAGCGGCACTGCTCCAACGCGAGAAAAGCGGCAGAGTACCTGAAGAATCATGAGAAAGTAGCCTGGGTCAGCACCCCCGAACTTCCAGGGGATAAGTATTATGACCTGGCGCAGAAATATCTTCCCAATGGAACTTGTGGTGTTATCACATTTGGGGTTAAAGGCGGGAGAGACGCGGCGGTCCGTATGATGGATGCGCTGAAGATGATCGCTATTGTGACCCATGTGGCGGACGCCAGAAGCTGTGTGCTTCATCCGGCCAGCCATACTCACAGACAGATGAACGATGAAGAGCTTCGGGAAGCAGGAGTACAGCCGGATCTGATCCGTTTCAGCGTAGGCCTGGAGAATATCGAGGATATCATCGCTGACCTGGAGCAGGCGCTTCAGCAGGTATAAAATGAAGAAATCACCTCCATACTAATTAAAAAGGTATGGAGGTGTCTTTTTATGGAAAAGGAAAAGCGGGAAGAAAGACAGGAAGAGATCCGGGAGACGGGGAGTCTGGATCTTAGAGAGGAGAAGAGCGGGCACAGGATCAAGCTTCTGACCATCATCGGGGAGATCGAGGGACATGAGACTGTGGCCGGCAATACCAAGGCTACCAAATACGAACATCTGCTTCCCATGCTGGCGGAGGTGGAGGACAGCCGGGAGATCGACGGCGTGCTGATCTTACTGAACACACTGGGCGGAGATGTGGAAGCGGGGCTTTCCATCGCGGAGATGATTGCTTCCTTAAGTAAGCCCACGGTATCTCTGGTGCTGGGCGGCAGCCACTCCATCGGAGGCCCGCTGGCGGTGTCCGCCCGGTATTCCTTTATCGTGCCCAGCGGAACCATGATCATCCATCCGGTGCGTTCCAGCGGCATGTTCATTGGGGTGCCGCAGAGCCTGCGCAACATGGTGCGGACTCAGGATCGGATCACCCGTTTTCTGGCAGACCATTCCCGGATGAAGAAAGAGCGGATCGAAGAACTGATGCTCAACCCCACGGAACTGGTGAAAGACGTGGGAACCCTTCTGGAAGGGGAGGAGGCTGTGCGGGAAGGCCTGATCGACGAGGTAGGCGGAATGAGTCAGGCGCTGAATAAACTGCACGAAATGATCCGCCAGGACAGGGAGAAATGTGGGAAAATAGATAATGACAGCTTTTTTCAAAAATGATATACTTATAATAGTATTGCCGGAAAACGGTGATTAAGGGGGAAGTATCATGGCTGGAAAGTCAAAAAAGAAGAGGGGTACGTCATCAAAGTCAAAAAAGAAAAATACAGGGCAGAGTTTTGTGGGCGATGAGATCCTGATCTGGGCCTCTCTTGCTGTCAGTCTTCTGCTTTTGATCAGTAATTTTGGAATGGGCGGTTTCCTGGGAGACGGGGTGGCCGCATTCCTTTCTGCTGCCTTTGGATGGGTTGCTTACGCAGTCCCGTTTCTTTTGTTCGGGACCGTTGCGTTCACAGTGTCCAACCGGGGAAATGCCAACGCCTACCTGAAGACAGGGGCAGTGGTTGTCCTGACCATACTGGCCTGCACTTTGTTCCAGCTGGTGGATGACGCCGGCGGGTTCGTGGGTTCTATTCTGGCCGGGCTTTTGGTCCCGGCGATCGGGACTGCCGGTACATATGTGGTGGTGATCATCCTGGCCATCATCTGTCTGGTGCTTATCACGGGGAAATCCCTGTTGAAGGGAGTTCGGGACCAGAGCAGCAAGGCTTATGACAGGGCAAGAGAAGACGCTGCCCGCAGGAGGGAAGAAGCAAGGGCGCGGCAGCTGGAGCGGGAGAATGAGGCTCCAAGACAGCGGATCACCGGAAGAAAACGGCGTACGGACCGGCGAGTGGAAGGGGTTTCCTTTAATACCACTCTTGCAGAACCGGAAGCAAAGGAAGTTTCTGTTCCAGAGATCAAAGAGGAAGAAAAACTATCTCAGTTCCATATTAGCCGTGGAGAGGATCTTCCGCCCTGGACAGAAGAGGAGGAAGAAACTGCAGGAACAGAACCAGTCCTTCCCACTGGGAAAAAGTCCAGGGAAAAGAGCGGAAGCGAAGTGGCCTCAGAGACTTCCGGAGTGGCTGCTTCCATTGCGGCAGATGCCGCGAAGCCAAAGAAAGCTTATCGGTTCCCTCCCATGTCCCTTTTGAAGAAGGGAAGCCGGAGCGGGGGAGATTCGGACGCCCATTTACGGGAGACGGCGATGAAGCTGCAGCAGACGCTGGAGAATTTCGGCGTGAAGGTTACGGTGACCGATGTAAGCTGCGGTCCTTCTGTGACCCGGTATGAGCTGCAGCCGGAGATGGGTGTCAAGGTGAGCAAGATCGTGGGCCTGGCCGATGATATCAAGCTGAACCTGGCGGCTGCGGATATCCGGATCGAGGCGCCTATCCCCGGCAAAGCAGCGGTGGGGATCGAGGTCCCCAACAAGGAGAATTCCGTGGTCATGCTGCGGGATCTTCTGGAGACACCGGAGTTTCAGAACAGTTCTTCCAAGATCGCCTTTGCGGCAGGCAAGGATATCGCTGGGAAGACGGTGGTGGCGGACATCGCCAGGATGCCCCATGTTCTGATCGCCGGAGCAACCGGTTCCGGAAAATCTGTGTGTATCAACACTCTGATCATGAGTATTTTATATAAAGCCTCGCCAGAGGAGGTGCGGCTTATCATGATCGACCCGAAAGTCGTGGAATTAAGTGTGTATAACGGAATTCCCCATCTGATGATCCCTGTGGTCACTGATCCCAAGAAGGCGGCCGGAGCCCTCAACTGGGCGGTGATGGAGATGACCCGCAGATATCAGGCATTTGCGGAGTGCAATGTGCGGGATATCAAGGGCTACAACAGCAAAGTGGCGGCAGAACCGCAGACGCCGGATGGAGAGAAGCGCGAACCTATGCCTCAGATCGTGATCATTGTGGACGAGCTGGCGGACCTTATGATGGTAGCGCCTGGAGAGGTGGAGGAATCCATCTGCCGTCTGGCACAGCTTGCGAGAGCGGCAGGACTTCATCTGGTGCTGGCCACCCAGCGTCCTTCCGTCAATGTTATTACCGGACTGATCAAGGCAAATATGCCTTCCCGGATCGCATTTGCCGTGTCCTCCGGAGTGGACTCCCGGACCATTATCGATATGAACGGCGCGGAGAAGCTGCTGGGGAAGGGTGATATGCTGTTCTACCCTTCCGGTTATCAGAAACCTGCCCGTGTCCAGGGCGCATTTGTAACAGATAAAGAAGTCCAGAATGTGGTGGATTATCTGAAGACCCACAACGGGGATGCGGATTACGACGAGGCTATTGAGGAACAGGTAGCCACCGGCGTTGCGCCAGGCGGTGTTTTAGGAGGACCGGGCAGCGGGGAAGAAGAGCGAGATGTGTATTTCGCCGATGCAGGACGGCTGATTGTTGAAAAGGAAAAGGCGTCCATCGGTATGCTGCAGAGAAGTTTTAAGATCGGTTTCAACCGGGCGGCCAGGATCATGGACCAGTTGTGTGAAGCAGGCGTAGTAGGCGGAGAAGAAGGAACAAAACCGCGGAAGATCCTGATGTCCATGGAAGAGTTTGAAGCGTATCTGTCGGAGAACAGCTAAACAGGGGCAGAATCTGTAGGATTTGTGCCAATTGCGGTAGTTTTTGTTGCAACTGGAAATGCTTTGAAGTATAATATCATGGCTGTCTGAAAACGGACGGCAACAGGAAGGTAACAGGAAGGTAGGAGGTTTGGCCCGGATGAAATGCAGATATTGCGGCCATGAAATCCCAGATGGGGTGTTATATTGCGAAAACTGCGGAAAAGAAGTCCGCATTGTTCCCGACTATAATCCTTTAGATGATATATTAGCCCAGGAGATCGTCGGTTCTATTAACGGAGAGCCCACGGGCCTGGATCTGTCAGACACAGAGAGACTGCGGCGTACTGCCTCCCAGCGCAGGACCACCGGACGGACGGGGCCTGCAAGAGGGACCACCGGACGGACGGGAACGGCAAGAAGATCTACCGGGCGGACGATGCGGGGCACCGGAGCTATGACGGAGGAACGGGAAGCCCGCCGCCGGCAGGCGCAGCGCCGGAAAGCCCAGCTTCGCAAGAAACGCCGGATCCTGCTGGCAGTGATATTCCTGATCCTGGCAGCGTTGGTAGGATGTATGGTACTGATCTACAAGAATTCCTATAACGGGATCGTAAGCGCCGGGAATAAGGCTTTGGAGCGGCAGGAGTACAGCGAGGCTTCCAGTGCGTTTCAGCGGGCCATTGGTAAAAACAAGGAACGTCCGGAGGCTTATACAGGCTTGTCCAGGGTTTATCTTGCCCAGAACGATCCGGACGCTGCGGAGAGTGTCTTCCTTGACGCCATCGGAGAGCAGACCGGAAATTCTGATCTCTATGGAGCCTGCATTGATTTCTATATTGATACCGATCAGCAGATGGAGATCCCGGGGCTTCTGGACGAAGCCACCGATCAGGTGCGGGAGGTCCTTTCTGAATATATTATTGAGGAACCACAGTTCAGTCTGGATGCGAAAGAAACCTATGAAGAGGTACAGCAGCTGACTCTGACGGCCGGAAAAGGCTTAACGATTTATTATACGGTAGACGGCAGTGATCCGGATACAGGAAGTACCAAATATACGGAGCCGATCCAGCTGGATGAGGGAGAGACTACGGTGACTGCCATCGCAGTGAATAAGAAAGGCATCCCAAGCATGCCGGAAGCGAAGGAGTACGTGATCGAACTGCCCATTGAGGACGCGCCGGCAGTATCCCCTTCCACCGGACAATATGAGACAGCTACCAGTATTGAGATCAAAGTTCCAGAAGGCTACCAGGCTTACTATACAACAGACGGATCGGATCCGACTACCGCTTCTGCCAAGTATAGCGGCCCTGTTGATATGCCGGAAGGCGAGACCCTGTTTAAGGCAGTACTGGTAAGCGGAGACGGACGGTTAAGCGGGATCACTACCAGGAATTACGTGCTGGAATTACCGTCAGGCAGTTCAGAATAATAGAAAAGACACAGCTATTGTGGAAAATCTTCACAGGCTGTGTTTTTTTGTGTCTGGTTATGGGTTGTCCTCTTGATATTTTCAGAAAGATACATTATCATAAAAGAAGTATGATATGTTAGGAGGAAACGAGATGTACAAGATATTAAAGGCTGAGAAGCTCGCCGATATGATCTATCTTATGGATGTAGAAGCGCCCCGTGTAGCCAGACATTGCCAGCCGGGGCAGTTTGTCATCGTTAAGATGGATGAGAAGGGTGAGCGGATCCCGCTTACCATCTGCGATTATGACAGAGAAGCCGGGACGATCACCATCGTTTTCCAGACGGTAGGGGCTTCCACTACAAAGATGGCGGAATTGAAGGCCGGGGATGCTTTCCGGGATTTCACAGGTCCTCTGGGACGTCCGTCTGAATTTGTAGAGGAGGATCTGGAGAGCCTGAAGAACAAGAAGATCCTGTTCGTAGGCGGAGGCGTTGGCGCAGCTCCGGTCTATCCCCAGGTGAAATGGATGAAGGAGCATGGCATTGACGTGGATGTGATCATTGGGTCCAAGACCAAGGATCTCTTGATCCTGGAAGATGAGATGCGCGCGGTGGCAGGGAACTACTATCCCTGTACAGATGACGGTTCTTATGGACATTCTGGAATGGTCACCACCAAGATCGAGAAGCTGATCGAGGAGGGGAACCATTATGATCTGTGTGTGGCCATCGGTCCCATGATCATGATGAAATTTACCTGTCTTCTGACGAAAAAGCTGGAGATCCCCAC
The DNA here is from genome assembly GCF_900312975.1 of Massilistercora timonensis. NCBI lineage: Bacteria > Bacillati > Bacillota > Clostridia > Eubacteriales > Massilistercora > Massilistercora timonensis. The sequence continues at coordinate 166,060 of NZ_LT990039.1, read as the reverse complement.
TATTGTCAGCATGAACCCGATCATGGTGGACGGCACGGGAATGTGCGGAGCCTGTCGGCTTCACGTGGGCGATGAGATCAAATTTGCCTGTGTGGACGGTCCGGAATTCGACGGCCATCTGGTCAACTTCGACGAGGCGATGAAGAGACAGCAGATGTACAAGACCGAAGAGGGACGTGCGATGCTGAAATTACAAGAAGGCGACACCCATCACGGTGGATGTGGCCACTGCGGAGGTGACAAGTAATGGCGGATGTATTAAAGAGAGTTCCTGTGAGAGAGCAGGACGCAAAGGTCAGAGCGACGAATTTTGAAGAAGTATGTTACGGATATAATCAGGAGGAGGCCATGGAAGAGGCTTCCCGCTGCCTGAACTGCAAGAATGCCAAATGTATCCAGGGATGTCCGGTATCCATCAACATCCCGGGCTTTATCGCCAAGGTGAAAGACGGCGATATCGAGGGCGCCTACAAGGTGATCGGAGAGTCCTCCGCCCTGCCGGCGATCTGCGGACGTGTCTGCCCACAGGAATCCCAGTGCGAGTGCAAATGTATCCGCGGGATCAAAGGCGAGCCGGTTTCCATCGGAAAACTGGAGCGTTTTGTTGCAGATTATGCCCTGGAGCATGATATCAAACCGGAGAAGGCTGAAAAGAGCAACGGCCACAAAGTAGCGATCATTGGTTCCGGCCCGTCCGGCCTTACCTGCGCCGGCGACCTGGCGAAGCTTGGCTATGAGGTGACGGTTTTTGAGGCTCTTCACGAGCTGGGCGGCGTACTGGTATACGGGATCCCGGAATTCCGTCTTCCCAAAGAGAAGGTAGTGAAGAAAGAGATTGAAAAAGTTAAAGAGCTGGGCGTGAAGTTCGAGACCAATGTGGTGATCGGCAAGTCTACTACCATTGACCAGCTGATGGAAGAGGAAGGCTTTGAGGCAGTCTTTATTGGTTCCGGCGCAGGACTTCCTATGTTCATGGGAATCCCGGGAGAGACAGCCAACGGCGTGTTCTCCGCCAACGAGTACCTGACCCGGAGCAACCTGATGAAGGCCTTCGATGATTCTTATGACACCCCCATCGTGGCAGGCAAGAAGGTTGCTGTCGTAGGCGGCGGAAACGTGGCTATGGACGCAGCCAGGACCGCCCTTCGTCTGGGCGCTGAGGTGCATATCGTATACCGCCGGAGCGAAGCAGAGCTCCCGGCCAGAGTAGAAGAGGTTCATCACGCGAAGGAAGAGGGTGTGATCTTCAATCTGCTCACCAACCCGAAGGAAATCCTGGTAGACGACAAAGGATGGGTCAAGGGTATGAAGGTGATCAAGATGGAGCTTGGCGAGCCGGATGCCTCCGGACGCCGCCGTCCGGTAGAGATCCCGGGGTCCGAGTATGAGATCGAGGTTGATACGGTCATCATGTCTCTGGGAACTTCTCCCAATCCGCTGATCGCTTCCACCACCACAGGGCTTGAGACAAACCGGAAGAAATGTATCGTGGCAGACGAAGAGAACGGTCAGACCTCCAAGGCATATGTATTTGCCGGCGGAGACGCCGTGACCGGCGCGGCTACCGTAATCCTGGCCATGGGCGCAGGAAAAGCGGGCGCGAAGGGAATCCACGAGATATTATCACAGAAATAAATTTTTTTACGTCAATTTAGGACGTAGCCTTTTACAAAAAGGCTACGTCCTAAATTGCGTTTTGGGGTGTACCCAATTGCATTCTTGTGCTATGATGATAGAAATGCTGACTTCATGGAGGAGTTATTATGACTGTTTTTTGGGGCCTTATCACGCCGTTTATCGGCACAACGCTGGGCGCCGCCTGTGTATTTTTCATCAAAAGAGAACTAAAACCCCTGATCCAGAAGGGACTTCTTGGATTCGCGGCAGGGGTGATGGTGGCGGCCTCGGTGTGGTCGCTTCTGATCCCTGCGATGGAAATGTCGGAAGGCATGGGAAGGTTGGCCTTTATCCCGCCGGTGGCCGGGTTCCTGCTGGGGATCGCCTTTTTGCTCCTGCTGGACCGGATCATCCCGCATCTTCATATCGGCTGTGAAGAGACGGAGGGGCCAAAATGCTCTTTGAAGCGTTCTACCATGCTGGTGCTGGCAGTAGTGATGCACAATATCCCGGAAGGGATCTCCAGCGGCGCGGTATTTGCCGGTCTTGCCACCGATAATGCCAGTGTGACGCTGGCAGGTGCTTTCGCCCTGTCTCTGGGGATCGCACTCCAGAACCTGCCGGAGGGTTTTATCGTTGCGTTGCCTATCCGGGCGGAGGGAAGTGGCAGAGGAAAAGCATTCTTCTATGGTGCTTTATCCGGGGTGGTGGAACCTGTTGCCGGAGGGATCACCCTTCTTCTGGCGTCGTATATCGCGCCGGCTCTTCCCTATCTCCTTGCATTCGCGGCGGGGGCCATGATCTACGTGGTGGTGGAAGAACTGGTGCCGGAATCGGCCCAGGGTTCCCACAGTAATATTGGAACCATCGGATTTGCCCTGGGATTTGCTCTGATGATGATCCTGGACGTGGCTCTGGGGTAGGAGGAAGGAAGATGAACAACGACAGATTTTTCGACGGAGCCTGGTTTTTGGAGTTTGTGACAGAAAAGTTGAAACGCTGTCTGGAAGCAGTGGAGGACTCTCTCAGAAAAGGAAAAGAAGAGATCACCTCCATGCACGAATATTACTGGGAAAACTATGCGGAGATGGACCAGTACGGCTATGAGGATTACGACAACCAGCAGGCCCTTCTCCATCAGGTGAACGCCAATCAGGAGATCCTTCGCAAAAGACACCGTTATCAGAGTATGCTGGACGCCCCCTTCTTTGGAAGAGTGGATTTCCGGTTTGAGGGAGAACTAGATACGGAGCCCATCTATATTGGGATCGGTAATTTTGACGAAAGAGACGGCAGGCTGCCGCTGATCTATGATTGGAGAGCGCCTGTGAGCAGCTTGTTCTATGATTTCGACCGGGGGCCTGCTTCTTATGAGGCGCCCGGCGGAGTTGTCTGCGGGGAAATATGCGGAAAGTGGCAGTATAAGATCCGTCACGGGAAAATGGTGTACGGGTTTGAGAGCGACACCAAGATCGACGACGAGATCCTGAAGCAGGAGTTGGGCAACAACGGGGATGTGAAGCTGAAAAACATTGTCCGTACCATCCAGAAAGAGCAAAATAAGATCATCCGCAATACCAGGGATGAGATCTTGGTGATCCAGGGTGCGGCAGGAAGCGGGAAGACCTCTATCGCTCTTCATCGGATCGCCTATCTTCTGTATCATGACCGGGAGAACCTTACCTCCTCCAACATCCTGATCCTGTCGCCAAACGGGGTGTTCGCGGACTACATTTCCCATATCCTGCCGGAACTGGGGGAAGAGAAGATCCGGGAAATGAGTTTTGATCTTTTTGCTTACCACGAACTGCGGGACACAGCGGCGGACTGTGAGGATAAGTACGACCAGCTGGAACGGATGATGAAATGCCCGGATGAAGACCAGCAGGCATTGTTTGAGCGGAAGCAGTCCAAGGAATTTGCAGGAGAGATGGAGGGATTCCTGGCAGTTTTGGAGGATCGGCTGATGGATTTCAAAGAGATCCGGTTCAAAGGAATGAAGCTTACTGAGGAAGAACTGATCCAGATGTTTTATTTCCGTTTCCAGGAGACTCCGCTTCTGGAGCGGGCCGGGGCGGTGATGGAGCATTTCGCGGACGCCTATGAGACTTTGCACCAGCGGGATCTTACGGAGGAAGAGCTGGAATTCCTGCAGCAGAAATTTGACAGCCTGTATGTGACCAAAGACCTGTATGAGATCTACAACTGGCTTCTGGAGGATCTGGGGCTGCCCCTGCTGCCGGAGGTTCCTCTGGAGAAGCGGATCATCTCTTATGAGGACGTGTACCCGCTTCTGTATCTCAAATACCGTCTCCGGCGGAAAGCCTCCCACAAGCGGATCAAACATCTGGTGATCGATGAGATGCAGGATTATTCCTATCTCCAGTATGTGATCATCGAGAATCTTTTCTCCTGCAGGATGACCATCCTGGGAGACCGGGCGCAGGCGCTTTCAGACAGGCCTCAGGACGTAACTTCCTTCTTGCCGGGGATCTTCGGGAAGCGGCTTCGCCGGATCAATCTTCAAAAGAGTTACCGCAATACGGTGGAGATCGCCCGGTACGCCCAGCGGATCAGCGGGGAAATGGATCTGGACCTGCTGGAGCGGCATGGTCGGGAGGTGGAAGAGAAGACATTTCCATCGGAGGATGCGCTGCTGGCTGCAGTGGGGGACCGGCTGAGGCTGGAAGGAGAACATGGATTTGAGACTGCAGCGGTCCTTACTCTTACCCAGGAGGAGGCCTATGATATCTATCGGCTGCTGAAGCTTAAGGGGATCCCTGCTTCTTACGTGGACCGGGACAGCACTTCCTTTGCGCCGGGACTTACGGTGACCACCTTCTATCTGGCAAAAGGGCTGGAGTTTGACCAGGTATTCTCTCTGTGCGGGGACAAGAAAAATCCGCTGTGGAAGCAGGCCCGGTATATCGCAGCCACCCGGGCGCTCCAGGAACTCTATGTCTATGAGACAGAGGAAGGCGCATAGCAACCAGGAGAAAGGGTGGAGAATATTATGAAGATCACACTGATCACAGTGGGGAAGATAAAGGAAAAGTATCTGAAAGATGGGATCGCCGAGTACAGCAAGCGGCTAAGCCGTTACTGTAAGCTGGAGATCATCGAGGTGGCGGATGAAAAGACGCCGGATCAGGCCAGCGAGACGGTGGAAGAACAGATCCGGGATAAGGAAGGGGAACGGATCTTGAAATATCTCAAAGACGATATGTATGTGATCACTCTTGAGATTGACGGAAAACAGCTTTCATCGGAAGAACTTGCAGACAAGATGGCCGCTCTTGGACTGCAGGGGAAAAGCCATATTGCTTTTGTGATCGGCGGCTCTATCGGATTGGGCAGAGAAGTCCTTAAGCGGGCGGACGAATCCTTAAGTTTTTCCAAAATGACGTTTCCCCATCAGCTGATGCGGGTGATCCTGCTGGAGCAGGTGTACCGGGGATATCGGATCATAAATGGAGAGCCGTATCATAAATAAGGACGGTTTTTTGTATTTGGGTATGGGATAGTGGGAAGCAATGGATCATGAAAAGTGTTTGGAAGGGAGTGGACAGATGATGTTCCGCTCTCTTTTCGTATGGGCAAGAAAGACAATGACAGGGAAATAAGCGAATGGTATAATGAAGTAAAACTAGGTCGACAGACTGGAATTTGCAGGACTGAAGGCTATAAACTAATAAAAATTTCCTTGTCAAAAAATCTTTGCGTTTATAATAGCGGACTGTAAAAGATGGATTGCTTTTCTTTTTGTTACATTCCACTGATAATATCCTTAGGAGGTAAAACGATGAGTATTGGAAAAACAATATTAAATGTTCGAAAGGAAAAAGGAATGTCACAGGAGGAATTCGGCGAATTATTTCATGTTACCAGACAGACGGTATCAAATTGGGAGAATGAAAAAAACTATCCAGATTTGAATACGTTAGTAACTATGAGTGATATGTTTGAAATTTCTCTAGATAAATTATTGAAGGAGGACAAACAAATGGTAAAAACAATAGATAAGGAAAGATTATACGGGAAGTATTATAAACATAAGCAATCTATTATTGATTTTTTTACAGGTGCTGGTACAGGACTAGTGATTTCGTGTTGTATTTCTCCAGATTCAATTAGAAGAACGGTTATACTTTGCATTGGGATTGCGATGTTTTTAATTGGTGGAGTTAAGAAACTTAGATGGGACAAAGAGGTTGTTAAGTATCTGGAAAAGCAAGAAAAGGAGCAATAAAGATACAAACAAATCCTAATTTATCTGTATACAATATAATGTCTAAGCTATAATAAAATTAGTCGTATGTAAGATTAAAGAAATGAGTTGCTGAGGTGGAGGTAGGAAGATGAACCATTTTGTATCAGAAATTTTTGCAGAGCCTGAGACATGGGGACTTCGCGGGGATCCCTTCCTGTGGGAATATTTAAAAAAATATTATGCGGATATTGAAATTCCATACTCCATTGAACAATTTCATTCAGAAATACTTTTGACTTTTCAAGAGTTTACAGGAAGGCCGCTTGAAAAAGGAGAGCAGTATATGGCTTCCGAATTTGCCAAAGTCCATGCAGGTATGTCAACTGGGCAGCTGGACGGTTCTTTTTGGATTGATAAGGCAATTCCTTTGCTTTTAAGCCGGCTGAAAAAATTAAATGATGAATCGGATTTTCCTTTTTATGATGCACCGAATGTGGCTACGATAATCTGCTGCCATATTTTAGATGATGGCAAACCTATTTTATATGTATCACATGATGAAGATGATGGAATGTGGCAGTTTTTGTGCGGTTCTGCGCATGAGACAGCGGAAGCAAGGCTGGTATCTTTAAAATCCGTTTTCGATTTGGATCATTCCGTTGGTGTGCTTAAAGATATGCCATGTGGCTGCTATGCGGAAAGAAAAACACAAAAGGATAATTGGATCGTAAAAAAGCGATAAATCCTTTTCTGTAAATACTTAGGAGAGAGTATTACCGTTCATAATTGGAAGCAAACTTCTGCAGCTTGCAAAAGAAGTTTCCCCAACTATGCTGTATTTTGGCGCACAGCTAGGTGTTGAGTCATTTTATGAAAAAAATGGGTGTGAAAAAAGTTTACAATCATATAGCATAGAAAAAGATAAATTCAACAAGAGTTAATTTGCAGGGAAAGAATATGATTCAGCGGCGAGATATACAAGAGACAATTTATAAGTATATTGCAAAACAAATGAATTGCGGTATACAGGATTTACATGCGGGTGAAACGATTTTTATCGAGGATGATAATAAACCGGAAAAGTATATAAAAATCCTAAGTATTGAGGATATAAATATTATCACCCTGTCTTCAGATTTATTTTCTGACGGGATGAGACAGCTTTGCGGAAAAAGCCGGGATGAACTATATGAGAGCAATTATGTGTTTGGCCAGACCTTGCATTATGTTCCTGATATAAATCAGATGAAGCTATTGCCTTTTGCTGAAGGGTATACCTTCGAATTACTCATTGACGATGAAATCAGGAAACTATATGGGATCAGAGGATTTGACAATTCGTTATCATTTGATGAGAATGGCAGTACTTCAACATGCATTGTCCTTTACGCCAAAAAAGACGATGATATTATCGCGCTGGCAGGGGCCTCCTTTGTAAATCATGAACTGCGGGAAGTTGGAATTGATGTTAAGAAGGCGTTCCGAGGAAAAAAGCTGGCTTCTCTATTGGTACATAATCTGACGGTTGAAATATTGAAACAAGGGAAAATACCATTTTACAGTGCTTCTGTGACAAATATCGCATCCCAGGCAGTCGCGATACGAAGTGGTTATATGCCTTTATGGACGGATACCTTTGGCGTTCGCGAGATTGTATGATCCGGCGTATGAAGAGGCGAAGTTACTCTGCGTTGCTTGCCGCAACGGACGGATTTCCCTAAAATAGTGATAGCAATTGAAAGAAGGAGGCTGTCCTATGTTAAATGAAAACTTGAAAGCGATCCGAAAATCAAAAGGACTCTCACAAGAAGAACTTGCGGTCAAGCTGAATGTAGTGCGCCAAACCATCTCCAAATGGGAAAACGGATTGTCGGTCCCCGACTCTGATATGCTGATCGCCATATCGGAAGCGCTTGAAACTTCCGTAAGCACTCTGCTGGGAGAAACTGCCGCGGTACCGGAAGCCGGGGATCTAAAAGCAATTTCTGAGAAACTGGAGATTATAAACCTGCAGCTTGCGCAAAGGAAGGAGACAAGGCGAAAAATATTTCACTGGCTCTTTGTCTTTGTATGTGTGGTCATTGCGGCGGGTTTTGCGGCCTTGATCGTGTTAAACAGCCCCTATTTAGGCTGGGACTACAGCAATCCGGAAACGGCCGTTGCGGGAGTCGCTTCTCATGCGTTTGAATGGCTGTTTGTCAGACTGGCGCCGCTTATTCTTACAGGGGCGGCCTTGGGGATGTTTTTGACCAGAAAAAAAGTATAGACTGAGTGTGCTTTTGAGGGGAACGAAAAGATGGTTATCACAGGAACAAAATCCTATGTACAGATTGAAGATGATGACGGAAATATCGCAAGATTCGTTGGGGAAAGCTGCCTTGGGGGATTTTACGCGTATGCAGATGAGGTGTCCTGGATCCGGCATAAGGGAGAAGCAGCCGATGAAGATAGGATTGACCTGATCTATAAAGCGACTCAATACGGGAAAAATAATGGTATAGAAGTGCTTTTTTTCGAGAGCAATGGCAAAGTAATGTTTGAGACAGAGCTTAGACTGAAGACAGAAGTTTACCTGTGCAAAACCTATTTTATCTTTATGGGGGCAGTGGTTTTGCCCCTGTTTTTTTCTGTTTTGTTTATAGTGATACTGGGTGTGGCAAGCCCCGCCTTTAATGCCGCTCTCAGTATCGGGGCTGCGCTGGCTGCCGCGCCTTTTCTTATCTATGGGGTTCTGGTGTGGCGGTTCCGGATTGTTGCTGAGGGAGAGTTCGTAACTGTCAGGCCTGGATTTGGAAGAAGATATGGCTTTCATGTGGATGAAACAACTAGGATCGTTCGAAAAACGAAGATGGATATGGGGTGGGAAGAAGTAAAAAAGATAAAGATATATGCAAAACATAAGCATGTGTCGCTGAATCGCAGTATGATAGGGATTGATGAAATGGATGCGTTTCTTATGCGGCATGTTGCCCCTATGAAATTTATAAATACCTGTGAGAAATCTTGAAAGGGCTGGCAAGGAGAAAGGAGAGGCGCTGCAAAATGACCAAAGAAGAATACAGGAAAAGGATGGACGAAGATAACGAATGGGCGCCGGGATGGGATGCCATCGAGGCGGAATTTGACCGGTTATATCCTGGGAAGGAACCCGCTCATTATGGTACGGAGATTCACGCGAGAGCAATATTTGGCGGGGATAATTATCTTGACGGATATTCCCTTTATGATTCGGGAGAAGGTTATCAGCATATAGTCACATTTGGAATGAGCGAACTTTATACCGATGAAGAAGCTTTTGGAGGCGAATACAGCAGATGGGGCTATGAGATGACGATAAAGCTGAAGGAAGAAAAAGCGGAAGACTGTCTCTGGGCGCTGGATATGCTGTCCAATCTTGCCCGGTATACTTATACAAGCGAGCGGTTCTTTGAAGCCGGAGAGTGTGTGCCAGGAAACGGGACGTCCCTTCATATCGGGACGGATTCCGCCATCACAGCGCTTATTACCGTGAACGATACTTCGGCCCAGACACTGGATACGGTACATGGACAGGTTGAATTTATCCAGTTTGTGGGAATAACGGAAACGGAACTGGATGCGATCCGGAAAGACCGGAACAATCTTCCGGTTCTGGTGGAAAGGATGAAGAATGATAATCCGGAACTAATAACGGATATGAAGAGAACATTTTCTTATCTGTAAGAACCTAAGGGTAAGGAGGGGCGGAGGCGCTGTAAGGTGAAGATTACAGGGACAAAATCTTACATACAGATTGAAGAGGAAAATGGAAATGTTGCCAGATTTGACGGGGAAGCCTGTCTGGGGGAATTTTATGCATATGCCAGCCCCGTCCGATGGGTCCGCCACAGGGGTGAGACGACCGATGGGGACCGGATCTATCTTGCGTTTTGTGTGGGCTCCCTTATATTTGCCAGTCCGTTTCTCATCTGGATGCTGCGGATCTGCAGGTTCCGGCTCGTGGCAGAGGGCTGCGACGTTACGTTTACTCCTTCCTTTGGAAGAAGAGATCGCTTTCCTGTGAGTGCGATCACCCGGGTCGTCCGCAGCACCAGGAAAGACTGCGGATGTGAGGGAGTGAAAAAGATCTGGATTTATACCGATAGCAGGCGGATCACCATAACCCGGGAAATGGAAGGGATCGACGACATGGACGCCTATCTTCTGCGGCATGTGGATGCAGAAAAAATCATCACCAGACGGCGCTAAACTGCAGGTAAACTACCGGTCGGGGAAAGGAAACCGGCAGTCGGTTGAGTTTTATAAGCAGGGAATGTTAATATGCAGTCATCAAAGCAAAGGAGTGAACACATATGAGACAACAGACATTTGGAACGATGATCGCAGCGCTTCGAAAGGAACAGGGAATGACCCAGCTTGAGCTTGCGGAGAAAATGGGAGTTACAGACAAGGCAGTGTCAAAATGGGAGCGGGATCTGTCCTTTCCTGATGTAAACAGCCTTCCCAAACTGGCAGAGATCTTTCATGTCTCTGTAGATGAACTGATGCAGGTGAAAACGGATACAAAGGGAAAGGGAGAAGAGAAGCAAAAAACCGCTGAGATCGTGGATCTTGCATTAAAAGGCGTTGCCCTGGCGATGGGAGTTGCGGTTGTGGTTCTTTCCATTCTTAATGAGATGGAAAGTGACAGCGCCGTCCGCATGCTTGGAATTGGGCTGGCCTGTCTGGCGGTCGCACAGCTGGCGCAGAAGAAAGATGGCAGGGAATAGATTTGTCTATTCTGCCATCTTGTTTTTTAAGAGCTTATCCACTATAATGAACAAACAATCAATGGGAGGGTTCTTCTTCCCGCAAAGGGCCGGATCTTCCGGCCGTCCATTTTATATCCGGCGGTTTCCGCCATTTATTTCCAGACCTTTTTTGAGCTCACTTAAAGGTTGCAACGGTGTGTTTTGTTTTCTATAATGAAAGGAGAAAATCAATGATGGCAGTCTGAGAGCGCAGAAAGCAGAGGTGGTACAGATGGTACTGGAGGGGTTTGACCAGGAAGCATACGAGAAAGCCATGAAAAAAGAGGGTTATGAAGATGGCTATCAAGAGGGAATCGAGCAGGGAATTGAGCGGGGAATCCGTGGGGTGATCCGTTCCTTGAAGGAATTCGATATTCCGAAGGAGCAGATTTTGCAAAAACTTCAGGACACCTATGAGCTTACAGAAGAAGAAGCCAGGGGTTATATAGAGAAATATTGGTAAATGAGATGTGATGGAGAAACAGACAGATGGATACAGCTACACTTTCATTTTTTGAACAGCAGCCGGAAGCGCTTCCGCTGTATGAAGCATTTGCAGGCGCAGTTATGGATCAATATCCGGACACAAGGATTAAAGTGCAGAAATCACAGATATCCTTTTCAAACCGGTATCTCTTTGCCTGCGTATCTTTTGCCCGGGTGAAAAAGAAGAAAGAGCTGCCAGACCCCTACCTTGTGATCACGCTTGGCATGCCTTATCCGCTGGAATCTCCCCGGGTGGCCGTGAAGACAGAACCTTATCCGGGGCGGTGGACGACGCATATCGTGATCGGATCAGCAGATGAGGTGGATGAAGAACTGCTGGGCTGGGTAGCAGAGGCATATACCTTTGCGAGTACGAAATAAAAACAGAGGTGTGTTATGAAGGAAATCAGAAAAGAAGACAGAACGTCCTTGCTAGTAGAGCAGTTGCTTGACGTATGGGAAAGATCAGTAAGGGAAACTCATCTGTTCTTATCTGACGGGGAAATTGAAGAAATCAAAAAATACGTGCCGGCTGCCCTGACTGCCGTGCCTGATTTAATCGTTGAAATCAATACAGAAGGAACGCCCATTGCTTTTATGGGGATTGACGGCAGAAAGCTGGAAATGCTGTTTGTTGCGCCTGAAGAGCGGGGCAGGGGATTGGGAAGAAAGCTACTGGAATATGGCATTACAGAATATGGCGTCAAAGAACTGACTGTCAATGAGCAGAATCCACAGGCAAAAGGATTTTATGAGCATATGGGATTCCGGGTTCGGGAAAGGTCAGAGATTGACGAGCAGGGGAATCCGTACCCCATCTTGTTTATGGAATTACAATAGCCTGGAATGGATAGTTGCAAGATAAAGGATGTGATGGAACATTTTATTACTTCGCGACTATGGGTTGACGCATTTCCATGCTTAAATGGTGGCCTTGCAACGGGTCTTATTGTTACAATGATACCAAACGAGGAAACAGATATGATTGAAGTATTATTTGGAGAAAGCGAAGCAGCCTCCATGAAAGCTGCAAAAACTAAGGTAATATTGGGGCATGTAAGTGGACCAACATCGGTATGGAAGTCAGGGAAAAAGACACCGCCAGAGAGACCTTTTAGTGGTTGGGTAGAAGGGACGGTGGAAGAAGTGATCTGTCTTGGTTTTATGCTGGATATTGGTAATATCAAAGAGGCCGTAGACAGTCAGTACCGGAAACATCTGATTTATTCCATGTACGCACAAAATCAATATGGTAAGAATCCGGAAATAGATGAAGAACTGAAATTGGCAGGGGAAGTTTACACGAATGAATTATTGCGTTTGAGAAAGTATCTCGAAGATGGAGAGATAATCCGGATATGGTACAGCGACGCGCCTTATTCCAGATGTGGCTTTTATAGTCTGTGTCAGATGCTGAAAAACTATAAGAATGAGATTCATGTCGTAAAACTTCCTGAATATGTAGTAAGAAAAACGAGTGTTATTTCATATAGAAACTGGGGCGAAGTCTCGGCGGAGGAATTTGCGGGGTTCTTATCCTTTGAAAGGATACTGACCAAAGAAGAGGTGGGGATATATGCGCTGTTATGGGCAGAATTAACAGAGGACAACAGCCCGCTCAGAGCTGTGATAAATGGAAGAATTACCGGTGTTCAAGAAGATTTTTATGATTTTTTGATATGGAAAAAACTTACATATAAGCCAGTCAAAGAGGCAAGATTGATAGGCGATATTCTTGGGAATTTTCAGATAGGCATGGGCGACTGGTGGTTTGCAAAGCGAATCGAATATTTTATTCAGCAGGATAAAATTAAGGTATTGGAAGATTCCGAAAACAAATATGCGAGAGTGATTTGTATGGCAGATGGCAGAGGATAGATTTGTCTATTCTGCCATCTTGTTTTTTGTGAATCTTTCCACTATAATGAACAGACAATCAACGGGAGAGTTCTCTCTCCACAAAGGGCCGGATCTTCCGGCTGTCAATTTCTTATCCGGCGTTTTCCGCCATTTTATTCCAGACCTTTTTTGAGCTCACTTAAAGGTTGCAACGGTTTGTTTTGTTTTCTATAATGAAAGGAGAAAATCAATGATGCAACAATTTCATACTCAGGAATATCCCACTGCGAACCGCAACTACAAGGATCGCCTGTTTCGCTTTGTGTTTAAGAACAAGAAGGACCTTCTGGATCTATATAATGCGATCAACGGGACGGACTATGACAATCCGGAAGAACTGGAGGTCAACACCCTGGAAAATGTGCTGTACCTTTCCATGAAGAACGATTTGTCTTTCCTGATCGATGCGGAGCTGAACCTGTATGAGCACCAGAGCACTTATAATCCCAACATGCCTATGAGGGGGCTTCTGTATTTCGCAGGTGTTTACAACAGACACATTTCCAGCCGTGAGATCAATATCTACAGTAGTTCGCCCAAGGGATTTCCCTTTCCTCAGCACATTGTATTCTACAATGGAACCCAGGAGGAACCGGACCGAAAAATTCTGAAGTTATCAGATCTCTTCCGGCGGCCAAACGGGGAGAAAGAGCCCTGCCTGGAATGTCAGACTCTGATGTTGAACATCAATTACGGGCATAACCGGGAATTGATGAAAAAATGCAGGCGTCTGGAGGAATACGCCATCTTCGTGGATACCATCCGGAAGAATCAGGCGAAAGGGCAAGATCTGCAGGAAGCAGTGGAAACGGCGGTGGAAAGCTGTATTGCCGGCGGGGTTCTGGCGGATATTCTGAGAGCGCAGAAAGCAGAGGTGGTACAGATGGTACTGGAAGGATTCGATCAGGAAGCATACGAGAAAGCCATGAAAAAAGAGGGTTATGAAGATGGCTATCAGGAGGGAAAAGAAGACGGATATCAGGAGGGAATCGAGCAAGGAATCGAGCGGGGAATCTGTGGATTGATCCGTTCCCTGAAGGAATTCGACATTCCGAAGGAGCAGATTTTGCAAAAACTTCAGGACACCTATGAGCTTACAGAAGAAGAAGCCATGGGTTGTATAGAGAAATATTGGTAGACCGATAACCTGGAAGCTGAGGAGGAACTTTATGAAACGGGAATTAGGAATTGCCAGATGTGGCCTTGCATGCTGTTTATGCACAGAGAATCCGGAGTGCAATGGATGTGGATCAAACGGCTGCCCGGATAATGATTCTTGTGAGAATAAAAAATGTTCAATTGCAAAAGGGCTGACACATTGTTATGAGTGTGAAGAAGATTGCAGAAAAGGATTATTGAGCAAAATTAAGCCATATACATTTAGCCTGTTTGCCAAAAAGTATGGAGAGGAAAAGCTTCTGGATTGTTTGGAGAGAAATGAGAAAAATGGTGTTGTGTATCATCGAGAGGGTATAAACGGGGATTATGATGACTTTGATGATGTAGAACAGTTGATGAATTTTATCTTAACGGGAGCGCGATAGCCCGATGTTGAAGCTTTTATGAAAAAAACGGATGTGAAAAGAGTTTACATACGATTGATTTAAGGGGGAAGCAAAAATGGCGGTTTCAAATATAAAAGCGCTGATTCCCGTCGAACTTCACACAGTGTGGGATTTTGTTTTGGACATTGAGAATTACGCTGCCTGGAGAAGTGACTTGAGTAAAACAGTAGTTATCAGTGACAGGCAATTTATCGAATATACTAAAGACGGATATCCTACGACCTTTACCGTGACGCTTGTTGAGCCATACAGACGATGGGAATTTGATATGGAAAACAGCAATATGACAGGCCATTGGACTGGCGTTTTTACTGCCAAAGGAAGTGAAACAGAGATAGATTTTACGGAGCAAGTGGAAGCGAAGAAATGGTTGCTAAAACCCTTTGTGAAATCATATTTGAAAAAACAGCAGGCACAATTTGTTGTGGATATAAGAAAAGCATTGGGAGGAAGCAACCTATGAAAGATATGATCGGATACTGCGGGCTGGACTGCGAAAAATGCGACGCATATATAGCGACTGTTCATAATGATCAGGATTTGCGGGAGAAAACGGCGAAGCTGTGGGCAAAACTGAACAATACTCCGATTTTGCCGGAACATATTAACTGTGAGGGCTGCCGTATGAATGGGGCAAAAACGGTATTTTGCGAGCATATATGTGAAATCCGGAAATGTGCTTCGAAAAAAGGTTTTTTCACCTGCGGGGACTGCTCCGAATTAGAAAGCTGCCCGACTGCCCGTGCGATTCTCGAAAACAATCCGGCGGTTTTGGAGAATTTGAAAGGTTTGAATACATAGGATAACAAATTGGAATTTTTGTAGGAGGTGTCGTAATGAAAATAGAGATTGGGAAAGATTTTCCGCAGTATTTCAAACCCTCATATCCAGAAGAATTTGAATTGTTTTCACATTTTGAAGTAACCGCAGGAATACCAACGGTTTTATTTGCAATTACCACATGGAAAGAAAACGGGAAACCGAATATCTGTTTTCATTCGTGGAGTTGTTTTCATGGAGATAAAACTGCTTTCTTTGCTGTGATGGGAAATCTATATCAGCACACTCATACTTATGCCAACATTAAAAGGGAAAAATGCTTTTGTATTAACTTTTTGCCAATAAGCTATTATGATAACTTGGTAGACACAATCAATCACAATGATATTGAAACGGATGAGTTTGAAGTAGGACATTTTAATCTTTCCAATGCTAAGACAATTCATGCACCAGTTATCCAAGAGGCTTTTATTAACATGGAATGTACTTTAAAAACGGCACAGGATTTAAGCGGAGCCGGAATTACGGCTATGGTTATCGGACAAGTGCAACATATTTCTGTTGATAAGAAATACGCACAAGGCTATGAAAGGCGGTATGGAAAAGACGGTTTTATGATGTTAGTACCTGCACCGCAAGACCTTGTTACTGGTGAACCAAATCAATCTGCGATTGCTACTATAAATATCGAAAAATATGATTGATAAATGTAAATTTGAAACTTATCGTTATTGACCAAAAATCATATATAGAAGGAGGTGGGGATAATGTTATGTCATAGAATAATTGATTTAAGCAATCAACTCTGTACAAAATCTGATGATAAGGCGATATTTGTACAGAGGTAATTTTCGCTGAACATTGGATTTTGTACAATTTAATCCCCCAAAAAATAAAGATTAGATTGGAGAAAATTCAATGGAAAATTTCAAAAAATATATAGTTTTATGGCTAAGTCAAAGTATATCGCAGTTGGGAAGTTCTATGACGGCGTTTTCATTTATTTTATGGATCTATGAACAAACACATTCCGCACTTTCCATTTCGATTATATCTTTTTGCAATTATGTACCGTATATTTTGACAAGCATATTTGTTGGTACTTTTGTAGACAATCATCGAAAAAAATTGGTTATGCTTGTATCAGATTTTGTTGCCGCAATAGTTTCTTTATTTGCTCTGGTTTTTTTAATGGCTGGAAATCTTTCCGTATGGCATATTTACATCATCAATATAATAGTGGGAGTTAGTACGGCATTTCAACAGCCAGCGTCTTCTGTTGCAATAGCGAAAATAGTGCCAAAGGATAAACTGTCTAATGTAAGTGGTATGAACTCTTTTTCCAGTAACTTAGTTATTGTATTTAGTCCCATGTTGGCGGCTGTGTTTTTTTCTATCGGTGGCTTACCGCTGATTTTGTTATTTGATTTATTTAGCTTTGCGATTGCTTTTTTCGTACTGCTCTTTTTAATTCGCATACCAGAACGGCTTACAAAGGAAAATTTCAAATCTCCTTTTGCGGAAATCCTGTATGGATTTCATTTTCTGAAAACAGAAAAGGGAATTTTATACATCATGCTTACAATGGCTGTAATAAACTTCTTTTCAAGGTTGACTTATGAAAATATATTATCGCCGATGATTTTAGCAAGAAGTTCCGAAAACAATCTTGTCTTAGGAATTGTAAATGCTTGTATGGGAGTTGGCGGAATTATGGGCGGCTTGCTTGTATCTATGAGAAAAGAAAGCAGGAAAAAAGCAAATATGATTTATGTTTCTGCTGCACTATCTTTTCTTTTAGGAGATTTAACAATGGCTGTTGGCAGGAATGTCTTTTTCTGGTCGTTTGCCGCCTTTGCTGCAAGTTTACCGCTTCCATTTATTATGGCGGGAGAAAATCTGATACTCTATAAAAAAATACCTGAGAATATTCAAGGGAGGGTATTTGCGGTAAGAAATGCTGTACAATATAGTACAATTCCTTTTGGTATTCTTTTAGGCGGTTACTTATCTGATTATGTGTTCGAGCCTTTTATGCGTTCAAACGCAGATATTGTGCCCTTGTTGGGGAAAATTGTGGGTATCGGTACAGGCAGTGGTATGGCCGTCATGTTTTTATGTACGGGGATTTGTGGTTTTGCTATGAGCATTTTTTCACTTTTTTGTAAAGAAATACAAAAATTAAACGACTGTTAATTGACAGCTCCACATATATTTGCTAAAGAGTAATCAAGGCGGGAACACATTCTCCATTATTGGGGAAAAAGAGATTGACAAATCCCAGTTTGTGTGGGAGCGATAAATTTAAGAATGATAAGAAACAAGCAAGATATGAGCTACTCTATAAGAGAAATGCGAAAAGAAGAATATAGTCTGCTCAGTGACTTTTTGTACGAAGCAATTTATATTCCGGCTGGTACGGCTGCGCCGCCTAAATCTGTAATAACTTGTCCCGAATTGCAAGTATACATTGCAGATTTTGGAAACAGCAAACACGATAAGGCTTTGATTGCAGAAATTGACGGAAATATTGTAGGAGCAATATGGGCAAGGATTATGAACGACTACGGACATATTGATGAGAATACGCCTTCCCTTGCAATGTCCGTTCTTAAAGCGTACAGGAGTATGGGAATCGGAACTTCATTACTCACACAAATGCTGTCAACGGAAAAAGCTGCTGGTTATGCAAAGATTTCTTTATCTGTTCAAAAGGATAATTATGCAGTGAAGCTATATCGAAAAGTGGGATTTACGACAGTTTGCGAGACGGATGAAGAATACATTATGATCGTTGACCTAAATTCTATTTGCAAAATGGAGGAATAAAATGGCTTTTGACTACAAGAAAGAATACAAAGAATTTTATATGCCGAAGAACAAGCCAGGAATTATAGAGATTCCAAAAATGAACTACATAGCAGTCCGGGGAAAAGGCAATCCCAATGAGGAAGACGGAGAATACAAAAACTCCATCGGCTTGTTATATGGAATTGCCTTTACCATAAAGATGAGCTACAAGGGGACGCATAAGATCGAGGGTTTCTTTGAGTATGTGGTGCCGCCCCTTGAAGGGCTTTGGTGGCAGGAAAACACGCAGGGACTTGATTATGCAAGAAAAGAAGACATGCACTTTATCTCTATGATCCGGCTGCCGGACTTTGTAACGAAGAAAGATTTTGAGTGGGCAGTTCAGGAAGCAACGAAAAAGAAAAAGCAGGATTTTTCGAAAGTTGAATTTTTTCCTTATGACGAAGGATTATGTGTTCAGTGTATGCACATCGGTTCTTACGATGATGAGCCTGCCACCGTTGATCTCATGCACGACTATATGAAAGCAAACGGGTATGAACTGGATATTACGGACACAAGATATCATCACGAAATCTATCTGAGCGATCCGAGAAAATGCGATGTGAGCCGGCTGAAAACGGTTGTGCGTCACCCGATCCGGAAAGCAGAATGATCGGAGGTTAATATGCCAAAAAAATTGATCCCCAAGATACGACAAGGGCTGCGGCTTATGAACTTTGGATGAAAGCGCCCTTCCGGTGTTCCTGCGACCTTTCCTATAAAGCCGAGTTAAATCAGTTCAACGAGGAGTATCTGAAGTATACGGCGCAGGTTGCAGCAAGCTGTCAGGACAGGGACTTATCCGAAAATAGTATGGTCATCGGCACGTCCGCTGTCATAGATACAGAACTTGACGGAGCTGTTGGTATGAACAGCGGTATTTTTAATAATCCCTTTCTTATCTGGGGCAGATACAAAAAGAAATGGTTTCGGTATTATCTGCCGCTTTCGTTCCAGTTCCATCACACACAGATGGACGGGGCACATGCGGGTAGATTTTTGGAAAGATTGCAGGATGAGATCAATGGGCTGAAATAACGGCAGATGTTATTGTTTTAGGGAGATGTTTGAATGAGTGATATGTTTTTTGCTGTAATTACTGGAATTATTGCTGTTATTCTATTCATATATGTATTCTTTGCAGCTAGATGTAAAGGCCCTATTTTATCCAATACATATCTATTTGCCTCTGAAAAAGAACGTAGCAAAATAGATAAAAAAGCAGAATATCATATGGTTTCTGTTGTCTTCGGAATTTTGGCAACTATTTTTGCATGTCTGACAGTGTATATCATTACATCGTGGAATATATGTCTCTATACAGTATTTGTTTTGATTATCTGCGTCATAGTATATGCTGTTAAAGAGAGTATTAAATCTGAAAAGGATATAAGTAGACATTGAACGTAGATTGTCGAATCAGAGGCGTGGCATGGGAAGTTACCGTCAGGGAGAGTATCTATGAAAAGATATATCGCAGAAATTGTAATCTTTTGTATGCAGCTTTTTATGTTTTACATTTCGCCGCTGTTTGCGGGACCAACCGATGGTATGGGGATGGTCGTTTTAATTCTGTTCGCGACCCTGATCCTGTCCATTTTGCTTAGCAGTATTTCCAAAAACAGAATAAAATATGTTTATCCGGCGGCAGTGGCAGCGGCTTTTTTGCCCTCTGTATTTCTTCACTATAATGGGACGGCGTTCGTGCATGCAGTCTGGTGTTTTGTTGTAGCAGTAGTTGGCATGTTGCTCGGAACGATCATTTTTAAGGCGCTGCACCGGAAATCATAAATTGTGAGGGAAATGATGTATGAAATCTTTAATTATATATGGCAGTCAGTACAGCACAACAAAGCGATACGCAGAACGATTTGCAGAGATGACTGGTTTTCCGGTTATCAGCTATGAGGATATGAATGCCCTAACCGGCTATGAGCGGGTCATTTATTTCGGCGGTTTATATGCAGGTGGCGTGAAAGGTTTAAAGAATGCAGTTAAGAGATTTTCTCTGGATACAAAACTGATCATCGTGACAGTTGGTTTGGCAGATGTATGCGATAAAGAAAACATAAGTAATATCAGAAATTCCATAAGCAAGCAGGTGCCAGAGGATTTATTAAAATCAGCATTTGTCTTTCATTTGCGAGGCGGGATTGATTATCAGAAATTGTCTTTTAAGCATAAAACGATGATGACGCTTTTATACAACAAGATAAAAAACTTGCCGGAAGATAAAAAAACTGCTGAGGATAAAGCTTTGATAGAAACCTTTAACTCAAAAGTTGACTTTGTTGATTTCGATTCTTTAAATCCTATAGCAGAAGTCCTTTGATGTAAAAGAATTCTTGCTGTTCTTTTCCCGGCAGATCAGCTATTGTTAAGGCGGAGGTGGTAGAATGTCTTCAGGATTTTTGAAGCGGCTTCTGCTGGCGCTGTTGGGGATCCTCTTGGTCGCGGTGGTGGCTTTTGCGGTGATCCTGCACAATGCATTTCAGGCGACGGAAGACGGCGCGCGTATCAACAGCGATACCCTGGTGAGGATGACCGTGAACCTGCGGGATTCGTCGCCTTCGCGGGCGATCACTTATACTGCAGAGTCTGAAAAGGCCAAACCAGAAGCCTATAAGAAAGCAGTCCTTGGAAAGATCGAGGGAGATATCCCCATGGTGTCCCTGCAAACTGATCCTGTGGTGGTCCTACATTTTCAGGACTATGATTATCAGGATATCCATCCGGAGTTGGTCCGGAGCGTGCAGGGAGAGTTCCGGGACGGGACAAGCGACGACCCTGTATGGATGGCGGATAACCTGACGTATGAGCAGGAGGGCAGTGATGTACGGGTGGCCCTTGATTCTGGCAAATTCTTCCAGAATATGGATGACGGGGATATTTATGGGACATGTGTCATTACTATTGAATACAGGTATCAGGGAAATGACTATATCAGTGTAACGGCAGTTCAAGTAGGGAGGTAATTATGAAAATAGGAATTCTGGCCTGCGGGCCGATGGCGGAGACATTCACCAGAACATTGATCCAGATGGAGGAGGCCGAGTGTTATGCGGTGGCTTCACGGAGTCTTTCCCGGGCGGAAGCATTTGCCCGGGAATATGGATTTACAAAGGCTTACGGAAGTTATGAAGCGCTGTGCGAAGACCCGGAAGTGGAGCTGGTCTATATTGCCACGCCTCATTCCTGCCATTATGAAAATATGGAGCTGTGTATCCGGCATAAAAAACCGGTTCTCTGTGAAAAGGCATTTACCATGAATGCAGGGGAAGCCCGGAAGATCATGGAACTTGCAGAGCAGGAGCAGGTTTTTGCGGCGGAAGCTATCTGGACCCGGTATATGCCCTCCAGGCAGATGATCCGGGAAGTAGTTGAAAGCGGGATTATCGGAAAGGTTTCGGTGCTGACGGCAAATCTCTCTTATCCCATCAGTGGGAAGGAGCGGATCATGCGGCCGGAACTGGCCGGAGGAGCGCTTCTGGACATTGGTGTGTACGGGCTGAATTTTGCGCTGATGCATTTTGGAACGGACATTGAACGGATGGAGTCCTCGGTCCGCATGACGGATACCGGCGTGGATGCCATGGAATCCATCACCCTATTTTTCAAGGATGGAAGGATGGCGGTGCTGACCCATGACATTTACAGCAGATCCGACCGGAAGGGGATTTTCTATGGAGAGAAAGGCTATATTGTAGTGGAAAATATCAACAATCCACGGAGTATCGCGGTCTACGATGCGGAAGACCGGCTCCTGAAGCAGATGGATGTACCGGAGCAGATCAGCGGATATGAATATGAGGTGCGGGAATGTATCGAGGCGATCCGGGCGGGAGCAAAGGAGAGTTCTTCCATGCCCCTTTCAGACAGTGTCCTGGTCATGGAGATCATGGACCGGCTGCGAAAACAGTGGGGAATGGTTTATCCCCGGGAGATCTTGTAAAAGAATAATTATCTGTAGTTTTCCTGCTTATTTTGGTTGTTTTTCTTGTCAGGAAGGGCTGGGGCATTTATAATCACCTACGTTGATTTTTCATTTATTCAAAGGAATGAATTACGGAGGAAAAGAAATGCAAAGAAGAGGTTGTAAACATCTTCGGATCGCAAGTATCCTGGTAATTCTGCTGGGTGTGATCTCTATCTTGGCAGTACAGCTGCTGCTTGGTGCAAGTGAGGCAGAAACGGCCGCAGGGCTGTCAGAATCCGCACTGAAATCTGCCCTTGCAGGGATCGTGGCGATTTACGCGATGAACATTTTCAAGATCATCGCAGGACTGATCGGACTGGTTATGTCTAACAAGAAGTCCCTTCTTACAGTCATTCTGGGCGGGCTGCTTTTTATCATCCAGCTTGCCGCGTTCTTCCAGACCGGAAGCAGTATTGTGGAGATCGTGATCAACATTATCCTGCTTGTGATCCCTTATTATTATTTCCATAACGCAGTGAGAAATTATAAGGATCAATAGCAAGGGAAACGACCGGGCCATATTGGGAAACCAATATGGTCTTTTTTCGTGGCGAGTGTTATAATAAAAAATAGCTGTTTAGTACAGTGTATTGAATTTTGAGGTGTGTTCATGATAATTCGCAGGGCAGTTGACAAGGATTATAAAGAATTACTTGCATTTTACGAGAGGATGTGCCAGGTGCTGGGTGAGAAAGAGTTTCTCCCAGACGGAGATAAAGGCGGATTCCCTTCCGGGGAAATGATCAAAGGAGCCATAGATCGGGGACAGCAGTTCGTAGGGATTGAAGATGAACGGATCGTGGCAGCCTACATTATGGATCATGACTGTGACAAGGCTTACGACCTGGTAAAATGGCAGGTAAACGCAGAGAAAGAGAAGGTTGTGATACTTCATGCACTGCGCGTCCTTCCAGAATATGGCAAAAGAGGATACTCCCGGAAACTGGTGGAACACGCTATCTCAACAGCAGAAAAATGGGGGCAGAAGGCTATCCGGCTGGACTGTATTGAGGGAAATGAGATTCCTCAAAAAATGTACCGGTCTTTTGGCTTTCAGTATAGAGATACAGTTGAGATCACTTATGCGGATATTGGGGTTCCCAGGAAATTTCTTGTGTATGAACGGGTACTGTAGATAATGTAAAGAGAGGGCAACGGTATGAATAAGCAGGAGATCTATGATTATCTGAACAGCAGGGATATCTGGCACGAGATCACGGAACATGAGGCTGTCTACAACATGGAGGAGGTGGCCCGGATCCAGCTTCCTTATCCGGAACAGGAGGCCAAGAATCTTTTCGTCCGTGATGATAAAAAGAAGAACTATTATCTCATCACTGTCAAGGGAGAGAAGCGGGTGGATCTGAAGGAATTCCGCAGCCGCAACAACACCCGCCGTCTGGGATTCGCAAGTGAATCGGATCTTATGGAGATCCTTGGTCTGATCCCGGGGGCGGTAACGCCTTTTGGACTTCTCAATGATGAAGAGAGGAAGGTCCAGTTTTTCCTGGACAGAGACTTCCTGGAGGAGCCTGGATTCCTGGGGGTACATCCCAACGACAATACGGCCACTGTCTGGCTTAAGACCAGGGACATGCTGGAGATCCTCCGGGAACACGGCAATCCGGTGAACGTGGTGGAGATCTGAGGAAAGACAGAAGGAGGTATGATACCATGACAAGCAATCTGACAAGAGAAGAAGCGCTGGAACTATTGCGGAAATACAACCAGGAGCCCTTCCATATCCAGCATGGACTTACGGTAGAAAAGACCATGCGCTGGTTTGCCAATGAACTTGGGTATGGAGATGAAGCGGATTACTGGGCGATCACAGGGCTTCTCCACGATATTGATTTTGAACAGTACCCGGAAGAACACTGTGTGAAGGCGCCGGAACTTCTGCGGGAAGCAGGGGTGGGAGAGGACATGATCCACTCTATTTGTTCTCATGGATACGGAATCTGCTGTGACGTGGAGCCGGAACTTGAGATGGAGAAAGTGCTTTTCGCCGCGGATGAGCTGACGGGACTGATCGGCGCGGCTGCGCTTATGCGCCCTTCCAAAAGCGTTCAGGACATGGAAGTGTCCAGTGTGAAGAAAAAGTTCAAGGACAAGCGGTTCGCGGCAGGCTGTTCCAGGGATACCATCCGGGAAGGAGCACAGAGACTGGGATGGGACTTAAATGATCTGTTTGAGAAGACATTAAAGGCCATGCAGTCCTGTGAAGATGAGATCCGTGAGGAAATGGAGGCGCTTGCTTTATGAAAGCGGTAGTATATAAGGGAAAGGGGATCCTTGCTCTGGAGGAACGGCCAGTCCCCAGGATTCTGGATGAAAAGGATGCCATTGTCAAAGTGACGCTGACCACCATCTGCTCCAGTGATATCCATATCAAGCATGGCGCGGTGCCAAAGGCCGTACCGGGAACGATCCTGGGCCATGAATTTGTTGGAGTAGTTGTGGAGACTGGAAGCGGAGTCCGGAAGGTGAAGGCGGGGGACCGGGTCTCAGTTAATGTGGAAACCTTCTGCGGAGAGTGCTTCTTCTGCAAGAGAGGATTTGTGAACAACTGTCAGGATCCTCAGGGCGGCTGGGCGCTGGGCTGCAGGATTGACGGAGGACAGGCGGAGTATGTCCGTGTCCCCTATGCAGACAATGGCCTGACGGTGATCCCGGATGGAGTGGCAGATGAGCAGGCCCTTTTCAATGGGGACATTCTGTCCACCGGATACTGGGCGGCGGATATTGGAAAGATCCGGCCCGGGGATACGGTAGCGGTTATCGGAGCCGGCCCTACGGGACTTTGCACCATGGCCTGCGCCCGGCTCTATACGCCGGCCAGGATCCTTGCCATTGATACAGACCCCTATCGGCTGGACTTGGCGAAAAAGAAAGGCCTGGCAGATGTGACTTTGATCCCGGGAGAAGGAGACCTTCCGGAGAAGGTACGGGACCTGACAGAGGGACGGGGCGCTGATGTGGTTCTGGAAGTAGCCGGCGGAGAGGACACCTTCCAGACGGCATGGCAGATCGCCCGGCCCAACGCGGTGGTTGTGGTGGTGGCTATGTATGAAGAGCCCCAGACACTGCCGCTGCCGGACATGTACGGGAAGAACCTGACCTTCAGGACCGGAGGCGTGGACGGCCGTTACGGGCAGGAGATCAGGGATCTGACTGCCCGGGGGAAGCTGGATGTCAGTTTTCTCATCACTCACCGCTGCGGGCTGGATGAGATTATGGAGGCTTATGAGATCTTTGAACAAAAAAAGGAACATGTGATAAAATTTGCAGTAAAACCATAAAGGAGGACGCATATGGATAAGGTAGTATTGGGAAAAACAGGGATTGAAGCGAATAAAAATGGATTTGGCGCGCTCCCCATCCAGCGGATCAGCAAGAAGGACGCAGTCTATCTTCTGCAGAAGGCGTTCTATCACGGGGTGGATTATTTTGACACTGCCCGGGCATACTCAGACAGTGAAGAGAAGATGGGGGCGGCCCTTTCCTGGGTCAGAGACCGCATTGTGATCAGCACCAAGACGGCGGCCACGGACGTGGAGACCTTCTGGAAGGATCTGGAGACCAGCCTTGGCAATCTTCAGACGGATTATATTGATATCTATCAGTTCCATAATCCGGCGTTTTGTCCAAAACCAGGGGATGGCACCGGCCTCTATGAGGCGATGGAAGAAGCCAAAGCAACGGGGAAGATCCGGCATATCGGGATCACCAATCACCGCCTGGCCGTGGCCAGGGAAGCCATTGAATCCGGTCTCTATGAGACGCTGCAGTTTCCATTTTCTTATCTGGCTTCCGAGAAGGACAGAGAAATCGTAGACGCCTGCAGGGAGGCAGGTATGGGCTTTATCGCCATGAAGGGACTGGCGGGAGGGCTGATCCGCAATTCAGCCTGCGCTTACGCATATCTGGCACAGCCGGAATTCTCCCATGTGGCGCCGATCTGGGGCGTGCAGCGAGAAAGCGAGCTGGATGAGTTCCTGTCTTACCAGGAGAATCCGCCCAGACTGTCCGGGGATCTGGAAGCAGTGATCCAGGCAGACCGGGGGCAGTTGTCCGGGGATTTCTGCCGGGGCTGCGGATATTGTATGCCCTGTCCGGCGGGGATCAAGATCAACGACTGTGCCCGCATGAGCCTGATGATCCGCAGGGCGCCTCAGGCGGCCTGGGTTTCCCAGGAGTGGCAGGAAGAAATGAAGAAGATCGAGAACTGCCTCCATTGTGGACAGTGCAAGAGCAAATGTCCCTACGGGCTGGACACGCCGGAGCTGCTGGCGAAGAATTACGAGGATTATAAGACATTTCTGTAAGAGGCAGTGATTTGGAGAGAGAAGGATCTGACAGAGGAGGAGTAAGGGATGAAAGTAACGGTATTGGTGGATAATCTGAGAAACGGCCCTCTTAAGGGAGAGTGGGGATTAAGCTTTCTCATCGAATATGAGAAGTGGAAGATCCTTCTGGATACCGGAGCCTCCGGGCTTTTTGCCAGGAATGCCAGAAGACTTGGGATCGATCTTGGAGAGGTGGATCACGCAGTGCTTTCTCACGCCCATTATGACCACAGCGACGGGATGTCCGCATTTTTCCGGGAAAATGATCATGCCTCTTTGTATATCAGGGAGAAGGCAGAGGAAGACTGCTACTCCCAGAAATGGCTTCGCAAAAAATACATTGGGATCAAGAGAGGGGAACTGAAACGGTATCAGGACCGGATCGTCCGCGTGGCGGGAGACTATGAACTGGAAGAAGGCATTTATCTGATCCCCCATAAGGCGGCGCAGCTGGAGAGAGCCGGCCTGCGGGCCGGAATGTACCGCCGGACAGGAAGGCATTGGAGACCCGATGATTTCTCCCATGAACAGAGCCTGGTGTTTGAAACGCAAAAAGGGCTGGTGATCTTCAACAGCTGCAGCCACGGCGGCGTGGAAGTGATCATCCGGGAGGTGATGGACACATTTCCCGGCCAGCCGATTTACGCGATGCTGGGAGGGTTCCACCTGTTCCATAAGCCGGAGGCGGAAGTGCGCTCCCTGGCGCGCAAGATCCAGTCCACAGGCGTGGAGAAGATCTACACTGGCCATTGTACCGGAGAGAAGGCGTTCCAGATCCTGCGCCAGGAGCTGGGAAGCCAGGTGCGGCAGTGGAAGACGGGAATGCGGATCAGCCTTTAACCTCCTTTACCAGAATTTAAAATCCAGCTAACAATAAAAGAATATTTCTGTGCTATGCTCTCTTATAATTAATTAGTAAGTCAAAAAACCCATCGTGACGGAAGGAGTTTTGTAAGATGAGAAGAGAGAAGCGCAGCCGGAAAGAAATCCGCAGAGACCTGGTACGTAATTATTCTTCTATGGAATCAAAGGTAGATTCCAAGGCCAGAGAAGTGTTTAAGAGGAAACCATATTCAGTGGGGACGTGTTCTTTTTAAAAATACCACGTCCCAGATTGAAAATACCCTGTCCCTTTTTGTAGAAACTTGCGATTTGTTTTGCTGTATTTTATCCAGGCAATCTGCTACAATCCAGGTAAGAAAGGCGGGAATCGGATATGAGCAAAAGAGAAGAGGGGATCTGTATCTGGATCCACCATATTGCCACAGGACTTGGGGTTATCATGGGACTGGTTGGCCTGGCCGGATGGCTGCGCCGTCCAAAAGGGGGCGTCGTCGGATGGCTGCGAGGCTTTTTGCTGGGGATTTTTCTTCTGACCCAGTTCTATGCCTGTCTCAAGATCCTGGCGGACATCTTTCACAGATGTGATAAAGAGGAGGGAAAGACGGAAGGGGCGGAGGATCGGACATCTTCGCTTCACGGAAGCTTTGCCCGTATCCGCATGCTCTGCCCCGGGAAGAGGGAGCAGCGGGCGGCGGCCTGGACAGCCCTTGCCGCAGGAGTCGTCTTTAAGCTGGGAGTTCCGGCGCTCCTTGGCCGCCGGTAAGTAAAGCGCATATTTGAGGAAATGTCAGCATAGATTGTTGTAAAATCCATTATTGGCGATTTTATGAGGGAAAAGAAAGAGGAAAAGAGTCAGCCTTTCCGGGAGCGGGTGCTTCAGGCGTCTCAGCTTCCCAGGGATGTGGTCATGGGTCTGCCGGTTCTGTACGTTCTGGGGCAGAGCGAGCTCCATCTGGAGAATTACCGGGGGATCCTGGAATATACAGAGGAAATGGTGCGTATCCTGATCAAGGGCGGTCAGATCAAGGTGACCGGACAAAGGCTTCAGGTGGTCTACTATACCAACGACGAGATGAAGATCAGCGGTCAGATCAAAGCCATCGAATATCATCGCTAGAGGAGGGATCGCGCTTGCTGTCACGGCTTATCCGTTATATCCGGGGGTATCTGCGTATCCGGGTGCAGGGAATCTACGCAGAGCGGTTTCTAAACGCCTGCGGCCACAGAAACATCTGCCTCTGGGACATCCGGCCCGTATCCGGCGCCTACGAAATGAATATTTCTATCCCGGGATTTCGAAAATTAAAACCGATCATCAGGAAGACAGGAACAAAAGCGGTTATCGTTAAGCGGTTCGGTCTTCCTTTTTATTTACAGAAATACCGCAGAAGGAAAGCGTTCTTCGCAGGCGCAGTCCTGTGCTTGTGCCTTTTGTGGCTCTTCTCCGGGCTGCTCTGGAATATTGAGATCCGGGGAAATCTCGCCTATACAGAGGAAGATCTGCTGGAATTTTTAAAGTCTGACCATGTGTATCCGGGCATTCGGGTTTCCCAGGTGGACTGCGCCGGTATTGCCAGGGATATCCGCAGAGAATACGAAGAGATCATCTGGGTCTCTGCTTCCCTGGAAGGAACCCGGCTTCTGATCCGGGTAAAGGAAAATGAAACCGCCTTAAGCCAGGAAGGAAAAAACCAACCAAGCAGGGAGGAGACAGAGCCTGTAGATCTGGTGGCGAAAGAGGACGGTGTGATCACTTCCATGATCGTGCGGGAGGGCGTGGCTCAGGTGGAAGAAGGCCAGGAAGTAAAAAAGGGGGATGTGCTGGTCTCCGGCCAGGTGCCGGTGAAAAACGATGCCGGGGAAGTCACCGGGTTCCAGTACCATGTCTCCGACGCGGATATCCTTGCCAGGACGAAGATCTTCTATGAGGATCCGATGTCTTTGACCTGGGAGGAGAAAAAAGACCTTCCAGTGGAGAAGACCCAGTATTTCCTGAAGATCGGCAATCTGCGGTTCTCCCTTGGGCTGATGGATCATCCTTATCCGAAATTCCGTAGCGAGTCCCGTCAGTGGCAGGGGCGGATCTTCGGCAATTTTTATCTGCCGGTATCCTGGGGCGTACAGACCCTGCGGCCTTATGAAAGCCTGAAAAAAACTTATACAAAATCCCAGATCCGCGTCCTTCTTAGCGCCAGGTTTTCCGGCTATTGCGAAGATTTGGAGAAAAAAGGGGTAGAAATTATCGAGAATGATGTTAAAATATACACAGGGTCCAAGGAGGCCCGGGCACAGGGGACACTGACCGTCCTTATGCCGGTGGGGGAAGCAAAGCCTGCGGTGAAGACCGAGATTCCCCCGCAAGAACAGTCAGGAGAAGATGCAGATGGGAATGATGGAAGCAGTAATTGAGATCCCTGCTGAACATGCGAAGAATCTATTCGGCCAGTTCGATGTCTTTGCCAAGAAGATCGAGCGGGCGTTACATGTTACACTGATCGCAAGAGACGAGAGTGTGAAGATCTTAGGGGACGCAGCCCAGGTGGAACGGGCCAGAAGTGTCCTCTCACAGCTTCTGGAGCTGTCCCGGAGGGGGAATGTGATCCAGGAGCAGAACGTAGACTATACCCTGGCGCTTGCCATGGAAGGCCAGGAAGACTCCGTACTGGAGATTGACCGGGACATTATCTGCCATACTCTTCAGGGGAAACCGATCAAGCCCAAGACTGTAGGACAGAAGAAGTACGTGGACGCCATCCGGCGCCAGATGATTGTCTTCGGCCTGGGGCCTGCCGGAACCGGCAAGACTTATCTTGCCATGGCCATGGCCATCACTGCCTTTCGGAACAACGAGGTGGGGCGGATCATTCTGACCCGTCCGGCTATTGAGGCAGGAGAGAAGCTGGGGTTCCTGCCGGGAGATCTGCAGAGCAAGATCGATCCCTATCTCCGGCCGCTGTATGACGCTTTGTATCAGATCATGGGAGCGGAAAGCTTCCTGAAGAATTCTGAGAAAGGCCTGATCGAGGTGGCGCCCCTTGCCTACATGCGGGGACGTACTCTGGACAATGCATTTATCATCCTGGATGAGGCGCAGAACACCACACCGGCCCAGATGAAAATGTTCCTTACCAGGATCGGGTTTGGATCCAAGGTGGTCATTACCGGCGACGAGACTCAGAAGGATCTCCCCGCAGGCCAGGTGTCCGGCCTGGATGTGGCCACGGCGGTGGTGCAGAAGATCGAGGATATCAGTATCTGCCATCTGACCAGCAAGGACGTAGTACGTCATCCGCTGGTACAGAAGATCGTCAAGGCCTACGAAGAGTATGAGAGCCGTTCGGCAAGAAATAAAAACCGGGGCAGGAGGAAACGTTCATGACCATATATCTGGAGGAAGAGGGGGATCTTAAGCTCCCCGTCGATACAGAAACACTTGCCCGGGAAGCGGCGGAAGCCGCCCTGGATGAGATTGGATGTCCTTATGAAGCAGAGGTAAATCTGCTTCTTACTATGAATGGGCAGATCCGGGAGATGAACCGGGAATTCCGGGACATTGACCGGGCCACAGACGTGCTTTCCTTTCCCATGATCGAATATGAGACCCCGGGGGAATTTGATTTTCTGGAAGACCGTCCGGACTGTTTTGATCCGGAGACCGGAAGGCTTTTGCTGGGCGACATTGTGATCTCCAAGGAGAAAGTGCTCTCCCAGGCGGAGGAGTATGGCCATGCACCCCGGCGGGAGTATGCGTTCCTTGTGGTCCACTCCATCCTCCATCTGTCCGGCTACGACCATATGGAAGAGGAAGAGCGAAGAGAAATGGAAGCGCTCCAGGAGAAGATCCTGGAGAAACTGCAGATTTTACGATAGATTTACGATAGGATGATAGAAGAAACATGGCAAATTCAAAGCAGACAAGCGGAAAAAGTTTTCTGGTACAGGGTTCCATCCTGGCGGTAGCCGGTGTGATCACCAAGATCATCGGCGCAGTGTACCGTGTGCCTCTGGTCAATATCATGGGCGACACGGGGATGGGCTACTACGGGGTGGCGTTTCAG
Source organism: Massilistercora timonensis (assembly GCF_900312975.1). Classification (NCBI taxonomy): domain Bacteria; kingdom Bacillati; phylum Bacillota; class Clostridia; order Eubacteriales; genus Massilistercora; species Massilistercora timonensis. Next base: position 134,655 of record NZ_LT990039.1, on the reverse strand, counting down.
ATCTACGCCATCGTCCTGACTCTTACTTCTTACAGCCTGCCTCTGGCAGTGTCCAAGCTGGTTTCGGCAAGAGTGGCCGTAGGCCAGTACCGGAACGCTTACAAGGTATTCCGGGGCGCCCTGGCTTTCGCCATCACAGTGGGCGGCACGGCGGCGCTGATTATTTTCTTTGGCGCCGGGTTTATCGCCTCTGAGCTTATGGCTATGAGCTTAAGCGCCTATGCCCTGCGGGTGCTGGCACCCTGTATCCTGGTGGTTGCCCTTCTTGGCGTATTCCGTGGTTTCTTTCAGGGCAACGGATCCATGATCCCCACCGCCTTCTCCCAGGTGCTGGAACAGATCGTCAACGCAGTAGTCAGCGTTCTGGGCGCGTACCTGCTTCTGAAGGCCGGAAGGGCTGCTTCCGACGGATCTTTGGGCTATGCCTTCGCCGCTGCGGGAGGAACTCTTGGTACTGTGGCGGGAGCCGCCAGCGCCCTGTTGCTTCTGGTGTTCATCTTCTCGGTGTACCGGCGGGTCCTGAAACGTCAGATGCGGAAAGACCGGACCCGGAAGAGGGAGAGTTATCAGAAGATATTCAAGATCCTTTTTATCACCATCGCACCGGTGCTCTTAAGTTCTACCGTCTACAACCTGTGCGGCGTGGTGGACAACGCTATGTTCGGTTCTATCATGTCGGCTCAGGGCTATCAGGAGGCGGAGTATGCCAACTATGTGGGGATTCTGAGTGGAAAATATGATACGGTGATCAATGTGCCGCTGGCTTTCTCCAACGCGCTGGCAACGTCTCTGATCCCCAGCCTGGTGGCGGCGGTCAAGGCAGGAAACCGCAAGCAGGTCCACCGGAAGATCGCTCTTTTTGCCAAGTTTGACATGATGATCGCCATTCCCAGCGCCGTTGGACTTCTGGTGCTGGCCCGCCCGGTGCTGGACCTTCTGTTCTTCACGGAAAATAATGCGGAAGCGTCAAGGATCCTCCAGGTGGGAGCCCTTTCGGTGATCTTTTACTGTCTCTCCACAGTGACCAACGCCGTTCTGCAGGGGATGGACCGGATGATGATCCCGGTGCGAAACGCGGCCATTTCCCTGGGGATCCACGTTGTGGCGCTGTTTATCATGATGGTAGTCTTTGAATGGGGCGTCTATGCAGTGGTAGTGAGCAAGATCGTCTTTTCCGCCTCCACCTGTATCCTGAATTCCCATTCGCTTCGGGAGGAAGTGGGATATGTGCAGGAACAGCGCAAGACCTTTGTGATCCCGGCGGCTGCCGCAGTGCTGATGGGAGGAGCGGCGCTCCTTGTCCATCTGCTCTTTGAGCTTTTCGTGGGAACCCAGATCGCTACCGTGGTAGCTCTTCTTGTGGCAGTGGCTGTCTACGGGGTGTCCCTGATCCTTCTTGGCGGACTGACAGAGGCAGAGCTTCGGGAAGTACCCAAGGGAACCAAGCTTGTCTCCCTGTGCAAGAAGCTCCATCTGCTTCGTTAGAGTGCAAACGTATATTTGAAGTTCAAAAAGCCAATACTGTACTAAAAAAGGAGTTGTCCTTATGAAGAACAAGTACGGGATTGGCTTTTTTGCTGTCGCTATCATTGCTGTCCTTATGATCACCTGCGCCTATCAGTTCACCTTTCAGAAGGCGAAGGAGCGGGCCCAGGCGGAGCAGAAGACAGAAGAAGAGGAAAGAAAAGAGACGGAGGCAGAGGAAGAATCTGTCACTGCAGACGGCGCCGCGATGAAGGAAGACTGCTATTATCTGATGGAAGTCAACGGATATGTGGTGGTCTACTTAAGCGACCGGACGACAGCTTATGAATACACGGATATCCGGTTTGACGAGCTGCCTCCTTCTGTGCGGGAAGAAGTGCGAAACGGCAAATATGTAGAAGGAGAGGCCCAGCTCTACGGGTTCCTGGAAAATTATTCCAGCTAAAAACATAGACTTCCGGGCGTGGATGGTGTAAGATAGAGCGGTAGTTTGACCAATACCGTCAGGAGGGATGAAATACATGGACGAAAAGAAGATCGCCCGCATCAATGAATTGTACCACAAGTCTAAGGCAGAGGGTTTAACCGAGACGGAGCGCAAGGAGCAGCAGATCCTGAGAAGGGAGTATGTGGAAGCTTTCAAGCAGAGTCTGCGAAGCCAGCTGAACAACATTTCCATCCAGGAGGCAGACGGCAGTATTACCGACCTGGGAAAGAAATTCGGGAACAAAAATGGAAACCAAAGAGCAAATTAGGAAACGGATGAAGGCGGCGAGAGAAGCCCTGGGAGAGAGCGGCCGCCGGGAAGCCGGCAAGGTTGCCACAGAAAGGCTTCTGGCGCTTCCGGCCTTCCAGAGCGCGTCGGAGATCTACTGCTATCTGGATTTTGGCACAGAAGTCCCCACCGGGGAGATCCTCCGGGAGGCCTGGCGCCGGCACAAACGGGTGTGGGCGCCCCGGGTGCAGGGCCGTCAGATCCGGTTCTACCCGGTCACTTCCACCGGGAAGCTTTATCCCGGCGTCTTCGGGATCCCGGAGCCGGAGGAAGGGATCGAAGGAGCGGGAAGAGAAGGCCTGGCCATCGTGCCGGGTCTTGCTTTTGATGAACACTTGAACCGGCTGGGATACGGCGGCGGGTTTTACGACCGTTTTCTTGCCGGCCATCCGGGACTTTGCCGGGTGGGGCTGGCCTTCGAGTGTCAGATCCTTGCAGAGCTCACGGTTACGGAGCTGGACTGCCCTATGGATATGGTGGTGACGGAAAGGAGGAGCATTTATGCAGATGGGACTGCCTAAAGACCCGGTAATGCTGCTGAGTGTGGTGAACACCAAGCTCAGGGATCAGTATCCATCCCTTGAGGCGCTGTGTGAGGATATGCAGGCTGATCAGGAGTGGATCCTGCGCACCCTTAAGGGCATCGATTATGAATACGATGCTTCCAGACGCCGTTTTGTCTGAGAGACCTCTGTTTGTAAAAAAATAGAGTGGATTCTAAAAAATGAGCATTTTTGGTTGACAAAGGGGTTTCAGAGGGTTTAATATTGAAAACAATCAGTATAAAAGATATGAGAGGTTCGAAGGAGGAATTATTATGAAAATGAAAAAAGCACTGAGCCTTGTACTTGCGGCTTCCCTGGCACTTACGTCACTGGCAGCCTGCGGCGGCGGTTCCGATGAGGAACAGGCTTCCAATTCTGATACCTTTAAGATCGGCGGCATTGGACCTACCACAGGTGATGCAGCCGCTTACGGAACAGCCGTACAGAACGGCGCGCAGCTGGCGGTAGACGAGATCAATGAGGCCGGCGGAATCAACGGCAAACAGATCGAGTTCCAGTTCGAGGATGATCAGAACAACTCTGAGAAATCCGTCAACGCGTACAACACTCTGAAGGACTGGGGTATGCAGATGCTGGTTGGTACCGTAACTTCCAACCCCTGTACCGCAGTTGTGAAAGAGACCGCTGAGGACAATATGTTTCAGCTGACTCCTTCCGCCACAGCGGTTGAGAGTATCCAGTATGACAATGCATTCCGTATCTGCTTCTCTGACCCCAGCCAGGGAACTGCATCTGCGGACTATATCGCAGACAACAAGCTGGCAACCAAGGTTGCAATAATTTATAACAGCTCTGACGTATATTCTTCCGGTATCTACCAGAACTTTGCCAAAGAGGCAGAGTCTAAGGGCCTGGAAGTGGTAGCTGCAGAGGCGTTCACCGCTGACAGCAAGACCGACTTCTCTGTACAGCTGCAGAAGGCCAAGAGTTCCGGCGCTGAGCTGGTATTCCTGCCGATCTACTATCAGGAAGCTTCCCTGATCCTGACTCAGGCAGACAAGATGGGCTTCACACCGAAGTTCTTCGGATGTGACGGTCTGGACGGACTGCTGGATGTAGAAGGATTTGATACTTCTCTTGCAGAAGGCGTTATGCTTCTGACCCCGTTCACCGCTGACGCGGAGGACGAGATGACCCAGACCTTTGTCAAAGCTTATGAAGAGGCCTTTGATATCGCTCCGATCCAGTTCGCAGCTGACGCTTATGACTGTATCTACGCTATCAAGGCAGCCGCTGAGCAGGGAGAGGTTACACCGGATATGAGCATTTCCGATATGTGTGAAGCGATGAAGACCGCTATGACCGAGATCACCATCGACGGTCTGACCGGAGCAGGCATCACCTGGTCTGCAGACGGTGAGCCTTCCAAGGAAGCAAAAGCTGTAGTGATCAGCAACGGCACTTACGAGGCAATGTAATATCATTTACAAAAGAATCGGAGGGCTGCCTTTGGGCAGCCCTTTCTTAGAGAAAAAGAGATGAGAGGGTGTGTGTATGGATTTTGTATCTTATTTGATCAACGGATTAAGTCTGGGAAGCGTATACGCGATCATCGCCCTTGGATACACCATGGTATACGGCATTGCCAAGATGCTGAACTTTGCTCACGGTGATGTTATCATGATCGGCGCTTATGTGGCGCTGACTTGTATGACCACCTCAGGACTTCCGCCTGTGGTCAGCGTGCTGGCGGCGGTGGTAGCCTGTACCGCTCTGGGTGTATTGATCGAGCGTGTCGCCTACAAACCTCTGCGGAATGCGGCGTCCCCGCTGGCTGTACTGATCACGGCCATCGGCGTCAGCTATCTGCTGCAGAACCTGGCGCTTCTGATCTTCGGACCGAACAATCAGTCTTTCCAGACGGTAGTAAGCTGGTCCGGTCTGTCTCTGGCAGGCGGAAAACTGAACATCTCCGGCGAGACCATCGTCACCATCATCGCCTGCATCGTGATCATGGTGGTACTGATGCTCTTCATCCGCAAGTCTAAAGCCGGACAGGCCATGCGCGCCGTGTCAGAGGACAAGGGCGCAGCCCAGCTGATGGGTATCAATGTGAACGGGACCATTGCCCTGACCTTCGCCATCGGCTCCGCTCTGGCGGCCATCGCAGGCGTATTGCTCTGTTCCGCTTATCCCAGTCTGTCTCCCTACACCGGGGCCATGCCGGGTATCAAGGCCTTCGTGGCGGCGGTATTTGGCGGTATCGGCTCCATCCCCGGAGCGTTTATCGGAGGAATCCTTCTGGGTGTGATCGAGATCCTGGCCCGTGCCTATATCTCATCCCAGATGGCGGACGCCATTGTGTTTGCGGTCCTGATCATCGTTCTTCTGGTGAAGCCTACCGGTATCCTGGGCAAGAACATTCAAGAGAAAGTGTAGGTGGGGGAAGATGTTGAAGAAGATGAAGAAAACGACAAAGAATAATCTGATCACCTACGCAATGGTGATCATCGTATATGTGATCGCCCAGACCATGATCTCAACCGGAAGCATGTCCAGTCTGCTGGAAGGTCTGATGGTGCCTCTTTGTATGTACGCCATCATGGCTGTGTCCCTGAACCTGGTAGTAGGCTTCCTGGGTGAACTGAGCCTGGGACACGCGGGATTTTTGTGCGTGGGAGCGTTCTCCAGTGCATTTTTCTCAAGATGTACTCAGGATGTGATCACGGCAGCGCCTCTGCGGTTTTTCCTGGCGCTTTTGATCGGAGCCGCCACAGCGGCAGTATTCGGGATCCTGATCGGAATTCCGGCCCTGCGGCTGAAAGGAGACTACCTGGCCATCGTGACCCTGGCATTTGGCGAGATCATCAAGAACCTGGTGAATGTTCTCTGGATCGGAAAGGACGCCGACGGATTCCATTTCTCCATGAAGGATGCCATGTCCCTTGACATGGATCTGGAAGGAGATGTGATCATCAACGGACCTCAGGGGATCACAGGAACGCCAACGGATTCTACCTTCCTGATCGGCGTTATCCTCCTTCTGATCACACTCTTTATTGTGACAAACCTGGTAGATTCCAGAGACGGCCGCGCCATTATGGCCATCCGGGACAACCGGATCGCGGCAGAGTCCGTGGGGATCAATATCACTAAATATAAACTGATGGCATTTACCGTTTCTGCGGCCCTGGCAGGCCTGGCGGGCGTACTGTACTCCCACAACCTGTCCAGTCTTACCGCCACCACGGATAACTTCGGCTACAACATGTCCATCATGATCCTGGTATTTGTAGTACTGGGCGGCATCGGGAATATCCGGGGCTCCATCATCGCCGCGGTAGTCCTGACCCTGATCCCGGAGCTTTTAAGAGAGCTGTCCGACTACCGGATGCTGATCTACGCCATCGTGCTGATCGTGATGATGCTGTTCAACTGGGCTCCTAAAGCCATCGAGTGGAGAGAGCGGCATCTGGCATTCCTGAAATTCAGAAAAAAGGAGGTTAACTAACCATGGCTGCATTATTAGATGTAAAAAACCTGGGAATCTCCTTCGGAGGATTGCGGGCGGTGGACAGCTTCAATCTCTCCATTCAGGAGAAGCAGCTCTACGGCCTGATCGGCCCAAACGGCGCCGGCAAGACCACCGTATTCAATCTGCTCACAGGCGTGTATAAACCAGACACCGGTAAGGTGATCCTGGACGGCAAAGATATCACCGGCAAGAAGACCATTGAGGTCAACAAAGAAGGGATCGCCAGAACCTTCCAGAACATCCGCCTCTTCAAAGAGTTGTCTGTTTTGGACAATGTGAAGGTGGGTCTCCACAATCACCATCCCTACTCTGCGGTAACCGGGATCCTGCGGCTGCCGGGCTATAAGAAGGTGGAAAAAGAGATGGACGAGAAGGCCATGGAGCTTCTCAAGGTCTTCGGACTGGAGGAAGAAGCCCTGTACAAGGCATCCAACCTTCCTTACGGCAAGCAGCGGAAGCTGGAGATCGCCCGCGCGCTGGCCACAGAGCCGAAGCTTCTGCTTCTGGACGAACCGGCGGCAGGCATGAACCCCAACGAGACGGGAGAACTGATGGATACCATCCGTTTCGTGCGGGATGAATTTAAGATGACCATCCTTCTTATTGAACATGACATGAAACTGGTCAGCGGGATCTGCGAGGAACTTACCGTCTTAAACTTCGGGCAGATCCTGGCGCAGGGAGAGACCAGCGAGGTCCTAAACTCCCCGCAGGTGATCAACGCATATCTGGGAGAATAAGGAGGAAAAGGTTATGGCAATGCTTACGATCAAAGACCTGGAAGTTTACTACGGCGTGATCCAGGCAATCAAAGGAGTTTCCTTCGAAGTCAACCAGGGCGAGGTGATCGCGCTGATCGGAGCCAACGGCGCCGGGAAGACGACCATCCTCCACACCATTACCGGGCTGCTTGCCCCGAAGAACGGTTCTGTGGTATTTGAAGGAAAAGAACTGACGAAAATGCCGGCCCATAAGATCGTGTCTCTTGGCATGGCGCATGTGCCGGAAGGGCGGCGTGTGTTCGCGGACTTAAGTGTCTATGAGAATCTGCGGATGGGCGCTTATACAAGAAAAGACAGAAATGAGATCGAAGAGACGCTGGAGAAGGTATATCAGCGTTTCCCACGGCTCAAAGAGAGAAGAAACCAGATGGCAGGAACCTTAAGCGGCGGCGAACAGCAGATGCTGGCCATGGGCCGGGCGCTGATGTCCAAGCCCAAGATCCTTCTGATGGACGAGCCTTCCATGGGGCTTTCTCCCATCATGGTAAATGAGATCTTCTCCATCATCCAGGAGGTCAGCGACAGCGGAACTACCGTGCTTCTGGTGGAGCAGAACGCCAAGAAGGCGCTGTCCATCGCGGACCGGGGATATGTTCTGGAGACAGGAAACATCGTACTGGAAGGAAAGGCATCAGATCTTCTGAATAATGATTCCATTAAGAAAGCATATTTAGGTGAATAGGGGGTCGTCTTATGGATAACATTGTAATTACCATCGCCAGACAGTACGGAAGCGGCGGAAAGACCATCGGCGCCATGCTGGCCCGGGATCTTGGGATCAACTGCTACAGCCGGGAGATCCTGAAGATGGCTTCTGAGGAAAGCGGGATCAATGAGCGGCTGTTCGGCCAGGCGGACGAGCGGGTGAAGATCGCCAGCTGGTTCAAGGTGCTGAAAAAGCCTTACGAAGGAGAGCTTCTTCCGCCGGAGAGCAGCGGATTTGTCTCAGACGAGAACCTTTTCAACTACCAGGCCAAAGTGATCAAAGACCTGGCGGATAAGGAATCCTGCGTGATCGTGGGACGGTGCGCGGACTTCGTGCTGAAGGATTATCCCAATGTAATGAGCGTATTTATCCACGCAGACAAGGATTTCTGCATGGAGCGTTCCCTGGAGCGCAACAGCATGACCCGCCCAGAGATGGAGCGGTTCATTGAGAAGACGGACAAATACCGGGGAGATTTCTACCGGTACTATACCGGGCACCAGTGGGAGGACGCAAGAAATTACGACCTGTGCCTGAACAGCGGAAAACTTGGCTTTGAGAAATGTGTCGAGGCCATCAAGGGCTATATGAAGGTCCGGTTTGAATAATCGAAAGACAGGAACCAACATGCATATGCTTGAGAACATACCGGCAAAAGAGCCGGAGAGACAGTATTATTTCATAGAGAAAGCCAGAGAACTGGTGCAGGAGAGAAAGGAGACGCTTGGGCGTCCCCTTTCTTATCACGTGATCACGTTCGGCTGCCAGATGAACGCCAGGGATTCGGAGAAACTTAGAGGGATCCTGGAATCTGTAGGCTATGAGGAGGCCCCGGAAGACCGGGCGGATTTTGTGATCTACAACACCTGTACCGTGCGGGAGAACGCCAATACCAGGCTCTATGGACGGCTGGGGCAGCAAAAACCCCGGAAGAAAAAGAACCCTCATATGATGATCGCCCTGTGCGGCTGTATGATGCAGGAGCCCCAGGTGGTGGAGAAGCTGAAGAAAAGCTATTCCTTTGTGGACATTATCTTCGGCACTCACAACATTTACAAGTTCGCGGAGCTTCTGGTCACCCGTCTGACATCGGAGCGTATGGTGATCGATATCTGGAAGGACACGGACAAGATCGTGGAGGATCTGCCCAATCAGCGGAAATACCCCTTCAAGTCCGGGATCAATATTATGTTTGGCTGCAATAACTTCTGCAGCTACTGTATCGTCCCCTATGTAAGAGGGCGGGAGCGGAGCCGACAGCCGGAAGCCATCTTAAGGGAGATCCGCCGGATGGCCGCGGACGGGGTGACAGAGATCATGCTTCTGGGACAGAACGTGAATTCCTACGGAAAGACCCTGGAACATCCCATTAGTTTTGCCCGGCTCCTTACCATGATCGAAGAGATCGAGGGCATCCGCAGGATCCGGTTTATGACTTCCCATCCCAAGGACCTTTCAGACGAGCTGATCCAGGTGATGGCCGGTTCCAGCAAGATCTGCCGCCATCTTCATCTTCCGGTCCAGTCCGGCAGCAGCCGGATCTTACAGAAGATGAACCGGCGTTATACCAAGGAGCAGTATCTTGAGCTGGCAGATAAGATCTGCGCCGCCATCCCCGACATTTCTCTTACTACGGATATCATCGTAGGCTTTCCGGGGGAAACGGAAGAGGATTTCCAGGAGACTCTGGACGTGGTGCGAAAGGTACGCTATGACAGCGCCTTTACCTTCCTCTATTCAAAGCGGACAGGAACGCCGGCGGCGGTGATGGAAGACCAGGTGCCGGAAGAGGTGGCCAAGGACCGGTTCAACCGGCTTTTGCAGGAGGTACAGTCCATTGCGGCCCAAACCTGTGCAGTCCATGAGGGAACCACCCAGGAAGTACTGGTGGAAGCAGTCAGCGAGCATGACCCGGGGATGGTCACCGGGCGGCTAAGTAACAACCTTCTGGTGCATTTCCCGGGAGGAGAAGAGCTGATCGGCCAGTATGTGGACGTATCCCTTGACCAGTGCAAGGGATTCTATTATCTGGGAGAAATGAAATAAATCCCAACTATATTTTCAGGAAAAAACGCTCAGACTATGTAGGAGAACACATAGTGGGGGCGTTTTTCTATGAGAAGAGTAAGCGAGTATCTGTTTCTGTGGGCGGTGGGCGGCTGCCTGTACTATAGCTTTGAATTGTTGTTCCGGGGATTCTCCCACTGGAGTATGTTTGTGCTGGGCGGCGTATGTTTTGTCTTCTTCCAGGTCCAGGCTCGGATGCTCCGCTGGCAGGACCCGCTGTGGCGGCAGGTGCTTCGCTGCGCGGTGTTCGTCACCGCTCTTGAATTCATCACCGGGATCATTGTGAACAAATGGCTCCGGCTGGAGGTGTGGGATTACACAGACATGCCCTTCCAGATCCTGGGACAGGTATGCCTGCCCTTTACGATCATCTTCGCGGGGCTTTGCGCCGTGGGGATCGTCCTTGGCGGATATCTTGCCCACTGGCTCTATGGGGAGCCCCGGCCCTGGCTTCATGTTTTTTAGATTTATTTTCTTTTCTATTCCCTGGAAAAATGCTATAATGAAATGTAAATTTTACAGAAGAGGAGAAGCGACGTGGCAGAGATGACTCCGAAGATCGAAGATCTGACCCCTATGATGCAGCAATATATGAAGACCAAGGAAGAATACAAGGACTGTATTCTTTTTTACCGGCTGGGGGATTTCTATGAGATGTTCTTTGACGACGCGGTGACCGTCTCCAGAGAACTGGAACTGACCCTGACCGGCAAAAGCTGCGGCCTTCCTGAGCGGGCGCCTATGTGCGGCGTGCCCTATCACGCGGTGGAAGGCTATCTGAACCGGCTGGTCTCCAAAGGCTATAAAGTGGCCATCTGCGAGCAGATGGAAGATCCGGCGCTGGCCAAGGGGCTGGTGAAGCGGGAAGTGATCCGCATCGTAACGCCGGGGACCAATCTGGACACCCAGGCCCTGGACGAGACCCGGAACAATTACATCCTGTGCGTCGCCTATATTGCCGACCGGTACGGTGTCTCCGTGGCGGATGTGACCACTGGGGATTATTTTATGACGGAGCTGGATTCCGGCGAGAAACTGTTCGATGAGATCTACAAATTCATGCCCTCAGAGCTGATCTGCAATGAGGCTTTTTATATGAGCGGGATGGATCTTGACGACTTGAAAGACCGTCTGGGGATCGCCATCTATTCCCTGGATTCCTGGTATTTTGACGACGAGGGCTGCCAGCGGGCCCTGCGGGAGCATTTCCAGGTGAGCAATATGGATGCCCTTGGCGTGGGCGGCTACGACTGCGGCGTGATCGCGGCGGGAGCCCTGCTCACCTATCTGCAGGAGACCCAGAAGACTTCCCTGTCCCATATGTCCAGACTCTCTGTTTATACCACAGGGAAATATATGGTCCTTGACAGTTCCACCAGACGGAACCTGGAATTGTGCGAGACTCTGCGGGAGAAGCAGAAGAAGGGTTCCCTTCTGTGGGTGCTTGATAAGACCAGGACTGCCATGGGAGCCCGGCTCCTGCGCAAATACATAGAACAGCCGCTTATTGACCGGGCGCTGATCGAGAAGCGTCTTGACGCGGTGGAAGAATTGAAGGAAAACGCCATCTCCAGAGAGGAACTGCGGGAGTATCTGTCCCCGGTCTATGACCTGGAGCGGCTGGTGGGTAAGATCACCTATCAGTCGGCCAACCCAAGAGACCTGAAGGCATTCGAAAGTTCTCTTTCCATGCTCCCCCACATCAAATATCTGCTGGGAGAGATGAAGAGCCCGCTTCTTAGAGAGATCTGGGAGGAACTGGACACTTTGGAGGACCTGTGCGCTCTGGTACAGTCCGCCATCAGGGAAGATCCGCCCCTTGCCATGAAAGAAGGGGGCATTATCCGGGACGGCTACAACGAAGAGGTAGACCGGCTTCGAAACGCCAAGTCCGACGGAAAGGAATGGCTGGCTAAACTTGAGGAAGAAGAGCGGGAGAAGACCGGGATCAAGAACCTGCGTATCCGCTATAACAAAGTGTTCGGCTACTATCTGGAGGTGACCAATTCCTTTAAGAACCTGGTGCCGGACTACTACACCCGTAAGCAGACTCTTGCCAATGCGGAGCGCTATATCATCCCGGAGTTAAAGGAGCTGGAAGATACCATCCTGGGAGCGGAAGATAAGCTCTATGCTCTGGAGTACCAGCTCTACTGTGAGGTGCGGGACAAGATCGGGGCAGAAGTACTGCGGATCCAGGCCGCCGCCCGGGCAGTGGCAAAGACCGATGTGTTCGCTTCTCTGGCCCTGGTGGCGGAGCGGGGGAATTACGTGCGTCCCGCCATCAATGAAAAAGGCGTGATCGATATCAAGGACGGCCGGCATCCGGTGGTGGAGAAGATGATCCCGGAAGAAATGTTTATCGCCAACGATACCTATCTGGATGATAAAAAGAAACGGATCTCCATCATCACCGGTCCAAACATGGCCGGAAAATCTACTTATATGCGGCAGACGGCCCTTATTGTCCTGATGGCCCAGATCGGATCCTTCGTGCCGGCTTCCAAGGCTAATATCGGCCTGGTGGACCGGATCTTCACCCGGGTGGGCGCATCCGACGACCTGGCCTCCGGTCAGAGTACCTTTATGGTGGAGATGACGGAGGTGGCTAATATCTTAAGAAACGCCACCAGCAAAAGCCTTCTGATCCTGGATGAGATCGGACGGGGCACCAGCACCTTTGACGGACTGAGCATCGCCTGGGCGGTGATCGAGCATATCAGCGACAGCAGGCTTCTGGGAGCAAAGACTCTTTTTGCCACCCATTATCATGAGCTTACCGAACTGGAAGGCAAGATCGATAATGTAAACAACTACTGCATCGCCGTGAAGGAGAAGGGGGACGATATCATTTTCCTCCGTAAGATTGTAAAAGGCGGCGCGGACAAGAGCTACGGCATCCAGGTGGCCCGTCTGGCAGGAGTTCCGGACTGTGTGATCAACCGGGCGAAAGAGATCGTGGAGGAGCTGGTCCACGCGGACATCACCACCCGGATCAAAGATATCGCCGTCCACGGCCATGAGCCGAAGATCAAGACGAAGAAATACGACGAGGTGGACCTGGCCCAGATGTCTCTTTTCGACACGGTAAAAGACGACGACATCATCCAGGAGATCAAGGAGCTGGATCTGGGGAACCTGACGCCTATAGACGCCTTGAATACACTGTATCAGCTTCAGAACAAATTGAAGAACAGGTGGTAGCATATGAACAAGATTCAAGTACTGGATCAGATAACCATAGATAAGATCGCCGCCGGCGAGGTGATCGAGCGCCCGGCCTCCATTGTGAAGGAACTGGTGGAGAATTCCATCGACGCAGGCGCCACGGCGGTGACGGCAGAGATCAAAGAAGGCGGGATCTCTTACATCCGTATTGCCGACAACGGCAGCGGAATTGAGAAATCCCAGGTGCCTTCTGCTTTTCTGCGCCATTCCACCAGCAAGATCCGCACAGCGGAGGATCTTACCAGCATTGCTTCCCTGGGGTTCCGGGGAGAAGCTCTCTCCAGCATTGCGGCAGTGTCCCAGGTGGAACTGATCACCAAGACAGAGGCGGAGACATTCGGCACCGTCTACCGGATCTCGGGAGGAAAGGAAGAGAGCATGGAGGATACCGGGGCCAGAGACGGCACCACCTTCCTGGTGCGCCAGCTTTTCTACAACACCCCGGCCCGGCGTAAATTCCTGAAGACGCCGATGACAGAGGCAGGCCATGTCAGCGACCTTATGACCAGGCTGGCTCTGTCCCACCCGGAGATCTCTTTCCAGTTTATCAATAACGGCCAGTCCAGGCTCCACACCTCCGGCAACGGAAACCTGAAGGATGTGATCTACCATGTCTACGGGCGGGAGATCGCTGCCAACCTTCTGGAGGTAGACCATGAGGAAAAGGGGATCCACATCACCGGATATCTGGGAGCGCCTCTGATCTCCAGAGGGAACCGGAACTTTGAGACCTATTTTATCAACGGAAGATATATCAAAAATCAGGTGGTCTACAAGGCCATTGAGGACGCTTACAAGGATTTCTCCATGCAGCACAAGTATCCCTTTGTGGTGCTCCACATCGCCATCGACGGCACGGCGGTGGATGTAAATGTCCATCCTGCCAAGATGGAACTGCGGTTTAGCAACCAGCAGGAGGTCTACAACGCGGTGTTCGCTGCGGTGGATCAGACCCTGCATAAGAAAGAACTGATCCCGGATGTGAAGCTGGAAGAGCCGGCAAAGATCCCGGAGAAACCTGTTCCAAGGGGCGTTTCCTTTGAGACATCCGTCCCGGCTCCCCAAAAGCCTGCGACGGAAGCAAAAGAGCCGCCCAGAGAGCGGGATCTTGACTACTTCATGGAAGAGATGAAAAAGCGGGTCCGCTCTTATCATGAGCAGAATTCTGCGGCAGAGGTGAAAGAGCAGGGCGAGATCTTCAAGCCGAAGCGTCAGATGGACCGGATCCGGGAAGCGGCGGCCTATGCGGTAAAATCCGGATCAGATGATCCAAAGAAGCAGCCAGCTTCTGATCCTGTAAAAGAGCCCCGGCAGATGGAGCTTTTCGAAGGGAATCTTCTGAAAGGGGAGAACCGGCCGGATTATCAGCTGGTGGGCCAGGTGTTTGACACATACTGGATCGTTCAGCAGGAGGACCGGATGTATATCATCGACCAGCATGCCGCCCATGAGCGGGTGCTTTACGAGAAAACCCTGCAAAGCATGAAAACCCGGGAGTTTACCTCTCAGATGATCAGCCCGCCCATTATCCTTAACCTGACCATGCAGGAGAGTGATCTTCTGAAGAAATATATGGACCGCTTCACAAGGATCGGCTTCGAGTTCGAGGAATTCGGGCAGGAATCCTACGCGGTGCGGGCAGTGCCGGGGAATCTTTTCCACATCGCCAAGAAGGAACTGCTGCTGGAGATGCTGGACAGTCTCTCTGATGAGATTACCCGGAATCATTCCTCGGATCTGATCGACGAGAAGATCGCCTCCATGTCCTGCAAGGCGGCGGTAAAAGGGAATATGCGTCTTACCGCCCAGGAGGCGGACGCCCTTATCGGAGAGCTTCTCACGTTAGAGAATCCCTACCACTGTCCCCACGGCAGGCCAACCATCATCGCCATGTCCAAACGGGAACTGGAAAAGAAATTCAAAAGGATTGTATAGATTATGAGTACAAAGAAACCACTGATCATCCTTACCGGCCCCACCGCGGCAGGAAAAACGGAACTGTCCCTTATGCTTGCCCGTGCAGTGGGCGGGGAGATCATTTCCGCGGATTCCATGCAGGTATATCGGCAGATGGACATTGGCACCGCCAAGATCCGGCCAGAGGACATGCAGGGCATCCCCCACCATCTTATCGATGTGCTTGATCCGGCGGAAGAGTTCCATGTGGTGCGGTTTCAGGAGATGGCCAAAGAGGCCATTGAAAAGATCTGCGCCGCAGGCCACATTCCCATTGTTGTGGGTGGCACCGGGTTTTATATCCAGGCGCTTCTCTATGATATTGATTTCTCCCGGCATGAGGAGGAGAACTTCCGCCATGAGCTGGAGGCCATTGCCAGAGAGCAGGGGGGAGAAGTGCTCCATGAGCGTCTCCGCAAGGTGGATCCCGAATCCGCCGAAAAGATCCACCCCAATAATGTAAAGCGGGTGATCCGGGCCCTGGAATTCTACCAGGAAAACGGGGAACCCATCTCCCGGCACAATGAGAAGGAGCGGCAGAAGGAGTCTGTCTATCAATCCGCCTACTTTGTCCTTACCGACGAGAGAAGTCGTCTCTATGAACGGATTGACCGGCGGGTGGATGAGATGATGGAAGCAGGACTGGAAGAGGAAGTCCGCAGATTAAGAGATAAGGGGTATACAAAAGAACTGGTGTCCATGCAGGGGCTGGGATACAAGGAGATCCTGGACTACCTGGAGGGAGACTGTACGCTGGAGGAAGCGGTCTACCGGATCAAGAGGGACACCCGGCATTTTGCCAAGCGCCAGATCACCTGGTTCAAGCGGGAGCGGGACGTGATCTGGATCAACCAGAAGGACTATGATTACGATAAGCAGAGGATCTTGCAGAAGATCCTGCATGAATGGGAGGGAGTATCATGCTGCGAAACATCTTGCGAAAAAACCAGTTTTTAAAGAAAATGAATACGTTGCTGGAGCTGTATTCCTACAGCCACAATACCGAATCTACCTATCAGGAGCTCCTGGCTTTAGAGCCCCTGATCCGCACCAAAGGAGAGCGGGCGCTTTTCGACCTGAACCGGGCGTCCCTTCTCTACGATATGCGCAAGTTCCGGGAGGCGGCGGACATCCTGCTGGAGATCCCGCCGGTGAATCCCCAGTTTGACGCGCAGTGCGCCCAGATGAAGACCAAGATCATGGAGGCCATGTAGAAAGGAAGACAAGAAATGTTACAGACATCTCAATTATACAGACAGCTGGGGATCCGGGAAGAGGTCCTGGCTTTTGCCGATGATACGGAGAAACAGTTAAAAGACCGGTTTGCTGCCATTGATGAGATGGCGGAATACAATCAGCTGAAGGTGATCCATGCCATGCAGGAGAACCGGGTCTGCGAGGCCTGTTTTAACTATGCCAGCGGCTACGGATACAGCGATCAGGGAAGAGATACCCTGGAAGGGGTATATGCCTCTCTTTTCCACACAGAGAGCGCTCTGGTGCGCCCTCAGATCACCTGCGGCACCCACGCCCTTTCCATTGCCCTGGCAGCCAACCTGCGGCCGGGAGACGAGCTGTATTCCCCGGCAGGGAAACCTTACGACACCCTGGAGGAAGTGATCGGAATCCGGCCTTCCAACGGGTCTCTTGCAGAATACGGGATCACTTACCGGCAGACCGACCTTCTGCCGGACGGGACCTTTGACTATGAGGCCATCAAAAAGGAGATCAATGAAAAGACAAAGCTGGTGACGATCCAGCGGTCCAAGGGCTATCAGACCCGTCCCAGCTTCTCAGTGGAAGAGATCGGGGAACTGATCGCCTTTGTGAAGAAGATCAAGCCGGATGTGATCTGTATGGTGGACAACTGCTACGGAGAATTTGTAGAGGAGCGGGAACCCAGCGATGTGGGAGCGGATCTGGTGGTAGGTTCCCTTATCAAGAACCCCGGCGGCGGGCTTGCGCCCATCGGCGGCTATATCGCCGGAAGAGAGGATCTGATCGAAGCCTGCGCCTACCGGCTCACCTCCCCGGGCCTTGGCCGGGAAGTAGGAGCCTCCCTTGGGGTGATGCAGTCTTTCTATCAGGGATTGTTCCTGGCGCCGGTGGTATCGGCCAGCGCCTTAAAAGGAGCCATCTTTGCGGCCAACCTCTATGAGCGCCTGGGATTCCCGGTGATCCCTAATGGTTCGGAGGACCGTCACGATATCATCCAGGCAGTGGAGCTCGGCACTCCGGAAGGTGTTATCGCCTTCTGCAAGGGGATCCAGGCCGCGGCGCCGGTGGATTCCTATGTGACGCCGGAACCATGGGCCATGCCGGGCTATGACAGTGACGTGATCATGGCGGCAGGGGCTTTCGTCCAGGGGTCTTCCATTGAACTTTCCGCGGACGGTCCCATCAAACCGCCCTATGCCGTATATTTCCAGGGAGGGCTTACCTGGCCCCACGCCAAGCTTGGCATCCTGATGTCCCTGGAATATCTGGCAAGGGAAGGGCTTATCACCTTATCCTAAGTTCTGTATGGCAAAAGGAGGGGATGGGATATGAAGAAGATCGCCATCATTGGGGCGGGAGCGGCCGGAATGACTGCCGCCATCGCCGCAGCCAGAACGGCAGAAGAAAAAAAGAATCCATGTGAGATCTTCCTGCTGGAACACAACGACCTGCCGGGCCGGAAGATCCTCTCTACCGGAAACGGCAGATGTAATCTTACCAATGAAAAGATGGGTCTCTCCCATTTTCACAGCCAGGATCTGCAGAAGGCCGCCGTCGTACTGAATGCCTTCGGTCTGGAGGAAACCCTTTCCTTTTTCCATGGACTTGGACTGCAGACAAAGTCCCGGAATGGCTATATCTATCCCCAATCCGACCAGGCGGCCGCCGTGCGCATCCTTATGGAGCTGGAACTGAAGCGGCGGAGGATCCAGGTACACTCCGGGATCCATGTGGATGAGATCCAAAAAGCAGAAGATGGTTTTGTCATCCGCGGTTCCGGGAAACAGTTCCTGGCAGACCGGGTGATCCTGGCTACAGGAGGCAAAGCGGCTGCTGCCCTTGGCTCTGACGGAAGTGGATACGAGCTTGCCCGTTCTCTTGGCCACAGCCTGCTTCCGGTGGTCCCGGCCCTGGTGCAGCTTAAGGCAAAGCCCCATCCCCTCTCCAAGGCCTCCGGCGTGCGTGTGGAGGGAAAGGTGACGGCTATCTGCGGTGGGAGAGAAATGGCCGGCGATCAGGGAGAACTGCAGATCACTTCTTATGGTATCTCCGGGATCCCGGTGTTCCAGATCAGCCGCCATATCGCGCTTGCTCTTGCACAGGGCGAACCGGCCCAGGTAGTAGTGGATCTGGTTCCCTGGATGGAGGAAGAAAAGTTCTGTTCATTTCTAAAGAAAAGAGCGGAGGGAAGAGAAGCCGTGGCAGCAGGAGATTTCCTGATCGGGATCTTCCCTGAGAAACTGATCCCGGCGCTTCTGTCCATTGCCCGGATCAAAAAGGATCTGCCGGTGGGAGAGCTGGAACCGGATGCATTTCCCCGGTTTGCCCGGATCTGCAAGTCCGTTTTCCTGAAGATCTCTGACACAAACGGGTTCGACAATGCCCAGGTGTGCGCAGGCGGGATCCCTCTTACAGAGATCAATGAGACAACCATGGAATCCCGGTGTGTAAACGGTCTTTATCTTGCGGGAGAGATCCTGGATGTAGACGGGGAATGCGGCGGCTATAACCTGCAGTGGGCCTGGAGCAGCGGGTATCTGGCAGGGATGCATGCAGCACAGTTATGATTTCCCCAGGAAATTTTTCCCGGAGATCCCTGGCTCCGTCATGTTGACCGGATTCAGGATACAGTCCAGCTCCTCTTTGCTCATCAGATCCTCTTCCAGGATCAGGGAACGGACAGATTTGCCGGTTTTCAGCGCCTTTTTTGCAATATCGGCGGCCTTTTGATACCCCACGTGAGGAGAGAGCGCGGTGATCAGGCCGATGCTGTTCTCCGCCAGCTCTTCACAGCGCTCTTCATTGGCTGTGATCCCGGATACGCAGTTGTCCACAAAGGTGCGGACTGCATAGGCCAGGGTATCAATGGACTGGAACATACAGTAGAAGATGATAGGCTCGAAGGCGTTTAATTCCAGCTGCCCGGCTTCTGCTGCCATGGTAATGGTGATGTCGTTGCCGATCACGTTGAATGCCACCTGGTTTACCACCTCCGGGATCACCGGATTGACCTTCCCCGGCATGATGGAGGAGCCGTTTTGTTTGGGCGGGAGATTGATCTCGCCGAATCCGGCTCTTGGACCCGATGACATCAGCCGCAGATCGTTGGCGATCTTGGACAGGGTCACGGCGCAGGCCTTGATGGCGCCGGATACCGCTACGAAGGGATCCAGGTTCTGGGTAGCGTCGATGAGGTCGAAAGCCTGAACGAAGTCCATCCCGGACACTTCCACCAGATTGGGGACGATCCGGTTCAGGTAAGCTTTGTCTGCATTGATCCCGGTGCCGATGGCAGTTCCGCCCATGTTGAGGGAGCGCATCTCGTCCATGGCTTTGTCCATCCGGTTGATATCCCGCAGCACCGCCACAGAGTAGGCGTGGAATTCCTGCCCCAGACGGATGGGAACAGCGTCCTGCATCTGGGTGCGCCCGATCTTGATCACATGGTCGAATTCCTCTGCTTTCTGGGCAAATGTCTTGTGAAGCCGCAGCAGTTCCTCTTTCAGGACTTTTAGAAGTCGGAGAGAAGTCATCTTTCCGGCGGTTGGGATCACGTCGTTGGTGGACTGGCCGCAGTTCACATGATCGTTGGGATTCACTACAGAATAGTCTCCCTTCTTCCCGCCCAGGATCTCAATAGCCCGGTTGGCGATCACTTCGTTGGCGTTCATATTAAGGGACGTGCCGGCGCCTCCCTGGATGGGGTCAACGATAAAATCCTTGTGAAATTTCCCTTCGATGATCTCATCGCAGGCCTGGACGATAGCAGTGGCCCGGTCCTTGTCCAGGATTCCGATCTCGCAGTTGGTGATGGCAGCCGCCTTCTTGATATAGGCCAGGCTGTTGATGATCTCCGGGTGCATGTTAAGCCCGGTGATATGGAAATTCTCTGCCGCCCGCAGGCTCTGTACGCCGTAGTAAACGTCCTCAGGGACCTTCTTTTCTCCAATAGAATCTTTTTCTGTCCGGTAATCTGTTCTCTTATCCATGATAACCCTCCCTTTCTTTTCTGCTTTCAGTATAGGCCTGGGAGAAAATATAATCCAATATTTATACGGATATAACAATTATAGATGTATGCCTATAACTCGTGTTTCAAAGAACCTTCCACAGGAAAACTTGTCTGTTCTGGAAATATGAATTATACTGGACTTGTGATTTTGATGTAAGGAGATTGTTCTTATGATACAGATCCAGCAGATCAAACTGAAGATTCCCCACAAAGAGACAGATGTGAAGAAAAAATTCTGCAAGATCCTCCATATCCCTGAGAAGAGGGTCCGCGCCTTCCGGATCCTTAAGCGTTCTCTGGACGCCCGCCGCAAGCCGGAGCTTTTCTATGTCTACACCGCAGAGGCAGAGGTGGAGGGGGAGAAAGCCCTTAGAAAGCATTTCCAGAAGAACGGTCAGATCACGTTCCGCGCCCCGCTGCCTGATTACGCCTATCAGGTTACCGGCACAGAGAAGCTTTCCCATCGTCCGGTGATCGTGGGCACAGGTCCTGCCGGGCTTTTCTGCGGCTACGCCCTGGCCAGGATGGGATATCGCCCCATTCTTCTGGAGCGGGGAGCCCCGGTGGAGGAACGGAAGAAAGACGTGGAAGAATTCTGGCGGACAGGAGCTCTTTGCCCGGAATCCAATGTACAGTTCGGAGAAGGGGGCGCCGGTACATTTTCCGACGGAAAACTGAATACTCTGGTCCATGACCCGGACGGACGGGGGAGAGAAGTCCTGCGTCTGTTTGCGTCCCATGGCGCGCCGGAGGAGATCCTGTACGACAGCAAGCCCCATGTGGGGACAGACAAACTGATCCAGGTGGTCCGCTCCCTGCGGGAAGAGATCCAGGATCTGGGCGGAGAGTTCCGGTTCTACACGAAGATGACCGGAATCCTCACCCGGGAAGAAGGTGAATCCGGCCGTCATGTACAGGCGGTTGAGATGGAGGCTGTAAATAAGCCGGGTGAGAAGGAGATCCTGAAGACAGATCTTCTGATCCTGGCCATTGGCCACAGCGCCAGGGACACCTTCGCCATGCTGGAGAGTCAGAGGTTCCCCATGGAAGCCAAATCCTTTGCTGTGGGCGTGCGGGTTCAGCACCCCCAGGCCATGATCGATGCCAGCCAGTACGGAGAATGCGCGAAGCCAGAAACTGTCAGGGCTCTTCCGGCTGCCGCTTATAAGCTGACCGCCAATCTGGATAATGGAAGAGGGGGATATACCTTCTGTATGTGTCCCGGCGGCTATGTGGTCAACGCCTCTTCCGAGCCCGGACACCTGGCTGTCAACGGTATGAGCTACAGCGGACGGAGCGGTGAAAACGCCAACAGCGCAGTGATCGTCACTGTGCATCCGGAAGATTATCCCGGAGAAGGACCTCTTGCCGGGGTGGCGTTTCAGCGGGCGCTGGAAGAAGCTGCCTGGAAGGCAGGAGAGGGCAGGATCCCGGTACAGCGGTTCCAGGATTATTGCAGGAACCAGCCTTCCAAAGGTCCCGGAGAGATCTGTCCCCAGATGAAGGGAGATTATGCCTGGACCAATATACGACCCATCTTTCCTGCAGTGATCGGGGATTCCATAGAAGAAGCCATGGTTTCTTTTGACCGGAAGATCCCGGGCTTTGCGGGAGCGGATGTGGTTCTGGCAGGTGTGGAGAGCCGGACCTCGTCCCCAGTGCGGATCCTGCGGGACAAAACCCTTCTGGAATCCGCAGTCGGCGGCGTCTATCCCTGCGGGGAGGGAGCCGGATACGCAGGCGGGATCACATCCGCCGCCATGGACGGGCTGAAGGTGGCGGCAGCCATCGGACAAAGTTATGAACCATTCGACAAATCCCTTAAAGTTTAAGATATTTTTAATGACATAAGGCTATACACTTTTTCTGAAATGTGGTAGAATGTATTGAGTTTTTTAAGAGGTTTGATGAGGAGGAGTACATATGAAGGTTACAAAGGGGAAGAATTCCTGGGCCCTCTTCCTGCTGGTTCTTGCGGGAATGGTGCTGGGTGGCTTTATCAGTGTACTTGCAGAAGGAGTGCCGGCCCTGGGCTGGCTTTCTTACGGTCAGTCCTTTGGTCTGGATGAGCCGGTGGTCCTGAATCTGGGACTTCTGGTGCTCACATTCGGCCTGAAGGTGAAGATCACCATCGCAAGCATTCTCGGTGTCGTTGTGGCGGCGGTCATCTACCGTTTCTTATAAACTCCTCTTTGGAGTGTCGTTACGAATCGAAAGAGAAATGAGTCAATCAAAAAATACCATACAAGAGATTCCGAGCACGGAGCGGCCTTACGAGAAATGTAAGGAGAGAGGGGCGGCGCTCTTAAGCGACGCGGAGCTTTTAGCAGTCCTTCTTAGGACAGGCACCCGCGGCGAAAACGCGCTGGAACTGGCACGGCGTATCCTGTATCACGCAGGGGAGCCGGGGATCCTGGGGATCCATCAGTTCACCATGGAGAAACTTCTCAAGATCAGGGGCATCGGCCAGGTCAAAGCCATTCAGCTTTTGTGCCTGTCAGAGCTTTCCAAGCGGCTTGCCAAAGCCCGTGCCCAGGAATCTTTGTGTTTTACGTCGCCGGAAGCCATCGCCCGGTATTACATGGAGGACCTGCGGCATGAGAAGCAGGAGGTGGCAAAGCTTCTCCTTTTAAATGCCAAGGCCCGGCTGATCGGAGAGAGCGATATCTCCAAGGGGACAGTCAACGCTTCGCTGATCTCGCCCAGGGAATTATTTGTTGAGGCTCTGCGAAGAGATGCAGTATCCATCATCCTTTTGCACAACCACCCAAGCGGAGACCCTTCTCCAAGCAGGGAGGACGTCCTGATCACAGAGCGGATCTTCCGGGCAGGAGAACTGATCGGCATCGAACTGTTAGACCATATCATTATTGGCAATAATTGTTATATCAGCTTCCGGGAATCGGAGCTGCTCTTTAAGAAAGGATAAGATCAATGGCCAGAAATACCTACGGACTGGATCTTGGTTCCTATGAGATCAAAGTCTATGATAAAAAGCAGGATACCATCTGGAAAGAGAAAGACGTGATCGCCATCCGCGACAAGAAGGAGATCTTTGCGGTGGGAGACGAAGCTTATGAGATGTATGAGAAGGCTCCGGCGAATATCGAAGTCATTTTCCCCATGAAGGACGGGGTGATCTCCCGGTTCAATGACATGCAGTTTCTTCTGCAGAACCTGCTGAAGAAAGACCGGCAGTTCGCCAGGGGTTCCGAATATGTGATCGCAGTTCCTACCGATGTGACGGAAGTGGAGAAGAAGGCGTTCTTCGACCTGGTGATCCATTCCACTGCCAGGGCAAGGGAAGTCAACATCGTAGAGCGGGCTATCGCCGATGCGGTAGGTCTTAACCTGGATGTGGAGAATACCAAAGGACTCTTTATCGCCAATTTCGGCGGGGAGACTACAGAATTGTCTGTCCTGGCCGGAGGCGGAATGGTGCTGAACCGGCTGGTGAAGATCGGCGGTACCACCTTTGACCAGGCGCTGGTCAACCTGATCCGCCACAGCCATGACTTCCTGATCGGGCATCCCACTGCTGAGACGCTTCGCAGGCGGTTCGGCGTGTATACCGGGGAGACAGAAGCTTCCCTTACAGTGGCGGGACGGGATCTGATCACCGGTGTCCCCATGCAGAAGCCCATCTCCATGAGTACGGTGCGGGCTTCCCTGCGGGATCCTCTGCTGGAATGTGTCCGCTCCATCCTTTCTCTTCTGGACCGGACGCCGCCGGAGGTGCGGACGGCCATCTATGCCAACGGGATCTATCTTACCGGCGGCATCGCCAATATGCCGGGACTGGATACCTACATTGAGAAAGGAACCGGCATCACCACAAGAGTGGCGCCCCAGCCGGATATCTGCGCGGTGACCGGACTTAAGAAGATCATTATGTCCAAAGAACTAAGGCAGCTGGCTTATTCCATGTTAGATGAGAATTATAGGTGGATGAGATAATATGAAGATCAAGAATCAATCGTCATTTCCAAGTAAATACCGGCTTTTTATCCTGATCGCCATCTGTGTGATCCTGCTGGGGATCGGCAGCGTGGTGGACAGCAGCGGTCCCCTTCGTTTTGTGGCCAATTACACAGTGATCCCCTTCCAGAAAGGGATCAGCTACGCAGGGCAGTGGATGAGCGATGTGTCTGCGAATTTCCAGACCATGGAAGAGATGCGCTCAGAAAACGAGAGTCTTCAGAGTAAGGTGGACGAGCTGACTATCGACAATACCCGTCTCAGGCAGGAACAGTATGAACTGGAACGGCTGCGGGAACTGTACAAGCTGGATGAGAATTATTCCGATTACAAAAAGGTTGGAGCCCGCGTTATTTCCAACAACGGAACCAACTGGTTCAGTGATTTTACCATAGACAAGGGAAGTAATGACGGGATTAAGGTGGACTGCAATGTGCTGGCGGGAAGCGGCCTGGTGGGCATTGTAACTGAAGTGGGCCCGGATTATGCAAGAGTTCGTTCGATCATTGACGATGCCAGCAATGTGAGCGCCATGATGCTTTCTACCTCCGACCTTTGCGTGGTAGAGGGAAGTCTGGAACTGATCGCCGACGGAAGGCTGAAATTCGAACGACTGCCCAACAACGACAATGAGATTGAAGTGGGAGAGCAGGTAGTGACTTCCCATGTCAGCGACCGATTTGTACAGGGGCTTTTTATTGGATATGTCAGTGAGATCGAAGTGGATTCCAATAATCTGACCCGGTCCGGTTACATCACGCCTGCGGTGGATTTCACCAAACTCCAGGAGGTCCTGGTTATTACGACCACAAAGGACGACCTGGTAAACGCAAAAGCAGAAGATGCAGCGACGGATACGGAAAAAGGAGAATAGAAGATTATGAAACGACGGATTGTTACGATTCTGATCATTTTTCTGTGTTTTTTCCTTCAGGCCAGTCTGTTCCAGCATTTGATCTTCGCAGGTATTCGCCCGAATCTTCTGGTGATTGTCACGGCTTCTTTTGGATTTATGCGGGGGCAGAAAGAAGGAATGTTTGTAGGTGTGATCTCCGGCCTTCTGTCAGACCTGTTCTGGGGGCAGTCCCTGGGATTTAATCTGCTGCTTTTTGCGGTGATTGGTTATCTGAACGGCATGTTTGAACGTATGTTTTATGATGATGACATCAAACTTCCTATTGGCCTGATCAGCGCCAGTGAACTGTTCTACGGGATCATTACTTATGTAGGCATGTACATGTTGCGGGGGGATTTTGCTTTTGGAGAACGTCTGGTACAGATCATTCTCCCGGAACTGGTATACACGATCCTGGTCACCCTTGTGTTGTACCAGATCATCTTACATGTCAACAAACGACTGGAAGCAGAAGAACAAAGGAGTGCAAGCAAATTTGTATAGTTTATGGGAACGGATCCGATCCGGAATCTATGAGATTGTCAAATCAAGAAGTTTTGTAGCGATCATTCTTTTCTGTGTACTTTCCGCTCTTTTGGTACAGCGGGTGTTTTATCTTCAGATCGTCAAGGGCGAGGAGTATGCCGAGAATCACGAACTGCAGATCCAGAAGACACGGGAAGTGGAAGGAACCCGGGGCAATATCTATGACCGAAACGGAAAACTTCTGGCTTATAACGAGCTGGCTTATTCCGTAATGATCGAAGATAATGGGGAGTATGATTCCACAAAAGAAAAGAATAAAGAGCTGAACAAAGTGATCTCAACTGTTATTGATATGGTTGAATCAAATGGTGATTCCATTATCAATGATTTTGGAATCATCCTGGATCAGAATGACAATTATATGTTTATCGCAGAGTCTAATACCCAGCGCCTCCGTTTTATTGCGGACGTATATGGACAGGCTACCATTGACAAGCTGACAGACGAGCAGAAAGGGCAGAACGCCCAGGAGATCATTGATTACCTCTGCACCGATGAGCGTTACGGATATGGTATTGACCAGAAAGAACTCACTAAAGCAGAAGTCCTGAAGCTGGTCAATGTCCGCTACGCGATCTCCCTGAACAGCTATCAGAAATATATTCCCACCACCATTGCCGAGGATGTAAGTGAAGAGACAATGGCGGCTGTTTCAGAAAATCTGGATACACTTCAGGGTGTCAGCATAGAGGAGCAGTCTCTGCGCCGTTATGCTGACAGCAAATATTTTGCCAATATCATTGGTTATACCGGGCAGATTTCTACGGAAGAATACAATTCCTTAAGCGAAGAAGACAAAGAAAATTATGATCAGACAGATACTGTGGGAAAATCTGGTCTGGAACAAACATTGGATTCTACTTTGAAAGGGAAAAAAGGAGAAGTCAAACTTTACGTCAACAACGTGGGGAAAGTGATCGAGACAGTCCAGGAGACAGACCCGGAAGCCGGGAATGACGTTTATCTGACCATTGACGCGGATCTTCAGAAAGCCGCTTACGATATCCTGGAACAGGAACTGGCCGGGATCCTTCTGGCGAAATTAAGCAATCAGCTGGATTTTGACCGGACCCGGGTAGAAGATGCCAGCGATATCCGTGTGCCCATCGGGGATGTATATAACGCGTTTATTTCCAATGAGATCCTGGACATGGAGCATTTCGCCCAGGAAGACGCCGGGAATACGGAGAAAGAGGTCTATGCCGCTTTTACAGACCAGAAAGAAAAGGTATTAAAGAAGATCAGTTCTGCGCTGGACGACCCTAATGCGGCTGCTTATCAGGACATGTCCAAAGAAATGCAGTCTTATCTGTCCTATATCGTCAATGATCTGTTGACGTCGGAAAATGGAATTCTGATGTCAGACGTAATCGATACCGACGATGATGTCTATCAGGCATGGCGGACAGAAGAGACTATCAATATTTACACCTATTTGAATCATGCCATTTCCCAGAACTGGGTGGATACTTCCCTGCTGACCGGTTATCTGGAAGGTTCCGAGGAATATTCCGAGGCAAATGAGACCTATACAGCAATGAAAGCTTACATTCTGGAAGCTTTGGAAGAAAATAACAGTTTTGACAAATTGGTCTATGAATATATGATACGCTCCGGAGCCCTTACCGGCAGACAGATCTGTATGATGGTCTATGAGCAGGGTGTCCTGAAATATGATGAAGATCAATATAACCGGCTGGCTTCCGGAAGTCTTGGCGCCTATGATTTCCTGCGCGGCAAGATCAAGACGCTGGAGATCACCCCCGGACAGCTTGGCCTGGAACCCTGTACCGGATCTCTGGTCATGACAGATCCCAACAATGGAGACGTTCTGGCCTGTGTTTCCTATCCCGGATACGACAATAATCGGCTGGCTAATTCCATGGACTCAGAATATTACAATAAGCTGGTGACGGATCATTCCCGTCCATTCTATAATAACGCCACACAGGAAAAGACAGCTCCCGGATCCACTTACAAGCCGCTGGTTGCTGTTGCAGGCCTGTCAGAAGGCGTGATCGATCTGAGTTCTCAGATCACCTGCCGGGGCATTTATGAAAAAGTGGAGCCCAATCCCAAATGCTGGATCTATCCTCAGGCGCATGGGACACTTGACGTAGAAGGCGGAATCCAGCATTCCTGCAACTGCTTCTTCTATGAGGTAGGATATCGGATGAGTCTTAAGGATAATGGGTTGGATCATGTAGAAGCAAGTGATCTAAAAGGGAAAAATACAGAGAACTATTATTCCAGTGATCTTGGCACCGACAATCTGGCGAAATACGCCGCATTGTTTGGCCTGAACACCACATCCGGGGTGGAGATCCCGGAAGCAGACCCGCAGATTTCAGACGAGTCTTCCGTACCTTCTGCTATCGGGCAGGGGACCAACAACTATACGACCACTCAACTGGCCCGTTATATCACGGCCATCGCCAATAAAGGAACTGTCTATGACCTGACTCTTCTGGACAAAGTTACTTCTGTAGACGGAGAAGTGCTCAAAGAATATGAACCGGAAGTAACCAACACCCTGTCGGAGGTCCCTTCCTCCACATGGAATGCCATCCATACTGGCATGCGCAATGTAATACGGGTTACACAGAGCAGGATCTTTACGGAACTGAATCGGGGCGGAGTGGAGATATCCGGCAAAACCGGTACCGCACAGCAGAGTAAGACCCATCCTGACCATGGACTTTTCGTTGGGTTCGCGCAAAGCAGCGACCCGGAAGTGGCTTTTGCCATCCGGATCGCCAACGGATACAGTTCAACTTATGCCGCTGAAGTCGGACGGGATATTATGAAATACTATTACGAGACAGCTCCAGCAGATGAGATCATCACTGGAGAGGCAGCGGAAATCAGCACTTCAACCAGTGGAGACTAAGGAGGGATGGGAATTTGTGAAAGCCCCTGTTCTGATCAAGAGTAACCGGTACGGCATCCGAATTTCTTTTGACCCTGACCTGGCATTTGAGAATTTGTTATCCATAACTGTGGAAAAGTTTAAAACATCTTCTGTTTTTTTCGCTCATGCCAGACTGATCGTCCAGTTTGAGGGCCGTACGTTTACAAAAGAAGAAGAACGAAGGATGGCTTCTGCGATCGAGGAAGCCGCGGAGATAGAAATTCTCTGTCTTTTGGAAGAAAACACTCCCGCAGAATGGTTTCACAAAAGGATTATGGAAGAAGCCTGCTGCCAGTTCCCGGAATGGGACGGTCAGTTTTATCGGGGTACCCTCAGGAGAAAACAGATCCTTGAATCTGAGAAAAGTATTGTGATCATCGGCGATGTGGAGGCCGGCGCGTCTGTCATTTCCAAAGGCAGCGTCGTGGTGACCGGAATCCTCTACGGTTCCGTAACCGCCGGACTGTCCGGCAACCCGTATGCTGTGATCGCAGCGCTTACGATGAAGCCGAAGCGTCTTCGCATCGGAGAACAGGAAGTAAAACCAGTGATAGGAGGAAGTTATTCATGGGCGAAGTTATCGTAGTTACATCAGGAAAAGGCGGTGTGGGCAAGACTACCACAACCGCCAATCTTGGCGCCGGATTGTCCGGCCTTGACAAGAAAGTAGTAGTGGTAGATACCGATCTTGGCCTGCGCAACCTGGATGTAGTAATGGGACTTGAGAATCTGATCGTTTATAATCTGGTGGATGTGATCGAGGGGACCTGCCGTCTGAAGCAGGCCCTGATCCGGGACAAGCGGTATGAAAATCTCTATCTGCTTCCCTCCGCACAGACAAAAGATAAATCTGCCATTTCACCGGGACAGATGAAGAAGCTGACATCACAGCTGAAAGAAGAATTTGATTATGTTTTGCTGGATTGTCCGGCAGGTATCGAGCAGGGTTTTCAAAATGCCATTGCCGGTGCGGACCGGGCAATTGTGGTCACGACTCCAGAGGTTTCCGCCATCCGGGATGCAGACCGGATCATCGGGCTTTTGGAGAGCAACCACCTGAAAGACATTTCCCTGATCATCAACCGGATCCGTATGGATATGGTAAGAAAAGGAGATATGATGTCTGTGGATGATGTGACAGAGATCCTTTCCGTTCCTCTGATCGGCGCGATCCCTGACGATGAGAGAGTGGTGGTTGGAACCAATCAGGGAGAACCCATCGTCGGCGGCGACTCAAAAGCAGGGAAGGCATATCAGAATATCTGCAAGAGGATTCTTGGCGTAGATGTACCGTTTCTGGATATGAATCAGGGCGAAGGACTCTTCTCTAAGATTTCCCACCTTTTTCGGAATGAATAAAGGAGGAATGGGAAATGCCAAGAAAATCTTCTGTTTCTGTCGCCAGGAACCGGCTGCGGACGCTGATCACTTCCGACCGGGTCCAGTGTACCCCGGAAGCCGGCGAGGAACTGCGCAGAGAGTTGTATGAAACTCTCTCCAAATATATAGAACTTACAGAAGATAGCTTTCATGTGGAGATCACACGTACCTACATAAAGATAGATTTTTCGGGAGAAAAAAAGTGAGATTACCTAGATTTACAAAACTATATCGGTTAAGAGATTATAATTTTACATTAGTGTTCCTGGTCCTGGCGTTGTCCATCCTGGGTGTACTTGTTGTGGGCAGCGCCAGGGACATTTATCAGGGAAAACAGATCATCGGAGTGATCATCGGGTTGATTGCCATGGCGGTAGTGTCTCTTATGGATTATAAATGGGTCCTTAATTTCTACTGGCTGCTCTATGGGATTGCCGTGCTTTCTCTCGGCCTTGTGCTTGTCATCGGACAGGAAGTCAACGGCGCCACACGATGGATCAATCTGGGATTCACAACCTTTCAGCCTTCTGAACTTGCCAAGATCCTTTTGATCCTGTTTTTCGCGCGGTTCATCATGCGCCATGAAGAGGATCTCAATGATAAATGGACCCTTCTTAAATACGCAGGACTGTGCGGCATCCCGCTGGCGCTGATCGTTGTTGAGCCCAACCTGTCCACAACGATCTGTACAGCGCTGGTGTTGTGCCTGATCATCTATATCGGAGGACTGAGCTACCGGTTTATTCTCAGAGTCCTGCTCATCCTGATCCCGGTGACCGTGATCTTTCTCTCTATTGCGGTCCAGCCTAATCAGCCTTTTCTGAAGGACTATCAGCAAAAGCGTATCCTGGCTTTTCTGGAACCAGAGAAATATGCCAGCGATGAGGCATATCAGCAGAACAATTCCGTTATGGCCATTGGTTCCGGTCAGCTGACCGGTAAAGGACTGGACAATAATACTACCACATCCGTCAAAAACGGAAACTTTATTTCTGAACCACAGACGGATTTCATCTTTGCCATTGTAGGAGAAGAATTGGGGTTTGTGGGAAGCTGTCTTGTGATTGCCTTGTTGCTTTTGATCGTGATACAATGTATACTAATAGGGATAAGAGCACAGAATCTTGCAGGGAGGATCATCTGCTGCGGGGTGGGAGGCCTGATCGGCATACAGAGTTTTATCAATATTGCCGTGGCCACCAAAATGATCCCAAACACAGGAGTCCCCCTTCCCTTTGTAAGTTATGGCCTGACCTCTCTGGTCAGCCTGTATATTGGCATTGGATTTGTTTTAAATGTAGGATTACAGCCCCAAAAATATCAATAAGGAGTGAACCCCATGAATATTGGCCTGATCGCACATGACTCAAAAAAGGCTTTGATGCAGAATTTCTGTATCGCGTACCGTGGAATCTTAAGTAAACATAATCTGTTTGCCACAGGGACCACCGGCCGGCTGATCGAAGAAGTGACCAATTTAAGTATCCACAAATATCTGGCCGGACCCTTAGGCGGAAGCCAGCAGCTTGGAGCGCAGATCGCGCAAAATGATATCGACGCGCTGATCTTTCTGCGGGATCCCACAGCGCCGAAACCCAATGAACCGGACCTTAATGACGTGATCCGGCTGTGCGATACTTATAATATTCCAATGGCCACCAATCTGGCCACTGCGGAACTGATTGTTCTAGCAATTGACAGAGGAGATCTTGATTGGCGTGAAATGTACCGATAGAACAAGAAAATTAAGAAAAGCCCGGCAGGCGAGACGTCGGCTGATCGCGGGAATGCTCCTGCTGTTGATCATACTTTGTGTGATATTGGCAGGGATTCTTATCTTCCAGTTTTTCTTCTGTGAAGAACACCGGGCAGCCGAATATGAGATGACCCACTATGATCAGGTCCAGGGCGAAGTCCCGTTTTTGTCTGCCGATCTGTGTGTTGTTTCCGAGGACATAAACCTGTCAGGAGGTCCGGATGCCTCTACATTTAAAGCTGCCGGCTTTTTTGACCTGACTCAAAAGGAAACTTTCTATGCCCAGAATATACATGAGCGTGTTTATCCGGCCAGTACGACAAAGGTGATGACTGCGCTCATTGCTCTGCAGCATGGTAATCTGGACGATGTGGTTACCGTCAGCGCCAACGCCGCTAACCGGGCTTCCGATGAGTCTGTCTGCGATCTTAAAGAAGGGGATCAGCTCACACTGGAAGATCTTCTGATCGGACTTTTACTTCAGTCCGGAAACGACAATGCAGTTGCCATTGCCGAACATATTGGCGGAAGCGTAGAAGATTTTGTGGAAATGATGAATCAGGAAGCCGCACGGTTGATGGCAACCAACACACATTTTGTCAGCCCGCACGGCCTGCAGGATGAGAATCATTACACAACAGCCTACGATCTCTATCTGATCTTCAATGAAGCGATCAAACAGGAAAAATTCATGGAGATTATTCAGTTAGATTCCTATACTCCTCATATTACCCATGCAGACGGAACTCAGGCAGAAGCCAAGTGGGAAGCCAGCAACTTTTATGCCAGGGGAGAGGCAGAGAAACCCAGCAAGGCCACAATTGTCGGCGGGAAAACAGGAACCACTCAAAAAGCAGGGAACTGCCTGATCCTGTTATCCAAAGATGGGCAGGAACAGCCTTATATCTCTGTTATCATGGGGGCAGAATCAAAAGATCTGTTATATGAAGATATGACCACCTTAATTGATGAAGGAATCGCCAGCGCGGAGCAGGAAGAATAATACAATAAATGAGGGGCAAACAGGCTTCTGCAGCCGGTCTGCCCCTCGTATTTATGAACGGATCTCCGGGGTGTTTCGGATACGCCCGTAAAGGCTGATCAAATATAACCCGCACAACCCCACGACCGCGTATATGATACGGGACAGCCACGACAGATTGCCGAATAGGAAGGCAACCAGATCAAACCGAAAAATTCCCACCAGAAGCCAGTTGACTGCTCCAATGATCACAAGGGTAAGCGCCGTATTGTCAAACCATTTCATGAAACTTCCTCCTTTTCTTCATGCTAGTCTTAGTATGGCGCAAAGGAGCCATTTTATGCACAGGAGAGAGAATGCCCGATGTTTTTTGAAAAACCGCTTTATTACAGGTATTCCAACTATTTGAAAGAAAAATACGGAGAAAAGGTCTATAAGCTTCCGGTTAATCTTCCGGTTTCCTGTCCCAATCGTCAGGACGGGAAGAGAGGATGCGCATTTTGTTCCCCGCAGGGTACAGGTTTTGAAGCTCTTGGCAACAATGTCTCCGTATCAGATCAGCTGGCGCAAAACCGCAGCCGGATTGAGGGGAAATATCATGCGCATAAATTTATCGCATATTTTCAGAACTATACCAACACCTTCCTTCCGCCGGAACAGTTCGCTTCCTATATGGAAGAAGCTGCTGCCGCCCCTGACATTGTGGAACTTGCTGTCTCCACAAGACCAGACTGCGTAGGGAAAGAGTATCTGGATATCCTGGACGGGATCCGGCGAAGGGGCGGTCTTGGGATTACAATGGAACTGGGATTGCAGACCCCGAATTATCATACTCTTTCCGCAATCGGCCGCGGACATTCTCTTGCGGAGTTCCTGGACAGCGTTTTGTCTGTCCGTCCATATGGTTTTGATGTCTGTGTCCATGTGATCCTCAATCTTCCCGGGGATACTCTTAAAGATGCAGTAGAAAGCGCCAAAATCCTTTCTGCCCTGGGCATCCAGGTGGTAAAGGTCCATTCCCTCTACATCGCGAAGGGTTCCAGGTTGTGCGATGCTTATGAAAATGGTACAATAGCTGTGTGCGAAAAGGAAGAATATCTGGAACGCGCGGCGGCTTTCCTGGATCATCTGGACCCCTCCATTGCCGTTGAGCGGCTTTTCGCCCGGGCACCCCAGGATGATGTGGTGTTTTGCAACTGGGGAACAAGCTGGTGGAGGCTGCTGGAAGAGCTGGAGACAAAGATGCGTTTGGACGGACATTTTCAGGGACGATGTTTTAACTACCTTGGCGGAGCGGCTCTGCATTTCTGACAGGAGGATATTTGCGTGGGAAATATAACCGTTTATCGAAAAAAAAGAAATCTGAATATCGGTATCTTTATTTTCGGGATCATTTTTATCTATCTGATCGTCAGCGTACTGATGTATCTGACTTCCGGCCCTGTGTCTGTCTATGAAGTGCGGGAGGGTTCCATCCTGAAAGACACTGCATATACCGGATTTGTTGTCCGAAGCGAGACTGTTGTGGAAGCCCAGGAGGATGGATATGTCAATTATTTTGTTACGGAAGGCGAAAAAGTAGGGGCAAAAACCAATGTCTATACCTCTTCGGCAGAAAAACTGGATTTTCAAACGGTAGATGAAGAATCTTCCGAGGCGCTCACTCCGGAAGAGGAATCTTCTCTTTTGACAGATATCCAGGCCTTCAGCGATAATTTTCAGGCAGAGGATTTTCAGAATGTCTATACAGTAAAAAGTAAGATCGATGATCTGCTGGACAGCCGTTCCAGCCAGAACCGGAAGACTCAGCTGAAGGATATGCTTAAGACCCGGGGAGACAATCTGAAAGTCTACAACGCAAGCAAAGACGGAATTATCATTTACTCTGTCGACGGATATGAAAACACAACGATCAGCGATGTGACAGAGGAAATGATCCTGATCAATGACCATGTGACTTCCGCCCTGGAAAATAATACGCAAGTCCGGGCAGGAGAACCGGTATACAAGCTGATCACTTCCGACCAGTGGACCGTCGTTGTGGTCCTCAGTGATGAGATGACTCAGGAGCTTGCAGAGACCAAGCGGATCAAGGTCCGTTTTGCCAAGGACAATCAGACGGAAACAGCAGATTTCGCCATCTATAATACCGAGAACGCCAATCTGGGATTCCTTACTTTCGATACCGGTATGGTCCGGTACGCCAGAGACCGATATCTGGATATCGAACTGATCCTGGAAGATGAGTCCGGTCTTAAGATCCCCCGTTCTTCCGTGGTGGAAAAAGAATTCTATACCGTTCCGGAAGATTATCTGACTCAGGGAGGAAACAGCCGGGAGAAAGGGATTCTGGTACAATCGGAGGGTGAGGCCAGATTCCAGGAGGCAGAAGTGTTTTACCGGGATACAGAGACCGGAATGATCTATCTGGACCCTCTTGATTTTCCGGAAGATACTGTCCTGATCAAACCAGATTCCAAAGAGACCTGTCCTCTAAAGGAAACAGCCAAGCTGAAAGGCGTCTATAATATTAACAAAGGATACGCTGTGTTCAAACAGATCCAGATCCTGTGCGAGAGCGATGAATATTATATTGTCGCCACCGGAAGTGATTACGGTCTTTCCAATTATGATCACATCGCCCTGAACGGAGAAGATGTAAAAGAAAATGATGTAGTATTTCAATAAAAGGAGCTGATCATTATGCTGCGAGACAATCTGGCTCAGGTAGAGCATAACATGGAAGAAGCCTGCAGGCGTGCCGGGCGGGACCGGTCGGAGGTGACATTGATCGCCGTGAGCAAGACCAAGCCGGTGGAAACTCTTCAGGAGGCCTACGACCTGGGGGTACGCGTCTTCGGGGAAAATAAAGTCCAGGAGATGGCAGATAAATATGAGGTTCTTCCAAAAGACATTCAGTGGCATCTCATTGGACACCTGCAGCGGAACAAGGTAAAATACATTATTGACAAGGCCGTCCTCATCCATTCCGTGGATTCCCTGCGGCTGGCCCAGACCATTGAAAAAGAGGCGGAAAAACACAACCTGACTGCCCACATTTTGATCGAGGTCAATGTGGCAAGAGAGGAGAGTAAGTTTGGGATTTTTCCCGAGGACCTGGAGAGTCTGGTGGATGAAATCGCAAAATTACCCCATATTCAGGTGGACGGTCTTATGACAATTGCTCCATTTGTACCAGATCCGGAAGAAAATCGCCCTGTTTTCCGGGAATTACGCAAATTATCTGTTGACATTAGTGCGAAAAAAGTTGATAATGTCAATATGAGCGTTCTTTCTATGGGTATGACGAACGACTACCAGGTGGCTATAGAAGAGGGAGCAACAATGGTCCGCGTCGGAACAGGAATTTTCGGCGCCAGGAATTACGCTCAAGTATAAATGCAAAGATAGGAGAATTTATAATATGGGAGTATTAGATAAGTTCCTGGACATCATGAAATTAAGCGATGACGATGATTACGATGACGATGATTTCTTTGATGACGACGACTACGAAGACGATTACGAGGAGAAGAAGCCAAAACGAAGTCTTTTCGGTGGCAGAAAGAAGAGCTATGAGGATGATGACGAAGATGATTTCGAAGAACTTCCGGCAAGGTCTTCCAGAACTTCTCATTCCAGCAGCAATAAAGTAACTCCAATGCGTCAGCCTGCCAGAAGAAGCGGCGCCAACATGGAAGTCTGTGTGATCAAGCCAAATTCTGTAGACGACGCCCGGGAAATCACTGAGACTCTTTTGGGCGGACGGACTGTGATCCTGAATCTGGAAGGGCTGGATCTGGAGATTGCGCAGAGAATTATCGACTTTACCTCCGGAGCAGCATATGCTATCAGCGGCAATCTTCAGAAGATCTCCAACTACATATTCCTGGTGACCCCTACCAACGTAGAGATCTCCGGTGATCTTCAGGATCTTCTGAACACTTCTTTTGACGCTTCTTCCATGCGTTCCAGATTCTAAAGCATGAACAAAGAAGAAACCCTGCTGAGAAAGCGCCTGGTGGAGCTTTCCCGGCAGGCTTATCACAAAGATATTGTTACATTTTCAGATTTTCTGAATCTGAATGAACTGAATATCCTTCATACAACTCCCAAAGACTTATTCCCGGCAAGGTATGAGACCTTTGGAGGCTATGAAATGGCAGAGCGTCAGATGGTTGCATTTCTACCTGATGCTCTTTATTATGAGTATCACTATCCTATACAGGTACTTAAGATCCGTCCGGCCAATCCACGTTTTGCTGAGGAACTGGGCCACCGGGATTATCTGGGGTCTCTTATGAACCTTGGCGTCGAACGGGGGAAGATGGGGGATATCCTGCTGCTGGAGGACTGTGCGGAGGTGTTTGTGTGCCAGAATATCGCAGAATATCTCTGTCAGGAGCTGACCCGCATCCGGCACACGGTGGTACAGACAAATCTGGCTCCACTGGAGGAGGTGTCTTATGAGCCCCGATTTGAAGAGATCAAGGGAACTGTTTCCTCCATCCGGCTGGACAGCGTCCTGGCTCTTGCCTACCCCCTCTCCAGAAGCAAGATGACTTCTTACATCGAAGCCGGAAGGGTGTTTGTCAACGGAAAACTGGTCACCAGCAACGGATACCACCTGAAAGAGGGGGATATTCTGTCTGTAAGAGGGCTGGGACGGATCCGCTATGAGGGAATGCTGTCAGAGACAAAGAAGAAGCGCTGTCTGATATCCCTCAGGAAATATATCTAGAAGGAGACATGGAATGAAAGAGAAGAGAAGTCTTCATTATCTGATCGCGCTGGCCGGTATTTTGGCCGGTGTATGTCTGGATCAGTTTACAAAATATCTGGCTGTCCTTCATCTTAAGGGACAGGCGCCTCTTGTGCTGATCGACGGCGTGTTCCAGCTGGAATATCTGGAAAACCGGGGCGCTGCTTTCGGCCTGTTCCAGGGGCAGAGGCTGTTCTTTTTCCTGAGTGCGGGCGTGATCCTGGCGATCGTAGTCTGGTTTTACCTGCGGGTTCCCATGGAACGGCGGTATCTTACCCTTCGCATCCTGGCTGTCCTGATCGTGGCAGGCGCTATTGGAAACTTTATTGACCGACTCTGCCTGGGATATGTGGTGGATTTCTTTTATTTCTGCCTGATCGATTTTCCCATTTTCAATGTGGCGGACATTTATGTCACGGTTTCTACGTTTGTTTTACTGTTTGTCATGTTTTTCTATTATAAGGAGGAAGATCTTGACCGAATTTTTCGTGGAAGAAAAGGACAGCGGACAGAGGATTGATCAGTTCCTCGCCAGCCGTCTGGAAGAAGTCTCCCGGTCACAGATCCAGAAGATGATCCGGGACCATATGATCACTGTTTCCAACAAGCCTGTAAAAGCCAATTACAGGCTTCTTTTGCATGACCGCATCCAGGTGGAATTCCCTGAGCCGGAGGTTCTTAATGTCCTTCCCGAGGATATTCCCCTTGATATCCTCTATGAGGATAAAGATCTTCTGATCGTAAACAAACCAAAGCAGATGGTGGTCCATCCGGCTCCTGGCCATCCCTCCGGCACCCTGGTCAACGCGGTCCTGTACCATTGCGGCAAGGATCTGTCCGGCATTAACGGGGTCTTGCGTCCCGGGATCGTCCATCGGATCGACATGGACACCACCGGATCTCTGATCATCTGTAAAAGTGATCTGGCCCATCAAAAGATTGCGGAACAGTTAAAGGAGCATTCCATCAACCGGATCTACGAAGCCATCGTCCATGGCAACCTGAAGGCGGATACAGGAACCATAAACGCCCCCATCGGCCGGGACCAGAACGACCGGAAGAAGATGAGCGTTCATGCAAGAAACGGCCGTCCGGCTGTCACTCACTATCAGGTGTTGGAACGCTTTGGCTCCTTTACCTATATCCAGTGCCGGCTGGAGACCGGCCGCACCCACCAGATCCGGGTCCACATGGCAAGCATCGGCCATCCCATTCTGGGGGATTCGGTATATGGCCCAAAGAAATGTCCCTTCCCCGCCCTGCAGGGACAGACTCTGCATGCCCGGACTATCGGCATCTGTCACCCCCGGACAGGGGCCTGGCTGGAAGTGGAAGCTCCCCTTCCAAAATATTTTCAGAAGCTTCTTAGCACTCTCCGAACACGGCAAAACTGAAAAAATGTACACATTTGTGGCAAATTGAGTTATAATATAGGATATAAATCGGGGAGGAGAGTGATCTGTATGGCAAAAACAAACACTATCATCACAATCGGAAGAGAATATGGAAGCGCAGGACGTGAGATCGGGTATAAAGTGGCCGATTACTTCGGGATCAAGCTTTATGACAAGGAGATGCTGGCGCGGGCTGCAAAGGAAAGCGGCATCTGCCAGGAGCTGTTTGAGACGCATGATGAGAAACCAACCAGCAGTTTCCTGTATTCTCTGGTAATGGATACTTATTCCCTGGGATATTCTGCAGGCAGCTACGCGGATATGCCTATCAACCACAAGGTATTCCTGGCTCAGTTTGACACCATCAAGAAGATCGCCAGCGAAGGCCCCTGTATCCTGGTAGGACGGTGCGCGGACTATGCCCTGGAGGATTTTGACAACGTGTTAAGCGTGTTCATCCATGCGGATATGAACGCCAGGATCCGCCGGATCGCAAGGATCTACGACCTGACCGATGCCAAAGCCAAGGAGCGGATCGTGAAGACAGACAAACAGCGGGCAAGTTATTATAACTATTACAGCAATAAAAAATGGAGCGACGCAGACAGCTATAATATCTGCCTGGACAGCTCCGTTCTTGGAATCGACGGTACGGCGGAAGCCATTGAGCGTCTGGTTGAGATCAAAGAACAACCGGGTGAGAAGCGGCTCTAGGCGGCCATCCCTTGATATTTCCGTTGAGAATGGCAGTGAACATCCGCTGCTTCGCCCCCGGGTGTTCCTGATTCAACTGCCGGACCAGGTCTTTGGCGTACTGCCGTTTGGTAAAGCCGTCAATGGGACAGCGGCTCTTAACCACCGGAAGATCGTATTTATTGCGGAAACCGATCACATCCGCCTCATCTACAAACATGATGGGGCGGATCACTGTGAGATCCATCCGGTCCAAATAGGTGCGGGGTGAGAAGGAGTAAAATCGGCCCTCGAAGAGAAGAGACAACAACATGGTCTCGATGATATCGTCTTTATGATGGGCATAGGCAACCTTGTTGCAGCCCATCTTTTTTACGGCCTGATTAAGGGCGCCTTTTCGCATTTTGGCGCAGAGAGAGCAGGGATTGGGCTCTTTCCGGTCCTCAAAAAGGATATGGGCGATATCCGTCTTCACGATCTCATAGGGAACTTTCAGCTCTCTGCAAAGCTCTGCCACAGGAGTAAAATCACATTTCTCATATCCCAGGTCCACCGTGACCGCGCTCAGCTCAAAGTGCCTGGGATAGAACCTGCGAAGTCCCTGCAGGGCGTAGAGAAGGGTCAGACTGTCCTTTCCTCCGGAGATCCCTACCGCGATATGGTCGCCTTCCTGGATCATTTCGTATTCATCCACCGCTTTTCTTGTGCAGCTCAATAATTTCTGTAACTTCATCTATCTGATAAATCCTTTCTGTATTAACTTTCCCGCAGCTTTACCGCAGAGGCCGCCTGTCTGCGCCGGTCCTCATCGATGGCTGCGTAATGCTTCTTGGTGGTATTTACGTCCTTATGGCCAAGAACATCCGCCACCAGATAAATATCCCCGGTTTCCTTGTATAAGGATGTGCCGTAAGTACTCCGGAGCTTGTGTGGTGTGATCTTTTTGCCCGGCGTCACCTGGCGGGCGTATTTCTTCACCATATTCTCCACCGCCTGTACCCCCATCCGTTTCCTCTGGGTGGAGAGGAAGAGGGCGTTCTCATGGCCGGGCAGGGGAGAAGCAGCCTTCCGGCTTCCTTCGATGTAATGAGAGAGGGCGTCCGCCACTTCATCGCCAAAATAAACTACCATCTGGTTGCCGCCCTTCCGGGTGACGGTGATCCCGTTGTTCTTAAAGTCTACATCCTGAACATCCAGTCCTACACATTCAGACACACGGATCCCGGTTCCCAGCAAAAGAGTCAGGATGGCCAGATCCCGGTCCTTCGTCTTTCTGTAATAAGTCAGGGCCTGTCCGGTCAGCTTTTCCCCGGCAGACTCTACAAAGTCCAAAAGCATGGCCACCTCGTCTGCGTCCAGCCGGATAATGGCCTTCTCATGGAGCTTTGGCATGGCTACCAGCAAGGTAGGATTCCTGGTGATCGCCTGGCGCTTGAAATAATAATTGTAAAAGCTTCGCAGCGCCGACATCTTGCGGGACAGGCCTTTTTCCCCGTTGGTCAGAAGTTCCTCATTGTGCTGATATACCTTCAGATATTCCATATATTCCTCAATATCCACAGGTTCCAGCCGCTCCAGGTCCTGAACCTGGAACTGATCCATGGTATAGTTCTTATAAACCGGATTGTTTTCCATAAGAAAATGAAAAAAGATCCGGATATCATAAGCATAATTGATCCGCGTCCTTACCGATGATCTTGGTTCGATGGCGCGGAAATAATCCTTGGCAAAAGGCGGCAGCGTCTTAAGGACTTCCCGCAGGCGCAGCGTCTGATCGATCTGAAGCTGTTCGTGATAGCTTTTCGTCTCAGCCATTTGATTATAACCCCCTTTATTCTGGCTCATTATAACATGTCCGGCTTTCTTTGTCCATATCTTTTGGAAAAATCGAGATTTGTCGTATAGATCTATTTCGCTCATACAATCAGGTTAACAGGAATATATGGAAATGGCGGCATGTATCTTCCATACAAATGCCGCCTGGGGTGAGTTTATCTCAAAGGGGATATCCCTATCCCGCTTCTGAGATCCTTGTAAATATATATGATCTGTGGTATCAGTTATTGTTGTAGACAACCGTCAGATATTGTCCCTCCTGGATCTGATCGGTAACCAGTCCGTTGATGGTCATCAGATCGTCAATATAATCATAGATGGATTCATACTCGGATGTCTTATATTCCTCAGCGATTTCCCAGAGGGTGTCCCCGTCCTGGATCTGGATACTTTTATAGAGGGACTCGTCCTGATGTTCGGATTCCTCATGGGCGTCCGCCAGCTGTCCGATTCCCAGGATCCCGATCACTGCTGCGGTAAGAACTGCCGCAAAGCATAAAAACAGTTTGTTCAGATATACCTGCCGTCTTCTCTTACAATCCCGGCGGCTTCTGCGAAATCCTCTGTAACTCTCTGCTGCTGCATAATTCTTCATGATCTGTTCCCCCTTAAAACTTATTTATGATCCCCTGTAAAATTTTTTGTCTTTTGTTCGAATGTCTGTTCAGAACATTTGTTCTTTTTATAATCCGATTATACTTCCCGAACAAACGTTTGTCAATGGGTTTTCTTAAAAAAATCGAACATATTTTCTAAACATTTGTTTGCTTTTTAAAATCTGCTGTGTTAAAATGAACTCAGTAATCAAGAGAAGAACGTTTCTAAGGAGGTTCAGTTATGGGACAGGGCAAGATCAGCGCCAAGCAGCAGGAAATATTAGATTATATCAAATCACAGATCCTGGAGCGGGGATTTCCGCCTGCCGTGCGTGACATCTGCGAGGCGGTCCATCTGAAGTCCACCTCTTCCGTCCACTCCCACCTGGAGACTCTGGAGAAGAACGGATATATCCGAAGAGATCCCACGAAGCCACGGGCCATTGAGATCCTGGACGACTCCTTCCAGATGCTGCGCCGGGAGACGGCCAATGTGCCCATTGTAGGCAGGGTGGCTGCCGGGGAGCCGCTCCTTGCAGAGCAGAATATTGAGGACTACTTCCCTATTCCTACAGAGTTTCTCCCCAATAACCAGACCTTTCTTCTGAAGGTACGGGGAGAAAGCATGATCAACGCCGGTATCCTGGACGGGGATTATGTGCTGGTGGAACAGAGACAGACAGCCAGCAACGGAGAGATGGTTGTGGCTCTCATTGAAGACGGGGCCACAGTTAAGACCTTTTATAAAGAGGAAGGCGTCATCCGCCTGCAGCCGGAGAACGACACCATGGATCCCATCATTGCGCGGGATGTGATGATCCTGGGGAAAGTGATCGGGGTCTTCCGCTTCTTTTAATATTTATCAATAATAATTTGCAGAGAACATCTTTGTATCTATATGATATGAAGATGTTTTTCTGAATTTCCGAAAGATTTCCGAAATCCTTATAAATCATTGCAAATCCTCCATAAGAAGGTATTCTTAAACAGAACGACTAACTAAATGGAGGAAACCTGTATGAACAGCAAGACAAAAAGAATTGTAACCATTGGTATGCTGTGTGCCATTACGTATCTTATCATGGCAGTGGGGCGGATACCCATTGTTCTGTTTTTGAAGTATGACCCATCTGATATTATCGTTGCTTTGGGTGGACTGATATGGGGGCCAACGACCTCCTGTGTTGTATCTGTCACGGTTGCGGTTATTGAGATGGTAACGGTAAGCAATACCGGCATTCTGGGATGTATTATGAATATTGTGCAGACGCTCTCCTTTGCCTGTACGGCCGCCCTTATCTTTCAAAAGAAACATACCCTGTCCGGAGCCGTTGTCGGATTGGTGGCTGGCTGTATCACAAGTGTTACCGTAATGATGCTGTGGAATTATCTTATAACGCCGATTTATATGGGATATCCGAGAGAAGCGGTTGCGGAGCTATTGCTTCCCGTCTTTCTCCCTTTTAATCTTTTTAAAGACGGATTAAACGCTGTCATCACGTTTTTACTGTATAAACCTGTCGTTTCTGCACTAATGAAAAGCGGATATATAGAGGATCGCCATGAGAGAAAACTATGATTTAAAACCTGTTTATACAGCAACAGGAAGGGTTATACACGGCCGGGGAATTGGGAAACACGTGGGAACTCCTACCGCCAATATAGAAACAGGCAAAAATACAGCTTTACCGGAAACAGGGGTATATACAGCAAAAATCCTGTTAAATCAACGGATCTATTACGGCGTTACCCATGTGGGAACAAGACCTACTGTCGATAACGATACAGACATATCCGTGGAAACTCATATTTTCAATTTCGATATGGATATATACGGACAAATAATAACAGTCAAATTATATAAAAAACTAAGGGAAATACAGAAATTTGATGAATTATCCTTCCTGATCGAACAAGTGACAAAGGACAAGCTTCTTGCAAGAAGTTTCTGGGGGATAGATCAGACGGATCCCACTCTCTTCCTTGATATGAAAAAACACTGTGTACGGATTGGTTCCCGGGAAATATATTTATCAGCAAATGAATTTAAGGTACTTCATCTGCTATACCAGTTTCCTGAAATCACGTTCACAAAAAAAGACATTTATGAAAAAGTATGGAACGAACCCGCAAACGACCACTTGCACGCAGTAGAAAACACAATTTTCCAAATACGCAAACGGCTGAAACCTTATTGCGAAGGACATGAATACATAAAAACAGTAATCGGGTATGGTTACAGATTTCATACCGAAAAATAGGATCCGCCGGAAACTGTGTTTCCAACGGATCCTTTTCTTACTCTTCTATTTCCACCGGAAGTGCATCGTTCCAGATCCGCTCCAGATCATAGAAGGGCCGGTTCTCTTTGTCAAAGATATGGACGATCACATCGCCGTAATCCATCAGGATCCAGGACGCGCCGCCATGCCCTTCCTGCTGCTTCAGAGAATAGCCGGCTTTGTGCATCTTCTCATCCACATTGTCTACCAGGGCATTTACCTGGCTGTCGCTTGTCCCGTTGGTGATGATGAAATAATCCGCCAGCACAGAGATCTTCGAGATATCCAGCACGCGGATATCCTGTCCCTTCTTCTCTTCCAGTGCCTGATAGGCGGTCCGCACCATTTTCA
The DNA here is from genome assembly GCF_900312975.1 of Massilistercora timonensis. Lineage (NCBI taxonomy): Bacteria > Bacillati > Bacillota > Clostridia > Eubacteriales > Massilistercora > Massilistercora timonensis. Next base: position 90,023 of record NZ_LT990039.1, on the reverse strand, counting down.
TAGACTCTTCCATTCTACTCCTCCTTTCCCAGAACTTTTTTATAGTATCCATAGGTTTTCTCTGTCATGGGATCGATGGTCATATCTCTTGTCTTCAGATATGCCAGGGAATCCTTCAGGATCCGGTAGAGACAGCCGTCCAGGTCATGAAATGCCAGCCGGCGCACCTCCGCCATATTGGGAAGTTCGTCTCTTCCCGGTTCCATATAATCCGCAATATAGATGATCTTCTCCAGGGTGGACATATCCGGATGCCCTGTGGTGTGGCTTGCGATGGCGTTCAGGATATCCCTGTCCCGCACATGGTATTTCTTCGCCGCCAGATAGGCGCCCAACTTGGCGTGGAGAAGACTGGGATTGGATGCTTCCGCCTCTGAGATGCTCAGATGATACCTTCCGCAGAGCCGGAGCTTTTTATCCCCGGGGATACACTTGGCGCAGTCGTGGAGCAATCCTGCCGTCAGGGCCTTCTCCATATCCTCCCCGTGGCACATGGCCATGGCGGCCGCAGTGTACATTACGCCCAGAGTGTGCTCATAGCGCTCCTTATCCAGATGGGATTTCAGTTTTTTCTGCATTTTCTGTATCTTACGGTTCATACAACTCTTCCTCTTTGATATAGGCTTCCACTTCTCCCGGGACTTCTTCTGCGATACTTAAGCCCGCCCGGATCTTCCGCCGGATTTCGCTGGAAGAAACAGGGATCAGCGGAGAACGGAGAAGCCGGATCCTGGCTTTTGGATACACTGTCTCGAGATGCCCGATCTGTGCCTTCATCTCCTCCAGACTGTCGTGGTCGTCCCGGCAGGCGGCCAGGATCACACAGGCCGGAAAGATCCGCTCCGGATGGACCCAGGTCTCTATCGCGAAAAGGGAATCCGCCCCGATGATGAAATAAAACTCATCCTCCGGATACTGTTTCCGAAAATGCTCCAGAGTCTGATAGGAACAGGAAACCTCCCTGCGCCGCACTTCATATTCTTCCAGACGGCAGTAATCTCTGCCCTGAATGGCGAGAGCCACCATCCGGCTGCGGTGCCGGGCGTCTGTCCCGATATTCTCTTCTTTCTTGTGGGGAGGGTTCCCGTTGGGCAAAAACCAGACCTGATCCAGATTAAACTGGCGGTAAGCCGTGTCCGCCAGCATCAGATGTCCGTTGTGGACAGGATCAAAAGTCCCTCCCATAATGCCGATCTTTCTCATGCCCTTCCTTCTCTCCTCTTCCTATGGAAGCTGGATCTTTTTATTCTTATCCTTGCCTTCTTTGTACAGGACGATCTTCTTGCCGATCACCTGCACCACCTGGGAGCGGGTGCGCTCTGCCAGGATCTGAGCCAGCTCCTTTGGATCGTCCGCGCAGTTCTTGAGAACGCTGATCTTGATCAGTTCCCGGGCCGCCAGGGCCTCGGACACCGCCCCTACCAGTTCCGGAGTGATACTGTTCTTCCCCACCTGGAAAATAGGTTCCATGGTCATGGCAAGGCTTTTGAGATAAGCTCTTTGCTTTGTGGTCATTTCATGTGCTCCTCTTCTTATTTATAGTAATCAAACTGGAGCCCGTACATCCGTACAGTGTCTCCCTCCTGGATACCGGCGGCTTCCAACTCATCCAGGATCCCTGTATCCTTCAGGAACTTCTGGAAGAAAGCAAATCCCTTCTCCGAATCCAGATTGGTATAACCCAGCATTTTCTCGATCTTGGGTCCTTCCACCACGTAGACGCCCTCGTCGTCTTTTTCCACGGTATAGGGAAGATCCGCGATCACCAGCTCGTCCTCCGGGAAGAATTCCTGCTGGAAGACGATGGGCTCTTCATTCAGCTTCTCCAGGCTCTGGGAAACGTAGTAGAGAAGCTCTTCGATCCCGGCTCCCGTCGCCCCGGAGATGGGGAACACCCGGATCCCCTGGGGTTCAAACTCCTTCTTAAGCCGCTCCACCGGATCTTCCCCTTCCGGATAGATCAGGTCCGTCTTGTTGGCCGCGATCACCTGTGGGCGGGCTGCGATCTCCTCATTGTAAGCCTTCAGCTCTTCATTGATCTTATAGATATCCTCCACCGGATCCCGGCCTTCGCTTCCCGCCGCGTCCACCACGTGGATCATCATCCGGGTCCGCTCGATGTGGCGCAGGAATTCATGTCCCAGTCCTACGCCCTCGGAAGCCCCTTCGATGAGTCCCGGGATATCTGCGATCACAAATCCCTTGGCCCCCTTCATATCCACAACTCCAAGGTTGGGGTTCAACGTGGTGAAATGATAGTTGGCGATCTTGGGCCTGGCGTTGGTCACCCTGGAGAGCAGCGTGGACTTCCCTACATTGGGGAATCCAATCAGGCCTACATCGGCGATCACTTTCAGTTCCAGGTTAACCCACAGCTCCTGGGCCGGCTGTCCCGGCTGGGCGTACTTGGGGATCTGCATGGTGGCGGTGGCGAAATGCTGGTTGCCAAGGCCGCCCCGGCCGCCTTTTAACACCACCTGCCTGCGGTTTTCCCCTGACATATCAGCGATCACCTTGCCGGATTCCGCTTCCTTGATCACGGTTCCCTCCGGGACCTTCAGGATGATGTCGTCCGCATCTCCGCCGTGACACCGCCGTTTGCCGCCTGGCTCTCCGTCTTTGGCTGCGAATTTCTTCCGGTGCCGGTAATCCTGCAGGGTATTGAGACCTTCATCCACTTCAAAGATCACATCGCCGCCCCGGCCGCCGTCGCCGCCGTCAGGACCGCCGTTGGGAACATAGAGTTCCCGGCGGAAGCTGACATGACCGTCGCCGCCTTTGCCGGAACGGATAAATATCTTTGCTCTGTCTGCAAACATCCTTATGTTTCCTTTCTTTGATAGTCTGAAAAGACCCAGACCGATCAGGGTCTGGGTCATGTCATGTTCCTTACTGTGCTGCCGGATAGATGGAAACCTGTTTCCGATCTCTTCCTTTTCTCTCAAATCTTACAACACCATCCACCAGGGCAAACAAGGTATCGTCTCCGCCGCGTCCAACATTAACGCCCGGATGGATCTTGGTTCCCCGCTGTCTGTAAAGGATATTTCCGGCTTTCACGAACTGTCCGTCCGCTCTCTTGGCTCCAAGTCTCTTGGACTCAGAATCTCTGCCGTTCTTGGTAGAACCTACACCCTTTTTATGAGCGAAAAACTGAAGGTTTAATTTCATCATGGTTATCACACCTCCTGAACTGTTAAATCAATATATTCCGCATAGTTCTCATCATCTGCCATTTCCTTAAGACCAAGGTTCAGGCTTGCCAGAAGAAGCTGGGCTTCCTTCGACGGGATCCCTTCGATCTGATAGTGGATCTCGCCCTTCTCATCGTCTGCCGTCATGGAGAACCGATCCTCCGTCAGACATTCGATGGAATTGGCGGTGTTGATTGCCAGCATGGAAACTGCCGCGCACACCACATCCTGTCCCGGTTGTGCGTATTCCGCATGACCGCAGAGTTCAAATCCTCTGATCCGGTCTTCCTGGTCTTTGAAAACAACTGCATGAATCATGGATCTCTCCGATTAATTAAGCGTTGATCTTTTCGATCTTAACTGCCGTATACTGCTGTCTGTGACCGTTTTTCTTGTGATATCCGGTTTTTCTCTTGTACTTGTAAACGACAACTTTCTTTGCCTTGCCGTTCTCAATGACAGAAGCCTCAACCGTAGCACCTTCTACTGTCGGTGTTCCAACCTTCAGTCCATTGTCACTTACCGCAAGCACCTGGTCAAATGTATAAGTCTCCCCGGCTTCAACTCCAAGCTTCTCAACTCTGATCACATCGCCTTCGGATACTTTGTACTGTTTACCACCTGTTGCTATAACTGCGTACATATGGCACCTCCTATTATCATTACTCGCCAATTTCGGTGTCCGTCCCGCGGGCGGAACTTTGAAACCTCATTGTGCGGCACACTAGTGTAGTTTAGCATAGAACATGGCAAAAATCAAGCATAAACCTTTTATTTCTGCAAATTCTCTGAATCTGTACCCTTCGCCTTCGCCGGAAGCTGCAGCATTGTCAGGGCTGTCACTACTAACAGGATCCCTGTAAGATTCATCCCGCTTAAAGTCTCCCCGTAGAGAACCACGCCAAACAGGCTTGCCGCTACCACCTCGAAGGAAGCGATGATGGACGCCCGGCTGCTCTCGATGTGTTTCAGCGCCACGGAATAGATCAGATAGGGAAGCCCTACTGTGACAAAGCTTCCCAGGAAGATCGCCGGGAAGGCGGACAGATTCCCCATAACCTTCTCCGCCATTTCCGCGGGACGGCTGATCAAAAGGGTTGCCGCCGCAGCGATCAGGAAGGTATAGACCGTCACCGTCAGAGATTCGTACTTCCCCACCAGCACTTTCCCGAAAATGCTGTAGAGAGAATAGCCAAAACCGGCGCACAGGCCGATCAGGATCGTCTCTCCTCCCACACTTCGGGCCTGCGCCCCGGTAAGACCCACCACCAGGATACAGCCGGCAAAGGACAGAAGCAATGCGAAGACCTTGCGGAAGGTCAACTTCTCCCGGAAGAAAAGCACCGACAGCACCATAACAAAAAACGGAGCGGTATAAAGCAGCACCACCGCTACCGACAGTGGCGCCCGCTGTACCATCTCCGCGTAAGTCAGGTTGTTGATGAAGAGGCTTCCGATCCCGGTGCCCAGAAGCCATTTCACGTCGCCGGCCTGGATCTTGAATTTCCCTTTGTCCGTGAAAAGCACAAGAAGAACCAGGACCACAGCCGCCGAACAGATCCGGACGGCAGCAGTCTGGGCAGTGGTAAATCCAAAGGAAGCCACATACCGGGTGACAATCCCCATGGACCCCCACAAGATGGACGATGTCAATACCAGAACGGGAGCCAGCTTCTTCATAATATTCCTCTTAGATTCCCAGCAGTCTGCAGGCGTTTCCCCCCAGGATCTGCTCCTTTTCTTCCTCTGTCAGAGGCATTTTTTGCAAGAGGGCGACAAATTCCTTCTGCCCCGCCCAGGGCGAGTCCGTGGCGAACAGGATCTTGTCCGCCCCGTGGTTTCGCACAATGCGGAGGAATTGCTCTTCCTCCATGGTGTCCAGTACAACTCCGGTATCAAAATAAACCGGTTTTCCCACCAGGTATTCCTCCACCTCATCCCACAGAAGATTGCCTCCCATATGGGCCAGCACCAGCTTCTCCGGCTGTACGTCCCTAAGAAGCTCCGCCGCCATCTTAGGCGTGCAGTGAACGTCATCCGGGCACTTGGGGTCGCTGCCTGCATGGACACTGACGATCAGACCAAGCTGAGAAGCATAATCCACCACCCGCTTGCAGCGGATATCGTTGAATCGGATCTCCTGATAGTCGGGATGGAGCTTAATGCCCTTCATCCCCATTTCCTTAATTTCCCGCAGCTGTTCTTTATAATTTTCTTCCGCCGGATGGATCCCGCCAAAAGAAAGGATCCTTCCCTCCTGGAATCGGGATGCGAACCGGTTGATGGATGCGAACTGGGACAATTTGGTGACGATGGGAAGCGCCACGGAAATGTCGATCCCCGCTTCCTCCGTGGATGCCTTCAGTCCCTCGCTGGTGCCGTCGGTATGGGGATGGGTCTTGCACACCGACTCCAGGAAATCCAGCGTCCCTTTGGCGATCTTATCTGGAAACATATGTGTATGAAAATCAATGATCATTCGTTTTCCCTGTCTTTCATTTTATTATAGCAATAGCCAATGATGTCTCTCCGGGTAATGATCCCGATGAAATGCTTCTCGTCGTCCACTACCGGGACAAAGTTCTGTTCCATGGCTTTTCCGATCAGATCTTCCATGTCTGACTTGGCGGTAACACACTGGTAATCCAGCCGCCGGTCGATCTTCATGATACTGATATCCTCGGCTTCCTTGATGTTCAGCACCCCTTTGCGCTTCAGTCCCCACAAAAGGTCGCCTTCTGTGATGGAACCCACGTATTTCCCCTCCTTGTTCAGGATCGGCACAGAGGAATACTTGTGGTATTCCATGATCTCCAGCGCCTGTCTGACCGTGTGATAGTCAAAAATATAGGCCAGTTCGCTCTTGGGTTTCAAAAAAAACAAAATATTCATGAATTGCCTCCTGTGATCTGCTCTTACAACTGTGTTGTGACAAAAATATCGTAGATCGCTTTGACGGCGGCTTCAAAGTCATCATTTCTCACTCCGATGATCACGTTCAGTCCGCTGGAACCCTGGTCGATCATTTTTACATTCACATTGGCGTGGGCCAGGGCAGAGAAGATCCTTCCGGACGTCCCCCGGGTGGTGCGCATACCCCGTCCCACCACTGCGATCAATGCCAGGTCGGACTCCAGTTCCAGCACGTCAGGCTCCACTTCCCGGTGGATCCCGGCGATCACCTTCTGCTCCATCTCTTTCAGCTCGTCCTGGTGGACAAAGACAGACATGGTATCAATGCCGGAAGGCATATGCTCAATGGCAATGCCATTTTCCTCAAAAACCTGCAGCACCTTGCGGCAGAATCCCACTTCCGAATTCATCATGGCTTTCTCCACTGTGACCGCGGCAAAATCTTTCTTGCCCGCGATCCCGGTGATGATGAACCGGGGCTTCTGGCAGGTGGCTTCCACGATCAGCGTGCCCTTGTCCTCCGGCGCGTTGGTATTGCGGATATTGATGGGGATCCCTTCCTTACGGACCGGGAAAATAGCGTCTTCATGGAGCACGGTGGCCCCCATATAGGACAGCTCCCTAAGTTCCCGGTAGGTGATCACATCGATCTCCTTGGGATTCTCGATGATCCTGGGGTCTGCCACCAGGAATCCTGACACATCGGTCCAGTTCTCATAGAGGTCTGCGTGGACGGCGCCGGCTACAATAGATCCGGTGATATCTGATCCGCCCCGGGAAAAGGTCTTGATCTTCCCGTCCGGCATAGCCCCGTAGAATCCCGGGATCACCGCCCTCTCTGTATTGGCAAGGCGCTCTGAGAGGATCTTCTGGGTCTTCTTTCCGTCAAAATTTCCCGTCTTGTCAAAACAGATCACTTCCGCCGCGTCAATGAACTCATATCCCAGATACTCCGCCATGATCCGTCCGTTCAAGTATTCTCCTCTGGAAGCCGCGTAATCTCTCCCGATCTTCCGGGTAAAATTCTCCCGGATGCTGTGGAATTCTTCCTCCAGGGAAAGGGACAGGCCCAGTTCCCGGATAATAGACTCGTACCGCTCCCGGATGGCCCCAAGAAGGGCTTCGAAGCTCTCCTGGCTGTCTTCTTCCTCCAGAAGGGCCTGGGCATAGCAGCTGTACAGCATGTCCGTCACTTTGGTATCGTCAGGGCTTCGCTTCCCCGGCGCGGAGGGGACCACATATCTTCTGTCCCCATCCTTACGTATGATCTTCCCCACCTTCTTGAACTGATGGGCGTCCGCCAGCGAACTTCCGCCAAATTTTACAACCTTTATCATAACTTGCTCCTACTCTTTTCCTTCATTCTATCCTTCTCTATCTTACCTCATTTTGACAGGAACTGCAACGGAATATCCTTGTGGAAGAGCACACCCCGGATCCCTTCCGCCAAGGCCGCCTCCACATTTTCCTTCCGGTCGTCGAAGAACACCGCCCGCTTTGGGGGGATCCCGTACCGTTCAAGCAGCGCCTGGTAGATCCTGGGAGAAGGTTTCATGCATTTCTCCTTCCAGGAGAAGATCCCGCCGTCAAATTCCTCCAGGAAAGACAGCTGCTCTTCTGACTGCCGGTACATTTCCGCCGAGTAATTGGAGAGAAAATACAGTTTCACTCCCTGCTCCTTCAGACTTTGGATCCAGGGACGGGTAAATGCATAGGGAACGATGCTCGCCCCGAATCCTGCGAACACTTCCCGGATCTCCCGGTCGTACTCCGGGGCGTTCTCAAGGAACAGCTCCAGCCATTCTTCCGTGGTCACAAGGCCGGAGTCTCCTGCGTTCCAGTCCTCATTGCGGAACATGGCGTCCGCCACAGCCTCCCGGGTCTCTTCGTCATAATGGAAGCCATCCAGATACTCCTCCCAGGCAAAATCAATAAGCACATTGCCAATGTCGAAGATCACCGTGTCGATCTCGCTTCCAAATTCCTCCAGGGGTTCAAGCTCTCCCGCCTCGTCCCGGGCATACAGATCCAGCCTGTGGTAATGGAAGGGCAGATTCTCCCTTCCCAGAAAGGCAAGGAAAGTCTCCATCAGAAGATCCGGCTTTAAGTTGGCTTCGCTTCCTGCGGCCAGCATAAGGCGGATCCGGTCCTCTTCCACTTCCATCCCAAGGATCATGGGGCGGATATCCACTTCCTTCTCACTTTTCTTGGTCTTCTTCCACACCGGAATGGCCTCCTGTCCAAGGAAGGCTTCTGCCCGTTCCTTCCATTCTCCCGGGATGGGAAGGGTTTCTTCCATAGACTTCCCAGACTTCAGAAGGCTGACTTCATAAGCGGCGGCAGCAGTCACTGTCATACCGCTTTGCTTCTTATCCTCAGAGATCACCCGGAAGCTTGTCACTTCAATACCCTCCACCATCACCTGGTTCAGCCGGCGCAGGGCTTCCTCACAGAGGATGAAGCCGGACAGTTCAATATCCAGATACTCTCCGTCGCTGGTCAGGCCCACGCCCAGAGGCTGGGCAAAAGACATGATCATATGGGGGCTGTACCCTCCGGTAAAAGCAATGGGGATATGAGCCCTTCGCATGGCCTTCTGAAAATAGCGCATCACGTCCAGATGTCCGATGAAGCGCATAACGCCATATTTGCGGAATTTAATTCTTGCTTTCAATGCAGACACCTCCCTGATATCTGGCCGCCCCGCAGCCGGAGCAGCGCTGCCGGCAGTTGGGCGTGACTTCGCCTTCCATGGCCCGCTTCCACTCCCGCTTCAGGAAATCCTTGGTCACGCCGATATCAATGAAATCCCAGGGGAACAGCTCGTCCAGGGAACGCTCCCGCAGATTGTAGAAATCGATATCCAGCCCTTCCTCTTTAAAGGAAGCAAGCCATTTTTCGTTGTCAAACATCTCGTTCCAGGCGTCATAGAGACAGCCCTTCTGGTAGGCCCTCTCGATCACCCTGCCGATCCGGCGGTCGCCTCTTGCGAAGACGCCTTCCAGCACCGTCACCTCCGCGTCATGCCACTGATATCTTAAGCTCTTGCGGTTCAGCTGCTGATTCATCTCATGCTTGACCCTGGCCGCCCGGGAAATATATTCCTCATTGGGCAGCATCTTCGCCCACTGGAAGGGGGTAAAGGGCTTGGGGATAAAAAAGGATGTACTGAAAGTCACCTGGCACTTGCCGTTCCGCTCTTCCTTGGGGATCTCGTAATATCTCCGGGCGATCTTATCCGCCAGAACAGGGATCGCCTTCTCATCTTCCTCGGTCTCTGTGGGAAGCCCCAGCATGAAATAAAGCTTCACCTTATTCCATCCCCCGGCAAAGGCCTGAGAAGCGCCCTCCAGGATCTCTTCCTCTGTCAGTCCCTTGTTGATCACGTCCCGCAGACGCTGGGAACCGGCCTCCGGCGCAAAGGTCAGGCTACTCTTCTTAATGTCCTGCACCTTCTCCATCACGTCCAGGGAGAAGGCGTCAATGCGAAGAGAAGGCAGGGAAATATTGATCCCCCGGTCCTTAAACTCCTCAATCAGGAAATGCACCAGCTCTTTCAACTGACTGTAATCGCTGGAACTTAAAGAACTCAATGAGATCTCCTCGTGTCCTGTATTCTCCAGCATCCGGCGGGCATATTCTTTCAGAACCTCCACATCCCGCTCCCGGGTGGGCCTGTACAGCATGCCAGCCTGACAGAAACGGCAGCCACGGATACAGCCTCTCTGGATCTCCAGCACCACCCGGTCCTGGGTCACTTTGATAAAAGGGACCACCGGAGCTTCCGGATAAGGAGCCGCCGTTACATCCAGCACCATCTGCTTGTGTATCCTCTCCCCGGCATGAGGATTTACCGGCGTAAACGAGGCCAGTGTTCCGTCTTCATGGTAGGAAGCCTCGTAGAAGGAAGGCACGTAGATCCCTTCAATCTCCGCTGCTCTCTCCAGGTAGTCCTGTCTGGAACCACCACATTTTTTCACTTCCTTATAGGCGTTCATCAGTTGGTCGTAGACCGTCTCTCCCTCTCCGATATAGAAAAGGTCAAAGAATTCTGCCAAAGGCTCCGGATTGTAGGTGCAGGGTCCCCCTCCGATCACAATGGGGTCTTCCCAGGTCCGGTCCGCAGCGTGCAGCGGGATCCCGGACAGATCCAGGATCTGCAGGATATTGGTATAACACATCTCATACTGGATGGTGATCCCCAGGAAGTCAAAGCCCCGGATGGGATCCTGGGACTCCAGGGCGAAAAGCGGGATCTTCTCCTGACGCATAACGGCGTCCAGATCCGTCCAGGGGGAGTACACCCGCTCGCACCATACGTCCTCCCTGCGGTTGAACATATCATAGAGGATCTGGATCCCCAGATGAGACATGCCGATCTCATAAACGTCCGGAAAACACATGGCAAAGCGGATGTCCACCTTGTCTTTATCTTTCATCACCGAGTTCACCTCTCCGCCGATGTAGCGGGCAGGCTTCTCGATCTTCATTAAGATTTCATCGTTCAATGCTAATTTCCGCATTCTGTCTCCTTTTTTGGATAAATGATCTCCTTTTACATACAGCAGTTTCTATTTTAGCACTGTTTGCCACTTTGACGCAATGATTATATGGATAAAAAACGAAGAGCCGGGGATTCGTCCCGACTCTTCTGTCTTTTGGTATCACTCGATCTCATCACAGATCAGCCGCAGGATCATCTGGGCCGTCTCCACCATATTGGTCCCGTTGTCCATACTGCATTTCTGGATATACCGGTAAGCGGCTTCCTCTGTCAGGTGATTCCGGTCCATCAGAAGATACTTGGCGTTGCGGATATAGTTTTCTTCCTGCTCGCTCCTCTTCTTTGGACCTTTTTTGTCCTTCTTATACCTGCGCTCCACCTGATGGAGGACCATCTCCACGGTATTGACAAGGTCATAGACCTTCACCGGCATGGTGACGGCGATGATCCCGCCTCCTGCCGCGCTTACCACATTGGGGGAACCGATCAGCAGCATCTCAAAATACCGGGGCATGCATTCCAGAAGCTGGGTGTAATGCATATCCGGCAGCCGGCAGCTGCTGATGAACAACCCCCTCTGGTGCTGGTTTGCCTCGATTAAAGCTGCGGAGGCAGTCGTACAGGATACCACATGTTCAAATCCGTGACTCATCAGGATCTTCCGTATCCGCTTTGCATCTTCCATCTTGGGTAATGCCACAATGATGATGCTCATAGACTGCCTCCCGCCTTTTCTCTTAGTTTAGTCTGTCAGATCTGGTACAGATACTGGGCAAGCTCCCACTCGGAGACCTGCTTCATATAACTCTTCCACTCTTTTCTCTTTCCCTTTTTATAATGCTCCAGGAAAGAAGCTCCAAGGGTCTCTTCCACCCAGGGGTCTTGTTCCATCTCAAATAACGCAACGCTCAGATTCTCCGGAAGCGCCTGGATCCCCTGCTCCTTCTTCTCTTCCTCCGAGAGCTCCCGGATACTTTTCACCAGTTCCGGCGGGGCTTCCAGTCCCTGTTCCATCCCGTGGATCCCTGCCTCCAGGCACAGGGCGAACACCAGGTAAGGATTGGCCGACGGATCCGGACTTCTCAGTTCTATGGTCTTCTCTTCTTTCATTCCCCGGCACACTTTGACAAGGGCCGTTCTCTGGGTGGCGGACCAGGTTACATCCGAAGGCGCCTCAAATCCCGGCACCAGCCGCTTGTAGGAATTCACCAGCGGATTGAACACAGCCGTCATCCCCCGGATATGCTCCATGACACCGGCCAGGAATCCATAGGCCTCACGGCTGAGTCCCAGCCGGTCGGCCGGATCTTCAAATACATTTTTGCCGTCTTGATACAGGGCCATATTGATGTGCATGCCGGAACCATTCACCTCCGCCTTTGGCTTTGGCATAAACGTGGCGTGAAGGCCGTGGCGCTTGGCGATGGTCCGCACCGCCACCTTGAAGGTCATCAGCTTGTCCGCCGTCTCCATCACATCCGACATGGTAAAATCAATCTCATGCTGCCCCGGGGCGATCTCGTGATGGGAAGAAGCCACTTCATATCCCATCTCCTCCAGAGTCAGCACAATGTCTCTCCTTGCGTTTTCTCCCAGGTCCACCGGACTTAAGTCCATAAAGCCCGCCCGCTCATGGGTCAGCGTGGTGGGCGCCCCGTTGTCGTCGGTATGGAACAGGAAGAACTCACACTCCGGATTGACCTTAAAGGTATATCCTTTCTCCTTTGCTTTCTTTACCGCCTCCTGAAGGATATACCTGGGGCTTTCTTTGTAGGGCGTGCCGTCCGCCTTATAGATATCGCAGATAAATCTGGCCACCTTCCCCTGCTGGGGCCGCCAGGGCAGAATGCAGAAAGTATCAAGATCCGGATGGAGATACATGTCCTCCTCTTCATTTCTGTAGAAGCTTTCCATGGAAGAAGCGTCGATGACACATTCGTTATCCATGGCTTTTTCCAGCTTGCCAAACGGGATCGCGATATTCTTCATGGTACCAAACATATCGGTAAACTGAAGACGGATAAATTCCACGTCTTCCTCCTCTGCCATGCGTAAGATATCCTCTCTGGTGTATTTCCCCATCATCACCAACCTGTCCTTTCTCCGTACACCGGTTAATAAAAAGGGCGCACTTACCCGGGGGTTCCCCGAATAAGAACGCCGTTGTCCTTTATGGGTGCTATTATAGCAGTGCAGATTTGAAATGTCAACCTTCCCAGGGCCCAATTCCCAGGGCTTAATATCCCATCAGGTCGTGGTCCACCGCCTCCGCGGCCTTTCTTCCCTCCGTAATGGCCCACACCACCAGAGACTGGCCCCGGTGCATATCCCCGCAGGTAAACACTCCCGGCACGCTGGTCTGATATGCCCCGGGTTCTGTGTGCACATTGGTCCTTGGATCCAGTTCCACCTGAAAGGCGTCGGTCACATACGGCTGACTTCCCAGGAATCCGGCGGCGATCAGCACCAGCTGGGCCTCCACCACCTTCTGGGTCCCTTCTACAGGCACCATGTTCATCCGTCCGGTCTTCTCGTCTTTCTTTGGTTCCAGGCTGACGATCCGGGCCTTTGCCACATTCCCCTTCTCATCCTTCAGAAATTCTGTCACCGTGGTCTGGTAGATCCTGGGATCCTTACCAAAGACGGCGATGGCTTCTTCCTGCCCGTAGTCGGTCTTCAGCACTTTGGGCCATTCCGGCCAGGGATTGCCCGCAGCTCTTCCTTCCGGCGGCTTTGGCATCATTTCCAGCTGAGTGACCGATCTTGCACCCAGGCGGATCGCCGTTCCCACACAGTCGTTGCCCGTGTCTCCGCCGCCGATGACCAGCACATGCTTTCCCTTTACCGGGAGGAAGGATCCGTCCTTCAGATCCGAGTCCAGCAGGCTTTTGGTCACGGAAGTCAGGAAATCTACGGCAAAGGCAATATTTCCCGCGTCTCTTCCCGGCACCTTGATATCCCTTGGGTTGGACGCTCCGCAGGCCAGGACCACCCGGTCATATTCCTTCAGAAGATCCTTTGCTTTTACGTCTTTTCCCACGTCCACAGAGGTCTGGAAAACAACCCCTTCCGCTTCCATCAGCGCCACTCTCCGGTCGATCAGGGATTTCTCCAGTTTCATATTGGGGATCCCGTAGCGGAGAAGTCCTCCCACCCGGTCCCTTCTCTCATATACGGTGACCAGGTGGCCTTTCCGGTTCAGTTCCTGCGCAGCCGCAAGCCCGGAAGGGCCGCTACCCACCACCGCGACCTTCTTGCCGGTGCGAACAGGCGGGATCTTTGGCGTTACCCAGCCTTTTTCCCAGGCAGTCTCAATGATGGCTTTCTCATTGTCTTTCGTACTCACCGGATCTCCGTTCAGCCCGCAGGTACAGGCAGCCTCGCAGAGGGCCGGACAGACATGGCTTGTGAACTCCGGGAAGCTGTGGGTCTTGGAGAGGCGCTCATAGGCCAGCTTCCATTTCCCCCGGTATACCAGGTCGTTGGTCTCCGGCACCAGGTTGTGCAAGGGGCAGCCGGAAGCCATCCCTGCAATCATCTGGCCCGCCTGGCAGAAGGGAACGCCGCATTCCATACACCGGGCCCCCTGAAGGGATTGCTCCTCCAAAGTCAATGGCTTTTTAAATTCCTGAAAATTGCGGATCCGCTCTGCGGGAGGGATCTGCGCCGCGTCTATTCTCTCATATTCTAAAAATCCTGTTGGCTTTCCCATCTCTACACCTCCGAAAATACTTCTGTAAACGCTTCCATCTGTGCCTGTTCCGAGGTCATGCCCTGCTCCTCCAGCTTCATGCTAAGAGACAGCATTCTCTTATAATCGTCGGGAATGATCTTCTTGAACTTGGGAAGATAGCTCTCGAAATCCTCAAGGATCTCTTTTCCACGACTGGAGCCGGTGCAAGCCGTATGCTCCTCAATCAGGCTTTTCAGTTCATGGACGTCCGCCTTACTCTCCACCGGTTCGATGGAGATCATAGCTTTGTTCAGATTTTTATAAAGGGTGTTGTGTTCATCCAGTACGTAGGCGATGCCGCCGCTCATACCTGCGGCGAAGTTCTTTCCCGTAGGGCCTAAGATCACCACGCGGCCTCCGGTCATATATTCACAGCCATGCTCTCCCACGCCTTCCACCACCGCATAAGCGCCGGAATTTCGCACAGCGAACCGTTCCCCTGCGATCCCGCTGATAAAGGCTTTGCCGCCGGTGGCGCCGTAGAGGGCCACATTTCCGGCGATCATGTTGTCACGGGCGGAATACTTCCGGTTCCTGGGCGGATACAGGATCAGCTTGCCGCCGGACAGTCCTTTGCCGAAATAATCGTTGGTATCTCCTTCCAGCTTAAGGGTCAGCCCCCTGGGGATAAAGGCTCCGAAGCTCTGTCCCCCGGCGCCCTGTCCATTGACGGTAAGGGTGTCTTCCGGCAGGCCGTGGGGATACTTTCTGGTGATCTCTGCACCCAGGATGGTGCCAAAGGTCCGGTCTGTATTGCCTACCTTCAGGGAGACGGAAGCCGGTTCCCCTTTCTTCAGCGCAGGGGCAAACTTCTTCAGAAGCACCCGCTGGTCCAGAGTCTGTTCCAGCCGGAAGTCATAGACGTCCTCCTGGCGGAAGGTTACGCAGGCGCCTTCTTTCCCGTAAGGGTTCTTAAGGATGGCGTCAAGATCCAGCGCAGCCGCCCCGGAATGTTCCGGAGCCTTCTTCTGCATAAGAAGGTCTGTCCTTCCCACCATCTCATCCACGGTCCTCACACCCAGTTTCGCCATATATTCCCGCAGTTCCTGGGCGATAAATCTCATAAAGTTCACCACATACTCCGGTTTCCCGGCAAATCTTTTCCGAAGTTCCGGGTTCTGGGTCGCCACGCCCACCGGACAGGTATCCAGGTTGCAGACCCGCATCATCACACAGCCCATGGTTACCAGAGGCGCCGTGGCAAAGCCAAATTCCTCTGCTCCCAGAAGGGCCGCGATGGCCACGTCTCTTCCGCTCATCAGCTTGCCGTCGGTCTCGATCATCACCCGGCTCCTTAAGCCGTTTTTCAGTAAGGTCTGGTGAGTCTCGGCAAGACCAAGCTCCCAGGGAAGCCCAGCGTTGTGGATGGAGCTTTCCGGCGCCGCCCCGGTGCCGCCGTCATAACCGGAGATCAGGATCACCTGGGCCCCGGCCTTTGCCACGCCGGCAGCCACCGTGCCCACTCCTGCCTCGGAGACCAGCTTTACGGAAATACGGGCGTATTTATTGGCATTTTTCAGGTCATAGATCAGCTGAGCCAGATCCTCGATGGAGTAGATATCGTGGTGAGGCGGCGGGGAGATCAGGCTGACTCCGGGCGTGGAGTGCCGGGTCTTCGCGATCCAGGGGTAGACCTTCCTGGCCGGAAGATGGCCGCCCTCGCCAGGCTTTGCCCCCTGTGCCATCTTGATCTGGATCTCTTTGGCGCTGACCAGATACCGGCTGGTGACCCCGAACCTTGCGCTTGCCACCTGCTTGATGGCCGAGCACCGGTCGTCCTTGGTCCCGGCGGAATCCAGACGCTCCTCGCTTTCTCCTCCTTCTCCGGTGTTGGATTTCCCGTGGAGCAGATTCATGGCGATGGCCAGAGTCTCATGGGCCTCCTGGGAAATGGACCCGTAGGACATGGCGCCGGTCTTAAACCGCTTTACGATCTCTTCCACACTTTCCACTTCTTCCAGAGGAACTCCTTCCTGGGGGAACCGGAAGTCCATCAGGGACCGAAGATTGCCGCTTCGCTCCTCATCCACCATCCTGGTATATTCCTGGAAGAGACGGTAGTCCCCCATGCGGGTGGATTTCTGCAGCATATGGATGGTGGCCGGATTGTACCGGTGTTCCTCGCCGCCGCTCCTCATCTTGTGTTTTCCCAGGCTGTCCAGGGTCAGATCCACCGCCCTTCCCAGGGGATCAAAGGCCCTGGAGTGAAGGGCTTCTACATTTTCCGCAAGATCATCCAGGGTGATCCCGCCTACCCGGCTCACTGTGCCGGCAAAATACCGGTGGATCACTTCTTCTGAGATCCCGATGGCCTCAAAAATCTTGGCCCCCTGGTAGGACTGGATGGTGGAGATCCCCATCTTGGAGGCGATCTTCACAATGCCGTGGAGCACTGCCAGGCAGTAGTCATTGACCGCCGCATAGTAATCCTTGTCAAGAAGCCCTTCTTCAATCAGCTCCCGGATGGATTCCAGCGCCAGATAGGGATTCACCGCGCAGGCCCCGTATCCCAGAAGAGTTGCGAAATGATGTACCTCCCTGGGCTCTCCGGATTCCAGGATCAGGGAAAGAGAGGTCTGCTTCTTAGTGTCCACCAGGTGCTGATGGACCGCGGACACAGCCAGAAGAGAGGGAATGGCCACATGGTTTTCATCCACGCCCCGGTCAGAGAGGATCAGGATATTGGCGCCGTCTTTGTAAGCCTTATCCACCTCCACGAAAAGGCGGGCAAGGGCTCTCTCAAGCCGGGTGCTCTTATAATAAGTGATGGGCACCGTCGCCACCTTAAATCCCTTCTCCTTCATGTTTTTGATCTTCAGAAGGTCCGTGCTGGTCAGGATCGGATTCTCAATCTTCAGTACCTGGCAGTTGTCCGGCGTCTCCTCCAGCAGGTTCCCGTCTTTGCCCACATAAACCGTGGTGCTGGTGACGATCTCCTCCCGGATGGCGTCAATGGGCGGATTGGTAACCTGGGCAAACAGCTGTTTAAAATAATCGAACAGGGGACGGGGCTTTTGGGAGAGCACCGCCAGCGGAGTATCCACCCCCATGGCGGCAATGCCCTCGCTTCCGTTTAAGGCCATCTCACAGATGGATTTGCGGTATTCTTCATAGGTGTAGCCAAAGGCCTTCTGCAGTCTTCTTCTCTGCTCCGGCGTCACTTCCTCCACCTGCATGTTGGGGATCTTCAGGTCCTTTAACCGGATCAGATTGCTGTCCAGCCACTCCCCGTAGGGCCGGGCCTTGGCGTAGATCTCCTTGATCTCTTCATCACAGAGGATCCGCTGCTTTCTGGTATCCACCAGAAGCATTTTCCCCGGGTGGAGCCGTTCTTTCTGCAGGATCTCTTCTTCCGGCAGAGGAAGGACTCCCACCTCGGAAGCCAGGATCACATCTCCGTTTTTCATCACATAATACCGGGATGGGCGCAGGCCGTTGCGGTCCAGCACCGCTCCCAAAAGCTCCCCGTCTGAGAATACGATGGAAGCCGGTCCGTCCCAGGGTTCCATCATGGTGGCGTAATACTGGTAGAAATCCCGGATCTCCTGGGACAGGGTCTGGTTGTTGGACCAGGGCTCCGGAATGGTGATCATCACAGCCAGAGGCAGTTCCATGCCGCTCATCACCAGGAATTCCAGGGTGTTGTCCAGCATGGCAGAATCCGATCCCTTACGGTCTACCACCGGAAGCACTTTGTGGAGCTGTTCCTTCAGGTGGGGCGACTCCATGGTCTCTTCCCTGGCCTGCATTTTGTCCGCATTTCCCCGGATGGTATTGATCTCCCCGTTGTGGACGATGAACCGGTTGGGGTGCGCCCTCTCCCAGCTGGGGTTGGTGTTGGTGCTAAACCGGGAATGGACGGTGGCAATGGCCGATTCATAGTCCGGATCCTGAAGATCTCCGAAGAAGGTGCGAAGCTGTCCTACCAGGAACATGCCTTTGTACACAATGGTCCGGCTGGACATGGAGACCACATAGGTGTTGTCGTTGCTCTGCTCGAACACCCGTCTTGCAATATAAAGCTTCCGGTCAAAATCCAGTCCCTTCTCCACCTGCTCCGGCTTTTTGATAAAAGCCTGCTGGATATCAGGCATGCATTCCCTGGCTTTGTGTCCCAGAATCTCCGGATGGACCGGAACCTTACGGAATCCCAGAAGCTCCATTCCTTCTTTCTCCACGATGATCTCAAACATCTTTTTCGCCTGGTTGCGTTTCAGCTCCTCCTGGGGGAAGAAAAGCTGGGCGATCCCGTACTCCCCTTCTTCTCCCAGCTGGATGTCTGCCTGTTTGCAGACCCTGGAAAAGAATTTATGGGAGATCTGAAGCAGGATCCCCACGCCGTCGCCGGTTTTCCCTTCTGCGTCTTTTCCCGCCCGGTGCTCCAGGTTCTCCACAATGTGGAGCGCCCGCTCCACCGTCAGATGGCTTTTGATCCCCCGGCTGTTCACCACGGCGCCGATCCCGCAGTTGTCATGTTCAAATGCGGGACTATAGAGTCCCTTCTGCTGTTCTCTCATACCTGGTCCCTCCTTGCTTTTTTCTCCTTCCCATACGTGTCCGCCGCTTTCACAAAGCCCCGGAACAACGGATGGGCGCGGTTGGGTCTGGATTTCAGTTCCGGATGCCCCTGGGTCCCCACAAAGAAGGGGTGATCCTTTAGTTCGATCATCTCCACAATGTGGCCGTCCGGGGAAAGGCCCGCCATGGTCATCCCCTGTTCCTCCAGGATCGTCCGGTAATCGTTGTTCACCTCGTACCGGTGTCTGTGGCGCTCAAAGATCTCTTTCTCTCCGTAAAGGGCATATGCTTTGGTCCCTTCCTTCAGAACGCAGGGGTAGGCGCCAAGCCGCAGCGTCCCTCCGATATTTTCCACTCCGCTCTGCTCCGGCATAAGATCGATCACCGGGTGCAGGGTGTCCGGATTCAGCTCCGTGCTGGCGGCGTCCAGAAGCCCCGCCACATTTCTTGCGAATTCCACGATGGCCATCTGCATGCCCAGACAGATCCCAAGGAAGGGGATCTTCTTTTCTCTGGCGTACCCTGCCGCCTGGATCTTCCCTTCCGTTCCCCGCAGGCCAAAGCCGCCCGGGATCAGGATCCCGTCCACGCCTTGCAGCAGCGCTTCGCAGCCCTGTCTTTCAATCTCTTCTGAATCCACCCAGCGGATATGGATGTTGACCCGGCCGGCGATCCCGCCGTGCTTCAGGGCTTCCACCACACTTAAGTAGGCGTCGTGAAGCTGGATGTATTTTCCCACAATGGCGATCTCCGTCTCCGACTGGGGATGTCTTAAGTTGTCCACCATAGTCCGCCAGTCTGCAAGATCGGCTTCGGGACAGGGAATGTGAAGACAATCGCACACCACCTGGGCCAGATGTTCCTTCTCCATGGAAAGAGGCGCTTCATAGAGATATTCCACATCCAGATTCTGGAGCACGTGATCGGAAGGAACATTACAGAACAGGGCGATCTTGTCTTTCAGCTCCACGGTCAGCGGATATTCCGACCGGCACACCAGGACGTCCGGCCGGAGCCCCAGCCCCTGCAGCTCCTTAACGCTGGCCTGGGTAGGCTTGGTCTTCAGTTCCCCGGAAGCCTTCAGATAGGGCACCAGGGTCACATGGAGCAGGATGGCGTTTTCCTTTCCCACATCGTGCTGGAACTGGCGGATAGCCTCCAGGAAGGGCTGGCTCTCAATATCCCCCACCGTTCCGCCCACTTCTATGATGGCGATCCGGTCTTCCTCCGGCGTCTTCCCCCGGTAGAACCGGCTCTTGATCTCATTGGTGATGTGGGGGATCACCTGCACCGTTCCCCCGCCGTAATCCCCGTGGCGCTCTTTCTGAAGCACCGTCCAGTAAATCTTGCCGGTGGTCACATTGGAATGTCTGTCCAGATTTTCATCAATAAACCGTTCATAATGCCCCAGGTCCAGGTCTGTTTCCGTGCCGTCATCGGTCACAAAAACTTCTCCGTGCTGGATGGGGTTCATGGTGCCGGGATCCATATTGATATAGGGATCAAATTTCTGCATGGTCACCTGATACCCTCTTGCCTTCAGAAGCCTTCCCAGGGACGCTGCCGTGATCCCCTTTCCCAGGCCGGACACCACGCCTCCTGTCACAAATACATACTTTACCATTGTTTCTTTCCTCCTTATCCTGCTCCAGTCAATGAAATAAAAAAGGCGCCAGAATCTCCCATAAGAAATCCTGACGCCTTTGTCATATGCTTCATTTTGAACTTGTTTTCTACTATAATCGGTTTTTGGAATTTTGTAAATCCCCAAATTTATTTTTTGAAAAAAGGATTGACAATTCATTTTTGCCGGGTATATACTACAGGGCATAAAGCAAAGGCGCTTTGGACCGCAGGGTCCGGGGCGCTTTTTTTATTGCCAAAAGAAAGGAGCTTACCACTATGAAAAAAGAAATCCCCGCTTTATATGGAAGTCTGGTGTTCAATGACAAGGTCATGCGCAATAAACTTCCCAAGGATGTTTATAAGGCTTTGAAAAAGACCATCGAGAACGGCACCCACCTGGAGCTTGAGGTGGCAAATTCCGTGGCCGTGGCCATGAAGGAGTGGGCGGTGGAAAACGGCGCCACCCATTTCACTCACTGGTTCCAGCCCATGACCGGATTTACCGCCGAGAAGCATGACAGCTTCATCACTCCCACAGAAAACGGGGAAGTGATCATGGACTTTTCCGGCAAAGAGCTGGTGAAAGGGGAACCGGACGCCTCCAGCTTCCCCTCCGGCGGACTGCGGGCCACCTTTGAGGCCAGAGGCTACACTGCCTGGGATCCCACCTCTCCTGCTTTTATCAAGGACGGCACCCTGTACATCCCCACGGCTTTCTGCTCTTACGGCGGAGAAGCCCTGGACAAAAAGACGCCTCTCCTTCGTTCCATGGAGGCCCTCAGCCAGGAAGCGGTCCATCTCCTTCATATTCTTGGAAATACAGAGGTCACCCACGTATCCACCACCATCGGGCCGGAGCAGGAATATTTCCTGGTGGATAAGGATCTGTATGAACAGCGCCGGGACCTGGTGTTCACCGGCAGGACCCTTCTGGGCGCTCCCGCTCCCAGAGGCCAGGAGATGGAAGATCATTATTTTGGCGCGTTAAAGCCAAGAGTGGCCGCCTATATGCACGATCTTGACGAGGAACTGTGGAAGCTGGGGATCCCGGCCAAGACCAAACACAACGAAGTGGCTCCCTCCCAGCACGAACTGGCGCCCATCTTTGACACGGCCAACGTGGCGGTGGACCACAACCAGCTTACCATGGAAGTAATGAAGAAAGTAGCGGACAAACACGGGCTGGTCTGCCTGCTCCATGAGAAACCCTTTGAGGGGATCAACGGAAGCGGCAAGCACAACAACTGGTCCATCTCCACCAACACCGGGGAGAACCTTCTGGATCCCGGCAAAACACCGGCCAAGAACATCCAGTTCCTGGTATTTCTCATGGCTGTGATCAAGGCTGTGGATGAGTACGCGGATCTGATGCGGATCTCCGCAGCCAGCGCCGGCAACGACCACCGGCTGGGAGGAAACGAGGCCCCGCCGGCCATCGTCTCCATTTTCCTGGGGGATGAGCTGACCGCCATCCTGAAATCCATCGAGGACGACACTTATTTTGGAAAGCACCAGAGAGTCCAGCTGGAGACCGGCGCCCATGTGCTGCCTCACTTTGTCAAGGACAATACAGACCGGAACCGGACTTCGCCCTTTGCCTTTACCGGAAATAAATTCGAATTCCGCATGCTGGGCTCCTCTGCTTCCGTAGCCACGCCTAACATCATCCTGAACACCGCCGTGGCGGAAGCCCTGGCCCAGTTCTCCCGGGAACTGTCCGGAACCGCTCCAAAAGACATGGAGCAAGCGGTCCATGAACTGATCAAGCGGGCCATCAAAAAACATAAAAAAGTGATCTTCAACGGAAACGGCTACACCGAGGAATGGGTGGCAGAAGCCGAGAAACGGGGGCTCTACAACCTGGCCTCCACCCCGGACTGCCTGCCCCAGATCCTGGCGGAGAAAAATGTGGAGCTTTTCACCAGACATCACATTTTCACCCGGGAAGAACTGGCTTCCCGGTATGAGATCTTCCTGGAGAATTATGTAAAAACCGTGGCCATCGAGGCAAAGACGCTGCGGGAAATGCTGGCCAAAGACTTCCTTCCGGCAGTTAGCCGCTATGCTTCCTCCGTCTCTGCTGAGGCCCTGTCCATGAAGACATTTGTCCCGGATCTCTCCACAGATTCTGCCAGGAAGCTGGTGTCCTTCCTGGGAGCTTCCTATGAGACCATTGCCGGCGCTCTGGATCTGCTGGATCAGGAGATCCTTGCCCTTGATGAGAAGACCTCCCTTCTGGAAGCCGCCGATTACTGCCGTAAGACCATCCTTGCCACCATGGAAGAACTGCGCAGCGCTGCCGACCAGGCTGAGGCAAAGATCCCGGAGGAGGAGCTTCCCTACCCCACCTATGACGCGCTCCTCTTCTCCGTATAAAGGAGGGCGGCTTTCATGGAACTGGATCCACAATACCAAATCAAAGAGGCCTGCGGGGTCTTCGGGATCTATGACCTTTCCGGAGAAAATACTGCGCCCTCCGTCTATTACGGCCTTCTGGCCCTCCAGCACCGGGGCCAGGAATCCTGCGGTATCGCGGTATGCGATACCACAGGTCCCAGAGGAAATATCACCTTCCACAAAGGCATGGGGCTGGTGAGCGAAGTTTTTAAAGAGAACACCCTCCAGGATCTCTCCGGCAATCTGGGGATCGGCCATGTTCGGTACTCCACCACCGGAGCCCCCACCCTGACTAACGCCCAGCCCCTGGTCTTAAACTATGCCAAAGGAACCCTGGCCCTGGCCCACAATGGAAATCTTGTCAACGCCGGCGCTCTGCGGGAAGAACTGGAGCGGACCGGCACCCTCTTCCACACCACCACCGACTCGGAGGTGATCGCCTGCTGTATCGCCAGAGAACGGATGACCAGCAGCACGGTGGAAGAAGCGATCCGGAAAACCGCTTCCCGGATCCGGGGCGCTTACGGACTGGTCATCGCCAGTCCCCGGAAGCTGATCGGCGTGCGGGATCCTCTTGGATTAAAGCCGCTGTGCCTGGGGAAACGGGACCAGGCCTATGTCCTTGCCTCGGAAAGCTGCGCCCTGGCAAGCGTGGGAGCCACATTTATCCGGGACGTGCGCCCCGGGGAGATCCTGACTATCACAGACAAGGGACTTTCTTCTGACTGCAGCCTCTGTCAGGAACGCCACGCCCACTGTATCTTTGAATACATTTATTTTGCCAGGCTGGACAGCACCCTGGACGGCATCTCCGTCTATGACGCCCGCCTCCGGGCAGGAGCCGCCCTGGCAAAAGCCTGGCCCGCCCAGGCGGACCTGGTCTGCGGCGTGCCGGATTCCGGCGTCCCGGCAGCAAAAGGCTTCTCAGAAGCCTCCGGGATCCCCTTTGGCATTGCCTTTTATAAAAACAGCTATGTGGGCAGGACCTTTATCAAACCCACCCAGAAGGAACGGGAAAACAGCGTCCGCCTGAAGCTCAGCGTGCTGGCGTCCGTGGTGAAGGGAAAGCGTCTGGTCCTGGTGGACGACTCCATCGTCCGAGGCACCACGATCGCCAACCTGATCCATATGTTAAAAGCCGCCGGCGCATTAAGCGTCCATGTACGGATCAGTTCCCCGCCCTTCTTATACCCTTGTTATTTTGGCACGGACATCCCCTCCAACCGGCAGCTGATCGCCTCCTCCCATTCCGCAGAGGAGATCTGCTCCATGATCGGGGCGGATTCCCTGGGATATCTGGACATCCAAGATCTCCCCTCCATGGCCGGGGACCTTCCCCTGTGCCGGGCCTGCTTTGACGGCCGGTATCCCATGGACATTGAAACCAACAGAAAGTAGGAAACGAAGTTATGTGTACCATTATGTGTTATTGTACCCCAAAAGCAGATTACAGCCGGTTCGCAGGCGGTCTCTCCCGGACCCACTCCCGGGGGCCGGACGATGAAAGGATCCTGGACACCGGAAATGGACTGATGGGCTTCCAGCGGCTCTCCATCATGGGACTGACCCCGGAAGGCATGCAGCCCTTTTTGCTCCATGGAAATTATCTGGTGTGCAACGGCGAGATCTATGGCTTCCGCCCGGTGAAGGAGGAACTGATCCGGAAGGGCTATACCTTCGCAAGTGACAGCGACTGCGAGATCCTGTTGCCCCTCTATGAAGAGCTGGGCACAGAGATGTTCTCTCATCTGGACGCGGAATTTGCCCTGGTGCTCTACGACGCTGCCAGAAACTCCTGGATCGCCGCCCGGGATCCCATCGGGATCCGCCCCTTATTCTACGGGTACGACCGGGAGGGGGATATCCTTTTCGCCAGCGAGGCCAAGAACCTGGAAGGACTGACTTCGGAGATCAAACCTTTCCCGCCCGGCCACTATTATAAGGACGGCCAGTTTATCTGCTACCGGGACATCACCAAGGTGGACAAAGTCTGCCAGGATGATCTGGAGGAGATCTGCCGCAAGATTCACGACAAGCTGGTAAAAGGGGTGGAGAAACGACTGGACGCCGACGCTCCCATGGGCTTTCTCCTAAGCGGAGGACTGGATTCCTCCCTGGTATGCGCCATCGCCGCCTCCCGGCTTAATAAGCCCATCCGCACCTTCGCCATCGGCATGGAGACCGACGCCATCGACCTGAAATACGCCCGGGAAGCAGCCGAGTATATCGGAAGCAGGCACACAGAGATCCTGATCACGCGAGACCAGGTGATCGCCGCCCTGCCGGAAGTGATCAAAGCCCTTGGCACTTATGACATCACCACCATCCGGGCCTCCATGGGCATGTATCTTCTCTGCCAGGCCATCCATGAGACCACAGACGTGCGGGTCCTTCTCACCGGGGAGATCTCCGACGAACTGTTCGGTTACAAATACACAGACTTCGCCCCCTCCCCGGAGGAATTCCAGAAGGAATCCATAAAGCGGGTCAAAGAACTGCATATGTACGACGTCCTGCGGGCGGACCGCTGTATCAGCGTCCACTCCATGGAAGCCCGGGTGCCTTTTGGCGATCTGGACTTTGTCTCCTACGTTATGGCCATTGATCCGGCCAGAAAAATGAACACCTACCACAAAGGAAAATACCTGCTCCGCCACGCTTTTGAAGCGGACGGACTTCTCCCCCGCTCCATCCTGATGCGGGAGAAGGCGGCCTTTTCCGACGCGGTGGGCCATTCCATGGTGGACGACCTGAAGGAATATGCTGAAAGCTGTTACACCGACGAAGTATTCAAGGAAAAAGCGGCACGCTACCGCTATGCCGCTCCATTTACCAAAGAATCCCTTCTCTACCGGGAACTTTTTGATTCCTTCTACCCCGGGCAGGCGCCCATGGTCAAAGACTTCTGGATGCCAAATAAGGAATGGGAGGGCTGCGATGTAGACGACCCCTCCGCAAGAGTCCTGTCCAACTACGGGGCAAGCGGGATCTAAGCCTATTTCCTTATGATCAGACAAGAAAAGCCTGCTGCGCTATGGACGATCCATATTGCAGCAGGCACTTTTTCTTATTGTTCTTTACAGGTTCTTCCACACTTCCGCCACGTCAAGATCCGTGGCGATCTCTTCTGTGATCTTCTGGCTGTCTGCCTCCAGGATCGTTCCCCCCTGGTAGTCCATGGCCACAAAGGCGGCGAACAGAAGGAAACAGCAGAAGGCCCGCAGCCCGAATGTACCCGGCATTCCCTCTTCTGTCTCTTCCCCAGGGTACAGTCTGCGGTAAGCCGCCCGGTATCGGGGGTGTACGGCAGGCGGGGTCCTCCAGTCGCTGTACAGGCTCCGGGTCTCTTCCAGAAGTTTTTTCCTGCGTTTCTCAGACTCGTTCATGGTCTCACCTCTCTTGGTGAAACTATATGCGCTGTCCTTCCTCTCTATGCTACCGGTCAGCCAGTTCCCGGATAATATCCTCCCAGGTGATCCCCCGCTCCACCATCAGCACCATCACATGGTACAGGAAATCAGACACCTCGTATTTGACTTCCTCCGGATTGGGGTTCTTGGCGGCGATCACGATCTCCGTGGCCTCCTCCCCCACCTTCTTCAGGATCTTGTCGATGCCCTTTTCAAACAGATAGTTGGTGTAGGACCCTTCCTTGGGGTGTTCTTTCCGGTCCACAATGGTATCATATACACTCTCGAACACCTTCAGAGGGTTGGTCTCATCGAAATCATTTCCCGCCAGAGGCTGGAAGAAACAGGTGGGATTGCCGGTGTGGCAGGCCGCCCCCACCTGGTCCACTTTGGCCAGCAGGGTGTCCAGGTCGCAGTCAATGGTCAAAGACTTTACATACTGGTAATGTCCGCTGGTCTCTCCCTTGGTCCACAGGCACTGCCGGCTGCGGCTGTAGTAGGTCATCTTCCCGGTCTTGATGGTATGATCGAAGGCCTCCTGGTTCATATAGGCCAGCATCAGAACCTCCTGGGACTTATAATGCTGGACGATCACCGGGATCAGTCCCTGTTCGTTGGTCTTGAACTGGGAGAATTCCATCATGCTTTCAAAGGAGGTCATCTGGATATCCTCCTCCTCGCACTGCTCCTTGAAAGCCACAAAATCCATCTCTTTCCGGCTCACATATTTCCCGGAGAGCCCCTTCACTCCCGGGCACTTCAGGATCTTGAAAAGCTCCCTCTCTTCCATGGTGTCTGTCACGATCACACAGGGCACGTCTGTCACGTTCATCACCGAGTTCAGATCCAGACGGTGCATGAAGACGATCTCGCTGGTGAAATCCTCAATGATGTGCTGATGTTTGAACAGGGCGTCAAAATCGTTGAGAGAGACCGCGATCTTCTCCTTGCCGAACCGTTTGGCCGCATCCTCGATCATCTTCACGCTGTCCGGCTTGGAAAAGTTCAGCATGGCCCTTTTAGCGCCGGAATAGAGGATCTTCTTTACATCCTCCTGGCGGCGGATATTTCCTCCTGCCACCATGGGGATCCGGATGACCCGGTTGATCCTGCGCATAAGGTCGATGGCCTCCTCATGTTCGTCATCCGAATCAGAAAGGTCGAAGACCAGAAGCTCGTCGGCCCCGGCGTCGCTGTAGTGTTTTGCCAGCCCCACCACGTCCTCTGAGAGCACCTCCTGGTCTGTAAACCATTTTACTGCTTTGGCCCCCGCAATGAAGATACAGGGGATGATCTTTTTATAACTCATACCGATAAGCTTCCTTTCGTTGTCCAGGCATCCTTGATCCTGGGTTCTTCCATCGTGGCCATATCCAGAGCTTTTCCAAAACTCTTAAACAGGGCCTCCGCCATATGATGGCTGTTCTCCCCGTCCAGGATCCGCAGATGAAGGTTCATCATGGCGCTGTAGGAAACTGCGTAGAAAAACTCACGGACCATCTGGGTGTCCATCTCCCCCACCCGTTCTGTAGGGAATTCCGCCTGGAATCCCAGGTAGGGTCTGCCGGACAGATCCACCGCGCACAGCGCCAGCGTCTCGTCCATGGGCAGGATCATGTGGCCGTAGCGGCGGATCCCCGCTTTGTCCCCCACCGCTTCCCGGATGGCCTGTCCCAGCACAATGCCCGTATCCTCGATGGTGTGGTGGCAGTCCACCTCAAGATCGCCGCTCACCGCCACCGTCAGGTCGAAAAGCCCATGGCGGGCAAAACCGTCCAGCATGTGGTCAAAAAACCCGATGCCGGTATGGATGCTGGTCTTCCCGGTCCCGTCCAGGCCTAAGGTCACCTGGATCTTTGTCTCGTTTGTCCGTCTCTCACAATTTGCCGTCCGATTCATCTGTCTCCCTCCTGCTCTTCGAATCTTACATGGATGGAATTGGCGTGGGCCGTCAGCCCTTCCGCCTTCGCAAATGTCTCTATGTCCTCATGGACCGCCTGGAGCGCTTCCCTGGAATAAGCGATGATACTGGATTTCTTGATGAAATCATCCACCGAGAGGGGAGAGAAAAATTTGGCCGTCCCGTTGGTGGGAAGCACATGGTTTGGCCCTGCGAAATAATCTCCCAGAGGCTCGCTGGCATATGGTCCCAGGAAGATGGCACCAGCGTTGCGGATCTTGGTCATGACCTCATAGGGGTTACGGGTCTGGATCTCCAAGTGCTCCGACGCGATCTCATTGGCGATCTCCACCGCCTCATCCATGGTGTCCGCCACCAGGATATAGCCGTAATTATCCAGGGATTTCTGGATGATCTCCGCCCGGGACAATACCGTAAGGAACTGATCCACTTCCCCGGATACCGCTTCCGCCAGTTCCTGGCTGGTTGTGATCAGGATGGCAGAGGCCAGCTCGTCATGCTCCGCCTGGGACAGAAGATCCGCCGCCACATACCGGGGATCTGCCGTCTCATCGGCGATCACCAGGATCTCACTGGGTCCTGCGATGGCGTCAATACTTACATGGCCGTACACTGCCTTCTTGGCCAGAGCCACATAGATATTCCCCGGGCCTACGATCTTGTCCACCTTGGGGATGGATTCTGTTCCGTAGGCCAGCGCGGCTACTGCCTGGGCGCCGCCTGCTTTGTAGATGGCGGTGGCGCCTGCCTCATGGGCCGCCACCAGGGTGGTGGGCGTCACTTTTCCGTCTTTTCCCGGAGGCGTCACCATCAGGATCTCCTCCACTCCCGCCACTTTGGCAGGCAGGATGTTCATCAGAACCGAGGAAGGATAAGCCGCCTTCCCGCCGGGCACATAGACTCCCACCCGCTTCAGAGGCGTCACCTTCTGGCCCAGGATGGTTCCGTCCGGCTTGCTGTCAAACCAGCTGTACTGCTTCTGCTTGGCATGATAGTCTTCAATATTCTTCAGCGCCCTTCTGATCACGGCCACCAGCTGCTCCGGGACCTCCTGATAGGCTTCCCGGATCTCTTCTCCCGTCACAAGGACGGTCTCCCCGGAAAGCTTCGCCCCGTCAAAGCGTTCTGTATAGGCAAACAGCGCCTCATCTCCCTTTTCTCTTACTTCTTCAAGGATCTGGGCCACCTGCGCCTCATAGGCGCCGTACTGGTCCGGGCTCCTCTTCAGAAGGTCCCGCAGCAGATCTTCTCTGGCTGACGGGTCCAAATGCTGTATTCTCATGGTCCTTCTCTCCTTTTTTCCTGTATATCCGGTTATAGCTGTGCCCGCAGCCGCATCAGAAGCTGCTGGATCCGTTCGCTCTCCATCCGCATGCTCACCGGATTGACGATCATCCTGGCGGAAAGGGGGCAGACTTCCTCCAGGACCTGAAGACCGTTCTCTTTCAGAGTGGATCCCGTCTCCACAATGTCCACGATCACTTCGGAAAGCCCTACGATAGGCGCCAGTTCAATGGAACCGTTCAGCTTGATGATCTCCACCGTCTGGTGTTTCACGTTATAGAAATAATCCTTGGCAATATTGGGATACTTGGTGGCCACCCGGATCAGTTCGTGGTGCTGCAGCATGGGCGCCGCCTCCTTCTTCCCGCAGACGCACATGGTACATTTCCCATATCCCAGATCCAGCACCTCATGGACCTTCCGGCCTTCCTCCAGGATGGTGTCCTTGCCTGCCACCCCGATGTCCGCGGCCCCGTATTCCACATAGGTGGGAACGTCCGGCCCTTTGGCCAGGAAGAACCTTAGTTTCAGTTCTTCGTTGGTGAAAATAAGCTTCCGGGAATCGGGGTCCTTCATCTCCTCACAGGTGATGCCGATCCGTTCGAAAAGCTCCAGCGTCTGTTTTGCCAGACGGCCTTTGCCAAGCGCAAATGTCAGATATCTCATAAGTCCTGCTCCGTTCTCTTGTTCTCGATCACTTTCTGTTCCCCGCTTACCAGGTTGACCATCAGGATCTCTCCGGATTTCCGGATATAGATCAGATTGCCGGCGTAGTATTCCCTGCCGTAGGCCACGTATTCCTCCAGAAGCCGGTTCTTCTCCTTGCGAAGGAGCTCCGTGTTCTTGGCTTTGTGCCGAAAGTCTCTGGCCAGGGCGATGGCCGCCTGTTCTTTCCCTTCGTCGTAGAGGATCAGGTTGTTCTTCCTGGTGTAGACGATCCTGAGCTTCTGGCGGGTCATGGCGTTCATCAGCTCGTCGATCACAATGGCGAATCCGATAGAGGGGGAGTTCTTGCCGAACTTCTCCAGCAGATGGTCGTACCGGCCGCCCTTAACGATGGCGTCCCCGGTGCCGTAAGTATAACCCCTGAAAATGATCCCGGTATAATATCCGTAATGGACCGTCATTCCCAGATCAAAGGTGATGAATTTCTCCACCCCGTAGAGCTTCAGGATGTTGTAAAGCCGCTCCAGCCGCTTCACTGCCATGATCCCTGCGGAATTGGGCGCGATGTCTCTGGCCCGGGAGAGGACTTCCACTCCTCCCACCAGTTCTCCCAGGGATACGAAGGCCTCCCGGGAGCTTCTTTTCACCTGGATACTGTCCAGATATTCTTCCACGCCAAAGTAATTCTTGTTGCTGATCAGCTCGATCACCCGCTCTCTGGCGTCCTCATCCAGGCAGGCGTCCTCAATGAGGCTCTGGAAGAATTCTACATTGCCTACGCTTACCTGAAATTCCTTCAGGCCGATGGTCAGCATGGACTCGATCACCAGGGCGATCATCTCCGCGTCCGCCTCCACAGAGCCGTCTCCGATAAACTCCGCTCCCATCTGGGTCACTTCCCTTAACCGGCCCTGATAACTGGAATGGTTGATAAAGGTATTCCCGGTATAGCAAAGCCGGATGGGAAGCTCTTCTTCCCCGAACAAAGTAGCTGCGGCCCGGGCGATGGAAGGAGTGATATCCGGCCGCAGCGCCAGGGTATTTCCCTCTTTGTCGAAAAATTTATACAGTTCTCTGGATGAAATGGTCCCGATCTCTTTGCGGAACACGTCAAAATATTCGAAGGTAGGGGTCTGGATATCATGATAACCGTAGAGATGGAAGGTCTTTTTGATCCTTCCTTCCAGGGCAAGCTTCTTGCCGCACTCCACATTGTAGATATCCCGGACGCCCTCCGGGGTATGCAGTAATTTCTTCATAGGTCCTCCTGTCATATGCCGTCACTTTAGCGTGCTACCACGTTAAAACCCTCTTGAATTATACGGATTTTTCTACTCTTTGTCAAGTTCTTCCCGCAGGCTGAGATCCTGGTTGATAGCGTCCAGATAAGGGACGTAGATCCCGCCCTGAAGTTCCAGGAAGAACCGGGGATTCAGTTCCTCAAAGCGGAAGCTTTTCCGGCCACCCTCTTCTGCCCGATTCCAGAAGGCCTGCACCTCCTGAAACCGCATATAGTACAAAATGTTCCGTGCTGTATAGTAGATAATGAGAAAGGCAATGCCCCCCTGTTTCTCAAAATTCTCCATAAACCGCACCTGATGGGCATGGATATTCTGAAGCGGGAAGGTATCCGCCACGCATTCCTTTGCGTCAAAGCACACCGGCAGTCCCTGGATAGCGCCGATGTAGTCCACCGTACTTCGCTGGTCAAAATAAGCCAGTGTGATGTGGCGGTGCTCCTTGTCAATGCGCACCGGTGTGATGGGGGTGGGGATCTTCTGAATCAGCGCCAGCCCTTTCTCCTGATATCGTTCATTTGTCCGGTTGATCATGTCCTCTAAGGCAGAACCTCTGAGGCCTCTGGAATTCCATGTTCCCATGTTGTCTCCTTTATCAGTTCGGCAAACACCTCTGGAAGAGGCGCCGTGATCCTTCGCCCGGCTATCCCCTCCAGCGCTCCCGGAAGCGTTTGCGGCATCTGAAGCTGCCAGGCGTGGAGCATCTGGTCCTGGATCCCCCGGGTCTTCTTATAGTGATCGTTCCAGGTCTTGTTCCCGTATTTATAATCCCCCAGGATGGGATGTCCCTCCGCACTTAAGTGGGCCCGGATCTGATGGGCGCGCCCGGTGATCAGATGGACCTTCAGAAGGGTCATCTCCTGATTGGAAAGAAGGGGGAAATACTCTGTCTCAATAAAGGAAGCTCCCGGACAGGGACCGGGATGGATAGCCACCTTGTTCCGTTCTTCGTCCTTCCTGAGATACCCTTTGATGTGAGCCCCTTCACGGATCATCCCTTTGGCAATACACAGGTAGTACTTTTTAATACTACGCTCCCGAAAGACTTCTGTCAATGCCTGCAGCCCTGCCAGCGTCTTTCCTGCCCCGATGATCCCGCTGGTGTTGCGGTCCAGCCGGTTGCAGACAGAAGGATGGAAAGTAAGAAGATCCTCCTCTGTGATCTGTCCACTGTTCCTTAAGTACCAGATCACATATTCCACCACGGAAAGGTCTTCCTTCTTAGCCCGCTGGGACAACATTCCGGAAGGTTTGCTCAGGAACAGCACCTGAGAATCCTCATAGAGGATCTCCGGGGATTCCCCCTGCCACCTGACCTCTTCCGGGGCCTGCCCTTTGAATTTGTCCAGGGTTTCCTTCGCAAGGAAGAACCGGACCTGGTCCCCGGTCTTTAACTTTTCGCTTCCGGTGGCTTTCTTCCCGTTCAGCACGATATTCTTTTTGCGCAGCATTTTGTAGAGAAAACTTCCCGGCGCCTGGGACAGGTATTTCTTCAGGAATTTGTCCAGACGCTGTCCCGCCTCGTTTTCCCGGATCGTCACTTCTGTCATAATCTTACATCGACGTGCTGAGGATCAGACGCCGGATCTTCCTCTCTCGCTTTCTGTTTTCCGGATGGTCCACGGAAGCGATATTGTTCATTCCCTCCACCCGGGTGATAAATGCGGTGTAGTCGTGAAAGATTTTCACCGTCACCTTGTCGCATTTGTACTTTGACAGCATCTCCTTGAGATAGCGGGAGGCTTTCGCCTCGTCCGTCCTGGGGCTTTTGGTGTAGCCGCACACCGTGTGGCCGGAGATCACAAATACATCCACCGGCATCACCTTTTCATCTCCGGTGATGATCAGATCGTATACCTGAGTCAATAGAGACCCTTTCTCCCGGATCTCTGCAGCCTTCTCCGGTTCAATGCTTTTGTGAGGCGCCATGGTGATGAATTCCACCAGCATCTTGGCTGCCGGAAGACAACACACCACCGCCGCCACGGTAAAAAGATTCAGTTTTGAGCCTGTCTGTATGTATCCAAGCACCACCAGGCCCACCACCACTATAAATTCCCCCAGGGCCCAGATCAGATATTTTACCTTCTGGGCTTTCAGATATCCAGGCTGTCCTTTTTCAATTCTCATGTTCTTCTACTCCTGACTGATTGATTTTTCTTATAAACGCGGCACAGATCCTGCCCGGGACCAGCTTTGCTCCCAGGCGGGCCGCTTTCATCCAGGTCCCGTACACAGAGACTCTTCTGCCCCGAACCGCATCAAGAATCCCCTGTCTTACCACCCGATAAGCAGTGGCTCTTGCAGCGCCCCGCAACTTTCCGGGAAGCGGACCGGACCGGTTGAAAAACTCGGTGTCCACTGGTCCGGGACACAGCACAGTGACCAGGATCCCCCGCTCTTTCAGCTCCTCGCCAAGGGCAAGGGACAGGCTGTACACATAGGCCTTGGTGGCCGCATAGACGGCGAATCCCGGCTGGGGACAAAAGGCTGCGGCGGAAGCCACATTAAGGATCCGGCTCCCCCGTCTCATATAGGGAAGGCAAAGCTGGATCATCCGGGTCAGGCTGCGGCAGTTTAAGTCGATCTGCCCAAGCTGCTCCCCACATTCCTTATCCACCGGACCCACCTTCCCGTATCCGGCCGCATTTACCAGCATCCGGATGTCCGGAGATTGCCGGAGGCATTCTTTTTCCATCTTCTCATAGATATAATCCCGGTTAAGATCTCCGTCAAAGATCCGGAGGGGAAGTCCCAGCTCCCGTTCCAGTTCCTTTAAGCGGTCAGTCCTTCTTGCCACCACCCAGAGCTCGTCCAGGTTCCGGTAGAGCCTTGGGATCTGACGCGCAAACTCCCGTCCGATCCCGGAAGAAGCGCCGGTCACAATAGCGATACGCATAGTCTGTCATCTCCCTGTCTTCTTTTTATGAACATTGCGGATGGTCTTCCTCTTCTTTTTATATCCTTCCTGGAAAGAAGCTTTCTCCTGCCTGCGGGGCCGGATCAGGCAATGTTTCCCGTATCCGATCAGATCCTCTCTTCCTGCTTTCTCCAGGGCTTCCCGGACCAGCTCATAGTTCTTCGGGTCCCGGTACTGGATCAGCGCCCGCTGCATCGCCTTCTCATGGGGATTCCTGGGCACGTACACCGGTTTCCCGTTCCTTGGGTCCACCCCGGTATAATACATGCAGGTGGATAAGGTAGAGGGCGTTGGATAAAAATCCTGGACCTGTTCCGGCATATAGCCAAGATCCCGCAGATATTCCGCCAGCTTCACCGCCTCCTTCAGCGTAGAGCCGGGATGGGAGGACATCAGATAGGGAACCAGATACTGATCCTTTCCAAGCCTTTTGTTCATCTCCCGATACCGGCGCACAAAGGTCTGATATACCTGGTTGGCCGGTTTGCCCATCCGTTCCAGCACCGCGTCGGACACATGTTCCGGAGCTACTTTCAGCTGGCCGCTCACATGATACTGGCACAGTTCCCGCAGGAAGGTGTCGTCCGGGTCTGCCAGAAGATAATCAAACCGGATCCCGGAACGGATAAATACCTTCTTTACATGGGGAAGCGCTCTCAGCTTCCTGAGAAGAGCCACGTAGTCCCGGTGATCTGCCTTCAGATTGGGACAGGGAGAGAGAAACAGGCACTGCCGGTTGGGGCAGACTCCCTTCTCCAGCTGTTTGCGACAAGATGGCTCCCGGAAGTTGGCCGTGGGGCCTCCCACATCATGGATATATCCCTTGAAGTCTGGATCATGGGTAAATGCCTTTGCTTCCTCCAGCAGGGATTCGTGGCTCCGGGACTGGATGATCCTGCCCTGATGAAAGGTAAGGGCGCAGAAGCTGCAGCCGCCGAAACAGCCTCTGCTGCTGATCAGGCTGAACTTTACCTCCGAGATGGCCGGAACGCCTCCTGCCTTCTCATAGGAGGGATGATAGGTCCGCATATAGGGATACCCGTACACATCGTCCATCTCCTGGCGGGTCAGCAGCCTGGAGGGCGGGTTCTGCACCACATAGAGATGCTCCCCGTAGGGCTCCGCCAGCCGTTTCCCGCTGAAAGGATCGGTGTTCTGATACTGGGTATAAAAGCTTTTTGCATAGTTTGCTTTCTCTTCCTTCAATTCCTCGTAGGAAGGAAGCACCTGGACATCATACACCTGGTCAAGGCTTCTGGTCCGATACACCGTCCCGGGGACATAGGTGATGTCTTCCACCTTCATCCCCGCATCCAGGGCCTCCGCGATCTCGGGGATGGAAAGCTCTCCCATGCCGTAGGAGATCAGATCCGCCCCGGAGTCCAGGAGCACGGAACGCTTCAGCCGGTCCGACCAGTAATCATAGTGGGCCAGACGCCGCAGGCTGGCCTCGATCCCGCCCAGGATCACCGGCACATCCTTGTAGGCCTGGCGGATCAGGTTGCCGTAGACCACCACCGCATAGTCCGGCCTTCGCCCCATCTCCCCGCCCGGGGTGTAGGCATCTTTCTTCCGCCGTTTCCGGGAGACGGTGTAGTGGTTCACCATAGAGTCCATATTTCCGGCAGAGACCAGGAATCCAAGGCGGGGCCGGCCGTATTCCATAATGCTCTCCTTCCTGCGCCAGTCCGGCTGGGAAAGGATAGCCACCCGGTATCC
Organism: Massilistercora timonensis; assembly: GCF_900312975.1. Classification (NCBI taxonomy): domain Bacteria; kingdom Bacillati; phylum Bacillota; class Clostridia; order Eubacteriales; genus Massilistercora; species Massilistercora timonensis. The sequence goes on along the minus strand of NZ_LT990039.1, from coordinate 53,920 downwards.
CCTGGCTTCCAGGAGCCGGGAAATAATAGCCGTCCCAAAGGAAGGATGATCCACATAGGCATCCCCTGTCACATAGACAAAATCCGCCTGGTCCCATCCCCGCGCTTCCATATCCGCCCTGCACAAAGGCAAAAAATCCTGCTTCATTCCAACACCTCGTAGGTTCCGTTGATGATATCGCGGTAATCCCGGATATAGTAATCGGCAAGCTCTCTCTTTTTCTCCTCCTGGGGCCTGGAGAAATCATCTTCCACCGCGCAGACCTTCATCCCCGCATTCTTCCCTGCCAGGATCCCCATAGGAACGTCTTCAAATACCAGGCACCGCTCCGGATCCGCCCCGATATCCCGGGCCACCAGAAGGTACACATCCGGCGCCGGTTTCCCCGACTCCACTTCGCAGGCGGTCCTTACCGAGTCAAAAAGTCCGCTGATCTCAAGGGCCTCCAGCGTATCGTCTACCAGCTTCCGGCCGTTGCTGGTGGCGATGCCGGTCCGGATCCCAGCTTCCCGCATGGTGCAGATAAACTCATAAGCTCCCCTTTTCAGCGGCACCTGGGTCATATAGCGCTCATAGGCCATCTGGGTCCACTCTTCCATCACCTCTTCCCGGGTCCTCTTCAAAGTGGGAAAGGTGTCCAGGAAATACTGGGCCACCTCCCGGTAGCTTTTTCCCTCCATATCCTGGTGGAAATTCTCCGGCTGGGTCAGGTGGTATTTCTCCAGATATACCTGATCGATATCCGGCCAGATCCACATGGAATCGATCAGCGTCCCGTCCATATCAAAAATAACGGCATCGATATTTTCCAATATATGTTTCATAACCGTTCCATCTCCTCTTTCGTAAGTTCCCGGTACTGCCCCGGCGCAAGCTCCGGGTCCAGCTTAAGGCTTCCCATGGACAGCCGCTTCAGATACAGCACTTCCTTGCCAACCGCCTGGAACATCCGCTTCACCTGATGGAACTTCCCTTCCTGGATGGTCAGAAGGATCTCTGACACAATCCCGGGCGCTTCTTTCCCGGCCGCAGAAGCCGTCTTCAGGATCTCCAGCCTGGCCGGCATGGTTTTCTCTTCCTTCTCTTCCCCAAGACCCGCAAGAAAGAGGCCTTGGGCAAACTGTTCCACATCCTCACCGGTCACTTCGCCCCGGACTTTTGCATAGTAACACTTGTCCACATGCTTCCTGGGGGAAAGGAGCCGATGGGCCAAAGGGCCGTCGTTGGTGATAAGAAGCAGCCCTTCCGTATCCTTGTCCAGCCGCCCCACCGGAAACAAATCTTTTCGCCGGTCCTCTCCCAGAAGATCCAAAACGGTCCGTTCCCGGCTATCGGTGGTGGCGGTGATCACCCCCGCCGGCTTGTTGAGCATATAATACAGATATTTCTGATAGGGGATCTTGCGGCCGTCCAAAGTGACCTGGTCTTTTCCTTCTTCCACTTTGGCTTCCGGCTTTTTCACCGGGACGCCATTCACCATCACCCGGCCTTTGCAGATAAAGGCCTTCACCTCCTGCCGGGTGCCTTCCCCCATCTCCGCCAGATATTTGTCCAGCCGCATCATCAGCACATCCTCCATCCGGGCAGATATTTATTCTTCAGCATACCCCCTGCAAGCTTCCCCCATCCCAGGGGATAACCGTCCACACACACCAGGTACCAGCTGTTTTTCTTCTTTCCTCTCTCTTCCGGGACCAGATCCTCCACATCCAGGGTCTCTCCCTTCAGATAGCGGAAGACCCTCCCGTCGTCGGCAGAAAGATCGATCACTTTTTCGTACTCTTCTTTCTTCAGGTTCATGGCCAGCGCCTGGCTTGGCTCAAAACGCTGTTTCTTCAGTTCCCCCATCAGAAGGCCTGTCCGCAGGAACCTGACTCCCCGAAGATCCGGGATCCCGGAGGGCATATAGTACACCCGCTCCTTATTGATCTCTATCCGGGACGGATCAAAATCTCGCCGGATCTCCCCCAGGAAATCTGCCAGCGGTTCCGGCAGCCGCTTTGGCCGTCCCAGGCCGGCAAGGCGGGGCGCCTCCTCCCCGGGGCCTTTCTGAAGCAGCGCCAGATAATGGCCCTCCCCCTTCATTTTGTGAGGGAAGATCCGCACAGTCCGCCTAAGATCCGGATATTCCAGATCCCCGGGGATCCCTTGTGAGAACCCTTCATAAGGCGTCATCTCCAGGATCTGAAACTCCGGGAACTCTCTTAGAAGATGGGCGATCACTTCCTCATTCTCCCGCCGGTCAAAGGTGCAGGTAGAATACAGCATAAGCCCGCCCGGGCGCAGCATCTGCGCCGCCTGCAGGATGATCCCTTTCTGGATCTTGCAGAAGTACTCCGGCCCGTGCTCCTCCCAGGCCTTCACCATCTTCCGGTCTTTGCGGAACATCCCTTCGCCGGAGCAGGGCGCGTCAATCAGGATCTTGTCAAAATATCCGGCAAAGCGGGGCACTAACGCCCCCGGTTCTTCGCTTAACACCAGCACATTTCCAATGCCGAAAAGCTCAATGTTCTTCAGAAGCCCCTTGGCCCTGGAACTACTCAGGTCATTGGCTGCAAGAAGGCCTTCTTCCTGAAGCTTCGCTCCCAGCTCTGTGGCTTTCCCCCCCGGTGCCGCGCACACGTCCAGCACCCGGTCTCCGGGATGGACCGGCAGCCGGTCCGCCGGGGTCATGGCGCTTGGCTCCTGGAGATAATAAAGACCTGCGAAGTAATAGGGATGCCGGGAAGGCACCTCCTTCTCCCCGTCATAGTAAAATCCATTGTGGATCCAGGGGATGGGGCGGATCTCAAAGGGACAGATCCGCTGGAATTCCTCCACGGAAATTTTCTGTGTATTTATCCGAAGCCCATAATAACGGGGATTGTCAAAACAGGCTATATAGGAATCAAAGTCTTCTCCCAGAAGACCCTTCATTTTCTCTTCAAATGCCTGAGGCAGTTTCATGGGATGTTCCCTCCAGCTGGTTTTCCTGTGATTGCACATACTTAAAATAGTATACCATATCTGCCGCAAGAACTCTACCCTTCTCCGGGAGTTTCCAGCCTTTCCTTCTCTCAGGAATACTCATACCGAAGCCTTCGATCCTCCAGCGCCTGCAGCACATAGTAAGGATTCAGGCTGATCTCCGCCCCATCCTGGTAGACATAGATCCCCACATGCAGGTGTACGTCGAACTTTCCTCTGGTCCCCTCCGGGCCATAACCTGAATCTCCCATATATCCCAGCAGTTCCCCTGCCCGGACCCGTTCTCCTTTCCCGACCTGTCCGTAGGAATCCAGATGTGCGTAGTAGTAATAAGTACCACTATCTCCCGTTATGCCTATCCGGTAGCCTCCCTGCTCCAGCCATCCAAGATTTGTCACCACTCCATCTGTCATGCTGACCACCGGATAGAGGCCCGGCCGCTGCACGTCCGCCATGATGTCGATACCTTCATGGCCCCGCTTTCCGCCGTAGCTTCGCTCCGCCATCCAGGTATTCACATAGCTGGTGGTAAGCTTTGGATCCAGTACGGAATCCGGCACCGGGAAATACTGGATCTCCCCGGCCACCTGCCTTTGAAGCGCCTTACATGCTTTCGAGAGATCTTCTTCCTCCAGTTCTTCAGAAAAGAACTTTGCACGGAAGGTCTCGTCCTCCGCTTCCACCGGATCCCAGAAAGAATTCTGGCCCGTCTCATACAGGCTTTGCATGGAAAGCACTGTAAAGAGGGCCAGAAGAAGAATTGCAAGTATATATTTTCCAGGATGGCGCATAAGGATAGAACTCCTTTTTTTGCACTATATGCGGAAAAACATTTTTTATGTCTCTTTCCAGGGGCGTTTTCTGCCAAGCCATCCTTGTTCCGCCCAGTATCGCTGGTCGATATCCGCCTCTTTCTTGCGCCGCTGGAAGATCCGCATGATGTGGAAGCGGATCCAGACACCAGGAGAAGGAAAGATCTTCCCGGGATCTCTCTGGATCCTGGAGGCGATCTGCTCCAGCTTCTCTCTCATCTCATCCTTCTTCTTCTCATCTGCCTCCTCCAGCGTATCCCAGGGAAGGGCCACTCCGTAGGTGTAGATCCGGGAGACACCCCACCAGCGCAGGCTGTCCCGGATATCCCTGATGGCGCTTCTCATTCCCGCTCCCGCAGCCGTGGCGATGCACACCGCCTGCTTCCGGAACATGGACCCTTCCGGGCGATGGACCATCCAGCGGTAGCCATAGTGGTCCAGAAGCGCCTTCATCTGCCCGCTGGTATGATAGACAAACACCGGCGTGGTGAAGATCAGAAGATCCGCCTCATCCATCATCCCGGTGATCCGCTTCAGATAGATCAGATAGTCCGGGCAGTGCTCCTCCCCTTCCTGGATACATCTGGCACAGCCGCGGCAGAATTCCGGCATATCCTTTGGCAGAAAGATCTCCTGCACCTGGTCTTCCTCCCCGGCGATCCGGTCGATCAAAGCACGGCCGATGGTGTATGATTTCCCCTTTTTCATGGTTGCGTTTATCATCAGTATGTTCATTGCTGTCTCCCCTTTATGTCATTTTGGTACACCCCAAAAGTCAATTTAGGACGTAGCCTTTTTGCATTTTACTACGTCCTCAATTGAATAAAAATTTACATTTTCTCTGCGATGGCTTTGATAAATTCCTCGCTGTTGAGCACCGTCGGATTCTCCAGCGTGGTGATCAGCGCCAGGTCCTTGGTCATCTTGCCGCTCTCGATGGTATCGATGGTGGCCCGCTCCAGACGGTCCGCGAAATCCTGCAGCTCCTGGTTCCCGTCCAGCTCCCCGCGCTTACGCAGCGCTCCGCTCCAGGCAAAGATGGTGGCCACGGAGTTGGTGGAGGTCTCTTCCCCCTTCAGATGTTTGTAATAATGGCGCTGCACCGTCCCGTGAGCCGCCTCGTATTCATAATACCCGTCCGGGGACACCAGCACGGAGGTCATCATGGCCAGAGAACCAAAGGCGGATGAGATCATGTCGCTCATCACATCTCCGTCGTAATTCTTGCAGGCCCAGATGTAACCGCCCTTGGATTTCATCACGCGGGCTACCGCGTCGTCGATCAGGGTATAGAAATACTCGATTCCGGCGGCTTCAAACTTCTCTGCGAATTCCGCGTCATAAATCTCCTGGAAAATGTCCTTGAAGGTATGGTCGTATTTCTTAGAAATAGTATCCTTGGTTGCGAACCACAGATCCTGCTTTGTATCCAGCGCGTAAGTAAAGCAGCTTCTGGCAAAGCTTTCAATGGATGCGTTCAGGTTGTGCATGCCCTGGATGATCCCCGGGCCCTGGAACTCATGGATCAGTTCTCTTTGTTCCGTTCCGTCCGCTGCAGTATAGACAAGCTCTGCCTTTCCCGCTCCCGGGATCTTCATCTCCGTTCCCTTGTAAACGTCGCCGTATGCATGTCTTGCGATGGTGATGGGCTTCTCCCAGTTTTTTACACAGGGCTCGATGCCTTTTACCACAATGGGCGCCCGGAATACGGTGCCGTCCAGGATCGCCCGGATGGTCCCGTTGGGGCTCTTCCACATTTCCTTCAGATCGTACTCCTCCATCCGCGCCGCGTTGGGAGTGATGGTGGCACATTTCACCGCCACTTTATGTTTCTTGGTTGCATTGGCCGAATCGATGGTCACCTGGTCGTTGGTCTCGTTGCGGTGCTCCAGTCCCAGATCATAATACTCGGTATTCAGCTCGATAAACGGCTCCAGAAGATTGTCCTTGATCATCTTCCAGAGGATCCGGGTCATCTCGTCCCCATCCATCTCCACGATCGGGTTTGTCATTTTGATTTTTGCCATTCGCTTTCTTCCTCCTGTTTATTCCGCAGATTTTCCATTGCCTTTCGAATATGCCGGTCCGCCAGGGCTTCCGCCCGTCCGGCGTCCTTGTTCCGGATGGCTTCCAGGATCTCCCGGTGCTCCTCCACAGACTTGACCGCCCGGTCCTGCTCCTCCACCGACAAGGTCCTCGCCATCTTCACATATTTATGGAAATCCGATAATACATGTTCCAGTATACGACTATTTGACGCTTCATACAAGATTTTATGAAATTTTCCGTCCAATTCCGCTACCTGCCTGGCCTGTTCCTGGCCCGGTTTCTTCAGATAGAACTCCGACAGCAGGATCACTTCCTCCAGGGCTTCGATCTCTTTTTGCGTGATGTGTTCCGTGGCCCACCTGGCGCACAGACCTTCCAGCATGGACCGGATCTCATAGATATCCCTCACGTCCTTGCTGCTGATCCCGGTCACATAGGCTCCCCGGTTTGGAACCAGGGTCACCAGTCCTTCCAGTTCCAGCTGACGTAAGGCCTCCCGCACCGGCGTGCGGCTCACTCCCATCTCTTCTCCGATGGCGGCCTCCCTAAGCTCCTCATGATCCTGATAGACCCCGGATAAAATATCTTCTCTCAGCTTGTGAAATACTTTTCCTCTCAGCGATTGATCCTGATATTCTTCCATATTTCCTCTCCTTCTCCCCAGCAAATGCTTTTTCCGTAGCCGGGATTAATCAAGCCGGATCCCCAGTTCCCGGCAGGCAGTCTCGATCACTGCAGTCAGCTCCTCGTCCGTCAGTACGGTCACGCGGCCGCTCTCATATTCCTGGTCCACCCAGGCCTTCACCTTCTGCACAAGAGCGGAGTTCTTGTCCACCTGCGCTTCCCCGGTCAGCCGGTAATAGGTGTTGATCCAGTGAGCGATCCCCGCAAGGCCCGAGGTATTGGATACTGCCACACGAGGCGGCTTGTTCAGGAATTTCTCCGTATCGAAAATGTTGTAGATCTCTTCATTTTTGAGAAGGCCGTCCGCATGGATCCCGGCTCTGGTCACATTAAAGTTATTTCCTACAAAGGGGGTGTTGGCAGGGATCTTATAGCCCAGTTCCTTTTCATAGTAATCCGCGATCTCCGTGATCACCGTGGTGTCCATGCCGTCCAGGGATCCCCGCAGCTGGGCGTACTCGAAGACCATGGCTTCCAGCGGCGTATTCCCGGTCCGCTCCCCGATCCCGAAGAGAGAACAGTTCACCCCGGATGCCCCGTAGAGCCAGGCAGTGGTAGAATTGCTCACCGCTTTGTAGAAATCGTTGTGGCCGTGGAACTCGATCAGCTCGCTGGGAACTCCCGCGTGCACCCGCAGGCCGTAGATGATCCCGGGGATAGACCGGGGGATCACCGCCCCCGGGTAATTGACCCCATATCCCATAGTATCGCACACCCGGATCTTGATGGGGATCTTGTACTCCTCCATCAGGTGCATAAGCTCCAGGCAGAAGGGGATCACAAAGCCATAGATATCCGACCGGGTGATATCCTCCAGGTGACACCTGGGGCTGATCCCCGTCTCCAGACATTCCCGGATAACAGAAAGGTACTGCTCCATAGCCTTCTTTCTTGTGGTCTTCAGCTTATAGAAAATGTGGTAATCCGAGCAGCTTACCAGGATGCCTGTCTCCTTCAGACCGATCTCCTTTACCAGCTCAAAATCCTTCTTGTTGGCCCGGATCCAGCTGGTCACCTCCGGAAAACGATATCCCCGCTCCAGACATTTATAGACAGCGTCCCTGTCCTTCTTGCTGTAAAGGAAAAACTCCGACTGGCGGATCTTTCCCCCCGGCCCGCCCAGCCGGTGGAGATAATCATACAGCTTCACGATCTGATCCGTGCTGTAAGGCGCCCGGGACTGCTGACCATCGCGGAACGTGGTATCCGTGATCCAGATCTCATCCGGCATGCAGTGTGGCACGATCCTGTCGTTGAACGCGATCTTCGGAATCTCATCATAATGAAACAGATTGCGGAACACATTTGGCTTTTCCACATCCACCAGCGGATACATGTGCTCCTCCAGCTGCAAAAGATTCGTATGCTTGTCCAGATATACCTTCCTGTCTTCCATGATAACTTTCACCTCTTCGAATTGTTTCTTCGTATAATTGTATACAATTATACATTTCCTGTCAATACCTGCCAAAAATAATTCGCAACGATTTTGTATAGATATTCCAGAAAACTTCGAAAGTTTTATCCCTCCACATAGAAAAATGGCGAGATGAAGGATTGACAATTCAAACAACTCCAACAACTCGCCATTTGGGTACACCGCATTTTGCAATTTAGGACGTAGCAAAGTTTAAAAAGGCTACGTCCTCTTATAAAATTAATACAATTTTGCTCCGATCTCTCTCGGCCGCAAGCCTTCATCTTCCAGCGCCTGCATGATTTCGTGCTTATGCTCGGTTCCGAAGGCCTCGATGGTAAGCCTCAGCTCTACCGCCGCATTCCGGTTTGTGCTGACAAACTGGTTGTGCTCCAGCTTGATAACGTTGCCCTGGGCATCCGCCACGGTCTTGGCTGTGCGCACCAGCTCGCCTGGCTTATCCGGCAGCAGCACGGACACAGAGAAGATCCGGTCGCGCTGGATCAGGCCATGCTGTACCACGGAGGACATGGTGATGATATCCATATTTCCACCGCTTAAGACTGCTACTGCCTTTTTGCCCTTCAGGTCCAGCTGCTTCAGCGCAGCCACCGTCAGAAGACCGGAATTTTCCACGATCATCTTGTGGTTTTCTACCATATCCAGAAATGCGCCGATCAGTTCGTCGTCCTGCACTGTCAGGATCCGGTCGATATTTTCCTTCGCATACGGGAAGATCTTCTCTCCCACCTTCTTTACCGCAGTACCGTCGGCGATGGTATCTGCGCTGTCCAGAGCTACCGGCTCTCCTGCCTGGAAGGCCGCGGTCATACTGGCAGCAGCAGCCGGCTCCACGCCGATCACCTGGATCTTGGGATTCAACATCTTCGCCAGAGTAGAGATCCCTGTCACCAGTCCGCCTCCACCGATGGGCGCCAGGATATAATCCACAGTGGGAAGCTCCTGTACGATCTCCATGGCGATGGTTCCCTGGCCGGTGGCAATATCCAGATCATCAAAGGGATGAACAAATGTGGCACCGGTCTCCTCCGCAAGCTTCAGCGCATAAGCGCAGGAATCATCATAGACATCCCCGTGGAGCACCACTTCCGCTCCGTAATTCTTGGTCCGGTTGACTTTGATAAGGGGGGTGACCGTCGGCATAACGATGGTTGCCTTACACCCGAACTTCTGGGCCGCAAATGCCACGCCCTGGGCATGGTTCCCGGCGGAAGCCGTCACCAGCCCTTTGGCCCTTTCTTCCTCTGACATGGTACTTATCTTATAGTAGGCGCCCCGCACTTTATACGCGCCGGTCTTCTGCATGTTCTCCGGCTTCAGATAAATCCGCCCGCCGCTCTGCTGGCTCAGATATTCACTGTAGACCAGCTTAGTGGGAAGGGTCACATCCTTCACGATCTCGCTTGCCTGTTCAAATTTCTCCAGTGTCAACATCCTTTCATCCTCCTCTTCGTATTTTTTACTCACTCTCTGTCCCCACAGAAAACAATGCGTTCACAAAGGCATCCGCATCAAATTTCTGCAGGTCGTCAATGGTCTCTCCAACGCCGATATATTTTACCGGGATCCCAAGTTCCGCCTGGATCGCCACTGCGATCCCTCCCTTGGCCGTCCCGTCCATCTTGGTAAGGATAATACCGGTGATATCCGCCACTTCACTGAATTCCCTGGCCTGCTGAAGGGCGTTCTGGCCAGTAGTTGCATCCAGTACTACTAACGTTTCGCGAAATGCTTCCGGGTACTCCCGGTCAATGATCCGGTTCATTTTCTTCAGTTCTTCCATCAGGTTCTTCTTATTGTGAAGCCGTCCGGCAGTGTCAATGAGAAGCACATCCGCATGGCGGGCTTTGGCCGCCGCCACCGCATCATAGACCACCGAAGCGGGATCCGCTCCCTCCTGGCCGCCGATCAGTTCTGCCTGCGCTCTTCCGGCCCATTCCTTCAGCTGCTCTCCCGCCGCGGCCCGGAAGGTATCCGCCGCCGCCAGAACCACCTTCTTGCCCTGGGCCTTCAGTTTCCCGGCCAGCTTGCCAAGGGTGGTAGTCTTGCCCACGCCGTTGACGCCGATCACCATGACCGCGGAGGTCTGGGTCTCAAACTGATACGCCGTCTCTCCCACATCCATCTGCTCCCGGATACTCTCGATGAGAAGCTCCCGGCAATCAGCAGGCTCCTTGATATGCTGTTCTTTTACCTTTTCTCTCAGATCATCCAGGATATTCTCCGTGGCCTGCACCCCAAGATCCCCCATAATCAGGACTTCTTCCAGCTCCTCGTAGAAGTCTTCGTCAATATGGGAAAATCCATTGAAAATGCTGTCCATGCCGGATACGATGTTATCTCTGGTCTTGCTGAGTCCATCTGCCAGTCTTTGGAAAAATCCTTTCTTTTCCTCTGCCATCCTGCACTCCTTTCTCAATAAAATCTATTTGTCCAGTTCTCCTTCCAGAAGGCTGACGGATACCAGGGTAGATACCCCCTTCTCCTGCATGGTGATCCCATACAGCCGGTCCGCCGCCGTCATGGTTCCCCTCCGGTGGGTGATCACGATAAACTGGGTGTTCTTGGTCAGCTTATGAAGATACTTGGCAAAGCGGACCACATTGTTGTCGTCCAGCGCAGCCTCGATCTCGTCCAGCAGACAGAAGGGCGAAGGCTTCAGATTCTGGATGGCGAACAACAATGCAATGGCTGTGAGAGCCTTCTCTCCTCCGGAAAGCTGCATCATATTCTGCAGCTTCTTGCCCGGCGGCTGGGCGATGATCCGGATCCCTGCCTCCAGGATATCTTCGTCCTCCATCAGCTCCAGCGTTCCCTTTCCTCCGCCGAACAACTCTTTGAAAACCTGGTCGAACTCCTGGGAGATCCGGGCAAACTGCTCCTGGAACTGCTTGCGCATGGCAGCGTCCAGCTCCTCAATGATCTGCACCAGCGTAGCTTCCGCCTCCACCAGGTCGTCGTGCTGCTTCTTCAGGAAATCATAGCGCTCATACAGATTCTTGTAATCCTCGATGGCGTTGACATTCACATTGCCCAATCCCCGGATCTCGTTCTTCAGTTCCTGGATCCGCCGCTTCATCTTGGCCAGGTCCGTAAGATTGCCGTCCCGCAGCTCCAGCGCCCGGTTGTAGGTAAGCTCATACTCTTCCCACATATAATCATACTGCTTCTGGGAAGCCTCCTCGTAAGATTCCTTCTGGTTCTCCAGACGGAACACCTCTTTGTCCAGCTCTGCCATGTGGCCGGACAGCTCTTCCCGCTTCTGGAGGAAGGACCGGTGCTTCCTGGTCAGTTCCTCCCGCTGGTTCTTGTATTTCTCGATCTCTGCCTGGATCTCCTGGAACAATTCTCCGGAATTCTCGATGGTCTGTCTCAGATCCTGGATCTTTTCCTCCTTCTCCTGGATCTCCCTGGAAGTACCGCCCTTGTTTTCTTCCAGTTCCTTCAGTTCTTCCTGGAACTTCTCCATCTCGTCCTGGATACGGGTCACATTCTCCAGCACAAAATCATACTTCTGCTCCAGGCCGGCGCAGACAAGATGCATTTCTTCCGCAACTTTCTGCTTCTCAGTCTCAAGCTCGTGCTCCTGATCCAGAACTGCCTGTTCCTCTTCGATCTTGGCCGTCAGCTGGACTTCCAGCTCCTGGGATGTATCCAGCTCCACATTGATAGACTCCTGATTGTCCACAATATCTGTTATCTGCCGGTCCAGATCCTGGGCCTCTTTCTGGATGTCCTCCACCAGATCCCTGGAAGCCTTCACTCTGGCTCCTGCCTGATCCGCGTTCATCTTCGCCGTATTCTGGACTACGTATGCCTTCTGGAGCTGTTCTTTGATCTCCTCCACCTTCTCATAGTAACCGGCACGCACCTGCCTGAGCCGGTCTGACTCTGCCTCGAATTCATCCATCTCTTTTTTCAGCTGCCGCACGGTTTTCTCAAATTCTTCGATTTCCCGCCTTCTGCTGAGAAGGTTGCTGGAATTCTTAAATGCTCCTCCGGTCATGGATCCCCCCGGATTGATCAGTTCTCCCTCCAGGGTTACGATCCGCAGGGACTGCTGGTATTTCCGGGCAATGACCGTTCCTGTGTCGATGTTGTCCACCACCAGGGTCCGCCCCAGCAGATAACCCACCAGTTCCCGGTACGCCGGATCGCTTTTTACCAGGGTGTCGGCCACGCCGATCACGCCCTTTTCCTTTAACGCTTCCGGCCGCTGGATCCCGCCTCTTGCCTTCATACTGGTAAGAGGAAGGAATGTGGCACGCCCGAACCGGTTCTGTTTCAGGAAACGGATCATCCGCTTAGCCGTCTCCTCATCAGAGGTGACGATATTCTGGATGTTGCCTCCCAGAGCGGTCTCCACAGCGATCTCGTAATCTTTCTCCACTTTGATCAAATCCGCCACTACGCCAAGAAGGCCCGGTTCCTGCCCTTTGTGATCCATCACCTTCCGGATGCTGTTGCCGTAGCCGTCGTAGCGCTCGGTGATATTTTTCAGGGACTCCAGCCGGGACTGCTCCCGGTGATAAGCGGTCTGGCCGATCCGGAACTTCTCCGTCCGTCCTGCCAGATCCTTCTGGATTGCCTCGATCTTCTCTTCATACTCCCGGCTTTCGGCAGCCAGGGTCCGGATCTCTCCGGAAATGCGCTCCAGCTCTTCCAGATATCCGTTCTGCTGTTTCTCCTGGGAAGCGGCTTCTTCCTCTGCCTCCGCCGTCCGGCGGGAAAGCTGTTCCCGGCGCACCTGGATCTGTTCCAGCATAGTGTCGTACTTCTGGATCTTGGCCTTGGTAGAAGCCCGGTTATTGAGAAGCTCCATGATATCGCTTTTATTCTTGTCAATAGAAGCAGACAGGGTAGCGATCCTGGTCTGGACTGTGATCAGTTCTTCCCTGGCCTGGTTCTCCAGGGTCTGCTTCTTCTCCAGTTCCCCTTTGATCTCTTCCTGTTCCTTCTGGCGTCCGGCCAGCTGGCCCTCCCGGTCCAGAAGCTCTGTCTCGATGGTCTTGGCCCGCTGGTCGTAATGCTCGTCATTCATATGAGCGCTGTGGATCTGCTCCCGCAGAAGAGCGATCTGATTCTCCAGCTGCTGTTTCAGCATGGTGGTCTCATTGAGCTGGCTCTTGGCCTTCTCGATGGCCGCCTCAATGCCGTCTACCTGCTCTTCTACCGCCTCGTACTCCTGTTTCATATCCGCATAGGCGCCGCCTGCCTCTGCAAGCTCCTGGCGGGTGGCGGCAAGTTTTCCTTCGATCCCCTGGATCTGTTCCCGGATCCGGGCCGTCTCCAGAAGGAACATATTGATATCGTAAGTCTTTAACTCTTCCTTTTTCCGCAGATATTCCCTGGCAGTCTCCGCCTGCTTCTCCAGAGGCGTGATCTGCTTCTCCAGTTCGGCCAGGATGTCGTTGACCCTGAGAAGGTTCTGCTGTTCCTCCTCCAGCTTCTTGACCGACAGATTCTTCCTGCGCTTGAATTTCACGATCCCGGCTGCCTCGTCAAAGAGTTCCCGCCGCTCTTCCGGCTTTCCGCTTAAGATCCGGTCGATCTGACCCTGTCCGATAATGGAATACCCTTCCTTACCGATACCGGTATCGTAGAACAGCTCATTCACATCTTTCAGCCTGCACAGACTCCCATTGATCAGGTACTCGCTCTCTCCAGAGCGGTACAGCCGCCGGGCCACCGTTACTTCCTCATAATCGATGGGCAGCTGATGGTCCGAATTGTCCAGCGTGATGGCCACAGAGGCATAGCTTAAGGGCTTGCGGTTCTCTGTCCCGGAGAAGATCACGTCCTGCATACTGCCGCCCCGCAGCTGCTTGACTCTCTGTTCCCCCAGCACCCAGCGGACCGCATCGGCCACGTTGCTCTTCCCGCTTCCGTTAGGCCCCACGATCCCGGTGATCCCGTTATGGAAATCAAATTTGATCTTGTGGGCAAAGGACTTAAAGCCCTGCACTTCGATACTTTTTAAATACATACTCCACCTACTTTATCTCTTGCTTTTTCAATTCCAGCAGGGCGTGATACGCCGCTTCCTGCTCCGCCCGCTTCTTGGTGTGGCCCGTGCCGGTCCCGTAGATCTCATCTCCGATGCACACGGCAGTCCGAAAGGATTTGTCATGATCCGGCCCTTCCTCCCCCATCAGGCGGTAGGTCACCCGCTGATCCCGGAATCTGGCCTGCACAACCTCCTGAAGGATAGTCTTGCTATCGAAAAAGAGCTTCTTGTTCTCCAGGTCGCCGAGTACCACCTTATGAATAAACTCTTTCGCGTTAGTAAAACCACCATCCATATAGATCGCGCCGATCAGCGCCTCCAGAGCGTCTGACGTAAGGGAATCCCGGTTCCTCCCGCCAGTGGCTTCCTCCCCTTTTCCCAGGCGGAGATACCTTCCAAGATCCAGCTGTCTTGCGCAGAATGCCAGCGCCGGCTCGCAGACGATGCTGGCCCGCATTCGGGTCAGCTCCCCTTCCGGGAACTTTGCCTCATCCTGGAACAAAAACTCGCTGGTCACCAGCTCCAGCACTGCATCCCCCAGGAATTCCAGCCGTTCATTACTCTCATATTTCTCCATGTGGGCTTCGTTGATGTAGGACTTATGGGTCATGGCCCGCTCCAGGAGACGGCGGTCATGAAACTGATATCCCGCCTTTTTCTCTAATTCCAATAAATCTTGCTTCATCTGTTCCTGCTCCATAAAATGAAAAAGCCCTGCCGGGCTTTTTCATTTCTTCCTAAAACCTGTGCCTAGTTACTGGTCGCTGCTTTGATCTGCTCTACAGCGTCCTCCACCGTAGCGATTTTTTCCGCATCCTCATTATCGATCTCGATATCAAAAGTCTCCTCGATCCCCATAATGATCTGGAAGATATCCAGAGAATCTGCCTGCAGATCGTCCACAAACCTGGTCTCCATGGTGATCTCCTGTTTGTCCACGTTCAATACATCCGCGATGATATTCTGCAATTTCTCGAATTCCATAGTCCTTTTCTCCTTTTTCTAACTCTCTGCTTTATCCCTTTACATCGTCAGGTTCTGTCTGGATACATTCCCTGATCTTTTCGTTGATTCCCTGTTTCTTGAACGTACAGCACTGCCAGATGGTGTTGCGCACCTCCTGCGCCTTGGAACTTCCGTGGGTCTTCACCACAAGTCCGTTAAGGCCCAGAAGCGGCGCTCCGCCATACTCGGAGGCGTCGAATGTCTTCAGCGTCTTCTTCAGCGCCGGCTTCACCATAAGCGCGCCGATCTTGCTCCTGAAAGACGTCATCATTCCCCCTTTGATCTTGTCCATGAAAACGGAACCCAATCCTTCATATAGCTTGAGGATCACATTTCCCGTAAACGCTTCACAGACCACAACATCTGCCTGACCCTTGGGGATCTCTCTGGCTTCCACGCTTCCGATGAAGTTGATCCCTTCCGCCTCTTTGAGAAGAGGGAATGTCTCCTTCACCAGCGCGTTTCCTTTCTCTTCCTCCGCGCCGATGTTGACGATGCCTACCTTGGGATTGGCGATCCCCATCACGTGTTCCATGTAGATGGAACCCATCTTGGCAAACTGGACAAGATGAGAGGGCCTGGCGTCCACATTGGCTCCGCAGTCCACCAGAAGACTTACTCCCTTTGCCGTGGGGAACAGCGGGGCAAGGGGCGGACGTTCCACACCTTTGAGTCTTCCCACGATCACCTGTCCTCCCACAAGGACCGCTCCGGAACTTCCGGCTGAGACAAAGGCGTCTGCCTTTCCTTCCTTCACCATCTTCATTCCCACCACAATGGATGAATCCTTCTTCCTGCGGATGGCGTTCACCGGCGGCTCCGCCGTCTCGATCACTTCCGTGGCGTTCACGATCTCGATCTGATCCCCGGAATACCCGTTTTTTTCCAGCTCCCGGCGGACTACTTCCTCCTGTCCCACCAGGCACACATGGATGTCCGGACGATCCGCCACAGCCTGGACCGCTCCCTTTACAATCTCGCCCGGCGCGTTATCTCCGCCCATGGCGTCCAAAGCTACTGTTGTCATCTCCGTCATGATCAATGATTCCTCCTCGCGCTACTGACATAATTCTACTAGACCTTTTTCTAAAAATCAATATCTTTATTCAATTGGGGACGTGGTATTTTCAGAAATACCACGTCCCAGATTGAAAATACCCTGTCCCCAATTGAAAAAATCAGGAAGAATACCGCAACCGGGCATTCTTCCTGATCTTTGTTCTCATCGTCTCAGTTGTTCTTAGTCCTGAGGAATGATCTCTTTTTTGTTGTAAGAGCCGCAGGCCTTGCACACTCTGTGAGGCATCATCAGCTCGCCGCACTTGCTGCATTTTACCAGGTTCGGCGCGCTCATCTTCCAGTTGGCTCTTCTCTTATCTCTTCTGGCTTTTGAAGATTTGTTCTTTGGACAGATCGACATAGGTTACACCTCCTTAAAATTCTTAAACACATCGCGGATAACTGACATTCTAGGGTCAAGGCTTGTGTCTTCGCAGTCACAAGTTCCCTCATTCAGGTTTTGACCACATACGCTGCAAATCCCCTTACAGTCTTCGCCGCACAGAATTTTCGTCGGCCACCCTATGAGAATCTCATTGCGGACCAGCTGGTCCACATCGAGCGTATATCCGTCAATATAGTTGGTTTCTTCCTGATCGTCCAGACTGACCTTCCTTGCGAAATCCACCATAAGCGGCGTCTCCACCGGGGTCAGGCACCGGTCGCAGGGAATGGAAAAGAGAAACTCTGCTTTTCCCGTGATCTGAAGCTTGCGCTCCTCCACGTACTCCACCGTGATGGACAGCGGACTCTTCCGAAGGATGGGAAAATGCTCTCCCCCCAGGACGAAATCCTCCATCTCCACCGGTACATCCTGTTGGATCATTGTGTGTTGTTCAGACAAAACACATGACAGGTCTAATAACATCGTTAATTACTCCTATCCACACCTAAACTATTATATCACGAAAAATACGTTTGTCAACCACAAACCATTGAATTTCCAGCTTTTATACCAGCGCTACCGTCTCTCTTGCAATGGCCAGCTCTTCGTTGGTTGGGATCACGGCGACTTTCACCTTGGAATCTGCCGTGGAGATCAGAAGATCCTCGCCCCGCTTCTTGTTGGCTTCCTCGTCCAGGGTGATCCCCAGATAGCCAAGATAGGAAACTACCATCTTGCGGACGGTGCCTGCATTCTCGCCGATCCCTGCGGTGAAGGCGATGGCGTCTACGCCGTTCATGGCCGCCACATAGGAACCGATGTATTTCGCTACCCGGTAGCAGAATACTTCCATAGCTGCCTTGGCATACTTGTTGCCGTTGTTCATACCCTCTTCCAGGTCACGGAAATCGCTGGACAGGTTCTTGGAAAGTCCCAGCACACCGGATTTCTTATTCAATACGTTCATCACGCCTGCGATGTCCAGATCTTCTTTCTTGGCAATGTACTCCATGATGGCCGGATCCATATCGCCGGACCGGGTTCCCATTACCAGGCCTTCCAGAGGGGTAAGACCCATGGAGGTGTCCACACATTTTCCGTTCAGCACTGCGCTGATGGAAGCACCGTTTCCAAGGTGAGCCACGATGATCTTGGAGTTGTCAAGATCCAGTCCCAGGAACTGGGCCGCATGTTTGGATACGAAGCTGTGGCTTGTCCCGTGGAATCCGTAGCGGCGTACCGCGTATTTCTCATAATACTCATAAGGAAGGCCATAGAGATAAGCCTTCTCCGGCATGGTCTGATGGAAAGCGGTGTCGAATACAGCTACCATCGGTGTCCCCGGCATCATCTTCTGGCAGGCGCTGATTCCAATCAGGTTGGCCGGATTGTGCAGCGGCGCCAGGTCGTTGCATTCTTCGATAGCTTTTACCACCTCGTCCGTGATCACTACAGAGTTTGCAAACTTCTCTCCGCCGTGTACCACACGGTGTCCCACAGCACCGATCTCGTCCAGGCTCTTCACAACACCTGTCTTCTCGTTGGTCAGCGCGTCGATCACGAACTGGATCGCCTCGGTATGGGTGGGCATTGCCTTGTCAGAGATCTCTTTCTCTCCGCCCTCCGGCTGATAGGTCAGGCGTCCGTCGATGCCGATCCGCTCGCAGAGTCCTTTTGCCAGGACTTCCTCGGACTCAGAGTTGATTAACTGGAATTTCAAAGAAGAACTTCCGCAGTTGATAACTAATACATTCATTTCTTTTCCCTCTCTTTATTTAAAATGTATGTTCGTTAATGATTTAGTCCTCTGCCATGCACTGTACGGCTGTGATCGCTACCACGCCCTCGATATCCTTGGCGCTGCAGCCTCTTGACAGGTCGTTGACCGGAGCGG
Organism: Massilistercora timonensis; assembly: GCF_900312975.1. Taxonomy (NCBI): domain Bacteria; kingdom Bacillati; phylum Bacillota; class Clostridia; order Eubacteriales; genus Massilistercora; species Massilistercora timonensis. The sequence goes on along the minus strand of NZ_LT990039.1, from coordinate 35,620 downwards.
CGATGCCCTGGGTCAGCGGGCCGTAAGCCTCTGCCTTGGCCAGTCTCTGGGCCAGCTTGTATCCGATGTTGCCTGCGTCAAGGTCCGGGAATACCAGTACGTTTGCCTTGCCTGCTACCGGGCTGCCCGGCGCTTTGGAGGCTCCCACTTCCGGAACGATGGCTGCGTCAAGCTGGAATTCTCCGTCCAGCTGCAGGCCTTCCGGCGCGTTCTCCTTGGCGATCCTGGTAGCCTCTACCACCTTGTCCACATCCGGGTGTTTGGCGCTTCCCTTGGTGGAATGTGACAGCATTGCCACAATAGGCTCCTTGCCGGTAAGAAGGCGGAAGGAATCTGCGGAAGAAAGAGCGATGGCCGCCAGCTTCTCCGGATCCGGGTTCTGCTCCAGACCGGAATCCGCGAAGATAAAGGTTCCGTCCGCTCCCATATCACAGTCCGGTACCACGATCACGAAGAAGGCGGATACCAGCTTGGTCCCCGGCTTGGTCTTCAGGATCTGCAGGCAGGGTCTCAGGGTGTCTGCTGTAGAGTGGCAGGCACCGGATACCATTCCGTCTGCATCCTTCATCTTCACCATCATAACGCCGTAATACAGATAGTTGGTAAGAAGCAGCTCTCTTGCCTGCTCCTCTGTCATGCCTTTCTTCTGGCGCAGTTCCACCAGCTTGGCAATATACCCTTCTGTCTTCTCAGAAGTAGCCGGATCCACGATCGTAGCGCCGCTGATGTCAAAATCTCCCTTGTTCTTTGCGATCTCTTCTTCGCTTCCCACAAGGATCAGGTTGGCGGTCCCTTCCTTCAGGACGGCCTCTGCCGCTTCGTAGGTTCTGATGTCCTCGGTCTCAGGAAGAACGATCGTCTTTTTACAGGTTTTCGCTTTTGCTTTGATTTCATCTATAAATCCCATGATTATAGACTCCTTTCCATATTTTCTCAGTATTTTTATTATAATACAAAGAGACCTTGAAAAACAAGGTCTCTTCCAAGAATCTTATGTATATTATTCAAAACAGTTTCTACAGATGGAACACATAACTTACAATGGCGAAATACACACTGATGGTACTGATGTCCACCAACGTGGAAATGAGGGGCGTAGCCATGATCGCCGGGTCCAGTCCCACGCGCTTGGCCACCAGCGGCAGGGTACATCCCACCACCTTGGCGATGATCACTGTGCAGGCCATGGTAACTCCGATGGTCAGCGCCACCAGGACATCCCCCTGGCCCATCACAAGGATCCTGAGCCCATTCACCACCGCCAGCACTACGCTTATGCAAACGGCGATGCGCACTTCCTTCCAGATCACTTTGAAAAGGTCCGCGAACTCAATCTCTCCCACTGCCAGTCCGCGGATCACCAGGGTAGAACTCTGGGAACCGCAGTTTCCCCCGGTACCGGTCAGCATGGGGATAAATCCCGCGATCTGAGGCATTACCGCCAGCGCCGACTCGTAGCTGTTCATGATCATCTGGGTGATGGTAGCGGAAAGCATCAGGAACAGCAGCCAGGGAAGACGGCTTTTTACATGCTCCAGGATGGTAGTGCCAAAATAGGTCTCCTCGCTGGGATTTACACCGGCCATGATACTGATATCTTCCGTGGTTTCTTCCTGCAGTACCGCCATGGCGTCGTCTACCGTTACGATTCCCACCATGCAGAACTCATGGTCCACGATAGGCAGGGCGATCAGGCCGTATTTATTGATGATATTGGCCACATCTTCCTGGTCGTCCGTAGTGTGGGCGTACAGAAGGTTGGTGTCCATGATCTCTTCAATGGTCTTGGACTCACTGGTGGTGAGAAGCTCCTTTACATCCACCTGGCCGATCAGCTTCCTCTTCTCTGTGACGTAACAGGTATAAATGGTCTCCTTGTTGATACCTACCTGGCGGATCTTCAGGATGGACTCCGCCACCGTCATTTCTTTTCTCAGCGCAATGTAGTCCACGTTCATCACGCTTCCGGCGCTGTCCTCCGGATACTGGAGCAGCTGGTTGATCTGGGCCCTGGTCTCCTCGTCTGTGGCGAGAAGAAGCCTGTCCACCACGTTGGCAGGCATCTCTTCCAGAACGTCCACCGTATCATCCAGGTACATCTCTTCCATAACTTCTTCCAGCTCGGAATCTGTCAGGGCGTTGATCAGAAGCTCACGCATATCGCTGTTCATGTAAGTGAAGGTCTCCGCTGCTTCCTCTTTCGCCAGGAGACGGAACACCATCACCAGGTGCTTCTGGTCAAATTCTTCCAGGATATCAGCCAGATCCACAGGGTACATGTTATTTTCCAGCTCTTCCTTGAGTTCCTTGTACTGCTTGTGGTCCAGCATGTCCAGGATCACATCTTCTGTCAGCCGGCGACGGTCATCCGGATTCTCCCACTCCTGAATGTCCTGTTCTTCCTGTGTCTGCGGTATCTCGGTCCGTTTTTCCTCTCCCATGGATCTCCCTCCTTTCTGATATTTGCCTGGTTAGCCTTTCTATAGTATAATCAATTTGAAAAAAAGATACAAGGAGAATCTCATGAAAATTGTCGGATTGATCACAGAATACAACCCGTTCCACAACGGCCATCTCTACCATCTGGAGCAGGCTCTGGACATTACCGGGGCGGACGCGGCCATCGCTCTTATGAGCGGAAACTATGTTCAGCGGGGCGCTCCGGCCATCATGCCCAAACATCTACGCGCCCAGGTTGCCCTGGAGGCCGGAGTCCCTCTGGTCCTGGAGCTTCCCGTCTGCTACGCCACCGGTAGCGCGGAATATTTTGCCTCCGGCGCCGTCTCCCTCTTCCAGCGCCTGGGCTGCGTGGACGCCATCTGTTTCGGCAGCGAATGCGGAGATTACTCCCTTCTGGAACGGATCGCTCAGGTCACGGCAGAAGAACCGGAAGAATACCGCTTCTCCCTGCAGGAAGCCCTCCGGGAGGGAATGTCCTTCCCGCTGGCCCGGCAGATGGCGCTGAAGCAATATTTCCGGGATGAACTGCCCTCAGAGATCCTGGAGCAGCCCAACAACATCTTAGGCATTGAATACATCAAAGCGCTGCGCCGCCAGAACAGCCCTATCAAGGCCTATACCATCAAGCGGAAGGTGTCCGGATACCACGATGAACATCTGTCGGAAAGCTACAGCTCTGCCTCTGCCATCCGCCGGCTCCTGGAGGCTGCCGGCAAGTCCATCCACCTGGAGTCCGAGGGTCTCTTTGACGAACCCACTCTGTCGGAAGCCCTGACCCGCCTGGAAGGCCAGGTCCCTCCCGCCTGTATCCGTTTCCTGGAGGAAACCCACCGCAGGAGATACCCGGTCTATGCCAATGATTTCTCCCTGCTTTTTAAGTACCGGCTTCTCACAGAATCCCGGGAATCCCTGGTCCGTTACCAGGATGTGACAGAAGACCTGGCCAACCGGATTTGGAACCACCGGAATGATTTTATTACCATGGACCAGTTCTGTGATCTTCTGAAGACCCGAGAGGTGACTTACGCCCGCTTAAGCCGCTGTCTCTTCCACATCCTTCTTGGAATCACAAGGGGAGACATGCTCTCCTTTGAAGAAGCCGGCGGATGCGGCTACGCAAGAGTCCTGGGCTTCCGCCAGGACAATACGGCTCTCCTTACCCATATCAAGGAGCATACCCGGATCCCGCTGATCACAAAGCTCTCCCAGGGGGACACTCTTACCGGACCGGCGGCCCGGATGCTGGAGCTGGATCTCTCCGCCGCGGATCTCTACGAGAGCGTGATCACGGAGAAATATAAACTGCCCTTCATCAACGAATACCAGCAACAGATCGTACGGTGCTGACAACAAAAAGAACTCTCTGAGATTCCTGATCCCAGAGAGTTCTTCTCTCATCTCACTATATTTTACAGCTCAATCTTCTTACTGCAGGCGATGGCAATGGCCCCCGGCCCGATATGGCAGCTGACGCTAAGGGACAGCCGGTCCATCACAATGTCATATCCCGGCAGCCGCTCCGCGATCTCCTGCTTCCACTCCTGGGCCGTTTCATCGGAGCAGGTATAGGCGCCTTCCAGGTGGACTTCCTTCCCGGCGAACCGCTCCTTGATATCCTTCTCCATGGCGTCCAGCATGGTCTTTTTGGCCGCTTTGATGCCCCGCACCTTGGCAAATGCATCCAGCTTCTCTCCCTGGATGGTGAGCACCGGCTTTAAGTTCAGAACCGTGCCGATAGCAGCGGCAGCAGGTGTCACTCTTCCGCCCTTCTTCAGGTATTTCAGCGTGTCTACGGTGATGTAAATGCTGGCTTCCAGCTTCTCCCGCATAAGCACGTCCACGATCTCTTCCGCGCTCATCCCTTTGTCCCGCATCTCGATGGCGTCCCACACCGACTGCTGCTGAGTGATGGAGATCCGCTGGTTGTCCACCACATAAACCTTCCCTTCATAATCCCGGGCCAGCCCCATGGCTGTCTCGCAGGAGCTGGAAAGCCCGCTGGACATGGGGATGTAGATGATCTTGTCGTTATCCTGCAACACCTCATCCCACAGCCCTGTCACCTCCGCGGGGGACGGCTGGGAAGTAGAGATGTCAGCGTCTTCTGCCAGACGCTGATAGAATTCTTCCTGGGTCAGGGTAATGTCCTCATAGAACAGTTCCCCATCGATATAGAAGGGCATCGGCAGCACCCGAATGCCAAGCTTTTTCGCTTTTTCCTGTGTGATCCCGCTGTTGCTGTCGGTTACAATCGCTATCTTCTCCATAGATTTACCCTCAATTCTCCTCTTTTCTGATGATCTTTATAATGTAATAACCTGTGAAACGCTGTCCCGCTTTGCCACCATCATGGGAATGTCTTCCCCCCGGTAGGGATTGTCTCCCATGCTGACTTCCAGCTTCACCGTCTCATAGGCAAGCTCCGCGTAATTGTTCTCCTTGCTCAGGTGCCCCAGCACTACATACTGGAGACCGTCATGCAGGATATCGCATAGAAGCCGTCCCGACCATTCGTTGGACAGATGGCCTTTGTCTCCCATCACCCGCCTTTTCAGCGAATAGGGATAAGGTCCCACCTCCAGCATGTGGATATCGTGATTGGCCTCCAGGACCACTCCATTTAAGCCCTTTAGATTCTCCACCGTATATCCGTCATACATGCCCAGGTCCGTGGCAACCGCCACCGCTTTCTTCCCATTCTCGATCCGGAATCCGGAAGGCTCGTTGGCGTCGTGGGAAATGGCGAAAGGCCGTACTTCCATTCCACCCAGGGCAAATCCCTGGTCCATCTCTACCGGGTGCAGCAAACCTTCTGGCAGGCTCCCCAGGCTTCTGCAGCTTTTGATCCCCTCGATGGTGCCTCTTGTGGCATAAACGGGGATCTCATATCTGCGGCTGAACACGCCCAGTCCCTGGATATGATCGATATGCTCGTGGGTGATCAGGATCCCGTCCAGTTCCTCTCCTTTGATGTCCAGTTCCTTTAACCCTTCCTCGATCCGCTTCTTGCTGATCCCGGTGTCCACCAGCAGGTGCGTGTGGTCGTCTCCCACATAGATACAGTTTCCGCTGCTCCCGCTGGCAATACTGCATAGTCTCATATGTATTTCATCCATCCTTTACAACTACAATTCTTTGACGATCTCATCCAACTGCTGCATGGTCTCCGCGAACACGCCGCTGTTGTCGATCACCCGGTCGCTGTGCTCCAGGAACATTTCCTTGGGAAGCTGCGCCCGCATAATGCTTCTGATCCTGGCCGCATCATATCCCCGGGAGTAGTACAGCCGGTTCTCACGGACTGCCTCCTCCACATAGATATACCAGATCTCATCGCAGATCTCATCATAATGATCCTCGATGAGAAGCGCCGCCTCGATCACAAAAAGATTGGTATTCTTCCTTTCTTCCTGGCGGATCTTCTTCAGGATCTCGTCCTTCACCGCCGGATGTACGATCCGGTTCAGTACCGAGAGCTGAGAGCGGTCTGCGAATACAATATCTCCCAGCCGCGCCCGGTCAAGTTCTCCCTTTTCGTCCAGGATCTCCTGGCCGAAGTGCTCTACGATGGCATCATAACATGCCCCGCCTTTTTTCTGAAGTTTCTTCGCTACCTCATCTGCCTGGCATACGGTGGCCCCGTATCTGCTGTTGAGATACTCCAGGACCTGTGTCTTTCCTGCTCCGATGCCGCCTGTGATTCCAATGATCTTCATACGCTTTCACCTCTTACTTTGCTTCGTACCAGTTTCCTCCTGTGTGCATATCTATCTCCAATGGCACATCCAGGGATGCCGCCTGTTCCATTTCTTCCCGCAGGATCGCTTCCACCTGGGCAAGTTCCGGCTGATAGGCTTCGATCAGAAGCTCATCGTGGACCTGCAGTACCAGACGGGATCGCATCTTTGCTTCCTTCAGCCTCCGGCCAACGCCGTTCATGGCGATCTTGATGATATCCGCCGCCGTCCCCTGGATGGGCGCGTTCATGGCCACCCGCTCCCCGAAGGACCGCTGCATATAATTGCTGGAAGCAAGCTCCGGCACCGGACGGCGCCTTCCAAATAAAGTAGTCACGTAGCCCTCTTCCCTGGCATGGGCTACCGCGTCATCCAGGAATCTCTTGATCCCCGGATAGGTCCGGAAATAATCTTCAATATACTGTGCCGCCTCTTTGCGGGTGATGCTTAGATCCTGACTCAATCCAAAGGAACTAATGCCATAGACAATACCGAAATTCACTGCCTTGGCGTTCCTTCGCTGGAGAGGGGTCACCTCCTCAAACGGTACATGGAACACCTGAGACGCCGTGATCCGGTGGATGTCCCTGGCCTCCCGGTAAGCCTGGATCAGATTGGGATCCCCGGAACAATGAGCCAGCACCCTAAGCTCAATCTGGGAATAATCCGCATCCACGAATACATAGCCTTCTTCCGGGACGAAAACTTTCCGAATCAATCTGCCAAGTTCCACCCGTACCGGAATATTCTGCAGGTTAGGCTCTGAGCTGCTGAGCCGCCCGGTGGCAGTTACTGTCTGATGGAACTTCCCGTGGATCCGCCCGTCCGGCCCGATAAAGTTGGCAAGGCCGTCCGCGTAAGTGGACTTCAATTTGGCAAGCTGCCTGTATTCCAGGATCTTCGCCACCAGCGGATAATCCGGGGCCAGCTTGTCCAGCACCTCCGCCGCCGTAGAGTACCCGGTCTTGGTCTTCTTAGCGTGGGGCATTTCCAGTTTCTCAAACAGGATCACACCAAGTTGTTTGGGTGAGTTGATGTTGAATTCTTCTCCGGCCAGCTGATAGATCTCCTGCTCCAGTTCCACGATCCGCCCGCCCAGCTGTTCGCCGTAAGCCTTCAGGGCAGCCGCCTCCACTTTGACGCCGGCCCGCTCCATCTCCCGAAGGGTAAAGACAAGGGGCATCTCCACTTCCCGGAACAACCGGTCCATCCCGGTCTCCTGAAGCTTCCTGGCAAGTATGGGGCAGGACGCCCAGGCGGTGTAGGCCTCATAGCAGGATTTCTTCTTCGTCTCCAGCTTCTCGTCGATCAGAAGATCCAGCTGCTCTCTGGCCACATCCGTATAATCATAATCGCTTTTCAGCGGATTCAGAAGATATGCGGCGATGATGGGATCAAAACACTGCTCTTCCTTAAGATCCGGCAGCTGATCCAGATATTCCTTCAGTCCGCACATCACGAACTCCCCGGCCTTCCCGGCCAGCGCTGACAGCTTGCCTAGCAGCAGATCCATGCCAAGTTCCATGGAACAGGGGATGGTCACGATCTGCTCCGGCCCGTAGGCAAGGGAGATCCTTCCATACCCGGAAGCGTGGGCGAAAAGAGGAAGCACCGTCTCCTCATCCACAGTAAGAGCCGCTCCTACCCGTTCTGCCTGCTCCGCCTCCGCGAAGACCTTCTCGATCTCTGAAAGCTCTGTCACTTCCCGGAAATGCTCTTCCACCTTATTGGCATCCACCTGAACGTCAAACCGGCTAAGAAGATTCTTGAACTGCAACCGCTGGAACAGGGTGTGAGCCTGCGGAGTATAAAGTTCTCCCCGTCTGGCTTCCTCCAGGTTAAAAGGAATGTCTGCATGCGTCTCTATGGTTGCCAGGACCTTGCTCATCCTGGCCTGGTCCCAGTATTCTTTCAGATTTTTGCTGGCCCTTGGCGGCTTGATCTCATCCACATGGGCGTAAGCATTTTCCAGAGAATGATACTCCTCTATGATCTTGGTGGCCGTCTTCTCCCCCACCCCTGGAACCCCGGGGATATTGTCGGAAGCGTCCCCCATCAGGGCTTTCACATCAATGAATTCCTGAGGTGTAACCCCGTAGCGCTCCTTCACCTGATCCGCGTTGTAGTCTTCCACCTCGGTCCGTCCCTGCTTTGTCTTGGGGATCCGGATCTTCACATGTTCTGTGGCAAGCTGCAGGGTATCCCGGTCTCCCGAGATAATGGATATATCAAGTCCCTGCTCCTCACAGCGCCGGGACAGGGTTCCCAGAAGGTCGTCCGCCTCAAGGCCGGCCTGCTCGATGATCTTCACTCCCATGGCTCTTAGCACATCCTTGATCACCGGCACCTGTTCCCGCAGTTCCTCCGCCATGGGCTTGCGGGTGCCTTTGTAATCCCCGTAGAGCTCATGCCGGAAAGTGGGCGCATGGACGTCGAAGGTCACCGTAAGGTACTCCGGCTGCTCCTCGTCCAGGATCTTGAACATAATATTTAAGAAACCGTACACAGCATTGGTGTGGAGCCCCTCCGAGTTGGTCAGGTCCGGCACCCCGTAGAACGCCCGGTTCAGGATGCTGTGTCCGTCGATCAGTACGATTTTCTCTCTCATCAGATCTGCCTCCAGTATCGGCTGATAAGCGCACCTGTTGCGCTATCATCCAGTATACACTAAAACCGGATATTTTGAAAGCCGAAAATTATCTCCAGAAGGCAAAACAAAAACAGCCTCCCAACTGTGAAAGGCTGTTCTACTGCGGATGGTGGGACTTGAACCCACACGAGGTCGCCCCCGCAAGATTTTGAGTCTTGTGCGTCTGCCATTCCGCCACATCCGCTTATCCCGGCTTCTTTGGAAGCCGAGAATTATTGTATCACAAAGTATTCTGGATTACAACCACTTTTTACATGGGGAACAAGGCGTTATCAAGAGCCGTGGTGTCTTCCTCCGGGATCGAGTACACATTGTCGGAATCCGCCGTCACACGGATGGTCATAGTTTCCGCCTCCCCGTACTCCGGCGCTTCCAGCCTGTCCCGCATAAGATCGTACATGGTCTCCATGGTCATCTGGTTAATCTCATCGTCGTCCGGGATCTCTCCCGATTCAGTAAGCTGTGCCATAACCGCATCCGTCAGTTCTGTCTCCAGGCCGTTCAGCCCGACAAACGGCTCTACCGTTACCTGGATCTCAAACCCGTCCTCGATCTCTGTTGCCTCTCCCAGAGAATATTTTGCCAGCTTCGCCATGTCCAGGAAAAGCTGCCGGTAATCCGCCTGCAGCTCCTGGGAGACTCCCATCTCCTCGAATCCCACCGCAGCCATGGTAGCATCCATATTTCCCTCATACATCTCCCTGGCTTCCTCTTCTGTGGAGTCTGTCAGTTCCATATAGGAATCAAATTCTCCTTTGTAGCTGGCGTCCAGCACAGCCTGGGCATATTCTTTGGCCTCATCCTCTGACATCCCGCCGCAGCCTGCAAGGGCCCAGGCAGAGATCACCAACACCAGCGCAAATACCAGGCATTTCATCCTCTTCATTTCTTTTCCCTCCTCATTGAAAAACGCTGTATCAGATCAGCTTCTTTCCGATATCAAAACAGTCGAAGGTGGCAAAGTAGTCCGCCGGTGTCTCCGCCCTGCGGATCAGCTGCGCCGTTCCGTCTGTCTTAAGCAGCACTTCCGCTGATCTGAGCTTGCCGTTATAATTGTACCCCATGGAGAATCCGTGAGCGCCGGTATCGTGGATCACCAGCAGATCTCCCTTTTCGATCTCCGGGAGCATCCGGTCGATGGCAAACTTGTCATTGTTCTCACACAGAGATCCCACCACATCATACTTATGGTCGCAGGGCAGGTGCTCCTTCCCCATGACCGTAATGTGATGGTAAGCTCCATACATGGCCGGACGCATCAGGTTCACCGCGCAGGCGTCCACACCGATATATTCCTTATAAGTATGCTTCTCATGGATCGCCCGGGTCACCAGACATCCGTAGGGTCCCATCATAAACCGGCCCAGCTCTGTATAAAGCGCCACGTCGCCCATCCCCGCGGGAACCAGCACCTCTTCATACACCCGGCGCACACCGTCCCCGATGATCCGGATGTCATTGGGCTCCTGATCCGGGCGGTAAGGGATCCCGATCCCGCCAGACAGATTGATGAATTTGATATGGCAGCCTGTCTCCTGCTGAAGTTCTACCGCTACCTCAAACAGGATCTTGGCCAGCATGGGATAATACTCATTAGTCACCGTATTGCTGGCAAGAAAGGCATGGATCCCAAATTCCTTCGCTCCTTTTTCCTTCAGGATCTTGAAGGCGGAGAAAAGCTGCTCTCTGGTCATCCCGTACTTGGAATCTCCCGGGTTGTCCATAATATCATTGCTGATCTTGAAAAGGCCGCCCGGATTGAACCGGCAGCTGATAGTCTCCGGGATCTCCCCGATGGCTTTCTCCAGAAAATCAATATGAGTAATATCGTCCAGATTAATGATCGCTCCCAGTTTATGGGCATAGACAAACTCTTCCGCCGGCGTGTCGTTGGAGGAAAACATAATATCTTCCCCCACTGCTCCCATGGCCTCGGAGAGCATAAGCTCTGTATAGGAAGAGCAGTCGCACCCGCACCCATACTCTCTTAAGATGTTGATGAGAAATGGGTTGGGCGTAGCTTTTACCGCAAAATATTCTTTATATCCCGGATTCCAGGAGAAGGCATCCCTCAGGGCCTCCATATTCCTGCGGATCCCCTTCTCGTCATAGAGATGGAAGGGGGTGGGGAATTCATTTACAATCTCTTCTAATTGTGCTTCTGTAACAAATGGCTCTTTTTTCATGCTCGTCTGTCTGCCTCCTGTATCGCTGTCAGTTTTATCTCATTGGCCAGAGCGCGCTTATAGAGTGTCACGAAATTCTTCTGCCCGGAATACAGACAGGTGTTCATGCTGCCCTCTCCATATTCTCCGATCAGGGCGTAACGGGAATCTGTAATGATCCCGATCTCTCTGCCTCTGGGCTCTCCTACATAGACACGGGCATTCTTAAGGCTGACCGGCTGATCGGTGACGATCACCAGTTTCTTTCTTGTGGCGATCAGCTGATCCAGCTCCTCCACAAGAAGGAGCAGGTAATTCCTGGTACAGGAGATATAAACCCGGTCCTCTGCGGTGATCAGAAGATTCTTCATCTTATTCAGGATGTGATCCGCCCCCTCAATGGTGATATACCCTTCCACATGGGACTTTTCCTCCGGCTTATGCTGGATCAGCCACTTGGCAGATCCCTCCAGCCCGCGGATGCTGTTGCGGCAGAACTCATCCAGGGGAACCGGCACATATTTCCGCGTGCTTCCTTCCTCCACCAGATAGGCCGCCCCTTTTTCCGTCATGCTGGCAAGGGACGCATAGGCATTGGAACGGGAGATCCCGATCTTCTTCGCCACCTCATACCCTGTGGTCTTCCCCTCCGAGAGAAGGCATTCATAGATACATGCCTCCTGGCGAGTGAGTCCGAACTTCGTCAAATGCTCTGTGAATACATTATTTTCCATTTCACGATTCCTCTTTTGCGCTCTGTTAGTAGTTCTCTACAGAAACACTATAATTCCTTTCACCTCAACTGTCAATAGTTCCGGCAAAAACCATTACTCTACTACCGCAATCCGCATCATATTACTGAAACCAGTTCCCGCGCCTGCCACATGGGGCGACGGGATCCCTGCCGTCAGCACCACCACATCTCCCGTCTCTGCCAGTTGCTTGGCGCAGACCAGTTCAATGGCGCTGTTGCAGATATCTTCCGTGGTATATACCTGAATGGATTTCATGGGACGCACACCCCAGTAGATCTGCATCCTGCGCAGAGTCCGCTCGTTGGGCGTAACCCCAATGATCTCCGTCTTTGGTTTGAATTTGGACACCACCCTGGAAGTGGCTCCGGACATGGAAGGCGCGATGATGCATTTTGCCCCCAGATTCCCGGCTGTGGTCACCGTAGCATGGGCCAGGGCGCTGGATACGCTCTTCATCCGATGCTCCTCTGCCTGCTTCAGGATCAGGTCGTAATCCAGATGTTTCTCTGTATTCTCCACAATGTGCACCATCATCTGCAGCGCTTCTACCGGATACTTGCCCTGGGCCGTCTCACCGGACAGCATCACTGCGTCTGTTCCGTCGTACACCGCGTTGGCCACATCCGTCACCTCCGCACGGGTAGGACGGGGATTGCGGATCATGGAATCCAGCATCTGGGTGGCGGTGATCACCGGCTTATAGTTGTCGTTGCACCGCTGGATGATCATCTTCTGCAGATAGGGAACTTCCTCTGCCGGGATCTCCACACCCAGGTCTCCCCGGGCAACCATGATCCCGTCCGCGCAGCGGATGATCTCGTCAATATTCTTGATCCCTTCCGCATTCTCGATCTTGGCGATGATAGGGATATAAGGCGCCTCGCATTCCTTCAGGAAGGCCCGGATCTCCAGGATACATTCCGCATTGCGGACAAAAGAAGCCGCAATAAAATCGATCCCCTGCTCCACGCCGAATCGTAAGTCCTCCCGGTCCTTCTCCGTGATGGCCGGCAGCCGCACCGGAACATTGGGAACATTTACGCCTTTGCGTTCTCCCAGCTCTCCGCCGTTGACCACCCGGCAGACGATCTCATCCTGCCGCTTTGCCTTCACTTCCAGTCCGATCAGGCCGTCATCCACCAGGATGATGGTCCCCACCTGGACGTCCTCCACCAGGCCGTCATAGGTGATAGAGACCTTCTTCTCGTCTCCTTCTATCTCTCTGGTAGTCAGAATGAATTCGCTTCCTGTCTCCAGCATTACTTTCTTCCCGTCTTTCAGCACACCGGTACGGATCTCCGGTCCTTTGGTATCCAGAAGAATGGCGATCGGCTTCTTCTCTTCCTCCCGGATCCTTTTCAGCATATCCATGCGGCCTTTCTGCTCCTCATGGGTACCGTGGGAGAAGTTAAATCTGGCCACATCCATGCCCTCTCTTACCAGGGCGCGCATGATCGCCTCATCGTCGCTCCGTGGTCCCATGGTACATACGATCTTTGTTTTCTTCAATGTCTCTTCCTCCTCATTTCCTATTTGACATGTGTATGGGTAAACAGATGATCCTGACAGTATTCGTAATTCCCGTTACATTTGGAACAGTACCGGAATTCCAGATTGGGATCGTCCAGTTCCGTCCTTCCGCACACCGCGCAGCGGTGTCTTGCCCCGTCGGGATAGTGATTCACCGGCCGGGACGCTCTTACCTTCTTCTGGAATTCCCGCTTGCGCCGCGCCTGCTTCGGGGAATATCCCCTGCTGTGCCTGCTCCCCAGGAAGAAGATCACAAAGTTCAGGATGGAAACCGCAGCTCCGATAGCGTTGGACCGGTAGAAGAATCCAAGTGGTCCTCCTCCGTAAGCCGGCAGGAAAGCCTGGACGATGGTGTAGAGGAAATAGATCCCGTCCAGCCAGCCCAGCCATTTGGCCTTGATCGGAATGGCGAAGAACAGATAGAACTGCATATCCGGGTAGATCGCCGCAAAGGCGAAGAACAGCGACATATTCAGATACCAGGTTCCCAGCGGGAAGGAGAATCCGGTGATAAAATATGCGGCAAAGGCTGCGATCACATGGAACAGCATCCCCGCGAAAAAGTACAGGTTAAACCGGAAGGCCCCCCAGGTCTGTTCCAGGGATTTTCCCAGCATATAATAGAGATAAAGGGCAAAAACCATGAAAAGATAGCTGGTCTGGGGCGGCTGGATGATAAAGGTCACCACACGCCACACCTGCCCCCGAAGGATCGCCGGCACATCCAGGCACAGATACTGATAATAGAACTCCGGCACGAACAGCTGGAGCACCAGCCCCGCGACATAGAGTACGATGATGTAATACATCAGATTGTGGATGGCATATCTGCCAAATTTACGTTCCAATTTATCTAACCAGTTCATGTTCGTTTCACTCCGTTTTTCATGATAGCACTGTAGTCATTCTACCGTCTCGGTGGGTGTTTGTCAATCGGTTCTGCCGCGCCGGTTTCCCGGTCTCTTGCGTTTTCTTAGCGGATTCTTAGCGTGTCTTTATGGTTTCTTTAGATTTTGCGAATTGTCATTTCAAATATTTTGTCGTATAATGTTACGTGTTGCAAAAACGGGACACACATTTAATAAGAAGAAATTCATAGATTTACTATGTGAGGAGTTTTCAATATGAGTCAGAAAGAGCAGTATACACTGGGTATTGATATCGGTTCCACCACGGTAAAGATCGCCATCCTGGATATGGACAATGAAGTAGTGTTCTCCGACTATGAACGGCATTTCGCCAATATCCAGGAGACCCTGTCCGACCTTCTTGGCCGGGCCATCTATAAATTAGGCGCCATCCACGTCTCTCCGGTGATCACTGGTTCCGGAGGACTGACCCTGGCCAAACACCTGGGCGTTCCTTTTGTTCAGGAAGTGATCGCCGTATCCACCGCCCTGCAGGATTACGCCCCTCAGACTGATGTAGCCATTGAGCTTGGCGGCGAGGACGCCAAGATCATCTACTTCGAAGGCGGCAATGTGGAACAGCGGATGAACGGCGTGTGCGCCGGCGGTACTGGTTCCTTCATCGACCAGATGGCTTCCCTTCTCCAGACGGACGCCTCTGGTCTTAACGAGTATGCCAAAAACTACAAGGCGCTCTACTCCATCGCCGCCCGCTGCGGCGTGTTCGCCAAATCCGATATCCAGCCCCTGATCAATGAAGGCGCGTCCAAGGAAGACCTGGCCGCCTCCATCTTCCAGGCAGTAGTCAACCAGACCATCAGCGGTCTGGCCTGCGGCAAGCCCATCCGGGGCCATGTGGCGTTCCTGGGGGGACCTCTTCATTTCCTGTCTGAGCTCCGGGAGGCCTTTGTGCGCACCCTGAAGCTGGACGACGAGCACACCATCGCGCCCAATCACTCCCACCTCTTCGCGGCCATCGGAAGCGCCCTGAATTCTGAGCGGAATCTGGACGTGGCGCTCCAGGAGATGCAGCAGCGTCTGGAAGGACGGATCAATATGGACTTTGAGGTGGACCGTATGGAACCCCTCTTCGCCAGCGAGGCGGATTACCAGGAGTTCAAGGAACGCCACGACCGGCACCAGGTTCCGGTCAAGGATCTTGCCTCCTATCAGGGGAAGGCTTTCCTTGGCATCGACGCCGGTTCCACCACCACCAAGGCTGCCCTGGTAGGAGAAGACGGAACTCTTCTCTACTCCTTCTACCACAATAACGAAGGAGATCCTCTGGGCACCACCATCGCTGCCATCAAAGACATTTACAGCAAGCTTCCCGAAGGGGTGGAGATCGTCCACTCCTGCTCCACCGGATACGGGGAAGCGCTGATCAAGGCCGCCCTTCTTCTGGACGAAGGAGAGGTTGAGACTGTGGCCCATTACTACGCCGCTTCCTTCTTTGAGCCGGATGTAGACTGCATCCTGGACATCGGCGGCCAGGATATGAAATGCATCAAGATCAAGAACCAGACGGTAGACAGCGTTCAGCTTAACGAAGCCTGCTCCTCCGGGTGCGGCTCCTTCATTGAGACTTTTGCCAAATCCCTGAATTATTCCGTGGAGGACTTCGCCCATGAAGCCCTTTTTGCCGGCAACCCCATCGACCTTGGCACCCGCTGTACCGTATTCATGAATTCCAAGGTAAAACAGGCGCAGAAAGAGGGCGCGTCCGTGGCGGACATCTCCGCCGGCCTTGCCTACTCTGTCATCAAGAACGCCCTGTTCAAGGTGATCAAGGTGTCCGACGCCACAGAGCTTGGCCAGCACATCGTAGTTCAGGGGGGAACCTTCTACAACAACGCGGTGCTGCGAAGCTTTGAGAAGATCGCCAACTGCCACGCCATCCGCCCGGATATCGCCGGGATCATGGGGGCATTCGGCGCGGCTCTCATCGCCCGGGAGCGTTACATAGACTGCGAAGGCACCACCATGCTTCCCATCGATGAGATCGAGGCCCTGGAGTATTCTACCACCATGACCAAGTGCAAGGGCTGCACCAACAACTGCCGCCTCACCATCAACCACTTCAGCGGCGGCCGCCGGTTTATCACCGGAAACCGCTGTGAGCGGGGACTTGGCAAAGAGAAGACGGAGAACAAACTGCCCAACCTGTTTGCCTACAAATTAAAACGTTTCTTTGACTATACACCCCTTCCGGAAGAAGAGGCGCCCCGGGGCGTCATCGGCCTTCCCCGGGTGCTGAATATGTACGAGAATTATCCCTTCTGGTTCACATTTTTCACCAGACTGGGCTTCTCTGTGGTGCTCTCTCCGTCTTCCACCCGGAAGGTCTACGAGCTTGGCATCGAATCCATCCCCAGCGAGTCCGAGTGCTACCCGGCCAAGCTGGCCCATGGCCATGTACAGTGGCTGATCAACCAGGGGATCAAACACATTTTCTATCCCAGCATCCCCTACGAGCGGAATGAGTTTACAGAGGCCAACAACCACTACAACTGCCCTATTGTCACCTCCTATCCGGAGAACATCAAGAACAACATTGACGCCATCGTAGACGGCGAGGTGGATTTCATCCACCCCTTCCTCTCCTTCGCAAGCGAGGAGACCATCGCCTACCGGCTGCAGGAGGAACTGTCTAAGAAATTCTCCCTCTCTGCCGGCGAGATCAAGGCGGCGGTACATGACGCCTGGATGGAACTGGAGAACTGCCGGGAGGATATGCGGCGCAAAGGAGAAGAGACCATCAAATATCTGGATGAGACCGGCAACCGGGGCATTGTCCTGGCCGGTCGTCCCTACCATATCGACCCGGAGGTCAATCACGGTATCCCGGAACTGGTCAACTCCTACAACGTAGCGGTACTGACCGAGGATTCCATCTCCCATCTCCACCCGGTGGAGCGGCCTTTAAATGTAATGGACCAGTGGATGTACCACTCCCGGCTCTACGCCGCGGCCAACTTTGTTAAGACCCGGGAGAACCTGGATCTGATCCAGCTTAATTCCTTCGGCTGCGGGCTGGACGCTGTCACCACCGACCAGGTGGCGGAGATCCTGAATAACTCTGACAAGATCTACACATCCCTGAAGATCGACGAGGTCAACAACCTGGGTGCCGCCAGGATCCGTGTGCGCTCCCTTCTGGCCGCCATCCGTGTCAGGGACCAGAGAAAGGAAGAACGCCAGATCCACTCTTCCGCCATCACCAAGGTGCCCTTCACCAAGGAGATGCGCAAAGACTATACCATCCTCTGTCCTCAGATGTCACCCATCCACTTTGAGCTTCTGGAGCCTGCCTTCAACGCCTCCGGCTACCACGTGGAGGTGCTGCCAAATGACAACAAGCAGGCAGTGGACGTGGGACTGAAATATGTAAACAACGATGCCTGCTATCCCTCCCTGATGGTAGTGGGCCAGATCATGGAAGCCATCCTGTCCGGGAAGTACGACACCCACAAGATCGCGGTCATCATCAGCCAGACCGGCGGCGGCTGCCGGGCTTCCAACTATATCGGCTTCATCCGCCGGGCGCTGAAGAAAGCCGGGTATTCCTATATCCCGGTGATCTCCATCAACTTAAGCGGACTGGAGGGCAACCCGGGATTCAAGATCACCCCGTCCCTGGTACTGCGGGGACTTTACGCCGCCGTATTCGGCGATATCTTTATGAAGTGCGTATACCGGCTGCGGCCCTACGAGGCAGTGCCGGGCTCCGTGGACGCCATACATGAGAAATGGAAGAAGGTGTGCGCAGAATTTGTGGCCGCTCCTCATCCGTCCCGGCGCCGGTTCAAGAAACTCTGCCAGGAGATCATCGCAGACTTTGACAACAACATTGAACTTCTGGATATCAAAAAACCACGAGTAGGCGTGGTAGGCGAGATCCTGGTAAAATTCCTGCCCGCCGCCAATAACTATCTGGTGGAACTTCTGGAGAGCGAAGGAGCCGAGGCGGTAGTTCCGGATCTTCTGGACTTCCTGCTCTACTGCTTCTACAACCAGAACTTCAAGGTGTCCCACCTGGGAATGAAGAAATCCAAAGCCCTTATCGGGAACCTGGGCATCAAGGCTGTAGAATGGTTCCGGGCTCCTGCCACCAAAGCATTCAAAGTAAGCCGGCATTTTGATCCGCCGGCAGATATCCGGGAACTTGGCCGGATGGCTTCAGACATTGTATCCCTGGGCAACCAGACCGGCGAGGGATGGTTCCTCACCGGCGAGATGCTGGAGCTGATCCACAGCGGAGCGCCCAACATTGTTTGCACCCAGCCCTTTGCCTGCCTTCCTAACCATGTGGTAGGAAAAGGCGTGATCAAAGAGCTGCGCCGGCTCTACCCCGAGTCCAACATCGTGGCCATCGACTTTGACCCCGGCGCCAGCGAAGTCAACCAGTTAAACCGGATCAAGCTTATGCTTTCCACGGCCAATAAGAACCTGAAGGCCCAGACAGCAGAAGAATCTGAACAAACTGAGGAAAGCGCATAAATCTACCTAAAAAAAGAGAAGCCTTACAGGCTTCTCTTTTTCAACCTATGGATTTTCCACCTGGATCTGGCACATCTTCATGGCCTCCAGCGCGTTTTCATGACTCTCTGGCGTCACCCCCGCGCAGCAGGAAGCGTCCACGATCACCGGCACTTCCGGGAAGAAGGCCTTCAGCAGCATGGCGTTGGAGATGACACAGATATCTGTGCAAAGTCCCACCAGCGTGATGGACTGGATCAGGTTCCCGTCTGCCTCTACTTCCTCATCCAGCATGGCTTCTTTCAGGCCGTAACACAGTTCTACACTGCCAAAGGTGGGTTTATTGTAAATGTGGTCCCCGGCCAGCTCCCGGATCTCAGGCACCAGTTCCCACCCTTCCGTGCCAAGGATACAGTGGGGTACCGGCAGCAGTTTCCCCTCCTGGGTATCCAGATAATTCTTCTCATGGGTGTCTCTTGTATAATAGACCTCCCCATCAAAGCTTCGGATCTTCTCCGCCACTTTGGGTACAATAGCCTGGGCCTCTTTGGTCCCCAGGGCTCCGTCCACAAAATCCTTCTGCATATCTACCACTACCAGTACTTTCATAGGGCCACCTCCATCTGTCCTGTCCGTATTATTCCATATTGCCCGGGAAACGGGGGATCCCGTCAAATCCGGTCTTCAGATCCTCATCCGAAGGAATATAATCCTCCATCTGTCCGTTATGGAACTTCTCATAAGCAACCATATCAAAATACCCGGTTCCCGTCAAGCCGAACACGATGGTCTTCTCTTCTCCTGTCTCCTTGCACTTCATAGCCTCGTCCATGGCAACCTTGATGGCATGGCTGCTCTCCGGCGCCGGAAGGATGCCCTCGATCCGGGCAAACTGCTCTGCTGCCGCGAACACCGACGTCTGCTCCACCGAGCGGGCCTCCATGTAGCCGTCCGCATAGAGCTGGGACAGGATGGGGCTCATACCGTGATAGCGAAGGCCTCCCGCATGGTTGGGTGATGGGATAAACCCGCTTCCCAGCGTATACATCTTGGCCAGCGGACACACCATTCCGGTATCACAGAAGTCGTAGGCATAAACGCCTCTGGTCATGCTGGGACAGGAAGCCGGCTCCACCGCGATAAAGTGGTAGTCCTTCTCGCCCCGCAGCTTCTCTCCCATAAATGGGGAGATCAGGCCACCCAGGTTGGATCCTCCTCCGGCGCAGCCGATAATGATATCCGGCGTCACACCATATTTATCCAGAGCCAGCTTGGTCTCCATACCGATGATGGACTGGTGAAGCACCACCTGGTTCAGTACACTTCCCAGCACATACCGGTATCCCTCGCTTCCAAGGGCCACCTCAACGGCCTCTGAGATGGCGCAGCCAAGGCTTCCCGAGGTTCCCGGATGTGCTTCCAGGATCTTCCGGCCTACCTCCGTCTCCATGGAGGGGGAGGGAGTCACGCTGGCGCCGTAGGTGCGCATCACTTCCCGGCGGAAGGGCTTCTGCTCATAGGAGCATTTCACCATGAATACTTTACAGTCCAGCTCCAGGTAAGCGCAGGCCATAGCAAGGGCTGTTCCCCACTGGCCGGCTCCTGTTTCTGTGGTCACGCCTTTCAGTCCCTGCTTCTTAGCGTAGTAGGCCTGGGCGATGGCAGAATTCAGCTTGTGGCTGCCGCTGGTGTTGTTTCCCTCGAACTTATAGTAGATCTTCGCCGGCGTCTGCAGCCTTTCTTCCAGGCAGTAGGCCCGCACCAGCGGAGCGGGACGGTACATCTTGTAGAAGTCCCGGATCTCGCGGGGGATCTCAATATAACGGTTCTCATTGTCCAGCTCCTGGTCCACCAGGTCTTTACAGAATACCACGGAAAGTTCCTCAGCGGTCATAGGTTCATGGGTAGCCGGATTGAGAAGGGGCGCCGGCTTGTTCTTCATATCGGCGCGCACATTATACCATTCCTTTGGCATCTCGCTCTCTTCCAGGTAGATCTTGTAGGGGATTTTCTGTTCTTTCATGTTGGTTCTCCTTTCTGCTCACTGGTTTTCCTGGGAAAGGGTACCTTCTGTGAAAATAAAAAATACCCTTATCCCATACAAATTACTTTGCAGGGACAAGAGTATCAAAAATCAACTCCTGCGGTGCCACCCGGCTTGATATATCTTGCGATATACCCACTCATACGTACCATCATACGCTGGTTTTGATAACGGAGACCTGCTCCGGCCCGCTTACTCGAAATCTTTCAGCTCGCCCTCGGAAGCCCATTCTCCATGATCTCATCCGCTGCAATCCCACCATCTGCAGCTCTCTGAAGGTTCCAACCACGGATACTTACTCTTCCTCAACGGTTTTCTATACTTTATCACGGTGACGTGGCGTTGTCAAGAGATTTATGCAAGTTTTTCCTTTGCAGCCTGAGCCAGTGTAGCGAAGCCTTCTGCGTCGTTCACTGCCATCTCAGCCAGCATCTTGCGGTTCATGTCGATGTTCGCCAGCTTCAGGCCGTGCATGAACTTGCTGTAGGACAGTCCGTTCATTCTGGCAGCAGCGTTGATACGGGCGATCCACAGCTGACGCATCTGGCGCTTGCGCTGTTTTCTTCCTGCGTATGCAGTTGCCAGAGCTCTCATTACAGACTGTTTTGCAACACGGTACTGTTTGGAGCGGGCTCCTCTGTATCCTTTTGCCAGTTTCAATACTCTATTGTGTTTCTTCTTAGCGTTTAATCCGCCTTTGATTCTTGCCATGTCTTATTCCTCCTTCAACTTTCCTGCCAGATCTTATAAATATGGCATTGCTTTCTTCATGTTCTTTACGTTGGTTGCGTCCGTGATGGTAGCCTTTCTCAGGTTTCTCTTTCTCTTCGCGGACTTCTTTGTTAAGATATGGCTCTTGTAAGCTTTGTTTCTCTTTAACAGTCCTGTACCTGTCTTCTTAAAGCGCTTTGCAGCAGCCCGATTTGTTTTCATTTTTGGCATAATGAATTCCTCCTTGCGTTTGTGTGAATATATTTTTAACGTTTTTCAGTTAAAACCATGCTCATGTTCCTGCCTTCCAGTTTGGCAGGCTTCTCTACAACAGCCAGATCTTCCACCAGTTTGGCAAAATCATCCAGGATGTGCTTGCTCTGCTGAACGTGGGCCATCTCACGGCCTCTGAAACGCAGCGTCACCTTTACCTTATTGCCCTTGCTAAGGAACTTCCTTGCGTTGTTCACCTTGGTGTTCAGATCGTTGGTGTCGATATTGGGCGAAAGCCGTACTTCCTTGATCTCCACCGTCTTCTGTTTCTTTCTGGCCTCTTTTTCCTTTCTGGCCTGCTCATAGCGGTATTTTCCGTAATCGATGATCTTACATACCGGCGGCTGAGCTTTCGGAGCGATCTTGACCAGATCCAGTTCTGCTTCTGTTGCCAGTTTCTGTGCTTCCCGGGCCGACATGATGCCCAGCTGCTGTCCGTCGCTTCCAATGACCCGTACTTCCTTGTCCCGGATCTGTTCGTTAATCATTAACTCGCTAATTTCCCTGCACCCCCATTGCATAAAATAAAAAAGTGGACAGTTTCGAGACTATCCACTCTGTTACATCCAAAAACCCCGGGCATATCCATACCCTGTCTTTTTGTACGATATCAAACCGATAGTCACCCGATCGTGCTATGGTGAGAGTGGACACTCTACTTTCTTTTCGCTTTGCGCAACTAATAATTTATCACAGTCTTCCCTGTCTGTCAACCATTTTTTGATCATTCCACGATCCTAAAAATGTCAACATTAAATGCGAAAGAATTTTCGTTTTTTTCTCTTTTCTACATAATGCACAAAAACACATTCTATTTTTGTGCATATTAAATAGTTATATTGCTTTTAACTCCATTTCAAACATTTCCCGGCTGCTGCAGTAGCCCAATTTCCGGCGCGGGTATTCATTGATCCAGTTTTCCACGCGTTCGATATCTTCGTCCGTCTTTTCGTCGATATCCGTCCCTTTTGGAATATGGCGGCGTATCATTTTGTTCTGGTTCTCGTTGCTTCCCCGCTCGTAACTGCTATACGGATGACAGTAATATATCGTTGTCCGCTTTTCCTTTTTTCTGCAGGAACGCTCCATTCCCTCATAGTCGGCGAATTCCGATCCATTGTCTACCGTTATACTTTTAAATACCTGATAAAACAGATCGCCCCATTTCTTTTCTATTCTGTCTAATGTCCTTATAACGCTTTCGGATTTTTGATCCGG
Source organism: Massilistercora timonensis (assembly GCF_900312975.1). Classification (NCBI taxonomy): domain Bacteria; kingdom Bacillati; phylum Bacillota; class Clostridia; order Eubacteriales; genus Massilistercora; species Massilistercora timonensis. The sequence goes on along the minus strand of NZ_LT990039.1, from coordinate 12,690 downwards.
CAATTTTGCGATAATTTCAGCCCTTGTTTTCCGCTCCGTCAAAACCAACATACAAGATTTTGTTATTCCCTGTTTTCCCTTTACGGTATCCATTTCCCAATGACCGAACGTTTCGCGCCCATTTATTTCTTCCGGTCTGTTCTCTATGCTCTCCCCGCGGCTTGCGCGTGATTGACGCACTTTTTGTTTTTTCTTTTTCTGATTCTTCTTTACGGGCAGATCCTTATTTGTCAGCTTTAAAAATATTCCCTTTTCGATATATGAATAAAAAGTCGTTGTGCATATCATCGTTGAAAACTCGTCCTGATGTTCCCGCGCTTTTGCCAGTGCAGCGTCCGGGGAATACTTTTCTTCCGAAACCAATTTTTCAAGATAGTTCGCCAGTTTAATATCGTTCCCGATTTTCAGCCCTGCGCCCTTTTCTTTCAGATTCTCCCGCGCCTTTCTGTCCGCTTCGTCTGGATTATATCGTTCTTCCTCTGTCAGATCGCTATTCGTGTGAATATACCTTCCCCGTTTTAATTCTCTGTAAATTGTGCTGACGTGTTTATGTAAAATTTCCGCTATTTCTTTCGGTTTGTGTCCTGCTCTGATAAGAGTATCAAGGCGAAGCCGATCGTTATATGTCATATGTGAAAAATTCTTCATATGTGTTTTACCTCCATAAAAGAAACGCCGTCGGGCGCGTCCCTCACGGCGTTTCTTCATCAGATAGTAACCACATGATATTTACCTTTAAAACCTTTGCAAATATTTTTAATTCATAATCAGTCACAAAACGCGTTCCTATCTCAATTCTGCTTATGCTATCCCGTTCAATCGTGATCCCCTCAACTTGCATTTTAGCCGCAAGTTCAGACTGCGAAATGTTCCGCAACGCCCGCGCCTGTTTTATCCTGCTCCCGCATATATTCTTTTTCCCGCCATAATCATATATTTTCACTTTACCGCATTTCCTCTTTTTGTGCTAATATTCAGCATTTTTCTTGACATTAGCACATTAAATGCGATAATCTGTGTTAAAGATCAGCAGCCGCAAAAACTGACCTAAAAAATATCAAAAAGGAAGGTGCAATATATGTATATCAGTATTTCCGTCGATGAAAACGGGCGTCCCTGCGTTGTTGCCGGGCAGCCTGAAGCGATCAAGCGTCCAGAAAAGAAGAAAAGTTCTGTATCATTCCCGGATGATTATATCGTGATTGATATCGAAACAACCGGGCTTGATGTTCGTTTCTGTGAAATCATTGAAATATCCGCTGTCAAGTACCGCGCCAGATCCGAAACCGATTCCTTCAGCACACTTGTAAAACCGACCGAACCGATCGACGACTTTATAACTTCGTTGACCGGGATCACAAATGAAATGTTGGAATCTGCCCCGGACATATCGTCCGCGATCTCTGACTTTTATAATTTCGTGGGTTGTGAAACGCTCGTCGGGTACAATGTCAATTTCGATATAAATTTCTTATACGATAATTTGATGATGTGTAAATCCGTCCCCCTCTCGAATGATTTTATCGACGTTATGCGGATTTCTAAAAAGCTGCTTCCCGGTCTGGATAACTATAAACTTTCTACCGTCGCGAAACATTTAAAGGCTTCCGCTCCTTCCCATAGATCCCTTGATGATTGCCGGGCTTGCAACGAATGTTTTCTACGATTGAAAGAAGAAGCGCTTCGGCAGTTCGGCAGCATTGACGCCTTTATTTCGTCCGCGTTCACTCACAAGACCAAACTATCAGCGAAGGACATAACGGCAACAGCGACGGTATTTGATGAAAGCAACCCGCTTTTCGGAAAAAACGTCTGTTTCACAGGTGCGCTTGAAAAAATGGTTCGCCGGGACGCTATGCAGCTTGTTGTCAATCTCGGCGGTTCCTGCTCCGATAATGTAAATAAACATACAAATTATCTTGTCATCGGCAACAATGATTTTTGCGCGTCCATAAAGGACGGAAAAAGCAATAAGCAAAAGAAAGCTGAAGCCCTGATCCTGAAGGGGAACGACCTTGAAATTTTAACTGAATCCGCGTTCTATGATATGGTTCTGGATCAGTAGGCAACGAAGGGCGGCTTTTATAGCCGCCCGCCCTCTTTTATGCGTTTTCTGTTCCCGTCTGCCACGTCAATATCTTTTCAACGATCAACTTTTCAATATACGCCGGACACTGACGTTCGCCGTTTTCCCAATTCGTTATAGTTCTGTATGGAATTTCTAACCATTCCGCGACGTCCTTTCTTGACAATCCTTTTTCTTTCCTCGCTTCGGCTATTGTCATTTCTGCGCCCCCTTGACTTTCTTATTTCATCCTGCTATCATTTAATAAAGCACTTGGGCGGCGTAGCAGGAATGTTTCAGGTTGCCGCCCTCGTGTTACCCCTTATTTTGTTTCTATTCGATTAGTTCCTGCAAGTATTCCAGTAATTCATCCTTTGGCGTATCATTCCTAATTAACGCCATTATCATTTTAATGATTCCCCGAAACTGATTATTTGTCATTTCGTTTTTCTCCATTGTCTACTCCTTTCCTGCTGTACCCTTGTTACAATTATATTATATACCCATTGAGTAAATATGTCAATAACTTTTTACTCAATGGGTATATTTTATAAAAGGCGACTGCTATTTGCAATCGCCTTTATCCGTGACATATTCTCGACCAAAAGAGTGTATTTATAATTGCGCCCTTTATCTGGATCCTTCTGCTTTTACGCCTTTTTCAGATAATCCGCGCTTGAAAATCCCGTGTACTGTGTGCCGTCCATTACAAACTGAATGTAAAGCCAGTTCACGCCGCCGGACACGTTATAATATCCGTAACACTGAACCTTCGTTCCCTCCGGTATCAGGCACAACGCCTTTTTATTCGTCCCGGCGTCGTTCCTGCAGTACAGATTCGCCGTTGTGATGTATGTCCCGGCGACGCCTTCGTCGAATTTGTGAGCGTAGCACGTCGCCGTTACTTTCCGCGCCGTCGGCTGCGCCTGATCTGTGGAATTCTCATTCTTTGCCGTCTCCGCGCTGCCGTTCAAAATCCGATTGACTTCGGACTGAACAGCGTCGTAATCATAACCCGCCGCCGTCAGATCGCGTTTCCGGGCTGCGCCGTTACCCCACTGTCCCGCTATGACCTCATGGGCGACTTCCGAAATGCTTTTTCCGCCTGTCTTATCAGGCTCCGCGATCGCGCCGTCGTCATATTTGGGCGTAATGAATCCGCGTATATACCGACCATTTAGCGAAATTGTCCGTTTCTTGACCGCGTTCCCATAATTCCCTTCGGTCACGACCATATACCCGGACGCCGTGTTGACATATGTAACAGCGCCGACGTGATCCGGATTCCCGGTATTATCCCCCTGTCCGCTGTCGTCCCAATCATACAGAACGGCGTCCCCCGGCGCGGGAATATAGGCGTCGTTTTCCTGCCATACTTTCAACTTTTTAGCGGCTTCGATCAGATAATAGCAGGAAATTTCTATCGGCATGATTGCAAGATATTTCAGCGCGACCGCAATCGCCGACCAGAAACACGCACACCACGCCCAGCCGTACTGCATACGCGTTTTTCGCGGAAGCTGATCCGTCGGAAGCGTGTTGTATGTGTCGATGATCGATTTATAGGATCCGTCCGATTCCTTTTTCCCTACCTGACTGTTTGCGTAGTCAACGACCTTCTGTCTGCTATACATATTATATCCCCCTTTCTGCGCGTCCTGCTGCCCCGTGGCGGCGTTTTCCTGCCCGGTCATATATTTGTCCCATTCCGTCAAATTGTGCGCCGCAACGACCGCCAGAACGTCCTGAACATAGGTTGACGACGTGGCATATCCTGCCGTCTTGATCTCGGACAGATAGGCTTCCGGCGTGTCCTGCTCCCTTACATCCCGATAACGCGCCAGTTCCAGAAATTCATAATATCCCCGGACGCCGGATTCCATATCGTCATACACCCGGAAATTGTCTGAAATGGGCGTCAACGTTCCGGGCGTGTATTCTTCCATTGTCCGCATATTCACGGACGCGCCCGTCCACTTTGTCCCGCATTTCATCCCGAAATAATTATGAAATTCCGCCGCCAGACGTGACAGTCCATAGCCTGATTCTAAACACGCCATACCGATCGCCCCGGACACATTTTTATATCCGTATGCTGCCGCGTACTTTACGCATAACGGCGCGATCTGATTTATAAAAACCTCACATTCCGCTTGTGTTGCCATATCAAACGCCCCCTTCGGCAGCGTCCGGGATCCCTGCGACCGTTTCGTCCTCAACCGCTTCCGCAACTTCAAATTCAATCATGCTGCCGGATTCTGCGATTTTCATTCCCTTAACCGCCGCTTCGATCATGTCGTCCACAAACTGATCTGTCATATTGATTCCGGCGCTTTTCAGGGCTTCGCGCAATGCGTCCTTTACAAGCTGCTTTCGCTCCGCTCCCGTCTTATCGCCGAATGTCTGCTCTGCCATGTAGACAAACATTGTCGCCATTTCCCGCGCTGTTTTCAACTGATCCGCCGTCATTTTTGACTGGATGAACGGAACCAGATTGCGCCGGATGACATACGCAACGACCGCCATAACGAACATAACGGCGAATTTTAAAAGTTCCATAGTTACCTGATTCATAAAAACACGTCCTTTCTTTTTTTGGTTTTCTCCTTGTTTCTTTATCACATAAACCCCGCGTCATCCTCGCCGGATATTGTGATCTTACTTGTTTAGATTCCCTGTTTTCAGTGTAAAAAGCCCGCCGCGATTGCAGCGCCGACCGCTCCGGCAATCGCCCCGACTATCCCGGTCATCAGGGATTCCCACCGTTTTCCCGGCTTCGATTCGATATTTTCCAGATGTTCCCCTTGCTTTGATATTTCTTCCCCCATTTGCCGGATTGACGTTGCAAGACGTTCGATCTGCAGCGCCAGTTTATTAAATTCCCTGACCGATTCTTCAACAATCGAAATTCGCTTGTTCTGCCGCTCGTTTTCGTCTTTGATTCGCTGATTTTCAGAATCCATTCGGCGGGCGAATTCCTCGTGTTCGCTCCGTGTGATATAATCCTGATCCATGTTTTCTAACTCCTTTCGTGTGCGTGTTTTTCCTTTATGCGCCCATGATACAAAACAAAACCCCGACGAAGTGACTAATTTCTGCCACCCCGCCGGGGATATTCAGGAAAAGATCCGGAAGCCGGATCCGCTTCCGGCATAATTACGCGGCGTCCTCCGCCTGCTCGTCCAGAACCTCCGCCACGACCTCCCGCAGATTGAACATTTTCGGAATCTGATCGCGCGTATATGTCCCGTTCTGAACCATATTAACCCATACAATCACAAGCCCGCTGTTTTTATCGAATGTCATATTGTGCGCCCCTCTCTACATCATAAGCCCGGAAACGATGATTGTCAGTTCTGCGACGGATAACTGCGCCGCCTGAAGCTGCGCCTTTAAATCCCGGTTTTCGATCTCCTGCTGCGTCATTTCTCGTAATGCGAAACGCGTCCCTTCGTCCCACGGGTACGAACAGATCAATTTCATATCCCGGTATATTGTCCCGTTAATTTCCACTTCCGACAGATTGTCGTCCGTGAATGTCCCGTCCGGGATCGGCTGTCCGCTTTCATACGTTGTTCCGTTCAGGATCGCGTCTAACTCTGTGCCGTCTTTCAGCCGGATCGATACGTTCGGGAAAATCGTATTGTTTGAACTCTCCGCGATAGTTTTTGTGTTTTCTGCCATTGTTGCCGCTCCTTTCTTTTCTGATTTCTTCCGAAAACAGTTCGTGAAATAGTTTATCCATATTCCGCCGTGTGCGGTATGAATCAAAATGTCTTATGTGTCCCTGCCATGAATTATAGGCTTGCTGAACGTCTGCAAACGCGATTTCCCCGGCGTCCAGTTTCCGGCGCAGGGTTTTCAATTTGCGTCGTTCCCGCGTGATTGTTCCGTGATCCGGACGCATAACCACGCGTCCTGTTTCTGTCAGGTGCGTTTTCGCTTTCAGAAACTTAAATTCGTTCGATAACTTGACGATTCGCGTTTTCTTTTCGTTCAGTTCGATTCCGATATCAGCATACATTCGCCGGATCTGTTCCAAACATTCCTGCAGGTATTCCCGGCTTTCATGGATCAGATAAAAGTCATCCATATAACGTCCGTAGCCTTTTATTTTTAGCTGCTCTTTGATAAAGTGATCGATCTGATTCGGATAAAACACGGCTGTCATTTGTGAAACCTGCGATCCCAATCCTAGCGACTTTTCGCCGAACGCGTCCACGAAATCCATTATCAGATTCACGATATCCGGATCATATCCGAAAATCTTTTTGTATTCCCGGAATACGACGTCGTGATCCACGGAATCAAAATAGGAATGTAGATCGCCCATTAAAATATAGCCGTCATTTGATCCATGCGCCCGGTAATATCTCCATAAATGGACTTTTAACCGTTTCAGCGCGAAATGTGTTCCCCGGTCTTTCAGGGACGCCGCGTTGTCATAAATCAATTTCGGGCGAAGCGTCGGAACCAGAACGACGTCGTTTAATGCTCTGTGGACGACGCGTTCGTTTATGTGGATCGACCGTATTTCCCGGCGTTTCCCGCGTTCACAAACTGTAAACTGAACGAATCCGTCCGACATTCTGTCCCGGCTCTCTAGCCGCTTTTTCGTGATCCGTGTCCGTTCGATCCTGTCTAAATAATACGCTTGTGATGAATATTTCCACATAACGCCGTTTAGACATTCTTTCGCGGCGTCCATAAGGACGTTCGGATCGCATAATTTGTTGTAAGTTGGTAAATTCTCCATATCCTCATAAATAACGCCCGCTGATAGCCCGACGAAGTGTGTTTCTTTAAAGCACTTCCGGGCGTCAGGCGGTAAATTTCAGCGGTTCCCCGCTGCGGTCATGCGTTCCTATCGTTCTTTATCCGGCGAATCCTTATCATGTCCGCCTTGCTGACGATATCGGGGCGACGCCGCCGTCGTTGGACGCTCCGTTGTTGTTGCTGTTGCCGTTGTTGTTGAAATTGCAAAAGTTCGTCGTGTTCGCGGCGGACGGATCGGCAGTCCAGTACCACATCCGGGCGGCTGTGCAACGCATAACCGAAAATATTTTATTGTTTTCTTTGCTGTTTACGGCTTTTCTTTGCCTTTTCCTTTTCCAGACGCGACGCCTTTTTCTCTGGATGAAGGAATTCGTCGTAATCCCTGATCGTTGACTTTTTCCACCTATACAGATAATTCTTCGTCATTTCCAGTTGTTCAGAAAATTCCATGTAGCGCGACAAGTCGATATCGAAAAATTCTTCGATGAAAAGAACCTCCTGCCGGATCCGCGCGATGTCGCCGATCGCGTCATTCTCCAACAAAATCCGTTTAACGAATTCGTTTTGTGTCCGGCATAAAATCTCATTCGCTGCCGCGATATTTGAAACCAGATCCGACGAATATCGGAACAAATTGTCCCTGACCTTTTCAATAATCCATTCTGGATATTGCGTCAGAATCCGCGCCTTTTCTACCTCATTTTGAAATTCGTCGATTCTTGCAATCAGGCTTTTTAATTCCGGGTATTTCTCGCGGACTTGCCGCCCGACAATCGCGTCATATTTTGTTCGCTTTAACCCGAAATTCCGCATAATCATTTGTGTAACAATGTGCCGTAATTTCACGGCTTCGGTAAATGCGTCCAGTTTTGACGCCGTTTGTTTCCATGACGGGACAGACATTATTTATTCCTCTTTTCTGTTTCGGTCATATGCGCCGCCGCTGCCGGGCGGCGCGATTGCCGGATTATCTGTCTATGACAGAACGATAAACGGGGCGACGCCGCCGTCGTAGGACGCTCCGCTGCCGCTGCTGCAGCCGCCGTCGATGAAATTGCAAAAGTACGTCGTGTTCGCGGCGGACGGATCGGCAGTCCAGTACCACATCCGGGCGGCTTTACCCTTGTTATATCCTGCGCCTTTCAGAATGTGCGCGTTCCCTCCGGCAAATAACGGAAGCTGATTGAACGCTCCGCCGTCGTACTGATCCGCCCAACCGTGGAACCCGACAAGTTCGGGATTGCCCGGAAGGAAGATCCGGCGGGACGCCCACGCCCACGTCCCCTTGTTATTTTCCAGACGCCGGATCGTCGTCATATACCCCTGCAATTTCGACGTGAATTTATTTGCTTCCGTTTCCAGATTCGCGGGCATGAGCGACGCCGCATATCCTCCGGCGTTTGTGTTCGTGCTGTTGTACTTGTAATAAGTATTCAGGCAATCGCGCGGGCAGGCGACAATATGGGGAACCGTCAAGGCGGTATCGCCGCAATTCAAGTATGAATTTTTTCCGGCGATCTCAAACTGGATTTTTTCGCCGGATGTGTTCGTCTCAATGAAGTAATCTCCGACCGCGAATTTGTCCCATTTTCCCGCTTTAACAAGCGTCATCAGATCGTCGATGTCCCATTCGACGCCGTAATATCCATACGACGCTATTTGTTCCCGCTTTAAGATTGCGTAATCTGCCGCCAGTGTTCCATGATCCGAAATGACCTGCAGGATCTTCTCGTTCATCGTGTACGCCAGTAAGCCGGAAATGACCTGCTTTTTCAGGGCTTCCGCTCCCGGATCGTCCTCTGCTTCCAGATCGACCTCCTGCGGGAATTCCTGAATGATAGACGACTTCAGGATATACGTTTCGATTTTCTCGATCGCGTCCTGCTGCCATTTGATAATTTTTCCGGCGATAACTTTCAGCGTGTCGCCCTCTGCCAGTTCCGGGAAATCCCCGACCTGCTCGGCAACGTCCGGCAGCTTGATTTCTTCGCATATCTGCGCGAACGTCGCCTTTTTTGTTCCGTCGGACTGCTCCACCGGAAAAAGATCCGTATTCCCCATACTGACGATAGGCGTCAAGTCTTTAAACATCTTCTGCGCCATTTTGTAAAACTCCTTTCTTTTGATTATTTATATAGCTAACAGTGACACGTTTCGGACGTTTTTATCGTCCAGAACGCGATCAACTGATCGCCGTCTGTTGTTATCAGTTCGTCGCCGTCCGACGTGATAAGATCAGCCGGGATTGTGCCGGAATAGATAATGTCGAACAGCGATTGAATCATCAGAATCATTTCGCCCGCCGGATCCGTGGAGAATATACCCTTGATTCCGTTAAACCAGTTCAGAAAGTCGGAAGTCCATTGTCCCGTATTATTCAAATACCAGTTATTGAACGCGCTTTCCTGATTCTGTCGCCACTGTGAAAACGTGGACTGCTGCCCTTCGCTCCATTCCTCAAACGTGGATTCCTGTTCAGCGATCCAGTCCTGATATAACGCTTCCTGCTGATCGGCGTATGTCTGGAACGCCTGAAGCAACAAATTATAGTCGCTTTGCGCCTGTTCTTTGAATTCCTGAATTGCGGCGAAATATTCCTGATACTGATCGGAAATATTTTTCTTGTACGCCGTGAAATAGCTGTCAAATTGCGCCTGAATCTGCGTAAAGTCAATTTCGTTTACGGTTGCCGCCACCCAACCGCAGACGGCATCGTTCATTCTTGTATCGCTTATTTCTGCCTGTGTAATCCTAACCGTTCCGGCAGCGATATAGATATCCGCCAGTTTCAGATCGTAAATAGCCCCTTCGCGCGTCGGGGCGGGCGCTGTCGGCGTGTTTGCGTTTCCGCCTTTTACAATCGTTAAATAGATCCGGCGCTCCGTGTCGTTCCGGCGTAAAATAACAGCGTCGATTCTATCCAGTGTGCCGGAAGCCGTTTCCAGATCAAGCGTTGTCGGCTGCAGGAAATGTCTGTGTTTTCCGTTTATGTAGCCATACCCCGCCGCGACGGTAACGGACATATTATTGTTTGCCGTCACTTGCATTTGACCGTTAAAAACGCCGTTGCAGAAGAACGGGCGCAGCCAGTCCCCCATAGAATCAGCGTCATAATAACGATCGTTTTCAGAATTCCAAAAATAATCGTAGCTTCTTTCTTTTGCCATTTTTCCGCCCCTTTCCTATTCATCCCATTTTATTGTTTCAGGAAGCGGATCGCCGAACGTCGGAACGACGGTCATTCCGCCGTATTCGTACACTTCGGACAATTCCGTGATCCTCTGATTCATATACAGATTCCATTTGTTCTTCCTGACTGTTACAACGTCGCCTAAATCATAATCTTGTTTGTATGTGAAATTGATCGCTGCTTCCGTTTCGCACTCCAACGTTTCCGACACGATCGACGCGTTCAACGTTTCCTGCGCCCTCTGCAATAACGCCGCCTTGTATGCTGCCGACGTCATCCCGTCCGGATTTATGTCTTTCGCGTCAACAAATACTTCGCGTAAATCGTACCCCTGCCCGCCGCCTAATTCGTAATATGTCCGGGCGTCTCCTTCTCCCTGCCCGCCGACTATCGCGAACGTTTTCAAGTTCTGATTGTTGTACCGATAGATCGCGTTGTTCAGGTTATTATAATTTTCACTGAATACGACGCGGTTGTTTTCGTGCTGACTGAACGTCCGGTCTTTTCCTTTGTACGTTTCAAAAACGATTTTCCGATTCTTGAAATCCGGGCGGAACCGGAATCCGATTGCGCCCGCCCGCGATAACTTTTCTTCATACGTCAAAAGATTTTTCATCGTGACTTGAAATTCCGCCCGTTCCGTGAAACCGTTTAGTGTTCCCAATTCCACAAGCGGAAGCGGAACCGCGCCGGAATATAACTGACGCATAGCGACTTCAATATATCCCGAAAAATTCACGGTCTTTTTTATCAGACGGCGATCCATGTAGGACGATAAAAACCGCCCCTTTGCCGTGATCTCGTTTTTGATATCGCTTTCTTCTTTTTCGATATCCTCAATAATTCCCGCTTCGTCTGAACCTTTTTTTCCGATGATGTTTCCCGGCTGCAACAAAGACAGATTTTCGTCAGTAATCGGCGCGTGAAGTTCAAACGTCCCCGGTTCATAAAATTTTCGCGTCCAGATCAGGGATATTTGATTTTCTATCTGCCCTTTTCTGAATAAATTCTGTCCGTATATCCTGACTTCCATTTTCTCACGCTCCTATACTCCTAAATATCGGAACCGATATTTGATCGTCACGTTCAGATAATCAACGCCGGACGCGGCGTCGTAAATGAACGTATTCGCCCCGTGTACCAACTGTATGAATTCGCTTTCTTCGTCCAGATATTCGTTTATTTTCTGTGTTTCCCCGCCCTTTATCAAATAGGCGTTCTTTTCGTTTGTCCCGGTTGTGATTTTTACCACGTCGCCCGGCTCCATGTCGAACGGATAGTCGTCCGTTCCGATCTGAATGTGGATATCCTGCTGCATATGGTATAAAACCGGATTTCTGACCGCTCCCAACGCTTCCATAAGGACTTCTATTCCGATATGATCCGCCGCCGAATCGTTTTCAATGTTCTTTACTAACTCCGCGATTCGGACGCCGAATTCTTCCAGTTCGTCCGTGAATTCATGGACGAATTCAAAACACGGTTCCCACCCTGCCATTGTGACAGTAGTATCAGCGGGATCTTTAAAGAACGGATCCGGACAGATCAGGGAAATGACAGCATTTCGGCACACGCCCGCTTCGTCGATTTCGATTCCCTCGACGTAATAATCGATCTGTCGCTGTTCTTCGTTCTCAAAATAAAAGAACGTCCCCGGCGATTTTGGTTTGAATGACTTATACAGAAAATCCCGGCGGGACTGATAATCGGAATCAAATTCCGCCGTGATGACGATATTCCGCTGCTTCGTTGTGCTGCCCTGATATGTGGATCCGTCCGTCATCGTGTTTTCGCTTGTCACAACATTATTTGACACGGAATAGATCCCGTCGCATGATATCAGAAAAAATTCGGCGTCATCCTCATAGCTGAATTCGATCTGAACGTCATCTTCGTTTTTGCATACAATTTTCTTTGACATATCAGCGTCCCCCCTGCAACTGAAGAACCAGATTCCGCGTCTGATTCCTCGTCTGACGTGCTACCTCATACGGCGATAGGGGATCCGGGCTTTCAATGTTGATATTCTGAATAAAGTCGCCCCTGCTCCTGCTGCTGTCGCTGCTTCCTTTCGCCGCTGCCGTTGCCCGCGCGATTGCGTCATCAATATAGCCTTCTGTCCGGCGATAAAATATATCAAGCGGCAGAATTGCTTCGTCCCCGGCTTCTCCGCCGCCCTGCAGCTTCCCGCCTAACATTCCGAAAATCGTCGGATTCCTCATAATACCGCCCAACGCGTTCCATGAAATATGCGGAACAGGCACTTTTATAGTAAGTCCCGCGATTGTCTTTTCCGCCGTTCCCCAATCGATCGACAGCTTCGGAATATGTATCGACTTTATCGCGTTCACGAACGAATCCATTATCTTTTTCCCGGTGTCTGCCAGACTGAACCCGTCGAAAACGCTTTTGATTTTGTCGATAACATTCGTCTTAAACCACGAACCTATATTTTTGAATATGTTTGTGACGTTGTTATATGCTGTCTGAAACGTAGACTGAAACCATGTTCCGACCGATGACAACGCGTTTTTGACATCCGTCCACCGGGCGGAAAACCACTGTCCGATCCCCCGGAAAACGTTCGTGACGTTCGTGTATGCTGTCTGAAACGTTGTCAGGAACCACGAACCGACCGTAGACAATGCGGTCTTGACAT